>NZ_FXUL01000013.1 GCF_900182955.1 Noviherbaspirillum suwonense | reverse complement strand
GTTGTAGTGAATCCCCGTTGATGACGCCACGCCGCTGGTGCCGAAATCGGATAAAGAAGCGTCCGCTGTCTGAGCGAAGCGAGTTTCGGACGCTTCCCGATTTCGGTGCCAGCGGCGTGGGCACCCCGCGTAGCGGGGCGGCATCTCCGGGGTCGCCTTCTCTTGCCTACTTCTCTTGGCGAAGCAAGAGAAGTAGGTCGGCTGCCGGGCCGAAACCCGGCTAGGTCGTCCGGCAGGACACACGTATTGCTTCATCCGCCAGCAGGCGTACCGTCGCGAAGCCGCTTTTGCAGTTTGCGACGGCTGCACGTTACGAGAACGCGCCACAGCGCAAGGCGACGATGCTGCGTCTGCTGACGGGTGAAACGTTGAGGCTTCACTGCCGTGGGGAGTAGCCGGGTGTTCGGCCCGGCGGCCGACCCGCTTTTTTGCTTCGCCAAAAAAGTGGGGCAAAAAAGGCGACCCCTACGATGGCGGTCCGCTGCGCGGACTGCACGCGCCGCCAGCACCTGAAACGGGAAGCGTCCGAAACTCGCTTCGCTCAGACAGCGGACGCTTCTTTATCCGTTTCAGGCACTGGCGACGCGTCGCCATCTAACGGGGATTCACTGCAACGGCCACTTCACAAGCAGCGGCAACGGCAACAGCAACAGCAACAGTCGCTGCGCGGGCAAAGGCAAAGGCAAAGGCAAAGCGCTTGCGCAGACCGCGACGACCCGCGCCTACAGCACGTAGCGCGACAGATCCTCGTTGACCGCCAGCTCGCCCAGCCGTTCGTCCACGTACGCGGCATCGATCACCAGGGTCTTCTCCTGCGTGTCGCTGGCCGAATAGGAAAGCTCCTCCAGCAGCTTTTCCATGACCGTGTAGAGCCGGCGCGCGCCGATGTTCTCGGTTTTTTCATTGACCGAATAGGCGATCTCGGCCAGCCGCCGGATGCCGTCGTCGCGGAAATCGACCTTCACGTCCTCGGTGCCCAGCAGCGCTTCGTACTGGCGCGTCAGGCAGGCGTCGGTGCCGGTCAGGATGCGCTCGAAGTCGGCGATCGACAGCGAGTCCAGTTCGACCCGGATCGGGAAGCGGCCCTGCAGCTCCGGGATCAGGTCCGACGGCCGCGACAGGTGGAAGGCGCCGGACGCGATGAACAGGATATGGTCGGTCTTGACCATGCCGTACTTGGTGTTGACGGTCGTGCCTTCGACCAGCGGCAGCAGGTCGCGCTGCACGCCGGCGCGCGAGACGTCGGCGCCGCCGGACTCGGAGCGCGACGCGATCTTGTCGATCTCGTCCAGGAACACGATGCCGTTCTGCTCGACGTTGGCGATCGCCTTCTGCTTCAGCTCGTCCTCGTTGACCAGCTTGCCGGCTTCCTCCTCGGTCAGCAGCTTCATCGCCTCGCTGATCTTCACCTTGCGCGACTTCTTGCGGTTCGCGCCCATGCCGGAAAACATCGACTTGATCTGCTCGGTCATTTCCTCCATGCCGGGCGGGGCCATGATTTCCATCTGCGGCGCGGCCTCGGCCAGGTCGATCTCGATCTCGCGGTCGTTCAGCGAGCCTTCGCGCAGTCGCTTGCGGAAGGTCTGGCGCGTGCTGTTGTCGGTGCTCTCGGCATTGCCGGCATTGTTGAAGCCGAAGTCGCGCGCCGGCGGCAGCAGGATGTCGAGCACCCGGTCTTCCGCCGCCTCTTCGGCGCGGGTCATCATCTTGCGCTTTTCATGTTCGCGCGTCTGCTTGATGCCGATGTCGATCAGGTCGCGAATGATGGTGTCGACGTCGCGCCCGACATAGCCGACCTCGGTGAACTTGGTCGCCTCGACCTTGATGAAGGGCGCGTCGGCCAGCTTGGCCAGGCGGCGCGCGATCTCGGTCTTGCCGACGCCGGTCGGTCCGATCATCAGGATGTTCTTGGGCGTAATCTCGTGGCGCAGCGGCTCCTGCACCTGCTGGCGCCGCCAACGGTTGCGCAGCGCAATGGCCACCGCGCGCTTGGCGCGGCCCTGGCCGACCACGTGTTTGTCGAGTTCGGAGACGATCTCCGGAGGCGTCATATTCATGTTGTTTCCCGGTGTGAGTGCGTCTTGAACGCTTAATCCAGCGTTTCGATGATGTGCGACAGATTCGTGTAGATGCACAGCTCGCCGGCAATGGTCAGCGAGCGCTTGACGATCTCTTCCGGCGACAGGTCGGTGTTTTCCTGCAGCGCCTTGGCGGCCGACTGCGCATAGACCCCGCCGGAGCCGATCGCGCCGATGCCGTCGGTCGGCTCCAGCACGTCGCCGTTGCCGGTGATGATCAGCGTCGTCTCGCGGTCGGCGACCAGCAGCATGGCTTCGAGCCGGCGCAGCATGCGGTCGGTGCGCCAGTCCTTGGCCAGTTCCACCGACGAGCGCATCAGGTTGCCCTGGTGCTTGTCGAGCTTGGACTCGAAGCGTTCCAGCAGCGTGAACGCGTCCGCGGTGCCGCCGGCGAAGCCTGCCAGCACCTTGCCCTGGTGCAGCTTGCGGACCTTGCGCGCGGTGCCCTTGACGACGATATTACCCAGCGTGACCTGGCCGTCTCCGCCCAGCGCCACGATGTTGCCGCGGCGCACGGACAGGATGGTGGTTCCGTGAAATTGTTCCATGCTTGCCTCTGAATTGAAACGGCCGGCCGCATCGCAACCCCTGGCGGCGCCGGTCCGAAAAAGAAAAATGGGGTCGGGCAGATTAATTACAAGTCAGGCAATGGCCGTGCGGCATGCGCCTGGTGCTGGCTCAGTGCCGGCGCGGGACGATGCGTGCGATGTCGGCCAGGCCGATCATCGAGAATAAGGCGACGATCAGCCGGCTTACGTCGTGCATCTCGATGGTCTTTCCGCTGCGCGCCAGCGGCGCCAGGCCCATCATCAGCTGGCCGGCGGCGCTGAAGTCCACCCGGTCCAGCCGCGAGCAGTCCAGCACCAGCGGGTCGTGCAGCAGGGCATGGCCGTCGATGGCTGCCAGCAACTGCTCGGTCCGGTTGTCAACGACGGCCGGCATCAGGAACGCACTGCCGCTGGCGGCGCTTTCCGGCTCCCCCGGCTGCGCGCCGCTGCGGTGCACCGGCGCGACGAAGGGCGGCGGCGACACTTCGAACGTGATGCAGTAGTCGATGCTGGTTTCCTCGAACTCGTGCTCGCGGTTCTGCAGGCGCAGGATTTCCAGCAGCAGCAGCCAGGGCGCCTCGGTCTCGTCGCGCCGGCCGATTTCGATGATGGCGCGGATGCGGGCGGCCAGGTCGTTGGCGCCGGTGATCGAGACATCGTGATTCTGCAGTTTTTTCAGAAGCCGCAGCAGCAGGCCGCAGCCGACCGGCGCGACCTCGGTGACGCGGCCGAATTCGAGGCGCAGCGCCTGGTGCTCGTCGGCGATCTTCTGCACCCGTTCCACCAGCTTGATGATGCCGGCGTCGAGCTTGCCGGCGAACGCGACCGACGGCAGCGTGCGGCCGCCGGCGGCGACGGCCGCGGTCTTGCGCCAGGCCGGCGGCGAGGTTTCGAAACGGCGGGCGTAATCGATCGAAAGATGCTCGAAATCGGTCTGCCTGGCGGTTGCCTGGTACAGGTCGAACAACATCAGCCAGGCTTCCGCGCCGCCGTCGGCACTATTGGCATTGTCGGCAATGGCCATGCGCAGCATCTGCTCGGCCACCGCGTCCTGCTCGTTGGCAAACAGGATGGCCGCTTCCTCCAGCACCGGCGCCGCCTGCGACGCATTGACTTCGAGGCCGGCGCCGCGCAGGTCGGCGCCGAGCAGCATGTCGGTGGAATTGGCGAGGTCGGGCAGCGCGTTCCCGGGCTGGCCGGGCTCCGGCGCCGCCTGGCTGTTGCCGGTCAGGAGGTGCGTGGGGACGAATTCGGACGACATCTCGGACTCGATGGCGTCGATCTTCCTGGCGGTGTCGGTGGCGCGGTGGTTGCGCTGGCGCTGCTGCTCGGTGTCGGGAGGCGGGGAGGCGGGCGAACGGGGACGCGGCGCCTGCTTGTCGCCCGGCGGGTTTTGCGCATCCTTTTTTCCGAACAGGCCGAAGAGTCCCACGTTGTGCCGCCGCCTTTGCTGGATTTGACAGGCGCGGCGGGAAGGCTGGCTCCGGGCCGGCCTGCCGCGCGCGTTGAACGGCAAGCATACCATGCAGCGTATCGGCGCCTGCCGCCGGCGCGGGGCGGGTTTGCGCAGGGACGAATCCTGCCCGCGCTGCCCGCCCTGCGATCTCCGCCGGCCGCCGCTACCCGTGCCCGCTCAGATCCAGGATTCCCGCACCAGCGGATCGTCCTGGCTGCTGCGCTCCATGCGCATCAGGCCGGGCGGAAGCTTGGAGCGGACCTCGTTGAGGGTGGCGCCCACGACGTATTCGCCGGTGTCGACGTAGCTGCGATACAGGCGCGCCACGTACTGGTTGGGAAAGGAAGGCGGTTCTTCGAAGACGATCCAGATGGACGTGTCGTCGTCGTCGCCGCTGGATGACGGCTGGCTCATGCTGTTCCCCCGGTCAGGTTGGCTGCGGCCTCGCTGGGCTGCACATAGCTTGCAAGGAAGGTCTTGTTCTCGTGGCCGTCGCCGAAGGTGATGGTCACCATGTCGCCGGCGATGGCGATGACTTCGCCCTCGTCATGGCGCGGCACCCGGACCCTGCTGCCCACGGCGAACAGGGGCGCCGGCTGCGCGATGGCCGGCGCGGCCGCGGGCACGGCTTCCACCGGCGCCGGGAAGCTGTCTTCCAGCGTCACGGTGCGCAGGCAGCTGTCGCAGGCGCCGCAGGCGCTGGGCGTTTCCTCGGCTTCGTTGAAATACTGCAGCAGCAGCTTCCACCGGCAATAGCCGCTCTGCGCATAGGAAACCATCTGCTCCAGCGCTTCCCGGTCGCGCTCGGCCTTGTCCGCATAGGCGCCGGCGAGCCGGTCGAAGGTGGTGGCGTCGGCAGCCTTGCGGCCGCCGCGGATGCGCAGCTGCTTGTCCTGGGCCAGCAGGCCGTCGTCCTTGAGCAGCTTCAGCGCAACCCGGATCCGCTGCGCCGACATCGTCGGCAGCGCGGCGCACAGGTCGGCGAACGGCGTCGGCCCGCGGTCGGCCAGCGTGGCGGCCGCGGCGTAGACATGGCGCACGTCGTCGCCGTCCGGGTAATCGCGCGCCAGGAAAAACTGCTGCACCCGCTTGTCCTTGAACTGGAACAGCAGGATGCAGTTGGCTGTCTCGCCGTCGCGCCCGGCGCGGCCGGACTCCTGGTAATACGCCTCCAGGTTGGCGGGCATCTGGAAATGGATGATGAAGCGGATGTCGGCCTTGTCGATGCCCATGCCGAATGCATTGGTGGCGACCATCAGCCGCGCCTCGCCTTCCATGAAGCGGTCCTGGTTGTGCTGGCGTTCCCTGGCGCCGAGCCGGCCGTGGTACAGGGTGACGCTTTCCCCCTGTTCCGTCAGCGCCGCATGCAGCTGCTCCACCGCGGCCACGGTGGCCGCATACACGATGCCCGAGCCCTGGTGCCGCGCGGCCAGCGCCAGCATCTGGTCGAGCTTCTCGCGGTCGCTGGTGACCTGGACCACGCTGTACTGGAGGTTGGTCCGGTAGATGCCGGTGTTGATGATGCGCGGCCGCGACAGGCCGAGCTGCTTGACGATGTCGGCGATCGCATCGTCGGTCGCGGTGGCCGTCAGCGCCAGCACCGGCGGCTTGCCGAGCGCGCGGATGGCGCCGGCAAGGTCGAGATAGGCTGGCCGGAAGTCATGGCCCCACTGCGACACGCAGTGCGCCTCGTCGACCACGAACAGCGCGGTCTTCTGGGTCTGCAGCAGCTCGATGAATTCGCGCTGGGCCAGCCGTTCGGGCGTGGCGAAGACGATGCGGCAGCGGGCATTCGCAATCGCCTCCAGCGCCGAGGCTTCCTCGTCGCGCTTGAGCGAACTGTTGACCTGCACCGCGGGGATGGCCATCTCTTCCAGCTTGGTCAGCTGGTCCCGCATCAGCGAGATCAGCGGCGAGACGACCAGCACCAGGCCGGGCAGCTTCATGGCCGGAAGCTGGTAGCACAGCGACTTTCCGGCGCCCGTGGGCATCAGCGCAAACGTGTCCGCGCCCGACAGCACGCTGTCGATCACATCGCGCTGGCCGGGGCGGAGGCGGCGTATGCCGAAGGTATTGCGGAGCAGGGAATCGAAAGCGTCGGTAGCGCGGCGACGCGGCTTGCCGGTGGCGGCGGAGGAGCCTGGACGGGAGCTTGCAATGCGTGCATTCATCTGGTCGACGACCTATTATGGTTGGACGGACCGTCTTATTGTGCTCAGGTTGGCGCTCCCGGCCGTTGCGTGAAATCACTGGCATATTGAATATTGCCGGATCGGATACATATGCCAGCTTTAACCGGTTAAGGGTGCGTCATGGCTGCTGCAATGAAAATCGATTTCGTGTCCGACATCTCTTGTCCATGGTGTGCGGTGGGCCTCAATTCCCTGGAGCTGGCGCTGACCGAAGTGCGCGGCGAAATCAGCGCCGACCTGCATTTCCAGCCCTTCGAACTCAACCCGCAGATGCCTGTGGAAGGCCAGGACATCGACGAGCACATCTCGCAGAAATACGGCGCCACGCCCGAGCAGATGGCCTCGAACCGCGAGCACATACGGCAGCGCGGCGAGGAAGTCGGCTTCACGTTCGGCGCGGGCAAGCGCAGCCGCATCTACAACACCTTCGACGCCCACCGCCTGCTGCACTGGGCCGAGGAGGAGGGCAGCCAGCGCGAACTCAAGCATGCGCTGTTCGAGGCCTATTTCACGCGGGGCGAGAACCCCAGCGACCATGGGGTGCTGATGGACGTGGCGGAATCGGTCGGGCTGGACCGCAGCCGCGCCGCCGCGATCCTGGGTTCGGACGAGTATGCCGACCAGGTGCGCGAACGCGAGCGGATGTACCTCGACGCCGGCATCCACTCGGTGCCCGCGGTGATCATCAACGACCGCCACCTGATTTCCGGCGGCCAGCCGGCGCACGTGTTCGCGCAGGCGCTCCGGCAGATCGCCGCCGGCGAGTGAAAACCCGTCCCGGGCCTTAAAACGCCATGAAAAACCGCAGGGTGTAATAAGCGCCAGCGCATTACGCCATTGGTTGCGAACGGGCGACGGCAGTTGATTGGCGAATGGTGTGGTGCGCTGCGCTTATTACATCCTACGGATTGGCGACCGGCACCGCGTCGTCGACGCTGATGGAGCCGTCCGGCCGGGTGTAGGTGCCGACCAGGCAGCCGCTGGCGAACGCATGGCTGCGCACTGCTTCAAGCACTTCCTCGCGGCCCGGCGTTTCGCTGAAGCCGGGGTCGGCGTCCAGCGCGAAAAGCTGGAACACATAGCGATGGACCCCATGGCCCGGCGGCGGGTCGGGCGGAAGCCAGGCTGCCTGCAGGTAGGAATTGCGGCCGGCGTGGTAACCCGCGCCGTCGTTGCCGCCGCCCTTCAGCGCGCCTTCCGGCAGCGCGCCATCCTGCGGCAACAGGTCGACCACGATTGCATGCACCAGCGGATGCGGCGTCGGGGCATCCGCATCCTCGACGATCAGCAGCAGCGCCGCGGCCTGCGGCGGCACGCCGCTCCAGTCGAGCGGCGGCGAGATGCCGTCGCCGTCGGCCGTGTACAGCGCCGGCATCGGCGCATGGTCGGCGAAGGACAGGCTGCCGAGCTTCAGGGACGCGGTCCCGTGGCCCAGGCCGACCTGGTTGAAGACGACCTGGTCGAGGCCGGCGCGCTGGTTGCGCAGCGCGTGGCCAACCGCGTCGGGCAGTTTTTCGAGCATGTGCTTACTCCGCTTGATATGGTTGTCGGTATAGGCATGGCGGGGCGCAACGGCGCCCCGTGGCCCATCCGGGCCAGCGCCGGATCAGGCGCCCTTGATGAAGGCCACCAGGTCGCGGCTGAGCTCTTCGTGATGGGTCACAAACAGGCCGTGCGGCGCGCCTTCGTAGACCTTGTACTGCGCGCCCGGCATCATCTTGGCGGTGCGCGCGCCGCTGACCTTGATCGGCACGGTGTTGTCGGCGTCGCCATGCACGATCAGCGCCGGCACCGTGATCGACTTCAGGTCTTCCCGGAAATCGGTGCCGGCGAATGCGCGCACGCAGTCCACCGTAGCCTTGGGCGACGCGGTGAACGCGAGGCTGCGGGTCCATTCGAGCGTCGCGTCGCTGACCGGGTGGCGCAGCAGGCCGACATTGAAGAACTGCTTGCCGAAGGTGGTCAGGAAGTCCGGGCGGTCCTTTTTCAGGCCGTCTATCATCCCGGCGAACACGCCTTCGTCGACGCCGTCCGGGTTGTCGGCGGTTTTCTGGAGGAAGGGCGTGACAGCGCTGATGAAGGCGACCTTCTTGACCCGCGCGCCGCCATGCCGGGACATGTAGCGCGCCACCTCGCCGCCGCCCATCGAGAAGCCGACCAGCACCACGTCTTCCAGGTCCAGCGCGTCGAGCAGCGCCTTGAGGTCGTCGGCAAAGGTGTCGTAGTCATAGCCTTCCCACGGCTTGGACGAAGCGCCGAAGCCGCGCCTGTCATAGGCGATGACGCGCAGCCCGTGTGCCGGCAGGGCCAGCAGCTGGTGCTCCCACATCGCGTGATCCAGCGGCCAGCCATGGATCAGCACAACGGGCTGTCCCTTGCCGATGTCCTGGAAAAAAAGCTGAACGGGCTGGTTTTCATCCCCCCTGCCAACGTCGATCGTACTCATGCGCTACACTCCTGCGCGACAACGCGCTGATGTTTTCTGTTACGAAATAGAGCCGCGCGAAGGGCCGAAGTTCACCGGCCGATTTGACTGCACACAATTGCACGTTCACTATCTTTCGCCGGCATCGGGTCTGTTTGCACAACGCACAGGATTTCCTAAAAACTCATTTATCCACCACCATGCAATTAAAACGCCTTTTCCATCCCGCTCTTCAGTCACTGGCGCTCACAGTGCCGCTGGCCCTGATTCCCGCCTCTGCGCATGCCGGCGCCTGGTCCACCGTCCAGGACTGGGGCAATGAAGCGGTCGACGGCTTCAGGCTGATCCGGGACCAGGGCACACCCGAACTCTACCTGTCCGGCTATGCGCGGCACGGCCGCAGCACCTATACGAAGGAACGGCTGGACGAGCTGAACGAAAAGGCATGGGGCCTGGGCGGCGGCTGGCGGCTGCGCAATGCGCGTGGCAACGACGATATCGTCTATGCGCTGGGCATCTCCGACTCGCATTTCAAGCCGCAGCTGATGGTGGGCTATGCGCACGAGTGGATCTACCCGATGGGCGGAAGCGGCCTGGAGCTGGGCCTCGGCTACACCGCGATCCTGATGAGCCGGCGGGACTACTTTGGCGGATTTCCGTTTCCGGTCGCGTTGCCGCTGGCGTCGATCGGCAGCCGGGACATCAAGCTGCGCGCCTCGTACGTGCCTCGGCTGTCGCAGCACAAGGGCAACGGAGACGTGCTGCTGCTGTTCGTCAGCATGGGGATTTAAGCAGCCGGCAAGTCCGCGTCACAGCCTGCCGGGCGCAACGGCCGGAACGCATTGCTTGTGTTGCCGATCGCCGAAAAGGGCGGCATACCGGCATGGCGTCCATGCACCGCCGTTCGCCGCATCCTGCGCAATAATGCATGCCCATTGCCGCAGACGCATCAGCGCTGGCCGTAATACACCGGCGGCGCCGGCGAGAGATTCCTGGCCTGGCGTTTCAGGTCGCCGAAACCGTTCAGCTGTTCGGCAGTCGATTTTCTGTGCAAGCCCCCGCCGCTCTCCCTGTTCATTGCCCCCACCGCCTCCTTCAGCTGCGCGGCGAACGCCTGCTTCTGCTCCGGCGAGCGAAAGCATCCGCCGCTCTTGACCACCAGCGTAACGGTGTCGCCGCCGTCCGTCGCCACCTCGCAGCCGGCATGGGAATACCAGCATGGCAACAGGAGCAGGAGGGCGGCTGCGGGGCGATACATCGTGTCATGCTCCATGGAATCGGACGCCATCTGAGAGGACGGGCGTAACCGGGCACAGAATTTTAAGACACAATCTTTCTCTTGGGAAAGTTTTTGAATGGACAAGCAGAATTGGGTGGGATTTGTAGGCGACTGACAACAGGCTGGCGGGGGGGCAGCCGGAATTTGTTACATGACGGCGCCGAGCAGCATCGGCAGGTCGCTGAAGTGGTAACGGTTCTTGCCGGCGCGCTTGGCGTCGTACAAAGCCTTGTCCGCGTGGGAAATCAGCGCTTCGACATCCTGGCCATCGCCGGGGTAGAACGCGATGCCGATGCTGGCGCTGACCTTGACCGCCAGCTCGTCGATGTCGAATGGCGAGGACAGGAAGCGCAGCACCTTGGACGCCGGCCGGATCACGTCGTCGACATGCGCGATGTCGGACAGCACGGCGATGAATTCATCGCCGCCGATGCGGGCAACCGTGTCTTCCTTGCGGATCGCGCGCAGCAGCCGGTCTGACACCATCTTCAGCAGCTCGTCGCCGGCATGGTGGCCGTGCGTGTCGTTGACCGCCTTGAATCCGTCGAGGTCCAGGTACATCACCGCCATCATGTTGTGGCCGCGGCTGGCATGCTGCATGGCCTTTTCGATACGATCGACCAGCAGCCGGCGGTTCGGCAAGCCGGTCAGCGCATCGTGCAGGGCCATTTCCTTTTGCATGCGCCCCTGCTCGGCCACGGTCTTGTACAGCAGGCGCACCTCGAGCATGTTGCGCACCCGCATCTGGAACTCGGTCATGTCGTACGGCTTGGTCAGGAAATCCCGGGCGCCTGCTTCCAGCGCGGCAATCTTGAAGCCGCGGTCACCGGTAATCGCCAGTACTGGCAGGTAAGAATCCTTCTCGACCTCGCGCAGCCGCGCCATGACTTCCAGGCCGTTGATGCCCGGCATGTGCATGTCGAGCAGGATCAGGTCGTAGGCATTCTTGATGTGCAGATCCAGCACTTCATTGGAGTCCGAGCACGAGGAAATCTGGCTGTAGCCCGCCATCTTGAGGATTTCGATCTGCATGAATAAATTATCCTCGCAGTCGTCCACGACAAGAATTTTCGCCTGATGGATTTCTTCTGAAGGGATCATGCTGTCTTCTTTACGAAAGTAAATAATCGTGATGACGGGAAAGCCAGAATTTTGTCTCCTTTGTGCACGCCGGGACGGTGCGTTAGCCCGCATATAAATGCAAGCGGATCAATAGGACTTATTTCCGTAGAAAAAGTTCTGGGTTTCTTTTTATCACCATTGATGACAATCAACGCCGGGTGGCAGCCCCGCTCGGCCACGGGAAATAGTTGCCATTCGCTGCCTGCCGGTTCGCCGCGCGGCGGGCTTCCATCATTTCGGCAATCACCTGTTCCCGGGACTTTGTGCCGACGAATTCGACGATGGGCACCTCGCTGCTGCCCACCTGGCGCGGCGCTTGCGCGGTCAGCGTCTCGGACTGCCGACGCGGCGTGCGGCGCACCCGCTTCGCCGGCGCTGCCGCCTGCGCCTGTGTTGCCGCGCCGGCCTGAGCGGCCACGCCTGCCAGGCCGGCCGCGCCGACAGCCGCGCCCGCACCCGCCAGCGCCGCGTCCTCGCCGATGCCGCTGCTCTGCGGTGTCGACGGAGAAGGCGCCGGCTCGATTGCCGGCTCGGGCGTACTGCCGGCAGGCAGCGCGGCTGGGCCCGCATCGACCGCATTGACGACCCTGCCGGTCGTCGGCGTGGCCGGCGCGGCCGACGGCAGGCTGGTCATCGTCGTTGCGGGACGCCCGGGGACGCCGGCATCGGCATGGGTCCTGGACGGCAGCCAGCCCAGCATGGCGGCCACCGCGGTCAGGCTGGCGACGATCACGGCGCCGGCCGCGCACAGCACCAGCGGATGTGCGCTGGCATGGGCGGGGGTCGCCGCGGCATGGCGGCTGGGCAAGGTGGGCAGTGCAGGCAGCGGCGCGGGCGCGGCGTCGTCCGATGCGCTGACCAGGGTGAACACCGGTGCGGCGACCGGCTGCCGTTCCGGCTGCGGCGCGGGGATGGGCGCCTCCGCCTGCGCCTGCCCGCCCTGCAGCGGCAGCGCGCCGATCAGCGCGGCGGGACTGGAAAACACCCGGTTGGCGACGTCGCCGAGTTCGGTATTCGCATCGTCCTCGCCGATGGCAGTCCAGACCGGGACCGGCATGCGGCTGACCTGCCCGGGAATCAGGCCGTTCGACTCCGCAATGCCCAGCGCTTCCGGCCGGCCTTCGAGCAGCAGCACGATGTCATAGGGATCGGTCGCGTGGCGCTGGCGGATCTGCTCGAATGCGCTGATCAGGCTGACGCTGGCCGCGCCATTGAATCCCGCGGCGAAATGGTCGCAGTTGAGCGACCGCGGCCCGCGCTGCGCCAGCCGCTGCCGCAGCAGCGCCAGCCCCGGCGCATCGTCGGGCGCAATGACGGCAAGCCGCTGCAATTGCGTCGGCATCGGCATTGCGCGGTTGGCATACCAGTTGTCCAGGGTTCCGGTATCCAGATTCTCCATGGTTATCCTCTTGTTCGTAGTTCGCGCGGTCTGGAAACCGGCTGTTTGCGTATTTTCCAGCAATTCATGCAGGTGGATCGCATACCGGTCCGGTAAATTTCCTGCAGGCGGTCAAGTCATGCCCATTGTAGAAGCACCATATCGCCAAAGTTTGTTGCCAGTCAGTACTTTTACACAAAAAACAACTATTTCGAAGTTGAAACGTTGTCATTACAGAAATTAATTTTGCGCGGGATCGTGCGCCGGCGTCATGAGCCGATCAGTATCCTCCTACAGCCGTAAGGGAAAGCGTCCTATACAAGGGATGGCCGGGGCTACCTATGCTGACTTGGCGTCTGAGGGGAAGTTCTTGCCCTTTCAGTTCCACCCCGAACCATGACTGGAGATCGAAATGTTTGCTCATAACAAGCGTTTGCAATATACCGTCCGGGTTAGTGAGACCAATCCTGGCCTGGCGAACCTGATGCTGGAACAGTTCGGCGGGCCGCAAGGCGAACTCGCTGCTGCGATGCGTTATTTCACCCAGGCCGTCAGCGAGGACGATCCAGGGCGCAAGGACATGCTGTTCGACATAGCAACGGAAGAGCTGAGCCACCTGGAAGTCATCGGCACCATCGTCGCCATGCTGAACAAGGGCGCCAAGGGCCGGCTGGCCGAAGGCGTGGAGTCGGAAGCCGATATCTATCGCTCGATTACCGGCGCCGGCAATGACAGCCACCTGACCCAGGTGCTGTATGGCGGCGGTCCGCCGCTCGTCAATTCGGCCGGCGTGCCATGGACGGCTGCCTATATCGACACGATAGGCGAACCGACGGCCGACCTGCGTTCGAATATCGCTGCCGAAGCGCGCGCCAAGATCGTCTATGAACGATTGATCAACCTGACCGACGACCCGGGCGTCAAGGAAGCGCTGGGATTCCTGATGACACGCGAGATCGCGCACCAGAAGTCCTTTGAAAAGGCGCTGTACGCGATCGAACCGAACTTCCCACCGGGCAAACTGCCGGGCGACAGCCGCTTCACCAATGTGTATTTCAACATGTCGCATGGCGAGCCCGAGAAACGCGGTTCCTGGAACCAGGGCGAACAATGGCAGTTCGTCTCCGACCGCGAACAGCAAATGGCGGTGGACGGCGGAAGCGGCCTGGGCAGCGTGCAGTTGAGCACGCCGGAAGCGGCAATGGTCGAAAAAATGGCGATGCGCACGATGTCCGACCCGAGTAGCGATCCTGTCACCGGCGCCGAACTGAACCCCGGCAAGCAGGGCGGCAGCGGCACCGTGGCCGACGGCGCAGCGACACCGAAGCCGGGCTCCTGATGCCGTATCGCCTGACGCCGGCCGCTGCTGCATGACGCCGCCGCCGCCGGTCGACAGCGCCACCGTAGGCCCGGGTCTGCCTCCGATGCAGGCAGACCCGGGCC
Source organism: Noviherbaspirillum suwonense (assembly GCF_900182955.1). Lineage (GTDB taxonomy): Bacteria > Pseudomonadota > Gammaproteobacteria > Burkholderiales > Burkholderiaceae_D > Noviherbaspirillum_A > Noviherbaspirillum_A suwonense. The sequence goes on along the minus strand of NZ_FXUL01000013.1, from coordinate 160,184 downwards.
GGCTTGCGCCCGGACGCTGGCTGCGCCGGCTGCTCGGCTTCATGGGCCCGGGCTACCTGATCGCGGTCGGTTACATGGACCCCGGCAACTGGGCCACCGACCTGGCGGCCGGCTCCGGCTTCGGATACTCGCTGCTGTGGGTCATCATGCTGTCGAACCTGATGGCCATCCTGCTGCAGGTGCTGGCGATACGGCTGGGCGTGGCGACCGGCATGCACCTGGCGCAGGCCTGCCGCGCCAACTCGTCGCGGCCGTCCGCGCTGCTCCAGTGGATCGCCTGCGAGATCGCCATCTGCGCCTGCGACCTGGCCGAAGTGATCGGCAGCGCCATCGCGCTGAACCTGCTGTTCCATATACCGCTGCCGTGGGGCGTGGCCCTGACCGCGCTCGACGTGCTGCTGGTGTTCTGGCTGCAGGGACGCGGCATGCGCTACCTGGAAGCGATGATCATTGCGCTGCTGACGCTGATCTTCTGCTGCTTCGCCATCACCCTGTTCATGGCCAGCCCCGACTGGCTCGAGGTTGCCGGCGGCATGGTGCCGGCGCCGCAGGCGCTGGCCAACCCGGAGATGCTGTACCTGGCCATCGGCATCATCGGCGCGACCGTGATGCCGCATAACCTCTACCTGCATTCCTCGATCGTCCAGCATCGCAAGGCCGCGCCCGGCGACGCCGGCAAGCGCGAAGCCATCAAGTTCGCCACCGCCGACATCATCATCGCGCTGTTCCTCGCCTTTCTCGTCAACGCGGCCATCCTGATCGTCTCCAGCGCGGTATTCCACGAGGGCGGCGAGCGGCAGGTGGCCGAGATCCAGGACGCGCACCGGCTGCTGTCGCCGATGCTGGGAAGCGCCATCGCCAGCACCCTGTTCGCGCTGGCGCTGCTGGCCTCGGGCCAGAGTTCGACCATCACGGCCACGATGGCCGGGCAGATCGTGTTGGAAGGTTTCCTGCAGTGGAAGATGAAGCCGTGGCTGCGGCGCATGGTGACCCGCACCGCGGCCATCGTGCCGGCGCTGCTGGTGGCCGGCCTCTACGGCGAGTCCGGCGTGGCCCGCCTGCTGGTGCTGAGCCAGGTGATCCTCAGCCTGCAGCTGCCGTTCGCCATCGTGCCGCTGATACGCTATACCAGCCAGCGCAGCCAGATGGGCGCGTTCGTCAACCCGCGCTGGATGACGCTCGCCGCGTCCCTGATCGCCTGCCTGATCATCGCGCTCAATCTCACCATGCTGTTCAATCTCGGCCGCAGCCTGCTGGCTTCCTGAGGCTGCGCCGGCCCCGGCTTTCCGGTTTGGCGCAACGCAATCCGGTTCGCAGGCGGTGGCCCGGACAAATCCCGGTTGGCGTAAAGTTTTGCCAATGTTGTGGTTATCCACACTTGTTCGGCATGCGCTAAATGGTCACAATTGCGCCCTTACTTAAACGCAAGTTTTTCCGACGGCCCAAGCGCTGAACGAATCCTCCTTCCTCGGATGCAAACCTCATGACCCGCAAACCGTTTTACCGTTCCCTCTATGTCCAGGTGCTGGCCGCCATTCTGATCGGCGTGCTGCTCGGTCATTTCTATCCCGAAAGCGGCGCCGCGATGAAGCCGCTGGGCGACGGCTTCATCAAGCTGATCAAGATGATCATTGCGCCCATCATCTTCTGCACCGTGGTGGTGGGCATCGCCGGCATGGAAGACATGAAGAAGGTCGGCAAGACCGGCGGCATCGCGCTGCTGTACTTCGAAATTGTCAGTTCGATCGCGCTGGTGGTCGGCCTGGTCATCGTCAACCTGGTCAAGCCGGGCGTGGGCATGAACATCGACCCGGCCTCGCTCGACACCAAGGGCATCGCCGCCTATACCGGCCCGGGCAAGATGCAGACGACGACCGACTTCATCCTCAATATCATTCCCAATACCGTGGTCGACGCCTTCGCCAAGGGTGAAATCCTGCAGGTGCTGATGATCGCCGTGCTGTTCGGCTTTGCGCTGCACCGCTTCGGCGGCCGCGGCACGCTGGTGTTCGACTTCATTGAAAAGACGTCGCACGTGCTGTTCGTCATCGTCGGCTACATCATGAAGCTGGCGCCGATCGGCGCATTCGGCGCGATGGCCTTCACCATCGGCAAGTATGGCGTCGGCTCGCTGCTGTCGCTGGGCAAGCTGATGGGCACCTTCTACGCGACCTGCCTGATCTTCATCTTCGTGGTGCTGGGCATCATCGCCCGCCTCAACGGCTTCTCGATATGGAAGTTCATCAAGTACATCAAGGAAGAGCTGCTGATCGTGCTGGGCACCTCGTCGTCCGAGTCGGTGCTGCCGCGCATGATGGCCAAGATGGAAAACCTGGGCGTGAAGAAATCGGTGGTCGGCCTGGTCATCCCGACCGGCTACTCGTTCAATCTCGACGGCACCTCGATCTACCTGACGATGGCGGCGGTGTTCATCGCGCAGGCCACCAACACGCCGATGACGCTGGGCCAGCAGATCACGCTGCTGGCGGTGCTGCTGCTGACGTCGAAGGGCGCGGCCGGCGTGACCGGCAGCGGCTTCATCGTGCTGGCGGCGACGCTGTCGGCGGTGGGCGGCGTGCCGGTGGCCGGCCTGGCGCTGATCCTGGGCATCGACCGCTTCATGTCGGAAGCGCGGGCGCTGACCAACCTGATCGGCAATGGCGTGGCGACGGTGGTCGTCGGCAGGCTGACCGGCGACCTCGACACCGCCCGTCTCCAGCGCCAGCTCAACAATGAAACCGACGAGGACGCCGAGGCGCCGGAAGCGGTGCTGGATCGCACCGAAGCGCACATGGCGCCCCGCGCCTGACGGCTTCCGGGAGCCGCATGCAGTGAAACGCCGGAGCCGTCATGGCCCCGGCGGCGTTTTGGGCCGCGCGTCCGGGACGCGCAGACGGTGCACGAAATTTAATGCTTAAAGTTAATATTTCTGTATTGCATCATTTCACAGAAGAAATAATATGGTGGCTCGTCTGTTTCAGGAGTCATCGTGAGCCAGCATTATCTCGACACCGTTGTCCACTCCAGCCGTTCTGGCCTGCAGCATGCCGGACTCCGGGAGCAAGCCCTGCCATTCACCGTGCGCGTGGTGCGTGATGAAGCCGAATTGATGAAGGCGGTGCAGATACGCCAGGCCGCCTACGGCCGGCACCTGCCTGAATTTGCGCAGACTCTCAAGCTGCCTGAGGAACTGGACATGCGGCCAGGCGTCGCGGTGCTGCTGGCGGAGGCCAAGCTCGATGGCGCGCCGCTGGGCACGATGCGGATCCAGACCAATGCCCACCAGCCGCTGGCGCTGGAACAGTCGCTGGCGCTGCCGCCGGCGCTGCGCGCCTGTTCGCTGGCCGAAGCCACCCGGCTGGGCGTGACCGGCCAGCAGGTGGGCCGCATGGTGAAGACGCTGCTGTTCAAGGCCTATTACGAGTACTGCGTGCTCAATGACATCGAATGGCTGGTGATCGCCGGACGGTCGCCGATCGACCGCCAGTACGACCGCCTGATGTTTTCCGACGTGTATCCCGGCATGGGCGCGGTGCCGCTGCAGCATGCCGGCAATATTCCGCACCGGGTGATGTCGTTCGAGGTCGCCAGCGCGGAACGGCGCTGGCGCGAGGCTGCGCATCCGCTGTACGACCTGGTTTTCCGCACCAGGCATGCCGACATCGACCTCGGCCCGGCCCGTCCTCCCGCCATTCCCGTCGTTCCCGCCCGCCAGCGGCATAAAAACGTGCGCCAGGACAAGATCGCTGCTTGACAGGGACATGAAGGCCGGAAATTTCGGCTAACGTGCTACCTTGAGCAAGGCGACAGGAGGTTGTGCGCCGCACACGCTCCCTGCCGCAGAAACGGCGCAACATGCCCGTCCCACTTCTGCAGGTCGAAAACAACACCGGTTCGGGCCGCAACAGGCTCGGGCTCCTGCTATACCTGCTGTCGGTCTACCTGGTGCCGGCGCTGATCCTCGGCGCCACGCTGGCCGCGCTTCTGTCCTGGGACAGCAGTTTCCATAGCGGTCGGCCGCAGACGCTGCCGCTGCGCGCGCTGTCCGACGCCGGCGGCACGTCCACGCCGGCGCAGGCGCTGGCGCAGCTGCGGCTGCAGGCGCCGGTGAGCCGCCTCGAAACCCGCCTTGCCGAAACCCCTTTCTGGATCGTCTTCAACGTTGCCCCGTCGGCGAGCACGCAGCAGCCGGCCATGGTCGAATTCCCGTCCCGCCATGCGGTCGACATCAGCTGCTGGGACGCGCTGAGCCTGGCGCCGCTGGGCAGCGGCGAACGCAGCGGCGGAAACGGCGGCATTTCGCGCATCAAGGCCGGCTTTGCCCTGTCGCTCGAAGACACGGCGTCCTCCGAGGTGCTGTGCCGGATGCGTTTCGTCGGCCCGGCGCGGCTGTCGGTGCTGCAATGGCCGGCCGACCAGCTGCAGCTGTCCGCCTACGAATTCCATCGCAACGCCGGCCTGCTCGACGGCGGGCTGCTGGTGCTGGCCGCCTTCGTGCTGGTCACCGCCATCATCCTGCGCTCGGGCACCTACGTGCTGTTCGCCGCATGGCTGGTCGTCAACCTGCGCATGGCCGCGCTGTCGGCCGGCTGGGATACCCAGTGGCTCGGGCGCAACGTGCCGCAGGAATGGCTGCTGCAGACGCGGCTGCTGACCACCGCGCTGTATTTCACCCTGACCATCATGCTGTTCTCCACGCTGTTCCGCGACGACCTCCCCAAGGTCGGCCACGGCTGGCTGCTGAAGCTGGCGCAATGGACCTGCCTGCCGCTGCTGGTGCTGTCGGTGGCCCTGCCTTTCCGGGTTTTCCTGCCGTTCATCTGGGTCGCGACCGGCGTCTGCATCGCGGTGCTGGTGTTTTTCATGGCGCGCATCGTCAAGCTCACGCCGTCCCGCAGCGCCTTCTGGTACAGCGGCTCGATCGCGGTCACGCTCATGGCCAGCCTGTATGAAGTGCTGGCGGCCGCGCTGGGCTTCGAGGCGCTGATCGGCACCGTCAACAGCGTCACCGCGGCGCTGTCGTCGAGCCTGCTGGCCGCGCTGGCGATCGCCGAGCAGATCCGCGCCGAACAGCAGCAGCGCCTGGCCGCGCAGGCCGAACTCGAGCATACCTATGAAGCGATGCCGATCGGCCTGTTCACGCTCGACCTGCAGGGGCGCTTCCTGTCGGCCAACCCGGCGCTGACGGCGATGCTGGAAGCCGACGTGCTGGCGCCGGGGAACAACCTCTGGTCCGGCTATTTCGGCGAGGAAGGATGGAGCCGGCTGCACCGGCTGGTGCACCAGCAGGCGCAGGGCGAGCTGGCGCTGGACGGCGCGGGCGGCCCCGGCCCCGCCGCGCGCCGCTTCATGGCCAGGGCCGCGCTCGCGCGCGGCAAGATCGAGGGCTCGCTCCAGGACGTGACGACGCAGTGGCGCGCCACCGAGGAACTGCGGTTCCTCGCGCTGAACGACTCGCTGACCAAGGTCAGCAACCGGCGCGGCATCGAGCTGATGCTGACCGCCGCCATCGCCGAGGTGACCGAGGCCAGGCCGCTGACGCTGGCCTATCTCGACCTCGACCGCTTCAAGCTGATCAATGACCTGTATGGCCACGCGGCCGGCGACGAGATCCTGCGCGAGGTCTGCGTGCGCATCACCGGCATGCTGCAGGGCGCGCAGCAGATCGGCCGGGTCGGCGGCGACGAGTTCGTGATCGTGATGCCCGACACGGCCATCGCGCCGGCGGCCTGGGCCTGCCGCGGCATCATCGACCGCATCGGCACCGAACCTTACCGGATCGGCGACAAGGCGTTCCAGGTGCGCGGCTCGATCGGGCTGATCGAGATCGATCCCGGCGCCAGCATCCGCGACGTGATGGCCAATGCCGACCGGGCCTGCCGCGCCGCCAAGAAGAACGCCAGCAACGGCCTCGTGGTGTACGAGCGCGATTCCTCGGTGTTCCGCGAACGGCAGGCCGAGATGGTGCTGGTCGAACAGCTCTCCGCCGCCGACGCCACCGACTTCCTGTACCTGGAAATGCAGCCCATCATGTCGCTGTCCGCGCCGTACGGCTCGCTCAATTTCGAAGTGCTGCTGCGCATGCGCGGGCGCGACGGTGCCGTCCTCCAGGCCGGGGAAGTGATCCCGGCGGCGGAAAGCAGCGGGCGCATCGGCATGATAGACCGCTGGGTGCTGTCGACGACGCTGGCCTGGCTCGCGGCCAGCCGCGGGCGCCTGCGCGCCACCCAGTTCGTCTGCATGAACCTGTCCGGCGCATCGCTCAACGACGAGCGCTTCGTGCAGGACGCGCTGGCGATGCTGGCCGCCAGCCCGGCAGAGGCCGGCAGGCTGTGCATGGAGATCACCGAGAGCGTGGCGCTGCACGACCTCGACAATACCCGCCGTTTCATCGACCAGGTGCGCAGCTGCGGCGTGAAGATCGCGCTCGACGACTTCGGCGCCGGCTATACCTCGTTCTCCTACCTGAAGGAACTGCCGGCCGACGTGATGAAGATCGACGGCAGCTTCATCGTCGACATGAACGCCAACCCGGCCAACATCACCATCGTCGAAGCCATCGTCGCCCTCGCTGCCAGCCTGGGCATGCGCACCATCGCCGAATGGGCCGAAGACCAGGCCACCGTGCAGACCCTGGTGGAACTGGGCGTCGATTATGTCCAGGGCTACGCGGTGGCGCGGCCGCAGTCGCCCGACATGCTGCTGACGCACACGTCGGCGGCCGGCTTCATCCAGGACCCGTCGGTGCGCGTCTACGTCCAGACGCTGGGCCTGGAAGGGAACGGGCCGGGGCCGGACCTGCTGGACCTGATGCGCTTCAACCGCGGCAGCTGACCGTTCCCGCCCGCATCCTGCAGGAAAGCCCGGCTCCCGCGATGCAGCTGGCCTGCGCGCCGGGAGCAGCGCGGCGCCGGCGGCGGAAGCCGTCCCGGCAGGCGTATCCGCCATCTTTAGCCGTTCCCGCCATGGCCTGAACGCGCCCGGCAGCCGTCCCGTTCCGGCCGCCATCTGAACGCTGCACTCCCCGGGGTTACCCACAAGAAGGTCGTTGATCGCACATTGTGGCGCTACAACAGCGACGGCCTGCCATCCCGGGAACCCTGCCATGATCAAAGCCATCCTGTTTCTGCTGCTGACGTCCGCGCTGCATGCCGGCCTCGCCCGTGCGCAAACGCCTGCCGCCGAGGCTGCGCGCCAGGCCGACGTGCTGCAGCGGCAGAACGAGGAGCGCATGCGCCGCGATATCGAGCAGGCGCTGCCGCAGCGGCCGGCGGCGGCGCCCGGCATCGCGATCCCGCCCCCGGCCGTGGATGCATCGGCAGCCGGCCCGTCCTGCCACCGGATCGACGACATCGTCATCAGCGGCGCGCCGCACCTGGCCCCGGCCAGGCGCGCCGCAATCGTCGGCCGCCATGCCGGCGCCTGCCTGGGCGTGGCGCAGATCGAGCAGATTCTGGCCGCGATCACAGGCGACTACATCGAGCGCGGCTACATCACGACCCGCGCCTACCTGCCGGCGCAGGACCTGTCGGGCGGACGCCTGGAGATCCTGGTGATCGAAGGCCGGGTCGGCCCGGTCGAACTGGACGACGGCGGCAGGCGCAGCATCAACCCGGCGCTGGTGTTCCCCGCCGAGGGCGCGCTGTTCAACCTGCGGGACTTCGAGCAGGGCATCGAGCAGGTGAACCGGCTCTCGTCCAACAATGCCGGGCTCGACATCCAGCCCGGCGACACGCCGGGCGCGAGCCGGGTGGTCATCCGCAATGCGCCGGCCTTTCCGCTGCATGCGTTCCTGAGCGCGGACGACCATGGCTCGGACGCCACCGGCCGCAACCAGCTCGCGGTCGGCCTGACCGCGGACCGGCTGCTGGGCCTGAACGAGCTGATGATCTATGCGCACCGGCGCGCGCAGCCTTACGACGACGCGCGCCGGGCGTCGTCCAGCGACAGCTACACCTTCATTCTGCCGCTGTCCTACTGGACTTTTTCCGCGGCTGCCAGCCAGTCCGGCTATACCACCGGCATCGTCCTTCCCAGCGGCACGCCGCTGCGCTTCCGGGGCGACAGCGACAGCGTCAGCCTCAAGCTGAGCCGCGCGGTGCTGCGCGGCCAGTCCGGCCGGGCCACGCTGGGCGTCGGCCTGCTGCGCAAGGCCACCCGCAATTACCTCGAAGGCGAACTGCTCGGCGTGAGCAGCCGCAGCCTGTCGATACTCGACCTCGAGGCCAACGCCAGCACGCACCTGGCGGGCGGGGCGCTGACGCTGGGGCTGGACTACGAACGCGGCCTGTCCGCGTTCGGCGCGCTGCGTGACGACGGCGGCTTGCCGGCCGATGCGCCGCGTGCGCAGTTCGGCAAGCTGCGCTACCAGGCCGGCTATTTTTTCCCGTTCCGGGCAGCCGGCATCGATGCCGAATTTTCCGCCCGCATCGAAGGGCAGCGGGCGCAGGACACGCTCTACGGGTCCGAGCAGATCCTGATCGGCGGCATCTACAGCGTGCGCGGCTTCCATGCGGCCAGCTTGTCCGGCGACCACGGCTGGTTCAGCCGCAACGAGCTTGCGCTGCGGCCCGCGCTGTCGCTGGCCGGGCAGCCGCTGCCGCTGCGCATCTATGCCGGCCTCGATTTCGGCGCGGTCAGCAACCGGGCCGCCGGCATGCCGTCCGGGCGGCTGGCGGGCATCGCCGCCGGCGTGTCCGGGGCCTGGAACAGGCTGTCCTTCGATATTTTCTATGCCCGGCCAATTTCCCGGCCCGACTTCCTGCCGGCCGAAGGCGGCCGGACGTGGCTGCGCATGACCCTTTCCATCTGACCCGACAAGACCTCCGCCATGAAACGACATGCCAGCATGAACCGCGCATTCCGACTGATCTGGAGCGCAGCGCGCGGCGCCTGCATCGTGGCGCCCGAAACCGCGCGCGGCCGCGGCCGCGCCGCCTGTTCCACCGCCGCCGCCATCACCGGCGCCCATGCCGCCGCGGGCCTGTGCGCGGCGCTGGCCCTGGCAGGGCCGGCCGGCGCCCAGAGTCCGCCGGCCACCGTGCTGCCCGTGCAGGGGCCGGCCAGCGCGGCGACCGCGCCGAACGGCGTGCCGGTGGTGAACATCAACAACCCGAACGGCGCCGGGCTGTCCCGCAACCAGTACACGCGCTATGACGTCGACCAGCGCGGCCTGGTGCTGAACAACAGCCTTTTGCCCGGATTGCGCCAGTCCCAGCTCGCCGGCGCGCTGGAAGGCAACCCGAACCTGGGTTCCGAGGCGCGCGTGATACTCAACGAGGTGGTGTCGGCCAGGCGCAGCACGCTGGCCGGCTTCACCGAGGTGCTGGGCGGGAAGGCCGACGTGATCGTGGCCAATCCCTACGGCATCACCTGCGGCGGCTGCGGCTTCATCAACAGCGACCGCGTGACGCTCACCAGCGGCGTGCCGGTGTTCGGCGCCGACGGCGGCATCGCCGGTTTCAATGTCTCGCGCGGCGACGTGCTGATCAACGGCAGCGGCCTGAACGCCAGCGCGCAGCAGATCCTCGACATCGTCACCCGCGCCGTGCGCATTGACGGGCAGGTCAATACCGCCGCCGGCGGCAGCCTCGGCATCGTCACCGGCAATAACCAGTGGCGCTATGCGGGCCGGGACATCGGCGGCGCGACGACGCCGGACGGCCCGGCGCCGGCGCTGGCGATCGACTCGACCGCGCTGGGCGGCATGTACGCCGGGCGCATCCGCCTGATCGCCACCGAGGCGGGCGTCGGCGTGCGCATGCTGGGCGAGGCCGCCGCCAGCATCGACGACTTCCGGCTCGACGGCGCGGGCCGGGTCGCATTGCACGGCAGGATGTCGGCCGCCCGCGACCTGCAGGTGCGCCAGGCCGGCGATGCCGGCGCGGCATCGCTCGAACTGTCCGGCGCCGCCGCCGCGCTCAGCGCCGGGCGCGACCTGGTCCTGTCGTCGGAAGGCGGCGCAACGCTCGAGGAAGCCGCGCTGCGGGCCGGCGCCGCGCTGTCGCTGCAGGCGAAGAGCCTGGCCGACCGTTCCGCCAGCGGCGCCAGCCGCAGCGCCGGCACGACGCTGGACGCGCAGATCGCCGGCCATGCCGAGATCGACGGCAGCCGCTGGGGAGCGGGCGCGACGCTGGCGCTGCGGGCCGGCTCGCTGTCGGTCGGCGCGCTGGGCAGCGGCTTCTACAGCGGCGAGGACGGCGCCGCCGCCGCGCGCGGCATGCGCATCGCCAGCAGCGGCGACCTGACGCTGGCCCGGGCCACGCTGGTCAGCGGCGCGGACCTGGCGCTGGCTGCGCAGGGCGGCGCGCTGACGGCCGGCGCCGGCGTCGACGCCGAATCCGCGGCCGGCATGGCGCTGACGGCACGGACCGCGCTGAACAATGACGGCCGGCTGCTGTCGGCGCAGGCCCTGGCGATCGACGCCGCCGACCCGGCCGCCGTGCTCGCCATCGCCAACCGCGGCCTGCTGCAGGCCGGGACGACGCTGGCAATCGGCGCCGGCGGCAAGCCGCTCACATTGGCCAACGCCGCGACCGGCCGCATGCTGGCGGGCAGCGCGGTCTTCAATGGCCTGGCGCTGGACAATGCCGGCCTGATCCAGGGCACAAGCAGCCTGGCGGTGCGCACCTCCGGCGCCGTCGTCAATCGCCCGGGCGGCGCGCTGCTCGTCACGGGCAAGGGCGGCAGCCTCGGTATCGACGCTGGCAGCCTGGACAACGCCGGCGTGCTGCAGTCCGCCGGCGACATGCGCCTGGCGGTCGGCGCGGCGCTCGGCAACAGCGGCGTCATCGAGACGACCGCGGCGGCCGACGGCGGGAGCGACGGCCGGCTGGCGCTGGGCGCCGGCAGCCTGGGCAACAGCGGCACGATCGCATCCGCCGGCGCCGCCGCCGTGAAGGTCGCGGACCGGCTCGACAACAGCGGCCTGCTGCAGGCGCAAGCGATGTCGGTCGAGGCGGCGGCGATCGACAATCGCGGCGCCGCCAGCCGCATGCTGGCGGGCGGCGACCTGAGCATCGCGGGCGGCGCGGCCGCTGCGGCCAGCCTGACCAATGCCGGCCTGATCCAGGCCGGCGGCGCGCTGCGCGTCGGGCAGGAAGGCGCGCGGCTGGGCGATGTGCTGAACGCCGGCGGCGCGGACATGCTGGGCGGCAGCGTGTCGCTGGCCGCGCGCAACCTGGACAATGCCGGCTTGATCCAGGGCACAAGCGGCGTCGACCTGCAGGTCGGCGGCCAGCTGGCCAACCGCGCCGGCGCCCGCCTGCTGCAGGCCGGCGCGCAGGCCGCGCTGCGGCTGCGGGCGGCGAGCCTGGTCAACGGCGGCGGCATGCAATCGGCCGGCTCGCTGCTGGCGCGGGCCGCGGCCGGCATCGACAACAGCGGCCTGATGCAGTCGGCCGGCACGCTGGACATCGGCGCCGGCGCGGCGCTGCGCAACCAGGGCCCGGATGGCCGCATGCTCTCCACCGGCGGCGACCTGCTGGCCGCCGCCGCGTCGCTGGACAATCAGGGCCGGATGCAGGCGGCGCGCAGCCTGTCGGCCGGCGTCGGCGGCACGCTGTTCAACAGCGGCATCCTCCTGACCGACAGCGCCGCCGGCCTGCTCGCGCTCGACGCCGGCGCGCTGGACAACCGCGGCGTCATCCAGGCCGACGGCGCGGCGCGGCTCGTGGCCAGCGCCGGCAAGCTGCAGAACAGCGGCGAGATCGCCGCCGGCGGCACGCTGGACCTGGCCGCGGCCGGCGGCCTGGAGAACAATGGCGCCGCGAGCCGCCTGCTTGCAGCCGGCGCGCTGACGATCGCGGGCGGCGCCGACATCGGCAACCAGGGCCGCGTGCAGTCCGGCGCGGCGCTGGCCATCGGCGCTCCTTCCCGCCGCAGCGGCAGGCTGACGAACGGCGCGGGCGGCATGCTGCTGGGCGACAGCCTGTCGCTGTATGCCGGCAGCGTGGCCAACAGCGGCAGCATCGGCGCGCGTCAAGCCGCGCTGATCGACGCCGGCGCGCTCGACAACCTGGGCAAGGATGCGGCCATCGTCGCCGGCAATGCGCGGATCGTCCTGGCCGGCAAGCTGCTCAACCAGGGCGTCATGCATGGCGCCGATGCCCTTGCCGTGCAGGCCGCCGGCATCGTCAACACCGGCACCGCAGGCATGTCGTCCGCCGGCAGCCTGTCGCTGACCGCGCGCAGCGACGGCATCCGGAACGATGGCGCGCTGTACGCAGGCAAGACGCTGTCCCTGACGGCGCCGAAACAGGCGGTCGGCAATGGCGACGATGCCAGCATGGACGCCAGCGACATCCGCCTCGACGCCGGCACGTTCGCCAATAGCGGCACCGTGGAAGCGAAACGGAACATCGACATCCGCACCACGGAGTCCTTCAGCAATCTTCCCGTGGGACCGGCGCCCGAGATCAGGACCAGCACGCCCGGCGAACAGGTGGTCGCCCTGAGCAGGCTCGTCGAGCCCTGCATCGATTTTTTCAGCTGCAAGCCCGGCACCACCCGGGTGACCACGCTGTACGAGGCGAACCAGAGCGTGACCGAGCGGCTCAGCGCGCCGTTCCCGACGCGCAAGGGCCAGATCGTCGCGGGCGCCGTACTGGACATCGACTACGGCCTCAAGGGCGCCAACACCGCCGCGCTGCTGTCGGCGCCGACCGTGAAAATCCACAGCAGCGACGGCGGCGCGCAGGCGTTCGTGAACCAGGACCTGCACCTCGACCGCTACGGGTTTTCCTGGCAATGGAAGGAAATCGTCACGGTGGACGCCAGCGGCCTGGTGCCCTCGGTCAGCATCACCTATGCGTATCCGGCAAGCGCCGCCGATTACCTGAAGCCCAACGGCGAGGGCTTCTCGACGACCAGCAGCAACAGCGGCGACGTGCAGGACCATGTCTACCGGCGCGCGCTTCCCCGCACCCTGCTGCAGGCCTTTGACGCCGGCATCTTCGCCGACACGCTCGATGTCCAGGGCGGCACGCTGATCAATCGCGGCTCGCCGTCGGACCCGACCATCCATCCCATCGGCGGCACGCAGCCCGGCCGCGAAGCGATCGTGCTGCGCCCGGGCAGCGACGGCGCAGCGCTCGACCCGGTGACCGGATTGAAGATCAAACCGGTCGGCCCGGCCGCGGCGGCGCAACCGTTCCAGGGCCTGAACCTGGCCCTGCCGGCCAATCCGAACGGCTTCTTCGTGCCGGCCAGGGACCCGGCGGCGCGCTACCTGGTCGAGACCAATCCGCTGTTCGTCAACGGCCCGGCTGCCGGGTCGCCCGGTTCGGATGCGCTGGCGCGGGAACTGGGCATCGATCCCGAACTGTTCCAGAAACGGCTCGGCGACGCTTCCTACGAGGCGCGGCTGATCCGCGACCAGGTCGTGGCCCAGACCGGCCGCCAGTTCCTGCAGGGACAGGCGAGCGAGGCAGCGCAGTTCCAGGCGCTGATGCAGCAGGCCGCGGGCCAGGCCGCGCCGCTCGGCCTGAGGTTCGGCAAGGGCCTGACGCCGGAGCAGATTGCGCGCCTCGAGCAGGACCTGGTGTGGATGGTGGAGGAAGACGTCGGCGGCACGCCGGTGCTGGTGCCGGTGGTCTACCTGGCGCGCTCCACCCGGCAGGCCGTCATTTCCGGCGCGGTCATCGAGGCCTTCGACCTGCGCATCAGGACCGCCGCGCTGGAGAACGCCGGCGGCACGATACGCGGCGGCAAGGTGGAGATCGCAACGGCCGGCGACGTGCGCAACCTGAGCGGCAGCATCGAGGGCCGCAGCGTGGCCGTGGCGTCCACCGCCGGCAGCGTGGTCAATGAGACCCAGGCCGACACCAGCGCGCTGGGCACGGTCGATGGCGGGATGGGCCGCCGCGCCGCCATCGCCAGCCGGGGCGACCTGTCGGTATCGGCCGCGAAGGACGTGACGGTGCGCGGCGCGACGCTGGCCGCGGGCGGCGACGCCGCCGTCGACGCCGGCCGCAGCGTCGAGCTGACCACGGCCAGCAAGCTCCTGGCCGGCACCCGGAGCGTCGACGGCGGCACCGTGGAAAGCCGCAACGATTCCCAGCTGCGTTCCACGCTGGCGGCCGGCGGCGCGCTTGCGCTCAGGAGCGGCGCCGACCTGGTGGTGCAGGGTTCCAGCGTGCAGTCGGGCGCGGACATGGTCCTGGAGGCTGGCCGCGACCTTTCCATCGCCGCGGCCCAGGACCGGACGTCGGTGCAGGGCAGCGCGACGGTCAGCGGCGCCGGTGTCGGCGGCGGGCAGTACGGCACCAGCACCACCAGGGCCGGGGTGGTGGCCGAGCGCAATGTCGCGGCCTCGGTCGCCAGCGGCGGCAGGCTCGACGCCAGCGCCGACAGGCAGTTGCTGGTGCGCGGCTCCAGTCTGAAGGCGCAGGTCGATGTGCAGCTCGACGCGGACGCCGTGCGCATCGAGGCCGGCAGGAACACCGACGCCAGCGCCGTCCGCACCGACACCAGCACCTACCTGAAGCAGTCGTCCGAGGGCGCGACCGCCGCCACGGCGAATGCGAAGGCGGCATCGGAAAGCGCCAGCCAGACCAGCGACAAGCGCAGCACCCAAGTCGACGGCCGGGAGGTCGCCAGCACCAGCGCGACGTCGACCCGCAGCGCCAGCGCGTCGGCTGAAGTCGACGCCGGCAAGGCCCTGACGCCGGACCCGAAACGCAAGGCCGCGGACACGGACGTGGCGACTTCCGCCAGCGGTCAGCAGCGCGGCGCCGTCGTCGACGACCGCGGCAACCGCGTTGTCAGCGCGGTGGACACGCAGGCTGCCGGCAGCAGCAGGACGCGCGATGACGGCGCGCTGAACCGCAGCGCATCGTCGACCGCGCTCAGCCGGGAAGACAGCGTCGTCACCAGCGGCAAGCCCGCAAGCGGCAACGGCGGCGCCGGCGGCATTGCCACCGGCAGCGCCAACAACGACCTGGCGGCCAAGGGATCGGCTGCGGCCTCGGCTTCCGCGGGCGCGGCGGCCGAGGCGAACGGCAAGGCCGGGCTGGCGCTGATGGAGAACGCCAGCGTCGCGGAGCAGCGCACGGCGCAGCGGGCAGTGGCCTCGGAGATTGCCAGCGGCGGCGTGCTGACGGTCGGCGGGCGCAGGCAGGTCACGCTGGAAGGCGCGAAACTGAAAGCGGCCGGCGACGTCGCGATCACCGGCGACAGGGTCGACATACTCGCAGCGCAGGACATCACGACCGCCAGCACCACCAGCCGCACCGCGTCGGCGGGTTTCCTGATCGACTCGAAGAACAAGGCCGAAGCCGCCGCATCCGGCAAGGCCAGCGCGGAAGGCAGCGGCAAGCTGGCGACTGCCGGCAATCCCGGCGCCGCCACGCCCGACAAGGTCGCCGCCGGGGTGAAGGGCAGCGCCGCCGCCAGCGGCGACGCCAGGGCGGAAGCCGGCTCCCGGAACAACATCGACATGGTGCGCGACCTGCAGGCCGCCACCAGCAGCAGGGAAGTGAACAACCGGGGCAGCGCCGTCGAGGCCGGCGCCGACCTCCGCATCACCGCCGGCGCCACGCTGAAGGCCGAGGGCGCGGACCTGCAGGGAGAACGGCAGGTGGCGCTGAAGGCGCAAAACATGACGTTCGCCGCGGCGCAGGACATTAAGGAAAGCAGCAGCACCAGCACCAGGACCAGCGGCGGACTGTATGCGGACGGCGGCGCCAAGGCCCAGGCCAAGGGATCCGCCGCGGTCAAGGGCGAAGTGCGCGCCAGCCTCGGCGACCATGGCGCGCTGAACCAGGACTCGGCCCATGCCGGCGCCTCCGCCAGCCTGGACGCGAAAGGCAGCGCGACTGCCGAGGCCAAGGGCGGCGCGGGCCTGCAGTTCAAGCGCGAGGCCGCCGAGGAGCAGCAATCGGCCGGCACCGCCAGGGTGACGACGATCCGTTCGGGATCGGGCGACATCAGCCGCAGCGCCGGGAACCGCATCGCCGATGTCGGCACCAGCATCGACGCGGCCGGCAACTTCAGCCAGGAAGCGAAGACCATAGACAGCCAGGCCGCCAGCAACACCAGTTCCAGCAGTTCGAAGACGCAGAGCGACATCGGCAAGCTCGGCGCGTACGGCAAGGCCGATGCCGAGGCGTCGGGCAGCCTGCAGGTCTCGGGCGGCGTCGGCGCGGGCTATACCGGCAACACGCTGGACAAGAAAAAGCAGAGCAAGACCGTGCTGGAGGCCAATGCCGGCGCCGGCATCGAGGCCGAGTATGCGCACAAGGACGCCGGCAAGTCTGCCAGCGCCAGCACCGCGGTCGTGTCCAGCATCACCGCGGGCGGCAAGCTCGCCAGCAGGTCCGCCGACGCCACGGTGCTGGAAGGCGCGCGGATGGCCGGCAGGGACGTCGACCTCCAGGCCGGCTCGCTGGACATGAAAGCCGCGCGCAACGCCAGCCAGTCGTCCGAGCAGAAAACCGAAGGCGGCGGCAAGATCAGCGGCGGCGTGAGCGCCGGCACCGGCAGCCCGGTGACGGGCGGCCTGTCCGGGAATTTCGACCGGACCACCACGTCCGCCGAGGCGTCGGACGCGGTGGCGGGCAGCATCCAGGCCGGGCGGGACGTGGCGATCCGGACCAGGGACGATGCCCGGATCGAAGGCGCCGGCATCCAGGCCGGCGGCAACGCCAGCATGGAGTTCGGCGGCAAGCTCGATGTCGCCGCCGCGCAGAGCACCCGTTCGACGTCGGAGGAAAAGATCCACGGCGCCCTCGCGCTGTCGGCGACCAGGTCCGATAGCGGCAGCGACAAGGGCATGGCGCTGGAAGGCGAGTACTCGAAAAAGGCCGAAGCAGGCAGTAAGGCGGCGGTGGCCGACATCGCCGCGGGCGGCGACCTGGCGCTATCGACCGGCGGCGACGCGCGGCTGGAAGGCAGCCGGCTCAAGGCGGGCGGCAATGCCGATGTCGATGTGAAGGGCAAGCTGGCGTTCGACGCCGCGCGCGACACCAGCCGCAGCGAGGCGCTGGGCGCCGAAGGCAGCCTGAAGCTGGGCGCATCGACCGAAAGGGACCTGGAAAAGGAAAAGCAGACCGACGCCGGCAAGTTCGGTTTCAGCGCAAAGGGGCAGTATGAAAAGAGCGCCAGCGACAAGGCGCTCACCGGCGGCGTCAGCGCCGGCGGCAATATGCGGGTGCGCGCCGGCGGCGATGCGGCGCTGGAAGGGACCGAGCTGCGCGCTGGCAATGCGGCGTCCGTATCGGCCGGGCGCGACCTGACGCTGAAGGCTGCCACGGACAGCGCCGAAACGATGAAATTCGCCGGCGAGCTTGCCCTCGGCGCCGGCAGCAAGACGGTTTCGTCGCTGGGAAAGGACGGCGCCGCCACGCCCGACAACACCGCCGGCTCGCGCAGCGGCGCGCTCGATCTTTCCGGCGACTATGCGAAGAGCGACAGCAGGCGCGGCGCCACGGAGCAGGCCGGCGCCGGCGGCGCGCAGTTTGCCGCCGGCCGCGACCTGACCATGCAGGGCGGCAGCGTGAAATCGGCGGGCGATGCGGCGCTGACGGCAACCGGCGACCTGCGCCTGGAGACGGCGACGAGCACGGCCAACGCCATAGGCGGCTCGCTCGGCGCGGCGCAAGCCACCACCCGCAATACGGTGAGCACCGACAAGGACGCTTCCGAGGGCAAGAAAGGCGCCGGCGTGCGCGGCAGTACCGAGGAGCACAACCAGGGCACGGCCATCAACAGCGGCGGCCAGGTGACGCTGAAGTCGGGTGACGCCGCCAGCCTGACCAATACGGAGACGTCGGCCGCCCGGGGCGTCGTGACCGAAGCAGGGAAGGGCGTCAGCACCGCCACCGTCAAGGACCGCAGCGACGTGCTGAACCTGGGCGTGTCGTCGAAGAACAGCAGCACGGGCGCGCCGCTGCCGAAGGAGAAGGCGCCGGCATGGACGCCGGCGACGCCGGCCCAGTCGGCTCAGCCCGGTCGCAGCAGTGCGGCCAGGCCGTCCGACGCCGGGAGCGGCAAGCCGCCGGGGCCGGTCATCGGCGCGGCAAGGGAGGTCGCGAAGGAACAGGGACCGGTCATCGGAAGCGCGCGGACCAAGGCCGGCACGGCGGCGGCCCAGAAGGCGGCGCCCAAGGCGGCGAGGAAAACGGCCAGGCATCCCAGGCCGGTGACCGGGGAAGCCCGCAAGGCGGCCGCGCCATCCAGGGCCGTTGCGCCGCTGCCGTGACGGCGCGGCGCCGGCCCGTCAGAACTTCGGTATGCGCAGCGTCTTGCTGATCATTAGCGTGCCGGACAGCACGAACAGCAGCGCCAGCGGGTGGAACTGCCACGGTCCGATCGCCCAGACGCCCCAGTACAGGTCGTCGCCGATGCGTCCCTGCCAGGCCGCATACGCCAGCACGGCGGTCAGCAGCACGCTGGTCGGAATCGGCGTGCCTTCGAAGTAGGCCACCTTGTCGGCGCCTTCGGACAGGGTTTCCGCGGTGACGTTGTAGCGCGCCAGGCGGCTCACGCCGCAGCAGACGAAGTAAGCCAGCGCCACCGCGTCGAGGCCGCCGCGCATGCCGGCGGCGAAGGCCAGCGCGGCCGGCGCCACGCCGAAGGAGATGATGTCGGCCAGCGAGTCGAGTTCGCGCCCGAGCGATGAATGCTGGCTGCGCCAGCGGGCGATGCGGCCGTCCAGCACGTCGAAGATCAGCGCCGCCGGCGCCATCGCGGCCGCCGCGTAGAAATGCGTCATCGACGCGCTGCCCATGTAGAGCATCGCCAGGAACACCGCGGCGACGCCGCATGCGGCATTTCCCAGGGTAAAGAAATCCGCGAGGTGGAAACCGCGCAGCATCGAGAAGTGCTTGGGTGGGGTGCCGGGTGTGCGCATGGATGCAGGCCTGTTGTTGTAAGGGAAAGCCGGCTCAGTTTAGCAGCGCTGCCAGTTTGGCAATAACGATGCCGTCAAGGACAGGCGCCGGCTCATTTCGGCGGCATCGGCGATTCCGGCTGCGCCGAAAACAGGTCCCAGCAGGCGATGAACAGCGCCGCCACCGCCGGTCCGATCACGAAACCGTTCAGGCCGAACAGGGCCATGCCGCCGAGGGTGGAGATCAGCACCACGTAGTCGGGCATCTGGGTGTCCTTGCCGACCAGGATAGGGCGCAGCACATTGTCGACCAGGCCGATCACCAGCACGCCGAAGGCGATCAGCGCCACGCCCTGCCAGATCGCGCCGGTCACCAGGAAATAAATCGCCACCGGCAGCCAGACCACGGCCGCGCCGATCGCCGGCAGCAGCGACAGGAAAGCCATCAGCACCGCCCACAGCAGCGCGCCCTGGATGTCGAGGAACCAGAAGGCCAGGCCGCCGAGCGCGCCCTGCACCGCGGCCACCGCGACGTTGCCCTTGACGGTGGCGCGGATCACGGTGGTGAACTTCTTGAACAGGTGCCGCTTGTGGCCGGCGCTCAGCGGGATCGCGTCGCGGATGCGCGTGGTGAGCGCGGCGCCGTCGCGCAGCAGGAAAAAAAGCAGGTAGAGCATGATGAAGAAGCTCACCATGAAGTCGAAGGTGTTCTGGGTGATGTTGATCGCCTGGGTCGCCACGTACTGGCTGCCCTGCACCGCGCCGGACGACAGCCGCTGCTGGATCGAGTTGATGTCGAGCAGGTCCATCCGGTCGAGCAGGCGGGTGAGCCATTGCGGCAATGCGGCGACGATCTGCTGGAAGTAGGTGCCGAAGTTGATCTGGCCCGAGCGGATCTTTTCATAGACCAGCACGCCTTCCTGCAGCATCGCCATCGTGATCAGGGTCAGCGGCAGGATCACCAGCACCAGGCAGATCGCCAGCGTCGCCAGCGCCGCCATGTTGGGCTTCTGCTTCATCCGCGCCATCAGCC
The DNA here is from genome assembly GCF_900182955.1 of Noviherbaspirillum suwonense. GTDB lineage: Bacteria > Pseudomonadota > Gammaproteobacteria > Burkholderiales > Burkholderiaceae_D > Noviherbaspirillum_A > Noviherbaspirillum_A suwonense. Next base: position 140,322 of record NZ_FXUL01000013.1, on the reverse strand, counting down.
GCCGGTAGAATGGCGCGAACAGGATGGCCAGCACCGCGCCCCAGAACACCGCGCCGTAGAACGGCAGCAGTATCCAGCCGAAGGCGATGGTCACAAGGACCAGCAGGATCAGGAATGTTTTTTGTTGCAGCTCTGGATGGTTCATCGACGGTCTGTTTAGTGGGCGGCGCGTTAGTGTAGACGGGTCCTGCCGCCGCGCGGCGCGCGGCAAGCTCAACTGGTGATCAGGCGCATGGCCGGGCGCAGGCCATTGCCCGCGGCTTGTGCCGGCGCATTGCGTTGCCGGCCGCGGCCGGCGGCCTTACTGCGCGCAGGGCTCCTCGCACAGCTGCGCCGGCGTGCGCGCCTGGTACTGGACGATGAAGTCGTCGAAGCTGCCGGTCTGGCTGCGCTCCATCCGCGCCTGCTCGTCCAGCGAGTCCTGCGCCATCGTCTCGAACGCCTGGCGCTGCGCGGCGTCCAGCGGCCGCGAGCGGAAGTCTTCCGCGTGCAGCCGGCTCTGGGCCAGGCCGAAGGCGGTGAACGAGCCATGCTCGCGGATCGCTTCCAGCGCGCGCGCCGAGGGCAGCAGCGTTGCGTCGCGCAGCTTCGCGCGCTGGGCGGCGAGCGCATCGGCATGCTCGGTGCCTTGGTGCTGCGCATCGAGCAGCGCGGCGACCGGCGCCATCCGCTCCAGCAGTTCCATGCCCCAGTCCACGAGGCTGACGGCCGCGCCGCCGCGGCGCAGCTCCAGGCCCGGGCGGCGGCCCTGGTTGACGGCCAGCGCAAAGTTGGCGCTGTTCTCGGCGCCGTCGGCCAGGCTGGTCGGCGGGCTTTCCTGCAGCGCGCTGTAGAGCAGGTAGACGTCGAGGAAGCGCGCGGTCTGCAGGCTGATGCCGACCGGCGAGAACGGGTCCACGTCCATGCAGCGCACCTCGATGTACTGGACGCCGCGCGCGCACAGCGCCTCCAGCGGCCGCTCGCCCGAGCTGATCACCCGCTTCGGGCGGATGGTCGCGTAGAACTCGTTCTCGATCTGCAGCACGTTGGTGTTGATCTGCACCCATTCGCCGTTCTGGCGCGTGCCCATCGCCACGTAGGGCGGATGCGGCTGGCGCACCGCGCGCGCCAGGCTCTTCATGTAGTCGGCCAGCGTGTTGTACGGCGGCACCAGGCCGGCCTGCACATTGTTCTGGTAGCCGAGGTCGCTCATGCGCAGGCTGGTCGCATAGGGCAGGTAGAGCGTGTCCTCGGACAGCTGTTCGAGCTGGTGCGGGCGGCCGCGCAGGAAGGCGCGGTCCAGCGCCGGCGACGCGCCGAACAGCACCATCAGCAGCCAGTTGGTGCGCTTGAAGTTGCGGATCAGCGCGACATAGCTCTCGGACTGGTAGTCGCGCAGCGAGCCGGACTTGCCCTCGTCGGCCTGCAGCAGCGGCCACAGCCCTTCGGCCAGCGAATAGTTGTAATGGATGCCGGCGATGCATTGCATCGCCCGGCCGTAGCGCAGCGCCAGGCCGCGCCGGTAGACATGCTTGATCATGCCGATATGCGAGGTGCCGTACCAGGCGATCGGGATCTCGCTCTCGGCCGGCAGCGGGCCGGGCATCGACTGGCTCCACAGCAGTTCGCCGCCCAGCTTGTCGGTGGCCAGCCGGTGCACGGCGTCGAGCTCGTCCAGCGCGGTGGCGATGTCCCGCTCGGCCGGCGTGATGAACTCCAGCAGCGATTCGGAATAGTCGGTGGTGATCTGGGGGTGGGTCAGCGCCGAGCCGAGCGCCGCCGGATGCGGCGTCGTCGCCAGCTGGCCGGTCGGCGTCACCCGCAGGGTCTCGCGTTCGATGCCGCGCAAGCCCTGGCCGAGCAGGGGACGCGCCGGCGCGGCAGCGAGCAGCGCGAGGCGGCGGTCGAGCAGATTGGTCATGGGAGTTCCTCTTCTTTTCCGGATGCGCCCGCCCACATGCCACATGCACGCAAATGTGTCATGTGTAAGCAGATGCATCATTCATTGAATGCATTTTTTACACCAGTATATTGGGCCGCATCATCGCACAGATGGCGGTTTTCATCCGGCCGCCAGGCCCGCCCCATGCCTATCCCCGTTACCGTCCTGTTTACGCTAGACCAGAACAAGCTGCTGGCCGCGCTGCCCGCCAGCGACCGGGAGCGCCTGGCCGAGCACCTGGAGCCCGTCCTGCTGCATGCCGGCGACGTCCTGTGCGACGCCGGCGTCATCCCTTCGCACATCTATTTCCCGGCCAACGCGGTGCTGTCCATCCTGCACCTGATGGAGGACGGCGCCTCGTCCGAGCTGGTGGCGGTCGGCAACGAGGGCATGGTCGGCATATCGCTGTTCATGGGCGGCGCGGCGACCGCCGCGCGCACCGTGGTGCAGACCGGCGGCCATTGCCTGCGGCTGCGGGCCGACCTGATGCGGGCGGAGTTCGAGCGCGGCGGGCCGGCGATGGACCTGCTGCTGCGCTATACCCAGGCCTTCATGGCCCAGATGGCCCAGAACGCGATCTGCAACCGCTATCACAAGATAGAGCAGCACCTGTGCCGCTGGCTGCTCCAGAACCTGGACCGCGCCGGCGGCGACGAAGTCGACATCACCCACAGCATGCTGGCCGGGATCCTGGGCGTGCGGCGCGAAGGCGTCTCGGAAGCGGCGGCGCGGCTGCAGCTCGCCGGCGGCATCAGCTACCGGCGCGGCCATGTCAAGGTGCTCGACCGCGCCATCCTGGAGTCGCAGGCCTGCGACTGCTACCGGACCATGCAGGTCGAATTCTCACGGCTGCTGCCGCCTCCCGGAAAGTCGCGGCCCGCGGTCAGCTGCCGCTGACGCGGGCGGCCGGGCATCGCCGCGGCCGTGCATTCATACGCATCAATGCGCATTCCCCACTTCGCAGACGCTGCAGATGGTCTCGATCAGCGTCTGCGCCGACAGCGGCTTGGCGACATGGGCGTCGAAGCCGGCCAGCGACGACGCCCGCTGGTCGCGGGTCATCGCGAACGCCGTCAGCGCAATGGCGGGCGTCATCGCGCCCTTGTCGCGGGTGCGCTTGCGGATGGCGCGGATCAGCTCGTGGCCATCCATGCCGGGCATGCCGATATCGCAAAGCAGCAGGTCGAAGCTCTGGCGGTCCAGCAGCTGCAGGGTCTCGCTGCCCGACGCCGACACCGTGACCGTCGCGCCGAAGCTGGCCAGCAGCGACTGCGTGGCCAGCCTCGCGTCTTCCTCGTCGTCGGTGACCAGGATGCGCAGCCGGGCCAGCGGCGTCATCGGGAATTGCTGCAGCAGCTGCTCGGTGCCGGCGCTGACGGCGCCGTCGGCTGCCCCGGCCAGGGCCGGCAGCCTGATCGTGAAGCGCGATCCCTGTCCCAGCCCGTCGCTATGGGCCTCGATGGCGCCGCCATGCAGCCTGACCAGGCTGGCGGCGATCGCCAGGCCCAGCCCGAGGCCGCCGCGCTTGCCCGGCGCCGCGGCGTCCTGGCGGAAACCCTCGAACGCATGCGGCAGCGATTGCGGCGCAATGCCGCAGCCGGTGTCGCTCACGCTGATCAGCAGCGACTCGCCTTCCAGCCTGGCGTCCAGCGTGACCTGGCCGCCCGCGTCGGTGTACTTGATGGCGTTCGACACCAGGTTGGTGACGGCCTGGTTGATGCGGCGCGGGTCGCCGGCGATCTGCACCGGGCCGGCGGCGCTGCACGCGAAGCGCACCTGCTTGCGCTCGGCCGCGGGCTTCTGCGACAGCGCGACGTCGGCCAGCAGCGCGGCGACGTCGAACGGCCGGGAGTCGAGCGCCACCTTGCCGGCGATGATGGCGCTGGTGTCCTGCAGGTCGTTGAGCAGGGCCGCCTGCAGCTGCACATTGCGGTTGATGACATCGGCCGCGCGCGCCGCGGTCTCGGCGTCGCCGCCCTGCCGCGCCAGCAGCTCCGCCCAGCCCGCGATGGCATTGAGCGGCGTGCGCAGTTCATGCGACAGCGTCGTCAGGAATTCATCGGCCATCAGCGTCGCCCGCTCGGCTTCGGCGCGGGTCCGGCGCTCCCTCTCCAGCGCCTGGCCGGTGCGCTCGGCCTGCAGCATCGTCTCATGCACGTCGGTCAGCGTGCCGACCCAGCGGCTGATCTCGCGCCCGTCGGCCCGCAGCGCGCGGCCGTGAAGGCGGAACCAGACGAATGCACCGTCCCGGCCGGTGCGCAGCCGCAGCACGCAGTCGAGGTCGGCGCCGCCGATGCGGCTGGCGCTCCAGGCATCCACGAACGCCAGCAGGTCGCTCTGGTGCGCCAGCGACGCGAGCTGGTCGATGCGGTGGATCGCCGTCCGTCCGAACGCCGCCTGCCACTGCGCATTGCAATATTCGATCATCCCCCGCGCATCGGCTTGCCAGACGGCATGCGGCAGCGATTCGGCCAGCGCGGCGAAGTCCCGGTCGGCGGGCGGCGCCTGGCTGCCGGCCGTCAGCCGCTCGAGCATGTCGCCGATCGGGATGCTCTCGCCGCTGCGGCGCCGGAAGGCCGGCATCGCGGAGCCGGCGAGGGCCTCGGGCGCAGGCTTTTCAGGCCATTGGGACAGGCCGTGCAGGCGCCTGGCGGCGAACCATGCGATGGCGGCGGCAGCCAGGCCCAGCCCGAGCGCGCCGGCAAAGAAATTGCGCTGGAGCGCCGCCACCGGGCCGAATGCCGTCTTGACCGGCAGGCGCGCCACGACCTTCAGGCTCAGGCCCTGGAAATAGCCGCGCGGCATGGTCGGGCTCATCACGGTCAGGTAGTCCGCGCCGTCGTTCCAGCGGATGCTCCTGGCGGCGACGCCCGGCGGCCGCTGCAGGAGCCGGTCGAGGGTGCTGCCGGCAGGCACGCTGCTCGGCGCAAGCACGACCCGGTTGCTGCTGTCGACGACCAGCAGCTCGATGCCGCGCCTTTCCATGACCGGGCCGAGCACGCTGTTGCGCAGGCTGTCCGCCCAGCGCCAGTTGACATGCGCAACCAGCACGCGGATCGTCTCGCCGCGCTCGTTGCGCACCGGCGCGGCGGCGCCGAAAAATCGCACCGGCTCGCCGACCGCGTCCCGCGGCAGCCGTTCGGCCAGCCGCGCAGCGTCCTGCACGTCGCCCACGAATATGCCTTTCGCGCCGTTCTCCAGCACCGACCGGTCGAGCATGCTGCCTTCGAACTGGCCGCCGCTGCCGGCCAGCACCATGCCCGAGCGGGCGTCGGCCAGCGCGATGAATGCATACTCGGCGCGGCTGGCCGCGAACTGGTCGAGCGCGGCGCGCATGTCGGCCGAGGCGGTTGACGCGCCGCGGAAAACCTCGCGGCCGGCCTGGGCCTGCACGTCCTGCGCGAATGCGTCGATGGCGGCCGACAGTTCCCGGGCCATCTGCTGGCTCGTGCTGTCGAGATTGGCGGCCGCCAGGCTGGCGACTTCCCGCTTGGCCGTTTCGCCCAGCGCGCCGGCCAGGACCACGGCCAGCAAGAGGATGAGGGCGCTCAGGGCGGCGCCCAGGCAGGCATGGAAACTGATGCGTCTCTGAAACATCATCATCGCAGGTCGAGTAGGATCGCCCGTCGTCTACTGGCAGCGGGTGCCGTATCGTCACTGAATATCGCAGGTGGGTCAAGACAGTTAGGAAGGGCGGCCAGACTGCGTCAAGGCCGGGCCTGCGCTGCGGGCCGCCATCGGCTTCGGGGCGGCGCCGCGCACACCGATTGCCCGGCATATTGTTGCAGCGCAAAAGGAGCGCTTGCGGCAGATGGAACCGGTGCGGGCCGGTGTTCTCTAATCGCCTGAAAGCTTCGGGCATGCGTCATGCCGGGCGCGCGCATGCCGGACGGTTTCATCGATCTTCCATCCCCGATCATCACCTTACACCGCGCCTGCCGGCGCGGCAGGAGCTTGCCATGTCAACCATGAATCCCCATATCACCGAACGGCGGCGCAACCCAGAACGGCGCTCCGGCGCAGACCAGTCGATCGCGCGCCGCATCGGCGCCTTCGACTGGCTGGCCATGGTGCTGATGATCATCGGCGGCATCAACTGGGGCCTGGTGGGCCTGATGAACATCGACCTGGTGGCTGCCGTTTTCGGCGACGGCACGACGGCGGCGCGGGCGGTCTATGCGCTGGTCGGCCTGGCGGCGCTGTACTCGATCTACACCATGTCGAAGATGGCGAGCGACGGCCAGCGTTGACGGGTTTGCCCGGCTGCGGAACATTTCCGGTGGCGCGCGCATCGAACCTTGCCCAATAACAGAGCGGAGAGGGCAAGGCAATCATGGACGCTACCTGGATCGTTTCGGCAAACGCAAGCCGCGCACGGATCTTCTCGCAGGCCGGTTCCTCGGCAGGCCTGGAGGAAATAGAAAGCATGGTCAATGCAGGCGCCCGCCTGCGCACGTCCGAAAGCGAGTCGGACAAGATCGGCCCGACCTCGGCGGGCAAGAGCATTCATAACACCGGCAATGCCACGCCGAACAAGGCGTTCGAGCCGCACCAGACGCCGGTGGAGCACCAGAGCGAGCTGTTTGCCAGGAGTGTCGCGGAGGCGCTGCTCAAGGGCCAGCAGCAGGGCCGCTTCCGCGAACTGTGCATCGTCGCGTCGCCGGAGTTCCTGGGCGTGCTGCGCCAGCAGCTCAATCCCAACGTGGCGTCGGCGGTCCGGCTGGAGATCAACAAGGATTACACGCAGGCCAGCCCGGCGGAGCTGCAGGAACATATCAAGGCGCACCAGGCCAAGGGCTGAACGCGCCGCCAGGCGGCAGCCGTCCCGCATCGACGGCCCAGCCAGCCAGCGCACGCGCGGGCCGCGTGGGCTGCGTCCTTCCTTCCTCCCGCCGGACCGTATAATCATCCGCCGCCGCAATGGCGGTGGAACCGGGCGGTGCGGGCCATGCAGGCATTCACCGGCATTGCCCGGCGCTACCGTACATCGCCGTGCATCGCATGGCGGCAGGGCGGCAGCTTTCCCGGCGCCGCGCTTCTTCCCCGGACATGCTGTTCCCGCTGGCGTCGGCCGGCGGGAACAGCAGCATGTTCGCTCAATCAGCCCTCAAAGAATTTCAATGCGCAATCTTCTCACCTGGATCCTCGCCGGCCTGTCCATGACAGGCGCGCTGGCGATCGACATGTACCTGCCGTCCTTCCATGGCATCGGCGCCAGCTTCGCGGCCAGCCCGGCGCTGGTGCAGCAAACCCTCAGCGCTTTCCTGTTCGCGTTCGCTTTCATGATGCTTTTCAGCGGCACGCTGTCGGACTCCTTCGGCCGCAGGCCCATCATCCTCGGTTCGCTCGTGCTGTATGCCGCCGCGTCCTTCGGCGCCGCCGCCGCGCCCAGCCTGGGCTGGCTGCTGGTCTGCCGGGTATTGCAGGGCCTGGCCGCCGGCGCATCGACCGTGGTGAGCCGGGCGGTGATCCAGGACCGGCTGTCGGGCGCCGACGCCCAGCGCATGATGGCCAGCGTGATGATGGTGTTCGGGCTGGCGCCGGCCATTGCGCCCATCCTCGGCGGCTGGCTGCATGCCGCATTCGGCTGGCGTTCGGTGTTCGTGGCGCTGGGCGGCTTCGGCGCGCTGCTGCTGCTGGTCTGCTGGCGCAGCCTGCCGGAAAGCCTGCCGCGGGAGCAGCGGCATGCCTTCCATCCCGGCGTCATCGCAAGGGCCTACTGCGAGGTGCTGCGCGACCGCCGCTTCCTGCTGCTGGCGCTGGCCTTCGCGCTGTCGTTCGCCGGCATCGCGATTTATATCGGCTCGGCCGCGAGCTTCGTGGTGGGCATCCTGCACCAGGCGGAAACCGGCTTCGGCTGGATGTTCATCCCGCTGATCGGCGGCATGGTCTGCGGCTCGGCGGCGGCGGGCAGGCTGGCCGCGCGCGTTTCGCAGCCGCGGCAGATCCTCGCCGGCTATGGCGTGATGGGCATCGCGGCGCTGGCCAACGTGGCCTACAACGCGCTGTTCCCGGCGGCGCTGCCCTGGGCGGTGCTGCCGCTGTTCTTCTACGCGTTCGGCCTGGCGCTGGCGATGCCGGCGCTGACGCTGGCCGGCCTGGCGCTCTTCCCCGAGCGCAGCGGCCTGGCCGCGTCGCTGCAGGGCTTCGTGCAGATGGTGGTGTTCGCGCTGGTCTCGGGACTGGTGTCGCCGCTGCTGTTCGACAGCGCGCTGAAGCTGGCCGGCGGCGTGCTGGCCGTGGTCGCCGCCAGCGCGCTGTGCTGGCTGCGGGCCGGCGGCAGCCGGCCGGAGACGGCGCCGGCAGCGGCAGCCGCAGTCCGCAGTCTCTAGGCAGCCTTCCTGAACGCCTGGTAGCCGCGCGCCCGCAGTTCGCATGCCGGGCAGCGGCCGCAGCCGTAGCCCCAGTCGTGCAGCGCGCCGCGCTCGCCCAGGTAGCAGGTATGGGTCTCGATGCGCACGCATTCAACCAGCGCGTCGCCGCCCAGCTGCTGCGCCAGTTCCCAGGTGGCGGCCTTGTCCAGCCACATCAGCGGCGTCTGGATCGACAGCGCGGTCGCCATGCCCAGGTTCAGCGTGCGCTCCAGCGACTCCATCGTGTCATTGCGGCAGTCCGGGTAGCCGGAATAATCGGTCTCGCACATGCCGCCGACCAGCACGTCGAGGCCGCGCCGGTAGGCCAGGGTCGCGGCCACCATCATGAACATCAGGTTGCGGCCCGGCACGAAGCTGTTGGGAAGGCCGTTGGCCTGCATCGTGATCTCGACGTCGCGGGTCAGCGAGGTGTCGGAGATCTTGCCGAGGATGCCTAGGTCGATCATGTGGTCCTCGCCCAGCCGCGCGTCCCATTCGGGCGAGATGCGGCGCAGCGACTGCAGCACCGCCGGCCGCACCGCGAGTTCGATCGCATGGCGCTGGCCGTAATCGAAGCCTATGGTCTCGACCCGTTGGTAGCGGTCCAGCGCCCAGGCGGCGCAGGTGGTGGAATCCTGGCCGCCCGAAAACAGCACCAGCGCGCCTTTTGCATTGCTCATTCTTGTCCTCTTCTAAACATGAAACACGGTGTATTCATTTGGGCCGCACCTGGCGCAGCGTCTGTTCGATGAAGTCGCCGCCGCCCTCGGTGAAGCGCAGCTTGACCGGATACCAGTGCAGCGAGGGCGCCAGCCAGATGTCGAGCTGCTGTTCCTCCGAGCCCGGCGGCGGATTGCGCGTGACATGCCAGGCCATCACGTCGCCGTCCGGGCCGGGCACCTTTTCCTGGGCGCCGACCTTGAAGGTCCACGGGTCGGCGTCGCGCTGGCCGACAACGAAGAAATTCCAGGCCGACCCGCTCCTGAATTTCGCCGGCGCCGCCCGCGCCGCCGCGCTCAACTGCCAGATGACGCTGGCGCGGTCCTGCTCGCCGCCGCGGATCGGGTAGCTGCGCTCGGAGGCGCTGAAGCTGATCAGCTTCGCCTCGCGGTTGAAGGTGACGCTGGTCTCGCCCTTCCGGAAGCGCTTCTCGGTATAGCTCGCCGGCGCCAGGCCCCAGGCGTCGATCGCGCCCTCGCTTTTCTCGTCGAGGATCTTCCCGACCAGCATTGCGCGGGTCTCTATCGTCAGCGTGTAGCGCTTGCCGGCGGGCAGCCAGTGCATCTCGGACTCGCCGCTGATGCTGAGGCCGCCCTGGCGCGCGCGGATCGCGTAGCTCAGTTCGGCCGCGGGCGGCGCGCTGGTCGGGTAGGCCGGCTTGGCGGGCGCCGGCGGCGCGGCGACGGCCGCGAGGGACAGCATCAGCGCCGGCAGGAATATCAGCGGGTATCTCACGTTCTAGCGTTCTCCATTGGATTGCATTGCATCAGATCGGGGTCAGCGACTGCACCGACGTCACCGCCATGTCCAGGTATTCGCCATTGGTTTCGGTGAAGCGCAGCCGCACCGGGTACCACCAGTGCTGCGGCGCGAGCCAGATGTCGAGCTTCTGCTCGTAGGAGCCCGGCCGCGGCACGCGCACCACGTGCCAGGCTTCGGTGGGGCCGGCCGGCGTCTCGGTCTGTTCCAGTCCGATCACCTGGATCACCCAGGGTTCCGCATCGCGCACGCCGGCCACGAACAGTTCGAGCGCGGCGCCCGGCGCGTAGCGCCCGGGGTCGCCGAGGCCGATGGCGGCCAGTTGCCAGACGACGCTGGCGCGGTCCTGCGCGCCGCCGGTGCGCGGGAAGGACGCCTCCGACGCCGAAAAGCGGATGACATTGCTGCCGCGCTCGAAGCGGGTCACGTTCTCGGGCCGGCGAAAGCGCTTTTCCGAATACAGTTCGGGCGCGACGCCCGATTCGTCGATCGCGCCGACGCTCTGGAAATTGAGCACGGTGAAGAACAGCACGCTGGCTTCGCCGTCGACCTGGTAGCGCCCGCCGTCGGCGCGCCAGGCGATCTTGCCGCCGCCGTAGACCACCTTGCCGTCCCGCAGCGCCTGCACGTCGTATTTCAGCTGGGCCGACGGCGGCATGCGGAAGCGGTAGGACGGCGCTTCGGCCGGTGCGGCCGGCGCTTCGGCGGGCCCGGGCGCAGCGGCTTCCACGGGCGCTTCCGCGGCCGGGGCCGCGGCCACCGCCACCGCCGCTTCCGGCGGCGCGTCCACGGCAGCGGGTTCCGGCGCGGCCGCCGTTGGCGCCGTCGCTGCCGGCGCCGGCGCGGACGCCACCGGCGGCGGACGCTTGCGCGGACGCGGGCGTGGCGGCTGCGGAGGCCGGGGCGTCGCCACGGCGACCGGCGGCGGGGCCAGCGCAGGCGGCGGCGCCGGCGGCGGGCGCAGCTGCACCGTGACCGGCGGCGCATCGGCGCTGGCCGGCGGCGTCTGCCCGATATGCCGGCCCGCCCATTGCAGCGCCGCCCAGTGCAGCAGCAGCGACAGCGCGAGCACGCCCAGCCCGCGCACGAGCAGCGGGGTCCAGCGGCGGAGGAAAGACGTTTCGACGGGCATCCCGCTAGTGTAGCCGCTGCCGGCGGGCCGCTTCCAGACGCATGCTGCGCTGCGGCGAAGCACGTAGAATGGCCGCTTTTCGAAAACAGGGGGTATTCCATGCGCAAGCCGCTGCTCGCAACACTGCTGATGACGTTCGCCGCCGCTGCCGTCACCGCCGCCACGGCGGCCGCAGCCGCCGACGTGGCCACGGCCGGCCCCGCGCCGGGCGAGCCCATCCGCATCGGGATGGTGGAGGGCATGTCCGGCTCCTTCGCCAATGCCGGCGAAGCCGTCGCCCGCAACCTGCGGCTGGCCATCGAAAACGTGAATGCCCGCGGCGGCGTCAGACTGCCCGACGGCCGCCATCCGCTGGCGCTATCTATCTTCGACAACAAGCAGGGCGTGGAAGAGTCGCTGATCGAGTTTCGCCGCCTGTCCGACCAGCGGATAAGCTTCATGGTGCAGGGCAACAGTTCGGCGGTGGCCCTGGCGCTGGTCGATGCCGTCAACCGCCACAACGAGCGGATGCCGCAGCAGCGCATGCTGTTCCTGAACTACTCGGCGGTCGACCCGGCGCTGACCAATGAAAAATGCAGCTTCTGGCATTTCCGCTTCGACGCCAGCGCCGACATGCGCATGCACGCGCTGACCGAGGTGATCCGCCAGGACGGCCATGCGAAAAAGGTCTACCTGATCGGCCAGGACTACAGCTTCGGCCGCCAGACCGCGAAGGCGGCGCGCGGCATGCTGACGGCCAAGCGGCCCGACATCGCCATCGTCGGCGACGAGCTGCACCCGATCGGCAAGGTCAAGGACTTTTCGCCCTACGTCGCCAAGATCCGCGCCAGCGGCGCCGACACCATCGTCACCGGCAACTGGGGCAACGACCTGACGCTGCTGGTCAAGGCGGTGCGGGACGCCGGCCTCGAGGTCAAGTTCTACACCTTCTACGGCAACGGCCTGGGCGCGCCCGCCGCGATCGGCGACGCCGGCGTCGGCCGCGTGCGCGCGGTCGCCGAATGGCATCCGAATGCCGGCGGCGAAGGCAGCGATGCGTTCTACCAGGCCTTCGGCAAGCGCTATCCGGCGCCGGAGGACGACTACGTCCACATGCGCATGCACCTGATGATCGCGATGCTGGCCGGCGCCATCGAGAAGGCCGGCAGCACCGAGGCCGGCGCGGTGGCGCGGGCGCTCGAGGGCGCGCAGTTCAGGAACGGCTTCCACCATGCGACCATGCGGGCCGCCGACCACCAGCTGCTGCAGCCGCTGTACGTGTCGGTGATGCAGAAGAAAGGCGAGGGCGTGCGATTCGATAACGAAGGCAGCGGCTACGGCTTTCGCACCGAGCGCTACCTGTCGGAACCGGAGACCGCGTTGCCGACGTCCTGCAACATGGTCCGTCCCGCGCATTAGCCGCGCGCTCCGGCCGCGAGCGATCGCAAGCAATCGCGGCCGGAGCGGGTTCTTTCATGATGCTTTTCTGCTAACCTAGTCGCACATAACTCATGGAGACCAGCATGGCAGAATCGAACATGTCCGGCATACCCGGCGTCGGCGCAATGACCGACACCCTGGAATTCGTCAAGAACCTGTGGGGCGGCATGAAGATACCGGGCATGGCGATGCCGTCGCTGTCGGTCGACGAGGTCAACAAGCAGATCACCGACCTGAAGGCGGTCGAGTCCTGGCTCAATGTCAACATGAGCATGCTGCGCAGCACGATACAGGCGCTGGAAGTGCAGAGCGCCACGCTGGCGGCGCTGCAGACCATGAGCACCAGCATGAACTCGCTGGCCCAGGCCGGCATGTCGCATGCGGCAGCCGCGGCCCCGGCTGCCAGGCCGGCCGCCGCTCCGCCCCCGGCCCCGGCGGCGCAGCCCGCACCGGCCCCGGCCGCTCCGTCCTTCTCCTTCGATCCGCCGGTGGCCGACAAGCCGGCCACGCCGGGCGGCGCGCCGTCGGCGTCCGCGGCAGGCAGGCCGGCCGAGGGGCCGCAGGCCAATGCCGACATGTCCAACGCCACCGCCTTCGCCAACCCGGCCGCATGGTGGAACCTGCTGCAGGACCAGTTCAAGCAGGCAGTCAGCACCGCGGTCGCCAGCGAACCCGAGGAGAAGCAGAAGCCGGCGCCGGAAGCGGCGAAGCCGCGCGCCAGGAAGGCCGCGGCGCCGGCGAAGAAGAGCGCCAGGAAGCGCTGACCGGCACGGTTGCGGGGAAAGCAGGGAAAGCCGGGCCGGGCGCTGCCTGGCCCGAATGCCGGCGCATGATGCCGATGGCGTCCCGCGCAGCGCAGCGCGCGTTTCGCTGCCGCGTGCTTACCCGTTCATCCGCCAATCCGATTGCCCGGCTGCCCGGCAGCCGCCACGCTACTCGGCGCGCGCCGTCTGGCTGAGCTGCGCGAGCAGCGTGCTCAGCCGGTCTATCTCGACCGGCTTGACCAGGTGGTAATCGAACCCGGCCTGCTCCGAACGCCTGCGGTCCTGCTCCTGGCCATAGCCGGTCAGCGCGATCAGCACCGCGTCGCTGGTGGCCGGCTGCTCGCGCAGCCGTTTCGCCAGCTGGTAGCCATCCATGTCGGGCAGGCCGATATCGAGCAGGAAGATGCCGGGCGCGCCGTTGGCCGCGCGGTCCAGCGCGTCCTGCGCCCGGTAGGCGACCGACACGACATAGCCCTGCAGCTCCAGCAGCATGGCCAGGGTATTGGCGGCGTCGACATTGTCGTCCACCAGCATCAGGTGCAGCTGGGTCGCCGGCGCGGCCTGTCCCGCCGACAGCGGATCCGACCGCATCGCAGCGGGGTCCGCGTGCAGCGCCGGCAGCGGCAGGCGCACGGTGAAGTCGCTGCCGCGGCCGGCGCCGCCGCTTTCGGCGTTCACGCTGCCGCCATGCAGCTCGACCAGGCTTTTCACCAGCGCCAGTCCCAGCCCCAGTCCGCCCTGGGCGCGGTCGGGCGAGCGCTCGCCCTGGGTGAACAGGTCGAACACCTGCGGCAGCAGGTCGGCGGCGATGCCGATGCCGTTGTCGCGCACCAGCAGCGCCAGCGCGCCGTCCTCGACCCGCGCCCGCAGCAGCAGCTCGCCGCCGGGCGGCGTGTACTTGGCCGCATTGTTGAGCAGGTTGGTGCAGATCTGGACCAGGCGGGTGCGGTCTCCCAGCAGCGGCGGGATGTCGGGCGCGATGTCCACCGTCAGCTGGTGGCGCCGCGACTCCACCAGCGGGCGCACCTGCTCGACGGTGTTGGCGATCACCTGGTCCAGCAGCACGATGTCCTTTTCCAGCGTCACGAGGCCGCGGGTCACGCGCGAGACGTCCAGCAGGTCGTCGATCAGGCTGGTCATGTGCTCGACCTGGCGGCTGATGATTTCGCTGGTCCTGGCGATGCGCGGCTCGCTGACCTGCGCCAGCTTCAGCAATTCCGCGGCGGTGCTGATCGGCGCCAGCGGATTGCGCAGCTCGTGCGCAAGCATCGCCAGGAATTCGTCCTTCCTCCGGTCGGCGGTGCGCAGCGCTTCCTCGGCCCGCTTGCGCTCGGTGATGTCGATCGAGATGCCGCGCATGACCAGCGGCATGCCGGCGGCGTCGCACAGCACCTTGCCGCGCACCTCGACCCAGATGACTTCGCCGTTGTCGGGGCGGATCATGCGCAGCGTCGATTCATAGCCGTCGCGCGCATCGATCGCCTTCTGCGCGGCCGCGATGGCCACCGGCAGGTCGTCCGGATGCACCGCGCCCCAGTTCGGCGGCGCGTCCGCGGGCCCGTGGCCGAACACATCCATCGCATTGAACGAGTAGCTGACCTCGTTGCTCTTCAGGTCCCAGTCCCAGACCACCATGCGCCCGGCCTGCAGGCCCTCGCGCAGCCGTTCCTCGCTGTCGCGCACCGCATCGGCCGCCAGCCTGCGGTCGGTGACGTCGTAGCCCTCGATGAAGATGCCGGAGACCGAGCCGTCGACTTCCAGCACCGGCTGGTAAATGAAATCGATGAAGCGCTCGGTGGCCGGTTCGTCCGGCGCCGGCTGCAGCACCAGCAGCGCCTCGTGGCCGAAGAACGGCTTGCCGTTCGCATAGACTTGGTCGAGCAGCGCGAAAAAGCCCTGCGGCGCCAGTTCGGGCAGCGCATCGGCAATGCGCATGCCGACCAGCTTGCGCCGGTTCACCAGGCGCAGGAAGGCGGCATTGGCCAGCTCGAACACGTGTTGCGGGCCGCGCAGCACCGCCATGAATCCCGGCGCCTGTTCGAACAGGCCGCGCAGCCGGTCGCCTTCGGCCGCCAGCTGGCGCGACAGCGCCGCTTCCGCCCGGCGCCGGCTCGTTTCGGCATGGGAGCGCTCGACCGCCGACCAGATGCGCTCGGCAATGTCCTCGGCCAGCGCCACGTCGTCGTCGCGCCAGCGGCGCGGGGCGGCCTGGGTCAGCACCAGCAGGCTCTGGCCGCGGGCCGAAGCCCGCAGCGGCACCGCCAGCAGGGCCCGCGCCGCCAGCCGGGAATAGGCCGCCGCCTGGGACGCGGTGCGGCTGTCGGTCTCGACATCGGCAACCCAGAACGGGCCGCCGCGCTGCACGCCCTCCATCATCGCGTCGCCCAGCTGCGCAAACGAAAAGCGCGCGCCGGCGATGCCGTCCACGCTGCCGTCGTTCCATTCGCTGTCGACCCTTAGCGCCTGCTGGGACAGGTCGAGCTCGGCGTAGACGACCCGCGTCAGCTTCAGGTGCTGGCCCAGCAGCGCGGAGGCGGCGGTGATGATGCGGTCCGGCTCGGACAGCCCGCGCAGCTGGTCCGCCACTTCCAGCTGGAAACGCTGGCGCCGCTCGCCCAGGATCTGCCGGGTGGTCTCGGTGCAGGCGCAGAACATGCCGGCCACGCTGCCCGACTCGTCATGGATGGGACTGTACGAAAAGGTGAAGTAGGTTTCCTCGGGGAAGCCGTTGCGGTCCATCATCAGCAGCAGGTTGTCGGCGAAGATCGACTCCCCGGACAGCGCGGTTTCCACCAGCGGCCTGATTTCGGCCCAGATGTCCGACCAGAGCGTCGCGAACGGCATGCCCAGCGCATCCGCCTGCTTGTTGCCGAGGATGGGGATGTAGGCATCGTTGAACAGCATGTTCAGGTCCGGCCCCCAGGCCACGAACATCGGATAGCTGGAGTTGAGCAGGATGCCGACCGCGGTGCGCAGCGACGATGGCCAGGTTTCAGGCCGTCCCAGCGGCGAACCGGACCAGTCGTGGGAGCGCATCCGCGCGCGGACCTCCCCGCTGCCGCTCAGCAGGTCGAACCGGCTGTACGACTGCATCGGAGAGCCTGCCGTCAGGGCCAAGGCGCAGGCGAGACGTCGACGAACTGCGCGCCGCCTTCGGACGGCGAAAGCGCTTCGCCCGACGGATGCAGGAAGCGCTGCGAGATCGCCTTGACTGCTTTTTCCACGTCCCCGAAATCGGCCAGCGACACCGGATGCTCGCTATCGGGCCAGGTTGTCACCGCCCATTGCATCACGTCCTTGAAACGCTGTTCGAGATCGGCGGCAAACTGCTCTTTGTCATTCTGGTCGCTCATCGTAATCCTCGTCTGGTTTCGATTCGTCGAAGGATTCTACTGGAAACGGCGACGTCGGCCTCCGGGTTGGGACAAGCTTTCCGGGGATGCATAATCAGCGTATTCCTACGCTGTGCCGGCCGTCTATCCGACATCCGAACCGGCGCAGCGCGATTATCATCGACGCCTCAGCAGCCGACATAACAAGAGGAAACGAATATGACCAACGACACCAGCAAGCCGGACGAAAAGAACAAGGCAGGCAAGGGCCATCCCCAGGATGGCAGCCTGGTGCAGACCGTGGTCGACGAGCAGCTTTTCGTGGAAACCGCCAAGGACGACCAGTTCAGCGAAATGCCCGGCGACCCGCGTTCGCAGGCGCCCAAGCCGCGGCCGCGCCAGGCGCCTGCGCAGGGCGCAGCACCCGCGTCGGACATCGAACCACCTGAAAATGCACGCGAAACCAGCGGGCCGGAGAAGGCGCCCGAAGACCCGGTGGAAGGGCTGGTGCTCGGCAATTCCGGTTTTCCCGCACGCGGCAACTAGGCGGCCTGCGCGCCGCCGTCCGCGTTGCCGTGCAGCATGGCTGCGTGACCGGGCGGCGTAAAGTTGCGTGCCGGGGAATACGCTGCATCTTTTCCTGCCTGCCAGCACGTTAACCTTTAGAATTTCAGGCTTTCCACCAAAGCAGGGCCGCTTTCCGGCCCCGTGCCTGAAACTGAATGACTGTCACCATTGGCCTGAACCCGGATACCACGAGGAAACGCATTCGCGACAGCGCATGCCTCTCCATGCTGTCCGGTACGGAAGATGCCTGGCCACCGGTGCTGTCGACCGCGGTGGACATCCTCAGTCATACGCCGCTCCCGATGCTGCTGCTGTGGGGCAGCGACCATGTCATCGTCTACAACCAGGCTTTCGCGCTGCTGGCGGGCGAACGCGACGCCAGGGTGTTCGGCAAGCCGGCCCGTCAGGTATGGCCGCAGCTCTGGCCATGGGCGGACGACGCGCCGCCCGCCGGCGCGACCCTGCCGGCCGTGCATGTCGCCGGCGCCGCGCCGTTCGCGCTGTATTTCACGCCGCTCCATGCCGGCGGCGCGACCGTAGGCTTCCTGGCGACCGCCATCGAAGCGCCGCGCGCGGCCGCGCCCGCGTTCGATGACGACGAGCGCCTGGTGCGCAGGCTGCATGAAGCCATTGCGACAGAACGGATGGCGGCCGACGCCGAGCGCCATGCGCGCGCCGACGAAAGCGATTTCCTGCGCAGCCTGTTCGAGCAGGCGCCCGGCTTCACCGCGGTGCTGCGCGGCCCGCAGCACATCTTCACCGTCGCCAATGCGCCCTACCGGGACCTGATCGGGCGCGACGACATCATCGGCAAGCCGGTGCGGGAAGTGCTGCCGGAAGTGGTCGAACAGGGATTCATCACGCTGCTCGACGAGGTCTACGCCAGCGGCGAGCCTTACGTCGGCAAGGAAATCGAGGTGCGCCTGCGCCGCCGCGACAATGGCGCCGAGCGCTCGGTGCTGCTCGATTTCCTTTACCAGCCCATACGCGGCAGGTCGGGCGCGGTGGCCGGCATCTTCGTGCAGGGCGTCGATGTCACCGAGCACACCGCCAACAGCGAACGGCTGCGCATCGCGCAGGAAGCCGGCGGCATCGGCAGCTTCGAATGGTTTCCCGAGGCCGACAGGATGGTCTGCTCGGACACCTACCGGCGGCTGTGGGGGCTGCCGGACGACGTTCCCGTCACCGGCAGCATGCTGGTGGCGATGGTGGACCCGGCGCACCGGCACGAGGTCGGTCCGCTCAAGCTCGGCGTGCAGGACAATCCGCTCGAATATGCCGAATACCAGATCACCCGCGCCGACAACGGCGAGAAACGCTGGCTGGCGCGCCGCGGCAAGGTGGTCGAGCGCAACGGCGAGAAGCGTTACCTCGGCGTGGCCTTCGACATCACCCACCGCAAGCAGATCGACCAGGCGCTGCGCGACAGCGAGGCGCGCATCCAGCAAAGCAATGAATTCATCCGCCTGCTGCTCGACTCGACCGAGGAAGGCTTTTACTCGATCGACCGCGAAGGCGTGACCACGCTGTGCAACCGGGCCTTCATGCGGATGCTGGGTTTCAGCCAGGCCTCGCAGGTGATCGGCCACAGGCTGCATGACCTGATCCACCATACCCACCCGGACGGCACGTTCTACCGCCACCATGACTGCCCGATCCTGCGCACCGCGCGCACCGGCGAGTCGGCGCTGGTCGAGGACGAGGTGTTCTTCCGCGTCGACGGCAGCAGCTTCCCGGTCGAATACCGCGCCCATCCGGTGCGGCGCAACGGCGTGCTCGAGGGCGCGCTCTGCACGTTCACCGACATCAGCACCCGGCGCCAGCACATGGCCACGCTGCGCGAACTCAATGAAACGCTGGAGCAGCGCGTGGTCGACGAAATCGGCCGCCGGGCCGATGCCGAGAACGCATTGCGCCAGGCGCAGAAGATGGAAGCGATCGGACAGCTCACGGGCGGCGTCGCCCACGATTTCAACAACGTGCTGCAGGTCATCGGCGGCAACCTGCAGCTGCTGCAGAGCCAGCTGGCCGGCAATCAGGCCGCGCAGAAGCGGCTCGACACCGCGGTGGCGGCGGTGCTGCGCGGCGCCAAGCTGTCCTCGCAGCTGCTGGCGTTCGCGCGCCGGCAGCCGCTGCAGCCGGTGGTGATCAACCTGGGCGAGCTGGTGCGCAACACCGACGACCTGCTGCGCCGCACGCTGGGCGAGGCCATCATCGTCAGGACCGCGGTCGCGCCCGACCTGTGGAACACGCTGGCCGACCCCGGCCAGATCGAGAACGTGATCCTGAACCTGGCCATCAATGCGCGCGACGCGATGCAGGGCGAAGGACGGCTCACCATCGAGCTGGCCAATGCGACGCTGGACGGAAGCGCGCCGGGTGAGGTCGACGCGGTCGCCGCCGGCGACTACGTGATGCTGGCCGTCAGCGACACCGGCTCCGGCATGTCGCAGGCCGTGATGGAGAAGGCGTTCGAGCCGTTTTTCACCACCAAGCCGGAAGGCGAGGGCACCGGCCTCGGCCTGTCCATGGCCTATGGCTTCGTCAGGCAGAGCGGCGGCACGATCCGGATCTACAGCGAGGTCGGCGTCGGCACCACGATACGCATCTACCTGCCGCGCTCGCTGCAGGCCCGCGAAGCGCTGCCGGACATGCTGACCGGGCCGGTGCATGGCGGCAACGAGACCATCCTGGTGGCCGAGGACGACCCGGACGTGCAGTCCACCGTGGTCGACATCCTGAGCACGCTGGGCTACCGGGTGCTGAAGGCGGACGACGGCGAAGGCGCGCTGGTGATCCTGCGCAGCGGCATGCATATCGACCTGCTGTTTACCGACGTCGTCATGCCGGGCCCGGTGCGCAGCGTCGAGCTGGCGCGCCAGGCGCGGCTGCTGGTGCCGGACATCGCGGTGCTGTTCACCTCGGGCTATCCGCAGAACGCGATCGTCCACGGCGGCCGGCTCGACGAAGGCGTCGAGCTGCTGTCCAAGCCCTACCGCCGCACCGACCTGGCGCGCAAGATCCGCCATATCTTCGCCAACCGGCAGCAGGCCCGCGGCCGCATCGCGCCGCCGCCGGCGCAGCCGACATCAACATCAACATCAACGCCAACATCAACATCAACATCAATGCCCATATCTACGCCGCAAGCTACGTCCGGCAGCGAACAGGGGATGCGGCCGGACGACGACCTGCTGCGCATCCTGGTGGTCGAGGATAACGAGGACTCGCGCATCCTGGTCTGCGAACTGCTCAATACGCTGGGGCACACGGTGACCGGCGTGGGCAGCGCAGAGGAGGCGCTGGAGGCGCTCGGCAACGGCCGCTTCGACACGCTGTTTACCGACGTCAGCCTGCCCGGCATCTCCGGCGTCGAGCTGGCCAGGAAAGCGGCTGTCATGGCGCCCGGCATCGCCATCGTGTTTGCTTCGGGTTATGGCGCCTCGATCAGCGCCCATCTCGACATTCCTTCGCGTTCGCTCGCCAAGCCGTACGATATCCACCAGCTGCGGGCAGTGCTGGCCGCGGTGGCGGCGGACGCGAGCGCGGCGTGAACGGGGTCGGCGAACTGGACGAGGCGGCGGCGCTGCCGGCATATGCCGGCCTGTCGGTGGCGCAGGTGACCGTGGTCGCCAGCAGCGCCGCGGCCGCGGCTGCCCGCGCCGTCCTCGAGGCGGCCGACGCGCTGGGCTTCGACACCGAGTCGCGTCCCACCTTCACCCGCGGCCAGGTGTCCAGCGGGCCGCACCTGGTGCAGCTTGCGACCGACAGCCACTGCTTCCTCTACCAGGTCGACCATCTCCACGCGCTCGATGCACTCGGCGACCTGGAAGCGCTGCTGGCGTCGCCGCAGCTGGTCAAGGCCGGCTTCGGCCTGGGCGACGACCTGCGGCGGCTGACGTCGAAATGCGGCATCGCCTGCGCCGGCACGGTCGACCTGGCGCAGCGGCTGCGCACCGGGCGCAACGCGGTGGGCGTCAAGAGCGCGGTGGCCGACCTGCTCGGCCAGCAGCTGCAGAAGTCGAAGAAGGTCGCCACCACCAACTGGGCCAGCCGGGTGCTCAGCGAGCGCCAGATCCTGTACGCGGCCAATGACGCCCATGCAGCGCTGCGCGTTTACCGGGCCTGGATGGCGCGCGGCGCGCCGGAGCGCTGATGCCGGAATCCCAACTGATGGAAGCGAGCCTGGAACGGAAGGCGCCGCGCACGTCGCGGCTGACGTGGCTGCTGCCGCTGATCGTGCTGGTGCTGGGCCTGGCCATGACGATCGCGGCCTGGCGCGAGGCGCGGCTGGTCTCCAGCCAGGAGATCCAGCGCGACTTCGATTACCAGGTGCGGCGCATCACCAACCTGCTGCAGCAGCGGATGGCGACCTATGAACAGGTGATGCGCGGCGCCCAGGGCTTCATGCGCGGCAGCACCGGCGTCGACCGCGGCGACTTCGCCGGCTATGTCGCCACGCTGCGGCTGGCCGAAAGCTTTCCGGGCATCCAGGGCATCGCGATCGCCGAACTGGTGCCGCCGGCCCGGCTCGACGCGCGGGTGGCCGCGGTGCGCGCCGAAGGCTATCCGGAATTCAAGGTGCGGCCCGAGGGCGAGCGCCCTTTCTATTCGGCCATCGTGCAGATCGAGCCGGCCAACCAGATGAACCTGCGGGCGCTCGGCTATGACATGCTGACCGAGCCGGTGCGGCGCGCCGCGATGGAGCAGGCGCGCGACAGCGGCCTGGCGGCGCTGTCGGGCAAGCTGCGGCTGGTCCAGGAGCAGGAGCCGCACGTGCAGAACGGCGTCATCGTCTACCTGCCCGTCTACGGCCGCGGCATGCCGGTGTCCACGATCAGCGAGCGGCGCGCCAGCCTGGTGGCCTGGGTCGGCGCGCCGTTCCGGATGAACGACCTGATGCGCGGCCTGCTGGGCGAGCGCGCCGAAGACCTGCGGCTGCGGATCTTCGACGGCGCGGCCAAGAGCGAGGACGGGCAGCTGTACGATTCGGGCAATGACGACACCCTGCCGGGCCAGGCGATGCTGGACGCCACCCGCCGCTTCCGCATCGCCGACCGCGAGTGGACGCTGTCGATCGCGTCCACGCCCGCCTTCGAGGCGCGCTTCGACCATTCGAAGCCGCTCTTCATCGCCGGCGCCGGCGCCGGCATCAGCCTGCTGCTGGCCACGCTGGTCTGGCTGCTCGCCAGCGGCCGCAGCCGCGCGCTGGCGCTGGCCGGCAGCATGACGCGGGCGCTGCGCGCCAGCCAGCTGCGCTGGCAGTACGCGCTCGAAGGCGCGGGCGACGGCGTCTGGGACTGGAACAACCATACCGGCGAAATCGTGCTGTCGCGCCGCTGGAAGGAAATGCTGGGGTATGCCGAATCCGAACTGAGCGTCACGCCCGCCACCTGGGGCGACCTGATCCACCCGGACGACAGGCAGGGAGCGGAGCAGGCGCTGGCCGATTACATCGCCGGCCGCACGTCCGCCTACTCCTGGGAAATGCGGCTGCGCTGCCGCGACGGCAGCTGGAAATGGATACTGACCCGCGGCGCCATCGTCAGCCGCGACGCCGGCGGCCGGCCGATGCGCACCATCGGCACCCATACCGACATCAGCAGGCTGAAGGAAAACGAGGAAGCGCTGCGCGCGTCCTACAGCCGGATCGCCGCCGAGCAGCGCCGCATCCGCGTGATCCTGGAAAACTCGCATGACGCGTTCATCGCGGTCGGGCCGGACGAGCGCATCACCGACTGGAACACCCAGGCCGAACGCACGTTCGGCTGGTCGGCGCAGCAGGCGATCGGCCAGAGCCTGGCCGGACTGGTGATCCCGCCGGCGGGCCGCGCCGCCTATCTGGCCAGCTTCGCCAGCTTCGTGCAAAGCGGCGGCAGCGACTTCGTGGGCCGGCGGGAAATCACCGCGCTGCACCGCGACGGCCAGGAAATCCCGGTGGAGATCGCGCTGGCGGCCGTCCCGCACGAAGGCGGCTATGCGGCCGCCGCATCGGTGCGCGACATCAGCGACCGCCGCCGCGCCGAGGAAATGCGGGCCGCGCACGAGCGCTCGCTGGAGGAAACCCGGGCGGCGCTGCATCATGCGCAAAAGCTGGAGGCGGTCGGCAAGCTGACCGGCGGCATCGCCCACGACTTCAACAACGTGCTGCAGATCATCAGCGGCTACCTGCAGCTGATCCAGCGCGACGCCGGTCCCGGCAGCCTGCTGCAGAAACAGCTGCAACGGGCGCTGGACGCGGTGGACCGCGGCGCCCGGCTGTCGTCGCGGCTGCTGGCCTTCGCCCGGCGCCAGCCGCTGCAGCCGGTGGTCGTCAACCTGGGCCGGCTGGTCAACGGCATGCAGGACCTGCTGCATGGCGCGCTCGGCGAGTCGGTCAGCCTGTCGGTGACCGTGGCAGACCCGCTGTGGAACACGCTGGTCGATCGCGACCAGCTGCAAAACGTCATCCTCAACCTGGTCATCAATGCGCGCGACGCGATGGACGGCGCGGGCAGCCTGGACATCGCGCTGGACAACGCCAGCCTGGCCGCCGGCGGCGAGCGTCCGCGGCCCGATCTGCCGGCCGGGGAATATGTGCTGCTGACCCTGCGCGACAGCGGCGCCGGCATGACGCCGGAAGTCCGCGAACGCGCGTTCGAACCCTTCTTCACGACCAAGGCCGAAGGCGTCGGCACCGGCCTCGGCCTGTCGATGGCCTACGGCTTCATCGCCCAGAGCGGCGGCCATATCGACATCGGCAGCGCGCCGGGCGAGGGCACCACGGTGCGCATCTTCCTGCCGCGCGTCGACCTGCCGGAAGCCGGCCTGGCCACGCCGGCCAGCCGGACCGCGAGCGGCGGCACGGAAGACATCCTGGTGGTGGAAGACGACGAATCGGTGCGGGCCAGCGTCTGCGCAATGCT
The DNA here is from genome assembly GCF_900182955.1 of Noviherbaspirillum suwonense. Taxonomy (GTDB): domain Bacteria; phylum Pseudomonadota; class Gammaproteobacteria; order Burkholderiales; family Burkholderiaceae_D; genus Noviherbaspirillum_A; species Noviherbaspirillum_A suwonense. Next base: position 116,450 of record NZ_FXUL01000013.1, on the reverse strand, counting down.
GGAGGGGCTGGGCTACCGGGTCCGCAGCGCCGGCGACGCCGGGCAGGCGCTGCAGCTGCTGCAGACCGGCGTGCCGGCCGACCTGCTGTTTACCGATGTCGTCATGCCGGGCGCGCTGCGGGCGCCCGACATGGTGCGCGAAGCGCTGGCGCTGCGGCCGGGACTCGCGGTCCTGTACACCTCCGGCTACACCCGCGACGCGGTGCTGCATGCCGGCGCGGGCCGCGAGGCGCTGCTGCTGAAGAAGCCGTACCGGCGCGAGCAGCTCGCGCTGAAGGTCCGCGAAGCGCTGGAAGCCGCGGGGCGGCAGCCGCCGCCGGACGGCGGTCCGGCGCGGGTGCTGGTCGTCGAAAGCCAGGAAGATTCGCGCCAGATCGCCTGCGAGATGCTGTCGGTGCTGGGCCATGCGGCGCGCGGCGTCGCCAGCCTGGCGGAGGCGGAACAGGCGCTCGCCGCGGAACGGTACGAGTTCCTGCTGGTGGCGGAAGATACGGCGGACCGCGGCCAGGCGCAGCGCCTGGCCGAGCAGGGCAACGCGCGGCTGGTGCTGGTGCGCGATGCGGGGCCGATGGCTGGCGACGACGACGGCGCCGTCGTCATCCGCAAACCGTACAGCATGGAAAAGCTGCGCGCCGCCACGGCGCAGGATGCGTCGTCGGTAATGTAAAGGATGGGAGCGAAGGGAAGGGTGCGGCGGGCGGCGGTCACCGCACTCTCGCGCCGCCGCGCGGCGATGACGGCGCTGCGATCCGCCGAAGGGATGACGCAGCGCCGCGCATGGCTTCCTGCGGATGCCGGCCGTGCCGACCGGCGGTGAATCGCGGTGAATAGCGGCGGCCCGCCGCCGCGTCCTATTTCCTTGGCCGGCCGGCCTTGACCGGCGTCAGCCCGTCCAGCGCCTGTTGCAGTTCGGGCATGTCCATCTTGCGCAGCAAGGACACCGCGACGCGCAGCAGTTCGCTTTTCTTGACCGGCTTGCCGGCCTTGATGCAGGCTTTCTTCATCTCGCCCAGCGCCGCGTATTCCGCCTCGGGCATCGTGAAGCTGTCGCGCACCAGCTTCGGCTTGCCGGCCCGGTCCTTGTCCTTGTGCTTGTCCTTTTTCTTTTCCGCCGGCTCGGCCGGGTGCATCGCCGCCTCGACCTGATCGAGCGCGACGACCGGCAGCATGACCTCGGGCGACGCCACGGTCGGCGACAGCGCCGCGAGGACTTTCTTCTGCCGCGGCGCGGCGGGTTTCTTTGCTGCGACGGTCGGTCCCGTGGTAACTGTCCTGGCCATGGCCACACTCCTTTGAATTAATTGTATAAACAATATACATGCTGCGCCCAGGGCGGGCAACGCGGCCTCCTGGGTTCACGCGCTGCCAGGATCGCAACATGCGCGGATGACCGCGTCATGACATCAGGCCGGCTGCGGCATCCGGCGCAATGCCTTCCAGCGGCGGCACATTTTCTCCAGCGCCCGCGGCTCCCGCTCCGCCTGCACGCCGATGACGAAGCCGGCGGCCAGCCCCTGCGCAGGCTGCTGCAGCGCCAGTTCGCGCAGCGACTTGCGGGTGACCGCGGCATCGTTCAGCTGGCCCAGCGTGTCCTGCAGCGAACTCAGCGCGCGGACGAAGGGCCGGACCTCGCGCGCCGGATAGAGCGAGGCAAAGAACTCGGTCGCGTAGCGCATGCGCTTGGCGGCGATGCGCAGCCTGTGGCGCGCCGGCGCATCAGCCGCGGCCAGCTTGCGGGCGCGCCGCGCGAGCCGCCGCTTGCCGGCTTTCAGCACCTGCCGGGCAAAGTTTTTCACCGGCGCGGCCAGCGCCTGCTGCTGTTCGGGCGCCGCGTCCTGCCGCCAGCGCGCGCCGTGCAGCCAGGCGATCAGGCGCAGCATCAGCCGGGCATAGCGCACCGAGTCCAGCGCCTGGCCGGCCTTCGCGCGCCTGGCCCGGGCCTCGCCCAGCGCCGCCTGCTGCAGCGGCAGCAGCACGGACTCGTCGGGATACGCGTGCATCAGCTGCGACAGCGTGTCTTCCGCCAGCACTTCCCAGTCGCGCGCGGCGCCCAGTTCGTCGCCCAGCCAGCGCAGTTCCTGGTCCATGCCGTCTGGCAACGGCGCGACATCCTCGAACATCTTGAACAGCGAGCGCAGCCGCCGCAACCCGACGCGCATCTGGTGCAGGTGTTCCGGGTCGCCGCCCTGCCTGACCCCGGCCTCGTTGCCCTGGATCTGCGCGATGCAATTGTCGGCAATGGCTTTCAGCGCATCCTCGGCGCGCATCGCCCGCTTCAGCTGCACCGGCTCCGCCCTGCACAGCGGCGGCGGCGCCGGGTGCATCATCGCGTAGCCGCGCGCGCTCTTGCTCGCATTGCCCAGGCGCAGCGGGATGTCCTGCTGCAGGCCCAGCGCGAAGTCGAACAGCGGCGCGGCGTCGCCCGATTTCAGTTCCAGCTCGATCTCGCTGATCGGCTCGCGCACCGCGCCGCGCTGCAGCTCGCCCTGGTCCAGCACCAGTTCGGCCCGCTGGCCGTCGGGAAATTGCAGCATCCACGCGGTGCGGTCGATGCGGCTGGAAAACACCGGCGCGATCTGCTGCTGCAGCGCCTCGTCGGCCAGCCGCTCGAACCACGGCGAAGCCGCGCCCGCCAGTTCGCGCATCGCCGCCAGGTCGGGCACCCCTTCATCGACTTCCGCTTCCCATTCGTTGCGGCTGTGCAGCCCGCCCTGCACCTGGTTGCCGTCCTTCAATGTCTGCACCCAGCCATCTCCGTCCTGCCTGACCCGCAGCGCCGCACGGCGCCGGCTGAAATACAGGTCGGGGGTATCGAAATAGGTCGTCGTCATCTGGTGGCGCACCGGTGCGCCGGCGGCATATTTCTTCAGGAGTTCATGGTTGCGCAGCGCCTCGGCGTGTGCAGGGTCGATCAGCAGTTTCAGTTCGATTTCCATCGTATGGGCGCGGCAGGGGGAAACGGCCAGTATAGCCAGATGGCGCCAGCGCCTGTTGGGGTGGGTCAAGGCGGCCGGCCAGCGGCAAATGCATCATCCGCTCCATGTCATACGGCTGTCACAGAGCTTCGCTACAGTGCCGGCTGTCTCGTACTGTCACCATCCAGGGAATCCAAATGATTACAGCAATCAAGAAATCCGTTGCAGTCGCCGTCGGCGCACTGGCCTTCATCAGCGCTGCGCATGCCGCCGACCTGACCGGCGCCGGCGCCACCTTCCCGTATCCGATCTATGCGAAATGGGCGGAAGCCTACAAGAAGGCGACCGGCACGGGCCTGAATTACCAGTCCATCGGCTCCGGCGGCGGCATCAAGCAGATCAAGGCCAGGACCGTGGACTTCGGCGCGTCCGACATGCCGCTGGCGGCGGACGAACTGAGCAAGGAAGGCCTGCTGCAATTCCCCGCCATCATGGGCGGCGTGGTGCCGGTGGTGAACCTCGAAGGCATCGCACCCGGCCAGCTGAAGCTGACCGGCCCGGTGCTGGCCGACATCTATCTCGGCAAGATCGTCAAGTGGAATGCGCCCGAGATCGTCGCGCTGAACCCCGGCGTGAAGCTGCCTGACACCGAGATCACCGTGGTCCACCGCGCGGACGGCTCCGGCACCTCGTTCCTGTGGACCGATTACCTGTCCAAGACCAACCCGAACTTCAAGAGCACCGTCGGCGCCGGCACCGCGGTCAAGTGGCCGGTGGGCGTGGGCGGCAAGGGCAACGAAGGCGTGGCCGCCAACGTGCAGCGGATGAAAGGCGCGATCGGCTATGTCGAATATGCGTATGCCAAGAAAAACAAGATCGCCCATGCGCAGCTGAAGAACCGCGACGGCGAGTTCGTGCAGCCCGATGACGAGACCTTCAAGGCCGCCGCCGCCGGCGCCGACTGGAACAAGACCCCGGGCATGGCCGTGGTGCTGACCGACCAGGCAGGCAAGAATTCATGGCCGATCACCGGCGCTTCCTTCATCCTGATGCACCGCAGCCAGGCCGACTCGGCCAAGGGCCGCGAAGTCCTGAAGTTCTTCGACTGGGCATACAAGGAAGGCGGCGCAATGGCGACCGAACTGGATTACGTCGCGATGCCGCCGGCCGTGGTCAAGCAGGTCGCCGAGCTGTGGAAAGGCGAAGTCAAGGACGCATCGGGCAAGGCAGTCTGGTAAGGCAGCCTGCACCGGCCTGACCGGCGCACGGCGCGTGCAATGCGCGCCGTGGAAACCGCCGGTCCGGCTCAGCGCGCGAGCGCTTTCTCGACCGCCGCCACCAGCTTTCCGTCCAGCGGCGTAACGCGGCTCGGGAAGCTGGCGACCAGCTTCCCATCCCTTCCCACCAGGTACTTGTGGAAATTCCATTCCGGCGCCTGCCCGCTGGCGCTGGCCAGCTGCGCATGCAGCGGGTTCGCATTCTTCCCGGTCACGACCGACTTCGCAAACATCGGAAATTTCACGCCGTAGGTATTGAAGCAGAGTTCGGCAATCTGCTTGCTGCCGCCCGGCTCCTGGCCGCCGAAGTCATTCGACGGAAAGCCCAGCACGACCAGGCCGCGCTCGCGGTACTTCGCATACAGGGCCTCCAGCCCCTCGTATTGGCTGGTGTAACCGCAATAACTGGCGGTATTGACCACCAGCGCCACCTTGCCGGCGTACTGGCACAGGTTCTGCGGCGCATCGTCCTGCAGGCGCTTGAACTGCTGGTTCAGCAGGGCCGGGCAGGCGGAAGCCGGCGCTGCAGCGGCCTGTGGTGCTGCCTGCGGTGCGGCCTGTGCCGCGGCGCCCGCGCAAATGGCGGCGCAATTCAGGAACAGCAGGCTGGACAGAAAATGCCGGCGCATGGCGGTCTCCTCGATGGTGGACAGGTATTGTCCGGTAGATATTGCATGGTAAACGGGATCCGGCATTGACGCAGTTGGCGGCAGCATTCGCCGTCCCGCAATACAGTCGAACAAACCTTCGGAAATTCAAACATCGCTTGACACTTTTGCAAAGGCGCTTGCGCAAATGCTACGAATAATGAGGCTAGGGTGCGTTCGGGCGGGTTTTATTGGTAGAATCAAAGGCTTAACTCAACCTACTAAGGCGCCTAATGTTGTACCCAGAACTGTTTAAATCGCTCGAGCAAGTTCGCTGGAGCATGGATAAGGACATTCCGTGGGATCAATTCGACGGTAGCAAGCTGACGGACGAGCAGGCTCAAACCATCAAGATGAATGCGATCACCGAATGGTCCGCTCTGCCTGCGACAGAAATGTTCTTGCGTGACAACCGTGGCGACAGCGACTTTTGCGCATTCATGTCGGTCTGGTTTTTTGAGGAACAGAAGCATTCGCTGGTGCTGATGGAGTACCTGCGCCGTTTTCGCCCGGAACTGGTGCCGACCGAGGAAGAGTTGCACAACGTGCGCTTCGAGTTCGACCCGGCGCCGCCGCTGGAAACGCTGATGATGCACTTCTGCGGCGAAATTCGCCTCAACCACTGGTATCGGTGCGCATCCGACTGGCACACCGAGCCGGTGATCAAGAATATCTACAAGATCATCAGCCAGGACGAAGCCCGCCATGGCGGCGCCTACCTGCGTTACATGAAGAAGGCGCTGACCGAGCAGGGCGATAGCGCCCGTGCCGCGTTCGCCAAGATCGGCGTGCTGATGGCGTCGGCGCGCCGCACCGAAAAGCCGCTGCATCCGACCAACCTGCACGTCAACCAGGCGCTGTTCCCCAACGACACCGTCCAGAGCCGCCTGCCGGACCCGGAGTGGCTGGAAGCGTGGCTGGACAACCAGATCCGTTTCGACACCGGCTGGGAAAAGAAGGTGGTGGACCGCATCCTGCACAATGTCTCGCTGCTGTTCGACCGGACATTTGCCACGGTCCAGGAACTGAACCGCTATCGCAAGGAAGTGGTGAACCGCCTGGCGGTTGCCCCGGCGCCGCAGGGCGTCTGATGTCCGCCCAGCCCGGGCCGGCTGTTTCCGCCGGCCCCGAATTCGAGCGCAAGCTGTGCGGCCGGGACGACCTGGCCGCGCGGGTCGCGGCGCTGCCGCGGCCGGTGGTGCTGACCAATGGCGCGTTCGATATATTGCACCGCGGCCATGTCACCTATCTGGCACAGGCCAGGCAGCTGGGCGCGTCGCTGGTGGTGATGGTCAATACGAATGCGTCGGTGAAGCGGCTGGGCAAGGGAGACGACCGCCCGATCAACGACTGCGAAGACCGGATGGCCGTGCTGGCCGCGCTGGAATCGGTGGCGCTGGTCGCGCCGTTCGAGGAAGACACCGCACTGGAAAGCGTGCTGCTGGCGCGCCCGGACATCTACGTCAAGGGCGGCGACTACGACATGAAGGCGATACCCGAAGGCCAGGCGGTGCTGGCATATGGCGGGCAGGCGGTGGCGATCGATTTCAGGCACGACCGCTCGACCACCAGGCTGCTCGACAAGGTAAGGCGCCGGTAATACCAATCTCAACGCATGGCGTACCGATGAGGGCGACGGTTCAGATTCTTAGGGTGTAATAAGCGCAGCGCATTACACCACTGGCAATCGATCACCTTAGCCCGTTTGCAACGAATGGTGTATATGCGCTTGCGCTTATTACACCCTACGGAGTTTCATGGCGCCTTGCGAACCCGGACTGGTCTAAGTCCGGTTCCGGCTTGCCAGGCGCGCATCGGCGCCAAGCCGGCGCTGCCGTCAACCGCGACGGCAGCCGTTCAAACCCGAATCAGGCCTGTGGCGGAATGCGCAGCATCTGGCCGGGATAGATCTTGTCCGGGCTGGTCAGCATCGGCTTGTTGGCTTCGAAAATGGCGTTGTACTTGTTCGCATCGCCATACATCTGCTTGGAGATCTTCGACAGCGTGTCGCCGCTGACCACGGTGTAGTACTTCGCTTCCGGCGCCGACGTGGCCACCGTCATCTGGTCGTTCACATGCTCGACCGAATGGATGTTGCCGCAGCAGAGAACGACTTTTTCCCTGGTTGCCTGGTCCTGCGCCTGGCCGCTGACGGTTGCGGTGGCAGTAGCGCCATCGAACGTCACCTGCAGGTTGTCGACCGGCAGATTCTGGGTCTTGATGTAATTGAGGATGGCCTTGCCTGCAGTGTCGTTCAGCGCAGCGACATCGGCCTGGGTCGGCGCTGCCGATGCCGTGGCGGCCGGCGTGGCTGCTGCCGCATCCTTGCTGCCGAGGTTGAACAGCTTCTGGCCTGCGTCCTTCACGAACGATAAAAGTCCCATATTTTTCTCCTTGCTGGATGAATGGCTTTCCCTGTGCAGGGATAGGTCAGCGCACAGGGTAACCGGCTGCCGGCGCATTCATCTGTGCGATGACGCACATTGAAACCTATTGGCAAGTCGATCGGGATAGCCTGTTGGGCCAGGCTATTGGGAAGGCGGCCGGGAAGGCTGTTCGGAAGGCTTGCCAAACAGCGTCGTGTAGGTTGGATAGAACGAGCAGTACATCACCACGGTCAGCACGATGGACAGCGGCAGCAGCACCATCATCATCAGCGCCGGCGACCCGGTCAGCTGGCCCAGCAGGGTGCTGATCAGCAGCGGCAGCACGACGCCGATGGCGGCCCAGCCCAGTCCGTACAGCATGAAGGCGCGTCCTGCGCGCTTGACCGCGTAGAAGCTGAAGAACAGCGCCTTGCCCATGCTCATGTTCTGCCAGGCGATCAGCGGGGCGGCGAACCAGAACGCCATCGCCGCCGGCGTATAGAGCACCGCGGCCATCAGCATGGCCAGCGTGATGCCGGAACCCTGCACCGTCTTCGCGTCCACCCTGGCGCTGCCCGTCATCACGGTCCAGAACAGGCCGCCGTCGATCAGCGCGGACGCGCCTATCGCCACGGTCGCCGCCAGCACGTACAGCAGGCCCAGCCTGAACAGCGTGCGGAATGCCGGCGAGCGAAAGCCCGTCAGCAGCAGGTTCGGGTAGACCCGCTGGCCTTTCTCGACCTGGACGCAGGCCTGCATGAACGCCATCGAAAAGACCGGGATCAGCACCAGCGGCAGCAGCTGGCCCACCAGCGGGATGATGGTGATGACCATCATCAGGAACATGTAGCTCAGGAAGAGCGTGGACAGCTCGGCCGGCTGCTTGCGAAACAGCGAGAAGCCCTGCTTGATCCATTGCCACCCGGTGGCTGCCGGCAGCTTTTCCATCAGAGCGGCGGCACCGGCTTGGCGATGCGTTCGCGCAGGATGCGCTCGAAGTGGCCGGGGTCGTGCGGCGTCAGCATCTGGGCGTCGCGCGGCAGGTGGAAGTCGTACAGCCGCGACAGCCAGAAGCGCAGCGCGCCGGCGCGCAGCATCGGCCGCCAGGATGCGCTTTCGTCGTCGGTGAACGGGCGCACCGCATGGTAGGCGCCGACCAGCGCGCGCACCCGCGCCGGGTCGAGCGCGCCGCTGGTCTCGTCGATGCACCAGTCGTTGACGGTGACGGCGACATCGAACAGCCAGGTGTCGACGCCGGCGAAGTAGAAGTCGAAGAAGCCGGTCAGGCGCTTGCCGTCGAACATCACGTTATTGCGGAACAGGTCGGCATGGATAGGGCCGCGCGGCAGCCGGTGGTAGGCCTCGGACGTGGCGAACGCTTCCTGGAAATGCATCTCGGCGCGCAGCAGGTGCTGTCCGGCGTCGGGCAGGTAGGGCAGCACCACCGGCGTGGTTTCGTTCCACCAGTCCAGCCCGCGCAGGTTGGGCTGTCGGATCGGAAAGTCGGCGGCCGCCAGGTGCAGCCTGGCCAGCATGGCGCCGACTTCGGCGCAATGCGCCGGGTGCGGCGCCATCTGGCAGGCGCCTTCCAGCCGGGTGACGACGCAGGCCGGCTTGCCGTGCAGCGTCGCCAGCAGTTCGCCGTCGCGGTTGGCCAGCGGCAGCGGCGCGGCCACGCCGCGCTCGGCGACATGGCGCATCAGCTTCAGGTAGAAAGGCAGCTGGTCGAAGCCGAGCTTCTCGAATATCGTCAGCACGTATTCGCCGCGCTCGGCGCTGAGGAAGAAATTGCTGTTCTCGATGCCGGACGAAATGCCTTTCAGCGCGAGCACCCGGCCGATGTCGTACTGGGTTGCCCACTGGGCGATGTCGTCTAGGGTGACCGGGGTGAAAACAGCCATGGAATCAGTGTGTGCGTGTCAGGTTGCAGGGCAGGCCCGCGTGCGGGCCCGGGCTGGGCATTACTTTGCAGGCGGCGGTGCGGCCGGCGCTTGCGGCGCCGCCGGCTGGGGCTGCGGCTTCAGGTCCTCGGGCTTGCTGAGGTCGAATTCCTTGACCTTGAACTGCGCGGCGCGATTGGTGTTGGCCTGGGTATCGCCGGGCAGCGCGCTGCCGGCCGGGTTGAGCGGCTTGACCGTATAGGTGCTGCGGCCGGTGCGCACCTCGACTTCGGTGACCCGTCCCTGCTCGCGCTTCTCGGTGATGGACCGTTCCGGCTGGCCGCCGCCGGGGATGGTCACCGCCGGCGCCTCGCCTTCCTCCAGCCGTTCGAGCTGCGGCGGCGGCGGCGCATCGGCGCGGCCGCGCGGCTGCTGCGCGGAAGCAGGCATCGACGCGGCAAAAATCAGGGAAAAGGCAGTCAGCAGGAGAGGGGTGCGCATGGGAAGTTCGCCGGTCGGGTTGGTGTGCGTGCAAGGCCGCATTGTAGCAAACCCGGTGCGGCTTTCCGGGGCGATCCGCAGGGGGGCGCATCGGTTCGCCTGTCCGGGGAAGGGGCCTGCCGGGTCCTTAAACTCTGCGATAATCGCAAACATTTGCCGCGACCCGCTGCCTTGCCGCGCGCCGCGTGCCCGTCATCCGCTGCCTATTTTCCTGTCTGCCCCTCTATGAACAAAACCCTGTTGCTGGTCGATGGATCGAGTTACCTGTACCGGGCCTTCCATGCCTTGCCCGACCTGCGCAATGCGCAGGGCGCGCCCACCGGCGCCATCTACGGCATCATCAACATGCTGCGGCGCCTGCGCAACGATTACCCGGCCGCGTATATCGCCTGCATTTTCGACGCCAAGGGCAAGACCTTCCGCGACGACCTGTACCCGGAATACAAGGCCAACCGGTCGTCGATGCCGGAAGACCTGGGCCGCCAGATCGAGCCGATCCACGAGGCGGTGCGGGCAATGGGCTGGCCCATCCTGATGATAGAAGGCATCGAGGCCGACGACGTGATCGGCACGTTGGCGGTGGATGCAGTGAAGCATGACATGAAGGTGGTGGTGTCGACCGGCGACAAGGACCTGGCGCAGCTGGTCAACGAGCATGTGACGCTGATCAACACGATGAGCAACGAGACGCTGGACCGCGACGCGGTGATCGCCAAGTTCGGCGTGCCGCCGGAGCGCATCGTCGACTACCTGTCGCTGGTCGGCGACACGGTCGACAACGTGCCCGGCGTCTCCAAGGTCGGCCCCAAGACCGCGGCCAAGTGGATCGCGCAGTACGGTTCGCTCGACGGCGTGATCGAAAATGCCGACAAGGTCGGCGGCGCGGTCGGCGAGAACCTGCGCGCGGCGCTGGACTGGCTGCCGCAGGCGCGGGTGCTGGTGACGGTGAAGACCGATTGCGACCTGGTCGAGCAGCTGGTGAAGTTCCCGGACGATTTGGGCCAGAAGCCGGAAGACAAGGCGGCGCTGCTGGACTTCTTCCAGCGCTATGGATTCAAGAGCTGGCTGCGCGAGCTGAGCGCCGAACTCGGCGCCGGCGCCGGCACGGCGGCCGTCGAAGGGCAGGGCGGCCTGTTCGACACGCCGGATGCGGCGGCTGCCGCCGCGGCGACCAGCCGGACGCCGGCGGCGCCGGTCAAGACCAGCTACGAGACCGTGCTGACCGACGAACAGCTCGACAAGTGGCTCGACATCATCGACGCCGCGCCGCTGACCTCGCTCGACACGGAAACCACGTCGCTGGAGCCGATGCGGGCGCAGATGGTCGGCATCTCGCTGTGCTGCGAGCCCGGCGTGGCCGCCTATATCCCGCTGGCGCACAACTACCAGGATGCGCCGGCGCAGCTGGGCCGCGACCATGTGCTGGAACGGATGCGCGGCTGGCTGGAGGACCCGGCGAAGCCCAAGCTGGGCCAGAACATGAAGTACGACAGCCATATCTTCGCCAACCACGGCATCCGCCTGGCCGGCGTCGCCCATGACACGCTGCTGCAGTCCTATGTGTTCGAGTCGCACCGCAGCCATGACATGGACAGCCTGGCGCTGCGCCACCTGGAGCGCAAGACCATCACCTTCACCGACGTCTGCGGCAAGGGCGCGTCCCAGATCTGCTTCGACCAGGTCGCGCTGGACCGGGCCACCGAATACGCGGCCGAGGACGCCGACGTCACGCTGCAGCTGCACCGGACGATGTGGCCGCACGTGGCCGAGAGCGAGCAGCTGACTTATATCTACGAAAAGATCGAGCTGCCGACCGCCACCGTGCTGCAGCAGGTCGAGCGCAACGGCGTGCTGATCGACGCCGACCTGCTGGCGACCCAGTCGAACGAACTCGGCCGGCGCATGCTGGAGATCGAGCGCCAGGCGTATGAGCTGGCCGGGCAGCCGTTCAACCTGAACTCGCCGAAGCAGATCGGCGAAATCTTTTTCGAGAAGCTGAAGCTGCCGGTGGTGAAGAAGACGCCGTCCGGCACGCCGTCGACCGACGAGGAAGTGCTGCAGAAGCTGGCCGAGGATTACCCGCTGCCCAAGGTGCTGCTGGACTACCGCAGCCTGTCCAAGCTGAAGTCCACCTATACCGACAAGCTGCCGCGCATGGTCAACCCGGACACCGGCCGCGTGCATACCAATTATGCGCAGGCGGTGGCGGTGACGGGCCGGCTGTCGTCCACCGAGCCCAACCTGCAGAACATCCCGATCCGCACCGCCGAGGGACGCCGGATACGCGAGGCCTTCATCGCAGCGCCCGGCAACGTGATCATCTCGGCCGACTATTCGCAGATCGAGCTGCGCATCATGGCCCACCTGTCGGAAGACCCGGCGATGCTGCGCGCCTTTGCCGAAGGCGAGGACATCCACCGCGCCACCGCCGCCGAGATCTTCGCGCTGCAGCCGGCCGAGGTCGGCAGCGAACAGCGCCGCTACGCCAAGATCATCAATTTCGGCCTGATCTACGGCATGAGCGCCTTCGGCCTGGCCGGCAACCTCGGCATCGAGCGGGCCGCCGCGCAGATGTATATCGACAAGTACTTCCAGCGCTTCGTCGGCGTCAGGAATTTCATGGAAGAGACGCGGGTGCGGGCCAAGCGCGACGGCTATGTGGAAACGGTGTTCGGCCGCCGCCTCTGGCTGCCCGAGATCAATTCGCCGAACGGCCCGCGCCGCCAGGGCGCGGAACGGGCCGCGATCAATGCGCCGATGCAGGGCACCGCGGCCGATCTGATCAAGCTGTCGATGATCGCGGTGCAGGACTGGCTGGACGCGGAAAAACTGTCGTCGATGATGATCATGCAGGTGCATGACGAACTGGTGCTGGAAGTGCCGGAGGCCGAACTCGACCTGGTGAAAACCCGGCTGCCGGAGCTGATGGCAGGGGTCGCCACGCTGCGGGTGCCGCTGCAGGCCGAGGTCGGCGTCGGACCCAACTGGGAGCAGGCCCACTGATCGATCGACGTCCTGGTTTGCCCAAACCGGGACGGTTGTGCTTTAATTCCGCTCCTTTCGCGCCGAGGTTCAAAATCAATCCCACGCTGCTTTCGATACTGCTTGCCACCACCATCGCTGGTGTCATCAGCATTACGGCGGCGGCGGTGTTTTCCTTCACGCTGCTTTCCAAGGTGGTCGACCGCATGGTCAGCCTGTCGGTTGGCATCCTGCTGTCGACCTCGCTGCTGCATGCGCTGCCGGAAGCCTTCGAGTCCAAGGCCGACACGCATACGCTCTTCGCCACGCTGCTGGCCGGCCTGCTGGGATTTTTCCTGCTGGAGAAGATGGCGATACTGCGCCATTCCCATCATTACGAAGGCGACGGCCACGGCCATGCGCATGGCCATGACGCGCATGAAGCCGGGCGCGCCGGCTGGATGATCCTGGTCGGCGACGGCCTGCACAACTTCACCGACGGCATCCTGATCGCGGCGGCCTTCCTGGCCGACCCGAAGCTGGGCCTGGTCACCGGCCTGGCCATCATCGCCCATGAAATCCCGCAGGAGATCGGCGACTTCATCGTGCTGCTCAACGCCGGCTTTTCGCGCACGCGCGCCTATGTGTACAACCTGCTGTGCAGCCTGATGGCCATCGTCGGCGGGCTGGTCGGCTACCTGACGCTGGGGCGCGGCATGGAGGCGATACCGTATGTGCTGGTGTTCGCCTCGTCAGGCTTCATCTATATCGCGGTCAGCGACCTGATGCCGCAGATGCAGCGCCGCGCCACCGTGCGCGAGACCATACCGCAGGTGCTGCTGATCGCGCTGGGCGTCGTGCTGGTGCTGTTCCTGACCAGCCAGACGCAGACGCACGGGCATTGACGGGTAGCCCGGCCGGAATGCGCATCGCGCGTTCCGGGGCGGGACCGGCATCTACCGTCAAGGAGATGAGCGAATAAACCGGCTGCCGTGCTACGCGCCGGTGGCCACCGGGCGCGACGGGTCGGAGCACCATTCGCTCCAGGAACCCGGATACAGCGCCGCACCGGGCAGGCCCGCCACTTCCAGCGCCAGCAAGTTATGGCATGCCGTCACGCCGGAGCCGCACTGCATTACCGCCGACGCCGGCTCGGCCACCAGCGCGGCCAGTTCCGAACGCAGCTGTGCAGCCGGCTTGAAGCGGCCGTCCGGCAGCAGGTTGTCCTTGAAGAAGCGGTTCACCGCGCCCGGGATATGCCCGCCCACCGGGTCCAGCGTTTCATTCTCGCCCCGGAAACGGTCGGGCGCGCGCGCGTCGAGCACCTTCAATTCCGGCTGCGCCAGGATGTCGGCCGCGCCCACCGTGCGCACCAGCGATGGCCGCCGCGTCGCATTGCCGGGCGCGGCGACGGGAATATCGGTCGCCAGCGGCAGGCCCAGCGCGGTCCAGGCCGGCATGCCGCCGTCCAGCACCGCGACCGCTTCATGGCCGGCCCAGCGCAGCATCCACCACAGCCGCGCGGCGAACATGCCGCCGTGCGCATCGTAGGCGACGACCTGGGTGTCGTCGTTCACGCCCCAGCGGCGCAGCGTGGCGATGAAGTCGTCGATCGCCGGCAGCGGGTGGCGGCCGCGGAATGGGCCGTCGGCCGGCTGCGCATGGTCGCTCAGGTCGTCGTCGAGCGCGGCGAACAGCGCGCCCGGGATATGCCCGGCGTCATAGGCCGCGCGCCCGGCCTGCGGGTTGGCGAGGTCGTGCCGGCAGTCGAGCAGGACCCAGCCGGGCTGGCGCTGCTGCGCCAGGTCGGATGCGGAAATCAGCGTGGTGCAAGGCGTGGTCATGGTCATAGCGCAATCTTCGATCGGTACCATTCGTGGAAATGCTGCATGCCATCCTCCATCGGCGACTGGTAAGGGCCGGCGTCGCTGACGCCGCGCTCCATCAGGATGCGGCGGCCGGCGTCCATGCGCTGCGCGATCTCGTCATCCTCGACGCAGGTTTCCATGTAGGCGGCGCGTTCGGCATCGATGAATTCGCGCTCGAACAGCACGATCTCTTCCGGATAGTAGAACTCGACGATATTGGTGGTTTTCTGCGGGCCGTTGGGCCAGACGGTGGACACCACCAGCACGTGCGGATACCACTCGACCATGATGTTCGGATAGAGCGTCAGCCAGATCGCCCCATGCTTGGGCGCCTCGCCGTTGCGAAACTTCAACAGCTGCTCCTGCCACTTGCGGTAGGCCGGCGTGCCCGACTTCTTCAGCGCATGATGCACGCCGACGGTCTGCACGCTGTAGCCGTCGCCGAATTCCCATTCGAGGTCGGAACAGCTGACGAAGCTGCCCAGCCCGGGATGGAAGGGCTCCACATGGTAGTCCTCGAGGTAGACCTCGATGAAGGACTTCCAGTTGTAGTCGCATTCGTGGACTTCGACCTTGTCGAGCATGTAGCCGCTGAAGTCCAGGTCCCTGGTCACGGACAGGTTCTTCATCAGCGCGGCGACGTTGACGCCGCCTTCCTCGAACAGCAGGCCGTTCCAGTTCTGCAGCCGCGTCTGCGGCAGGTTCAGGCAGGGCGTTTCGCCGAAATGCGGCGCGCCGACCAGCGTGCCTTTCAGGTCATAGGTCCAGCGGTGGAGCGGGCAGACGATGTTTTTCGCATTGCCGCGGCCATCCAGCATCTTGGCCTGGCGATGCCGGCAGACGTTGGACAGCAGCTCGATGCCATTGGCGTTGCGCACCAGCATCCT
The DNA here is from genome assembly GCF_900182955.1 of Noviherbaspirillum suwonense. Classification (GTDB taxonomy): domain Bacteria; phylum Pseudomonadota; class Gammaproteobacteria; order Burkholderiales; family Burkholderiaceae_D; genus Noviherbaspirillum_A; species Noviherbaspirillum_A suwonense. The sequence goes on along the minus strand of NZ_FXUL01000013.1, from coordinate 101,148 downwards.
GCCCTCGTTTTCCCATGCAAGCGTCGCATAGTCGCCCACTTCGGGCACCATGAGTTCATGACCGGCATAGCGCGGCCCCTGACGGAACAGGTTCGATATTTCTTTTTTCAGCAGTACTTCGTCGAAATAGACGTGGACTGGAAGTTGCGCGTCGGAACGCGTGAGCTTGGCGAGATTAGCCAGATCGGACATCCCTACCCCCCAAATTAATTTGCACCAACCTAAGAGAGAAAGAATCCGCAAAAACCTATGTTCAAACGAGATGAAGAGGGAATTTTTGGACAGAACCAATGATTATACCTTACCCCGGATTTCCGGCGCGAACCTGTGCCTGCGCATGCCCGGCGGGGATCGATCGATCGCTTTCTTGACGGCAATCTTAACCGCGTGGCCGCGATTGTTCTAAAATACCCGGTCGTGAATCTTCCGCAACCTCAGCGCGGGCCTGGCGTGCATACTGACCAGCCCGCCTCAAAACCAATACCTTATGGCAAGTAAAACTCCTCCCGCAGCGCAAGCCGCTTCCTTCGAAGACGCGATGGCCGAGCTGGAACAACTGGTCGCTCGCATGGAGGCTGGCGAACTGCCGCTGGAAGCATCCGTGGCCGCCTACCGGCGCGGGTCCGAACTGGTCAAGTTCTGCGCCGGCCAGCTCGACAAGGTGGACAGCCAGGTCAAGGTGCTGGAAGGCGACATGCTCAAGCCCTTCGCCAGCGACGTGGACACCGAGGCAGGCGAATGAATCGGGCGCCATTCGACGAATGGATGCGCGACGTGCAGGCCGGCATGGAAGATGCGCTGGCGACGCTGCTGCCGCCGGTTTCGGCGGCGCCCGCGCGGCTGCACGAGGCGATGCGCTACGCGGTGCTGGACGGCGGCAAGCGCGTGCGGCCGCTGCTGGTGCATGCGGCCGGCGAGCTGCATGGCGCCGACCGCGCCGTGCTGGCGCGGGCCGCCGCCGCGGTGGAAATGATTCACGCCTATTCGCTGGTGCATGACGACATGCCCTGCATGGACGACGATGCGCTGCGGCGCGGCAAGCCGACCGTGCACGTGAAATACGACGAAGCCACCGCGCTGCTGGTCGGCGACGCGCTGCAGTCGCAGGCTTTCCTGGTGCTGGCCGAGGCCGGCGGCGACCCGTCCCGCGCCGTGCAGATGCTGCGCGTGCTGGCCGCCGCCTCCGGCTCCGCCGGCATGTGCGGCGGCCAGGCGATCGACCTGGCCAGCGTCGGCATCACGCTGTCGCTGGCCGAGCTGGAACAGATGCACCGGCTGAAAACCGGCGCGCTGCTGCGCGCCTCGGTCATGCTGGGCGCGCTGTGCGGCCAGATGCCGGATGCGCAGGAAACCGCCGCGCTGGACGCCTATGCGGCGGCGGTCGGCCTGGCGTTCCAGGTGGTGGACGACGTGCTCGACGCCACCGCCGACACGCATACGCTGGGCAAGACCGCGGGCAAGGATGCGGTGGACCACAAGCCCACCTATGTCTCCATCCTCGGGCTGGAAGCGTCGCGTGCGCTGGCGCAGAAATTGAGGGAGGACGCCCACCGGGCGCTGCTCCCGTTCGGAGACAACGCACAACGGCTGCGCGAGCTTGCCGACCTCATCGTGCAGCGGAAGGCATAGTATGGATCTACTCAAAAAAATCGATGCACCCAGCGACCTGCGGCGCCTCAGCCGCAGCCAGCTGAAACCCCTGGCCGACGAACTGCGCGCTTTCCTGCTCGATTCCGTCTCCCAGACCGGCGGCCACCTGTCGTCCAACCTGGGCACGGTCGAGCTGACCATCGCGCTGCACTACGTGTTCAACACGCCGGACGACCGCATCGTCTGGGACGTTGGCCACCAGACCTATCCGCACAAGATACTAACCGGCCGCCGCGACCGCATGGACACGCTGCGCCAGCGCGACGGCATCTCGGGCTTTCCGCGCCGCGACGAAAGCCCGTTCGACACCTTCGGCACCGCGCATTCGTCGACCTCGATCTCGGCCGCGCTGGGCATGGCGCTCGCGGCCAGGACGCTGGGCGAGAACCGCCATGCCGTTGCCGTGATCGGCGACGGCGCGATGACTGCCGGCATGGCCTTCGAGGCGCTCAACAATGCCGGCGTGCACGAGGACATGAACCTGCTGGTCATCCTCAACGACAACGACATGTCGATATCGCCGCCGGTCGGCGCGCTCAACCGCTACCTCGCGCGCCTGATGTCCGGCCGCTTCTATGCGGCCGCGCGCAACGTCGGCAAGTCGGTGCTGCCGGGGCCGATGCTGGAACTGGCCAAGCGGCTGGAAGAGCATGCAAAGGGCATGGTGCTGCCCGCCACCATGTTCGAGGAATTCGGCTTCAACTACATCGGCCCGATCGACGGCCATGACCTCGATTCGCTGGTGCCGACGCTGCAGAACCTGAAGCAGCTGAAAGGCCCGCAGTTCCTGCACGTGGTGACCAAGAAAGGCCAGGGCTACAAGCTGGCCGAGGCCGACCCGGTGCTGTACCACGGCCCCGGCAAGTTCAACCCCGCCGAAGGCATCAAGCCGTCGGCCCCGGGCAAGAAAACCTACACCCAGGTATTCGGCCAATGGCTGTGCGACATGGCCCAGAATGACAAGCGCCTGGTCGGCATCACGCCGGCAATGCGCGAAGGTTCGGGCATGGTCGAGTTCGAGCAGCGCTTCCCGGACCGCTATTACGACGTCGGCATCGCCGAGCAGCATGCGGTGACCTTCGCCGCCGGCATGGCATGCGAGGGCCTGAAGCCGGTGGTCGCGATTTATTCGACCTTCCTGCAGCGCGGCTACGACCAGCTGATCCACGACGTGGCGCTGCAGAACCTGGACGTGACGTTCGCGCTCGACCGCGCCGGCCTGGTCGGCGCCGACGGCGCGACCCATGCCGGCAACTACGACATGGCCTTCCTGCGCTGCATTCCCAACATGGTGGTAATGGCGGCGTCGGACGAAAACGAATGCCGTCAGATGCTGTCGACCGCGTACCAGTATCCCGGCCCGGCCGCGGTGCGCTACCCGCGCGGCGCAGGCGTCGGGGCTGCGGTCGGCACGGACCTGGACACCATCCCGATGGGCAAGGGCGAGCTGCGCCGCAGCGGCAAGCGGGTCGCCATCCTGGCCTTCGGGACCATGCTCGCGCCGGCGCTGAAGGCGGCCGAGGAGCTCAATGCGACGGTGGCCAACATGCGTTTCGTGAAGCCGCTGGATACGGGGCTGGTGCTGGAGCTGGCTGCCAGCCACGACCTGCTGGTGACGGTGGAGGAGGGCTGCATCATGGGCGGGGCCGGTTCTGCGGTGGCCGAGGCGCTGGCCGCGGCGGGCGTGGTGATGCCGCTGATGCAGCTGGGGCTGCCGGACAGGTTTGTCGATCATGGCGACGCGCCGCAGTTGCTGGCGTCCTGCGGGCTGGATGCGGCGGGTATTGCTGCGTCGGTCAGGCAGCGGCTGGGCAAGACCGAGCCGCGGTTAGTGGTCAGCAACGTTTGAGGGAGTTGTGGGGAGCGGCGGTTGCGGTTGCCGTTCCGCGCAGCGACCGTTGCGGTTAGCCCCGCGCAGCGACCTTTGCAGTGGCCGTTGCATTTCCGCGTAGCGACTGTTGCGGTTGATGTTGCCCGCGCAGCGACCGTTGCAGTGGCTGTTGCCGTTGCCGTTGCCTGTGCAGTGGCCGTTGCAGTGAATCCCCGTCGATGGCGACACGTCGCCAGCACCGAAATCGGATAAAGAAGCGTCCGCTGTCTGAGCGAAGCGAGTTTCGGACGCTTCCCGATTTCGGTGCTGGCGGCGTGTGCACCCCGCGCAGCGGGGCGCCATCATCGGGGTCGCCTTCTCTTGCCTACTTCTCTTGGCGAAGCAAGAGAAGTAGGTCGGCTGCCGGGCCGAAACCCGGCTAGGTCGTCCGGCAGGCTAGCCGGTATTGCTTCATCCGCCAGCAGGCGTACCGTCGCGAAGCCGCATCTGCAGTTTGCGACGGCTGCACGTTACGAGAACGCGTCACAGCGCAAGGCGACGATGCTGTGTCTGCTGACGGGTGAAACGTTGAGGCTTCACTGCCGTGGGGAGTAGCCGGGAGTCCGTCCCGGCGGCCGGGTCACTTCTTTTGCTTCGCCAAAAGAAGTAACCAAGAAAAGGCGACCCCTACGATGGCGGTCCGCTGCGCGGACTGCACGCGCCGCCAGCACCTGAAACGGGAAGCGTCCGAAACTCGCTTCGCTCAGACAGCGGACGCTTCTTTATCCGTTTCAGGCACTGGCGACGCGTCGCCATCTAACGGGGATTCACTGCAACGGCAACGGCAACCGCAACGGCAACCGCAACGGTCGCTGCGCGGGCAACATCAACCGCAACAGTCGCTACGCGGAAATGCAACGGCAACTGCAACTGCAAAGGTCGCTGCGCGGGGCTAACCGCAACGGTCGCTACGCGGAACGGCAACCGCAACGCCAGCGCGTTGCACCCCGCACGCCAGCGCCCACTTATCCCCTAGCTCCGCTCGCGCCCCTTCTCCCACAACACATCCCCCCCGCCGGCATGGCGGTTCAGCACCCGCGCCAGCACGAACATCAGGTCCGACAGCCGGTTCATATACTGCCGCGGATAATCGTTGAGCGTTTCCGCCTTGCCCAGCGTGACGATGGCCCGCTCAGCCCGGCGGCACACGGTCCGGCACACATGCGCCTGCGCCGCCGCGCGCGACCCGGCCGGCAGGATGAAGTCCGCCAGCGGCGGCAGGTCGGCGTTGTATTTCGCCAGCAGCGCGTCGAGCCGCGCCACGTGCTCCAGCTTGATCAGCGTGTAGCCGGGGATGCAGAGCTCGCCGCCGAGGTCGAACAGGTCGTGCTGTATGGTGCCGAGTTCCTCGCGCAGGCCGTCCGGCATGTCCTCGACCAGCAGCAGGCCCAGGTGGGAATTCATTTCATCGACGTCGCCCATGGCCTGCACGCGCAGGCTGTCCTTGTCGACGCGGCTGCCGTCGCCGAGGCCGGTGGTGCCGTTGTCCCCGGTGCGGGTGGCGATTTTCGAGAGTCGGTTGCCCATGGCGGTGTGATCGGTCGGTTTGGAAGGGTTCGAGAATACGGCAATTTTTTCGCCGGCGCAGCGGCGCATGCCGTGAAATCCGTGCGCGGAGTAAAATCACGAACCCCACGGAGGCCCAGATGAATCATCCAGCACAGCTTGCGGCGCTGAAAAAACCGCTCCCCGAATCCCTGCTTGCCGCGCTGAAGTCCCTGTTCGGCGAGCGCTGCTCGACCAGCGAGGCGATGCGCCAGCACCACGGCCGCGACGAATCCTCATACGACCCGATGCTGCCCGACGCCGTCGTGTTCGCCCAGTCCACCGAGGAAGTGTCCGACGCCGTCAAGCTGTGCGCCGCGCATGACGTGCCCGTCATTCCGTACGGCGCCGGCACCTCGCTCGAAGGCCATATCCTGGCGCTGCGCGGCGGCGTGTCGATCGACCTGTCGCAGATGAACAGCATCATCGCCGTGCATCCGGAAGACCTGACCGTGACCGTCCAGCCGGGCGTGACCCGCAAGCAGCTCAATACCGAGATCCGCGACACCGGCCTGTTCTTCCCGATCGACCCCGGCGCCGACGCGTCGCTGGGCGGCATGGCCGCCACCCGCGCTTCGGGCACCAATGCGGTCCGTTACGGCACCATGCGCGAGAACACGCTGGCGCTGACCGTCGTGATGGCGGACGGCCGCGTCATCCGCACCGGCACCCGCGCCCGCAAGTCGTCCGCCGGCTACGACCTGACCCGCGTGTTCGTCGGCAGCGAAGGCACGCTGGGCATCATCACCGAGGTTACCGTCCGCCTTTACCCGCAGCCGGAAGCGGTGTCGGCCGCGGTCTGCTCGTTCCCGACGCCGGGCGACGCGGTGCGCGCGGTGATCCAGACCATACAGATGGGCGTGCCGATCGCCCGCGTCGAATTCCTGGACGAGCAGGGCGTCAAGGCGATCAATGCGTACGACAAGCTGACCCTGCCCGAACAGCCGCTGCTGCTGTTCGAGTTCCACGGCACCGAGCATGGCGTGCAGGAGCAGGCCGAGACCGTGCAGGAGATCGTCGCCGAGCATAACGCCACCGGCTTCGAATGGGCGACCCGTCCCGAAGACCGGAGCCGGCTCTGGGGCGCGCGCCACAATGCGTATTTCGCGCTGCTGCAGCTGCGCCCGGGCGCCCGCGCGATCTCGACCGACTGCTGCGTGCCGATCTCGCGGCTGGCCGAATGCATCCTCGACACCAAGGCCGACTGCGAGCATCACGACATGGTGTACTCCATCATCGGCCACGTCGGCGACGGCAACTTCCACGTGCAGATGCTGGTCGACCCGAACGACCCGGCCGACATCGCCAAGGCCGAAGGCGTGAACGCGCGGATGGTGACGCGGGCGCTGGCGATGGACGGCACCTGCACCGGCGAGCACGGCGTCGGCATGCACAAGATGGACTTCCTGGTCCAGGAGCATGGCGACGGCGCAATCGAGGCGATGCGCGCGTTGAAGCATGCGTTCGACCCGCGCAATATCCTCAACCCCGGCAAGATCGTGCAGTGGTAAGCCCGGCAGGCCCGCGTTCGGCGAGGCCGGCGCCGGCCTCGCGCCTGCCGCCGGTCCATGCGCTGTCGGCATTCGAGGCGGCGGCGCGGCTGAATTCATTCGCGCTGGCGGCGGACGAGCTGTGCATTACGCCGTCGGCGCTGTCGCACCGGATACGGCTGCTGGAAGACTTCGTCGGCGAGCGGCTGTTCATCCGCGACGGCCGCTCGTTCGCGCTGTCCGAATTCGGCCGCCGCTATCTCGACGTGGTGCGCAGCGCGCTGCGCACGCTGACCGACTTCCCGATGCCGCACCGCAGCGCGCCGGCGCAGCCGCGGGTCAAGGTCGCGCTGCCGCCGACCTTTGCCCGCTACCTGTTCGTGCCGCGGCTGGCCGAGTTCACCCGGCTGCATCCCGGCATCGTGGTCGAGGTCTTCCTGTCGGTGCCGCTGTATGACCTGAGCCTGTCGGAGAGCGATGTCGAAGTGCGTTTCGGCGCGGGAAACTATCCCGACATCATCACCGAGAAGCTGTTCGAGGAGCCGGCCTTCGCCGTCGCCAGCCCGGCCTACCTGGCGCAGGTCGGGCCGATCGACACGCCGGCCGACCTGCGCCGCGCCACGCTGCTGCGTTCCGCGCTGGAGCCGTGGCAGCCGTGGTTCGAGGCTGCCGGCCTGGACTGGCCGGAGCCCAGCGCCGGGCTGCGGGTCGACGACCTGGGCCTGCTGCTCGAGGCGATACGCCACGGCTACGGCATCGGCCTGACGCGCCTGCATTTCGCCGAATCGGCGCTGGCCAGCGGCGAACTGGTGCGCCTGTTCGATGTCGAACTGGCGTCGCCGCCGCATGCGTATTACCTGGTCTACGAGAAACCGGCGCCGGAACGCGCCGAAGTCACGCTGTTCATCGAATGGATGAAAGCCACGTTCAGCAACGGCCAGCGCTGAGCGCGGCGCCGGCGCAAAAAATTTCACCGGTCGGGCAAAAGCTTTTCAGGCAAACACCGCCGGCAATGCCTGATTCCGGCGTCAACTTTCGTTACACTGTGGATCTTGGCTTGCAGGCGCCCAGCCGTTTTGCCGGACGCCTGCCGCCAGTCCCGCGCTCTCACCGCCTGTCAGGATCCATGCCATGAATGCTCCAGAAACTGCGCAGTTTGCCGTTGCGCGCCAGCGTGAAGTCGTCGAAGCGCTGCGCGCCGCCCTGCCCAAGGGCGCGGTGCTGTTCAACGAGGAAGACACCCGGCCGTATGAATGCGACGGCCTGGCGGCCTACCGCCAGTTGCCCATGGTCGTGGTGCTGCCAGCCGACGAGGCGCAGGTGATCGCCGCCATCAACGTCTGCCGCCGGCTGCGCGTGCCCATCGTGCCGCGCGGCGCCGGCACCGGCCTGTCCGGCGGCGCGATGCCGATTGCCGACGGCGTCGTCATTTCCACCGCGCGCCTGAGCCGCATCGTCAAGCTCGACGCCTATTCCCGGACCGCCGTCGTGCAGCCGGGCGTGCGCAACCTCGCCATTTCCGAAGCCGCCGGCGCGCATGGCCTGTATTACGCGCCGGACCCGTCGTCGCAGATCGCCTGCACCATCGGCGGCAACGTCGCCGAGAACTCGGGCGGCGTGCATTGCCTGAAATACGGCCTGACCGTGCACAACGTGCTGCGGGTGCGCATGGTGACCATCGACGGCGAAGTGGCCGAACTCGGCGGCGAGGCGCTCGACGCGCCCGGGCTGGACCTGCTGGCGCTGTTCATCGGCTCCGAGGGCATGCTGGGCGTGGTCACCGAAGTGACCGTCAGGCTCATTCCCAAGCCGCAGCAGGCGCGGGTCATCATGGCGTCGTTCGACGACGTGGTGAAGGGCGGCAATGCGGTGGCCAGCGTGATTGCCGCCGGCATCATCCCGGCCGGGCTGGAAATGATGGACAAGACCAGCTCGCGCATGGTCGAGCCCTTCGTCCATGCCGGCTACGACACTGACGCCGAAGCCATATTGCTGTGCGAGTCCGACGGCTTGCCGGACGAGGTCGACGAGGAAATCGCGCGGATGGAAGCGGTGTTCCGCGAGGCCGGCGCCACCGCGCTGGCGGTGTCGCAGACCGAGGCCGAGCGCCTGAAGTTCTGGTCGGGACGCAAGAATGCCTTCCCGGCCGCCGGCCGCATCTCGCCCGACTACTACTGCATGGACGGCACCATCCCGCGCAAGAACCTGGCGCAGGTGCTGCTGGGCATCGCCGACATGGAGATCAAGTACGGGTTGCGCTGCGCCAACGTGTTCCATGCGGGCGACGGCAACCTGCATCCGCTGATCCTGTTCGACGCCAACCAGCCCGGCGAATTCGACCGCGCCGAGCATTTCGGCGCCGAGATCCTGGAGCTGTGCGTGGCGGTCGGCGGCACCATCACCGGCGAGCATGGCGTCGGGATCGAGAAGATCAACTCGATGTGCGTGCAGTTCTCGCAGGCCGAGCTCGACGCCTTCCGCGCGGTCAAGCAGGCCTTCGACACCGCGCTGCTGCTCAACCCGGACAAGGCGATACCGTCGCTGCGCCGCTGCGCCGAATACGGCCGCATGCACGTGCGCGCCGGCAAGCTGCCGTTCGCGGACCTGCCGCGATTCTGAAGAAAGACGGGAAGCACATGGAACAGGCATTGCAGGAATTCAAGGATCGTATCGCCGCCGCCAGTACCGAGCGGCCGCTGCGCATCGCCGGCAGCGGCAGCAAGGACTGGTATGGCGGCCCGCTGCGCGGCGACCTGCTCGACACCCGGGCGTACCGCGGCATCGTCGCCTACGACCCGACCGAGCTGGTGATCACCGTGCGCAGCGGCACGCCGCTGGCCGAGGTCGACGCCGCGCTCGCGGAAAAAAACCAGATGCTGGCCTTCGAGCCGCCGCATTTCGGCGCTGGCGCCACGGTGGGCGGCATGGTGGCATGCGGGCTGTCCGGCCCGCGCCGCGCCAGCGTCGGCGCGCTGCGCGACTTCGTGCTGGGCGTGGTGCTGATGAACTATCGCGGCGAAGTGCTGCATTTCGGCGGCCAGGTGATGAAGAACGTCGCCGGCTACGACGTGTCGCGGGTGCTGGCCGGCTCGCTCGGCACGCTGGGCCTGATGCTGGAAGTGTCGCTGAAGGTGCTGCCGCGCCCGTTCGAGGAAACCACGCTGCGTTTCGACATGGACCAGGCCACCGCGCTGCGCGCTTTGAACCAGTGGGGCGGCCAGCCGCTGCCGATCTCGGGCAGCGCCTGGCTCGACGGCGTGCTGGCCGTGCGCCTGTCGGGCGCGGCTGCCGCGCTGAAAGGCGCAAGGACGCGCCTCGGCGGCGAGGAAGTGGTCGACGCCAGCGACTTCTGGCAGGGCCTGCGCGAGCAGACCCACCCGTTTTTCAATGCGGCGCAGGACGCCGCCCTATGGCGGCTTTCGGTGCCGTCGGTGGCGCCGCCGCTGGACCTGCCGGGCAGCCAGCTGGTCGAGTGGGGCGGCGCGCAGCGCTGGCTGCACAGCGCCGCGCCCGCCGACGCCATCCGCGCGACCGCGGCGGCGGCCGGCGGCCATGCGACGCTCTTCCGCGCCGGCGCCACGCCGGATGCGCGCACTGCGGTCTTCCATCCGCTGACGCCGGCCGTCGCCGGCATACAGCGCCGCCTGAAACAGGCTTTCGATCCGGCCGGGATCTTCAATCCGGGCCGACTGGGACCAGACCTCTGACATGCAAACGAATCTCGCTGATTTCATCAAGGACACGCCCGAGGGCAAGGAAGCCGACGCCATCCTGCGCGCCTGCGTGCACTGCGGCTTCTGCACCGCGACCTGCCCGACCTACCAGCTGCTGGGCGACGAGCTCGACGGCCCCCGCGGCCGCATCTACCTGATGAAGCAGGTGCTGGAAGGCAAGCCGGCAACCGCCAAGACCCAGCTGCACCTGGACCGCTGCCTGACCTGCCGCAACTGCGAAACCACCTGCCCGTCGGGCGTGCAATACGGCCGCCTGGTCGACATCGGCCGCAAGATCGTCGAGGACCAGGTGCCACGCTCGCCCGCCGACCGCGCCTTGCGCACCGCGCTGAAGGAAGGCTTGCCGCGGCAGTGGGTGTTCGGCCCGGCGATGAAGGCGGGGCAGCTGGTACGGGGCTTCTTGCCGGCGGCGCTCAAGAACAAGGTGCCGAAGCGACAGGCCGCCGGCATCTGGCCGCGGCGCGAGCATGCGCGCAAGATGCTGCTGCTGGATGGCTGCGTGCAGCCGACGATGTCGCCCAACATCAACGCCGCCACCGCCCGCGTGCTCGACGCGCTGGGCGTGCAGCTGATCGTCGCGCCGCGTGCCGGCTGCTGCGGCGCGATCCGCCATCACCTGAACGACCACGACGCAGCGCGCGACGACATGCGCCGCAACATCGACGCATGGTGGCCGCATGTCGAGGCAGGTGCGGAGGCGATTGTCATGACCGCCTCCGGCTGCGGTGCGACCGTGAAGGAATACGGCCATCTGCTGGAGCAGGATGCGGCCTATGCGGCGAAGGCCAGGCGCATTTCGGAACTGACGCTGGACCTGTCCGAAGTGATGCCGGCCTTTGAAGCCGAGCTGCTCGACAAGCTGCGCGGCAAGGCGGTGGACAAGCGCGTGGCATGGCATCCGCCCTGCACGCTGCAGCATGGACAGAAAATACGCGGCAACGTTGAAGGCCTGCTGCGCGCCATCGGTGTGGATGTGCAGCTATGCGCGGACAGCCACCTGTGCTGCGGCTCGGCGGGGACGTATTCGGTGCTGCAGCCGGCGCTGTCGTATGCGCTGCGCGACCAGAAGCTGGCGAACCTGAATGCAACCGATGCGGAGATGATCGTGTCGGCGAATATTGGGTGCATCACGCATCTGCAGTCGGGGACGGCGACGCCGGTTGGGCATTGGATCGAGCTGGTGGACCAGGCGTTGGGGTGAGTCAGGGGAGTTGATGGCGGGCTGCGGCAGCTGGCAGCTGGCGCTGAACTCAATGTTTCCTCGTGTTTGCGGCATGGTCGGCCAGCAGCCTGGCAATCTCGACATGGCCCTGGTCCTCTGCGTGGTCATAGGCGGTATCTTTCTCGCGACCCTGTAATTGCGTATTCGCGCCATGGACCAGTAGCAGCGCGACGATGGGCAGATAGCCGTTATGGGACGCAAGCATCAGTGCTGTCACGCGTGATTTGCTGTCCTGAGTGTCGATCTTCGCGCCTGCGTTGATTAGTGCTTCCACCGCCGGCTCGTTTCCACATGCGGCGGCCCGCTTTAAAGGTGTAAGGCCCTTATGCCCGGGCTGGTTCAGGTGTGCGCCCTTCTCGATCAGAAGTTCGATGACCTGCCTGCTTCCATTGCGTGCAGCCAAATGAAGCGCAGCATCGCCTCGTTGGTTTCTATGGTTCAGATTCGCGCCCAATTCGCTTATCAACTGCACGGCCGCGATTTGTTCTCGTTGAACTGCGATCATCAGCGCAGTTGTCCCGATGTGATCGCAGGACTCCTCCGCATTGGCCCCAAGGCCGATGAAATCAATGACATCTTTCCAGTCGGATAAATGAACTGCTGATACCAGCGCAGAATAGGATTCAAACTTGTAAAAAGACTTGGAATTGTAAGCGTTCAGGGTGGCGCCTGCGCTGACCAGAAGATCAATGAAGTAATTAAGATTCATGTGCCTACTGTAAAAAAGTGCCGACTCTAGCAGTGTGGTGTGCAGTAGAAAATGGTGTGTATCGTCGGTCTCGCGTAGCACCAATGGAAACCATGCAGTCAATATCTTCTTCATATTTTTTTGACTCCCGATTAAAGCGGCGAGGTAGTTTTCGAGGCCCTCGTAATTTGGCACCGAAGTTATATCCATCAGCGAACTTAAATGCATGGCGCAGGAGGAGCTGGATTCATTTGCCAGGCTTCGTGATCTACCCAAGTGGCTCGCAAAGTTGCGTAGAAATTTACGTTCCGTCTTCACATCAGCTAACCGGTCGGCCAGTTTCTTCCTGTATTCGGCGATGGCCTCGGCAGACCAGCGATCATCGAATTTGATTTTCACGCTGGCCCCGCTGCGTTTCAACGCGGCCCTGGCTTCGGTATGTTTCATTTCCTCGGCAAACCAGAGCGCAGTACGTCCCCCATACCCTGCTTTATCGACCGTGGCGCCATTGCCGATCAGCATCGTGATCATTTCGGCATGGCCGAGATACGCGGCAGCCATTAGGGGCGTGAAGGTATTGGCTGCGTCGGGTCCGTCGAACCCTGGTAACGGGCCGGCGCGGTCAAGCCGCACATCGACGTCCTGGCTGGTCTGCGTCAACCTGTAGAGTAGACTACGCAAGGTTTTTCGGTCGTTATCTGCAATTGCCTGGAGCAGTGCCGAAAGTGACGGCCGTTTCATAGGCTGCTTGTTCGTCAGCGGCTTTGCGGGCGTCGCGGTAACTGTTGTTGCTGTCGTTGCTGCTGCCGTAGACGTGGTCGTCGTCAGCGCAGTCGTGTTTAACGTCGTCGCCGTCGTCGTCGTCTTGTTCACAGTCGCCGCCGCCGGAATACTGCCGACAGTGCTGGCCGTGGTGCTGGTGGCAGTGGTCCAGGTCGTTTTCGCCGTCCTTGTCGTCTCCCGGATTGCTTGCCTGGTCGTGGCCCCATCTGACTCGTTGTCGCCTGCCAGGTAGACAGGATGCGAACTTGCCCGCCGTGACAACATGTTCGCCAGTTTTCGATGACCCGCAGCGGCCGCAATCTCGGCCGCGCTCAGTCCCTCGTCGTTACGGCGCGTGGTATCGGCGCCGGCATCGCTCAACGCCCGCGCCGCGGAAAACTGGCCGGCCTCGGCGGCGATCATCAGCGCGGTCCGGTTGTTGCACGCCACGCATTCCATGTCGCACCCCTCGGCCAGCAGCGTCGCCATCGTATCGACATGGCCGCCTTGCGCTGCACGCATCAGCGCGGTCCAGCCGAAGGACGTGGCATGGTCAATCGGCGCGCCGGCTTCCAGCAGCATGGACACGATCGCCGTGGCGCCGCACCAGGCCGCCAGAATCAGGCTGTTGAGGCCGGTATCGCTGGCATGGTCGGCACGCGATCCGGCCTGCAGCAGCGTCTGCACCATGGCTTCATCACCGGCCGCACAAGCCAGCATCAGGCTGGTGGTGCCATCGGCTCGGCGCTGGTCGGCCGGCGCCCCGCACCGCAGCAGCATGCGCACGAAGCTTGCCTGGCCGTGTTCGGTCGCGACGAGCAGCGCACATTCGCCTGTGCCAGGATCGACTGCGCCCGGCATGACGAGACCGCTTTCCAGTAGTTGCCGGCCAGCGTCGCAGTCGCCTTGCCGCGCCATGTCGAACAAGGCGGCGCGCAAGGTCTCGGGCCTGGCGGCGGGGTTCAAAGTCCGCAATGCCGGTACGGACGTGACACCGCCATACGACGGCTGCTGCGCGGGTGTATTGGCTTGGGTTGGCGGGGATGACGAGGAAGGCGATGGCGCGGTGGCCGGGATGGACAGGCTCATGATCGCAGCAGGAATGGTGGCTGTTGGCAAGCGGGTCGACGCTCCCGGCAAGAACGACAGGCTATTAACAGTAATGATGCCCTGCTGGTGGAGCTTTGCTTTGTCGACGCGCGCATCATGGTCCACGCTCATGCTTCCTGTGGGATTGTCGCAGTAGATGAGCGGCATGCTTATTGCGTTTTTTAGAGCAGGCGGATGGCCAAACCCATTTATTTCTAAACTTTCCGAATCACCCATTGAGTCTGAATCCGTACTTTGTTGAAAGCTCGTTGCCTTCTCAGGCCGATTAGTTGAATGAGTGATGGCCATGCGCTTATCCTTTTATCGAAAATGTTGGTTGCAGCCAAAGCGCCGGGGTGCGCCATGCGCCGCGAATCTGGGTGTGGTCGTTGCAACCGCAATTGGCGCTTGCAACGAATAACTCGGTACACCAGTCGTGGCGCATGCCTTGTGAACGTGCGGTTGGCGGATAACACCGACCGGTAATCTGGATGAGAGCGGCCTAGGTAACGCGTGGAAAGATGCTGTTCCGCAATGGTGCGGTGCACTACATTATTGAGTCCCTTGGCTGTGCAGGTCGGTCGAGCACTTCTCCCGACGCTGGCTTCTTGTCATCACAGACATACGCCAAGCTCAAAAATAAAAATGAACTTATTTAAGTTGCAAGTCGCTAAGGCAGCCATTCACCATCAGGAGCCTTGCACATGGACAAACTTGCACATCCCGTCTCAACGCATACGGCCTTCACAACCCCCGCCTCCGGGCTCGATCAGGTGCCGCAAGATGTGCTGCAGCACATCCTCCATTACCTGCCCATCAAGGGCGCCCGTAATGTGTTCAGGCTGCTTTCCCGGGGTTATCTGGCAAGCACCGACTATTTGCGCGTTGCCGGGTTGGTAAGGGCGCGGATCAGGAGCATGGCTGCAGAGCGAACGCAGGCTCAGGCCTTGCAACGCTTTACCGTTCTGGTCCATGACTGCATGGATCAGAGGCTGCCGCCAAGTACGACAACCTCGCTGTTCATCGAACTGGTCGACCTGTTGCCTGCGCTGCCCATTGCCGATCTT
The DNA here is from genome assembly GCF_900182955.1 of Noviherbaspirillum suwonense. GTDB lineage: Bacteria > Pseudomonadota > Gammaproteobacteria > Burkholderiales > Burkholderiaceae_D > Noviherbaspirillum_A > Noviherbaspirillum_A suwonense. The sequence continues at coordinate 86,031 of NZ_FXUL01000013.1, read as the reverse complement.
CCGGTGGCCATGCGTTTGGTCCTGGCTTCCAGCAAGATGCTGGGGGAGAAGGCAGACCATGAAGTCAGGGAACAATGCATGGAACGATGCATTACGACTTACCAGCACCGCAGTACGACAGCAGCGCAGTTGCCGGGCTTCGAGCCGGCGGACGACGAGGAAGCGGCGCTGGCCGCCAAGCACTTCAACTACGGCCTCGATCGCACTGTCGCTTCGACCGAACAGATGCTGAGCCACATGGAAAACCTGTGTTCCGCCCTGGGCTGGGCGGAAAAAGTCGCCGACGCCGACGAACGCACCCGTCTGCTGAGCCGGATGTGCCGTCATGGCATGAACACATTCATCATGTTCAACCTGATGGACGAGGAGTTCCGCCAGCGCGGTGCCCTCCAACGGTCGCAAGTCTTGCGCAGCAATATGGCGCAAACCGCCATGCGGATGTTGCCGGCGCAGCCGATCCAGGCGCAGGCTGCGCTGCTCTCGCTTGCGCTGGAAGTGTCGGCGAAGGACCGTGACGCGTATCGCCTCGCGGTGAGGACCGCTTGCCGCCTGATCCGGCAAACGCCGGATGACACATTGCTTGCCCACTGGAAGACGATCAGCAAGGCGCTGTATCGCGCCGGTGTGGTGAAGGCGCTTACCCAACGGGCTTGCGCATCGCCCGATCTGCAATGCAGGGCCACCATGCTGAGCCAGCTTGCCAGCGCTGCTTATGACAAGGGCGATTTCGAGGAGATGAACCGCCTGTGCGCCTTGGTCAGTGCGCTGCTTCCACCCAGCGTCGACACGGTACGCGGCCTCTTGAACCAGCATGCCGATACTGTTGGCCCGGCGCGCGTTGAATTTATCGTGCGGGAACTCGTTCCTTCATTGATCGCACTGCCAACAACCGAACGAGAAAGGTTTTCCTTGGTCCTGATGACCTCGCGCTACCTATTCGATTATGCGGAATCCGATACCGGTTCCATCGGTGAACCACAGTCACGTGCAGAACTGAGCAACTGCCTCGCTTCTTACAAGAAACTGATTGCAGCGACGTTCGGCACGTCGATGCCCGGCGACGAGCCTGTGCGCCGCCGGATGATGGATCTCGCCCAGGAATTGCTGGACCTTGCGTGCAAATTCCCTTCCGGTACGCCGTTCAGCGCTCGTGCGGCGATGAAGTTTGAACTCATTGCGTTGCTGGAGCCAATCGTTCGTCGATTTCATTCAATGGAATCGAGCGTCGAAGCCAGGAACGACATTTCCAGCCTGACCTGCAGCGTTGCAGCCCCCGCCGCCCTGGAGCAGTTGCCTGGCGAGTTACTGCACTCAATCCTCCATCACCTGCCGGTGAAAACGACGCGCAATGCATTCAAGCTAATCAACCGCAACTATCTCGCCGGCACCGATTACCTGCGCATTGCCGGCATGGTGCAAACCCGGATCAGGAACAAGGTAACGGCCACGTCCTCGGAGCAGGTTGAACGCCATTTGACGAGCCTGATCAACGACTGCATGAATAGGGCTTTTCCAGCCGCACTGAAGCATTCGCTGCTCATGGAGCTGATCGGCACATTGTCGCAACTGCCGGCGGCAATGCACGCCGATGCGATGCAGTTCGTGCTGGCACAATGCAACGCGATCGGCGAACAGTGCGGGCCAGCCACCAGGCAGGCGTGCATGACGCTGTGCATTCATGCTTACCAGAACAGGTCGGAATGCGAGCCGCAACTGGAGAAGTTCTGGCCCGTCACCGACGAAGAAATACGCATTGCCGCCCATTATTTTGCCGAAGATATCGACCCGGCCTCGGTTCCATTCCCACAGCTTTTGAACCACTTGGACAGCCTGCTTGCTGCGATGGATAGCGCAAATGGCATGCAGGACAGCGAAGCCGGCGACCGTGCATTGACCATGTTGTGCAATCACTGCACCGACACCTTTTCCGTGATCGACGGTGGTACGGAAGTGCTGCGAAAACATGCCGGATGGGAGCAGGTCGCCAACCTCAAGGCCGCGTTCGCAAGAAAGGCCTTATTACTCTTCCCGGACAAATCGGTGACTTGCCAGGCCGCGCTTCTTTCCATCACGCTTGCCTTTGCCGGTAAAGATTCGGCGATGCACAAGCAGGCAGAGATAGATGGCCGGGATCTGATCATGGCGATTCCGGACGCGCTACTGGCGCTTGACCTGGCGCCCCTTGCGACGAGCCTGTTCCGGACGGACGTCGTCAAACTTTTGATCGAGCGCGTGGAAGGCTGGACCGAACCACTCGAAAGACTGGCCATGCTCAGGCAATTGGCTACTGCAGCCTGGGAGAGGGGTGAGATGTCGCATATGGAGCAACTGTGCGTCAGCATTTCCAGGATGGACCCGCCGGATGCAGTGGCCTTGCAGGCGCTCATGCAGGCCAACATGCAGTTGCGCTCTGCCGAGCGCCTCGAGTTTGCTACGCGGGATGTCATTCCCTACCTGTTATGCGTTCCAAGCGGACTGACGAGGGTCGCTGCGCTCGACACTCTTGGCCGGATGATGGCAATCGTGCCGGACACTGGACAAGGAATGAAAGCGAAACAGCGTTGGACAGCGCTCCGGCTTTATTCGCTCAACGCTCACGGAAGATTGATCAGCACGTATTACAGCAGCAACGAACGCGAGCTTGAGCGCATGGCTGATGCCGCCAGGTTGCCCGTTGGTGCGGCTTCGCTACCGACGCACCCGGCGATCAACGCGCTATTGGATGCAGCAATGCGGGTGCTTGCGCAACCCCGATCAACGAACGCAAAGCCAGGTTCGAATCCTGACGCTTAGTAGCTCAGTAGCTTAGTAGCTTAGTAGCTTGGTAGCTTGGTAGCTCAGTAGCTCAGTAGCTCAGTAGCTTGGTAGAGTAGCTTAGTAGCTCAGGCGCTTATAGATGTAGTGCCTCGGTCGCATAGCTGCAGCCCAGTCTTCGCTGGCCTGCATCTTGACCTGCCCGTGCGGCATCGGATCGGGTTCGATGCCGCACCGGCCAGCGGCGAACCTGGCTGGCGCCGTTCAGTCTTCCGCTTCGTGCCCGCCACAGCATCGCCGGGCAACACCATGCGCCGCGCTCAGCATGGTATGCGCAAGCACCTCCAGCTCACGCCGGGCGATAAAGCCCGCCGCACCTATCATTGCGAAAGGCGGCACTACGTAGCCTACCCAGCGCATCCAGGCGACCGGCGACTTTACTACCTCGGCGGCCATCTGCGCAGTGGCCAGGCCGGGTAGCTGCGACAGGCCCTTGCCGATGAAGCTCGCGGCGGTGTAAAGCCTTTTGCCCGGCACCTCGGGGTCGATGCCGATCGCCTCGCGCTTGGGCTGCAGCATTGCGCTCCATTCATAGCCTATGGAGCTGAGCATGGCGGACTTGGCGACAGCCTTCCTGTGCCATAGCGTGAAAGAGCGATGCAGCATCGCGTAGCCCTGTTTCTGCTGCGGCGTCAGGTCCGCGGCGTTGCGCCTGGCGTCGATATCGTCCAGCACCAGGCGGACGACAGCTGCTTCCTTCTGCCACAGGGCGGTGGTCTTGGTGACGGTTTCCCTGCCGCCGGTCTTGTCGAGCTGCGATGCCCTGAGCAGCTGCACGCATTCCTGCAAGGCGGCGCCGGTCAGCACGCCGGCGCCGGTGCGAAAGCCCATGCGCATCCACCGGGCGGTGTCGACGCTGCCGAACAGCGCCGCCGGCGCGAATTCGGGCAGGCTGTTGGTGGCGCCATAGGCAAGGGTATAGAGGTAGCACGGCACATCGTCGGTCAGATGCTTGCCGCTCCATAAGGTCAGCCAGCTGGTGCGCGACAGCCAGTCGGCCGCATTGAGCCATTCGGTCTTGCCGCTGTCCGCGTTGGTCCATGCAAATTTGCGGTTGCGTTCAAGGCCGGCGGTGCCGTCCAGCGCTTCCCTCGCCGCGCGTGCCTGCAGCCGCTGCCTGACCATGTAAAGGTCGAGGTAAGGGTTGGTGCAGGTCGTCGCGCGCAGCATGCTGACCAGCGGTTCGACAAAGGTCCAGAGCAGGGTGTTGACCGGCAAGCCTAGCCACGGGTTGCCGGTTGCGGTGCTCACGATGCCGCCGATGCCGAACGCGATGGCGTTGCCGGCGCCGCCGGCGGCAAGGTTCCATGCATGCTTGGCGGATCCGGCCCGCACCGCGGCCTCGAATTCGCCAAGTTCCTTGAAGTAGGCGGCCCGCGCCCGGATCGTGGCCGGGCTCATCACGTCATCGAGCAGCTGGGCCGGGTCGGCGATCGAGACGAAGTTGCTCAGCTCCTCGATGAGCCGGTTCAGGTTGGTCGTGAGCTGCGCGACGTTGCCGCCGGCGGCATGCACCTGGTTCAGCCTGAAACTGGCCAGCTCCAGCTTGCGCCGGCTGCGGACCAGCTTGCTTTCCATGGTTGCGTCGTAGGCAAGGCCGGGACCATTCCGGCCTGCCGCCCGCGCGCGGGCCGGCACGGCGCGCATGGACTGCAGTTCGATGCTGTCGTCCTGCCGGTTGTCCTCGATCATGATGCCGACGTCCGCTGCGCTGTCGCCGGGCTTTGAGCCGCGATGGTTTTGCAGGATGGGCGTCGTGCTGCTGGAGCGGGTGCGGGTTGGACTGTACATCGCCGCTTCAGGCCAGGTCGACCATCGATGCGTTGCGGCCGGCCGCCATGCCGGCTGCCCTGAGCGTGCCCGTACCGGGTTCGTCCGGCGCGTCGTCGGCCAGCAGCGCGCGCAGGCTGTTGGTCTGGGTTGCATAGACCTGGAAGGCCTCGGCCAGCTGCGCTGCGTCCAGCGTTTCGGGATTCATGAAATGGACGACGAAAATGGCGTTGCCGCTGGCCGGGTCGAGCGAGTAGACGCCGTTGGTCTTGGCGCCGGACAGCAGGTTCATGGTGAGCAGCTGTCCGTATATTTCCATCCGCGAGCCTTCGGCCACCGGGCCCATGTCGACATAGCAGAACAGCATGTCGGGGTTGACCAGTTCGTCGAAGAACAGCGCGATGTCGACCCCGTCGATCTCGACGCGGCCATGTGCGCCCAGCGCGTCGGCGTCGGGCAGTTGGAGTGCGACGCAGACCCTGTGGCACAGGCGCCTGAATTCGGTTTCTTTCATGAGTTTCTCCGGAGGTCATCGGCGCTTCGGGAGTGCCGATGGGTGAACGGTCGGACGACATGTCGGGGCGCCGCGGCGCTGCGGAATGACGGCGTTGCGGAATGACGATGCGGCGGCGCCCCGGTCCTTCGACCATGACGCGGCTGAGTAACGAGACCTTCAGCGGGGTTCAGCGCAATGCCGGCCTCCTGCGGCGCTGGACGTTCAGCTTTCGGCGCGCGGCGCGTCGGCAGCCAGCCAGAGCACGCCATCGCCATCGCCATCGCCATCGTCGTCACTATCGCCATCGCTGTTCGTGCCATTCGGCGCGCTGGCGCCGCCGTCCGGCTCGATGTCGACCGCGCGGCCGCTGCCGGCATCGCTGTCGGCCGGCATCCCGGGCGCTTCCTCGCCATCGCTGTCGTCGCTGGCGAAGCCGGCATCGTCGTCTGCATCGTCGCCGTTGCAGCAGCAGCCGGCCCGCATCGCGCTGGCAACGCCCTTGCAGGCGCCGAACAGCGAGCGGTACCAGTCCTGCAGTTCGGTGCGCATCGCGAAACCGGGCCAGGTGACGAGGCTGAACGGCACGACCAGGTGCGCGATCATGCGTGTCATCCGGTCCGGCGACTTCCCGAACGGCTGGCACAGGTAGGTGGCGCCCAGGCTGGGCAGCAAGGTAGTGGTCTTGCCCAGCATGTTGCAGAAGGTGTCGAGCCGCTTTCCGGGGGTGTCCGGGTCGGTGTTGGACGCCAGCCGCTTGGCCTGGAACATGACGCTGTATTCATATCCGATCGACCCGGCCAGCGTCGACTTCGCGCTGGCTTTGACGAGTTCGGTTTCCACCTCGCGCAGCTTGGCGCGCAGCAGCCGGGCGTCGTCCTCGGGCACGCTGCCGGTCGCCAGCATGTCCTTGATATCCTCGGCATAGGACTTCAGGTACGTCGCCTGCAGGTGCCAGTCGTGCACCCTTTTCGTGACGACCTGGACGCCGCCGGTGCTGGTGGCGATCAGCCGGCGTATCAGCTGCCCCAGCAGCATGGACGTGGCGCCGCAGATGAACCCGTCGCTGAACTGCGCCAGCAGGTCGTTGCGCATGCCCTCGGGCGTGGTGCGGTCGAACAGCGCCGGCCCATAGATATCGCCCAGCACGTTCTTGGCCGAGTAGAGCATCGAAAAGATGAAGAACGGCAGGTCGTCCGAGACCATCTTGTGCAGCCACAGCCACAGTTCCTGGTTGGTCGCCAGCGCCTGCGCGGCGGTGAGCAGCACGCGCTTGCCGCTGACGGGGTCGATCCACAGCATCTTGGTCTTGGGCGGCACATTGGCCAGATAGCGCCAGGCGTCGCCGTTGGCGCGGGCGCGGGCGCGCTGGCGGCCGGTATAGGCTTCCGAGGCCGGATTGGTCCAGGTGGTGGCGCGCACCATGCTCCACAGGGGTTCGGCCAGCGTGTGCAGCGGGCCGGCCAGCAGCACGAGGTAAGGCCGTTCCAGGCCGCGCGCCAGCATGGTGCCGGTGCCGAACGGGATGCCGTAGGCGATGCCGCCCGACAGGATGGTCCACAGGTACTTGCTCCAGCTCGCCTTCTGGGTGCGCTGGTAGTCTTCCCAGACCCGGAAGGCGGTCTGTTCGAGGTCGGCCGTCGCAGGACTCTTGGCGCGCTCCATCACGGTGCCGCTGAGGTTCGGGTCCAGCATGCGCATGCAGTCCTTCAGCTGGATCGTCAGCTGCCGCTGCCGGAGGCGCAGCGCGGCGATGCGGGCGCCGTTACCCTTGCCTTCGGGCCGGTTGGCCAGGTTGCTCAGGGATACGATCTTGCGGGTATTGCTTTCCAGCTCATTGCACAGTTGCTGCATCTGGCGCTCGACCCGCGGGTTTTCGCTCAACGCGCCGATGTTTTCCGGACGTCCATGGCGGCGCGTCTGCGAACGCTGGAAGCTGCCGATGGAGACGGTGGCCTCCGCCGCGTCCGAACTGGCCGGCGCATCCGGCCCGTCATCCGTATGCCGCAGCGGCGCCGAGTCGCTGGCGTCCGTATCCGGTCGGGTGCGGCGGCGTGCCGAAGCGCCGGTGCTTGAAGTGGAGCTGTCCATGCCTGTTGTCCCCTTTTTCTGCTGCGGTTTTTGGGCCGCGGGAAGCATGTCGCAGAAAAGCCTGTTCCATGGGGTGGGCATGCCCGTCCTGCGACGGGCATGCAGGGGCTGCGCCGGCTGCCATTGACGGCCGGAGACACGCTTTCCCGCAAGCTCCGCAGCTTGGGGCCGGGTTGGACGCGGGCTTTTGAGACTGCACAAACGCAGCATTGAGCGGCGTCACAGTTGGCGGATTGCCGTGGACGATGCAGTAGAAGTGGGGCGGTAATGCTGAAGTGGTGCGTTTATCAAGCTGCCAGTTGCCTGGCAGCCGATGATGCTGCGGCGCCGCCGCGTATCAGACGATGCCGAGGTGGCCGGTGCCGGCCGTCAGGTCGCGGTCCTTCGCTTCCTTGCCGTTGAGCTTGATCGACAGCCGCAGGTCGTTGACCGAATCGGCGTTGCGCAGCGCATCTTCGTAGGAAATCCGGCCGCCTTCGTACAGGTCGAACAGCGCCTGGTCGAAGGTCTGCATGCCGATCTCGCGCGACTTCTTCATGATCTCCTTGATCTCGTGGACATTGCCCTTGAAGATCAGGTCGGACACCAGCGGCGAGTTCAGCATGATCTCGACCGCGGCGCAGCGTCCCTTGGTGTCCTTCAGCGGCACCAGGCGCTGCGAGATCATCGCTTTCAGGTTCAGCGACAGGTCCATCAGCAGCTGCTGGCGGCGTTCTTCGGGAAAGAAGTTGATGATGCGGTCCAGCGCCTGGTTCGCGCTGTTCGCATGCATGGTCGCCAGGCACAGGTGGCCGGTCTCGGCGAAGGCGACCGCGTAGTCCATCGACTCGCGGTCGCGGATCTCGCCGATCAGGATCACGTCGGGCGCCTGGCGCAGGGTGTTCTTCAGCGCGGTGCCCCAGTCGGCGGTGTCGACGCCGATCTCGCGCTGGGTCACGATGCAGTTCTTGTGCGGATGGATGTACTCGACCGGGTCCTCCACCGTGATGATGTGGCCGTAGCTGTTCTCGTTGCGGTGGCCGACCATGGCCGCCAGCGTGGTCGACTTGCCGGAGCCGGTGGCGCCCACCATGATGACCAGGCCGCGCTTGGTCATCACCACGTCCTTCAGCGTCGGCGGCAGGCCGAGATCATCCATCTTCGGGATCGCGGTGGTGATCACGCGCAGCACCATGCCGACCTTGCCCTGCTGGATGAAGGCCGACACGCGGAAGCGCCCGAGGTTGGCCGGGCTGATGGCGAAATTGCATTCCTTGCTTGCCTCGAACTCGGCCGCCTGCTTGTCGCTCATGATGGCCCGCGCCAGTTCCAGCGTGTGGCCCGCCGTCAGCGGCTGGTTCGACACCGGCGTCATCTTGCCGTCGATTTTGAAGGCGGGCGGGAAGTCGGTGGTGATGAACAGGTCGGACCCGTTCTTGCTGAGCATGAGCTTCAGCAGGTCGTGCATGAACCTGGTGGCCTGTTCGCGTTCCATTCTGGATCCTTGGTATGTGCTGAGTGCCGGGCGGGCTGCGGGATGCGCCTAGCCGGGGAAATTGTCCGGCGTCTTGGCGGCGGCGCGCGCGGCGCCGACCGAGATCACGTTGCGGCGCACCAGGTCGGCCAGGCAGCTGTCCAGCGTCTGCATGCCGAGGTTGGCGCCGGTCTGTATCGCCGAATACATCTGCGCGATCTTGGCTTCGCGGATCAGGTTGCGGATGGCCGGCGTGCCTAGCATGATTTCATGCGCGGCCACGCGGCCGTTGCCGTCCTTGGTCTTCAGCAGCGTCTGCGAGATCACCGCCTGCAGCGACTCCGACAGCATCGCCCGCACCATTTCCTTTTCGTCGCCCGGGAACACGTCGACGATACGGTCGATGGTCTTGGCGGCCGACGAGGTGTGCAGCGTGCCGAACACCAGGTGGCCGGTCTCGGCCGCCGACAGCGCCAGGCGTATGGTCTCCAGGTCGCGCAGCTCGCCGACCAGCACCACGTCCGGGTCTTCGCGCAGCGCCGAGCGCAGCGCCGCCGAGAACGAGTGGGTGTGGACGCCGACCTCGCGCTGGTTGATCAGGCACTTGCGCGATTCATGCACGAATTCGATCGGGTCCTCGATGGTCAGGATGTGCGCATACTCGTTTTCATTGACATGGTTGACCATGGCCGCCAGCGTGGTCGACTTGCCGGAACCGGTCGGGCCGGTGACCAGCACCAGGCCGCGCGGCTTCAGCGCGAGGTCGGCGAATATCTTCGGCGCATTCAGCTGTTCGAGGCTGAGGATGGTCGACGGGATGGTCCGCATCACGGCCGCGGCGCCGCGGTCCTGGTTGAACGCATTGACGCGGAAGCGGGCCAGGCCGGGGATCGCGAACGAGAAATCGATCTCCAGGTGCTCCTCGTAGGCCTTGCGCTGGCCGTCGTTCATGATGTCGTAGATCATGCCGTGCACATCCTTGTGCTCCAGCGGCGGCAGGTTGATCCGGCGCACGTCGCCGTGCACCCGGATCATCGGCGGCAGGCCAGCGGACAGGTGCAGGTCGGAAGCCTTGTTCTTGACGGAGAAGGCGAGTAGTTCGGAGATGTCCATTTATAATCCCTGGCCCGCACACGATGGAAAATCCGGAACCTGCGGAGTGCGCCGGCCCGGAGCCGCATCATGACGATGTCGTGAAAAGCGTTGAATAAACCAAAATGTTTCCGTAAGTCATTAAATTATGTCCCACATAGCGGAAAAGCTGCAAGCGGTAACTTCACAGATTGTTGCTGCAGCGCGAAATGCCGGCCGTAACACTTCGGAGATCGCACTTTTAGCCGTATCCAAGACAATTTCGCCGGACGTGCTGATGCAGGCCTATGCCGCGGGCCAGCGCGCGTTCGGTGAAAACTACCTGCAGGAAGCCCTGGACAAGATCGCCGCGCTGAAGGATTGCGCGCCCGGCATCGAATGGCATTTCATCGGCCCGATACAAAGCAACAAGACGCGGCCGATCGCCGAAAATTTCGACTGGGTGCATTCGGTCGACCGCCTGAAGATCGCGCAGCGTCTGTCGGAGCAGCGCCCGGCGGACATGCCGCCGCTGAATATATGCATCCAGGTCAATGTCAGCGGCGAAGCCAGCAAGAGCGGCTGTTCGCCGCAGGAGCTGCCGGCGCTGGCGCACGCGGTGGCGGGCCTGCCGGGCCTCAGGCTGCGCGGCCTGATGACGATTCCCGAACCCGCGTCGACGGATGACGAACAGCGCCGGCCGCTGCGCGCATTGCGCGAGCTGGCCGACCGGCTGCGCGCGGACGGCCTGGCGCTAGACACGCTGTCGATGGGCATGTCGGCCGACCTCGACGCGGCAGTCGCCGAGGGCGCCACCATGGTCCGCATCGGCACCGCCATTTTTGGAGAACGACACTATGCAAAATGATTTGAAGATCAGCTTTATCGGCGGCGGCAACATGGCGTCGGCCCTGCTGGGCGGCCTGGCGGGCAAGCTGACCGCCGGCGCGAATATCCATGTGGTCGACATCAATGCCGACGCGCTGGCGCGGCTGCGGCAGCAGTTCGGCATTACGGCCGCGCCGCAGATCGATGACGCAGTGGCGGCCAGCGACGTCATCGTGCTGGCGGTCAAGCCGCAGCAGATGCGCGAGGTCGCCGCGCAGCTGCGGCCATTCATCAGGCGGCAGCTGGTGCTGTCGATCGCCGCCGGCATCCGCGGGGCGGACCTGTCGCGCTGGCTGGGCGGTCATGGCGCCATCGTGCGCACCATGCCGAATACGCCGGCCCTGATCGGCCAGGGCATTACCGGCATGGCGGCGCTGCCCGGCGTGTCGGCCAGCCAGCGCGAGGCGGCCGACGCCATCATGCGCGCGGTCGGGGCGACGGTCTGGCTGGAGGACGAAAGCCTGATCGACCCGGTGACGGCGGTGTCCGGCAGCGGGCCGGCCTATGTGTTTTATTTCATCGAGGCGATGCAGCAGGCGGCGCTGGAAATGGGCCTGACCGTCGAGCAGGGAACGCAGCTGGCGATCGCCACCTTCACCGGCGCGGCGCAGCTGGCCGCGCAATCGCCGGACCCGGTGTCGGTGCTGCGGGAGCGGGTGACGTCCAAGGGTGGAACGACGCATGCGGCGCTGACCAGCATGGAAGCGTCCGGCGTGAAGGATGCCATCGTGCGGGCGCTGCGCGCGGCGGCGGAGCGGGGCAGGGAGCTGGGCGAGGAGTTCGGCAAGGACTGAACGACAGGCGGCGCGGTGACTGCCGCCGCCTAGCGCCTAATACCAATCCCAATCCATAACGTGCCGGATGAAATCGATGGATTTTTTCGTCTGGCAAGGCGCAGGAGGAGTGAATAGCAGGCTATTCACGACGAGTGCAACGCGGCCAGGCGGAAAAAGACGCGATTTCATGGCGCGTTTATGGGTTGGGATTGGTATAAGCCAGCCGAGGCGAACACACTGCTAGAGCAAGTTCGTTCTGACTTGCCCCAGCCGGCCTGTAAGCGATATTTCTTCCTCCGCGCAGCGACAGTTGCCGTTGCCCGCGCAGCGACCGGTGCCGTTGCTTTTAAATTGGCCGTTGCCGTTGCCGCTGCGGTTGCCGTTGCCGTTGCAGTGAACCCCGTTAGAGGGCGACGCGTCGCCAGTGCCTGAAACGGATAAAGAAGCGTCCGCTGTCTGAGCGCCAGCGAGTTTCGGACGCTTCCCGTTTCAGGTGCTGGTGGCGCGTGTAGTCCGCGCAGCGGACCGCCCTCGTAGGGGTCGCCTTTTTTGCCCACTTTTTTGGCGAAGCAAAAAAGCGGGGCGGCTGCCGGGCCGAACACCCGGCTACTCCCCACGGCAGTGAAGCCTCAACGTTTCACCCGTCAGCAGACGCAGCATCGGCGCCTTGCGCTGTGGCGCGTTCTCCTGACGTGCAGCCGTCGCAAACTGCAGAAGCGGCTTCGCGACGGTACGCCGGCGGGCGGGTGAAGCGATACGTGTGTCCTGCCGGACGACCTAGCCGGGTTTCGGCCCGGCAGCCGACCTACTTCTCTTGCTTCGCCAAGAGAAGTAGGCAAGAGAAGGCGACCCCGGAGATGCCGCCCCGCTGCGCGGGGTGCCCACGCCGCTGGCACCGAAATCGGGAAGCGTCCGAAACTCGCTGGCGCTCAGACAGCGGACGCTTCTTTATCCGATTTCGGCACCAGCGACGTGGCGTCATCAACGGGGATTCACTGCAACGGCAACGGCCACTTCACAAGCAACTGCAACTGCAACGACAACCGTCGCTGCGCGGGCAACTGCAAAAACAACCACAACCGCAACTGCAACGACAACCGTCGCTGCGCGGGCAACTGCAAAAACAACCACAACCACAACCACAACCACAACCGCAACCGCAACCGCAACCGCAACCGCAACCGCAACCGCAACCGCAACCGCAACCGCAACCGCAACTGCAACTGCAACTGCAACTGCAACTGCAACTGCAACTGCAACTGCAACTGCAACTGCAACTGCAACTGCAACTGCAACTGCGCGGAACGTCAACCGCAACTGTCGCTGCGCAGAAGCGGCGCTTCTGGTTCAAGCCAGCATGAAAATGCTCTAGCGCATCGCGTAATCCAGTGCGATGCCGGCAAAGACCGCCGCGCCCAGCCAGTTGTTATGCCTGAAGGCGGCGAAGCACGGCATGCGTTCGCGGTGGCGGATCAGCGTGTAATGATAGGCGGCCATGCCGGCGGCGACCAGCATGCCGGCGACGAACCAGGCGCCCAGGCCGGCGTCGAGGCCGACCGCGGTGACCATGCCGAGGCTGACCGCGTAGCACAGCATGACCGCCAGAACGTCATGGCGGCCGAACGTGATCGCGCTGGTGCGTATGCCTATTTTCAGGTCGTCGTCGCGGTCGACCATTGCGTACTCGGTGTCGTAGGCCAGCGCCCAGAAGATATTCGCCAGCAGCAGCAGCCAGGCCTGCGCGGGAACCGTGCCGAGCACCGCCGCATAGGCCATCGGGATGCCGAAACCGAAGGCGATGCCGAGATAGGCCTGCGGCAGCGCGAAAAAACGCTTGAAATACGGGTAGCTGGCGGCAATCGCCACGGCGGCCACCGACAGCAGCTTGGTCAGGGTGTTGAGCGGCATGATCAGCACGAAGGCGACGACCGCCAGCAGCGCCGCCACCAGCACCGCTTCCCAGGCGGCGATGCGGCCCGAGGTCAGCGGCCGTTCCGCGGTGCGCTTGACGTGGCGGTCGATGTCCCGGTCCGCGTAATCGTTGATGGCGCAGCCCGCCGAACGCATCAGCACCGTGCCCAGCGTGAAGATCGCGACCACATGAAACGGCGGATGTCCGGCGGACGCCAGCCAGAGCGCGGAGAGCGTCGGCCACAGCAGCAGCAGGATGCCTATGGGCTTGTCGAGGCGAACAAGGCGAATATAGAGTTGAAATCGCGACATTGCTTTAAAATAAGCCGGCATTCGCCCAGGTTGTACAAAAGGCAAATTATAATCGCTGCCGTTGTCAGGACCGGAACCGCAAGCCGGTAACAGTCCTGTCATGCAAGGCAGCTACCATTCGGCAATTTCAGGAGACCCCTACATGCAACACCGCATCCGCGCCATTACCGTCGCCACCGTCCTGCTGTGCGCAGGCGCTTCCGCCCAGGCAGCCACCGAGATCACCTGGTGGCATTCGATGACCGGCGCACTCGGCGAGCGCGTCGCCGCGCTGGCCGACCAGTTCAACAAGAGCCAGTCCGACTACAAGGTCAACGCGGTCTACAAGGGCGCGTATGACGAATCGATGTCGGCAGCGATCGCGGCCTACCGCGCCGGCAATGCGCCGAACATCCTGCAGGTGTTCGAAGTCGGCACCGCGACCATGATGTACTCGAAGGGCGCGATCATGCCGATCAGCCAGGTGATGAAGGAAGCCGGCGAGAAGTTCGACCCGTCGGTCTACGTGCCCGCAGTCGCCGGCTACTACACCGCGCCGAACGGCGACATGCTGTCCTTCCCGTTCAACAGCTCGACCACGGTCTTCTACTACAACAAGGACAAGTTCGCGAAAGCCGGCCTGGACCCGGAGAAGGCGCCGGTGACCTGGCAGGAAGTCGTGTCGGCGGCCGCCAAGCTCAAGGCCAGCGGCGAGAAATGCCCGTACACCACCGGCTGGCAGTCGTGGGTGCAGCTGGAAAGCTTCTCGGCCTGGCATAACGTCGAGTTCGCCAGCAAGGGCAACGGCTTCGGCGGCCTGGATACGCGCCTGAAGTTCAACAGCCCGCTGCACGTCAAGCACATCACCAACCTGTCGAACTGGGCCAAGCAGGGCTATTTCGTCTACAACGGCCGCAAGAACGAGCCGGAAGCCTCGTTCTATTCCGGCGACTGCGCGATGGTGACCTCGTCCAGCGGCGCCTATGCGAACATCTCCAAGAACGCCAAGTTCAAGTACGGCGTGGCGCCCCTGCCTTACTACAACGACGTGGCCGGCGCGCCGCAGAATACCGTGATCGGCGGCGCTTCGCTGTGGGCGATGGGCGGCAAGAAGCCGGATGAGTACAAGGCCGCAGCCAAGTTCTTCAAGTTCCTGTCGCAGCCGGAAATCCAGGCCAAGTGGCACCAGGAAACCGGCTACCTGCCGATCACCAAGGCAGCCTACGACCTGACCCGCCAGTCCGGTTTCTATGAAAAGAACCCGGGCACCGACGTCGCGGTCAAGCAGATGATCGTCAAGACCACCGAAAAGTCGCGCGGCATCCGCCTCGGCAATTTCGTGCAGATCCGCACCGTGGTCGACGAGGAACTGGAAAACGTCTGGGCCGGCAAGAAGACGCCGCAGGAAGCGCTGGACGCGGCAGTCAAGCGCGGCGACGAATTGCTGGTGCGCTTCGAGCGCGCCAACAAGGGCAACCAGTAAGCTTCAGCGCAGGGACGGCCGCCTGGCCGGCCCTGCATCCGGATTCGCAGCGCGGGAAGGCGCGATACGCCTTCGGCAGCCGCCTGCGAACCGGCGCTTTTCCCCCTCTCAGCCTTCTTCCACCGGCGCGTCGTTCAGCAGCGTCACCCCATGCAGGTCGCATGACATCATCGCCTCCCGAACCGCCTCGATCGCCGCACGGCGGGTAAAGCTCTTGCGCCAGGCGATCACGACCCGGCGGGTCGGCACCGGCTCTTCGAACGGCACGTAACGCAGCAGGCCGTCGTGCGCCTGCATGTCCGGCACCGACGCCTTGGGCAGCACGGTGATGCCGATCCCCGACGCCACCATGTGCCGTATGGTTTCCAGCGACGAGCCTTCGAAGGTGCGGGCAATGCCGTCGCCGGTAGTCGAGAAGCGCGCCATCTCCGGGCACACTTCCAGCACCTGGTCGCGGAAGCAGTGGCCATTCCCCAGCAGCAGCATGGTCTGGTTCTTCAGGTCGGCCGCATTGATGCGCTTGCGGTCCGACCACGGGTGGCTGGCGGGCATCGCCACCACGAAGGGTTCGTCGTAAAGCGGCTGCACCAGGAGGCCCTGCTGCGGGAACGGCTGCGCCATGATGGCGGCGTCGAGTTCGCCCTGGCGCAGCATCTCCACCAGCTTGGCGGTGAAATTTTCCTGCAGCACCAGCGGCATCTGCGGCACGCGCTCGATCATGCTGCGCACCAGCTGCGGCAGCAGGTAGGGCGCGACCGTGTAGATCACGCCCAGGCGCAGCTGGCCGGTCAGCGGGTCCTTGTTCTGCTTGGCGATCTCGCGGATCGCCGCGGTCTGCTCCAGCACCCGCTCGGCCTGCGCCACGATCTGCACGCCCAGCGGCGTCATCGAGATCTCGGAACCGCCGCGCTCGAAGATGGTGACGCCCAGCTCGTCCTCGAGCTTCTTGATTGCGACCGACAGGGTAGGCTGCGCGACAAAACAGGCTTCGGCGGCATGGCCGAAATGTTTTTCACGGGCGACGGCAACGATATATTTGAGTTCAGTAAGTGTCATGGGGACAATATTCGCATAGGTAGCTGTCAGTCTGCAGCCTGGTTGCCGTCAAACCCGCAAGTAATCTTCCTTGGACCCCAGCCAGCGCGCCAGGTGCGCGGCGACCGTCGCCAGGTCTTCGCGCAGCAGGCGCTGGGCCTGGTTGCGGGCTTCCTCCACCAGCCACTGGTCGGTTTCCAGGTCGGCGAAGCGCAGCAGCGCCTGGCCGGACTGGCGGGCGCCGAGGAATTCGCCGGGACCGCGGATCTCGAGGTCGCGCCGCGCGATCTCGAAGCCGTCGGTGGTCTCGCGCATCGTGCCCAGCCGCTGCCGCGCCACCTGGCCCAGCGGGCTCTGGTACAGCAGCACGCAGACGCTGGCGGCCGAGCCGCGGCCGACCCGCCCGCGCAGCTGGTGCAGCTGCGACAGGCCGAAACGCTCGGCATGCTCGATCACCATCAGCGACGCATTGGGCACGTCGACGCCGACCTCGATCACCGTGGTGGCCACCAGAACCTGCGTGTCGGCGCGGATGAAGGACTCCATCACCGCCTGCTTTTCCGCCGGCTTCATGCGGCCGTGGACCAGGCCGACGTTCAGGTCGGGCAGGGCCTCGGTCAGCGTCGCATGGGTGTCGGTCGCGGTCTGCAGCTGCAGCGCCTCCGATTCCTCGATCAGCGGGCACACCCAGTAGACCTGCCGGCCTTCGAGCGCCGCCGCATGGACCCGCGCAATCACCTCGTCGCGCCGGTTCTGGTCGATCACGCGGGTGACGATGGGCGTGCGGCCCGGCGGCAGCTCGTCGATGACCGACACTTCGAGGTCGGCGTAGTAGGTCATCGCCAGCGTGCGCGGAATCGGCGTGGCCGACATCATCAGCTGGTGCGGCACGGTGGCGTCGTCGACGCTGCCGTCCTTGCCCTTGTTGCGCAGCGCCAGGCGCTGGCCGACGCCGAAACGGTGCTGCTCGTCGACGATCACCAGCCCCAGCCGCGAGAACTGCACCGCGTCCTGGATCAGCGCATGGGTGCCGATGACGAGCTGGGCTTCCCCGGACTCGATCAGCGCCTGCGCTTCCTGCTTTTCCTTTTTCTTCAGGCTGCCGGTCAGCCATGCGACCTTCACGCCCAGCGGCTCCATCCAGGCGGCGATCTTGCGGAAATGCTGCTCGGCCAGGATCTCGGTCGGCGCCATCAGCGCGGCCTGGTAGCCGCTGTCCATCGCCTGCGTTGCCGCCAGCGCGGCGACCACGGTCTTGCCGCTGCCGACATCGCCCTGCAGCAGCCGCTGCATCGGGTAGGACGCGCGCAGGTCGGCGCGGATCTCGTCCAGCACCCGCTGCTGCGCGCCGGTCAGCTTGAACGGCAGGCCGGCGAGGAAGGCGTCCGACAGCCTGCCCATCACGGTCAGCGGCACCGCGCCCTTGGCCCGGCGCGCATCCTGCGCCCGCTTCAGCGACAGCTGCTGCGCCAGCAGCTCGTCGAATTTCATCCTCAGCCAGGCCGGGTGCGAACGGTCTTCCAGCGCGCTTTCGTCGATGTCGGGCGGCGGATTGTGCAGCAGGCGCACCGCCTGCTCGAACGGCATCAGCTGCAGCGATTCCAGCATGGCCGGCGGCAGCGTGTCCTGCCAGTCCAGCCGCGCCATCGCCTCGGCGATCGCGCGCCGCAATGACGTCTGCGACACGCCCTCGCCGGCCGGGTAGACCGGCGTCAGCACGTCCGGCAGCGGCGCGCCCTCGGTCACGACCTTGTAGTTCGGATGGACCATCTCGGGGCCGAAGAAGCCGTGCCGCACTTCGCCGCGCGCGCGTATCCGGTTGCCGACGGTAAACTGCTTGGTCTGGCTGCCGTAGAAATTCAGGAAACGCATCATCAGCGGGCCGGACGCGTCTTCCATCGTCACGACGAGCTGCCGGCGCGGCCGGTACTGCACGTCGCACGCGGTGACGACGCCCTCGACCTGCGCCGGGCTGCCGCTCATGAAGCCGGCCTGGCGGATTTCGACGACTTCGGTCTCGTCCTCGTAGCGCATGGGCAGGTGCAGCACCAGGTCCATGTCGGACTTCAGGCCCAGGCGGGCGAGCCTGTCCTCGAGCCGGCTGGCGGCTTTGGCCGGCTTGGCCGGCTTGCTGGACTTGGCTGGGACTTGCTTGGTGGCTGGCATTGGGGAGAAAGCGCGACACAGCGTAAAATAGCGGGTTTTCGCTTTGGCGTACGCCTCTGCCGCCTGTTTTGCAAACCTGTAACCATAGCAGTTCCAGGCCCGCTCCGATACCCACCGCACCGCATGTATTCACTGTCCGATTTCGATTTCGATTTGCCCCAGGAACTGGTCGCCCAGCTTCCGCTGTCCGAGCGCAGCGCGTCGCGCCTGCTGCAGGTGGCGCCCGACGGCGCGCTCGCCGACCGCGCCTTCACCGACATCGTCGACCTGCTGGCCCCCGGCGACCTGCTGGTATTCAACAATACCCGGGTGCTCAAGGCCCGCTTTTTCGGCGTCAAGGAAAGCGGCGGCAAGGTGGAAGTGCTGGTCGAGCGGGTGCTCGATAACCGCACCGTTCATGCCCAGCTGCGCGCGTCCAAGTCGCCGCCTCCTGGCGTGCGTATCCGGCTGGCCGACGCCTTCGACGTCATCGTCGGCGAACGCGCCGGCGAGTTCTACACGCTGCATTTCCCCGACGACGTCTTCAGCCTGATCGACGCCCACGGCCGGCTGCCGCTGCCGCCGTATATCGAGCATGCGGCCGACAGCCATGACGAGCAGCGTTACCAGACCGTCTATGCCAAGGAACCCGGCGCGGTCGCCGCGCCGACCGCCGGCCTGCATTTCGACCTGCCGCTGCTGGAGCGCCTGCAGCAGAAGGGCGTGCGCCTGGCCTATATCACGCTGCATGTCGGCGCCGGCACCTTCCAGCCGGTCCGCGTCGAAAACCTCGACCAGCACCAGATGCACAGCGAGTGGTACACGATCGTCCAGGAGACCGTCAACGCGGTGCGCGAAACCCGCGCGGCCGGCCGCAACGTGGTCGCCGTCGGCACCACCAGCCTGCGTGCGCTGGAGTCAGCCTCGCAGGGCGGCGAACTGGCCGCGGGCAGCGCCGACACCCGGCTCTTCATCACGCCCGGCTACGCCTTCCGCACGGTCACCCGCCTGATCACGAACTTCCACCTGCCCAAGTCGACGCTGCTGATGCTGGTTTCCGCCTTCGCCGGCTACGACACGATGCGCGCCGCCTACCGGCATGCGATAGAACAGCGCTACCGATTCTTCAGCTATGGCGACGCCATGCTCCTGACCTGCACAAGCCATGCTTAATTTCAAACTCAAAAAAACCGACGGCAACGCCCGCCGCGGCAGCATCACGCTGAACCACGGCGAAGTCGAAACGCCGATCTTCATGCCGGTCGGCACCTACGGCACCGTGAAGGCGATGTCGCCGCTGGAACTGAAGGAAATCGGCGCCCAGATCATCCTCGGCAACACGTTCCACCTGTGGCTGCGGCCCGGCACCGGCACTTTCGACCGCTTCGGCGGCCTGCACCGATTCATGGGCTGGGACAAGCCCATCCTGACCGACTCCGGCGGCTTCCAGGTGTTTTCGCTGGGTGCGATGCGCAAGATCACCGAGGAGGGCGTGAAGTTCGCGTCGCCGATCAACGGCGACAAGCTTTTCCTGTCGCCGGAAATCTCGATGCAGATCCAGCGCTCGCTGAACTCCGACATCGTGATGCAGTTCGACGAATGCACGCCGTACGAGATAGACGGCCGCGCCGCCACCAGCGAGGAAGCCGCGCAGTCGATGCGGATGTCGCTGCGCTGGGCGCGGCGCTCGCGCAATGAATTCGACGGCCTGGAGAACCCGAATGCGCTGTTCGGCATCGTCCAGGGCGGCATGTACGAAGACCTGCGCGACGAATCGCTGGCCGGCCTGAACGACATCGGCTTCGACGGCATCGCCATCGGCGGGCTGTCGGTCGGCGAGCCCAAGGAAGACATGATGCGGGTGCTGCAGCACATCGGCCCCCGCCTGCCGGCGGACAAGCCGCATTACCTGATGGGCGTGGGCACGCCGGAAGACCTGGTCGAGGGCGTCAACAACGGCGTCGACATGTTCGACTGCGTGATGCCCACGCGCAATGCGCGCAACGGCTGGCTGTTTACCCGCTTCGGCGACGTGAAGATCAAGAATGCCCGCTACAAGGACGAGGATGGTCCGCTGGACGAAACCTGCGGCTGCTATGCCTGCCGCAATTTCTCGCGCTCCTACCTGCATCACCTGCACCGGGCCGGCGAGATCCTCGGCGCGCGGCTCAACACCGTGCATAACCTGTATTACTACCTCGACCTGATGCGCCAGGTGCGCGACGCCATCGACGCCGGCGAATTCCAGGCGTTCCGGCTGCGCTTTCACGCGGAGCGGGCGCGCGGCGCGTGAACGGCGGGGCTGTCGCAGCGCGGCGGCCGTAACGCAGGCCGCTTTCACCGGGGCCGCAGCCCGGCGAGCGCAGGAAAAGCCGAAATTCAATGCCGGTTTGTACTGCGCGGGAAACCTTTCCAGCGGTGCTAAAATGCCGGGTCTTTTAAAACTACAAGGTGGAGTGGTACAAATGTTCATATCGAATGCATACGCCCAGGCGGCGGCCGGTGCGGGCGGGCTCGAAAGCAGCCTGACCAGCTTCCTCCCCATCATCCTGATGTTCGTGGTGCTGTATTTCCTGATGATCCGCCCGCAGATGCGGCGCCAGAAGGAACAGAAGTCCATGATGGAAGCGCTGGCCAAGGGCGACGAAGTCGTCACCGTCGGCGGCATGCTGGGCCGGATCACCAAGGTGGCGGACGGCTACGTCACGCTGGAAATCGCCAACGGCACCGAAGTCGTCGTGCAGAAAGTGGCCGTCGCCACGCTGCTCCCGAAGGGCACCATCAAGTCGCTGTAAAAACCAGCGCAGCGGGGCGCGGCCGGCGCCCTGCGGCGGCATCCCCACCGCAGCAAGCCTTACCTGAACGCTCCATGCCATGAACCGCTATCCCGTCTGGAAATACATCGTCATCGTTATTGCGCTGCTGTTCGGCGTGATCTACACCCTCCCCAATTTCTTCGGCGAGTCGCCGGCACTGCAGATCAGCAGCGCCAAGGCCACCGTCAAGGTCGACAACAGCGTGACCGGCCTGGTGGAGGATGCGCTGAAAAAAGCCGGCGTGCCGGCGCAGGGCATCGTCTATGAAACCATAGGCAACCTCGGTTCGGTGCGCGTGCGCTTCGCCGACACGGACACCCAGTTCAAGGCCAAGGGCCTGCTGGAGAAGGAACTCAACCGCGACCCGGCCGACCCGACCTACCTGGTCGCGTTCAACCTGCTGCCCAACACGCCGCGCTGGCTGCAGAGCCTGCATGCATTCCCGATGTACCTGGGCCTGGACCTGCGCGGCGGCGTCCACTTCCTGATGCAGGTCGACACCAAGGCCGTGATGAACAAGCGGCTGCAGGGCCTGCAGACCAGCGTGCGCAGCATCCTGGTCGACAAGAAGGTGCGCTATGCCGGCATCAACCGCCGCGGCGACGCGGTGGAAGTGCGTTTCCGCGACGAAGCCACCCGCAACACCGCCCGCGAGGCGCTGGCCTCGCAGCTGTCCGAACTGGTGCTGACCGACGCCGGCAGCGGCGCCGACCTGTCGCTGGTCGGCACGCTGCGCCCGGAAGCGCTGAAGAACACGGTGGAAGACGCGGTCCAGCAGAACATCACCACGCTGTCCAAGCGGGTCAATGAGCTGGGCGTGGCCGAGCCGCTGATCCAGCGCCAGGGCGCGGACCGCATCGTGGTCCAGCTGCCAGGCGTGCAGGACGTGGCCCGCGCCAAGGACATCATCGGCCGCACCGCCACGCTGGAAGTGCGGCTGGTCGACGAGTCCGTCAGCCGCGGCACCGAGGAAACCGCCGCCATCCCGTTCGGCTCGGAACTGTTCAAGGTCGGCCGCGGCGCGCCGGTGGTGCTGTACAAGGAGCCGATCATCACCGGCGACTACATCTCCAACGCCACCGCCAGCTTCGACCAGAACCAGCAGGCCGCGGTCGGCGTCGACCTGAACGGCGACGGCGGGCGCCGGATGCGCGAAGGCACCCGCAACAAGATCGGCAAGCTGATGGCCATCGTGCTGTTCGAGAAGAACAAGGGCGAGGTGCTGACGGTCGCCACGATCCGCGACGAACTCGGCGCGCGCTTCCAGATCACCGGCATGGGCTCGGCCGAAGCATCGACCGAACTCGCGCTGCTGCTGCGCGCCGGCTCGCTGGCCGCGCCGATGGAAATCATCGAGGAACGCACGATCGGCCCGCAGCTCGGCGCTGAAAACATCGCCAAGGGTTTCAATTCGACGCTGTACGGCTTTGCGGCGATCGCCGTCTTCATGGTGATCTATTACATGCTGTTCGGTTTCTTCAGCGTCTTTGCGCTGGCGGTCAACCTGCTGCTGCTGATCTCGCTGCTGTCGCTGATGCAGGCCACGCTGACGCTGCCCGGCATTGCCGCTATCGCGTTCACGCTGGGCATGGCGATCGACGCCAACGTGCTGATCAACGAGCGCATCCGCGAGGAGCTGCGCAACGGCAGTTCGCCGCAGGCGGCGATCGCCACCGGCTTCGACCGCGCCTGGGCCACGATTCTCGACTCCAACGTCACCACGCTGATCGCCGGCCTGGCGCTGCTGATCTTCGGCTCGGGCCCGATCCGCGGCTTCGCGGTGGTGCACTGCCTGGGTATCGCGACCTCGATCTTCTCGTCGGTGTTCATTTCGCGCGGCGTTGCCAACCTCTGGTATGGACGGCGCAAGAAGCTCACCAGCATTTCGATCGGCCAGATCTGGAAGCCCGGCACCTGAGCCCGGCTGGCATCCACATCGACATCAGAGGATAGCAATGGAACTGTTCCGCATTAAAAAAGATATACCGTTCATGCGCCACGCGTTGATCTTCAACGTGATCTCGGCGCTGACCTTCGTGGCCGCGGTGTTTTTCCTGTTTCACAAGGGATTGCACCTGTCGATCGAATTCACCGGCGGCACCGTGATGGAGGTCGCCTATCCGCAGACCGCCAACATCGAGAATATCCGCACCTCGGTGGTCGGGATGGGCTTCACCGACAGCCAGGTGCAGAGCTTCGGCACCGCGCATGACGTGCTGATCCGCCTGCCGACGCAGAAGGGCCTGAACTCGACGCAGGTCAGCGAGAAGGTGCTGGGCGGCCTGAAGGCGCAGGACCCGACGGTGGAACTGCGCCGGGTCGAATTCGTCGGCCCGCAGGTCGGCGAGGAACTGACGCACGACGGCCTGATGGCGCTCGGCATGGTGGTGCTGGGCATCATGATCTACCTGGCCTTCCGCTTCGAATGGAAGTTCGCGGTGGCGGCCATCATCGCCAACTTGCATGACATCGTGATCATCCTGGGCTTCTTCGCCTTCTTCCAGTGGGAGTTTTCGCTCACCGTGCTGGCGGCGGTGCTGGCGGTGCTGGGCTACTCGGTCAACGAGTCGGTCGTGGTGTTCGACCGGGTGCGCGAGACCTTCCGCGACCGCCGCTACGGCAAGCTGAGCACTGCCGACGTGATGAACCACGCCATTACCAGCACGATCTCCCGCACCGTCATCACCCACGGCTCGACCGAGGTGATGGTGCTGTCCATGCTGCTGTTCGGCGGCCCGACGCTGCATTATTTCGCGGTGGCGCTGACCATCGGCATCCTGTTCGGCATTTATTCGTCGGTATTCGTCGCCGCCGCGGTCGCCATGTGGCTGGGCGTCAAGCGCGAGGACCTGCTGAAGCCGACCAAGGAAAAAGACACTACCGGCGGCGCGGTGGTCTGATCCTTTTGCCGCGGGCTGCAACGGCCCGCGGCCTTGGCCTGCCGCAAAAGGCAGGCGCCCGGTATGCCTGCTGTTTGAATCTTTCCCGTGATCGTGTCACCAAGGCCAGCCTGCGCCCGGCTGTGGCCAGGCTCGACTCGATCAATCACGGTAAGGATATATCTGTATGTCAACCAGCGTGCAGGGCCAATCGCCCCGTCGGGGCAAAGTCCCGAAAGAGGGCCAGTCGGCGGTGAAGGGAAAATCCTCCGGCCGCAGCCCGGGGGCGGAAAATATCGATGGCACCGAGATGGAAACCTCGGAATTCAGCGCATCCGGCTCGAAGCCGAGAGTGCCAAGTTCGCATTCTCCGCGCAGCCCGGTTGCGCCAAAGATGCGCAGCAGGGACAGCGCTGCTGAACTCAGCCCGCTCGCCAGCGCTTCCACGTCGACCACCGCCGCCTTGTCCACGGCCGCCTCGAGCACTGCCACCACTGCCACTGCAAGCACGGCAACCTCGACTGCCGTCACCAGGCCGGCTCCCGACCTCCCGCCCGCCAGCCCTGGGAGCCGGCAGACTTCTCCCAATCCGAGGCGGCACTCGATGCCGCCGGTCCCGACCAAACCGGAACGCGATCGCGGCACGCCGCCCCCGTCCACCAAGCCAAGCTTTGCCGCCGACAAGTCCAGGGTGCCGTCCCCGCCGACGAACAGTCCGCCCGCCAGTCCGCGGCGCGGCGTCCCCGGCGCCGTTCCGCCGCTGGGGACGCCGCGTGTGACATTCGTTGCCGAAGACACGCCGCGCGCCGAGCCTGAAGATGTCGTCGAGCGCAATATCCTGGCAGCCCGGGCCATGGCCAGGAAAATTCTGTCGAAAAAAGGCGGAACGACCCGCCTGGACGATTTCAGGTCAGTGCTTTCCCAGGCGGCGGCGATAGCGCCAGCCGCGCGCGGCGACGTGCTGTCGGACCTGCCGAAGTCACTGTACAGTCTGCCGGAAGACGCCAAGGGCGCCTGCCTGGCCGAACTCCGTGAACTGGCTGGCGACATGCCGACGGAATTCCGGAAGAAATTCCTGCAAAGACTGCTGGAGCATCTTGTCAGCAATCGCGACAGCGAATCGGATGCGTCTTCAAGCGCGGAACCGGCGTCCGATGCAACGCAGTTTCAGGCGCAGCATGCCAGCATCGAGTCGCGCAGGCTGGCCGTCAACAAGCTGATGCAGTCACGGCCCGACGATACGGCGCTGCAGGCGCTCAAAAAGCCGCTGGCAAAAACCGCATCGCTGGCCGCCGACCTCGGCGTGATCGAGGCTGTCATCGTCAAGCTCGACAGCCTGGATCCGCGGGAACAGGACAAGGTCATCGCGCTGTTCGACGATGCCGGCATCTCGTGGACAAACCTGCTGGGTGCGCTGATGCATTCCCCCTACATGGAAGAAATCGGCAAACTGGCAAAGAATACTGGCCTCCCGCTGTCGGCCCGCTACCTGGGCACGTTGACGGGAGACCGCGTCGCCATGGAGAAGCTGTTGCTTACCCTGGGCAAGACGGCGCTGCCGGCGTCCCTGCATGTCCATCTGGCCGGGAAAATCGGCATGCTGCGACGGACGGCCAGCCCGGCGCCGACGCTGGCCCGGGCCGGCCGCGACCTGCTCCTGGAGATCATCTCCCTGTCCGGCATGTCCGAATCCAAGCATTGCCATCTGATGTATGCGGTGTCGGAGATCGATGCGGACGTCCTCCTTGCGGCGCTGGTGGAAGGCGACATGAATGAACATAACGACTACTGGATTTATGCGCACCAGGTCATGGCCGACGCCATCGACATCGGCGCCTGCTATGCACTGGTCAATGACAACGATGACGACGCCGACCTTGCCAGCTATGCAGTGCGCGCCAGGAACCTGATGAAGGACGACTCGGTAAAAACCATTGTCAGCCAGGCAAAATGCGCATGGAACGCGGCTCGCCTGCGCGCGCTGATACTGGGGAAGCCCGACCCGAAGGAAGTAAAACGGGCGGTTTTCAACGTGATCAATTCCAACCTGTCCTACACCGCGAAACTGGCCCTGCTGAAATGCGAAATCGACCCGGTCGGGCCAAGCGTCGAAGCCCATGTCAAAAAGGCGCAATACCAGGCCGCGCTGGAGCATTACAGGAAATCTCTGAACGGAAGCCCATTCGACAACAGCCTCGCCTACGAGGTGGTCGAGGATGACCTGAAAAAGCATGCGAAGGCTTACAGGACACTGACCAAAAAGCTGGACCCGGACGCAATCGATGATATCCGCGCGAAGGCGAACATGGCGATGGTCGCCGCGCAGCACAGCCGGCTTCCGGCGATGCACGTGGCGGCCAGGCTGTGCAGAGCCGATATTGTTCGCGTCTATATGGAAACGGTCGCGGGTTTCGCCGGCGTGATGAACGAGGACGAAATTACCGGCTTCCTTGAACTTTCCAGTAATGGAATATCCCTGTTTCATAACGCCATGATCAACGGCACGCCGGACGTCGTCACTGCCTGCATGTCGGTGATTCTGGCCTCGGAACTCAAGCCGGCGACCAAGCTGTTGCTGCTCGAGGCCAGGAGGAAGCCCGACCGCATCGGCGCCTTTTACCTCGCCATGTCCTGCGGCCTGGAGGACACGGCGCTCGAGTTCGTGCAGGGAATATTGACTGCCGGCCAGATCGAGGACAAGGCGAAAGTCCAGCTGCTCAAATGCGCCAAACGCGCGCCTTACAAGAAGGTGGCGCCCGATTCCAGGACCGGCGCCGTGCTGGCGCAGGCGGCCAGCACGGCGCGTGCCGAGGCCGAGCGAAACAATCATGATCGGCTGGCCGAAAATTTTGGCTTTGAAGTAGAGCGGTCCCCGCTCAGTTTCGCCGACAGGCAGGACTTGCAGGTCGGCTGAAGCCAGCCAGGCCGTGCGGCCGGCGCCGGGCTACGACATGGCGCCCGGCGTCCGCGCAGTTCAGATGTCCCGCGCCAGCTTTTCGGCGATGCCGATGTAGTTGGCCGGCGTCATTGCCAGCAGCTGGTCCCTGGCCTGCTGCGGTATCGCCAGGCCCTGGACGAAGGTTTGCAGCGCTTCCCGCGAAATGCCCTTGCCGCGGGTCAGTTCCTTCAGCTGCTCGTACGGATTTTCAATGCCGTAGCGCCGCATCACCGTCTGCACCGGCTCGGCCAGCACTTCCCAGGTCGCGTCCAGGTCCTCGGCCATGCGGGACGGGTTGACTTCGAGCTTGTTGAGGCCGCGCAGGCAGCTGTCGTAGGCCAGCAGCGCGTAGCCCAGGCCGACGCCGATGTTGCGCAGCACGGTGGAGTCGGTCAGGTCGCGCTGCCAGCGCGACACCGGCAGTTTTTCCGCCATGTGCTTCAGCACCGCGTTGGCCATGCCGAGGTTGCCTTCCGAATTCTCGAAGTCGATCGGGTTGACCTTGTGCGGCATCGTCGACGAGCCGATTTCCCCGGCCTTGGTGCGCTGCTTGAAATAGCCCAGCGAGATATAGCCCCAGATGTCGCGGTTCAGGTCCAGCAGGATGGTGTTGGCGCGGGCGACCGCGTCGAACAGTTCGGCCATGTAGTCATGCGGCTCGATCTGTATGGTGTACGGGTTGAAAACCAGGCCCAGGCGTTCCTCGATCACCTTCTTCGAGAAAACCGCCCAGTCGATTTCCGGATAGGCCGACAGGTGGGCGTTGTAGTTGCCGACCGCGCCGTTCATCTTGGCGAGGATCTCGACGGACGCGATGCGTTCGGCGGCGCGGCGCAGGCGGGCGACCACGTTGGCCATTTCCTTGCCCAGCGTGGTCGGGCTGGCCGGCTGGCCGTGGGTGCGCGACATCATCGGCACGGCCGCATGCTCGTGCGCCAGGTCGGCCAGGCGGTCGATCACCGCCTGTAGCGCCGGCAGCAGCACGGTGTCGCGGGCTGCTTTCAGCATCATGCCGTGCGACGTGTTGTTGATGTCTTCCGATGTGCAGGCGAAGTGGATGAACTCGCTGGCTGCCACCAGCTCCGGCACGTCCTTCACCTGTTCCTTCAGCCAGTATTCGACCGCCTTCACGTCATGGTTGGTGACAGCCTCGATCTCCTTGATGCGCGCGGCGTCGGCTTCGGTGAAGTCGGCGGCAATGCGGTCGAGCAGCGCGCCGGCATCGGCGGAAAAGGGCTTGATCTCGTCCAGCCCGGCGCGCGCCAATGCCTGCAGCCAGGCGATTTCCACCTTTACCCGATGGTGCATGAAACCGGCTTCGGACAGGATGGGGCGCAGTTTGTCGGTCTTGGCGGCATAACGGCCGTCTAGGGGAGAAAGGGCTGTCAGGGTAGTAAGGGACATGGCGGCGACGTAAAGGGGAGGAAGTGCGCTGCGGGCGGCGTGGCCCGGACTGGCAATGGAATGGCGGAAAAAAGCGCCATTCTATCATCCGCCGGAATGCGCAAAATCCTTGTTCCTGCGCGCTGGCGCGTGGTTTTTGCCCGTATTTTCGAAATTTTCGGGTGCTATAATCGGCCTGACCTATTCTAAAGATTGTCTATGAAACTACTCGGTTCGCTTGCCAGCCCTTATGTGCGTAAGGTGCGCATCGTGATGGCGGAGAAAAAGCTCGATTACTCGCTGGTGCTCGACAATGTCTGGGCGCCCGAAACGACGGTGCCCCAGTTCAATCCGCTTGGCAAGGTTCCCTGCCTGATCATGGAAGACGGCGCTGCGATGTTCGACTCGCGCGTCATCGTCGAATATCTCGATACCCTGACCCCGGTCGGCAAGCTGATCCCGGCGCAGAGCCGCGAGCGCGCCGCCGTCAAGTGCTGGGAAGCGCTGGCCGACGGCCTGCTCGACGCCGCGGTGCTGGTGCGGCTGGAAAAGACCCTGCGGCCGGCCGAGCAGCAAAGCCAGATCTGGATCGACCGGCAAATGGACAAGGTTCACGCCGGCCTGAAAACCATGGCGGCCGACCTGGCCGAGACGCCTTACTGCGCCGGCAACCAGTTCACGCTGGCCGATGTCGCCACCGGCTGCGCGCTGGGCTGGCTGGCCTTCCGCTTCCCCGAGATCACCTGGCGCGACGATTACCCCAACCTGGCCCGGCTGTTCGACAAGGTGTCCGAACGGCCTTCGTTCAAGGACACCGTGCCGCATTGACGGGCACACGCATCACCATTGAAAAACGGCGCCGCGGCGCCGTTTTTCATGAGACCTTCAAACGCGATTGTTAAAGCGTCATTCCTCTTCGCCCAACTGCGACTGCAGGTAGTTCTGGATGCCGATCTTGGCGATCAGGTCGAGCTGGGTTTCCAGCCAGTCGATATGTTCCTCGGTGTCTTCCAGGATCTCCAGCAGAATGTCGCGCGACACGTAATCGCCCAGCGCTTCGGCGGCGGCGATGCCTTCCTTCACGGTCTTTTGCGAGATCTGCTCCAGCTGCAGGTCGCAGCCCAGCATTTCCTCGGTGTTCTCGCCGATCATCAGCTTGTGCAGCGCCTGCAGGTTGGGCAGGCCGTCCAGCATCAGGATGCGGTTGATCAGCTTGTCGGCATGCTTCATCTCGCCGATGGACTCGTCGTACTCCTTCTTGGCAATACGCTCGAAACCCCAGTGCTTGTACATCCGCGCATGCAGGAAGTACTGGTTGATCGCGCTTAATTCATTGGTCAGCTGCGCATTGAGCAGCCGGATGATGTTGGCGTCGCCTTTCATTGAACCCTCGGAAGTTGTATGGATGAAACGCCGAACCGGCAGAGTGGCACGTGTGGCAAGCGGTTCCGGCCAGTGTGCCTGCATGATAACCGATAGCCCCGTCAGGTATCAGCCCACATCCGCAACAGGTTGTGATAACAGCCGGTCAGCTTCACCACCGGCGGCGTGTCGCCGTCCGTGCCGCGCAGCGCCAGGATGGACATGTCGAGGTCGAACAGCAGCCGGCGCTGCGCATCGTCGCGCACCATGCTCTCCACCCAGAAGAACGCCGCCAGCCGGCAGCCGCGCGTGACCGGCTCGACGCGATGCACGCTGGAGGCCGGGTACAGGATCAGGTCGCCGGCGGCCAGCTTGACCGACTGGCTGCCGAAGGTGTCCTCGATTACCAGCTCGCCGCCGTCGTATTCCGCCGGTTCGGACAGGAAGAGCGTGGCCGACAGGTCGGTGCGGACCCAGGCGCCGGTAACCGGCGACGTGCGCACCGAGTTGTCGACATGGTTGCCGAATGCGTTCGACGCGCCGTCGTAGCGGTTGAACAGCGGCGGATAGGTCTTCTTGGGCAGCGCGCCGGTGATGAACAGCGCGCTGCGGCCCAGCGCATCGAGCACGACGGCGCGCGCCGCATGCGACGCCGGCGCGTCTTCCGGCAGCTGGCGATTGTTCTTGACCTGTTCCGACTGGGTGCCGGCGGTGATCTTGCCGTCCGCCCAGTCGGCGCCCTCCACGATGGCGCGGCAGCGGGCCAGTTCGGCAGGCGAGAGGACTTCAGGCACGCGCAGCAGCATGGCGGCAATCTCCGTTCAGAACTTGGTGGACAGCGTCAGCTGCGCCACGCGGTCGGTGCCGGGAACGATGTGGCCGGCATACACGCCTTCATAGTAACGGCGGTTGAACAGGTTGAAGATGTTGAGCTTGAGCGCCCACTTGTCGAGCTGGTACTCGGCCATCGCGTCCCAGCGCACATAGGCCGGCGCCTCGTTCGAATTGTCTGCATTGCCGTAGCGCTTGCCGACCGCCTCGACGCCGCCGCCCAGCTTGAAGCGCTCGGAGACCCGATAGGTGCTCCAGATATTGGCCGTGTAATTCGGCGTGTTGATCGGGCGCTTGCCCAGCGTGTTCTGCTGGGTGCCGGTGGCGGCGTCGATGGTCGCCTTCATCAGCGCCAGACCGCCGAACAATTCCCAGTTGGGCGTGACGCGGCCGGCAACCTCGAACTCGACGCCATCGGTATGGCGCTTGCCGGTCAGCAGGTTCTGCTCGATGCTGACAGCCAGGTCGGTATTGCGCTCATTGGTCTTTTCGGAGCGGAACAGCGCGGTGCGGAACATCACGTTGCCATCCAGCAGGTCCCACTTCGCGCCGATCTCGATGTTGCGGTTCTTTTCCGGCGGCGTGTTGGTCGAGCGGTCGTCCAGCGCGTACAACTCGCCCGACGGGTTGAACGACGTGCCGTAGGACGCGTAATAGGACGCGGTGTCCGTCGGCTGGTAGATCAGGCCGGTGCGGTAGCTCCATTGCTTGTCGTCGCGCGACAGCGGGCCGGCGGGCGCGGTGCGGTCGTAGTCGGCCGAGAAATTGTCATGGCGCGCACCGACCAGCACTTTCCACTGCTTGGTCAGGCTGACCATGTCCTGCGCATAGATGCCGACGGTGTTGGCGGTATAGCTGACCGGATTGATGCGGGTGCGGTCGCCGTAGCCTGCCGGCAGCACCGGGTAGGAATTGACATTGCCCACCGTCGCGGCAGGGTTGCCGGGCGTGGTGTTGTAGTTCCAGCGGTTCGCTTCCTCGCGCACCAGCTCGACGCCGGCCAGCATCTCGTGCTGCATGCCGCCGAGGTTCAGCTTGGTGTTGAAGTCGGTCTGGCTGGTCAGCGTGTGCTCGACGCCGCCGCGGCGCTGCGCCTGGCGGGTCACGCCGGTGGCGTCGGTGACGAACCTGGTGTTGGCGGCCAGGCGCGGCGCGATTGCCCACAGGTCGCGGTCGTAATCGGCCTTGCGCAGCACCGTGCGCAGCGTGGTGTCGTTGCTGAAGCGGTGGATCCAGCTGGCCGTCGCCATGTCGGTGTCTTCGCGCTGGTAGTCGACGTCCGGCAGGCCATAGAAGGTGTTGATGGGCACATTCAGAGGCTTGCCCTGGAAGTAGGGCACGCCGAAATCGGGCGTGCTGTCGCCCTTGAGCTTGTAATAGGACAGGTTGAATTCGTCCCTGGTGCCGATGCCCCAGCTGAACGACGGCGCCACGCCCCAGCGCTCGCTGTGCACGCCGTCGCGGAAGCTGTCGGTGTCGGTCTTCATCACGTTCAGGCGGACGGCGGCGTTCTCGCCGACGACCCGGTTCAGGTCGGCGGTGCCGCGCTTGTACGAGTCGCTGCCGACCGTGACCGCGGCTTCGTTGATGTTGGACAGGAAGGGCTTCTTGCTGACCTGGTTGACGACGCCGCCGGTCGAGCCGCGGCCGAACAGCATCGACGCCGAGCCGCGCAGCACATCGACCTGCTCGACATTGAACACCTCGCGGTTGTACTGCGCGATGTCGCGTATGCCGTCGAGGTAAAGGTCGCCTACCAGCGAATAGCCGCGCAGCGTGATGTTGTCGCCGATGCGGCCGCCTTCGCCGGCGTTGAAGGTCAGGCCGGCCACGTTGCGCAGCGCTTCCTTGAGCGTGTCCGCGCCGCGGTCCTGGATCAGCTGCTCGGTCACCACGGTGACGGCCTGCGGCACGTCGCGCAGCAGTTGCGGCGACTTGCCCACCGACGTCCTGACGCCCTGGTAGCCGGTGTTTTCCTCGCGCTGGGCATTGACGTTGATGGCCGGCAGCGCTGCGGCCTCGGCCTGCGCCGCGGGCGCCGTCTGGGATGGCTGGGCGGACTGCTGCGCATGGGCGCCGCCCGACAGGACCACGGCGGCCATCATCGCGCCGAGCGGCAGCAGGGCGGGACGGCGATTCGATGCGGAGGCGCTCAGTTCGGGATGGCTGATTCCGACGGCAAGGGGCTGCAGGGCAGGGCGTGGCGACATGCTGGTGTTCTCCTGGATAGCCTGGGCGGCTGGGCGCCCCGGCGGTAAAGGTCTGGCTGGCTATCCACGGCGGGAAATTGCTGGCTGAGATTGTTGGTATGCGGTCAAGATGCGACAACGCCTTTAATGATAACCATTCTCATTTGCATTCGCAACAAGGAAGGGATGCTGGCAGAGCGGATGCAGCGATTGCGCCACAGCACTGCCCAGCTGCGGAATGGCATCCAGGCAATAAAAACCGCGCCAGCATCTGGCGAATGTCAACTGTAAGAGTTGACAGGTTTCAACATTACTTTCGTTTCCTATACTTCCCAGCGTCAATTCCATCCCCGATTTACCTCGTCCGGCCGCCTTTAGCCGGATTCCTCGCAGGAGTGTGATTCATGTCGATTCGTCATGCGGCCCGCTGCCGCGGCCAGGGTATGACCGAGTACATCATCATCGTGGCGCTGATCGCCGTTGCCGCCATCGCGGTCTACCAGTTCTTCGGGCAGACCATACGCAGCCAGATGTCGGCCATCGCCAATGAAGTAGCCGGGCAGTCCGGCAGCGCCGCGATGGCCGCTGCCGGCGCCGCAGCCGGCAAGACCGACAACGAGCAGAAGGCCAAGGGCCTGGCCAAGTATGCCGACGGCGCCGACCAGTCCAAGTAGCGCAGCATGCAAGCCTGGCGCCGGCCATCGCTGCCCCACACCGTCGCCAGCTTGCGCCGGCAACGCGGCCAGGCGCTTATGTTCGGCATCTTCCTGCTCCTCGCGGGGATGGCCGGCCTGTTCTTTCTCTTCAATACCGGCCAGGTCGTTGCCGAAAAAACCCGGCTGGTCACGACCGCCGACGCCGTCGCCCACGGGGCGGGCGTGATGCAGGCGCGGGCGCTGAACTTCGACGCCTATGGCAACCGTGCACTGGTCGCCAACGAAGTACTGGTGGCGCAGATGGTCAGCCTTTCCTCCTGGTCGCAATATGCGCAGACCCATGCGGAAAACCTGTCATGGCAATTTCCCGAGTGTGGCGACCCCGAGGGCTACGGTGCGCTGTTCGGCGCGGCATTCCGCTATGGGCCGCTCTACGCGCTGCTGTGCTATGCCACCGTGCAATACGCTGGCGAGTACATCGCCCAGATTGCCGAGCAGGTGCCGCCGGTCGCCGAGGCTGTCGTCGCTGCAGTGGAAATAAACAAGGCGGCGATCATGGCGGCGCAGGCGCATTTGCATGCGCCCGGCAGATTCCAGGCTGCCCGCGGCAAGGTGATGCAGGAAATTGCGGATGCCAACTATGCCGGCGACGGCGTCGTCACCGCCAGCGCACAACTGGAAGGCGATGGCTGGCCTGGCTTCACCGACCACTATCGCGGCGACGAGCGCGGCCGCATCGCCGGGGTGAGCAGGGCGGCCGCAAACAGCGACGCTTTCGTGCGGCAGCGCAGCTGGACTGCAACGGCCGTATTGCCGCCATTCTGGGAATGGACCTGCGCGGTCGCCAGGCGCAAGAATTCGGTCAAGCGCCGCGGCGGCACCGAGCTGGTCAACTACGACGAGTGGAAGGCCGAGGACACCGAGTCCTATTGGGAAGTGCATAACGTCGGCCGGTTTTTTCCTCGCTGCGGCAAGGACGAGCAGCCGATAGCGTACGGCGAGCAGCAGGCGCATCCCGACGACGCGGACCAGGACGAGTCGGGCGCCGCGCTGGGCGGCTCGCCTGCCACCAATCCGGACGCGCATGGCTATGCGTCCTCGGACCAGTGGTCCAATTACACCGGCTTGCCATCGTTCTACGACCTCAGCGCCGCACAGCTGGAAGCCGGCGCGCCCGGTCCCACGCTCAGCCTGCGCGTAAAGCTGACCCGCGCGCGCGACCAGCTCGCCACGCCGGAAGGCCGCTCGGCCATAAGGCAGGCGGACGACCCTGCCGCCGCGCGGCGCAATGTGGCCGCATATCTGTCCGACCTGTCGGATGGCGAAATGAGGGCAAGCGCCGCAGTGGAAGTCTGGTTCGCGCGCCCGCCGGGCAGCACGGAAAACGGCTGGGGCATCGCGCAAGGCAAGCCGGTGGAACTGCCCAGCCTGTTCAATCCCTACTGGCAGGTGCGCCTGGTCGACCCCGCGATGACGCCGGCGGTGGCGAAATGACGCAGCCGGCGCGAACGGGTCCGGGTCCGGGAGCGCATCCCACACTGCAGCTATTGCAGCCATTGCAGTCATTGCAGCCGATGCACCGGATGCAGCCAAGGCAGCCAGGGTCCCTCCCACGACCTTTGCCGCTGCAGCCAGGCTTCGGCCAAGCCGGCCAGGCGCTTACCGAATTCCTGCTGATCAGCCTGGCATTGATCCCGCTGTTTCTTCTCATTCCGATGATAGGCAAGTACCAGGACATCGGCCATGCGGCGCAACTTGCCAGCCGCTATGCCGCCTTCGACGCGCTGCTGCGCAATGGCAGCGACAACAGCTGGAAGCCGCCGGCGACACTCGCCGCGGAACTGCGGCAGCGTTTCTTCGGCATCCCCGGCGCGGCTGTCGTCACCGATGCCCAGGAAGCCGCGCCGATCAGGAACAGCTGGAATGATCCCTACCAGCATCCGCTGATCGCATCGCCAGCCGCCATTGCGCTGTCATTCGGCGCCAGGCGCGGCGAGACGCATGCAGACGGCTATGACCATGCGCCCTCCGGCGACACCGACTTGTTCATGCTCGCGTCTCGCGCCGGCCTGGCCAGCACCGGACTCTATCGCGCCAATGTCGGCGTCAGCCTGGCCAGCCTGCCCGCCGGGCTGCGCAGCATCGAGCCCTTCGACCGGCTGAAGCTGCGCATCGAACGCCATGCCAGCGTTCTGCCCGGTCCATGGACGGCCGTTTCGCCCGAGCAGACCGAAATGCGCACCGGTGGGCTGGCCCCGCTCAATACGCCGATGCCCAATGGGTTGATCTCGGCGGCGATCGAGGTCGTGGACATGGCATCGGTGCGGCCGCCTTCGTTTGGCAAACTCGGCCAGTGGCGCGATGTCGTCCCCGGTGACCGCTTGCGCAGCGGGGAAACACGATGAAGGCGCTGCGATCCCGCGCTTGTTCGGCTGCTTGTGCGTCGTTGTTGCGGCGCTTGGGGCAGCTGCTGGTTGCGCGGCTTTCGCTGCCCCTGCCGCTATCCCTATCCCTATCCCTATCGCCGCTCCTGTTCCTGCTGTCATCCCTATTGCCGCACGCCGCCCGGGCGTCCGGCTGGCCGGAACTGCCTATGCCACCAGGCGCCCAGGCGGTCGATGTCGGTCAGGCCATGCGGATCAACGGCTTGCCGGTGCAGGTCCGCGCCTTCCTGTCGCCCGAACCGGTGCCACAACTCGTCAGCTGGTTTCAGACGCGCCTTGGCAGTCCGCTGGTCGCCAGCCGCCATGACGGCAAGACCATACTCGGCCAGCCGCGGAATGGCTATTACCTCACGGTGCAGCTGGAAGCCGCGGGCAGCGGCGCACGCGGGCTGGTCGCGCAAACCGATGTGCGAGCCGTGATGGGCGGGCGCAACGCACCCCTTGCCGCCGGTGCGCGCTGGCAGTCCCGGCTGCCGGCCGGGATGCGCATCCTGAGCCAGGTCGATGCGCGCGATGGCCGCCGCCGGTCGCAGCACCTGGTGCTGCAGTCCCGTGAACCAGTTGCCGACAGCGGCGCAGCCCTGGCCAGGCTGCTGGCGGAAGACAGCTATCTGCCGGCCGGCAGCGTATCGAGCAACGCGCCGCCGGGGCTGGTGCTGCATTTCCAGGGACCCGGCCGCGAAGCGATGGCGGTGGTGACCAATCAGCCCGACGGCACGAGCAGCGCCGTGCTCAGCACCAGTGCGGTGATCGAAGGTGCGCAATGAACCGACAGCATGGACAGTCGTCGGTCGAGTACGCCGTCATCTGCGCAGCGATTGCGCTGACGCTGGGCATAGGCATGGCCGATGGCGACAGCACGCTGCGGCAACTGGTCGATGCGTTCCGCGCCGGCTACCGCAATTTCACCCATGCCGTATCGGTCAGCGAGTAAAGCAATGAAATTGGCGATCCCCTTCCTTGTCCGCCCTGGAAAGACCGCCATCGTGCTCGGCGTTGCGCTGGTCGCCGGGGTCGTGGCCGCGCTGGCCGCAAACCGCTTTCTCACCGGGCGCATCGAGGCGATGGAAGCGCGTCACCGCGGCGCGACGGTCGAAGTCGTGGTGGCGCGCCGGCAGATGAACAAGGGCCAGGCGCTCGCCGCCGACAGCGTCGCATTGCGCACGGTGCCGAAGGACTTTGCGCATTCCAATGCGCTGACCCAGGAGAATTTTGCGAGGGCGGCCGGGCGCACGCTGGCTTACGATGTGCAGCCCGGCGAAATGCTGCTGGCCAGCCTGTTGCAGCCGACCAGGCCGCCGACGTTTTCGGCGCGGGTCGATAATGGCCGCCGTGCGATGACGGTCGCCGTCGACGAAATCAATTCCCTCTCCGGCCTGCTCGACCCGGGGGACCTGATCGACCTTCTGGTCAGCCTGGACCGACGCGGGAAAAAGGTGGCGCTGCCGCTGCTGCTGGGTGTGCAGGTGATCGCCACCGGACAGCGCCTGGCGGACGACCCGCTGACCGGCGAGCGCCGCCAATATGCGACCGTGACGCTGGACCTGACCCCATCCCAGGCCAGCGCGCTCATCGCCGGACGGGAAGGCGGCAAGCTCACGGCGCTGCTGCGCAATCCGCAGGACAGCCAGGGCGCGTCCGCCGACACGATAGACCTTGCCGCGCTGCTCGGAGACGGCAGCGCGACGGCCGAGGTGCCCGTGCTGTATGGCGGCAGCGGTGGAAAGCTGCCGTCCGACGGCATGCGGCTTGGCGCCTACAGGGAACCCGCCGCACGCGCGTTTCTGCCCACGACAGCGCAAGCCTTGCGTTTGATGAATGAAGCGTCCGCACGGCGTACAGCCGGCGGCGAGGCGGCGGATGTACCTCGGCGGGACGCGGCGAGCGCGCCGACGCCAGTGCTGACGGGCGCCGCGGTCCGCGGCGGCAATCCAAGATGATGCACCCTGAGAATTTCCCGCCGCCGGCAAGGCCGCCGTTCATTGCGTCGGTGCGCCAGTCCGTCATGGCCGTCATGGCGTCGACAGCGCGCAGGCTGGTCCTTGTCGCTGTAGCTGTCCTGACGCTGGGACTGATGCATGTGCTGCAACCCGTCTCCGCGCATGCAGCCACACCGCCGCAGCCGGCCATATCCGCATTCTCCCCACCTGCTTCCGCCCCATCGACATCCGCCCCGCCGGCTCCCGCAGCCGCGCAGCAACCGCGCAACGGCTATGCCGACCAGCTGCAGCCGCGCAGGAAGACGCCGCCCATGCTGGTCAACCAGCCTTATGCGCCGATACGCAGGAGCGACGACCAGGCCGACGTTCCCGAGATCGAGATGTTTGTCGGCGAGTCGCGGGTCTTTCCCACGCCCGGCGTTGCCCGCATCGCGGTGGGCAACGGCCAGGTCATGACCGCCGCCGCGCTCGATGGCCGGGAAACCATCCTTTTCGCCAATGCGGTCGGCACCTCGTCGCTCTTTGTCTGGAGCGAGGACGGCCGCTACCAGCGGCTCAAGATCAATATCGTGCCCGGCGACACCAGCCGCTATGCGCGCGAGATCGCCGCCTTTCTCGCCGCCATCCCCGGCGCCCGCGCCTCGGTCATCGGCGACAAGGTGATCGTCGAGGGGGACGGCCTGTCCGACTTCGAGCTGCTGAAGATCGACGAGCTGGCCAAGCGCTATCCGCAGATCGTCAACTTCACCAATCGCCTCGGCTGGGAAAAAATGATCCTGCTGGACGTCAAGATCGCCGAGTTTCCGGTCAATGAATTGCGCGAGCAGGGCATCAAGTGGACGCCCACCGGCGGCGGTGCGATCGCCGGCATCTGGTCGCCGCTGCGGCGCGGGCATGACGGGCCTTACCAGGTCAACATCCAGACCAGCGGCCAGGGGAACAGCGCGCCGATCTCGATGAAGCCGGGCGTGGACGGCGCCGTGTCGGGCGGCGTGGCGATGCCGGCCGCGCTCAATATCCTGTCCGGCCTCAGCCTCGGCCTGAATGCGCAGCTCAACCTGCTGGCGCAGAACGGGCGCGCCAGCATCCTGGCCGAACCGCAGCTGTCGGCGCGCAACGGCGCCAAGGCCAGCTTTCTTGCGGGCGGCGAGTATCCGTACACCGTATCGACCATCAACGGCCCAACCGTGATGTTCAAGTCCTACGGCGTCAAGCTCGAGATACAGCCCAGGGTCGACAGCCGCGGCACGGTGCGCGCCCACATCGACAGCGAGGCCAGTTCCATCGATGCGTCGATCTCCACGCAGGCCGGACCCGGCCTGCGCACGCGCAAGGTCAGCACCGAGTTCAACGTGGCCAGCGGCGAGACCATCGTGCTCTCCGGCCTGCTGTCCCGCGAAACCAGCACCGACATCGACAAGGTGCCGCTGCTTGGCGACCTGCCGGTGCTGGGCGCGCTGTTCCGTTCCACGCGCTTCCAGAACAAGGAAACCGAACTGGTGGTGTTCGTCACGCCGACCGTGGTCGACAGCCATACCCCCGAACTGGCGGAGAGGGCGCGCCGGGTGGGAGAAAAGCTGTCCGGGACCATGGACGCGCCGCCCTACCTGAGCCAGCCGCTGCAGCCGGGACGCGATGCCGGCAGCTTTACGCCAGCGCCCGCACCGGCAACGCCAGCCGCATCCATGCCTGCGGACGGGCCGGTGAGCGCCGGCGGCAGCCTGCTGATGGTGACCAGTCCGCAAGCCGTGCTGCGCGCCAGCCCGGTGGCGGATTCGCCGGTGCTGCTGAGCCTTGGCCGCGGCGCGGCGGTGCGCATGGG
Organism: Noviherbaspirillum suwonense; assembly: GCF_900182955.1. Lineage (GTDB taxonomy): Bacteria > Pseudomonadota > Gammaproteobacteria > Burkholderiales > Burkholderiaceae_D > Noviherbaspirillum_A > Noviherbaspirillum_A suwonense. The sequence continues at coordinate 46,550 of NZ_FXUL01000013.1, read as the reverse complement.
TACGCAGCCGGCCACGGACGGCGACAGAAGCCGCTGGCGCCAGGTCATGGTGGGCGAAGTGCGCGGCTGGATAGCAGCCGACGCGGTGGAGCCGGTCAGCCGCGTCGGCGCGGGCGTGCTGCGCGCGCCGCCGGAACCGGCGGCCGAGCATGCCGGGCCGCTGCTCGGACCGGTCAGCACGCCGCTGCCGCAAGCCGCGGCGGCAGAGAGCCGGCTTGCGCCGCGCAGGCTGCGCGTGATCGCGGAGCGGCTTGCGCTGCGTGTGACGCCGGACATCAATGCCCCGATGCTGCGCCAGCTACGCGCGGGCGCCGTGGTCGAAGCCCTGCCGCAAGCGCCGCGCGGGCTCTGGACGGCGGTGCAGGCAGGCGAGGAGCGCGGCTGGGTTGCCAGCCAGTGGCTGCTGCCGGTCGAGCAGCCATGACAGTACGGTGACCTGCGCAAACGGTGACTTGCGCACACGGTGGCATAGAAGAACGGTTGGACGCACCCATCGTGGGATGAAAGAACGGCGATGCAGATGAAAAGGGGAGGGCACGATGCTGGACCTGGAATTGTTCGATAGCGATGGCGGCCGGCGCGTGCTGCAGGTGCCGGATGAGTCGATCATCGGCAAGGGCGCGCAGAATGAAATCCGGCTGGAGAGCTGGCGCGTTGGCCGCGAGCATGCGCGGCTGTTTGCCACGCCGGGCGGCGTGCTGGTGGAAGATCTCGGCGGATTCGGCGGCGTGCTGGTCAATGGCGAACGGATCGACGGCCAGTACGGCCCGTTGACCCATAAGGACATGGTGTCCATCGGCCCCTACCGGCTGCGGCTTCTGGTGGCGGTCGGCAAGCCCGACTCACCGTCGCCGCTGCCATCGCTTCGTTCGGCGCCGCCCGTGCGGGGCGCAATGCCGGCGCAGCACCAAGGATTGATTCAATCATCGCCTCAGCCGCCATCGCAGCCATCACCTCAACCGCCGCATCAACCATCGCCTCAGCCATCACATAAACCCCCGCCCCAACCTCCATCCCAGGCGCTGCCCCAGGAAGCGGCATGCGCACCTGCCGCCGCGCTCCCGGCGTCCGTTGCCAATGCTGCACACATTGCAAACAGCGCCGCGCGGCAGCGCGAATTCGAATGGCGCAAGACCATGCATACCCGCCTGCTGGAAACCATGGACCTGCGCCGCCAGGATGTGCACGGCATGTCCGACCAGCAGCTTCGGCAGGAAACCGGGATCCTGGTGCGGCAGATCATGCGCGATGCCGACGCCGAGATTCCGCCCGAACTCGACCGCGAATTACTGATGGTGCAGGTGATCAACGAAGCGATCGCGCTGGGCCCGCTGGAAGAGCTGCTGGCCGATGACAGCGTGTCGGAAATCATGGTCAATCGTTATGACGAGATCTATGTCGAGCGTTCGGGCCGGCTGCACCGGCATCCGATGGCCTTCACCGGCGACCGCGCAGTGATGGGCGTGATCGAGCGCATCGTTGCGCCGCTTGGCCGCCGCATCGACGAGTCCTCGCCCATGGTCGACGCCAGGCTCAAGGACGGTTCGCGGGTCAATGCCATCATTCCGCCGCTGGCCCTGAAAGGCGCCTGCCTGACCATACGCAAGTTCGCCCGGCACAAGCTGGGCGCCAGCGACCTGGTCGGCTTCGGCGCGATCAGCCCGCAGATGGCGTCCTTCCTCGAAACCTGCGTGGTCGGGCGCAGGAACATCATCGTGTCGGGCGGCACCGGCTCGGGCAAGACCACGCTGCTCAACATCCTGTCCAACTTCATTCCCGCCGGCGAACGGGTAATCACGGTCGAGGACGCGGCCGAGCTGAAGCTGAGTCATGAGCACCTGATCAGCCTAGAGTCTCGCCCGGCCAATGTGGAAGGCAAGGGCGCGGTGCCGATACGCGAACTGGTGAAGAACACGCTGCGCATGCGGCCCGACCGCATCGTGGTCGGCGAGTGCCGAGGCGCCGAGGCGCTCGACATGCTGCAGGCCATGAACACCGGGCACGAGGGTTCGCTGACCACGCTGCATGCCAACACGCCGCGCGACGGCCTGGCGCGGCTGGAAACCATGGTGCTGATGGCCGGCATGGACCTGCCGCTGCCGGCGATACGCGAGCAGATCGCCAGCGCGGTTCATATCGTCGTCCAGCAGACGCGCTTCGCCTGCGGCAGCCGCAAGGTCACCAGCATCACCGAGATCAGCGGCATGGAGAGCGGCAAGATCCAGATGCAGGAACTGTTCCGCTTCGTCAACCTGGGTTATCGCGGCGCCGGCAACCGGGTCAGCGGCTACTTCACCGGATGCGACATGGTGCCGACCTTCTATGAAGAACTGGAGGCCGCCGGCGCCGCGCTCGACATGACGATCTTCTGCCCGGCGGACCAGTCCGGCGCCGCCTGCGGGACGGCGCAATAGCATGTCGAACAGCTTCGATGCGCGGCTGGCCGTGCTGCTGTCGATCGCTGCCGCGGCAGGGCTGCTGGCATGGCTTGCCGCCCATGCCGGTTCCAGCGCGCTGTCGCGCTACCGGACCGAGTTCACTGAACGCACGCGCTTCCAGGCCCAGGAATTCTTCCTGTTCGTCGACGCCCGGCATCTGTTCATCGGCAATATCGCGGTCATGCTGCTGGGCGCGGCGGCTGCGTGGCTCGTCACCGGCAAGCTTCTTGTTGCGCTCCCGGTATTTTTCGCGCTGGCGCTGTTTCCACGGCTGCTGTATGCCCGCATGCGCAGCCGGCGCAGGCAGAAGTTCGAGCAGCAACTGCCCGACGCGCTGATGATGCTGTCGGGCGGACTGCGGGCCGGGGTCGGGTTGAACGCGGCAATGCAGCAGCTGGTCAGCGAGGCCCATCCGCCGCTGGCACAGGAATTCCTGCTGATGCTGCGCGAACAGCGCCTCGGCGTGACCCTGGAGCAAAGCCTGAACAACCTCGCGCGCCGGATGCCGACCCAGACCACGGTGCTGGTGGTGTCGGCCATGCGAATCGCCAGCGACACCGGCGGCGGCCTTGCCGAAACCCTGGAGCGCACCGCCCACACGATACGCAGCCGCCTGCAGATGGAAGGCAAGATCGCCGCGCTGACGGCGCAGGGCAAGCTGCAGGCCTGGGTCGTGTCCCTGCTGCCGGTGCTGCTGATGCTGGTGCTCGACCAGATGGAGAAGGAAGCCATGCATTACCTGTGGCATACCCGGCTCGGCTGGGCCACGCTGGCTGGCATCGGCTTGCTCGAGGCCCTGGGCATTTATGTCATACGGCGCATCATTGCGATCGACGTATGAGCAGCGACAATGCCGTCCCCAACGTCCTGCAGGCAGATCATTCCGGCCTCGTGCTCGTGCTGATATCGATGGCGGCCGGCCTGGCGTTCGCGCTGCTGGCATGGCTGCTCAGCCGTGCGCTGGCCAGGGTGCCGCCGGACGACCGGACCTACAAGGACCCGCCGCCGCTGGGCTACCGGCTCCTGTGGCAGCCGATCAACTGGACCGCGCATTTCATCGGCGTTCGAGCCTCGCCCCGGCGCCAGGCCGCCTTGCTGGTGCGCCTCGGGCAGGCCGGCGTCGACTTCGCGATCAGCCCGCTGCAATTCACCGCCAGCCGTGTCGTCGGCGCCGCGCTCGTGGCGCTGCTGTGCTGGTGGATGCTTGCTTCGTTCGACCAGCCCGCGCCGGGCGCGGCCGGCATGCCCGCCAGCCGCTACCTTGCCGTGCTGTCCAGCGGCGCGCTGGCCGGCTGGTCCTACCCGGCCATCTGGCTGCGCGACCGCATCCATTCGCGGCGGCGCGAGCTGCTCAAGACGCTGCCGTTCTACCTCGACATCATCACCCTCTGCGTCGAAGCCGGGCTGAACATGCAGGGTGCGCTGACGCAGGCTGTCGCCAAGGGACCGAAAGGCGTGCTGCGCGACGAGTTCCAGCGACTGCTGCGTGACATCCGCGCCGGCAAGTCGCGCGCGGCCAGCATGCGCAGCCTGGCGGCCAGGTTAAACGAGTCGAGCGTCACCGCGTTCACCACCGCGGTCATCCAGGCCGAAAGCATGGGCATGAACCTTGGCCCCATCCTGCGCGCCCAGGCCGACCAGCGCCGTACCGAGCGCTTTCTGCGCGCCGAGAAGCTGGCGATGGAAGCGCCGGTCAAGCTGCTGTTCCCGCTGCTGGCATTCATCTTTCCCTGCACCTTCGTCGTATTGTTCTTTCCGATCGCCATGAAATTCATCCATTCCGGCCTATGAAGCGGGGCATGGCTCCCGTCCGTCGGCATGCTGCTGGCGCCAGTCGCGGCGCGGCCATGGTGGAATTCGCCGTGGTCTGCCCGGTGCTGGCGCTGATGGGCCTGGCGGTCTTGCAGTACAGCCTGCTGTACGTCGCCAAAAACCAGGTCAACCATGCGAGCTTCATGGCTGCGCGCGCCGGCAGCATGCACAACGCGACGGTGGAATCGATCAGCGCCGCCTACTTGCGCAGCCTGGCGCCGCTATATGGCGGGGGCAGCAACCCGGCCGAGATCGCCGCAGCCGTGGCGCGCGCGACCGCCGACATGAATGGCCGCTACCGGATCGAACTGATCAATCCGAACCGGGCCAGCTTCAGCGATTTCAACGACCCGGCCCTGCAGCGCCTGCTCAGGACCGACGCCCGCGTGATTCCGAACAGCGGCCTGGCGATGAAAGACCCGGCAGTCGTCAAGGCAGCATCGCAGCAGAATATCTTCGACGCCAACCTGCTCAAGCTGCGCATCACCCATGGCTATCAGCCCAGGGTGCTGGCGGCCGCCAGGGTGTTCGTCGCTACGCTGGCGGCCACAGATGACGGCACGGACCGTTTCAGGAGCGCGCTGCTGGCCGAAGGCCGGGTGCCGGTCGTCAACGACATCGCGCTGCACATGAACAGCGACGCAATCGAATGGGCCGACCCGGTAAGCATTCCCGGCGGGCCGCAGACCGGGACCAGCCAGTCCGGGCCGCCGCCAGGAACGGACGGGGATGGAACGGGCGGCGAAACGGGCGGCAGCGGCGGCAACCATGGCACAGGCGACGGCAAGACCACGCCGCCCGCCGCCCCTGACGGACAGGGTAATCAGGACAACTACCCCGACGGCGGCGATGACAAGGGTTGCGGCCCTGCCGCCTGCCCGGTCTGCACGGTTGAACTGCTGGCGTCCGAATCGTTTCCGCTGTCCGCCGATGTGCTGTTCGGCTTCGACGAAGCCAGCCTGAAGCCCGGTGGGCTGGAAGCGCTCGACGACCTGATCGCGGAGGCCGGCGCAGCGCAGCAGAACGGCCAGGCAATCGCCTCGGTCACCATATCCGGTCATACCGACCAGTTGGGCAGCGTCGCGATCAACCAGCGGCTGTCCGAGGCGCGGGCCGCCGCCGTGCGCGATTACCTGAAGAGCAAGGGCTTCCCGGATGTGCCGATCGCGGTGCGCGGCATGGGTTCTGCCGACCCGGTCATCGCGCAAGCCGATTGTCCGGGCAGCCGCGAGGAACAGGTTGACTGCCTCGCGCCGAACCGGCGTGTCGTCATCGACATCAGGCGCGCCGGAGGCAAGCCATGACGAACCGAAACCGGCGTCGCCGCGGATGTCCGCACAGGCCCGCAACGGCGGCCGCCAGGCTGCGTGCGGTCTCCATCGATATCGTCGCAAGCATCGCGCTGCTGCTGGCCGTCGCCATCGCTGCCATTCCGGTCTTCGCCCATGCACAGTCCTGCGGCCCCGGCATTGCCGGCTCTCCCTGCGCGACCGGGCAAACCGCTGGCCTGGACAGCACCGGCGGCGTCGGCCAGGCCGCCGGCAACCCGATCAACATCATCACCGGCAACAAGTACCAGCGGGAAGCCGACATGCCGGCATTGCCCGGCCTGCTGGGCCTGGAACTCGTGCGCCACTACAACAGCCACCTTGCCGCACCCGGCATGCCCGTCCAGGGCATCGGACACGGCTGGCGATTCTCCTATGACACCCGCCTGCATGCATTCGGCAACACGCTGCAGATCCTCCAGGCCGATGGCGCCCGCATCGTGTTTGCGCGCAGCGCCTGGAGCAGGACCATATGCACCACGTCCGACCCGGCCCAGGGCCGGGTGCGCATCGTGCGCAGCGGCGGCCAGCCGGAATATCGCTGGCGCTGGCCGAACGGCCGCGAGCTCACTTTCGACCACAAGGGCCGCCTTGGCCGCATCAGCGACGGCAACGGCATGGAGGTCGTCATCGAGCGCATGGAAGACGGCCGCATTTCCAGGGTGACCGACCCGCAGGGCCGCAGCATGACGTTCCATTACCTTCACCGGAAGGATGACCGTCCCGGCAGGTACCGGGGCGTGCAAAGCGTCGACACGCCGGTCGGCCGTTTCCTCTACGACTATGGCAACGCCGGCAATGGCCCCAGCCCCAGCCCCAGCCCGCAAGGCCATGCCACGCTAAGCGCCGTGCATCTGCCGACCTGGTACGACCCCGCCCAGCCGCGACCTGCCTTTCGCCTTGGCGACACGCCCGCCACCAGCAGCGTCAGTACGGTCAGGCGCATCTACCATCATGAAGACAGCCGCTTTCCGACCCTGCTGACCGGCATCACCGTGGACGGCGCCGGCAGCGACGGCAAGCCCCTGCGCGAACGCATCGCCACCTGGGCATATGACGGCAACGGCTTGGCGGTACTGTCGATTCGGCACGACACCGGACATACCGGCGAGGGCGGCAAGCCGGAAACAGGCAGTGTCCGCGAGAAGCTGACTTTCAAGCGCGGCGAGCCCGGGCGGACCCGCGTCACCGACGAGCAGGGCCGGACCACCACCTATCGCCACGCCATCGTCGCGGGCGCTTTTCGCGTGCTGGAGGCGCGCGGCGCCGGCTGCGCCAGCTGCGGCCCCGTCAACCTGCGCTACCGCTACGACCGGCACGGGCGCGTGGAGGAGGTCGTCACGCTGGACAAGGACGGCTTGCCGCTGGCCGGCCGCCGCCAGCAGCTCGACGCCCTTGGCCGGCCCTATGCGCTGAAGCAGCTCAGTTACCGCCATGGCCAGCAGGCGCCAGCCGTGGCGCTGGTGCTGAGGCAGCAATTTCCCTATCCCGCCCTGCCTCGAAGCGAGTCCGGCGCAGGCGGCGCGCCCTGGCATTTCGGCCCGATGCGCATTGCCAGAGACAGCGTCGTTCCCGGCAGCACGCACGAAGTCCGGATCGCCTACAACGAACGAGGGCAGGTGCTGAAGGTCGCCGAGACCGGCTACGACCCGGTCAGCCTGAGCGCCAGCACCCGCATCACCCTTTACCGCTACCAGGAGACCGGCGGCCGCAGCCTGCTGGTGGAAGTCGACGGCCCGCTGCCCAACGGCCCCGCCGGCACGCCCGCTGACTCCGACATCACCCGCTACCAGTGGGACGAACGCGGCAACTACGTCACCAGGGTCTTGCTGCCCATGGGCGCCACGCTGGACCTTGCCCACGACCCGCATACCGGCCGGACCCAGACCGTCCGCTATCGCTGGGGCCATATCGTCCGCATGAGCCGCTATACCTATGGCAGCAACGGGCAGATCACGCATCATGGCGAGACCGCCTATGCCGACGATGAAACGACCGTGCTGGCCGAACGGGACACCGGGCTGGCGAGCAATGCCCGTAACGAGATCAGCAGCATCACCTGGCCCGACGGACAGGTGGAAGAGGTGGTGCGCCGGTGGGCACGCGGCCCGGCAGAGGCCGTGCCGCCCGGCGACGCCAGCCCTGCCGACGTCGACCAGCCCGACGTACTGCGCTACACCATTGATGGCAAGTCCGCCGAGCGGCTGATCGACGATTTCGGGCAAGTCGTCGGCATCCGCAATCCGGGGCAGGGCTGGCAGTACGCGCGCTACGACGCTGCCGGGCGCATCACTGAAATGCGCGACGCACGCGGCATGGTGACCAGGGCCCGCCACGATGCGGCGGGACGGCTGCTGGACATCAACCGCGAACTGCCTGGCGATGCCTCCCCGGAACGCCTGGAATTCGGCTGGGACGGGCCATACAAGACGGTCGAAACCGTGGATACCGACCACAGGCGCATGCACACCAGCCGCTACATGCATACGCCGTGGGGCCAGGTCAGCCAGAAGCGCGTCGAGATCGCGGCGGCCACTGCGCGCGGCACGCCGGTCAGCATGACGGTAAAGGCATGGTATGACGCCGCTGGCCGCCTCAGCGCAAGGACACTGCCCGGCGGCGAACGACTGGCTTACCGCTATTACGCGACGCACCCTCACCATGGGCAGCATGCGGCGATCGAACAAATCCACTGGCCGCGTTGGCTCGACCCGCTGATAAGCAGGGCGCCCGACGCGTGGCTGGACCGGAGCGGACTCAAGACCAGGCTCGTGGCATTCGCACCACAGGAAGACTTGCCCGGAGCCGGAACGGATGCGGGCGCGCTGTCCGGTTCGGCGACCGGGCAGCAGCATGCGCCGCAGGCAGAACCCGGCATTAGTCGCGAAGCGCCCGGCGAGCAGCATGACGCAGCCGGCCTGCCGCGACACATCACGACCGCCAGGGGCAGCTTCATCCTGCGATGGAATGCGGCATCGCAGCTTGTGTCCGTGCGCACCGCAACCGCAACCGCAACCGCAACCGCCGACGCTAGCCCTGGCATTGCCGATGTCGCCGCTTATAGCTACGACGCGCATGGACGCCGCGCGAGCAAGCGCAGCGCGGCCGGCACGGAGTATTACCTGTATGAAGGCACGCAGCTGGTGGCCGTCGAAGCCCATCCGCTACGCGGTCCGTCGCGCATGGAGCAGTACCTGTACCAGGGATATCGTCCGGTCGCCTGGCTACGCGACGGCATTGCCTTTCTGCTGCAGACCGACCATCGCGGCGCAGTCAACGCAGTGACCAGCGGCGAGCCGGATGCATCCGCACGGAAAACCCTGTGGCGCGCCGCCCCCGACCCCTGGGGCAGCAGCCCCGCCGCCAGTGCCGCCGCATCACGGCAGGACCCAAGGCTGCGCCTGGTCAGCCAGTACGCCGACGAGGAAACCGGCCTGTCCTACCACATCGCCCGCTACTACGATCCGGCTACCGGCCGCTTCATCAGTCCCGACCCAGACGGCATCGCCGACACGCTGGATGGCGATGTGCCAGAAGCGTTGCGGCTCGATCTGACCGCTTATGCGGCAGGGCAGCCCAACCGATACTTCGACCCGGACGGCGCGGCCAGGCTGGTTTATTACGCGATCACGACCGGCGCGGATGGGAAGCAATTGGGAACGAAGCAGGGCTTTACCAAAGCGCGATGGGCCTTCAGCGTGGACGGCATCGAAGCCAGCGGAGATGGCGGCAGCGACGCCATAAACCAGCTGATGGAAAAATATGCGAAGAATCAGACCGGTTTGCTGTTCGACAAGGACGGTAATTTCATCGTGGGAAAGAAGTCCTCGACTTCATGGACAGGCACGACTGACGAAACCGTCGGCAACTTTACTGCGCATTATGGGAAAAACCTGATCTCCTTGCGCCAGTTCGTCATCGCCGACTACAGCAACCGGGATGCAGCGCTGCTCATCGCGAACCTGATCAAGGACAAGGATGGCGAAAACCTGTGCAAGGATGTCCCGGCCCTTCTGCCGCAAATACGTTTTGGGGCAGGCGAGGACAGACTAGTCGTAACTCGGTCAACCGGTGTCGACGCAAATAGTCCAGCCAATCTGCAGCGACTACTGAATTGCAACATCAACAAGGAAACATCTCTGCCAGTCGCCTATGCCGACGACACCGAACGTGAACGGGTGGAACGAATCGAGGCTGCGGCGGAGATGAATGAGTACTCTGCATTGAACGCAGATTGCAGCAAGGACGGCTGCCCTGGCGTAACGATTTTCGGTCAGCCGGGAGCAAACGGCGAACCAGCACGGCAATACCATGCTTCGTACGGACGCTCGCAATTCGTGGCGTCGACGTTTATTGAGACGCTGGACAAACTTTCAAGAACAGATAAGCAAGCAATAGGTATATCAGATGATATTCAAGAAAGAATCACTAAAGCGAGACAACGCGCTGTAAAAATAAACATACCAGAAACTGGGATTTTTTTGTTGGCTCGCCGGCTATCTTGCTCCGACGCAGTTTTATCTTGGGGGCCCACTAACAGCAACGAGTTTTTGAGTGAAAGTTTGAAAAAAAGTTTTTTGAGTCAAACTATGCTTGATCGCCAATCATTTATTGACATTGCTTGTTTCGTTCCGCAGGGAAATGGAAAAACTTTAGGCGAGGCAAAGAACGCATTTATGACTGAATCAATTTTTTCTGACTCTGTACTTGGGTTATGGCTAATGAGCCTGTACAAAAGTTTTGATAAATTCAATTTTATATCGAGAACGTTTATCAAGGTTAATCTCCGTGAAATTATTGCGCGAGTTGATTTAACTGGTAATTTTCTAAATGATGTCAAGCCTTTAGAAAATCCTAATAAAGCCAATCCGGCGTTCGAAAAACGTCAACGCGAAATTGAAACTGAGTTAGCGATGCGAACAGCGCGGAAGCATAATGGCGGTGGCCAACCATTTGCACAAAACATTGATCTTGTCACACGAAGTTGTAGTTATGGAAAACCATGTGATGAGGGCGACTATGTCCGCACGTTTGTTGGCACACGTGCGGGTAGAGGGGACTGGCGCAGTCTTCGTTGTGCGGAAATTAAGCCACTGCGTGGTTTGCAGATTGTTCCGCTTTCTTTATAAACTGGAAAATGAAAAATTTCGCCTTAAATAGAAATGCAGTTTTAATTTTAACACTATTTTTTTTAACAAAATTTGTGCAAGCGCAGGACAGAAGATTGTCTGAGATTTCTTTTGAGGCAAACAATATATGCAAAAAACCAACTTATTCCATACCTGATTCAATTCGGAATAAAACGTATCAAACCTATTACACGATTGGCGGATGGAAAGTATTGGACATCAATGGGGACGGTTGGTGTGACTGGGTGCGCGGTGGTTATGAAGGATACAGAACAGACCAAGAAGACGCGCCAATGCATGAATTTATATATCTTGGTACTAAACATAGTTGGCGACATTTTGGCTTGCCTAAGATTTACAATAAATCACTCAAAAGATACGTTGAAAGAGTTGACTGGGGATACCTTGGTGGAAGTGCAAGCGCTACAGTATTTTTTCAGCCGATTGTCATTTACGAAAAAAACCAGTCTAAACCTTATATTGCAACTGTTTTTCGTCCCGATGGACCCGCACCATGGCCAGACCAAGAAAGCATCAAAGTCTTTCAGTGGGATGACCAGTTCGATAAATTAAGATACGTAGACGAATCTGTTCGCCTAATAATTGTGAGATTTTTGAAAGAAAAGCTTTGCAAGCCAGTGCCTCCAGTCGCTGAGGACGGTTTTCCTTTTATGATTTCTCACGGAGATCTATGTAAAGTTCCTTAGAATGAAAATAGCTGCTGCTAAAATTGGAAGTAGCGCATATATTTATAATTCGCTTGTATATCATTGGGCTGAAATCGGTATGCGTCTTTTGCAGTTCGAAGATGTTTGAAATATTTCATCTAACTAAAAATGGGTTGTGGCAGAATAGGATGTCCATCTACTGTAACCCTACTTATCGTTGAGCCAAGCGAAATTATTTGAGATTGCTAGTTGTATATGGCCATTTATGGTTTATGCCAAAAGTGGAAATATAGAAAGAGTGGTTGATCATGGAGCCTATGAGGCTATGACGAAAATTATTACTAAAAATTGGTAAAAACGTGTGTTTTTCTTTTGCTGGAAAATTTAACTGGTCCAGCGCTCTCTTTTTCTCTACAAAGTCTGGAGTCGTTTGAAAAAGAATTAAAATGCATAAATGTGATGCCATGTAGACGACCTTCATCAGAGCTGCCACTGCCAGTATTGATATCGCCGCTTAATGAGTCTTTAAATGGTGAATATAAAATGTTTGTTCGGCACTGGCTGGATGAAGATGGTGATAGGCAACGTGAAATATATGATGTGGAAAAATTGGGTAAATCATATTACACGACTAAAATCTTTGGCTATCCAATTCGCAAGCCGCAATATGGTAAGTGGAAAGTAGGATTTGGATCGATTGGAGGATGGTTTCCACTCATTTTGCTTGATACGCTAACCAATGATCGTTACGAGGTTTTTTACTTGCGGGAATGCTGGCTATTCATCCAGATCAACCGGGCCACGGCCTGACTGTGAATCATTGCGATGGACTTTGGCAGTGGGGTACATGCTCTTTTTTCATTTTCCCAAGTTTGCAAAAGTCGATCCATTTATGTCTCCTGACGGAGACTGTAACGATTGCAGATTTGGATATGTGAATTCACAATGCCTTGGAGAGGAGAATGTATTGGCCAGTGCAGTTTCTGACGAGTGAAGAATTAAATACAAACTGCTTATTGATGTTCTTGAAAAAATAATTGAAGATGAAATTAAATAGAACTTTTATATCCGGCAGGTTAATGTCCTATGGCGATTCACCATTCTTGCTTGCGCAAGGCGATCTTTGCTTTCCCAGAAAATGAAAGCAAAAATTCCGCTAAAGCCCATCGCCAATTTACATTTCAATCTCCGCTTCCCCCACCCAGCCGTCCTCCACACCGCAAGCGGCGCACACCCGCTTGCCCTGCACATCGCTAACCGCTTCACCTCCCGCCTGCGCGGCCTCATGCTGGCGCCGCCATTGGCTGTCGACGAAGGCCTGCTTCTCACCAGATGCAGCAGCATCCACAGCGCGTTCATGCTGCAAGCCATCGATGTTATCTACCTGAGCCGCAACGACGACGTAGTGCGTTGCATGCCAGCGATGCAAGCTTGGCGCGTGAGCGCTGCCTGGAATGCTGCGCACGTCCTTGAACTTGCGAGGGGCAGCATTGATCGCTATCGGATCGCACAGGGCGATCGTTTGCATCGGTAGCCGATCACGCTCTTAACAAATAAAAAGGATTGAAAATAAGTCTTCGAGACTGTCGGGCGATTAAGCATTCTCCAAGGGGTCTTTTAATCCGTTCCGGCCTGTCTCACGTTCCAACCCAGCCAGCCGTATCGCATGACCGTATCAGGCTGCTAAACGCTGTTCCGCTGTTCCCGCCACTGCGCCGCGCCTCTTGCGCACTTCTGGCGCCGCACGACGCAGTCCGGGCGCAATCAGGGCCGTCTGACTGCCATCACATCCCAACGCTGCATTGTCAGGAGAAAAGCCGCATGCACAAGGACACAACGACGCGGCCTGCGCAAAAAGGCATCGTATCGAATCACCGCACCGTGGGCAGTCGTGCGAGGCAGCCCAGGTATGACCCGCAGGCCGCGGGCAAAGGCGGCGCAGCCGGCTGGCAGCGGACCGTGCTTGTCACCGGCGTGTCCGCCGACGCCAATGATGTGGGCGCTGCGTGCGCGGCCATGCTGGCGGGAGCCGGACACCGGGTCGTCGCGCTGACGGCGGACGGCAGCGCCCCGGGCGTGCTGGAGCAAGACATTGCAGCCGGGCGCGTCATTATTTTGCCGGATGCCGCTGGGAAGGGGCCGGGTCTGCAGAAAGCCGTCAAGGAACTGGCGGCGCCGTTCCGGTCGATCGATGCGGTCGCGACGATCATGCGTGTGCCCAGGCGCCGCCTTGCGCTGCTCGATGCCGACCTGCCCATCGCCCAACTGCGTCCGCTGGCCGATGTGTCAGGCCTGCTCGAGACCACCCGGGCGACGATAGACGCGCTGGTCGCGAGCAAGCGCGGTCACATCATCGCCGTGACGCTCAGCGAACAGCAGGGCATTGCAGACGATGCCTATCTGGATGCGCTATGCAATACGCTGCGCATGGAACTTGATGAACTGGGAATCCGCTTCACCCGCATTGCCGCCGGGCCGGTGCAACGCAAGCCAGGTCCGTCGTTCGATGCCGGAATCCGTCCAAGGTCCAACGGGATGCGGCATGGGCTGCTGTCGGCGGCCGATGTCGCGCAGGCGCTGGCCTGGGCGCTTGGCCAGCCTGGCCATGCAGCGGTGCGCGATATCGGTATCGGCCCGGCGCTGCGCTGCCAGCCGGTGCTAAGCCTGCGCGAGCGGGAAGTGCTGGAATGGACCGCCTGTGGCAAGACATCCGAAGAAATCTCCCGCATCCTCGAGCTGTCGGTCAGCGCGGTCAACTTTCACGTGAAGAACCTGCTGTGCAAGCTGCAGTGCTGCAACAAGACCGCGGCGGTTGCACGGGCTGCGCTGCTGGGCATGCTGATCTGAGCGCGGCGCCCGCAGCCTTTACTTTTTACATCATTACTTCTTTTCCGGCTCCGTGATGAAGCCGATCTTGCTCAATCCGCCGGTCTGCGCCGCCGCCATCACCTGCGCGACCTTTTCATATTGCGTGGTCCGTTCGGCGCGCAGGTGCAGTTCCGGCTGCGGCGTCTTCTGCGCGGCGGTGGCGATGCGGATCTGCAGCTGGCTGGGGTCGATCGCTTCGCGATTCCAGTAGATCTGGCCCTGCGCGTCGATGTCGAGGTTGATGTTTTCCGGCTTCAGGTCCTGCGGCTGGCTGCTCGCGCGCGGCAGGTCGATCTTGACGCTCTGGTTGATGACCGGAATCGTGATAATGAAAATGATCAGCAGTACCAGCATTACGTCGACCAGCGGCGTGGTGTTGATCTCCGGGTTGAAGTCGTCGTCCGAATCGGACAGGGAACCCATCGCCATCATGCGCTCCTGGCGACGGTCAGGCGCTTGCCTTCAGGCTGGGCGCCGTTGCTGGTGCGGGAACCGGTGACGAACAGCGCATGCAGGTCGAAACCGAACTTGTTCAGGCGGGCCAGCGTCGACTTGTTGCCGCGCACCAGCGCGTTGTAGCCGAAGGTCGCAGGGATCGCCACGGCCAGGCCCAGCGCCGTCATGATCAGCGCTTCGCCGACCGGGCCGGCCACCTTGTCGATGCCGGCCTGGCCGCTGGTGCCGATCGACACCAGCGCGTGGTAGATGCCCCAGACCGTGCCGAACAGGCCGACGAAAGGCGCGGTGGAACCCACCGAAGCCAGGATCGCCATGCCGGCCTGCAGCCTGGCCGACGATTCGTCGATGGCCTGGCGCAGCGACAGCGTCACCCAGTCGCTGACCGACAGCTGGTCATGCAGGTGTCCCTGGTGCGCGCTGTGGTGATGCATCGCTTCGACGCCGGCCTTGGCAAGGTCGGCGAATGGATTGTTGTTGCCCAGGGCCGCCACGCCTTCCTGCACATTGCTGGCGTCCCAGAACTGGCGGCCCGCGACCATCGACGCACGTCGGTAGCGCAGGATCTGCAGCGCCTTGGTGACGATGACGTACCAGGAAGCAACCGATAGAACCAGCAGCAGAATCGCGACGCCGCGGATAACGATATCGCCCTGCAGCCAGAGGCTGTCGAGTCCGTAGGGATTACCTTGCATGATGCTTCCTTGACGATGGGTACGGTGAACGTACGTTTGTTTATTGGATGGAGAAATTAATCGGGATCAGTGCATAGACGGCGACCGGCTTGCCGTCTTCCAGGTGCGGCTTGAACATCGCCCGCATCGCTGCCTGGCGGGCGGCTTCGTCCAGCCTGGCGAAGCCGGACGACTTCTGCACGTCGACCTTCTCCGGGCGGCCACGGTCGCTGACCAGCACCCGCAGCATGACCTTGCCTTCTTCGCCCATGCGCTTGGCGATGGGCGGATAGTCGGGCTGCGGCGGCTGGATGTATTCGACGCCGGAGATGGTCTTGGGCTGCGCCGGCGCGGCGGGCGCGGGAGGCGCCGGCGGTGCGGCGGGAGCAGGCTGGGCAGCGGCGGCCTGCGGTTCCGGCGCAGCCGGCGCGGGGGCGGCTGCGGGCGGCTGCTCCGGCGTGCTGATGGATTTTTCTGTCGGTTCGAGCACCGGCGCGGGCTTGGGCGGGCTGGGCTTCCTGATTGCCGGGGCCGGCTTTTCGACTGCCTTGGGCGCCGGTTTCTCGACTACTTTGGGCGCAGGCCTGGGCACAGGCTGCGGTTGCGGCGGCGCCGGCTGCTGCACCGGCGTCGGCGCGGCTTGCGGCGTGATCATCGTGGCAATGATTTCCCTGGGCACCGTCGGCGGCATCTCGGGCCGCTGCATGCCGGTCAGCAGCGCATAAAGCGCCGCCACGTGCAGCAGGATGATGGCGCCCAGGGGAAAAAGGCGCGGACCCGAGGCGGGCTGGGACATTGCCAGAGCGGACATTACAACTTTCAGGCGGCGAGTGTGTTCGGGTAGAACAGGATGGGTTGGGCCTGGACGTGTGCAGGGTGGGGCTGGTGGGCGGCGTGCAGCGGCGATGGCGCGTTCTCGGCCAGGCAGTCGCGCAGCACGCGCTTGGCGCTGGGGTGGCACTTGCCGCAGCAGGTGCCGATGTCGAGATGGTCACGCAGTTCGACCATGCTGGTCATGCCGGCGTCGACCGCCTGTCGGATCTTGCGGTCGGAGACGTTGTTGCAGATGCAGACGATCATCAGGTTTTCCTTGCAATGGCCAACGGCCGGAAATAGTCGGGTGATTCAGGTCATTCGGTTGACCAGGCGAGCGTTCGCCGCGGTCGGTTGCGGCAGGCGGCTCAGGCAGTCAGGATCAGCTTGTTCAACTGGGTCAGCCGCAAGCGGTAGATCCGTCCCTCGTGGTCGATTTCGACTTCACGCAGTTGCTGGAACAAATCTTCGCTCTTGAACCGCCGAGCAGTCGCCGGCGCGCCCGTGCCCTGGGCTGGCGGTGCTGCAGCCGGCCTGGCGTCTCGCGAAGCTTGGTCACTCATGGTTGCCTTTGTAAATGCGAACAATTCGTATTTAGATTATTCACGAAGTCAAAAGCGATGGCAAGGATTAATTGGCGCTATCGGGCCGGAAGGGCGAAAACCGTAGACGCTACAGCGGCTGCGGGAAACCAGCGTCGGGACGGCGGTTTGCTGCGCCGCCGGGGGTTAAATCAACGAAAAATGAAGGAAATCGCGCCGTTTCCGCCCGGCGCAACGATGGCCAGGCAGCGGAGCCGGCATGCCGCCGGCGATGGAGGAGGGTGACCGGTTGACGGGCGGAACACGCCTGGACGGCCAACCCGTCGCTGTCATTTGGCGGGTCACCAGGCGACGACCAGGGCGAAACGCGGCTTCAGCGCGCCTTGCAGCGCAGTGCCAGGATCAGACCACCGCGCCGAAAAGCTTTCCGACGCCGGCGGTGATCGCCATGGCGAGCGCGCCCCAGAACGTGACGCGCCAGGCGCCGGCCCAGACGCCAGCGCCGCCCACCTTGGCGGCAGCGACGCCGAGCAGCGCCAAAAAGGCAAGGGACGTGGCCGAGACGTAGGTGATCAGCGCCTGCTGCGGCGCCAGCGCCGTGACGGCAAGGGGCAGCATGGCGCCCACCGCGAAGCTGAAGGCGGAGGACAGCGCGGCCTGCAGAGGACGGGCGCTGACGATGTCTGACATGCCCAGTTCGTCGCGGGCGTGCGCGCCGAGGTCGTCATGCTCCATCAACTGATGGGCGACCTGCTGCGCCAGCTGGCGTTCGACGCCCCGCGCCACGTAGATTGCGGTCAGTTCGCGCAGCTCCGACGGGCGGTCGGCGTCGAGTTCGCGGCGTTCGCGCAGCAGGTCAGCTTTTTCCGTGTCCGCCTGCGAGTGGACCGACACGTATTCGCCGGCGGCCATGGACATCGCGCCGGCCACCAGTCCGGCGATCCCGGTCAGCAGGATGCCAGGGTGGCTGGCGCTGGCGGCGGCAACCCCGACGATGAGGCTGGCGGTCGAGACGATGCCGTCATTGGCGCCGAGCACCGCGGCGCGCAGCCAGCCTATATGTTGTGTCCTGTGTCGTTCGGTATGCCGCATGTATCCGGTTCCAGTGATCTCTGCGTAATGAATAGCGTCGTGCGTCAGCGGCTGCGCGGCAGCATGCGCAGCAGCGTGTTGTCCTTCTTCACGTAATGATGGAACAGCGCCGCCGCCGCATGGCCGCCGATCAGGAAATAACCGGCAGTCGCGCCGGCTTCATGGATTTCCTTGATCAGGTCCGCAGTATCGCTGTTTTCGGCAATCAGCGCCGGCAGCGTCAGGCCGAAGAACGGGATCGGCTTGCCGCTGGCGCTGAGCAGCAGCCAGCCAAGCAGGGGCAGGCCCAGCATCAGCGCATAGAGCGCGTAATGCATTGCATGGCCGGACAGGCTCTGCCACCTCGGCGGTTCCGGCGCGATGGGCGGCGCGCGGTCCAGCAGGTTCAGCGCGAGGCGCGCGGCCGCCAGCGCCAGCACCGACAGTCCCAGCATGAAATGCGCGTTTTTCATCAGTTCCCGGCCGGCGCTTCCCTTCGGAAAAATGCCGCGCAGCTCCATGAAGGCGTAAACCGCGACGAGCAGCGCCGCCATGACCCAGTGAAAGGCGATCGAAATCCCGCCGTAGGCCGTTGCATCGTTCCGCCATTTCATGCCGATCTCCTGAAGTTGGCGCCCTGTGGATCAGGCGCCGGTTCATTACCCTACCGGTATGCCGGCCCGCAGCCACGGAACTGGATCAAGTTTTCATCCGGCCGCGCCCGGCCCCGGCGCGAACCGGATTTCGACCAGCAGCCCGCATCCGTCCGGGCCGTCGTTCAGCGCAATGCTTGCGCCGTGGGCCGCCACGATGTTCTTGACGATGGACAACCCGAGGCCGCTGCCCGGCGTCCCGGTGTTGGAAAGCCTGACGAAGCGGTCGAACACGCGTTCCCGCATCCCGGCCGGTATGCCCGGCCCGGAGTCCGCGACGCATAAGAGCGCGTGCCGGCCGTCGGCGCGGCAGGAAAGCCTGACCGTGCCGTGCCGCGGCGTGTAGCGCATCGCGTTGTCGACGAGGTTGCGCAGCAGGACCCGGAAGCTGTCGGGATCGAGCAGGCAGCGCACGGGGGCGAGGTCGGCGACGAGGTGCAGCTGCAGCTGCTCGGCCTGCCGCCTGAATTCGGGCATCTGCTGCCCGATGGTTGCGGCCAGGTCCGCCTCGCCGAGCGCCGCCGGCCGCTGCTGCGGGTCGAGCCGCGCCAGCGTCATCAGCTGGCCCACCAGGCGGGTCGAGCGGTCCACGCTGACGTCCAGCGCGGCGATGAATTCCCGGCGCTCTTCCTCGCTGCGCGCGCCATGCAGCACCTGCAGGTTGGTCTTGATCGCGGCCAGCGGCGTGCGCAGCTCGTGCGCGGCGTCGGCGGTAAAGCGCGTCTCCCGCTCGAAGGTGCTGCTGACCTGCTCGAACAGGTGGTTGATCGCCTGCAGCAGGGGCTGCAGCTCCACCGGCGCGCCGTCCGTCTTCACCTTGCGCAGGTCGTTGGGCGTGCGGCGCGACACCTCCTCCGCCGACGCCATCAGGGGCCGCAGCACCCGGCTGACGATCCACCAGATGCCGGTGGCCATCACCGGCAGCATCAGCAGCGCAAACAGGTAGAGCTTGTAGGCGAAGCGCTCGCTGATGTCCTGGCGGTGGGCGTCCGACTCGCCGACCTGTATCTGCAGCCGGCGGCTCGCATTCCAGGCCGAATAGGTCCGCCAGTTGTCGCCCGCGATCGTCACGTTCCCGAAGCCGGCCGCGCCGGCGCCGGCGAAGGGCTGGTCGGGCGCGCCCTTGTTCTTGTAGCGCAGCACGCCGTTCGCGTCCCAGACCTGGAACAGCAGGTAGCGGCCGTCGGCGACATCGTGGCCTTCCATCGGCGGGTGCGACGGCGTCACGGCAAGTTCCTCGATCTCATGGTCCGCCAGCACCAGCAGCAGGTGCGCGGTTTCCTCCAGCGACTGGTCGAACAGCCTCTGGCTTTCCTGGCGGGTCTCGACATACAGGACGACGCTGCTGATGCTCCAGACCACCAGGGTCAGCAGCAGCAGCATGGCGAGCATGGCCCGCCGGACGGACCAGCTGGCGGGGGCATGCGACGGCGCGGGCGTTTTCGTCATTGCGCCTGCACGCTGGCCGGGCGGTCTATCGTGTAGCCGATCGCATGGACGGTGCGGATCAGCTTCCTGCCCAGCTTCCTGCGCAGGTGATGCACATGCACCTGGATCGCATTGCTTTCGACTTCCTCGCCCCATCCGTACAGCGTTTCCTCCAGCTGCGCCCGGGTCAGGGTCTGCCCGGCCTGTTCGAGCAGGCGCAGCAGCAGGGCGAATTCCTTGGGGCTCAGCAGTATCGTTTCCTCGTGGCGGCGCACGACGCGCGCGGCCACGTCGACCGCGAGATCGTCATGATGGATCATTTCGCGGGTGCGCCCGTGCGCCCGCCGCGTCGCGGAACGGATGCGCGCGGCCAGCTCGTCGAGGTCGAACGGCTTGATGACGAAGTCGTCCGCGCCGCTGTCGAGGCCGCCGACGCGGTCGGCCACCTGGTCGCGCGCGGTGACGATCAGGATCGCTTCGCGAAACCCGTCGCCGCGCAACTTCTGCAGCACGGCCAGCCCGTCGCCGCCGGGCAGCCCGAGGTCCAGCAGCAGGCATTCGTAGTGATGGGTGGCCAGCGTGGTCAGCGCGCTCGGCGCATTCTGCACCCAGTCGACCACGTGCCCGCGCTGTTCCAGGCCGATCTGGGTCGCGCGGCCGAGTTGCGGATCGTCTTCTACCAGCAATATGCGCATAAGGACTGACAAGGACCAACCTGGCTGCAGAGACGGCATGTTATCTGGGGATGCTTAAGAACTCCTTAAGCACTGGATGCCAGTATAGGGCTTACCCGCACCTTCAAGGCAGCCGCACCATGATCCAGCAAAGCCGCGCCGTCCGACCGATCCGCCTGCACCGACGGCTGCGGCTGCCGGTGGCCGCGCTGCTGGCGGCTGCGCTGCTGGCAACCGCCGGACAGACGCTTGCGCAGGGCCTGCCGCCTGCGCAGATACCGTTGAGCAAGGCGCAGATCGAGCGCTCGGGCATACAGACCGCGCCGGCGGCGCCGGCCGACGCCGGCAAGGAAGCAAGCAAGGACGCGGCGGGCGACGGCGGCCAGCGGCTGTCGGGCACCGTCGTGACGCCGCCGGGCGCGCTCGCCATCGTCAGCCCCGCCGTGGGCGGCATCGTCCAGCAGGTGCTGGTGGACACGCTGCAGGCTGTGGAGCGGGACACGCCGGTCGCCACGCTGTTCAGCCAGCCGCTGATGGAAGCGCAGCGCGATTACCTGCAGCTGGCGATCCAGGCCAGGCTGGCGCGCGAAAAGCTGGCGCGCGACGAAAGCCTGTTTGCCGAGGGCATCATCTCCCGCTCCCGGCTGCAGGACACGCGCGGCGTGGCGATGCAGGCCGAACTGGCCGCAAGCGAGCGGCGCCAGGCGCTGCGCGCCAGCGGCATGAGCGAAGCGGCGATCCGCAAGCTGGCCGGCAGCAACACCCTGGCGCCGCAGCTGACCATCGTCGCCGGCGCCCGCGGGACGCTGGTGTCGCTCGACATCCATGCCGGCCAGCGCATCGACGCCGGCATGCCTGTGGCTTCCATCAGCACCGGCGCGGCGGCCTGGATCGAGCTGCAGGCGTCGCGCCAGCAGGCAGCGCAGATCCGGGTCGGCGACCAGGTCCAGGTCGGCGAATGCGGACCGGCCAGGGTCGTCGCGATCGCGCCGCAGGTCAACGCGGCGAACCAGAACACGGTCATCCGCGCGCGCCTGCTGGGCGACCCCGCCTGTCTCAAGCCCAACCAGTTCGTCGAAGCCCGTTATGGCGGTCCCAGCGTCGTGCCGGACAGCCTCGGCGTGCCGGCGGCGGCCATCGTGCGCCATGGCGATGCGTCGTTCGTGTTCGTGCGCAATGAACAGGGCTTCGAGGCGGTGAAGGTCGACGTGGTGCAGGGCGGCGCGGGCAGGACCTGGGTCAGGCCCGTGGCCGGCAAGCTGGCTGCGGGGTCCGCCGTCGCGGTCAGGGGCGTGGTTGCCCTGAAGGGCAGCTGGCTGGGACTGGGCGCCGAAGCGATGCCCGAACCAAAACCTGCGCCTGCGCCCGAAGCCAGGCCGGCAGCCAAGCCCGCCGCCAGGCCCGCGGGAGCGCAATAGTGCTGAACCGCCTCGTCGCCTTTTCGCTGTCCCAGCGGCTGCTGGTGCTGGTGCTCGCCGTGCTGATGACGGGCGTCGGGATCGACGCGTTCCGCAACCTGCCGATCGACGCGTTCCCGGATGTCTCCAGCACCCAGGTCAAGCTGATCATGAAGGCGCCCGGCATGACGCCGGAAGAAGTCGAGGCCCGTATCGTCACGCCCATCGAGCAGGAGCTGCTCGGCATCTCGCGGCAGGTCATGCTGCGCTCCCAGTCGAAATATGCGATCGCGGACATTACCCTCGATTTCCAGGAAGGCACCGACGTGTTCTGGGCGCGGCAGCAGGTCAGCGAGCGCCTGGGCAACGTGCTCAAGGACCTTCCGTCCTCGGTCAGCGGCGGGTTGGCGCCCATCACCACGCCGCTGGGCGAGGTCTTCATGTTCACCATCGAAGGCCCGCTCGGCCCGATGGAAAAGCGCAGCCTGCTGGAATGGACGATACGGCCGCAGCTGCGCGGCATTCCCGGCGTCGCCGATGTCAATTCGCTGGGCGGGCTGGTGAAGAGTTTCGAGGTCGTGCCGGATGTCGAGGCGATGGCCGCGCGCAAGATATCGCTGGCCCAGCTGCAGGCCGCGCTGGAGGCGAACAACCGCAACGACGGCGCCGGCCGCCTTTCCGCCGGCGAGGAATCGCTCCTGGTCCGCAGCGACGGCAGCATACGCAGCCTCGACGACGTGCGCGCCATCGCCGTCCAGGTCCGCGACGGCTACGCGGTCAGGCTGGGCGACATCGCCGCCGTGCGCATCGGCCAGATGACGCGCTACGGCACCGTGACCCGGGACGGCAGGGAGGAAGCGGTCGAGGGCCTGGTGCTGGCCATGCGCGGGGCCAATGCGCAGAAGCTCGTCGACCAGGTGCGCGAGCGGCTGGCGGAAATGGAAAAAACACTGCCCGAAGGCACTACCGTCAAGGTGTTCTACGACCGCGGCAGCCTGGTCGAGCGCGCGGTCTCGACGGTCACCAAGGCGCTGGCGGAAGCCACCGTGCTGGTCGTCGTGCTGCTGTACCTGTTCCTCGGCAACGTGCGCTCGGCGCTGGTGGTGGCCTGCATCCTGCCGCTGTCCGCGCTTGCCACTTTCGTCCTGATGCAGGCCTACGGGCTGAGCGCCAACCTGATGTCGCTCGGCGGCCTGGCCATCGCGATCGGCATGCTGGTCGACGCCGCCGTGGTCGTGGTCGAGAATATCGAGGCCCATGGCAGCGACCCGGAGCGGCCCGTGCTGTCCCGGCTGAATGTCATCTACCGCGCGGTCTGCGAAGTCGCGGTGCCGGTCACGGCCGGCATCGTCATCATCATGATCGTGTTCCTGCCGCTGCTGTCGCTGCAGGGACTGGAAGGCAAGCTGTTCGCGCCGGTCGCGATGACGATCACGTTCGCGCTGGGCGCGTCGCTTCTGCTGTCGCTCACCGTCATACCGGTCATCGCGTCCTACCTGCTCAAGGCCAGCCACGGGCCGGCGCCCTGGCTGGTGCGGCGGCTGGAAGCGGGCTACCTTGGGCTGCTGGCGCGGGCGCTGCGCAACGGGCGGCTCGTGATCGGCGCGTCGGTGGCGGCGCTGCTGCTGACGGCGGCCCTGTTCCCGCTGCTGGGAAAGTCCTTCATGCCGACGCTGGACGAAGGCGACATCATCATGCAGATCGAGAAAATGCCCTCGGTCAACCTGCAGGACTCCGCCCGGATGGACCTGGCGGTGCAGCGGCGCATCCTGGAGGTGGTGCCCGAAGTGCGCAGCATCGTCGCCCGCGCCGGTTCCGACGAACTCGGCCTGGACCCGATGGGCCTGAACGAGTCCGACGCCTTCCTGGTGCTGAAGCCGCGCGACGAATGGCGCAGCCCGGACAGGGACGCGCTGATCGATGCGCTGCGCGCGGTCACCGCGGAATTCCCCGGCATGAATTTCAGCTTCACCCAGCCCATCGAGATGCGCACCTCGGAAATGCTGTCGGGCGTGCGCGGCGACCTCGCCATCAAGGTCTACGGCCCGGACAACGCGGTCCTGGCCGGCATCGGCGAGCAAATTTTGAAGCAGGTCAGGGAGATCGGCGGCAGCCAGGACGTGCTGATGGTCAGGAACGAGGGCGTGCAATACCTGCAGGTGGACATCGACCGCGAAGCCGCGGGACGGCTCGGCTTCAGCGTCGAACAGGTGCAGGACGACCTGCGCATGCTGGTGGAGGGCCGGATTGCCGGCGTCGTCATCGAGCAGGGCCGGCGCCTGCCCCTGATCATCCGCGGCAACGACCAGCTGCAGATGTCCAGGGAGCTGTTTGCGCAGCTGCGGCTGCCGGTCAGCGAAGGCAGTCCGGTGCCGCTCAGCGCGCTGGCCACGCTGCGCATGGTCGACGGACCGGTCAAGGTCGAGCATGAAAATGCGTCGCGCATGGTGGTCGTGCGCGCCAACGTGCACGGGCGCGACCTGGTCGGCTTCGTCGACGAGGCCAGGGCCAGGGTGGAGCAGGCGGTCAGGCTGCCCGCCGGATACCGGCTGTCGTGGGGCGGGCAATTCGAGAACCAGCAACGCGCCGCAGCGCGGCTGATGGTGGTCGTGCCGATCGCGCTGGCGCTGATCTTCTTCCTGCTGTTCACGACGCTGGGCAGCATCAGGCAGTCGCTGCTGGTGTTCGTCAACATCCCGTTTGCGCTGCTGGGCGGCGTGATCGCGCTGGCCGCGACCGGCGAATACCTGTCGGTGCCGGCGTCGATCGGCTTCATCGCGCTGATGGGCATCGCCGTCCTCAACGGCCTGGTGATGATCACCTGCTTCAACCAGATGGTGGCGCGCGGCGCGGCGCTGGCCGACGTCGTTTCCGAGGGCGCGCGCCGGCGCTTCAGGCCGGTGATGATGACCGCCAGCATCACCGGCTTCGGGCTGATACCGCTGCTGCTGGCCACCGGGCCGGGCTCCGAGGTCCAGCGCCCGCTCGCCATCGTGGTCATCGGCGGCCTGGTGTCGGCCACCATGCTCACGCTGATCCTGCTGCCCATCCTGTTCCAGCGCTATGGCGTGCCGGCGCCGGACGAAAGACTGCCATGACAGACGAATCCCTGCACGATGCGCTGCTCACGCTGGCCATCCCCGTTGCGCTGGAAGAGGATGTGCTGGACTTCCTGCTGCGGCACCCGGAATGGGCCGGCGGCTTTTCCGTGGTAGATGCGGAAGGCATGGGGCAGGGCGCGTCGCTGCTGTCGGCGATGGAAAAGGTGCAGGGACGCGCGCGGCGCAAGCTGGTGCTGATCGCCGGCGCCGAAGCCGGCCTGCGCCTGCTGGTCGCCGCGCTGGGCCGCGAACTGCGCAACCGGGACGTTGCCTGGTGGATCGCGCCCCTCATCGCTTTTGGAAGGCTGCAATGACATCCCCATCACGCCTGCTGCTGATACTGCTGGCGCTGCTCGCAGCGCTGTCCGGCAATGCGGCTGCCGCTACCGCGTATGCCAGCGAGCATGCCGCGGCAAGCGAGCCGCTGTCTGTCCTGCCGCCCGAGCCGGTCGCGCGGCAGGCGCTGGCCAGCCTGCCGCAGCTGCGCTCCAGCACGTTCAACATCGACCTGGCCGCCTCCAGCCGCACCCGGCTGCAGGCCGGTCCGCATGAATGGTCGGTCCGTGCAGGGCTGGGCCGCCGCACCGACGAAACCGGCAAGCGGTTCAATGAACAGGAACTGGTGATCGAGCGGCCGGTGCGCTGGTTCGGCAAGGCGGACAAGGATGCCGCGATCGGCGACAAGGGTACGGTCATCGCGCAGGCGGCGTACGAGGACGCCTGGCACGAGGCGGGCCGCAGCCTGATGAAGGAATGGTTCGATGCGCTGCGCGAGATCGCGGCGACCGCCAGGCTGGCCGAGCAGCAGGACATCACGCAGCGCCTGCGGGGCATCGCCGAAAAACGCGTCCGCGCCGGCGACGCCGCGGAACTCGAACTGCTGCAGGCCGACACCGAGAGCCAGCGCGTCGCCGCGCTGGTGCAGCAGTCGCGGCTGCGCGCCGACCAGGCCCTGCAGCTGCTGGCGTCGACTTACCCCGGCCTGCCGCAGCCGCAGGCCGGCGCGCTGCCGGCGCCGCCCGCGCCGCGTGAAACGGCCGACTTCTGGTTCGACAAAATCACCGGCGACAACCACGAGCTGACGCTGGCGCGGGCTGAAGCGGACCTGTACCAGCTGCAGGCCAGCCGCAGCGCCAGCGACCGCATGCCCGACCCGACCGTCGGCGTGCGCGCCAGCCGCGAACGCGGCGGGCGGGAAAACATTTATGGCGTGATCATCGCCTTCCCGCTGCCGGGCGCGGCGCGCACGGCCGACGCCGACAGCGCCGCGCTGCGGGCCGCGATGGCGTCGGAACGGCTGGCGCAGGCGCAGGTCAGGGTCGCGCTCGCCGCGCGGCGCCTGGTCACGGAAACCAGCCGCAGCCACGAGATCTGGCTGACCATGCAGCGCATCGCCGAGCAGAGCCAGCGCCAGGCCGCGACCATGATGAAGGCCTACCAGCTGGGCGAAGCCACTCTGCCGGAAGCATTGCTGACGCGCCGCCAGGCGCAGGACGCGGCGCTGCTCGCCGAATCCGCGCAGGTCGACGCGCTGGCCGCCCATGCCCGGCTGCTGCTCGATGCGCACCTGCTATGGTCGGTCGATTGAGGGGAAGGCAGGAAAAGGGAAGGGCTGCGGACGGCCGCAGCCCCTGACGTCACGCCGCCGACAGCGCCCCGGCATCGCGTATGATGCCGCCGCCCAGGCAGACATCGCCCTGGTACAGCACCGCCGATTGCCCCGGCGTCACCGCCCACTGCGCTTCGTCGAAGTCCAGCAGGAAGCCGTCTTCGCCCGCGCGCTGGCGGCAGGCCACATCGGCCTGGCGATAGCGGGTCTTGGCCGACAGCATGCCGGCATCCGGCGGCACGCCGGCGACCCAGCTGGTCTGCGCGGCGGCGAGCGTGCCCGACAGCAACCACGGGTGGTCGTGTCCCTGCACCACGTACAGCGTGTTGCTGGCGATATCCTTGCGTGCGACATACCAGGCGTCATGGCTGCCGTCGTCGTTGCGGTTGGCCTTGCTGCCGCCCAGGCCGATGCCCTTGCGCTGGCCCAGCGTGTAGAAGCTCAGGCCGACATGCTCGCCCACGGTCTTGCCGTCCGGCGTCTTCATCGGGCCGGGCTGGTAGGACAGGTAGCGGTTCAGGAACTCGCGGAACGGCCGTTCGCCGATGAAGCAGATGCCGGTCGAGTCCTTCTTCTTCGCATTCGGCAGCCCCAGCCGTTCCGCGATGCGGCGCACCTCGGTCTTGGGGATCTCGCCCAGCGGGAACAGGGTCCGGGAAAGCTGCGCCTGGTTCAGCCGGTGCAGGAAATAACTCTGGTCCTTGCTCGCGTCCAGCGCCTTGAGCAGCTCGAAGCGGCCATCGCCGGCTTCCCGCACCCGGGCGTAGTGGCCGGTGGCGATCAGGTCGGCCCCCAGTTTCATCGCATGGTCGAGAAAAGCCTTGAACTTGATCTCGGCATTGCACAGCACGTCCGGGTTGGGCGTGCGGCCGGCCTGGTACTCGCGCAGGAATTCGGCGAACACCCGGTCCTTGTATTCGGTGGCGAAATTGACCGCCTCGATGTCGACGCCGATGACGTCGGCCACGCTGACCGCATCGATCCAGTCCTCGCGGGTCGAGCAGTATTCCGAATCGTCGTCGTCTTCCCAGTTCTTCATGAACAGGCCGACCACGTCGTAGCCCTGTTCCTTCAGCATCCAGGCCGCGACCGAGGAATCGACGCCGCCGGACATGCCTATGACCACTTTTTTACGCATGGGGCGCTCCCAGGATGCTGGAATGGTGATAAAGCAGCGACAGCGGCGCCCGCTTGCCGGCCAGGTAATCGTCGACGCACTGCATCACGAGGTCGCTGCGGTGCCGCGGGCGGGTCGCCAGCAGTTCATCGTAGGTCATCCAGAGCGTGCGCAGGATGCCTTCGTCCAACGGGCTGTCCACGCTGGCGCCGAGCTGGCCGCGAAATGCAAAGCGCAGGTAGGTGACTTCGGTGTTGGTGCGCGAGGACAGGTAGCGCGACAGGTAGACGCCGACCAGCTCGGTCGGCGTGAATTCATGCGCGGCTTCCTCCATCGTTTCCCTGGCGACCGCCTGTTCCAGGGTTTCATTCGGGTCCAGGTGGCCGGCGGGCTGGTTGAGGCGCACGCCTTCGCTGGTTTCTTCCTCGACCAGCAGGAACCGCCCGTCGACTTCGATGATGGCGGCGACAGTAACCGATGGTTTCCAGATATCACTCATAAAACGTCCTCTATTAGGGACGCCATTTTACCGTGGACCCGCATCTATTTGCTGCGAGCATGACGCAGAGCAGCATTTTCTCGCAAAGAACGGCATGGATTGTCCTTGACAGCGAGCAGGAAAGCCAAAAAAAGAACGGTTGTTCCTTTTTTGGAAAGACGTGTAAGATCGACACCAACAAAATAACCAGGAGGTAGGCATGAGGATAGGCATTCCGGCCGAAACACGGCCGGGCGAGACACGGGTGGCCGCCACCCCGGAGACGGTCAAGAAGCTGGTCGCGGCCAGGCACCAGGTCATCGTCCAGTCCAACGCCGGCGTGTCGTCCAGCGTCACCGACGAAGCCTATGCCGCAGCCGGCGCCGAGATCGGCAGCGCAGCCGATGCCTTCGGCGCCGACATGGTCCTGAAGGTGCGCGCGCCCGGCCCCGACGAACTGGCGGCGATGCGGCCCGGCACGGTGCTGATCGGCATGCTCAACCACTTCGACACCGAGAACACCGCCGTCATGGCGCAGCACGGCCTGTCCGCGTTCGCGCTCGAAGCCGCGCCCCGCATCAGCCGCGCGCAGTCGATGGACGTGCTGTCCTCCCAGGCCAACATCGCCGGCTACAAGGCCGTGATGATGGCCGCCAACACCTACCAGCGCTTCATGCCGATGCTGATGACCGCCGCCGGCACCGTGAAGGCCGCGCGCGTGCTGATCATGGGCGTCGGCGTGGCCGGCCTCCAGGCCATCGCCACGGCCAAGCGCATGGGCGCGGTGATCGAAGCCTCCGACGTGCGCCCGCCGGTCAAGGAGCAGGTAGAGTCGCTGGGCGCGAAGTTCATCGACGTGCCCTTCGTCACCGACGAGGAAAGGGAAATCGCCCAGGGTTCGGGCGGCTATGCCCGTTCGATGCCGGCCGACTGGATGCGGCGCCAGGCCGAACTGGTGCATGAGCGCGCCAAGCTGGCCGACATCATCATCACCACCGCGCTGATCCCGGGCCGCAAGGCGCCGGTGCTGATCGGCGAGGACACCGTCAAAGCCATGAAGCCCGGCTCGGTCATCGTCGACATGGCGGTGGAGCAGGGCGGCAACTGCCCGTTGTCCGAGCTCGGCAGGACGGTGACGAAATATGGCGTGCACATCATCGGCGAACCCAACCTCGCAACCCTGGTGGCGGCCGACGCGTCGGCGCTCTATGCGCGCAACGTGCTCGACTTCCTGAAACTGATCGTCGACAAGGACGCGGCGCTCGCCATCAACCGCGACGACGAGATCGTCGCGGCGACGCTGTTGTGCCACGGCGGCGAAATCCTTCGAAAACAATAAGGCAGGAGACATCATGGAAGTCAGCCACACCATCATCAACCTCATCATCTTCGTGCTGGCCATTTATGTCGGCTACCACGTGGTCTGGACCGTCACCCCGGCGCTGCATACGCCGCTGATGGCGGTCACCAATGCCATTTCCGCCATCATCATCGTCGGCGCAATGCTGGCCGCCGGCCTGACCGAGGGCCTGATCGGCCAGGTCATGGGAACCATCGCGGTCATCCTGGCGGCAGTCAACGTGTTCGGCGGCTTCCTGGTCACGCAGCGCATGCTGGAAATGTTCCGCAAGAAGGAACCCAAGGCAGTGGCGAAACCGGCTGCGGCGCTGGCCCACGAGGGAGCCAAATAATGGACATGGCTTTCGTAAGCATGAACCTGGTGACGATGCTGTACCTGATCGCATCGGTCTGTTTCATCCAGGCCCTGAAAGGCCTGTCGCATCCGTCGTCGGCGCGGCGCGGCAATGCATTCGGCATGAGCGGCATGGCAATCGCCACGGTGACCACGATCGTGCTGATCATCAAGCTGCAGGCACAGGCGGCGACCGGCAACCTCGGCTTCGGCCTGGTGCTCGGGGGCGTCATTGTCGGCGGCGCGATCGGCGCCTTCCTGGCCAAGCGCGTCGAGATGACCAAGATGCCCGAGCTGGTGGCGGCGATGCACTCGCTCATCGGCCTGGCAGCGGTCTGCATCGCGGTCGCCGTCGTGGCCGAACCCTGGGTCTTCAACATCACCACGCGTGAAGCGCCGATTCCCTTCGGCAACCGGCTGGAGCTGTTCATCGGCACCTTCGTCGGCGCAGTGACCTTCTCCGGTTCGGTCATTGCGTTCGGCAAGCTGTCGGGCAAGTACAAGTTCCGCCTGTTCCAGGGCGCGCCGGTCAGCTTCAAGGGCCAGCACATGGTCAACCTGATCCTCGGCGTGGCCATGATCGCGCTGGGCCTGATGTTCTGCTTCGCACCCGGCACCGCTCCTGCCTGGACGCCGTTCCTGCTGATGGCGGCCATCGCCTTCGTGCTGGGCGTGCTGATCATCATCCCGATCGGCGGCGCCGACATGCCGGTGGTGGTGTCCATGCTCAACAGCTATTCGGGCTGGGCCGCGGCCGGCATCGGCTTCTCGCTCAACAACTCGATGCTGATCATCGCCGGCTCGCTGGTCGGCTCCTCCGGCGCGATCCTGTCCTACATCATGTGCAAGGCGATGAACCGTTCGTTCTTCAACGTGATCCTGGGCGGCTTCGGCGGCGACACCGCGGCTGCCACCGGCGGCGCGCAGGTGGCGCGGCCGGTGAAGTCCGGTTCGGCCGACGACGCGGCTTTCCTGATGGGCAATGCGGAAACCGTGATCATCGTTCCCGGATACGGCCTGGCGGTGGCGCGGGCGCAGCATGCGCTGAAGGAATTGACCGAAAAGCTGACGCACAAGGGCGTCACGGTGAAGTACGCGATCCACCCGGTCGCCGGCCGGATGCCGGGGCACATGAACGTGCTGCTGGCCGAAGCCGAGGTGCCGTACGACCAGGTGTTCGAGATGGAAGACATCAACAGCGAGTTCGGCCAGGCGGACGTGGTGCTGGTGCTGGGGGCGAATGACGTGGTCAACCCGGCTGCCAAGGATCCGAAGTCGTCGATTGCGGGGATGCCTATCCTGGAGGCCTACAAGGCCAAGACTGTCATCGTCAACAAGCGGTCGATGGCGGCGGGTTATGCGGGGCTGGACAACGAGCTGTTCTACATGGACAAGACCATGATGGTGTTCGGCGATGCGAAGAAGGTCATCGAGGATATGGTCAAGGCGGTGGAGTAGGCGTTTAGTAAATGGGCCGGCAAATGGGCCGGCTCCGCGCAGCGACAGTTGCGGTTAGCCCCGCGCAGCGACAGTTGCAGTTGCCGTCCCGCGTAGCGACAGTTGCCGTTGCCTTTGAATTGGCTGTTGCAGTTGTCGTTGCGGTTGCCGTTGCAGTGAATCCCCGTTAGATGGCGACGCGTCGCCAGCGCCTGAAACGGATAAAGAAGCGTCCGCTGTCTGAGCGAAGCGAGTTTCGGACGCTTCCCGTTTCAGGTGCTGGCGGCGCGTGCAGTCCGCGCAGCGGACCGCCATCGTAGGGGTCGCCTTTTTTGCCCCACTTTTTTGGCGAAGCAAAAAAGCGGGTCGGCTGCCGGGCCGAACACCCGGCTACTCCCCACGGCAGTGAAGCCTCAACGTTTCACCCGTCAGCAGACGCAGCATCGGCGCCTTGCGCTGTGGCGCGTATTCCTGACGTGCAGCCGTTGTCAACTGCAAAAGCGGCTTCGCGACGGTGCGCCTGCTGGCAGATGAAGCAATACCGTCTAGCCTGCCGGACGACCTAGCCGGGTTTCGGCCCGGCAGCCGACCTACTTCTCTTGCTTCGCCAAGAGAAGTAGGCAAGAGAAGGCGACCCCGATGATGGCGCCCCGCTGCGCGGGGTGCACACGCCGCCAGCACCGAAATCGGGAAGCGTCCGAAACTCGCTTCGCTCAGACAGCGGACGCTTCTTTATCCGATTTCGGCACTGGCGACGTGTCGCCATCGACGGGGATTCACTGCAACGGCAACGGCCACTTCACAAGCAACGGCCACGGCAACTGCAACTGCAACTGCAACTGTCGCTGCGCGGAACGTCAACAGCAACGGCAACTGTCGCTGCGCGGAACGTCAACGGCAATAAGCGCTGCGCCGAGCCAGCCAAAACCGTTCCTTCCCGTCACCCTGCCCCAACAATAGCAATCCATCAGAAGCCACGCCCATGAAGCCTTGCCCGAGGCTCAATCCCCTATAAAGTATCGAACCCGATACAAATTGACACCAGGGCCCGCATGGAACTGAGACATCTCCGCTATTTCATCGTCGTCGCCGAAGAAGGCCATTTCACGCGGGCCGCGCAACGGCTCGGCATCAAGCAGCCACCGCTGAGCCAGCAGATCATGGCGCTGGAATCCGAGCTGGGCTTCGAACTGTTCCGGCGACATCCGAAAGGCGCAGAACTCACTGCCGGCGGCATCGTGTTCCTGAAGGAGGCGCGGGCGTTGCTCAAGGGGGTGGCGGAGGCTGCTGCACGAGCTGCGCGAGCTGCACATGGCGCGGAAGGAACGCTGACCGTGGGCTTCACGAGCTCTGCTGCGGCGCATCCTTTGATACCTCGAGCGTTGCGCGCTTACAGGGATAACTGGCCTGGCGTCAGTCTCGTGTTCAGGGAAGGCAATGCGGCCGAACTCACCGAGGCGCTGACGGCTGGCACGCTGGATATCGGCATCCTGCGACTGCCGGTCAGTCATCCGCCCGGGCTGTCGTTTCTGTCGCTGCTGGAGGAGGAAATGCTGCTGGTGCTGCCGGTGGGCCATCCGGCGCTGGCGCGCAGCCGGGCCGGTGCGATGCCGAGCATCAGCCTGAAAGCGTTGAAGGACGATTTGTTCATCCTGGTGCGCCGGCATGGCGCGCCGGGGATGTATTCCAATCTCGTCGCCGCATGTGAACGCAACGGGTACACGCCGCGCATTGCCATCGAAGTGGACCGCATGCTGACCAACATCAGTCTGGTCGCCGCAGGCGCCGGCGTGTCGGCGGTGCCGGCATCGATGCAGGGCTTCCACCAGGATCAGGTGGTGTATTGCCGGATTCGCGACGGCGGCCCTGAATTGCGCGCGCCGTTGACCCTTGTGTGCCGCGACAGCGGGCTGTCGCCCGCCGCCAGCCATTTTGTCGAGCTTGCCAGGACGGCGGCACGGCCGGGTGCGGCGATCTAGCCGGATGATGCGCGTTCGTGTTCCCGGGCCGATGCTGCAGGTGCTGTGCGCGCTGGCGCTGGGCCTGCTGCTTGGCTGGGCCGAACCGGCGCTGGCAGTGCGGTTCAAGCCGCTGTCAGACGGGTTCATCTTCGTCATCGGGCTGCTGGTCGTGCCTATCGTCTTCGTCACGGTGACAAGCGGCCTTGCCGGCATGGGCAGCCTGCGCCGGATGGGCAGGACCGGGTTCTGCGCGCTGCTGTATTTCGAGGCGATGTCGGCGCTGAGCCTGGCGACGGGGCTGTGCGCCGGCTGGCTGGTGCAGCCGGGCGAGCGGCTCGATGCCATCGGCGCCGGCGCACCGGCCGCGGCGGCGCCGACGGCGGGCGTGGCCTGGGCGCACATGCTGGGCGCAAGCCCGGTATTGCAGGCGCTGCTGGCGGCGCTGGCATGCGCGCTGCTGCTGACAGCATTCGGCCGTCGCGCCGCTGGCGTGCAGCGCGCCTGCCAGCGTGCCGCGAACGGCCTGTTCCGGCTTGTGCGCCTCGTGCTGAAGGCCGCGCCGCTCGCGGCTTTTGGGGCCATTGCCTATGCGGCGGGCCGGCATGGTCCGGGCTCCATAGGCGCGTTGGCCACGCTGGTGGCAGCACTGTACCTGGCAAGCGCGTTATTCATCGTGACGGCCATGGGCGCCATCGCCTGGCTGTGCGGTTTCAGTTTGCCGCGCCTGCTGCTGGCCCTGCGGGAAGAGCTGGTGCTGGCGGCGACCACCAGTTCGTCGGTCGCTGCGATGCCCGGACTGATGCAGAAGCTCGAAAAAGCGGGCTGCCCCCGGACGCTGGTGGCGGCCGTGGTGCCGGCCGGGTATTCATTCAATCTCAATGGCAGCAATATCTACCTGGGCATGGGACTGGTGTTTCTCGCGCAGCTGCAGCATGCGCCGCTATCGTGGGGCATCTGCGCCAACATGCTGGCCATGCTGATGCTGATGTCCAAAGGCGCAAGCGGCGTTGCCGGCGCCGCTTTCATGGTGCTCGCCGCATCCGCTGCCGTGCTGCCAGCCGGAAGCGAAGCAGGCCTGGCGCTGCTGCTGGGGGTGGAACGGCTGCTGAAATGCCGGGTGCTGGCCAATCTCACGGGCAATGCTGTCGCCTGCCTGGCGATTGCTGCATGGAGCGGTCAGCTGGATTACCGTGCGCTTGTCGAGAGCGGTATCGGACGGCGCCAGGTAGCGAGTATTTGAATACGTTTAAAGTATCGAAAAGTGACAATGCAGATATTTTACGTATTCATATTGCTTTGTTAGCATGTCTTCACGCCTCCGCTCGGGGCGATAAAACTAGTCCAAATATCAAGGAGACATCATGAGCAACTTATCCAAGCTGGGACGGCTGTTGCCGCGCCTTGTGCTGGCGGCCTGCGCGGGCGCGCTGGCCCAGGCGGCGTTTGCCGCGCCGACCTCGATCCTGTTCGTCGGCAACAGCTACACCTTCGGCCGCGTCGATCCGGTGATGAGCTACAACGCCGCCAATGTGCACGACCTGACAGCCGGCTTCAACACCATCAGCTCGGCCGGTTCCAATCCCTGGGAGCCGCATCCATGGGGCGGCATCGCCGGCCTCTTCAAGCAGTTCGCGGTGCAGAAAGGGCTGGACTACGATGTCTCCATCTCTGCACGCAATGCCGCCTCGCTGCGCGGCCAGTATTTGAACACGGCCAATGCCGCCTGGGACCTGCGCGGCAACGTCGCATCCCGGCCATGGGACATCGTCGTGCTCCAGGAGCAGAGCGACGCGGCGCTGCCGGTAGGCAGCGGCAAGAACGCCAACCCGGCCGCTTTCCGCGCCTATGCCAACAAGTTCGAGGATTTCGTCCACGATGGCGCTGCGCAGAACTACACCGAGACCGCGCTGTACGGCGGCCTGGCCGCGTGCGTCGCCACCGGCCAAACGGCCACGCAATGCAATACGGTGCGCAAGATCGCCGCCAATCCGAATGCCAACCCGAATGCAAAGGTCTATCTGACCGAAACCTGGGCTCGCCCCGACATGGTGTTCGAGCATCTCGTCACCAAGGCCGACACGACGTCGGCGGACGGGCGGCCCATCAGCGCGGGCACGGGCAATGCAACGCTTTACTATCCGGCGCTGGCCGACATGACCGCCGACCTGCATGCGGCGTTTTACGGGCTGGCGGCGGACAATCCCGATTACGCCGGCGTGCTGCCGGCGGGCGACGCCTTCCAGCGTGCGCTGGACATGGGGCTGGCCAAGGCAGACGGTTTCTACGATGCGTCCGGCGTCTATGTGCCGAACCAGCCGGGCGACCTGATGAACCTGTGGTGGGACGACTATCTGCATGCGAGCAAATACGGCTCCTACCTCGATGCGCTGGTGCAGTTCGGCGCGATCACGGGTTTCGATCCGCGTTCGCTGGGCAGGGATGAAATTGCCGCGCGCGACCTGGGGATTTCCGCCGCCGATGCCTTTGCCCTGCAAAACGTCGCCGCCTTGCAGCTGGGCCTGGCCGAAGTGCCCGAGCCCGGAATGCTGGGCATCGTTGGCCTGGGCATCGGCCTGATGGCTTTCATCCGTCGCAGGAACAGCGATTCGTCGTTCCTGCCCCCGCGGGCCAGGCAGTGAGCTAGCGCCGGCCGAACATCATCTGTTCGGCCAGCAGGCTTTTCACGGGCCGCACCATGTCCATCAGGCCCAGTGATATGCCCAGCAGTCCCTGGCTGAATGCGCCATCCGGGGCGCTGGAAAAGACGCGGGCCATCGCGTCGGTCAGCGCGATGGTGGCGCGGCGGTCCGGGCTGCGCCGGGAAACGTAGCGTTGCAGCGCCAATGGCGTGGCGTCGGTCGCCAGCATGCGGGACAGCACCGCGGCGTCGCGCAGGCCGAGGTTCAGGCCCTGGCCGGCGACCGGGTGCAGGGTCTGGGCAGCGTTGCCGATGGCGACCATGCGCGCGGTGTGATGCGCGCCGGCGTTCAGGCCCAGCGGGTAGCTGATGCGCGGCGTGGCGCTCAGGATGCGGCCGAGGCGGTGGCCGAATGCCTGCTGCAGCTGCGCCAGGAAGGCGTCGTCCGGCAGCGCGGCGACCTGGCCGGCGCGGGCGGGGCGCAGGCACCAGACCAGCGCATAGCCGTCGTCCTGCGGCAGCAGCGCCAGCGGACCTTCGTCGGTGAAGCGCTCGAATGCGCGCGCCTCTATCGGCGCGCTGACGGTGACATGCGATATGACCGCGGTCTGGTTGTAGTCGCGGCTGATGGGCTTGCCGGGCTGGTCGGCGAACAGGCCGCCTTCGGCCTGGACCATGATCCGGCCATGCAGGCTGCGGCCGTCCGCCAGCAGCAGCGCGACGCCGTCGGCGGTTTCCTCGCGGGACGCAATAAGCATCGGCCGCAGCACATGCACGCCGGCCGCGGTGGCGGCGGCCGACAGGGCCCGCACCAGCGCGCCGTAGCGGCTGACATAGCCGAGCTCGGGCAATGAAAACTCCGCGGCCGTCATCAGGGTGCGGCCAAAATGGCCGCGCCGCGACACGTGGATCTCGCGGATGGGCGTGGCTCCCGCGGGCCAGGCCCGTATCTCTTCGAGCAGCTGGCGGCTGCCCCAGGACAGCGCCAGCGAACGCGGGTCATGCACTGCCTGCTCGAGCGGCCTGGCGTCGATCAGCGCGATGCGCTGCGGCGGCATGCCCTGCCGCACCAGCATCGCGGCCAGCGCCAGGCCCACCGGCCCGGCGCCGCCGATCAGGATGTCATGGTCGCCGGCCGTAGCCATGTTCAACCCCGCATCACGGCTTCGATCTCGGCCACCGTCTTCGGCGCCTCGGCGGTGATGATGTCGCAGCCGCCTGCGGTCACCACCGCGTCGTCCTCGATGCGGATGCCGATGTTCCAGAACTGCTCGGGCACGCCGTCGGCCGGACGAACGTAGATGCCGGGCTCCACCGTCAGCGCCATGCCGGGCTGCAGCGTGCGCCACGGCTTTTCCTGGCCGGCGGGCGCGGGGTCGCGGTATTCGCCGACGTCATGCACGTCCATGCCCAGCCAGTGGCCGGTGCGGTGCATGTAGAACTGGCGGAAGTCGCCGTTGGCGATGACGTCGTCCAGCGTGCCGACCTTGCCGCGGTCGAGCAGGCCGGTGTCCAGCATGCCCTGGGCCAGCACCTTCACGGCGGCGTCATGGCCATCGGTGAAACGCTTGCCGGGCCTGATCTCGGCGATGGCCGCGGCCTGCGCCGCCAGCACGATCTCGTACAGCGCCTTCTGCGGGCCGCTGAAACGGCCGCTGGCCGGGTAGGTGCGGGTGATGTCGGACGCATAGCCGTCGAGCTCGCAGCCGGCGTCGATCAGCACCAGGTCGCCGTCCTGCAGCACCGCGTCGCCGGCGCGGTAATGCAGCACGCAGGCGTTGGCGCCGGTGGCGACGATGGACGTGTAGGCCGGGAACTGCGAGCCGTTGCGGCGGAACTCGTGCAGCAGTTCGGCCTCGACCTGGTATTCGCGCAGGCCGGGTTTCGACATGCGCATCGCCCGCTCATGCGCGGCCGACGAGATCAGCGCGGCGCGGCGCATGATGGCGATCTCGCCGGCGTCCTTGACCAGGCGCATCTCGTCGAGCAGCAGGTTGACGTCGAACGCGGCGGACGGCGCGCCGACGCCGGCGCGCACCTGCGCGCGCACCGACTGCAGCCAGCCCTGCACCTGCGCGTCGAGCTTCGCATTGCTGCCCAGCGCATAGAAGATGGCCGGCGCATTGGCCATCAGCTTCGGCACCTCCGTGTCGAGCGCGGCGACCGGGTGCGCGGCGTCCAGGCCGAACTGTTCGCGCGCGGCGTCCGGGCCATAGCGGTAGCCGTCCCAGATCTCGCGCTCCATGTTCTTTTCGCGGCAGAACAGGATGGACTGGCCGCCGGCCGCATTCGCCACCAGCACCAGCACCGCTTCCGGCTCGGTGAAGCCGGTCAGGTAATAGAAGTAGCTGTCATGCCGGTAGGGGAAGTCGGCGTCGTTGTTGCGCAGCGCCTCGGGCGCGGTGGGGATGACGGCGATGCCGCCGCCCCTGGCCTGCATCTGTTCTATCAGTCGTGCGCGTCTTGCTGCGTAAGCTTCGGTCATGGCTGTCCTTGGTTGTCGCTTATTGTCCCTTGGGCGGCACGACCAGCGGCGCATTGAGCGCGGCGAGCTGGTCGGGCGTGCCGACGTTTTCCCACATGCCGTTGTACAGCTCGCCGCCGACCAGCCCCCTGGCCGCATAGTCGTGCAGCAGCGGCCCGAGCTTGGCGCGTTCGCCCGGCACGATGCCGTCGAACATCTCGGGCCGGTACACGCCGATGTTGGCGAAGGTATGCTTGGGCGCGCCGTCCGAGCGTATCGTGTAGTTGGAAAGCGCGAAATCGCCTTGCGGGTGGAACGGCGGATTCTTCACCAGGTAGAGCCAGGCGATGTCGCGCTTGTCTGCCGGATGCGGATTGCCCCAGACGTCGTTGTCCTGCAGGGCGTCGAGCACCTGGGTGAAGTCGAAATGCGGCGCATAGATGTCGCCGGACAGCGCGACGAAGGGCGCGTCGCCCAGCAAACCGTCCGCGCGCGCGCGGGCGATGCCGCCGGCGGTTTCCAGCGCCGTGCCTTCGGGCGAGTAGGCGATGCGGGCGCCGTAACGGCTGCCGTCGCCCAGCGCTGCCTCGATCATGTGGCCGAGGTGCGCATGGTTGATGACGATGTCGGTGATGCCGGCCCGCACCAGGTTCAGCACCTGCCACAGGATCAGCGGCCGGCCGCGCACTTTCAGCAACGGCTTCGGGCAGGCGTCGGTCAGGGGCCGCATCCGTTCGCCGCGGCCGGCGGCAAGGATCATTGCTTTCATCGCCGGCTCAGAAGGTGTAGCCGACGCCCGAGCTGGTGTTTTCCAGCACGTCGAGGATGCGGATCAGCGGCGCCAGCTCGCGGTAGCGGCCTGCGGTCTTGCGGGTGTATTCCATCACCAGCGGCATGTCGTCGAGATAGGCGGCCTTGCCGTCGCGGTGATAGAGGCGGGCGAAGATGCCCAGCACCTTCAGGTGCCGCTGCAGGCCCATGAACTCGAAGTCGCGGTAGAAGCTGTCGATGTCGTTGGCTACCGGCAGCCCGGCGCGGCGCGCCTTCTCCCAGTAGCGTATCGCCCAGTCCAGCACCAGTTCCTCGTCCCACTGAATGTAGGCGTCGCGCAGCAGCGAGACCAGGTCGTAGGTGATGGGGCCGTAGACCGCGTCCTGGAAGTCGAGGATGCCGGGGTTGCCGGCGTCCAGCACCATCAGGTTGCGCGAATGGTAGTCGCGGTGCACATAGACCTGCGGCTGGGCCAGGTTGTTGGCCAGCAGCGCGTCGAACACCTTCTGCAGCGACGCCTGCTGCTTGTCGTCCAGCGTCACGCCGCGGTGTTTGGCGACGTACCAGTCGGGGAAGAGCTGCAGCTCGCGCAGCAGCAGCGCGCGGTCGTATTCGGGCAGCATGTCCGGCTGGCTCTGCGCCTGCAGCAGCACCAGCGCGTCGATCGCGTCGAGATAGAGCTTGTGCGCGGTGTCGGCGTTGAGCTGGCGCAGGTAGGTGGTCGAGCCCAGGTCGGTCAGCAGCAGGAAGCCGTGTTCCGCGTCCTGCGCCAGCACCTGCGGCACCGACACCCCGGTCTGCCCGAACAGCTCGGCGACACGGACGAAGGGACGCACGTCTTCCTGCGGCGGCGGCGCGTCCATCAGGATGTAGCTGGCGCCGTCGGCGGCGTCGATGCGGAAGTAGCGGCGGAAGCTGGCGTCGGCGGAGGCCGGGCGCAGCGTATCGATGCGCAGCGCGGGCTCGGCCAGCGTGGCGAGCCACTGGCCGGCCTGGGTCAGTCGCGGGTCGTTGGGGGCTTGCAGGGGCATGGTGCGGTCTTGGCGTTCGTCTGAAAATGATTCGTGGGCGTTCCGGGAGCGGGCCGAGGGTCGACTGCTGAAGCCGCCCGCTAAAGCGGGCCGGACTGCGGAGTTCTCATATAATAAGGGATTACCTACCAACCCCAAACCATAACGCACCATGAAATCGCGTCTTTTTCCGGCTGGCTGCGTTGCGCCCGTCGTGGATAGCCAGCTATTCACTCCCCCCGCGCCTTGCCAGACGAAAAAATCCACCGGTTTCATTCGGCAGGTCATGGCGCGGGACTGGTATCCAACGACAAAATCCGCTCCTTCTATGGTGTTGCCGCTCCTCTGCCCATGACTCGCCGCCCCCGCTTTTCTCCTTCCGGACGACTGGTTCGCGCACTGACGGTTGCCCTGACGGCGGCCTCCATTCCCCTCCTTGCCGACGCCCAGTCCGCGCCGAGGCGCCCGGTCGACGACCCGAACGCGCCGACCAACCTGGGCGCCGAACGCATGACCGGCCGTCCCGACCGCGAAGTCATCCTGGAACAGGATGCCGAAGTGACCCGCGGCGAGACCACGCTCAATGCCGACCGCGCCACCTACGACGTGGTCGAGGACCGGGTCAAGGCCACCGGCAACGTGCGGCTGAAACGTTTCGGCGACCGCTATACCGGCGACGAGATGGACCTGAAGCTCGATACCGGCGAAGGCTACGTCGAAAACCCGACCTACCACCTGGGCATCCGCAATGCGCAGGGCAAGGCCGACCGCATCGACTTCGAGGCCCGCGACCGCGCGGTGGTGCAGAACGGCACCTACAGCACCTGCGAGGGGCCGGACCCCGACTGGTACCTGCAGACCGGCACCATGAACCTCGACACCGGCCGCGACATCGGCACCGCGTCGCGCGCCGTCGTCTACTTCAAGGGCGTGCCGCTGTTCGGCTCGCCCTACCTGACCTTCCCGCTGTCGGATGCCCGCAAGTCCGGCTTCCTCGCGCCCACCATCGGCGCGACCAGCCGCGGCGGCCTGGAAGTGTCGACGCCGTATTACTTCAATATCGCGCCCAACCGCGACCTGACGCTGTATCCGCGCCTCATCGCCCGGCGCGGCCTGCAGCTGGGCGCGCAGGCGCGCTACCTCGGCGACGGCTATGCCGGACGCACGCGCATCGAGGGCATCATGAACGACAGGGTGACCGGCGAAAGCCGCGGCGCGCTGAGCGCGCTGCACACCCAGACGCTGGCGCCGGGACTGACGTTCAATGCCAACGTCAATGCCGCGTCCGACAACGAGTATCCAAATGACTTTCCGGGCAGCATCACCAATACCCGCGAGCGGCTGCTGCTGCGCGACCTCAGCCTGAGCTATGCGCAGCCCTACTGGAGCGCGATCGCCCGCACCACCAACTACCAGGTGCTGCAGGACCCGCTGGTGCCCATCGGCCGCCCGTACGACAGGCTGCCCCAGCTGGGCGTAACCGCGGCGCGCCAGGGTGTCGGCGGATTCGACCTCGGGGTGGTGTCGGACTTCACCCGTTTCTATCACCCCGACCTGGTCCGCGGCGACCGCAGCGTGATCAACCCGCGGGTGTCCTACCCGATCATCGCGCCCGGCTATTTCATCACGCCCAGCGCCTCGGTCCATTCCAGCAGCTACAGCCTGAACAATGTCGCCACCGGCAACCCGACCACGCTGAGCCGCACGCTGCCGACGTTCTCGATCGACAGCGGGCTGGTGTTCGAGCGGGAAACCAGCTTCCTCGGCCGCCAGGCGACGCAGACGCTGGAGCCGCGGCTGTTCTACGTCTACACGCCCTACAAGGACCAGAGCAAGTTTCCGCTGTTCGACACCACGCTGGCCGAATTCAATTTCTCGCAGATCTTCAGCGAAAACCGCTACGTCGGCAACGACCGCATCAGCGACGCCAACCAGCTGACCGCGGCCGTGGTGTCCCGCTTCATCGAGGAAGACGGCGTGGAGCGGGTGCGCATGGCCGTGGGCCAGCGGTTTTATTTCAACCAGCAGCGGGTGACCAATGAGCAGGCGATCGCCAGCGCCGGCGCGGTCAACGCCGGCGGCAGCGCCAGCGAGAACAAGTCCGACCTGCTGGCGGCCGTGTCGGGCCAGCTGACCCAGGCGCTGGCGGTGGACGCCGGCGTGCAGTACAGCCAGAGCATCGGGAAGACCAATGCGTCCAGCTTCGGCGTGCGCTGGCTGCCCGGGCCGCAGC
Organism: Noviherbaspirillum suwonense; assembly: GCF_900182955.1. GTDB lineage: Bacteria > Pseudomonadota > Gammaproteobacteria > Burkholderiales > Burkholderiaceae_D > Noviherbaspirillum_A > Noviherbaspirillum_A suwonense. The sequence goes on along the minus strand of NZ_FXUL01000013.1, from coordinate 4,087 downwards.
GTGTGCTGAACCTGCAGTTCCGCAAGGACGTGCCGACCGGCGTCGACCTGGTCGACCTGTCGGGCCAGTGGCCAATCGCCAACCGCCTTTATGGCGTAGCGCGTGTAAACTACTCAAGACTTGAAAACCGGGTGTCCGAGGGACTGGCTGGCCTGGAGTACAAGGACGACTGCTGGGTGTTCCGCGTGGTTGCCCAGCGTACGCCTACCGCCACCAACGTCGCCACGACGTCCCTGTTCTTCCAGCTCGAGCTGACCGGCCTGTCCAGCCTTGGCTCCAACCCCCTGACGGCGCTGCGCAATAGCGTGCCCGGCTACACACGAGTGAACGAGCCGGTGCGCTGAGCGCCTGCCTCACCACCACGAATGAAGGTCCCATGAAAATCCAACGCACCTCACGCTCCAAACCGAACCCTGTCCGCCGTGTGCGACTGATGCCGGCGCTGCTGTGTGCGCTGCTGGCAGCGCCGCCATCCTGGTCGCAATCGCTGAAAGTGCCCAATGCCGCGCCCGGCAGCGGCGCCCCGCGGCTCGGCGCCACCGCGCCGGCCCCGGCCGCGACATCCCCCGCGCCGTCGTCAACCGCTACGTCCACCAGCGCCCAGCGCGTGCGCCCGATCGACGCCATCGTCGCCGTGGTCAACAATGAAGTCATTACCGGGCAGGAACTCGAGGCGCGCATGCAGACGGTCGAGGCGCGGCTGAAGAGCCAGGGCGTCACCGTGCCGCCGCGTGCGCAGTTCCAGCAGCAGCTGCTCGAACGGATGATCGTCGACCGCGCGCAGCTGCAGCTGGCCAAGGAAAGCGGCCTGCGGGTCGAGGACCCGCTGCTCGACGCGGCGGTCGCCCGCATCGCCGAGCAGAATGGCCTGACGCTGGCCGATTTCCGCAAGCGCATCGAGGCCGATGGCGTCACGTTCAGCCGCTTCCGCGAAGACATCCGCAATGAAATCCTGCTGCAGCGCCTGCGCGAGCGCGAGGTCGACAGCAAGGTGCAGATCACCGAATCCGAGATCGACAATTTCATGGCCGCCGGCGGCGCTGCGCAGGGCGCGCAGCCGGAGGTCAACCTGGCCCAGATCCTGGTGCGCATCCCCGAAAACGCCAGCGCCGAGCAGATCTCCCAGCGCCGCCAGCGAGCCGAGGAAGCGCTGCAGCAGCTGCGCAGCGGCGCCGACTTCGCCCGCGTGGCGGCAACCTACTCCGACGCGGCGGATGCGCTCAAGGGCGGCGAGATAGGCTGGCGCACGCTCGACCGGCTGCCGCAGATCTTCGTCGACGCGATCGCCGACCGGCGCGAGAACGAGCTGGTGGTGGCCAAGAGCGCCAATGGCTTCCATATCCTGCGCGTGCTCGGACGGCGCACGTCCACGCCCGCCAAGGCCGGCGCGCCGGTGGCGGCAGTGACCCAGACCCATGCGCGGCACATCCTCATCAAGGTCAACCAGGTGGTGCCTGCCAATGAAGCGCGGCGCAAGCTGACCGAACTGAAGGAGCGGCTGGACAACAAGGCGGCGACCTTCCCCGAACTGGCGCGCCTGTATTCCAACGACGGCTCGGCCGCCAAGGGCGGCGACCTCGGCTGGCTCTATCCGGGCGACACCGTGCCCGAATTCGAGCGCGCGATGGATGCGCTGCAGCCCGGCCAGGTCAGCGAACCGATCGAGTCGCCGTTCGGCTATCACCTGATCCAGGTCATCGAGCGCAAGACCAACGATGTCTCGCAGGAACGCCAGCGCACGCAGGCCCGCCAGGCGCTGCGCGAGCGCAAGATCGAGGAAGAGACCGAGGAGTGGCTGCGCCAGCTGCGCGACCGTACCTATGTCGAGTACCGCGCCGAGGAACTCGGGGCTGCCGCGGGCAGGAAATGATGCCCGCAGGCGCCATTGCGCCGGTTGCGATCACGACCGGCGAGCCGGCCGGCATCGGCCCCGAGATCGCGATCCGCGCCGCCTGGGACTTGCGCAATGAAGTGCGCACCGTGCTGGTCGGCGACTCGGCTTTCCTGGCCATGACCGCGGCCGCCATCGACCCGGCGATCCGCCTGGTGGCGCTGTCGCAGATGGCGGTGCGGAACGACGGCCTGCCCGACTTCCCGCCGGACCGGATCGCCGTCATCGACTGCACGCTGGGCGCGCATGTCAGTCCGGGCGTGCTGGACCCGAACAATGGCCGCTATGTGCTCGAGACGCTGGACGTCGCCATCGAGGGCGCGCAGCGCGGCTGGCTGTCGGCGATGGTCACCGCGCCGCTGCAGAAGAGCACGATCAACGACGCCGGCGTCGCGTTTTCCGGGCATACCGAGTATCTCGCCGAAAAAACCGGCACGCCGCATGTGGTGATGATGCTGGCGTCGCTGGCCAGCACGCCGCCGCTGCGGGTGGCGCTGGCCACCACCCACCTGGCGCTGAAGGACGTGCCGGCCGCGATCACCGGCGACAGCCTCGCGCGCACGCTGAACATCGTCGACGCCGACCTGCGGCGCAAGTTCGGCATCGCGTCGCCGCGCATCCTGGTCACCGGACTCAACCCGCATGCCGGCGAGAACGGCTACCTCGGCCGCGAGGAAATCGACGTCATCATCCCCGCGCTGCAAGCCGCCCGCGAGCGCGGCATCGACGCCCGCGGGCCTTACCCGGCAGACACGCTGTTCCAGCCCAAGTACCTCGAGGAGGCGGACTGCGTGCTGGCGATGTACCACGACCAGGGCCTGCCCGTGCTCAAGCACGCCAGCTTCGGCCGCGGCGTCAACATCACGCTGGGCCTGCCCATCGTCCGCACCTCGGTCGACCACGGCACCGCGCTCGACCTGGCCGCGGCCGGGCTGGGCCGGGCCGAACATGGCAGCATGGTGGAAGCCATCCGCACCGCGGCCCGGATGGCCGCTGCAATCAGCAAGGTTCAATGAAGCACATACCCCGCAAGCGTTTCGGCCAGAATTTCCTGACCGACCAGTCCGTCCTGCATGACATCATCACGGCGATCGACCCCAAGCCCGGCGACGTCATGGTCGAGATCGGCCCCGGCCTGGCCGCGATGACCCGGCTGCTATTGGAGCGCCTGGACGAACTGCACGTGGTCGAACTCGACCGCGACCTGGTCGAACGGCTCAACAAGACCTTCGACCCGAAGCGGCTGCATGTGCATTCCGGCGACGCGCTGAAGTACGACTTCGCCGCGCTGGCGCCGGCGGGCGGCAAGCTCCGGGTGGTCGGCAACCTGCCTTACAACATCTCCAGCCCGCTGCTGTTCCACCTGGCCGAGATGGCGCCGCTGGTGCAGGATCAGCATTTCATGCTGCAGAAGGAAGTGGTGGAGCGGATGGTGGCGCCGCCGGGCAGCAAGACCTATGGCCGGCTGTCGGTCATGCTGCAATGGCGCTATCACATGGACCTGCTGTTCGTGGTGCCGCCGACGGCCTTCGATCCGCCGCCGCAGGTGGATTCGGCGATCGTGCGGATGATTCCGCTGGCTGCGCCGCTGGCTTGCCATGGCGCGCGGCTGGAGGCGGTTGTGCAGAAGGCGTTTTCGCAGAGGCGGAAGGTGTTGCGTAATTGCGTGGCGGGGATGTTTACCGAGGCCGACCTCGAGAGCGTGGGGATCGATCCGCAGGCGCGGGCGGAGACGGTGGGGCTGGAGGCATATGTGGCGCTGGCCAACTTGCCAGTGCGGCAGTAGCAAGGACGGTTCACGCGGTCTTTGCGTTTAGCTACGCGCAGCGACCGTTGCTGTTGACGTTCCGCGTAGCGACAGTTGCTGTTGCAGTTAGCTCCGCGCAGCGACTGTTGACGTTGATGTTCCGCGTAGCGACAGTTGCAGTTGCAGTTGCCCGCGCAGCGACCGTTGCGGTTGCAGTTGCAGTTGCCGTTGCGGTTGCAGTTGCAGTTGCGGTTGCAGTTGCAGTTGCCTTTGAAGTGGCCGTTGCTGTTGCAGTGAATCCCCGTTAGATGGCGACGCGTCGCCAGTGCCTGAAACGGATAAAGAAGCGTCCGCTGTCTGAGCGAAGCGAGTTTCGGACGCTTCCCGTTTCAGGTGCTGGCGGCGCGTGCAGTCCGCGCAGCGGACCGCCATCGTAGGGGTCGCCTTTT
>NZ_FXUL01000012.1 GCF_900182955.1 Noviherbaspirillum suwonense | reverse complement strand
GCCGGGCACAACATCCGCCTCATCATTAACAAGCTTAAGTCAAGCCGATCCACGGTCCCGGCGTATTGAAAAGTAGAATTATTCAGCACCGACTAAATCTCTAGCGCCCAGCCGTCGAGAAATGGCGGAGTTGCGTAAAACGAATAGGCCATTACGACAAGACAGAAACGAGCTTCTGCCTTGTCGGTGCTCAGCCTAATAATTTATTGAACAAATCGCGGTTGTAACCGATCAGGCTGCGCAACCGGGAAAGGAAACCCAAGCACGATAGATCCACTGCGCGTGCGGTTTTGCGCCTGGCACTGATGGGTGCAGACCGTCGCGGGAGGGGCAACTTCAGTAGCGTCTTCACCCATCACTTGTCCCATGCGACCGCCACTTGCGACCAGCCACTGCGAAACGCCACCGCAGTGCAGCACTTTAGCGATAGAACCAGTACGAGTCACAATGCCATTCGTGCAGGAAGATTCAGTGATGCGATCGGCGAACTGTGCGCTGTCGCGGCCGACAAATTTGCGCGAGTAATCGTTGGCAAAATTGACCCGTGCAGTAACTTTGATGGTCGTATCCTTATAAGCGACTACATCGCCTTCACGCTCGCGGAAGTTTCGGTTATCAAAATAAAACGCACTAGGCGCGAGAACGTGGGTGAAAACGGTTTTCGTTTCATCTGCCCGGGATACCTCCATCTGGAACAGGCCGCCATTGGCGCAATCTTTGGCTTGAATCTTCATTGTCAATCCAGGGCCGCTGCGGGTCAGGACGACATCGGTAGAACTACTCAATTCAACGGCTACATTGCTGCTCAATGCGAGGCCGCGATGGTCGGGTAACTTGCTATCAAAAACCGGCGTAGCGACACCGCCAGTAATATCCAGCGCGTTTGGCGCCCCAGTCAATACATAATTGCGGATGCCAAAACTGGCCGCGTCGACGTCAAACTGCACATACTTGCCTTGAACGTGAAACGCATTCCCTACGGTGTTGGCCGTAACGACGGCGCTCTGGCTCCCTGCTTTTCCCAACACAGTGAAACCTCCTCCCTCGCAGCCGGCAGAATCAGCTGCCAATGCCTGATGGGCGCTCGTTATCAACATTAGCGCCGCAAATCCTGTTCCCAACTTCAATCTCTTTCTCCCCTGTTTATGTCCAACTTGGCATCGACGATTGCAGTAGCGCAAATGGCATTAATTCCCACTGCTGCGTCGACCATTTTACGACTTTTGGTTCTTACAGGAAAGAAAATTCTTGGTGGAATTTATAATAAATGCAGTTTTGCTGGACTTTTAATGAATTTGCAAGGTGTACTTACAACATGACCAGACAGATTTGCAACGCTTTCCGAATGGAATACATTGGTGCCGCTCACCAAAAACACCTGTTGCCGGAGCCGGGGAGCCGAAACAACACTAGGAAAAAGGTTTGGAGTTGCAAAAACGACCTAAGGACGTAACTGTGTTTCGATAAATGTCTGAGCTCAAAGCGACTGGTTTGGCTAGTTGTACCCGGGCGAGAAGAGATTTACAAAACAGCTATTAGGCGATACTTGAAAAGCACCAAACATATGCGCTTCGATGTATCTGCTGTTTTGGTTTTCGTCGCTTGCGATTTGAAATATCCGTGTAGCACACTTTAGGCAATCGCTTAATGACTGAGGTTGGAAACTCTTCAGCCTGTCTAGGTGGAAACCAACACAGTGGGGTTTCATCCGAACAATGACCCAAAAATCCTACCCCTGCCACATAGAGCTTACTCGTGGACGTTATTGAAGCAAAAACTGCTTGGTTCGCTAAACGTTGTAATTCAAAAGATTAAATTCCTGTTTCGCAAAATTATTACTATGAAAATCAACGCTTGTGATTTTAAAAAATTTATTGTTTAATTTTGGTTGAATGCGCCCGGGAACGGCGGCCTTTCTCAAAACCATACTTTATTAATTCAATTTCCTGCGTACCAAACGTAATGCTACTATTCCCAGTCCAAGCATTGCAATGGTGCTTGGTTCTGGTACCGGCGTAGAACTTAAGGAAGTGACTCGAACATTGGAATTGTTCGGTGCGAAATCACTAATCTGGTTGTCGTTACCTGCCCCGACGCGAGGCCATAAATTCCAGGTATAAGATCCCAGTGCAAAGCCCTGAGACGGAAGCAGTTCAGCCGGTATTGCCACATTAAGGCTATTCCCGCTGATATTGACGGCGCTAGAAGGAAGCACGGTGGATGCTCCGGACAATAAGTCTCGCACGGTTGCTGTTCCGGTTCCCGTGACGGAAAGAACCTCATCGAATAGCACGCCAGGTGCCACCACAGGAAACCGTGACGTGCCCCTGCCACGATCAAATCCAAGCACATAAAGCGAACCAATCGTTGTTCCTACAGGTCCCGCAAGTGTGGCGGCAAAGCGAAACTGGGTGCCACTCAATGTGACTTCGGAAGTAACGACATCCAGGTCACCTGCTCGCGGCCCCGCGGTATACGAAAGAATGAAATCCCCAACGGGATCGACAAAAGGCGCTGCGCTAACAGTGCCCGAGACGAGAGTAAGGAACAGCGCCCTGATGGCGAAACATGTTCTCTTACGCTGGGCGGCCTTAATCCATTCACCTGTAGGGCCGCGGTCCTGCATCCTAATGGAAATATCTTCCATACCGCCTCCAAGTTTGACGAGAAATTTAATTCGACCAAATATTTTTCGATTTCTATAAATAATATCTTTTTGTCAATTTCTTTGGATTCTACAACGGTGACGAAGCAAATGGTTAGAGGATGTTAAAAAATTTAAAGCGCGAACTAGAGGGAACTAATTTTGTAGTGTTTCCGTGACATATTAGAGTCTATTTACCATGACAAAGTCTGTAGAAAATTCAAGCTCCGTAATTTCTAAAAAAAATATTTAGACTTCGTTGAATTTTGGAAATGAAATTTTTTTTCTATGGATTTGACATAGCTATGAGCGATTTTCGTGGATACAGATATCGGCGAGGAAGAGTCGTTCATATCCATCACTTTTGAAGAAGATCAAATGGTTTGATCAGTCATACTTCTTTGACATATGTCAAAAAGTAGGTTTTGGAAAATATCCAGTATGCGGATTATGCAGCGCCGGAAAATGCCAAGACAAAACTGAATCAGGCGTTAAATTATGAAATAGGAATAAAAAATTTTTCTATAAGTTTCAATTTCATTTGAAGTGGACCATCGAATGTATTTATCTCAAAAAGCCTCAGCACAGGTAATCCGTGAAGCCGAACACGCACGTCGAAACCGTCAAGCAATTGTTCAGGCGATGTCGCATGGACAGATTAGTCGCCGCCAGTTATTGAAAATGGCGCTGTTTATTGCTGCCGGCGGTCTGGCTATGAAGAACGGTTTGAATCCATTTTTCGGCAATGCCCATGCTGCGATACCGACCGGGCTGCCTCGCAGTCCACTTTTCGGCGCACAAACGTTTGAAGTTCCGAGGCCACGGTGAGATCTGATGGAGCGCAAACCGCTTTCGGCGCTTTCCGTTGCACCGCAAAAGCAGGCAAATACGACACCGACCAAGGTTGCTAGTTCAGTTGGCATTCTGGTTGACTGGCCAATGGAAGGACGCCCTCCCGGACCGATGTGGATGCAAGCAGCTTGATGCCGGGAAGCGATACGACCGGACAATGGGTGCGTAATTCAGCTATCGACAACGCCCGGTTTCTGGGGACCACCAGGGCAAATTTCTAAGGATGGAAAGACGTGGTTCCAACATCCAGTTACCCGCAGGCCGCACCGATCAATATCAGCAAGGCCAAGTTCATCTTCGAAAGCCGGTGTGCATCCCGCCACACGATCGGCAACGGCGACCGCATCGGCCCGGATCTGGCCGGCGTCATTGAAAGGCGCGATTCGGCTTGGTTGCAGCGCTACCTGCAAGAGCCGGAAAAGATGCTCGCGGAAGGAGACCCAATCGCGCGGACACTGTTCGAAAAATACAGGAAGGTCAATATGCCGAACCTGAACCTCGGCACGGATGACGTTTCGACCATGGCTTCTTACCTCACCGAGCAGTCGAATGAGGTTTCCGTTAAAACCAGAGCCCAGCAAAGCGCAGCGCAAGCCAACCCAGAGGGACGCCACCATCACTAATTTGCCCAGTTAAATAAAAGGACTGAAGCAGTTTGGCGCTAAGACGCGCTCACCGATCAGGTCCGCTATCGCAAAACACGGTTGCCAACCTAGGAGTCAACATGAAAATTGTTTCAAACAGCGGTTCTGTCAAGGCTGCTCATAGTAACGCCCTTTTCGCCCCAATGGCTCGACGGCGCCTTGCCGACTTGAGGGCGTTGCGTAAAGTACATCTGGCAGCTGTCGTTGCGGCTACGGCCTGCATTGCGCCACTCCCCTCCATGGCGGCCAGCCCAGGCAACGTGCTTTATCAGGGAATGACCCTCCCCTCAGGCCTTGTAAAAATTGGCAATGACTACTGGGTTTCGGACCATGTATTTGGCTTTTGCAAATTGGTTGCCGGCGCAACTGGATCTGCCCCTGGGTACGTAGACCAAGGCTCCTGCAATACAGCGCAAGTCTCCCCTGGCCAAGCCGCTGCAAAGGAAGCAACAGATCCAAATGACCCAAACGCGAAAGTTACTTATGCCTATGTACCCGACAACTCATCGAAAGGCAGAGGCGTCTGGCGACATACCATTAAAGATGGGTACGTGCTGAATTCAGTCATGTTACCCAACGCGAGCATTGATGGAAATCGCCCGATGGCGGTTGCCATGGGACCGGACGGGCATCTCTATGTTTCGCTTGGGCGTAACAACAGCATTATGAGAATCAGAAACCCTGATCCGAGTTTTGATGGCACTCCAGCACAGAGGACCGAAAAAATTGGCAGTAGTGTTGTTAAGGTTGGTCCACCTGCGCTTGCCTTTGTTGGCAATGCCTTATATCTGGCAGAAAACACGGGACTGACTGCCATCGGTGCCGAGCAGAACGGTAACGCGACTACGTGTGCAGGGGCATGTACGGCAAGATCTGTCAATACTGGGGTAGGCGCGCCGGTATTCGTCGCATCCGACGCAACCACCCTGTACCTCGCAGATCTGGGCAATGCCTATCGCTATAGCCCTGCAGCGTCAGGTATTCCCGGCTGCCTCAAGCCATTAGGAAGCGGGTACGGAAATGTTGCGTCGCTCGCGGTGAACCCAGCCACTGACACTGGCCCGGCCAGCCTCTATGTTGCGGATGATCCAACCGCTGGAACAGCATTCTTCAAAGCGATAGTCTATGGCGTCGATCCCAATTCAAGCGGCAACTGCGTCACCGCCGGCGGCCCTGTAATCGGTGGCGGAGGCGGAGGCGGCGGAGGCGGCGGTGTCGGCGCGCCACCGGTTGCCACGGCGCCGACGACGATTAGCGGCCCTGCAACGGGCGCCACGTTGCCAGCAGCACTCATCCAAATTAATACTGAAACTTGGATATCAGACCATTTACAAGGATTTTGCCGTCTCGGCGTCAATGGCCCTGAAACATGCGTTACCAATGCTGCCCTCGCCCCTGGCCAGGCAGTGGCCGTGCCATCTACGTTAAATGGTGCAGCAGTAACCTATGTGTATGTGCCTGACACGGCGTCCAAAGGCCTAGGCGTGTGGCGGCTTCTGCACGACGGAACCCGTATTGTTAATGCGACTCTGTTGGCGCCGGGCAAGCTCTCAGGGGCTCGGGCTTCTGCAGTGGCCTATGGGCCAGACAAAAAGCTCTATGTGGTTGCGGGGAAAAATAACAGTGTCATGCGAATCGATACCCCCGAAGGTAATTCGACCAATGTTGAAAATATTGGATTTGTCAGTGGTCGGGCAGGTCCAGCATCAATGACATTCCGCGGGGAAGACCTTTATTTTGCAGAGGCGACAGGTATCACTACAATCCCCGCCGCCAAAAACTGCAGCAGCAGACTCCTTTGCACGGCACGCACTTTCGCATCGCCTGTTGGGGCGCCGGTTTTTGTTACGTCCGATGGGAATTACCTGTATATAGCTGACGTCAGCAAGGCATATCGCTTTACGTTTGCAGGAACGAGTCCCAGCGCAATCACTGAACTGGGCACCGGGTTCGCCACAATAAGCGCAATCGGTTTCAACAGCCAGCCGCCAGCTAGCGGAATGCCTGGTCAGACCGTGCGTAACTTGTTTGTGGGCGACGACACGACAGCAGGAACCTTGACCGGTACAGGGCGCGTATGGAGGCTCGACATGTCGAACCTGACTTGGCCGTAAGCAGGTAACCGCGAGAGGCAGCTTCACTGCCACAGAAACATTCCTCTTGCCGCTCTCGCACGGCAAGAGGAATGGTAAGTAATCGGGGAGACATATGCCTTCTCTGGGAGAATGACCCTTAATTTCTAAGCAGGTAATAATGAACAACTACTATGGGACATTCCGTTACCTGATCCTTGTATCGATAATCGGGAATAACTTCTTCTCTTTCAGCAACTTCTGTTATTAACAGACGCCGCTTGCTGGCATGTCGTTAAAAAATATGTCGCTGCCAGGTCCAGACGACGAGGCGTTTATGCAGATCGTCAAGGACAAGAGACGGCAGCAATTCAGTCGGGTAAATCGCTGTTTTGGAATCCGCGGGTTGGCAGTGACAACAAGACGGCCTGTGCCACCTGCCACTTCAATGCAGGCGCGGATAACCGGACCAAACTCAAGTGAGTCCGGGTCTGCTGACCCGGTTTCCAAACCTGGCACCGGACAATCCCGACAAGACATTTCAGTTAGAAGGTACGCCAAATTATGTGGTTGGTTCTGCCAACTTCCCGCTGACTAGTTTTAACTCAGTAGATAGCAACGAGCCCGCCACTCGCTTTGATGTGAACGATGTCATTTCCTCTCAAGGCGTATTCAACGCTGTATTTCAGGATGTCAGCACGAATGGCAAAACGGCTGCCGATGGGTGCGTGAACCAGCCGGATCCAGACGGTTTCAACATTCATGGCATCAACACACGGCGCGTTGAGCCCAGAAATTCACCGACGGTGATCAATGCAGTTTTCAACTTCCGCATTTTTTGGGATGGACGTGGGAACAATGTATTTAACGGAGGTGACCCATTTGGTCTTCGGAATGCTGCCTCGCTGGTCTGAAAGTTTGAGGCTGGCCAGCTGCGTCCGGTTAGGGTTGCGCTGCCATCCTCTTCCTTGGCCTCACAAGCGTCCGGGCCGCCATCGTCCGGGACCGAAATGAGTTGCCGCAATCGTACTTTTGCCAAACTCGCTCATAAATCGCTCGGACATAAGATATTGGACGGACGAACCATCGCTGCAACAGGCAGTGTATTGGAACAATTCGCTCGTAGTGCCCCGACTTATCGTGCGTTGGTAAGCAGGGCTTTCCAGTCCGATCATTGGCAGGCGCCTAGTGTAGTTAAATTTACCACCCGGATTCCATGTCCTTCTAGGCGAGCATCAATACGTTCGGAATATCGGCTGCCTTCTCCCGCGGTCCACACTGATGGTCTGGGGTTGCAATTTGCAGGATCGTTTTCGATTCAAGAGGAAAAATGGCTTCTTTCTACCCGGAGGTTGCTCACGACCGCCGCATCAGTTCCATCTTGGGATTCATCTAATTTCCTTCCACATCGAACCGGCGCATCGTTTGCATGCAGCTTGGCTCGGCGGAGGCTTGCAGCTCGCTTTAGGCTGATCTGCTCCCCATTATTACAAGGCAATTACCGATTCCATGACGCAGGTAGGCGGCATTTCAATGAAGACCCATCCAGAACCGGTCGACTTGATCCTTGCAGCGACAACGCATGTGGAATATTTGACGCTGCAACCCATGCTTCGACTTCACAAATCTGCTTAAAAATTAAAAATTCGCGCATGCCCCGACAAGGATTGGCGTTGAATGGCTTAAAGCAGGCGCCCGGAGCCAGCCCATTATCGGATGAAAATCCTTATTACTGGAAGGTTTGTACGTAAAGCATCATTGTCCACTAGCTTTTGCTAGCGCGAAACAGATCATCAACCTAACCCCCTGCCATCATTTATGGTCACCAGAGTCGAAAAAAATCAGAGCAAGCAAGCATTGATGTTGGTCAGCGCAGAATCAGGAAAAAATCTTAGAGTGGTTAGGCTGCAGACGGGAAAATGTAACCATTCACCTTACCAACTAGGAGGTTGAAATGCGCAAAAAAAAATTATTAGCAAGTTTATCGGTATGTACGGCCTGTTTATTTGCCATGCATAATGCAACGGCAGACAGAGGCAACGAAGATCACAGCAATCAGCATGAAAATTCGCGCGAAAACCGAAGCGGACACAAGTTTAGCGTCACCGTGTCGTTCGGTGCGGGCTTAAATACCGCGCAGCCGGGTAATTCGGCGAATCATCATATCCTTCCGCCACTGATCAAGATTGCCCAAGGCGGCGTAGTCAATTTTGCGGTGGCTGGTTTTCATTAGATTATGGTCTACCAGCCGGGTATTCAGGCGGCAGATATTGCCCTTCCTGTAGATGCCAATGCGCTCTTTATTAACTTTACGCCGAACTTGTTCTATAGGGGAATCGCTCCTGCTGGTGGCCCGCCTCCCTCTAACCCACCTACCATTGAACCATCTAATGCCTCCAACCGGATAGAGTCAGTTTCTTTCCCGCAGAAGGGAAAATATTTGGTCATTTGCAATGTGCGTCCGCATTTTACGGACGGGATGTACGCTTACGTGCAGGTTGACTGATACGGTAGGGATCCAAGAATGCCGCAAAAAAAATAATCACTCGGCGCTGGCGGGAGGTTGCAATAAAGCCAATGACAATACAAGGCATCCAGCACAAGCGGCAATTATTTAAATACGCATCGGCTTAAAGACTTCATGCTCTTTTCACTTCTTCGGATTTATTTCAACAAGCAACTTGCTCATTTTTCTTTGCGATTCTTGAACGCCGGCAATTCGTGTCAGCTTCTATCAAGCAAAGCGCATGCGGCTCCATACGCAATGCGCTCATTCTACGTTCGAGACTCGTTCACCGGATTTACTACCACTCAGGTTTAGGATTGCCTTGTCCCTTCACCACGTGCACGTGGCAGTCACTTTGGCACATGTCCATCACTGTCTGGCAGATCAATAGCGGCACCCTGGCCGATTCATGCTGATGCGGCCGAACAAATGATGCTCGTCGAATTCCATTCGCTTAATCAAGTGTTGAATCGATCAATATCGATGCTTGATTTCACTTCGTCTGAACTTTTTCGAGAAATTTGATCCGTCGTGATGGCCTTGTACAGTATGGCCAGGCGACTAAAGATGGGTTATTTCAATTTGCCAGCTCCGCCTGCAGCGTACTGGATGGTCAACGATTTATATAGCGTTTTGGCCATCACGGAAAACGCCACATCTAGGTCAACCGTGTTGACTTCAATAACCTACATTTGAAAGCCATTGGCTTCCGATTCATTTTTCAGTTACCAGATCTGAAGCTTGATCACGCTAAACCCATCCACGACGCGTAAAAGCCCAACGCCCGTGGCCAACCGGTCAAGTCACGCGTCATTGTCTTTTACGCACATCAATGGCGCACACTGGAAGCAGACAGCGTCTCCCCACTAAACCGATCCCGGACGTGGACTGGGAGTAATGTCAATAGCGCATGGGGCAACAAAGGCACCAACATGAGGTCGTCGACGATGCCTAGCGCAAGAACGGCAATGTTCTACGGTACGGTGGCATACAGTCCTAGGGCGACGGCGGCCGGCAGCAGCCAGCCTGGGCGGATTGGATGCTCCAGTGCAAACCGTAGCAAACGCAGGTCGGCTTTACTCATCCGTCACATCACCGTTAAAAATCTCATCGAAATCCCAGTTATAAAGTAAGGCACAGGACGGATATGCAACCATTCATCGGCGATTGGTAGGCAAACAAGCACAATTAATTCGGTCCAAGCGCGCCGGGAACTTCGTGATCCGCATCCGTCGACCAGTCCTTTCCTTTTGCATTGCCGCAATACCGGAGACCAGCATGAACGGCGGTAATCGTGTTCTCGCCAGTTCTGCCTAATGCTGATGCACGGCATTTGGCGTTACAGGCAGTTACCGCTGAAACAGGTTGCCGGCTATTAACGTCGCAGGGAACCCATTACTGTAGAGACAAGACAAACACAGCGCATTCCTGGAGGATGAAATGAACCAAGCACCGAACCGCATTCACCCCTTAGTCGCAGGCGCCGCCGCCTCGGTCATGCTGGTAAGCCTTGTTGGCGTGGCTGCTATCACCGGCCTGTTTCCAAATTCACACAGCGTCGCGGCCGATGGCTCGCGTGCTTCCAGCCAACCGACAGTTGGCATTGCGGCAGGCCCGACGCCCACTCTCGTGGCGGCGCCAATTCAGCAAGCCGTATCGTCCCCTGCCCCGGCACAGCAGTACGCGCTGGTTCCTGTCCAGGCCCCACAGCAACAATCCGCCCCCGTGGTGGTCCGAGAAGTTGTCGAGCACAAGACCGTTGTTCACGACAGATATGTACAGCGCGCGGCTACCCGGCAGAACCAGCACCGGGCGCAGTACGCACAGTACGATCCCGCGCCACGTCATGCGCCTGCACCGGTCTACCAGCAGCCGAGTGCGAGCGCCGCTAACAGCCCGATCGGCATGGGCATTGGCGCGGTCGTCGGAGGCTTGGTAGGAAGTCAGATCGGCGGCGGCAATGGCAAGACCCTGGCAACCATCGCCGGCGCCGTCGGTGGCGGCTACCTGGGCAACGAGGTCGCGAAGCGGAATTTTTGAGCCGTGAAACATTCTTGCAAAAACCGGCAGAGCAGGTGTTAACCACATACTAGCGACGCGGAAACGACTGAAACTCGCTATTCATCGCGATAGAAAAAACCGTTAGACGGCGCCGTCGCATTGGGCATGGACTGACGATCGACCGTCATGCCAGCCTGCGACAGCGCCGCAGCTTTTAACGGCAAACCGCTTCACGCGCTTGCAGTTCCACTAACTATTCTTCCTCCTGGTCAGGCAGCTTGAGGCGGCCTGTATGGAAATCATATTCGTATACCTCTCCGTAACGCCCCCACTCCACCGCAATCTCCATTACCCGGCTCGCTTCTTCCTTCTCGAGAAACTCCTCCAGGAGTTCGATGAAGGGTGCCTCTGACACCGTTCCGGTCGGCTCTTCCTCAAGCTGCTGCCGAATGCGCGCCGCCAATGGCACGTGCGTTAAAAGCTGTTGGCCGAAGATATCGTGCCGTAGAGGTTGCTCGGCTTCCGCATAGCGCTGGCCCAGCGGTGTCAGCGCGATATCCCCTTTTTCGACCTGCGCAAATCCAAGCAGGCTCAGCGCTTCGTAGGTCGGGAAGAGCTCCTCGTCGGACAACTCCGTTTCTTCTGCCAGCTTGGGCAGGTCGGCCCGGCCATTGAACGGCTCGTCCGCCAGCAAAGCCAGCACCCCTTCAATATGGGTGACGTCCGCTTCCGGCAGGCGGTATCCGGGATGCGTTGCCGGCGTGGACGTGGCGACTGCGCCAGCTTGGGGCCGCATGGTCATCAGCCCATATACTTCGTCGATGAGCGCGCGTGCCTCCACAGAATCCGCCACGCGCGGGCGCACCAGGTCGACCTGAAATTCGGTGGAGATGCGCCCGGGCCCGCTCGACAGAATGATGATGCGGTCGGCCATCATCACGGCTTCCTCGATGTTATGCGAGACGATGAGAATGCCCTTGGTTGGAATGCGGCTGCTATCCCAGAGCGCGAGAATATCGTCACGCAGCGTCTCGCCGGTCAGCACGTCCAGCGCGGAGAATGCTTCGTCCATCAGCAGCACATCGGGGTTCGTGACCAATGCGCGGGCAATCCCCACACGCTGGCGCATGCCGCCGGAGAGTTCGCGCGGCAAGGCGCCGCCAAAGCCCGCCAGGCCCATCAGGTGCAGCATGGCATCGGCGCGCGCTTCCCGCTCCGCCGGCCGCACCCCTTGCGCCTCCAGCCCGAGCTCCACATTTTGCTGAACGGTCAGCCACGGAAAAAGCGCAAACGACTGAAACACCATGGCAATGCCCGATGCCGGTCCGTGGACACCGCGGCCGCGATAGGACACCGCCCCTGCATCTGCCGGAATCAGGCCCGCCATGATGCGCAGCAGCGTCGACTTGCCTGATCCCGATTTACCCAGCAGCGCGACGATTTCCCCTTCTGCCAGCGAAAAGTCGACGTCATCGAGAACCAGCCGGGGTGCGCCGTCCGCGCTGCGAAAGGACTTCGAAACGCCCTTCAATTCCATCAATTTATCCAGTGCCATGCGCCTACCTCAACGATTGCTATTTTCAGCGAGCAGATACAGCTTGCGCCAAAAAAACCGGTTTAATGCCATTACAAAGATGCACATCACGCCGATGCCGAGGGCAATGCGGTGAAAGTCGCCGACATCGGTCATCTGCTTGATATAACTTCCGAGGCCATCCGCGACCAGCGTCGTTTTGCCCCATGTGACATATTCGGCGACGATGCTGGCGTTCCACGAGCCGCCGCTGGCCGTGATCGCGCCGGTGACATAGGCCGGGAACACGGCGGGAAGATATACCCGCTTCCACTTCAACCAGCCTTTCAGGCCGAGATTGTCCGCAGCCAGGCGCAGTTCGTTCGGGATCGTCGAGGCGCCGGCCACGACGTTGAAGAGGATGTACCACTGGGTGCCGAAGACCATCAGCGGGCTGAGCCAGAAATTCGCGTTGAGCTTGTAAGTGACCAGCAAATACACGACCAGCGGAAACATCAGGTTGACCGGGAACGCAGCCACGAACTGCGCAATCGCCTGGACACGCTGGGAATACTGGGGCCGTAAGCCTATCCACACGGCAATGGGCACCCAGATTGCAGAAGCCAGCGCGATGAGGATCAGCACGCGCGCGAGCGTAATGAAACCGAGGACCACGACGTGGGCAGCCTCGCCCCATCCCACATCGCTATGCACGAACACGACCAGGCGATAGGCAGCAAGCGATGCGGCAAGCAGGATGAACACGTCCCAACCGCGTTCCCAGGAACGGCGACGCGTCTTTACGTGACGACCCGCACCGGTGCTGTCCCGCCTGACGCTGAACCATCCGAGCGTCCCGCGCATGGCCACCCAGAACCGATCGGTCAGGGCCCGGATCATGCGGCTGCGGCGACCCCAGTCCAGCAGCCACGAACGCTGGGCTGTGTCGCCCTGCGATTCCTCGAATCGGAACTTGTCCGCCCACGCCAGCAATGGACGAAAGAACAGTTGGTCATAGAGGAGGATGCCCGCCAGCATTGCGCCGATCGCCCAGGCAATCGCCCGTCCATTTTCCGCTTCGATGGCCACTGCGATATACGCGCCGATGCCTGGCAGCTTGATATCCTGCCCGGCAACCGACACTGCCTCTGCGGCGACCAGGAAGAACCAGCCGCCGGACATCGACATCATCATGTTCCAAAGAAGCCCTGGCATCGCATAGGGCAGTTCCAGGCGCCAAAAGCGCTGCCAGCTCGATAGCTGAAATACGCGCGATGCTTCGTGCAGTTCCGGCGGCACGGTGCGCATCGACTGGTAAAGGCTGAATGCCATATTCCACGCCTGCGATGTGAAAATGGCGAAGATCGCTGCGCATTCCACGCCGAGCAGGTTACCGGGAAACAATGCGATAAATGGGGCAATTGCAATGGCCTGAAATCCAAGGATGGGGACCGACTGCAACACGTCGAGTAGCGGAACCATGATCTTTTCTGCCGGCTTGTACTTGGCTGCGACCGCCGCAAACACGAAGCTGAATGCCAGTGCGCATGCGAGCGCGGTAAACATTCGCAGAATGGTGCGCAGCAGGTAATACGGCAGATATGACGGGTCCAGCGAAATCGGCGTGGGCTGGCCCACGGTGAATGGCCGCGTCATTTGCATGGCGCCGAAGGCCAGGGCCGCCAATACGGCAAGCACCAAGGGCAACAGGATCCAGTCCCAGCGGTTAAGCGGCGTTTTCAGCAACGACCGGTCACCACGGCGCGGATTGAACAGCTCAAACATCTTGCCCTCGCGGTAGTACTGCCCATGCATTCGAAGGAGGCCCAGAGTGACTGAGCCATGGTCTGCGTTATACGCTGGATTAGCGGTACGCCGACAGTCCACGCTCCCCACATCCCCTCGCCACGCCAGCACGTTAACAGGCTTCGACGGTTGATTCCGATTGGCAATTGTATCGACCGCCGCTGGTAACCCCACCATACCCTTGACCTTCGTGCCAGCCGAAAAGGAACTTCCGGTTCGCCAACACTCCATCAAATGGCGGCAAGGGATTTGCTCCGGTCTTGCCTGTAAAAACAAAATGCGCTTCCACAGCAGGTTGGTCCTGGCTGCCGACCTCTTTCGCCGGGGTGAGGCATACACCCTATTTCCTCACATAAATCCGCCGAGGAAGAGGCGCGGTAGTTTTAACTTGCCTGCAAGGACGGCCGGCTGCTGGAACCTGATGCTGGTCAACGCGGTTGCGCACAAGGGCGGATCAAACAAAAAGCCGCGGAAGTCCGCGGCTTGGATCAAGCGAATGCCTGGTTACTTCTTGACAGCGTCGACCTTGGTTTCGTTAGCGTCTTTCTTGGCTTCAGCTACTTTCTTGTGCGCCTTGGCATGGGCTTTGGCTTCATGCTTCGCTGCCTTTGCATCTGCCTTGGTCACTTCGACTTTTTCATCGGCCTTGGCCTTCGTTATTTTTTCCTGAGCCTTTGCATCTGCCTTTTCCACTTTTGCTTCCGCGTTCACATCGGCTTTCGTCGCAGGCGCAGCAGTGTGCGCGGCAGCGAAGGCCGACAGGGAAAACAGGCCAGCAACCAGGGCGGCGATCAGTTTGTTCATGTGTGTTCCTTTGAAGGTTAAGCAGTTTTGCCTGCCCGCCTATAACGGGCGGAGGTCAATTTCTGTTGACCGCAAATCTGTGAAGATTTGTAACGCCCTGCTCCGATGACGGCAGCAACGTTGTGCCCGCCTTCGGCACGGTCGGCCGCCGGCCGATCCGCCGCGCAGGTTTCAGCTCCTCTACACGCCAGGCGTCGCGACATCCGGGACGCGGGGTGGATGATTCAACGACGATTCGTTCACCGCCGCACCGTGTTTTCCACCAGGCAGCGTGTGACGACCGGCGGGGTTTCGCCGATGTGGAACGCCAGCTTGCGTTCGCGCAGGGCGACGTCGGCTGCGGTGACCCGGTCGAAACGGCGCAGGTGCTCGGTCCAGGACTGGTCGACGATCTGCTCGATATATCGCCCCGGGACGACGATATCGCGCAGCAGGTCCCACGACAGTGCGCCCTGCCGCAAGCGGCTGCGGCGGCTTTCCTGCATCAGCGCGCGGAATTCGGCCGCGCGCGCCGGCTGGATCAGGTACTCGATGGTCACCAGCACATGCCCGCTCGTCGGCGGATCGTCGGCGACGGGCACCTTGAATGCCTGGGATGGCGTCAGGTCTTCTTCCATCTCCCGGTCCACCACCAGGCGGTGCGCGCCGAGCATGGTGATGACGCCGGAAATGGCGGCGATCAGTAGGCTGGTCTTCACGGAAGTGACGGTCGCGACCTGGCCCCAGAAAGCCGCGCCCAGCGCACTCGCGCCCATGATGGCCATCTGGTACATCGACATCCCCCGCGCGCGGACCCAGTCCGGCAACGCCAGTTGCGCCGACACGCTCAGCGAATTCGCGGTGGTGATCCAGGCCATCCCGCCGAGAAACATCGCGCTGGCGGCCATATAAATGTTGGGCGCGAGCGCAACGGCCGCGGTCGCCAGTGCCTGCAGCACCGCGCCGGACAGGACCAGCCGGTCGCGCGCCATGAGTTGGCGCAGGCGGGGCAGGAACAGCGCCGCCACGATGGCGCCGCTGCCCATGGCCGCGAGCAGCACCGTATAGGTGCCGGCGTTTCCGCCCGCCATGCCGCGCGCAACGAGCGGCAGCAGGGCCAGCAGCGCCGTCGAATGGAGGAAGAACAGGGAGATGCGCACCAGCACCGCCTTCAACCGTGCGGACTGGAACACGAACTGCAGCCCGACCCGCATTGCGCTCACCAGGCGCTCCCGGCCCAGCGGGCTGGGCTTGTGCTCCCGCCGCCAGCGCATGATGACGAAGCCCGATGCGACGGACAGGACGGCATTGAGCACGAACACGTAGGCGCTGCCGAAGCTCGCGATCAGCGCGCCGGCAACGAGCGGACCGACGATGCGGGACGCATTCATTGCAATCCCGTTCAGCGCCAACGCCGCGGGCAACTGCGGCCGCGGCACCAGCTCCGGGACGATGGCGGCGAAGACGGGCCAGCGCATCGCCAGGCCGATCCCGTTGGCGAAGGTCAGCGCCAGCAGCAGCGGCGCGGTCATGCGGCCGGAGAGGATCGTCGCGCACAGGACCAGCGCCACGGCGGCTACCCAGAACTGGGTGACGATGAAGTAGCGCCGCCGATCCAGGATATCGGCCAGTGCGCCGCTCGGCAGGCCCAGCAGGAACACCGGCAACGTGGACGCCGTCTGCACCAGCGCGACCCAGATCGGCGACGCGGACAGCGACGTCATCATCCAGGCGGAAGCGACGTCGTTCATCCACATGCAGATGTTCGCGGTCAGCCACACGCACCACAGCATGCGGAACGTGGGAAGGCGCAGCGGCGCCAGCGCGGACTGCGACATCGGATGGGCCGGGGCGCTCTTGGCAGCGTCTTCGGTACGCGACATGGGCATGCTTGTTCCTCTGGTCCTGTTGACTCGCTAGAGTGTAACGAACATTGCCCATCGATCCATTACGCGGCAAGACACGGGTGCATCGCTTCCCGCCGATTTGATTCGCACTGCCCTGTCCCGGTGCCAAGCCAGCCAGCGGCTCAGTGCCCACAGCCACAGCGTGAACGTTAGCTCGCCATCGATGGCAGCGCAGCCGACCGCACCCGTTCGCGGATGCGGGAAGGCCTGGCCCCGGCGCCCTATTCCACCTTGATATTGCCGGTCTTCACGACCGTTTTCCACATCGCCAGTTCGCTATCGAGCATGGCCTGGAACTGGTCCGGGGCGGCGCTGTAGGCTTCCGCGCCTTCATTGACCAGCCGTCCCTTGAGCGGCTCCCTGGCCGAGGCTTCGTTGACCAGCGCATTGAGCCGGGCCACGATGGGCTTGGGCAGCCCGGCAGGTCCGACCACGCCCCACCAGGTGGTGATGTTGTAGTCCGGAATGCCGGCTTCGGCCACGGTCTGCACCTTCGGGAACAAGGGCGAGCGGGTCGTGCCGGTGGTGGCGATGATATCGACCGCGCCCGACTTCACGTACTGCAGCATGGTGGGAAAGGTCGCGAAGAAGGCATGGGTGCGGCCGGCCAGGAAATCGACGGTGGCGGGACCGCTGCCCTTGTACGGCACATGGGTCAGCTTCGCGCCGGTTTTCTGGATGAACAGTTCGCCGGCAAGATGGGTCACGCTGCCGGCGCCCGACGAACAGAAGTCCAGGCCCTCGGGCTTCTTCTTCGTCGCCTCGACGAACTCCGTGACGCTTTTCACGCCCAGGCCCTTGTAGGTGACGATCATCAGCGGGCCGCGCCCGATCATGGCAATCGGCGTGAAGTCCTTCCTGACATCATACGCGGCCTTGGTATCGGTGGCCGCATGCGTGACGAAGGTCGAGGTGACGAACAGCAGCGTATGGCCGTCGGGATCGGCCCGCGCCACCGTCTTGGCGGCAATAGCGCCGCCGCCGCCGCCGCGGTTGTCGACCACCACCGGCTGGCCCAGTTTTTCAGACAGGTACTTGGCCAGTTCGCGGGCAATGCTGTCGGTGCCGCCGCCGGCCGAAAACGGCACGACCAGCGTGATCGGGCGTTTCGGATAGTCCTGCGCCTGCACGGCCAGCGGCAATGCGGCAAGCGCAATCGCCAGCCGGATGGCCGTGCGTCGCCGCTGGCGCTGTTGGTCGGATGTCATGGTTGTCTCCTCGTTGTTTGTTATGAATACGCGATGCGCACCGGCCCGCGCGGCCCGCCGGGTCAGTCCGACCCGAGCTGCAGCTTGCTGGCCTGCCGTTTCTCGATGGCGGCCTTGAGCAGCGCGGCGCTGCGGTAAATGCCGTGGGCGAACTTGCCATACGGGAGGGTCGCAAACAGCGCCATGACGACGCCGAGGTGCACCGCCAGCAGCAGGCCCATCGCGCCGCTGTCGCGCCAGGCCAGCAGCGCCAGGCCGGTGGCGCTGGTCAGCAGCAGCAGGGCGATGAATCCGCGGTCCATCGGCCGCTGCCGGAGGTCGCCCTGCGCCGGATGCCGGCGCAGGTTCAGCCACAGCAGCCCGGCCGGCCCGACCAGCAGGCCGATGCCGCCTGCCGTGCCCAGCAGCACCGGCAGGCTGGTCAGCGCATAGGGCGCCGGCAGTCCGAGCAGGTAGTGGTACAGCGTGGCGACCGAGGTCGACGCGAAGCACAGCATGAAGCCGTAGAACGTGGCGTGATGGAAGCGGCGGCGCACCAGGGTGAACCGGTCGTCTTCCTCGTTGCAGCCCTCCCCGTGCCCGCCGCCCAGGTAGGTGAGCGCCAGCGCATGGTGCGCGGCCTCGGCCACTGCCGCGCCGGATGCGCGGCCGGGCGACACGTCCCGCCAGAAGCGGGTCACCCCGATGCCCAGCGCCAGCACCGCGAAGCCGAAAACGGCGCCGAACAGCGCGGCCATCAGGTTATGCGGGAAGATCGCATAGAAATTGCCGGCCAGCGGCGCATGCAGCAGCGTGCCGTTGCGAGCCAGTCCCAGCACCAGGAACAGCGCCAGGCCGGCGGCCAGCGCCAGCGCCACGGTCAGCCCGTTGCGCCGGTACAGCGCGCCCATGGCGGGCGGCCATGCATATTCCGCGTAGGTCTGACCGCGCACCACGGCCATTGCCTGCGGCACGTTGACGGCAAACTCGTGCGGCGGCGCGTACTGGCACGCGTGGTAGCAGGCGCCGCAGTTGTGGCACAGGTTGGCAAGGTAATGCACATCGGCCTTGGCGAATTCCAGCCGCCGCGTCATGGCCGGGAAGACCGCGCAAAAACCTTCGCAGTAGCGGCAGGCATTGCAGATCTGCATCTGGCGCGCGACTTCGGCTTCCGGCGCGGTCAGCGCCTGCACTGGTCTCTCCGGCTGCGGGCCGCCGGCCGGGCGCAGCACGCGGTCGTCGGAAGGGGCGGCCTGGTCGCGCGCGTCGCGCACCAGCGCGTCAAGCTGTTGCATGGTGTTGTCCTCGTCCTTGTGTTGCTTGCGCTGCATGCAGGGCGGCTGTCGCCGCGCGGGCGCCGGCGATGCGGCCGAATGCGGTGCCGATCGACATACCCACGCCGGCGGTGTAGCCCTTGCCGAGCACGTTCCCGGCCATCATTTCACCGGCCACGAACAGGTTGTCGCTGGGCTGTCCGCCAAAATGCACCGCCGCATGCTCATCGACCCGCAGGCCCAGGTAGGTGAAGGTGATGCCCGGCCGCAGCGGATAGGCATAGTACGGCGGCGTGTCGATCGGTCGCGCCCAGTGGGTCTTGGCCGGCGCGATGCCCTCGGTATGGCAATCGTCCAGCGCGGTGTGGTCGAAGGTGCCGACCCGGCAGGCCGCGTTGTAGTCCGCCAGGGTGCGCAAAAAGGGTTCGCCCGGCAGCCCGAGCTTTTGCGCGAGTTCGTCCAGCGTCGCCGCCGTGGTGCCGGGAAAGACCGGCGGCATGAAGCGGCCGATGGCCTTGGCGTCGATGATGGAATAGCCGATCTGCCCAGGCTGCTCGGCGACGAGCCGGCCCCAGATCGCATAGCGCTTCGGCCAGAAGTCCTCGCCTTCATCATAAAAGCGCTCGCCCTGCCGGTTGACCACCACGCCCAGCGAGACGCAGTCGATCCGGGTGCAGATGCCGCCGTCGTACAGCGGCGCCCGGGCGTCGATAGCCACGCAGTGCGACTGCGACGGGTCGCCGATCACGTCGGCCCCGGCGTCGATCATGTATTTCAGCAGGACGCCCTGGTTGAAGCGGGTGCCACGGATCAGGAAATTGTCGGCGGGCCATTCGCCCGCGGCGTTCTGGCCCCATGCCTCGCGCATCCAGGCCAGGTTGGACTCGAAGCCGCCGGCGGCCAGCACGCAGGCGCGCGCCTCGAAGCGCCGCTCGCCGCTGCGGGCGGCGAAGAAGCGGCCATCATCCAGTTCGATGGCGTCGACTGGCGTGTCGTACTGCACGGCCACGCCCATCGCCTCGGCGCTGCGGTAGTAGGCGTTGACCAGCGCCTTGCCGCCGCCCATGAAGAAGGCGTTGGTGCGCGCCACATGCAGCGCGCCCGACAGCGGCGGCTGGAAGCGCACGCCATGCTTCTGCATCCATGGACGGCAAGTGGCGGACGCGCGGATGGTCAGGCGCGCCAGGTGCTCGTTGGTCAGGCCGCCGGTCACTTTCAGCAGGTCCTGCCAGTATTCTTCCTCGGGATAGGCGTCGACCAGCACGTCCTGCGGCGCGTCATGCATGCAGCGCAGGTTGCGCGTGTGCTGCGAATTGCCGCCGCGCCATTCACGCGGCGCCGATTCCAGCAGCATCACCGATGCGCCGGCCTCGCGCGCCATCAGCGCCGCGCACAATGCGGCATTGCCTCCCCCGATTACCAGCACGTCCACCATACTTGTTCTCCCGACAGTAGGCGGACTGTATGCCGTGCTGCCGGATGGCGCCAGCGCCTTGCCGGCAACAGGCGTTCACGGTTCGTGAAGAGTCGCGCCCGGCCAGCGCCCCGCTTCGACGAGTTCCCGCGCGACGCGGTCCAGCACCACCCGGGCCGCGAGCCCTGCCGGCGACAATTCGTCGTCGGACAGGCTCACCAGCAGGTTGGGCCGGCGGGCCGCGCTGTCGACGACCTCGAGCACCGCCAGCGGTTCGTCGGTCCGGCGCGCCAGCGCGGCGCCCGGCTGGATGGTCGCGCCGTAGCCGGCATGGACCGCGTCCATCAGCATGGCCAGTCCGTCGATTTCCGCGACCACGTTCAGCGCGGAGCGGCCGCGGCTGGCCGCGGCATTGAGCAGCGCGCGCAAGCCGTGCTGGTTGCTGGGCAGGATGAGCGGCACGTCCGCCAGTTCATCGACCTCGATCGTGTCCCGCTCGGGCAGGCCGAACAGGCCGCGCCGGGCGATCAGGAACAGGCGCTCGTCGAGCAGCGGCAGCACGCTCCAGCGCTGGCCGCGGTCGGACTGGAACAGCACCGCCAGGTCGAGCTGGCGCGCGCGCAGCATCGCGGCCAGATTGCCCGACAGGCTTTCGACCAGGTGCAGGCGCACGTCCGGATAGTGTTCCCGCATGGCCGCCATGAACGGCAGGCCCAGCACCGCGCTGGTGCTGGGCGCGAGGCCAACGCTGACATGGCCGGACAGGCGTGCGAGCTGGGCGGCGCGCACCGCGTCGTCGGCATGCCGCAGCGCCAGCTGGGCCTGGCGCCAGAATGCCAGGCCGGCGTCGGTCGGCAGCACGCCGCTGGACGTGCGCTGCAGCAGCCGGGTCGACAGCTCGCTTTCCAGACGGCTGATCTGCTGGCTCAGCGCGGAGGTGACCACGCCCAGGTCTTGCGCGGCGCGGCCCATGCTGCCGAGTTCGACGATCCGCACGAAGTAACGTAACTGGCGCAATTCCATGATGCGCCTCAGCAGCCCTGCCGCTGCGGGCGGCGCTTAGCCGGCATGCCGGACGTCCGGGCTGCACAGGTGTGCGAGCAGGCTGCCGGCATGGCTGTCGCCGCTGTGCTGCGCGCGCATGCAGGCGTAGAACTGGCGCTGCGCCCAGTCGTCGTCGATGCGGACGAGCGACAGGCCGAGCGGGCCCAGGTAACGGCGGGCGACGTCCTCGGGCACCATGGCGATGCCGACGCCCTCCTTCACCATGTGGCAGCGCGCCTCGAAATTCGACACCGACAGCACCACGGTCGGCGGCCGCGACAGCGACGCGCCGGCCAGCTCCAGGAACAGGTCGAGGCTATGGCGCGGGAAGTTGCCGACCAGCGGATAGTCGAGCGCCTCTTCGAAGAACACCGCGCCGCGTGCCTGCAGAGGGTGGCCGTTCGGCACCACCAGGCCGATGCGGTCCTGCCGGTAGGGCGTCGACAGCACGCCGGCCGCCGGATACGGCGCATGGTAGATGCCGACATCGGCATGGCCGTCATGGACCATCGCCGGGATGTCGACGCTATGGCCTTCGGTCAGTTCGATCGAGGTGTTGGCGCGGCCGGCCAGGAAGCCGGCGATCTCGGCCGGCAGGCTTTGCAGGATGGATGTCTGGTTGGCCAGCAGCCGGATCTTGCGCACGCCGGTGCTGTCGAATTCCGCAAGCGCCTCGTCGGCGGCGCGCAGGCTGCGCAGGATGGATTTCGCATACAAGTAGAGCAGGTCGCCGGCGGCGGTCGGCTCGATGCCGCGGCCGTGGCGCTTCAACAGCGTGCGGCCGACCTGGCGCTCCAGTTCATCCATGCGCTTGCTGACCGCGGACACGACCAGGTGCATGTCCCGTCCGGCCTGGGTCAGGCTTTTTTTCTCGATCACGGACACAAAGAGGTCCAGCAGGTGGGTGTCGAGCGTTTTTGTCATGCTGCGTATGCCGTGAAACAGGGTGAGGCCTTCCGGTGCCAATGCCGGCCAGTGTAAGGCATGCGACATGGCCGCGTCACTTGTCGAGCCTTGAGCCGCGCGGAATGCATATGGCGTCGGCAATGCTGCCTTTCCAATCCGTCAACTCGGCCCGGCCGGGAATGGCTAGAATGCGTCAGCCATTCCGGCATCGATCCACCAACCGCTTCCGCAAACGATGCTCACGACTCCAGCCCGGCCGGCGCCGGTCATCCTGCTGTCGGACCAGGCCGCCGCCCATCTGGGCCCGGGCATGGCCCGGCTGTTCCAGGACCAGCCCTATACGATCGTCCGGCCTTCCGACCTGCCGGCGACCGGCAGCCACGACATCGATATTGCGTTCATCAGCCGCGACGTCACCGGCACGTCCAGCAAAACCGTGCTGACCGATGCGCTGCTGCGCTTCTACGACATCCTGCGGCATGCGCCGCGCCTGGCATGGGTGCATGGTCATTCGGCCGGCGCGGACCGGCCGATCTACCCGGAGCTGCGCGCCCGGGGCGTCATTGTCACCACCTCGTCCGGCGCCAATGCGGAAGCGGTGGCGCAGATGATCCTGGCCGCGCTGCTGGCGCTCGGCCGACGGCTGCCCGACCTGATGGCGGCGCAGCGGCGGCATGCGTGGGAGCCGCTGCTCGGGGCACGCGCGCCGCGCGACCTGGCCGGACAGACAGCGCTGATCGTCGGGCTGGGGCCGATCGGCCAGGAGGCCGCGCGGCTGCTGAAGATGCTGCGCCTGCAGGTCATCGGCGTGCGGCGCAGCGACGCGGCGACGCCGCACTGCGACCGCGTGCTGCCCTTCGACCGCCTGAACGAGGCATTGCCGCTGGCCGACTGGGTCATCCTCGCCTGCCCGTTGACCGGTCAGACCCGGGGACTGCTGGACGCGGCGCGCCTGGCCCTGCTTCCGGCAGGCGCCCGCGTCATCAACGTCGCCCGCGGCGAGGTCGCCGTCGAGCGCGACCTGGTCGCGGCGCTGGCCTCCGGCGCGCTGGGCGGGGCCTTCCTCGATGTCTTCGAGACCGAGCCGCTGTCGCCGCTGTCGCCGCTCTGGGACCTGCCGAACGTGATCGTCTCGCCGCACACCGCCGGCCATACCAGCGGCCACTATGCCGCGGTCGCCGAGCTGTTCCTGGACAACCTGGCGCGCTGGCGCAGCGGCCAGGCGATGCGCAACCCGATGCCCTGAAGGCATCGATGAATTATGAATGGATGAAGGAGACGACGATGGTAAAAGATGGCGTACTGCAGATTGCCAGCATGAAGGACCGCTGCTCCGAGGCGGAATGGGAAGCCCGGGTCAACCTGGCGGCCTGTTACCGGCTGGTCGAGATGTATGGCATGTCCGACATGATGGCCAACCATATCTCGGCGGCGATCCCCGGCGAGGAAGGCACCTACCTGATCAACCCATACGGCATGATGTACGAGGAAATCACGGCGTCCTGCCTGCTCAAGATGGACCACGATGGCAGGATCGTTACCGCGCCCGACTTCGGCGCGCTGAACTACACGGTCAACAAGGCCGGCGCGGTGATCCATACCGCCGTGCATGCGGCCCGCAGCGATGTCGGCTGCGTGATCCACACCCACAGCTGGGCGTCGATGGCCGTGTCCTCGCTCGCCTGCGGCCTGCTGCCGCTGACCCAGACCGCGATGCGCTTCCTGAAGATCGGCTATCACGACTACCAGGGCGTGGTGCTCAACGAGGCCGAGCAGGCATCGCTGATTGCCGACCTTGGCAGCGGCGAAGCGCTGGTCCTGCGCAACCATGGCGTGCTGACCGTGGGCCGCACGGTGGGCGAAGCCTTCAACTGGATGCACCGGCTGGAACTTGCCTGCCGCTCGCAGCTGGCGGCAATGGCGGCCAACAGTCCGTTCGCGCCGGTGCCGCAGCAGGTGCTGGAAGAGACCTGGAACAATTACCAGCCCGGCACGCGCCGGCCCTACGGCCTGATGGAGTGGCCGGCGCTGCTGCGCAAGCTCGATCGGCTGGATCCCAGCTACAAGACCTGATCCGCGCCCCTGGCCGCCGCGCCGGCGCATGCCGGGCTGCGCCGCGGACGGCAGTCGCTGGCCGTGGCTGCCGTATACTTTGCGCACAGGAGACGTCATGGCCAAAATAATTCCACCGCTGAATCCACTGCGGGTGTTCGAAGCGGTTGCCCGGCTGGGCAGCTTTACCAAGGGGGCGGACGAGTTGCATGTGAGCCAGTCCGCAGTGAGCCGGCAGATTTCGCTGCTGGAGGATTACCTGCAGGTCAGGCTGTTCCACCGGGAACAGCGCGGCATCAGCCTGACCGAGGCGGGCCGCGCCTACCAGCAGGAGATCGGCCCGGCGTTCGCGCGCATCGTGGCCGCGACCCAGAACCTGCTGACCCAGAGCCGCGGCGGTCCGCTCCGGGTGCGCGCCTACACGACCTTTGCCGCGAAATGGCTGATGCGCCGGCTGCCGGCGTTCCAGCAGGCGTACCCGGAAATCGATGTGCAGCTCAGCACCGATGTCACGCCGGCCGATTTTTCCAGCGACGCGCTCGACCTCGCGATCCAGTTCGGCGACGGCGGCTGGCCGGGCGTGCATTGCGACCCCCTGTTCGACGACTGCATCACGCCGGTCTGCAGCCCGGCGCTGCTGGACCGGCCGGGGATGCCGCTGCGTTGCGTCGACGACCTGAAGCACCACCGGCTGCTGCACTCGCGCTATCGCAAGGAGGACTGGCCGTACTGGCTGGCCGCGGTCGGCCAGCCTGCGCTTGCCGCGCACCCCGACAACATGGTGTTCTCGAGTTCCATCCTGACCTACCAGGCCGCCGTCGACGGCCTGGGCGTGGCCATCGGCCAGGTGCGCCTGCTCGACCATGAACTCGACAGCGGCACGCTGGTCTGCCCGCTGCCCAGGGTGGTGCGCAAGGGCCTGGCGTATTACCTGCTGCGCCCGCAGCGCGACGCCATGCCGCGCAAGGTCGCCGTGTTTCGCGACTGGCTGCTGGACCAGACCCGCCATACCCGGGCCTGATGCCTGCCCGGGCGCCGCGTCAGGCCAGGCGCACCAGCGCGTCGACCGCGGTGACGCCCTGCCCGGCCGGCAGCACGATCAGCGGATTGATCTCCGCCTCGGCCACCCGCACATCCTCCAGCAGCGCCAGGCCAGACAGCGCGACGATGGCCGCGGCCAGCGCGTCGAGGTCGCCCGGCGGCTTGCCGCGATAGCCGGCCACCGCCTGCAGCGCCCGGACCTCGCCGATCATGTCATGCGCGGTGTCGAGGTCGACCGGCGCCATGCGCAGGCTGCGGTCGCGGTAGATTTCCGTCAGCACGCCGCCGGCGGCCAGCATGACCAGCGGCCCGGCCTGGGCGTCGACGCGGTAGCCGATCAGCACTTCGCCCAGGCCCCTGACCATGGACTGCGCCAGCACCCGGTCCACCGTGGTGCCGGCCCGGCGTTCGGCAACGTCGTGCGCAATCGTTTGCACCGCGCGGGCCAGCGCACCGGCGTCCGCCACACCCAGCACCACGCCGCCGACATCGGTCTTGTGCGCAATCTCGGCATGCAGCACCTTGACGGCCAGCGGGTAAGCGAGCGGCACCGGCGGCAGCGCCTGGCCGACCTCGATCGCCATGACCGGCGCATGCGGCACGCCGATGCGCTCCAGCAGCGCATACGCCTGCAGCTCGTCGAGCAGGCGGCCGCCGGCCGGCGCCGCTTCGCCGTGTGCCGGCTGCGCCGGGATCGCCCTCGGCGCGCGGCGGCCGAAGGCGGCGGCGATCGCGTCGGCGCAGGCTTCGGGCGTGCGGAAGTTCGGCACCCCGGCCGCGGTGAGCAGGGCCAGCGCCTGCGGCGCTTCCGGCACCAGGAAAGCGACCAGCGGCCTGGGGCCATCCTTGCTGTCGATGATGGGACGCACTGCCAGGTCCGGATGATAGCGGGCCGACGAGCCCGCCACCGCCACGATCAGGTCGAACTCGGGGGCCGACGACATCACGTCGATCGCGGCTTTCATCACGTCATAGCGGGTGCCGGCCAGCGTCAGGTCGACGATGGCGCCATGGCCCACGTTGACGCCGGCATCGGCCAGGCGGCGGAAGGTGTCGTCCGACGGCCGGACCACGTTGACGCCGCGCATGCCGAGCTGGTCGACCACCATCGCGGCGCCGCCGCCAGTGGTGGTGAGCACGCCGACCCGCGCCGGTCCGCGCGCGGCGACCGGCATGCGCGAAAGGAGCGGCAGACATTCGATGAAGCCTTCCAGCGTTTCCACCCGGGCGATGCCGCAATCCTTCAGGAAGGCGTCGGCCACGTCA
The DNA here is from genome assembly GCF_900182955.1 of Noviherbaspirillum suwonense. Taxonomy (GTDB): domain Bacteria; phylum Pseudomonadota; class Gammaproteobacteria; order Burkholderiales; family Burkholderiaceae_D; genus Noviherbaspirillum_A; species Noviherbaspirillum_A suwonense. The sequence goes on along the minus strand of NZ_FXUL01000012.1, from coordinate 150,435 downwards.
TCCTCGCCGGCCAGCGCGCCGGTATGCGACACCGCCAGCTCCGCCGCGGCGGCGGAACGCCCCAGCTTGAATGCGGCCACCGGCTTGCCGCGTGCGGCGGCGGCCAGTGCGAACGAGCGCAGTTGGGCGCTCTGGCGCAGGGTCTCGAGAAACAGCAGGTAGCCCGTGATCGCGGGATCGTCCAGCGTCGCCATGCAGATTTCGCCGATGCCGAGATCGGCCTCGTTGCCGACCGAGACCAAGCCGGCGAAGCCGATGCCGCGCTCCTTGCCGCGCGAAACCAGCGCACCGATCATGCTGCCGCTGTGCGAGGCGACAAAGATGCCGCCGGGCGGCAGCTCGGGCTCGGCGAAGGCGGCATTGGCGGTGATCATCGAGCGCAGGTGGACATTGACCACGCCCAGGCTGTTGGGTCCGACCACCCGGATGCCGGTGCGCTTGCAGATCTCGCGCAGCCGCGCCTCGCGCGCCATGCCGTCCGGACCGGCTTCCGAGAACCCGTTCGCCAGGATGCTTGCCACCCGCACCCCGGCACGGCCGCATTCCTCCACGGCGTCCAGCACCAGCTCGGTCGACGTGACGATATACGCATGGTCGGGCACCTCGGGCAGGGCCGCCACCGAGGGCCAGGCCCGTTCGCCCAGCACCGTGTCGCGGCGCGGGTTGACCGGGTACACGGCCCCGGCAAAGCCGGCGCGGCGCAGGAACAGCACTGGCCGGCCGGACGTCTTGGTCGGGTCGTCGGAAGCGCCAATGATGGCGATGCTGCGCGGTGTAAACAGAGCCTGTCCCAGGCTGGCGTGCGGGATATCGGGCATGACGTTGTCGGTCCTCCTGGTTGCGGTTGGTGCGGGGCTTGCCGGATTATTGCACCTGGCTTTCCGCGCTCCGATTCCGATTGCGAATGCCGCCATGCGTTTTTGTAAAAGCCCTGCGGCGCGGTGGCTGCCATGAGTTTTTCTCATGCCGGCGTGCGTAACCGGAAATTGTCAAAGCCGGGACGTCAGCGCACACTGGCCCCGCCTGCACTCCTGCATCCCTGCACCGACAAGACCAAGGAACCGTCATGAATTTCGACCTGAGCGAGGAACACCGCGCCTTCGCCGACGCCGTGCGCCGCTTCGCCCAAGACAAGCTCGCCCCTGGCGCACTGGAACGCGCCCATTCGCGGCAGTATCCGTGGGACGTGGCCGCCATGCTTGCCGAACAGGGCCTGCTGGGTATCGCCTTCGACGAGGCCGACGGCGGCCAGGGCGGCACCCTGATGCACGCGGTGCTGGCGATCCAGGAAGTCGCGCTGGCCTGCCCGAAGAGCGCGGACATCGTCCAGGCCGGCAACTTCGGCCCGATCCGCACCTTTGTCGAATATGCCAGCGCCGACCAGAAGGCGCGCTTCCTGCCCGGCCTGCTGGCGGGCACCCGGCTGATCGCGCTGGGCATGAGCGAGCCGGACGCCGGGTCCGCGGTCACGGAGCTGAAAACCAGCGCGACCGAAGACGGCGACGGCTACCTGATCAATGGCAGCAAGGTGTTCTCCACGCACAGCCCGGAAGCCGACCTGTTCCTGGTCTATGTGCGCTTCGGCCCCGGCGTCAACGGCATCGGCTCGGTGCTGGTCGAACGCGGCACGCCGGGATTCTCGGTTGGAGCGCCATCGTCCTTCATGAGCGGCGAGCAGTGGAGCCAGCTCTATTTCGAACATTGCCGGATCCCGCGCGCGAACGTGCTGCTCGGCGAGGGCGGCTTCAAGCGGCAGATTTCGGGCTTCAACGTGGAGCGGCTGGGCAACGCGTCGCGGTCGCTGGCGCTGGGCCGCTATGCGTTCAATGCGGCGCGCGAGCATGCGCTGGGCCGCAAGCAGTTCGGCCGCGCGCTCTGCGAATTCCAGGGCATTCAGTGGAAGTTCGCCGAGATGGCGGTCAAGCTCGACGCGGCCCAGCTGCTGCTCTACCGCGCCGCGCTGGAAGGCGAGCACGGCCTGCCGTCGGCCCAGAGCACCGCGATGGCCAAGCTGGCGTGCAACCAGGCCGGCTGGGACGTCGCCAATGAAGCGCTGCAGGTTATGGGCGCCATGGGCTACAGCCAGGAGATGCTGATCGAATATTGCGTGCGGCGCACCCGCGGCTGGATGATCGCCGGCGGCTCGATTGAAGTCTTGAAAAACCGGATTGCCGAGGGCGTATTCGGCCGCACGTTTTCGCAGCGGGCCGCCAGCGCGACCTGATGCCGCAGCAGAAGCATGACCATCACAAAAATCAGAAGACGGAGACGCCAGACATGACCTTATCGACCACCATCCGCAAGCTCGCCATTCCCGTCGTCGGCATCGCGCTGACGCTGTTTGCGCAGCAGTCGCCGGCGCAGGACCAGGACTGGCCCAAGCGGCCCGTCAACATCATCGTCGGCTTTTCCCCGGGCGGCACCACCGACATCATTGCCCGCATGCTGGGCGTGGAGCTGAGCAAGGCCTGGGGCCAGTCCGTCATCGTGGAAAACCGGCCCGGCGCCGGCGGCAATATCGCCGGCGCGCTCGTTGCCAAGGCCGCGCCCGACGGCTACACGCTGTTCATGGGCTCGACCGGGCCGCTGTCCGTGAACACGAGCCTGTACAAGCGCATGCCGTTCGACCACCTGAAGGACTTCACGCCGATCTCGCTCGTGGCCGATGTGCCCAATATGCTGGTCGTCAATCCCAAGTTCATGCCGGCCGCGACATTCAAGGACTTCATGGGCCTGCTGAAGGCCAATCCCGGCAAGTATTTCTATGCGTCGACCGGCAGCGGCACCGCGTCTCACCTGGCCACCGAACTGCTCAAGCATGAAGCCAAGGTCGAGGCCACCCATGTGCCGTACAAGGGCGCGGTGGCGTTGAACGACCTGCTGGCCGGGGATTCGGTGCACTTCATGTTCGCCACCATTCCGTCCGTGGTCCAGCATGTGCGCAGCGGCAAGCTCAAGGCGCTGGCAGTGACCAGCAAGAAGCGCTCGACCGGCTTGCCCGAGATCCCGACGGTGGCCGAATCGGGTTACCCGAACTTCGATGCGAGTTCCTGGTTCGGGCTGGTCGGCCCGGCCGCGATGCCCAAGGCTGTCTCGGAAAAGATTTCCGCCGACATTGCCCGCGTGATGGCCACGCCGGACATGCGCGCGAAGTTCATCGAACAGGGCGCCGAACCGGTGGCTTCCACGCCGGCCCAGTTCGGCGACTACATGCGCAGCGAGACCGCCAAGTGGGAAAAGGTCGTCAAGCTGTCCGGCGCGAGCGCGGAATAAACGGGGAACCCATGACCATCGTCGAACAATTCGCCGGGTTCGCCGTCGGCTACCGGGCCGCGCCGATGAGCGCGGAAGTCACGCACCATGCCCAGCGGGCCGTGATCGACTGGTATGCGGCGGCGCTCCCGGGCGCCGTGCTGCCGCCGGCGACCTCGCTGCAGCAGGCGCTGGCCGACGAGGTCGGCCATGGCCGGGCGCGCCTGGTGTCTGGCACGCCGGCGACGATCCGTGCGGCGGCGCTGATCAACGGCACGGCGGCGCATATCGTGGAAGTCGACGATATTTTCCGCGAGGCGATCTATCACCCCGGCGCGCCCACCATTGCCGCGGCCCTCGCGCTGGCCCAGGCCAGGAAGGTTTCGGGTGCGGACTTCCTGCGGGCGGTGGTGGTCGGCTACGAAGTGTCGACCCGCATTGGCGCCGCGATGGGGCGCGCCCATTACCGCTACTGGCACAATACCGGCACCATTGGCTGCTTCGGCGCCGCTGCTGCTGCCGCCGAGATCCTGCAGCTCGATGCGGACCGGTTCGCGCATGCGCTGGCCACCGTGGCGACCTTTGCCGCCGGCCTGCAGCAGGCGTTCCGGATGGATTCGATGTCCAAGCCGCTGCATGCCGGCCGTGCCGCCGAAGCCGGCGTGACCGCGGCGCTGGCCGCAGCCGAAGGCGTGACGGGCTCGCTCGATATCCTGGAAGGCGACAGCGGCCTCGGCCGCGCGATGAGCGACGGCCCGGACTGGCGTCAGGCGGTCGCCACGCTGGGCCGGGACTTCCATATCACCCGCATCACCTTCAAGAACCATGCGTGCTGCGGGCACACCTTCGCGCCCATCGACGGCGCGCTGGCGCTGCAGGCGCAGCATGGCGTGCGTCCAGACGACATCGAGCGCATCGACATTCTCACTTACCGTGCCGCGCTGGAGGTGGCTGGCTACGAGCATCCGGCCACGCCGGCGGAAGCGCGCTTTTCCGTGAAGTATGCGGTGGCCAGCGCGCTGTGCCACGGCAGCGTGCGGCTGGCGGCATTCGAGCCGGCGCGGCTGGCCGATCCGGCGACACGGGCGCTGATGACCCGCATCGTGCTCGGCGTCGATCCGGAGCTGGACGGCGCCTTCCCCGGGCGGCGCGCGGCCCGCATCCGCATGCAGCTGCGCGACGGCCGCGTGCTGACGCTGCTGCAGCCGACCCGCAAGGGCGACCCGGAGCAGCCGCTCACCGATGACGAACTTGCGCAGAAATTCGACGAACTTGCCGTGCCCGTGCTGGGCCAGGCCGCCGCCGACGCGCTGCTCGGCCGGCTCCGGCAAATCGACAGGCTGGACACGCTGTGAACGATCGGGCCGGTGTACCCATGGCTGTCAGCGGTTCCCGGGGGTCCATGCAGGACGAAGACAGGGAACGGAGCGGCACGCCGACAGACCCGCGTTGCCCACCCGAGGCCGGCGCGCTGGTGCACGGCATGACCGACACCTCGCTGGGTCCGCTGCATTACGTGCGGGCCGGCAGCGGCGCGCCGCTGGTGCTGCTGCACGGCGGCTTCGGCAGCTGGCGGCACTGGGAAGCCAACATTGCCGCGCTGGCCGAACGGCATACGGTGCTGGCGCTCGACCTGCCCGGCTTTGGCGGGTCATGCGACGCGCCGCCCGACAGCAGCATCGAGCAGCTGGCGCGGCCGGTTGCACAGGCCATTGCCTCCCTGTGCGCCGGCCTGCCGCCCGGACTGCGCAACGTTCCGCCCGGGATTGCCGCGTTTTCGTTCGGTACCGCGGTCGCCGCCACGATCGCGCGGCTGGACCCGACGTCGGTGCGCGCGCTGCTGCTGGTCAATCCGCCGGGACTGGGGCCCGTGTCGGCGGAAGTCAAGGCGATCCAAGCGCGCGCCGCCGACGCCGCGCGGGCGAGCGGCTTGCGCGCCGGGCTGGAGATCACGCTGCGCGAACTGATGGTGCATAATCCGGCGCTCGCCACGCCGGCCGCGCTCGACCTGCTGGAAGACTGCGTGCGCCAGGCCCGGTTCGTCTCGCGGCCGCTGTCACGCGCGGTCCAGCTGCGGCCGGTGCTGGCGGCGCTGCCCATGCCGGTGCAGGTGGCGCTCGGCGAGAACGACCCGCACCAGCGGCATGAACTCGTCGAACGTCACGCGTGGCTGACGAAGGCGCTAGGGCCCGACCGCGTGAGCGTGGTCGGCGCATGCGGCCACTGGCTGCAGTATGAGCAGGCCGCGCGCTTCAATGCGCTGGCCGCCGAATTCTTTAGCGAGCCGCTTCCATGAAGATTGCCATCCTCGACGATTACCAGGATGCCGTCCGGTTCCTGCACTGCTTCGGCAAGTTGGCAGGCCACGAAGTCACGGTCTGGCATGACCATGTCGAGGACGTCGACCTGCTGGCCGAGCGCCTTGCCGAGACCGAAGTGCTGGTCCTGATCCGGGAACGCACGCCGGTCGGCGCAGACCTGCTGGCGCGGCTGCCGCGGCTCAAGCTCATCAGCCAGCACGGCGTGACGCCGCATATCGACCTCGCTGCCTGCAGCCGGCACGGCGTGCTGGTGTCGGCCGGGCAGTACGGGCGGCCCTCGTACGCCACGGCGGAGTTCACCTGGGGCCTGATCCTCGGCGCGTTTCGCCATATCCCGCAGGAAGTCGCGCAGCTCAAGGCCGGGCGCTGGCAGACGACGATGGGCGACGTGCTGCATGGACGCACGCTCGGCATCTTCGGTTACGGCCGGATCGGCGCGCTCCTTGCCGGCTACGGCCGGGCCTTCGGCATGCGGGTTCTTGTATGGGGCCGCGCCACGACGCTGGACAAGGCCCGCGCCGACGGTTACGACACGGCCGGCAGCCAGCGCGCGCTGTTCGAGGCGGCCGATGTGCTGACGCTGCACGTGCGGCTGAATGCGCAGACCCGCGGCATCGTATCGGCGAACGACCTGGCGCGCATGAAGCCGGACGCGCTGCTCGTCAACACGAGCCGGGCGGAGCTGATCGAACCGGGGGCGCTGGTCGCGGCGCTGCGGGAAGGTCGGCCCGGGCGCGCAGCGGTCGATGTCTACGAGCAGGAGCCGCTGCCGCCGGACGACCCGCTGCTCGCGCTGGACAACGCGCTGTGCACGCCGCACCTCGGCTACGTCGAGCGCGATGCGTATGAATTCGGCTTCGGCAAGGTGTTCGACCAGATCCTTGCCTATGCGGCCGGGCGGCCGGAGCATATCGTGAACGCGGGATAGCTGCGCGCGGGGCATGACAGGCGCCGGTTGCACGCGGCCGCGTCAGGCAGGCGACAGGACTTTCGCGGGGACATGCCATCCGTGCGGCGTAGCGCCGGCGCTGCCATGCCGGGCCGGCAGCGCCGCTTACTCGCCCTTGATGCCGGCGTCCCGTATCAGGCTGGCCCACTTCCCCTGCTCGGCCCGGATAAAGCTGGCCGCCTCCGACGGCGTGGCGCGCATCGGCACGCTGCCCTCGGCTTCCAGCGTGGCCAGCAGCGTCGGCTGCGTCAGCGCCCTGGCCACTTCGCCGTTGAGCCGCTGGATGACGTCCGCGGGTGTGCCCGCCGGCGCCACGACCGCCTTCCAGTCCATCGCCACGAAATCCGGGTAGCCCGATTCGGCCACGGTCGGCACGTCCGGCAGGATGGCCAGCCGCTTGCGCGAGGTGACCGCCAGCGCGCGCAGCTTGCCGCCCTTGATCATGCCGATGACGGCTTGGGGCGTGGCGAACATCGTGTCGGTCTGTCCGCCGATCAGGTCCGTGATTGCCGGCGACGCGCCCTTGTACGGGATATTGAGCACCTGGATGCCGGCGCGGCGGTTCAGCAGTTCGCCGGCCAGGTGGCCCACGGTGCCGGTGCCGGCGAGCGCCTGCTTCATCTCGCCGGGCTTGGATTTGGCAGCCTTGATCGCGTCGGCCAGCGTTTTCCACGGCGCATCCGCGCGCACCACCATGACGGTCGGCAGTTCGGCCACCAGCGCCACCGGGACCAGCTCGCGCGCCGCATCGAACGGCATTCTCGGCGTCAGGGCCGGATTGATCGCCAGGTTGGATGTCTGGCCCATGCCGATGGTGTAGCCGTCGGGCTTGGCCTTGGCCACCGCGTCCATGCCGATGTTGCCGTTTGCGCCTGGCTTGTTGTCGACCAACATGACCCACTTCGTGCCTGCCGTGATCGTTTCCGCGACATGACGGGTCACCGTGTCGGTGCCGCCGCCCGGCGTATAGGGGACGATGAAGCGGACCGGCTGGCTCGGCCAGGCGCCGTTCTGGGCAAGGCTGGCGCCGCCCGCGAGCATCAGGCCGGCAGCGACGGCGCCGAGGGTCAGGCTGCGCCCGAGTGTAGGCATCGTGTTTTCTCCTGTCAGTTAACGGACAATCTGTTGGCGCTGCAGCTCGGCGATGGCGGCGTCGCCATAGCCGAGTTCGCGCAGGAGCGCTGCGCTGTGCTCGCCCAGTCCGGGCGGGTTCAGGCGCACGCCGGGCCGCCTGCCGCCCAGCGTCAGCGGCAGCAGCGGCGTCTGGGTCGTGCGGCCGTCGGGCAAGGTGATCGGGGCCAGCCCGCCCGTGGCCTTGAGATGCGGATCGTCCAGCAGGTCGTGCGGGCGGGTGATTGGCGCAAACGGCAGGCCATGCCGCTCGAACACGGCCGACAGTTCGGCCGCGCCGTAGCGGGCCATTTCCGTGCGCAGCGCCGGCATCATCCAGTCGCGCGCCGCCACCCGGAGGTTGTTGGTGGCCAGCCGGGGGTCGGCTTTCAGTTCGGCCAGCCCGAAGGCGTCGCAGAACAGCGCCCACTGCGTGTCGGTGACGACTGCCAGGAAAATCTGTTCGCCGTCCTTGACGCTGAAGACATCGTAGACCGCCCAGGCCGAAATGCGGCTGGGCATCGGGGCGGCCGGCTTGCCGGTGACGGCGTACTGCATCATGTGCTGGGCCACCAGGAAGACATTGTTTTCATACAGCGCGCTCTGCACCTCCTGGCCGCGCCCGGTCTGCGCGCGCTGCGCCAGCGCCGCCATCGCGCCCAGCGCGCCGAAGACGCCGCCCATGATGTCGTTGACGCTGGTGCCGGCGCGCAGCGGGTCGCCGGGCCGCCCGGTCATGTACGCGAGCCCGCCCATCATCTGCACGACCTCGTCGAGCGCGGTGCGGTGGTCGTAGGGGCCGGGCAGGAACCCCTTGTGGCTGACGTAGATCAGGCGCTCGTTGCGCGCCGACAGGCTGGCATAGTCCAGCCCGAGTTTCGTCATGGTGCTCGGCTTGAAGTTTTCACTGACGATGTCGGCCGTGTCGATCAGCTCAAGCGCCAGCGCCAGTCCCTCGGGCCTATGCAGGTCGATTGCGATACTTCTCTTGTTCCGGTTGAACATCGGGAAAAACCCGGCGCCGGAGCCCAGCAGCGCGCGGGTGTTGTCGCCCGTGATCGGCTCGATCTTGATGACGTCGGCGCCAAGGTCGGCCAGCACCATGCCGCAGGTCGGTCCCATGACCATGTGGGTGAATTCGACCACCCGGATGCCGGCGTACGGGAGCGGGCTAGTCGACATGGACGGCATCCTGGACAAACCCCTTCGGCAATCCGGCTTCGGGCAGCATGCCGTACAGCGCTTCGCCGGGCAGACCCGCCTTCAACGGCTCGCGGGCGGCAAGCAGTTTCGCCAAATCGATGCCGGTACACACGCCCATCGCCTCGAACATGAACACCAGGTCTTCGGTCACCACGTTGCCGGATGCGCCCGGCGCGTAGGGGCATCCGCCCAGGCCGCCGAGCGAGGCGTCGAACGTGCGCACGCCGGCCTCGTACGCCGCCAGGCAATTGGCCAGCCCGAGGCCGCGGGTATTGTGCAGGTGCGCGGCGCCCGCCTTGTCGCCGATCTCGGCCCGCAGGCGGCGGAACAGGCGGCCGACCTGGGCCGGGTTCGCGTACCCGGTGGTGTCGGACAAGCCGGACTCGTCGACGCCCGCGGCGACGCAGAGGGCTGCGGTGCGGATGACATCGTCTTCCGGCACCGCGCCCTGGATCGTGCAGCCGAACGCCGTCGACACGCCGGCCTCGATCTTCACGCCGGGGGCAAGGGCATTGCGCAGCGCGACGATGTCCCGCACCGTGGCCACCATCTCGTCCCGCGACTTGCGCACATTGGCCAGCGAATGGGCTTCGCTTGCCGACACCGGGATCGTCAGCTTGTGCACGCCGGACGCCAGCGCCGCCTGCGCCCCGCGCAGGTTCGGCACCAGCGCCATGACGGTCAGGCCAGGCAGGGTCAGCGCATGGCGGACCAGCTCGGCGGTGTCCGCCAGCTGCGGCAGCGACGATGCGGGCACGAAGGAGCCGACTTCGATCTCGCGGATGCCGGACGCATGCAGCGCGTTGATCCAGCGGATCTTGTCGGCGGTGGACATGATGGTCTTGACCGACTGCAAGCCATCGCGGGGACCGACTTCGCTGATCAGCACCGCGGGTACGGCCACGGAAGGGAGATGCACAATCGACTCCTTGTTCAGGCCCGGCGCGCAGCAGCCGGACGGTTCAGCGTCATCTCATCCAACAAACGCGTCCAGGCTGAGCGTTCCGTAGGATAGAATGCCGTTCCAATAATGCATTTAGTGTGCGGTCGAGCAGGCCGCCTGTCAAGCGCATCGCAGTCCAGGAGGCAGTGCCCATGCCCAAGAAAGCCCAGTTTCACTCCGTTGCCGATGCGAACGCGGCGCCCAGCGGCGCAGCGTCGGTCGACAAGGCCCTGTCGCTGCTGTCGGCGTTCCGCGCAGGCGATGCGTCCCTCACGCTGGCCGAACTGGCCGAGCGCAGCCAGCTGTACAAGAGCACCGTCCTGCGCTCGCTGGCCTCGCTGGCGCACGCCGGCTATGTCCAGCGGCTTCCCGACGGCCGTTACGCGCTGGGCAGCGAAATTGCCCGCCTGTCCGCGGTGTATGCCGCGTCCTTCTCGCTCGACCGCATCGTGCTGCCGGTGCTGCAGGCGCTGGTGCAGCACACTGGCGAGAGTGCGGCTTACCATGTCCGGCAAGGCGGCGCCCGCCTTTGCCTGTACCGTGTCGACTCCCCGCACCCGATCCGCGACCATGTCCGGGCAGGCGAAGTATTGCCGCTCTACCGCGGCTCCGGCGGACGGGTGCTGGTCGCGTTCGACGATACGCTGCTGACGGATGTGCCGGCCGTCGACCGGGCGCTGTACCAGCAGATTGCCGCGCAGGGTTATTACGCGGCGACGGGAGATCGGCTGGCCGAGGTGGCTGGCATTTCGGCCCCCGTGTTCGGGCGGGACAAGCGCATTGCAGGCGCGCTCACGCTGACGATGCCGGTGCACCGGTATAAGGAAGAGTATGTCGCGCAGGTGATCGATGCAGCGGCGGACCTGTCGACCCGCTTGGGCGGACTGTAGGTCGGACAGGCGCAAATGCCTGGATCGGCCGCGTTCGGGCTTACGATCTGCGCCGGCATGGCGCTGGCCATGCCGGCCAGGAATCGTCGATAGCCAGTTGGGACAATCCGCGGTTCCTGGCGGATCTTTATTTCACCGTTAAAAAGCATATTCAGGCAACGCATTTCCCCGCAATTGCCGGGCGCTCACGCGTGTTTTTGCCCTCCGGATTTTGTATCTCAATCGGCGCCATTTGATAAAACACAAGGAAAAAAGAAAATGCGGCGCAGCAAATATTGCCGATCCGACCAAGGGCCCTGTCGCCGAATATAAACCTTTGGTAACGTGTTTTTTATGTACCGAACATTAAATGGCCGGCAGGCCTGATGTCACCGATGAGTTTTACGGTTCAGGCCCGGCACGTTTATCCCGCTCACGCAGCAGAAACCTTCGCAAAGACAGGAGCAGTGGCCATGGAGACGGTGGAGAACGCAATAGAGAATGCAGCGCTCAGGAACACGCTCGAATATGCGGAAGCCCGCGCGTTGCTGATGGAAAGGGACCGGTTACGCGCCGAGATTGCGCTGATCGATATCCAGATCGGGAACATCAGGAATTCGGCGCCGCTTGCATTTCAACTGGCAAAAGCCGATATGCAACTCGCTACGGAAAGTATGCTCTGCGCAGGTTCGCAAGAATACGATTCGGCGATCAGGGGACAAAATATCCAGCCCGATTTTCATTCACGCAATCTGCATAACATCCTGTCGCTGGGCCGGCATGCGCTGCAAGCAACGGACATGGATGCGGAGCGGATCAATATCCGCCTCCAGCGGTTTTTATCGGGCATCGACCAGGCAGTGCCGTGGAGCGAAATTGAAGCCCTGATTACGCCCGTTTATGAACGATGGTCATTGTCCACTCCCCGGGTCTGCCTCCTGTCCATGATACGGCTGTATTTTCTTCACCAATGGTGCAGCTTATCCGATGAGGAAATCATCGATAAGATCTATCACTGCCCTGTCATCCGCGGTTTCATAGGCATACACCCGAGATACACGGTGCTGCCCGACCAGGCGGCGCTAATTCAGTTCAGGGGCCTGCTGGAACACACCGGCCTGGCGCAAAAATTATCGATGCTGATCGTCGACGCGGTAGCGCCCCGGAATCAGGATCGTTGCGATGTCACCTGAACGTCCTCACCGCATCGGGGCGGGCAGGACCGGAAAGAGCCGGAAAACTGGGAACCGCCTTGGCCCCTGGGGTAGAAAGCGCAGGTTTCCGGCGCTGGGCGAAACTGGCACCCCAGCGCCGTTCCGTTTGCTTAACTGGAATGCCGACTCGTTAAAGCCTGCTACTTGCGGACCGCATGTTTCACCGCGAGCAGCGCCGCCTCGACCCGGCTTCGTACCTGTAATTTCTGGAAAATATTGGTCACGTAGTGCTTGATCGTCTTTTCGGACAGTTGCAGGCGCTCGCCAATCGCCCGATTGGTCAGGCCCGCGCCGATCAGGGCAAGGATTTCATGTTCGCGTACGGTCAGTTCCTGTAACGGGTCCAGCGCCGGGCGACGCCCGAGGGAAACCAGGATCTCGGCGGCCAGCGAGGGCGGCACGTAGACCTCGCCGGCGGCGACTGCGCGCACCACCTGCACCAGCTCCTGCCCCGCAACGCCCTTGAGCACGTACGCACGGGCGCCGGCCTTGAAGGACCCCATCAGCATGTCCTTTTCCTCCGAGACCGTCAGGATCACGATCCCGGTCGCGGGGCACACCATGGACACCTTCTGCATCGTCTCCAGGCCGTTCCAGCCTGGCATGCTCATGTCGAGCAGCATGATGTCCGGCATCAGTTCAGTCGCCAGCCTCAACGCCTCCTCGCCGGATGCGGCCTCACCGACCACCGCGATGTCGGGCGCGGTATTGAGCGACTGGACGACTCCCTGGCGGAACAGCGGATGGTCGTCGACGACAAGAACGCGAACGGATTCAGGCATAGTTCATTCCGGGTACGGTTAAAGGAAGTGTGACGTGGATAACGGTTCCGCTATCCGAACTGCTTATCTGGAAAGTCCCTCCCAAAATCTCGACGCGGCCCCGCATTCCCTTCAGGCCGAGATGCTTGGCATCCCTGTCGTCCTGCGGGAAAAATCCCTTCCCGGCGTCGTTCACCCGCAAGTGGATCCTGCCGTCGGCCTGCACCATGGACACGGACTGGCCGATGCCGCCGGCATGACGAAACCCGTTGGCCAGCGATTCCTGCAGCACCCGATAGAGCGTGATCTTGACCGGCAGGATGCTTTCCGGTTCCAGTTCCGGCTCCGATCCCGATTCCGGCCCGTCCATGCCGGGCGAAACGGCCACTTTCACCATCGCTCCGCTCTTGCCTTCATAGTCGCGCACCGCCCTTTCGACGACATCCGGAAGCGGCAGGTTCGTGATGTCCGGCAGGCACAGTCCTGCCGAGATAGTCCGCAGTTCGGCCATTGCCGACCTGAGCGACTGGCTCAGGGTATGGAAGTCCCCGGCGCCGAAGTTATGCGCCTGTTCCCTGCCTGGACATGCCATGCAGCGCGCGATGATCGTGTCTATCTGCATCAGGGCAAAGCCGAGATCCTGGCCGGGACCGTCGTGCAAATCCGAGGAAATACGCCGCAGGAAATTTTCATTGAGCGAGGTTGCACGGGCGGCCGCACGCCGCACCCTGTCGTTCAACATCTGGTTCTGCTCATTCAGTTCCATCAGCGTCCCGATCTGACGTTCCAGTTCGCTTCGCTGCCGCGTGATCGTGTCGCTGCCCTGGCGTACCAGTCCCAGCAGCAGCAGGTAGATGGCCAGGAACGTTGCGGCGACGATGACCCAGCTCTGCAACTGGGCCATGCTGGCCTCGCGCGACAGCTCTTCCGTGGTCTGGTAAAACTCGGCGACGGCGATGATGCGCTCGTCGCCAGGCGTGCGGATCGGCACGTACGTCTCGATCAGCCGGTCCCAGCGTGCCTGTTCCGTCGCATGCTCCTTGTGGGATAACTGGCTGATCTCCGAATGGATATTGCCCGCATAGGCTTCCGCCAGGCCATCCTCTATTGGAAAAGACTTTCCGATGAGGGAAGCATTTGGACTGTAGAGAATTTTCCCTTCGCGATTCCACACCTTGAACGCGACAATTTTTTTCCCTAAGGGCGTTCCTTTGAGGATCGATTGAAGCGCTGCCCGGTCCTGTTCGGTCAGATCGCCGCCGCGGGCCGCGGATTGCAGATAATTACCGATGAAGCTCTCGACATAGAGCGCGGTCACGCCGCCGAGGCGATAAGCAACGCTATTTTCAATTTTCTTTGAAACCCAGGTCCCGATCAGCAGGGTGGATATCAAAAAGATTGGAAAGCTTGCGAGCAAGAACTGGCACCACAAGCTTTGCTGCGAGAACGGCTTGATCTTCATTCTTGCGTTTTATCGAGTAAAGATACGTTGAAAATCCGTTGCCGCACCCCGTGCGCTGGAAAATGCAGTCCATTTATTCTATCTATAATTGCACAATTGGCAACTGTTATGCGCCTTTAATCCATGAATTATTCTCGCTGTCGATCAGTTCAATGTCCTTTTGCGCGAGCAACACTACTTTCCGGGATAGGCGCTGGATACCCCTGAGATCGACATCGATGGCCTGGAGCTGCAGCTTGTAGCTTCTCTTGAGTTTCATGAGAAAAATGGCCTCCTGGTATTCGGCGCCTGCCCGCGAATTCCGGCCAGGTTTCGTATTGGTCTTCATCTGTTTCCTTTCGCCTGAACGCGGTGCAATGCTTGATCGCAGCCAGCCGCTGGCATGCAGGCGACAGGGATTGATCGAATTGGATTCTCTGCCTGGAATGAATGGATGCCGTAACGCCGGCACCTCGCATTCATGCGAATACCTGTCCAGAATCCCCGCCCTTTTCCCGTGAGCGACAATACGCGCGCCTTCTTCCACTCGACAACCTGTAAATAAACGCGAGGATCCTGCTCGAAAACGGTGGCATCGCTGCCGATTACTGTTGCCCCATGGTTTAACGCGAGATCTCCGGTACCACCCCTATAACCGGACGTGTTTCGATCCGTTCATTGCAAACGGCATTTTTATTTGTAGGCACATACCGGCCTGCCAGGCATCTGCTGGCAGGCCGGCTGTATCGTTTCAGCGCGGTCCTGGCGACTGGATACGAGGTTTATCGGGAAGCCATCAGTCACGGAAACTTGATCCGTTCCATGACGCTCGGCACGCTGTATGCCTTGCCGCGAATCCCGATCTTGACGTTGACTGGAACCGCCCGGCCAGTGTTGCCGCCGTAGGTATAGTTGTCGACGCGGAAGCGGTAGGAACCTGAACCCGGTGTGGCGGCGTCTTCGGTGCATGTGGCATTCGTCGCTGCCGTTTCGGGAACCTTGTCGAGGTTTCCGAGGTCGGACTGGTTCGTCGCGACATTGTTCGGCATGAACCATCGGGTCACGGGCGCTGTACTGCCGGCCGGAATGGCGGTGCTGTCCACCACGATCCGGATTGCCTGCGTGCGGTTCGGCGCGGCCCCCGAGACGTCGAGCGTCTTCGAATCGCCGATCACGCATCCTCCCCTGATCTCCATCCGCGAGGCCGTCGTGCTGCGAAACTCCAGCGTCGCGCGTTGCACCGTCGGTGCGGGCAGCTCTTGCACGGGATCTGTCGGCTTCGGCTTCCTGGGATCTCCGCCGGTCGTTTCAATCGCAAACGCATAGAATTTTCCGTCCGCGAGGTAACCCTCGGCAGCTGACAAGTCATCCTTGGGCACGGTCCCCAATACCACGGGATAGCCAAACTGGTTCACCGGGGGCGACGCAACGATCCGCCTCATCGGATCGGGCGTGCCCGTGTTGGGGTCGCGATTCGGGTCGCCGGCAGGAAGGGCCAGCGCGGGATCCTGGAGATGGGTCGTGTCGTCGGTCAGCACGATAATGGGCACCCCCATGATCGAGAACTGCTCCGTCGGCCCGCTGGTGACGGGGCCAACCAGGACGTTTTCCGCCGGCTCCCCAAAGAACGTGTCGGCGATAAACGTGGCGCCGCTGCTGTTGCCTTCGATGATGCAGGTGCCGCCTTTCAACGCGACATCGCTTCCGTTGCCGAAACCGGGGAAAGCGGTTGTGCTGAAAAACGCCGCCTTGGCGACATTGGCGCTTGACGGGGTCGAGTACACGGTTTTGGCGGGATCGACGCTCTTTAGCGCAACGCGTGAGCCATTGCATTCAACAGCTGCGACATTCTCGCCTGACGCGCCGGGTGCGCCGCTGGCATCGTAGAAATTGGTCAGTTTTCCCTCGATCGAAAACTCGACTGCATAAGCAGATACGCTGCTCGCGGCAAGCGCAGTGGCGAAAAATAGTTGCTTACGTGTGATCTGGCACATGATTACCTCGCTGACCTTTAATAAGTAATGGTTGCATCTGGACCGCGGACCGCTAGCCATTCGATTCCCGCTCGGATTCGCAGGCTTCCCTGCGCGCGCTCTGGCGCATGGCCTTGCGTGCTGCGCCGTCGCCGGCCTCGGTGCGGGCGCGCCTGATACACTTTCTGCCCGCAAGCTTCACGGTCGCCGACTGGCCCGACTGGACGATCGGGTCGGTGCGCTCCACCGCCGTGGTGCGCGACGCCAGCATGGTGGCGCCGGACGCTCCGCCTGCGGCAACGCCGTCACCCTCGCCGCCGCCGCCGCATGCCGCCAGCGCGCCAAGGACAAGGCAGGCGACGCCTGCTCTCAAACATCTCGACCCGGCGCGACTATCCATTACCTCTTTAAGATGATTCATCATCACTCCTGTATGGCGTTAATTGATGCCGACATCCCCGGATTTTTCCCAGCCTATTTATGAAGGGAATGCGCATCTGCACAGCAGGCAGCCGGCGCAAGCCGGCGGCCCGGCCATGCGGTCAATCTTCTCCCTTGATTCTCGTGGCAACGTACTCCGCGCCCGACCAGACGGCTTCCACTTTCAGTTTCCTGCCGGGCTTGATTGCATCGGATGCGATATCGTCGAAACGGGTATTGGCGTCCCACATCACGGTAAATCCGTTCATCTGAAAACTGCCCCGGCCAACCGCCGCCACGACGCCTTCGAACTTGCTTTCCTCGCCGCCTGCCCGGCCGTTACTCGCGTCGTCCCGATCGACCCGGGAGGCGACCAGCACTCCGTTGCGCATGACGCCGCGCACCTCGACCCGCACGTTGTTGGCAAGCGTGCCTGTGATGACGGCGCCGGCGGCGTCGACGCTCATGCCGTTCACCTTGAAGCTGGATGGCGTAATGAAGTCGGTGACGTAACCCGCTTCCTCGACGCGGTAACCCTCCAGACTCACAGCGGCGCGCTGCCCGCCGTTGATTTCGCTGGCCGCGATGACGCCGGGGCTGGATCGAACGCCTTCCACCCGCACCGTCATTCCCTCCGCCAGGCCGGCGCCGACATTCTCGATCCTGGCATTTGAATAGGTCACGATGGACCCGGACAGGACAAAGGTTTTCTGCGCCGTGTTGAGTTGTGAAAGCGCGCCGGTCAGCGCAAGGTCTTCCGGTGCGCCGGCGGCAGCGGCGGACTTCCGCTCGATGCGGGTAGCGACCGCGCCGGTCGGTCCGTTGGCTAGGCCGCTGACTTCGACCACTTCTCCGACCTTGAACGAGGCGTCTCCCAACCCGGCCCAGCCTTCGAATACGGTGTTGGACGGTACGGCGATGGTGATGCCCATGACGCTGATGGTCCGGGCAACGAGGTCGATCGCATCCACCCTGCCTTCGGCGAAGCTGTTGGCCCGGACAAAGCGGGCAACCGGTGACTGCGTGGCGTCATGGCGTTCGGCTTCCACTTCGACGACCATGCCGAGCTTCAGGTCGTCGAGCAAGCGTTCACGGCCATTGATGCGTACCGCGGCGGTCCGGTCGTCATAGTGAACACCGTTGACGACCAGGCCGCCTAACGCACTGACAGGTCCACGGGCGACGACCAGCGTGCTTGCCGCGGTTGTGCCGCTGGAAGGCACCGCGCTGTCGGCCGACCTGGGCGCTTCGGCTTCGTTCGTGCGCGACGCCGTCGTGGTTTGAAGCGGGGTCCCATCGCCGCCTCCCCCGCCGCATGCGGTGAGCAGGACAGCCGCACACACCGCGGCTGCCATCGTGAGTCTGGCCGGGTGGTTACCGGAAAGGTTGTTTGTCGTCGATTTCATGTGCCCTCCTTTGAACTTGTTAAGGCGAACGACGCGCCAGCCTGCAATGCCGCCCGTCATCCGCACGCCTGGCCCATTACGCAAGCCAGCATTGATGCTTCGTCCCTGTTCTTATTTCTGCCTCCTTGCACCCCGAGCCATAATTTTTGGCAAACGGCTTCCCCGACTTCGAACTGTGCGAAAGAAAAGTCATTAATGGAGCCGGCTTTTTCCTGTTAATTGCAGATTGTTTTCGGCTCGCAGGAAAACGTTGAATTAAGAATCGTGAATCTAAGATCAGGTTTTTCTAATTGGCCAAATTTGACATTTATCAAATCTGAGGCGAAACCGATAAAAATAGTTTCTTTTGCTCAAATGGTCGGATTGGCGTTCAGACCTTTGTCGCTAAAAAAATAAAAGTTTGCCGGATAAGTCTTTTCCGTGTTTTAAAAAAGCGACGCATGTGCCTATCGTCGAGCTTGATTAAAGCCTTTTTCTCCCCGCAATGTCCCGTATCGACCATCCAGGATTTTCAAACGGGAACGTCAAATGACCGTCGACAACAGTATTCGTTGAGACCATGCAAGAAGCGAAGAACTGGCCTATCTGCAGCCTTCTTTCCAAGCAATCGCAGGCGTACGAATCTTTCGTGAACCTACTGTTGAAGGATAGAACCGTTTGGAAATTACGCGTTCTATGCCGGATTTCTGATTGTTGCCGCGGCTGGTCGCAAAGGAATCAGCGCCCGGATTTGACTAGCACGAATGCAGAAAAATAACAACGGACTTAAGTCTGGCACCTGGTCGCACACCCATTTTTCGCTGAAAGTTTCGACCCACGAAATTTGATAAAAATCAAAAAACACGGAACAGAACAACACAAGATATATTCCGGAATGCGAATAAACGAAAAGCGCATTGAAAAACGAATTCGGCGTTTTTCCGCCCTAATGCGCCAGAAAAGAGTTTGCTTCCATGATCCCTATTTTTTGTCAGGAGATGATTTAATGGACTTTCCAAAACCACGGGAAACCGAGGATGCTGAAATCGATCCTGCGATAAGCACGGCTCCAGGCGAATTGAAATCGATAAGTCTCAAAGGCGACTTTTCGCGACGCGCCCTGCTGAAACTGGGCACCGGCGTAGCAGCAGGTTATGCGCTGCTCGGCCATAAAGCCGCAACCGCAAAAGACGCGAATGCAGAATTCGACGAAGCGGGAATGGCGCCGCGGCCGGCGTTGACCCCATTTGCAATGCCCTTGCCTATTCCTGCGATTAAACAGTGGAAGGATCCGGCAGATTTGTGGCCGCGACCCGCCGAGATGCCGGTGGAAGGCGAGTGCGGCCGCGACCGGCATCAGTTCTGGGTCGGGGAGCGGGAATCGCCCAAGAAAGCCTGCGAGCTTTACGTCAGGGAGGCCGATCATTCATTCCACCCGCAGCTGCCGACCCAGAAAATCTGGGGTTACGATGGAACGGTTCCCGGTCCGACCTTCGTGGCGCGTTACGGCACGCCGGTGCTTGTGCGCATCCATAACCACCTGCCGTCCTCGGCGACGCACATCGGCTATGGCTCCCCGGAGATCTCGACCCACCTGCATAATCTGCATGCGCCGTCGGAAAGCGACGGCTTTCCCGGCGACTGGTACAGCAAGGATAAATTTGGCCCTTCCCTGACCCGGCCCGGCAGCTTCAAGGATCATCATTATCCGAACTGCTATGCCGAGCATGACAAATATCCGGAAACTGACGGCGAGCCGCGCGAAGCCCTGGGCACGCTCTGGTATCACGACCACCGCATGGATTTCACCGCGCCCAATGTCTACAAGGGCCTGGCGGGTTTCTACCTGCTGTTTGATGAGGTCGACTCCGGGAATGAATACGATACCAATCCCAAGGCGCTGCGCCTGCCCAGCGGCGTGGGCAAGTACGATATCCCGCTGGTGTTCCAGGACAAGAAATTCGATTCCGGCGGCTACCTGCAGTTCGATCAGTTCAATACCGATGGCATCCTGGGCAACAAGGTTTGCGTGAACGGGAAGATACAGCCTTATTTCAAGGTCGAGCGCCGCAAGTATCGATTCCGCCTGCTTAACGGGAGTTCGTCGCGCTTCTACGAATTCTTCCTCACGGGCCCCGGCGGCGACCAGTCGTTCAGCTATATCGCCAATGACGGCAACCTGCTTGCCAAGCCGCTGACCATGAAGAAGGTGCGTCTTTCGCCTGCCGAACGCGGCGACATCGTCGTCGATTTCTCGAAATTCCCGATCGGGAGCAAGCTCTACCTGGTCAACCGGCTGCTGCAAACCGATGGCCGCGGTCCGAAGGAGTCGCTGAGCAGCGGCGGCCCCCAGCTGCTGCGCTTCGATGTCGACAGCAACCCGCCGACCGAGGACGTCAGCCAGGTTCCACCCTTGCTGCGTGAACAGCCGCCATTCGACCCGAAAGACGCGGTCAGGACGCGGGTGTGGGAATTCGATCGCAATAACAGTACCTGGTCGGTTAACGGGCAACTATTCGACGTGACCAAGCCGGCAGCCATCATCAAGCGCGGCACCGCCGAAATCTGGGTATTGAAGGGCAAGGGCGGCTGGTGGCACCCGATCCATATCCATGCGACCGAAGGCCGCATCCTGTCCCGCAATGGCAGGCAGCCGCCCGAGCACGAACGCGGCCGCAAGGATGTGTATCCGCTCGGCGAAGGCGAGGAAATACGTATCTATTTGCGCTTCACCGACTTCGTCGGCAAATACATCATGCATTGCCATAACACCGTCCATGAGGACCACGCAATGATGGTGCGCTGGGATGTCGTGCCTTGAGCCGCAGCGGATGCCCTTTACCCTCACTTCCCATGCGAGACAAGCCATGAACGACAGCATAAACCCGACGGTTCCATCCAAGCGCCATTTCCTCAAGGGCGCCTTGTCCCTGGCCACCCTTCCCTCGTTATCCGCGGCGGTGCCGGCGGCGCGCAAGGCCGGTCCGCGCGAGGGCTACTTCCCGAATGCGCTCCTCCAGACGCATGACGGCCGCACGGTGCGTTTCTACGACGACCTCGTGCGCGGAAGGACAGTGATCTTCAACATGATGTACGCGGTGTGTACCGGCGTGTGCCCGGCCACCACGGCCAACCTGATCCAGGTGCAGCAGAAACTCGGCGGCCGCGTCGGCCGGGACATATTCATGTACTCGCTGACGCTGCGCCCGGAATTCGATACGCCTGCGGCCCTGCGCGACTATGTCAAACAATACGATATCGGGCCGGGATGGACTTTCCTGACCGGGAACCCGGCCGAGATGGACCTGATCCGGCGCCGGCTGGGCTTCTATGACGTCGATCCGGCAGCCGATGCCGAACTGTCGCAGCACACGGGGATGATCCGCTTCGGCGATGAACGGCGCGATCGTTGGGCGATGTCGCCGGCCGCCAGTTCGGCAAGCCAGATCGCCCGGTCCATCCTGACCTTATAGGCGAGCCCTTGCCCTTGTGCTGCGTGCGGCAAAAATCGCGTCTTTTCCGTGTTCATGGCGGTTGGCATGGTCGGAGGATGCGAAGGAAAGGCGCGCACACCGGGGTATCCTGGCTACAAGGTGTTTGAGGAGGCAGCCCAGGCAGGCGAGAGCGAACGGCCTGTTCCCGATGGACCACGCCGGCGTCCACCTCTTCTTGAAGCCCTCGAAGCAGGCCGGGCGGGCGTTGGCAGGCACTCTGGAGGCCGGAGCCCTACCTGCTGTGCCATGATGAATCCACTGTAGTTATCCGACAGGCATGGCGGGTAATGAAAGCCGCATCAGTTGCCTGGACCGGCGAAGCGCTGCAGGCCCTGCGTGTCCATTCCGTGAAGATCTTCCTTCCGCTACAACCTTGGCGCAGCCGCGCCCATCGAACACGAAATTGATGAGTGTTCGACCGTCAATTGCAGCCGCTTTGGTTAGCCGTCCTGCGATTCAGCCCCTTGCCCTTATACTCCGGTTATTTGCTTACCTGCCGCGTTGCACGAACCGGTCCGCTACCATGCCGGCGCACCGGCATGAAGAGCGGTACGTCGCACCGCGGCTTGCCGCGCCGACCGGATTATCGGCGCAGCCGGGCGTGATATGAGCGAGGATATCTATCTGGACAAACCGACTGCCGTGGCTCGCGCTTACCGGGATCAGACCCGTGCCGTACTGCTGGCGGCACTGCTCGGCGACCTCGGCCTGCATCACTTCTATCTGCGCCGGCCATACCTCGGCCTGCTGTCCCTTGCGTTTTGCTGGACCGGGATCCCGGGCGTTCTTGCGTCGCTGGACGCGTGGCGTTACGCATTCATGCATGCCCAGGCCTGGGCGGAACGCCATAACGGCGGCAGGCTGGGCAAGCCGGTGCCGCGATGGCTGCGTCCTGCCCTGGCCCTGATGCCGATTGCCATCCTGGTCGCGATCTTCGGCATGCTGTATGCGGGCTATGACTTTTAACTGTCGGCGCCCAGCATTCCGATGCCGTCGCAGACCGTGGCGCCTCATGTCGCAGCGTCACAGGCAAGACCCTCCGCCACAATCCAGGGAGGTGCGCTGCGACTGGTAGCAACGGCCATGCTGACGGGGTGCCGGGCACTATGCGCCAACAAGGCGCTGCGCCGCCCGGCTACCTGCTGCGCGCAATTCGCTTCGTCAATGCAAGCACCGCCTGCGCCCGGTCTGCAAATGGACGGTCGATCATCTTGCCATCGACTACGATCGCGCCGCGCCCCGCTGACGAAGCCTCGTTCCAGGCTGCGACGACACGTTCGGCAAATGCGATTTCATGCTCGCGCGGACTGAATGCCGCATTGGCGACGGCGACCTGGGTCGGATGGATGCAGCTCTTCCCCTTGAAGCCGAGCCTGCGCGCATGCTCGGCCTCGATCCGAAAGCCGTCGATGTCCCGAACGGCCGCGAAAGCGCCGTCGTAGGCATCGACGCCGGCTTCCCCGGCGGCCAGACGCACGGCCAACTGTACCTGCCTGACGGCAGCCAGATCGTCGCGGTCGATGCCAAGTGGCTCGAACAGATCGCCGAATCCAAGCTGCAGGCCGATGATGCGGCGACTGGCCGCGGCGATGTCGGCGGCCAGTCGCAAGCCGCGTGGAGACTCGATATTCGCCAGGATGCGGATAGGCTGGGCAAGGCCGCGGTCGTGCTCGAGCCGGGCAAGCAGCTCGCTGACGGTGCGCACCTCGCTGGCGGACTCGACCTTCGGCAGGTTGAGCACTGCCAGACCGGGCCGGACGACGGCTTCCGCATCGGCGCTGAAATGCGCGGTCGACAGGCCGTTCACCCGCACCACGACCATCGCGGCAGAGCCAGGCAGGGCAGCTTGCCGGTCCAGGAACGCCGCTGTCAGCATGCGCGCCTAATCCTTGCAGTCATCCGTGACGGCGTCTTCCAGGTCGATCGAGATTGCGTCGGCGCCGCTTTGCAGCGCTTTCTCAAAAAGTTCCGGCCGGGACCCCGGCACGAACAGCTTGGTGCGCATGATGATGGCACGCGGCTTGGCGTCATGCATGATGAACCTCGCTTTGCAATCGGCTGTGGTTGCAAAGCATGGTGTCAGACCGGCAGCCGCGTAGACCTTCGGGACCGGTATGCCGTCCAACTCGCATGCATGCGTCCTGCATCAATCCACCATCCGCTTTTCAGCGTTTGGCTCCAGCAGGTTACGGTCGTGCACCGACGGCAGTTCGGCAAAGGGCTTGCGATATTGCGCCCACAGGCGGTGATCCTCCGGCGTGTGGAACACCTGGCTCTCCGGCATATCCGGCCACGAAGAAACGGAAAGCCATAGCCGCAGCAGATGACGTCGCTTGGACAGCTCTTTCTCGTCCTGGTAGTCGGTCCGGCCGTGAACCATGATGCGATTGTTGAGAAACTGGATGTCGCCGTCCTTAAATCCCATGTCGAGAAAGAATTCGGGCGATGCCGCAATCTTGCGCACGGTGAGCAAGGCCTCGGACTCGAGCGGCGTAAAAGGCCGCTGCCCACTTTTCTCCGCGAGCCGCGCATAGCCGGTCGGCAGATAGCAGGTGATCTCGCCATCGTCTTCATGGAAAAACGGCACCCGTTCGCTGCTGTAAGTCTTCGTGGCGCGCCGGCCGTCTTCATCGGTGCGCTTCAGGTACAGCCCCTCGCGAAGCACCGCAAGCAGGTCGGGACGATGTTCCGCCAGGTGGTTGTGAATGGCCAGCGCGCTCGAAATTCGGCTTTCTCCACCGGCGATGGCGGTGCGCAGGCACATCAGGCCGATGATGTCGCATGAATCCGTGTGCATCAGTTGTCCTCCGCCCTTGCGGTAGCCGCGGGATTTCGGCTCCAGGTCGCTGACGTCAACCACGTGACCAAGGATGTCTCCCAGATAGGACTGCACCATCGGCTTGCCGATGTAGGCGCCCAGACCGAAGTAGATCCGGGTCATGTCATCGTCAGAATATTTTTCCCGCGGCAATCCACGCAGCATCAGGAAGCCCCGTCCATTGCGCAGGCGGTCGGGCAGCGACGCCATCAATTTGCCGACGCCGTCGAGTGGAAATGTTTCGACGGTGATCTGTGGGAAATCGACTTCGCCGAGGGAAAGCAGGTGCTGCAGCGCACGATCGATTTCCCCGAGTTCTTCGGCAGAGAGTATATGGAGGCCTTCTTCTTTCCAGTCGATCTCGGGACCTTTCCAGACACCACGCGATTTGATCGGTTGGCCTAACTGATTCATCATTTTCTCCAATGTAGTTAACCGCTAGATAGATGCCTGCGCGATGCTTCGAACACGCAGATTGTGGCCCTGCCCTAGGTTTCGGCGGCCGTGCTGCTTGCCGCGGCAGACGTCGCCAGGCTGCCCTCGACAATCACGCCCTCGCCTACCAGTCTTCGATAGCTTGCCGACCCGAGCAAAGGCTCCAGCAACTCGGCGCTGTGCTGCCCCATTACCGGCGCCGCCATGCGAAAACTGCCAGGCGTGCCCTGCAGTCGGGGGACGATGTTATGCACCGGCATCAGGCCAAGCTCGTCATCCTCGATTTCCACGATGCTTTCACGCTCGATGACATAGGGGTCGTCGACAAGCTGCGCGGCATCGTAGATCGGGCCGATGGTCACGCCGGCCCGGTCGAACAGGGATAGATTTTCTGCCAGTGTTTTTTGCGAAATGAAATTCTGTACGACGAGCTCGACCTCCTCGAGATGCGCAAGGCGGGCAGCGTTGGAGCTGAACCGCTGGTCGCTGTTCATATCAGCGCGCCCGATGGCGGCGAACAGCCGTTCCGCCATCGTCTGGGTCGAAGTCGACAAGCATAGCCATTTCTTGTCCAGCGTCTGGTAGGCGTTTCGTGGCGCGGTGGTGCTCGACCGGCTGCCCGTGCGCGCCTTGACCGTGCCCGTCAACTTGAAGTTGGCGGCATGCGGTCCGAGTATGGACAGCGTTGGCTCGAACAGCGAAAGGTCGATGACCTGGCCGTCCCCATGGTTGACCCTGACATTCCAGAGCGCCGTCATCACCGCACTTGCGCCATAGAGGCCGGTAGCCATATCGCCAAGGAACATCGGCGGCAGCACCGGCTCGCGGTCGGCAAAGCCGTTCATTGCGGCAAAGCCGGAGTACCCTTCCACCAGCGTGCCGAAGCCGGGCTTGTGCCGGTAAGGGCCGGTCTGGCCCCAACCGGAAATGCGGGCAATCACCAGCCCTGGATTCAGCCGCAAGAGGACGTCCGGCCCCAGGCCCATCTCTTCCATAACGCCCGGACGGAAGCTTTCCACCAGCACGTCAGCCTGCGCCGCCAGTTGCAGGACCAGCTCGATTCCTTCAGCTCGACGAAAGTCAAGGCAAACGCTCTTCTTGTTACGCGCGTAGGCTTTCCAGAACGTCTCCAGGCCGTTGGTCCGGAACGCACGCAAGGTGTCGCCTTTCAGCGGCTCGATCTTGATGACATCCGCACCGAAATCCGCAAGCTGCAGCGTAAGCATGTTGCCGGCCACCAGGCGCGACAGATCTACGACCCGTATGCCGTGCAGTGGGCCGCGGGCATCCGGGGTGTACTCTTTTTTATGCAGCATTGTCATCAGTGTCTCCAAAGTCGTTCGCAGGTACGGATGCCCTGTGAACGGGATGGTTCGTCCCGGCGTCACCGCTTGCGGTATGCCGCCTTAATCAAACCACGCGATACAGTCTAACTAAAAATAGACATCATGTCTATTATAGAAAACGGCTATTTTGCGGGCGTGATGTTTCACAAGCGGTTGCATCGACGGCTGTTTTCCTTCATCCTCAGGCTCCTGTTTTAATGACATTCCCCCGAACTCTGCACAATGAAACACTCGCAAGCGAAATCATCCAAAACATCTGACGCCACCGCCGAAGCGGAACCAGGCGTTGCAGCAGTCAACCGCGCCCTGACCATCCTCCAGGCATTCGAACAAAGCATCGACGGCATGACGCTGACCGAATTAATGAATGCGACGGGGCTGTATCACAGTACGATCCTGCGGCTTTGCGAGTCGCTCGAACATTTCGGCTATCTGAAGCGGCTCGCTGATGGACGGTACATGCTGGGCCCGACGCCGTTTTTCCTCGGGATGCTGTACCAGGAATCATTCCGGCTGCAGGAGTACGTGCTCCCGGTGCTGCGCGAACTGGTTAGGCAAACGGAGGAAACGGCTGCGTTATACGTCAGGGAGGGCGACGAGCGTGTCTGCCTGCACCGCCTCCATCATGTCCGCAGCGTGCGCATGAACTTGCGTGAGGGGGAGCGGGTTCCTCTCGACAGGGGCGCTGCCGGCAAGGTGCTGCTGGCGTTTTCAGGGCAGCCTGGAGAAAACTTCAACAGGATACGCACCGCCGGTTACGCGGTCTCGCTCGGCGAGCGGGATTTCGAGACGGGCGCCATCGCCTGCCCGGTCTTCTCCGTCCGGCAGCAGCTTGTCGGCTCCGTGTCGCTTGGCATTCCCCTGTTTCGCTTTAACAAGAAGGCCTTCGATACGTGCCTCCCTTTTGTGATGGAAGCTGGGCGCAAGCTCACAGCCGACCTGGGAGGAAATCCTGCGATCTTCTCCCCGCCGTTCGAGAAGCTGGCCGGCGTACGAATACCGACATGAGCACTGCGATTTTTAGTTCACGGTGATATTGCGCTCTCGAGCAAGTTTCTTCCACTTATCCACTTCTTCTCCTACGTAGGCGCCGGTCTGTTCGGGTGTCAGCGCCGTCGGTTCGGCGCCTTCCTGGGCAAACAGCGTGATCATGTCCGGCTGGACGCTCACTTCGCGAACTGCCGCATTGAGCTTCGCGATCATCGGCGATGGAGTCTTTGCCGGTGCAAACATGGCCCACCAGACATCGACCTGATAGCCAGGCACCGTGTCCGCGATCGGGGGCACGTTGGGCAGGAATTTTGATTGCTGCTGCGACGTCACCGCGACCGGTCGAATCTGCCCGGCCTTCAGTTGGCCTCCCACTGAAGCAAACGTGGTAATCATGAAGTCGATATTGCCGCCGATCATATCGGTCACCGCATTGCTGATGCCCTTGTAAGGGACATGCAGCGAGGTCGTTTTAGCGACCGAGTTGAGCAGCTCCGTGCTCATCTGGCCGATCGAACCCGGGCCGGCCGATCCATAGTTCAATGTATTCTTGCCGTCTTTTGCGACCTTCATCAAATCGCCGAACGACTTGTACGGCGTGTTGTTGCCGACGACAAGCACCATCGCGCCCTTGGCTACGAGCGCAACGGGCGCGAAAGACTTGACGGGGTCGTACGGCAGTTTGGCCTGCACGGCAGCGTTGGTCGCAAATGATGTCGATGTCAGCAGCAACGTTGCCCCGTCCGCATCCGCACGCGCCACCGCTTCCGTCCCGATTGTTCCGCCGGCGCCAGGACGGTTGTCAACGATGACATTCGTGCCGAGCCTTGCCCCGAGTTTCTGCGCGACGGCGCGCGCAAACAGATCGTTGCTCCCGCCGGCAGAAAAGGGAACGACGATCTTTATCATTTTGGGAACGCCTGCCTCCTGCGCCGCCGCAGATGAAAGATTCAACAGGGCCGGTCCCAGAACCAGCGCGAACGTACCACACACACCCAAACCGTTTCGCATCGTCTTCTCCATTTTAGACATCATGTCTGTTTTGTGAAAACAGTATAGGCAGCCGTTTTGGGTATGTCTAGTGATTCCTTAACGCGCCTTGCAGCAAAAATCGGGTCTTTTCCGGGTTCGTGGAGGTCGGCATGGGCTTAGCAGGCAAAGGAGAGCGCGCACCGAGGTATTTCGACTGGCATTTTTCCGACGGGACGATTTGGGTAGACGAGCGCAAGCGGCCCGTTCCCATAGCATCAATACCAGCGCTAGCCTTTATGCATGGCGCTTGGGTCTCACTGGGCCTGCTAACTGGAAGCACTCCGAAGACGCGTGCCTTGCCTCCGCTCGTGTCCCAAGCGCCTTGCGATAACTCGACAGGCGAAGTCGCACAATTGCAGACGTATCGGTTCCACAGGTCGTTGAAATGCTGCCGCCCCTGCTTATCCATCCCATGAAGTAAAGCTCGTCGTCGCGACCCTGGCGCAACCCGGTCTATTGACCACCGGCTATCTGCGCATTCGACTGGCAACCGAGGCCGTCTCGTAGTCGGCCCACAAGTTACCCTTGCCCTTATACTCCTAGTCCTTGGCTACCTGCCGTCGCGCACTGTTAGCTCTTTCGAGAAAAGGCCATTCCTGCAGCATCGGGTTATCGAATCGAATAGACGAATGTAAAAAATTTACGTATTTATGGCCAGCATCCGGCGTTCCCTCTTCATTAACTTTTTTGCCTCGACCGGCGACACGATGGTCCAGTTCGCGGTCAGCCTGTTTCTGGCACGGCTGCTCAGTCCGAGCGACATCGGCGTGTACTCGATGACCATCGTGTTCGTCAATATCGCCCATATTTTCCAGGGATTCGGCGTGGGAAGTTATCTCCAGAGGGAGAAGGACCTGACGCCGGAAAAGCTGCGCGCCGCGACCGGGGTGCTCTTCACGACGTCGTGGCTGATTGCTGCAGCCATGTATGCCGGAAGCGATTGGTTCGGCAGGTGGTTCAATGAGCCTCAAATGATTCCAGTGATGAAGGTGCTGGCCATTTGCTTCGCGTTCATTCCCTTTGGCGCCATTACCCATTCCCTGCTCACCCGGGAGTTTGCTGCCGGCAAACAGGCGTGGGTGACGGCAGTGAGTACGGCAGCCTCGGCAGTCACCTGTGTCAGCCTTGCCGTCATGGGGTTTGGCACGATGAGCATGGCGTGGGGGAATCTCGCCAATATCATTGCCTGTTGCCTTGCCTATATTCCACTTCGCCCGAAATACCTTCCCTGGCTGCCTTCGTTCAGGCACTGGCGCGAGGTCGTGCATTTCGGATTAAGTTCGCTGCTGACGAATTGCCTGGATTCGGTCAACAATTCGCTTCCCGATATTCTCTTGGGGAAACTCGGAAATGCCAGGCTGGTCGGTCTTTTCAGTCGGGCCAATTCAACCGTTACCATCTTTTTTCATATCGCCGGGAGTACTGCAAACTATGGGTCGGTGTCTTACATTGCGCAGGCTCACCATCGTGGGGAACCGGTCGGCGCACTACTGAGCAGGGCAACGGCTCTCCTGCTTGGCATTGCATGGCCCGCATTGGCATTGACCTATATTTTCGCCACAGAAATCATTACGGTGCTGTATGGCGAAAAATGGTTGCCTTCGGTACCTGCCATGGATGGATTGCTGGTCAGCTGCGCAATCGGGACAATCTTTAACTACTATCCTGCAGCCATGACCGCCATTGGCAGGCCATACCTGGCCGCGCTCCCGACTGCCGTCACGCTTCTTTCACGCATTGCCTTTGCTCTTGCGCTATTCGACGGCAGTATCCGGAGTTTCTCGTGGGTGATTTGCGCCGCGACTCTCGTTGCGACGCCGGTGGTCATCATCCAGCAGCGCATCTACTTCCATTACCGATTTGGCGCGATGCTGGTCGCTTTATGGCCCAGCGCCGCAGTTGCAATCATGTGCATGGCGGGCGCGGCTTTGCTGAAAGTGGTTCTCCCCGCCTCCGTTCCACCGGCCGCCGTACTTCTCCTTTCAGCCCTGCCACTCGCCTGCCTCTGGTATCTGTCGCTCCGACTGATGGGACACCCATTGACCGCCGAGATCCATAAGCTGGCGTCCGGGTTTCAGTCACGCTTCGCGTCGAGTTAACGCGAAGTCGGTCGACGAACCTCGCCAGCGCTCGGGAAGATATCTGCTAACGGCATAGAGCGCCGTTTCTTTTTGCTTGTCTTTAATGCAAGTGCAGACGCCGTTTTGATGATAACCTTCTAACGGTATTTGTTCCTTCCCTTGTCACAACGCGTCCTGATGGGTAACCGGCCGGTATGCTAGTTTCTGAAGATCAACTATCTCAGCACGTGTTTGTGGTATTTGCGGATGACTGGGGGCGTCACCCGTCGAGTTGCCAGCATTTGTTCCGCAGGATCATTCCGCAGGCACAAGTGATCTGGGTAAATACGATCGGGCATCGCATGCCCCGTTTCACCCAATACGACATTGGAAGGGCTGCGCAGATACTCCGCACCTGGATTCGTCCACGCGTCGCGCCTGACGGGATGCCGGCAGGACACTCGGTGATGCAAAGCGCGCACGGCCTTTCCGGGACGCTTTTGGAGGACGCGCCGCTTCCCCATGTTCTCAGCCCGCCCATGTTGCCTTCATGCGAGGGAGCGACGACACTGGCGCTCAATCAGCGCCTTCTTTCGCGCGCTGTGCACAAGGCGCTTCGTCATCTGGCCCCGGACAAACATCCGATCCTGGTGAGTACGTCGCCTACCGTTCCCGGTCTCTTTCGCGACCCCGCCTTCAAGCGCAAGGTCTATTACTGTGTGGACGATTTCACGCATTGGCACGGCATTAACGGTGAAGCCATGCGGCGCCTGGAGCAAGAAACGCTGGATGCCTGCGATCTGATGATCGCTACTTCTACGGCTATTCTTGAAACACGCTCCGCGTTCGTTGGCGCCTCGACCCTGCTGACCCATGGCGTGGACCTGGCGCACTTTTCTCGCGCTGCTCCCGATTGCTCCAGTCCGCTGGCCGCCTTGCCGCATCCGCTGGTGGGCATGTTCGGCGTGTTCGACCAGCGTGTCGACGGACAAGCGCTGAAGGCCGCCGCCCGGCTGTCCCCGCAGGCGACCTTCGTCGTTCTCGGCCCGGTCGTGGATCGGGCCCCGGGCGAATTCCGTGATGTATCCAATCTCCATTTCCTGGGCAACGTGCCCTATGCGGACCTGCCGCGTCACGTTTTTCACTTCGACCTCTGCGTCCTTCCCTATGTCGTCGACGAATCGACCCGGAACATCAATCCGCTCAAGCTCAAGGAATACCTGGCCACGGGCAAACCCGTCATCGCCTCGCCCCTGCCCGAGGCAGTCCAGCTTGCCGACTACCTTACATTGGCGGCTCCCGAGGACTTTCCGCGTGTCGTCGCGTCGGCCCTCGCCACGTTGGAAGCAGGCCCGTACAAAACCCCTGCCCGCCTACAACCGGGCCTTGAGCGCTTTCTCCAGAGCGAAAGTTGGGAAGCGAAGGCCAGGCGCTTCCTGTACCACATCATGAAGGGTCTATGACCGACCGCTTGCGCATCCTCTCCATCTCAACGATGTTCCCCAACCCGCGGATGCCGGTGCATGCCCAGTTCGTCAAGCAGCGACTGGACGCACTGTCCGCGAAAGCGGACTTGATTGTCGTCTCCCCGATCCCCTGGTTCCCGGGGGAAGGATACGTCCCGCGCTATGCCAACAGGAGCCGGATTACGTCGCAGACAAACGCGAATGCCTATCCAACCTATTTCCCGAAGTTCTTCTCCTTTCCGCGCGTGCTCAAGCCGCTCGACGGTATTTTCCTGGCCGTTGCGGTCTGGAAGTTCGTCGCAGCCCATCGCCTCAAGGACAGTATCGATGTGCTCGATTGCCACCTGGGGTTTCCGGAAGGATTTGCGGGCGCGCTGTTGTCCCGGATGCTTGGCAAGCCCTACGTCGTGACCTTGCGCGGCCATGACATCAACGATCTTCCGCGATTCCCAGTGCGGATACGCCAGGTGCTTTTTGCCCTCCGCCACAGTGCGCGCTACTTCGGCGTCGCCAGGGCGCTGGTCAACGAAGCCGTGCGGCTGGGCGCGCCGCCAGAGAAGGGATTTGCCTCCACCAATGGCGTGGATACGGCACGCTTTCGGCCCACTCCCAAGGAACACGCCCGCAAGACGCTCGGCTTGAACGGCGCCAGCCGCTATATGCTCTCGGTGTCCCACCTGGTTCCACGCAAAGGGGTGGATATCCTGTTGCAGGCCCTGGCCTTGCTGCGAACCGCAGGACATACCGACCTGTGTTTCATCGTGGTGGGGCAAGGGGGAGAAGAAGGCGACTGCGAGGCCGACCTTCGCGCGCTGGCGACCGAACTTGGAATTGCGGACGCGGTCGTTTGGGCCGGGGCCGTGCATAACACCGATCTGCATGCCTGGTACTCCGCGGCTGATGTGTTTTGCCTCGCCAGCGAGAAGGAAGGCTGGCCGAATGTCGTCCTAGAGGCGATGGCTTGCGGCACGCCGGTGGTCGCCCATCGTACCTGGGGCGTACCGGAGATCATTCCCCGGCAGGACCTGGGCATCCTGGTTGGAACCAGGGAGCCTGCGGCATTCGCTGACGCCATCGGCGTGGCATTGAACCAGGCCTGGGACCCGGACCGTCTACGGGCACACGCGCTGGAGAATACCTGGGATAAGGTGGCGGACGGACTGTTGCAGCATTTCCAGGCAGTCGCGCAGTCCGGCCGGCCCCGGTAGCCAGGAATCGATAGGCGGCGAATTTCCGGACGACAGCACGCGGTCCGTCTCGCAAGGCCAGGTCATGACGCGGGCGGCTTACTGCAATCGGCGGTCTTCATGCGCCGGCGACCGCAATGGCGGGGCAGATACCGTTTGCGGTCCGCGGCCGGGTCAGGGCTCCACGGAATGGACACGCTTCAGGCAGCGCAGCGCAAAGGTGGACCGGCTGTGGCGAATACCCGGAATCTTGTAGAGTTTCTGCCTTAGAAACCGCTCGTATCCTTCCGTCCCGGAGACTGCCACCTTGATCAGGTAATCGTATTCGCCGGTCAGGAGATAAGCCTCCATGACCTCCGGCAGCGTCGCCAGCGCATTGCCGAAACGCTCGAAAATTTCGTCGTCATGCCGCTCGAGCGTGACTTCGATGATGACGGTGTCCGGCAGGCCAAGGGCACGCTGGTCCAGTAGCGCGACATATTGGGTGATGAAGCCGGCTTCCTCCAGCGCCTTCACCCGGTTCCAACACGGCGTCGGCGACAGGTTCACCATGGCGGCGAGCTTCTGATTGCTGATGCGCCCGTCGCGGCTCAGGTTCCGCAGGATCTTACGGTCGATTTCATCCAGGCCATTTTCTTTCATATTCCGCCTTCCATTCCATGAACATACACAAGGAGAGACAAAATATCCTGAAATTGGCTATTTTGCAGGGCTTTATTTTTCGATAACGGTAATTCAGGCTATAAAACGGAAGCCTATTTCAAACCGCCTGCCGTAATATTTACCCGTGCCCACAAGGCCCCACCCGCCTGCATTCTCGCGCTGTCCTGACCATGGAATAGTGAAGATGCATCGGCTTCCTAAAAACCATTTAGGCGACTTTCCCCACGAAGCGATTGCAGCCGCAATCCTTCGCATCCAGCAGATTTTTTCGCTACCTGGTAGCGCTGGCGTCACGTGTCCCCGCGCTGTTCAATGTTTCCGGACAGCGCGGTAGCGGCACGACTTTCCGCGGCAGGGCAAGCGGGCGATGCGCTATGTTCCCGTGCGTACGGGAGCAGCGATCCCAACGAAATGAGGAAATGAGGAACGGCGGCAGATTGCGGCAGTCGAACACCTGCTGTACATCCGCTGTGTTCGAGACGTCTGAAAATGAAAACTGGCCAGCCTTGCACTTGGAAGGCGAATATCGGGAGGAAGTGCAACCCGATAAAACATCGTCGTTGCACTTCCGATTGCGGCGGTCGCCAGGCTCAGCCTGCACCGCCGCTTGGCGCCGGTTAAGCGTGGTTCATGTACACCACTTGCGTTTCCAGGTGCTCATACAAACCATGCTTGCCGTCAGCGCCGCCGATGCCGGATTTCCGTCGACCGGCATGGAAGCCCTGCATGGCCTCGAAATGCTCCCGGTTGACGTAGGTCTCGCCAAATTCCAGCTCGTTACACGCCTGCATTGCATGGTTCAGGTTGGACGTGAAGATCGAGGATGTCAGCCCGTATTCACTGTCGTTCGCATACCTGATGGCTTCCTCCAGGCTGTCGACCTTCTGGATCGGAACGACCGGGCCGAACACCTCCTGGTGCATGATATTCATGCCATGCCCACAGTTTGCCAGGACCGTCGGTTCATAGTGGTATCCCTTCTCCCGGTCGGCAATCCGCCCGCCGGTGACCAGTTCCGCTCCCTGGGCAAGCGCTCCGCGCACGAGTTCGTCAACCTTCATCAGGCCCTGGCGGTTGATGAGCGGTCCCATGTGCAGCGTGGATTCGGCCAGCGGATCGCCGTAGCGCGTGCCCTTCATATGGGCGGCGATCTTTTCCGTCAGCGCGTCCGCCACGCTGGCCTGGACGTAGATACGCTCGGCGCAGTTGCAAAGCTGGCCGGTGTTGGTGATCCGGGAGTCCCAGATGGCCTTCGCGGCAAGATCCAGGTTCGCATCCGCCAGCACGATCGCAGGCGCCTTGCCGCCGAGTTCCAGGTTCACGCGCGTGAGGTTCTGCGATGCCGCTTTCATGATCTGCGAGCCGACCGCGACACTGCCGGTGAAGCTCACCATGTTGACATCCTTGCTGCCCGACAGGCGTGCTCCCACCGATGCGCCTTTACCGCTGACAAGGTTGAAGACGCCCTTCGGTAGATCGGTTTCGGCGACCAGCTTGGCAAACTCGAACGCGTTCATCGGGGTTTCTTCGCTCGGTTTGATCACGATGGTGTTGCCGGTAATGAGCGCAGGGGCCATCTTCCGCGCCACCAGGAAGAAGGGGAAGTTCCACGGAAGGATGCCGGCGACGACGCCCAGCGGCTTGCGCAGCAGGAAAATGGTTTCGTTCGCGCGGTCGCTCGTGATGACTTCCCCTTCGATGCGCCGGCCCCATTCCGCCATGTAGTCGATGTAGTCGGCCGTGAAGTTGACTTCCACCTTCGCCAGCTCCAGGGTCTTGCCCTGCTCGGACGTGATCAGCCGGGCCAGCCGGTCCACATGCTGGCGCAGCTTGGCTGAAATGGCGCGCAGATGGCCGGCGCGCTGGATCGCGGGGAGCTTGGCCCAGCTTCGCTGCGCCGCACGTGCCGCGGCAATGGCGGCGTCGACTTCGTCGTCCGTGCTTTCCGGCACCGATCCGACCGGCTGATGGGTCGCCGGATTGAGGACCTCGATCTCTTCGCTGTGCTTCTGATCGACGAACTGGCCATCGATGAAATTCTGGTAAACCGCACTCATGATGTCTCCTTGGTCAGGTAATGGATAAACCTCTTGTGCGCCTCTGGCAGGCGCTTGTCTTGCGGACAGGTGCTCGGGCGACGCCCCGATGCCGTTCTACATGGCGCGGGGCGTCGTTCCTACTGAAGGATCCTGTGTCGACGCCTAGAGCTTGAACACGTGGATCACGCCGCCCTGTGGTACCGGCGTCTTTTGCGGCATGACCGCGTCGAACGCGCCCTGCATGCGCTGGGCGTCGACGCCCCATCCGGCCTGCACGGCGATGTACTGCTCCCCGTCGATTTCAAATGTCGACGGCACGCCGATCACGCCGGAGTTGGCGGCGAACTCCCACAGCACCTTGCCGTTCCTGGCATCGAAGGCCCGGAACTTCCGGTCGTTGGTGCCGCCGCCGAACACCAGATTTCCGCCGGTCGTCAGCAGGGGACCCCAGTTCATCGCGGGGAAGGTCTGCGTCCAGACTTTCTTGCCGGTGGCCATGTCCCATGCCTGCACCTCGCCGATATGTTTGCGGGACTCGTCAGTCAGGCGCACATGGGTGAGGATGTTGTCCAGCCCCACACCGATGTACAGTTCGCCCGGCTTGTGCTTCCCGGTCGGGATGCCGGTGATTTCCGCGCACAGGTTGTTATTGGCAGGGATGTAGAGCAGGCCGGTCTGCGGGTTGTAGGCTTCGGGCGGCCAGTCCTTGCCGCCCCAGAGCGACGGACAGAAATTCACGGTCTTGCCGGTCTGGGGGATGCGCGCCGGATCGTAGCTTGGACGGCCGGTCTTCTTGTCGATTCCCGTGAAGACGTTCTGCAGCACGAATGGCCAGGCGTCGACGAAGTCGATCTTGTTCGGCGAACGCTCGAGCCACCACAGGTAGCCGTTCCGCCCGGCATGCACCAGCGACTTGACCTTCTTCCCCTTGCGCTCGATATCGATCAGCAGCGGTGCGGAAACTTCATCCCAGTCCCATGCGTCATTCGGATGGTACTGGTGGAAGCCCTTGAGTTCGCCGCTCCGGATGTCGATGCCGATCACGGACGTCGAGAACAGGTTGTCGCCCTTGCGGGTATCCGGCATCCAGGACGCCGCATTGCCGACGCCCCAGTACGAAACCTTGGTCTCCGGGTCATAGCTGCCGGTGACCCACACCGGCCCGCCGCCCGTTTTCCAGGCGTCGTCCTTCGGCCACGTCTCCGAGCCTTTCTCGCCGGGCGCGGGGATCGTGTAGCGGCGCCAGACTTCCTTTCCGGTCTCGGCATCGAAGGCGGCAACGAAACCGCGAATGCCGTATTCGCCGCCCGAGACTCCGATCATGATCTTGCCCTCGGCCGCCAGGGGCGCCAGCGTCGAGTAGTAACCCTGCTTCCAGTCCGCCGACGCCGTCTTCCAGACTTCCTTCCCCGTCACCGCGTCCAGAGCGACGACGAATGCGTCGGTGGTGGCGATGTAGACCTTGTCCCCGTACAGCGCAACGCCGCGGTTGGTCGGATGCAGCTGCTGCAACTCTTCCGGAATCGTTTTTTTGTAGCGCCACAGTTCCTTGCCCGACTTCGCCTCGAAGGCAATGACCTGGTTATTGGGCGTCGTCACGTACATGTACCCGTTATTGACGACCGGCGGCGCCTGGTGGCCTTCGGTCATGCCGGTCGAATAGCTCCATGCCAGCTTCAGGTTCTTCACGTTCTCGGTCGTGATCTGCTTGAGCGGACTGTAGCCCCAGGACGCGTAATTGGCGCGATACATCAGCCAGTTTTGCGGCTCGGGTTGGGTGAGGCGGGCGTCCGTCACCTTGCTGTATGCCTTCAACGGCCCGCTGCTGCTCGGGGGATCGTCGGCATGCACGCTGAGCGGCACGATCAATGCGTTAACCAGCGCCAGACTGCTGAGTGTTTTATTCATCATGTCTCCTTCCTTCCATTTTTCCAGCAACGTTTAAACCGCAAGCTCTTCCGGCACGTCCATGACCAGGTGCGCCTTTGGGCGCCTGACTGGACCGTCAACCGGTCTTCTTCACGCCGGGTGTCGAACTAAAGCCGCCGGCAACGACCAGTTGATTCTTTTCGACTTTCAGCGGGAGATACGGGAGGTCCCGCGGCGCCGGCCCGGCTGCGACGGCGCCGCTTTTCAGGACATCGAATTTCGAGAAGTGGCAGAAGCACATCAGCGCATGTTCCTTGGCCACGAATTCCGTGACATCGCACCCCTGGTGCGTGCAGACGGAAGAAAACGCCAGCACGCCGTCGACCGCAAATTTTTTCGCGTCGTCGCTCAGGGATGCCGCGTCCACCTTGACGAGCGCCACCTTGTTGAGCCGCGACCCGTCCTGGGCCGTTTTACTGTCCAGGTCGTAAGGGAAAGCGAACACGGGCTTTCCATTCAGGGGGATGTCGCTTACCTGCAAGGGCACGCGCTTGTCGGCCTCATCCGCCAGAACCAGCCGATGGCCGGCCTTCGGGCGACTCGAATTCTCTTCCGCCAGTGCGATGGGAATGAAGCCGCCGCTCAGCGACGCGACAGCGAGGCTTCCCGCTGCGCGCAGGACAGTGCGCCGCTGTTCCAGACCCGTGTCCGGGACGAGGTCGCTTAATGCAGCCGTCTTCGTTTTTCGATCAGTCAAGATAGTCTCCACGTTATTAATTAGTAGAAAAACTTGCCGTCCGCCGACCCTGAACGAAAGGTAGCGGCGGCAGGC
The DNA here is from genome assembly GCF_900182955.1 of Noviherbaspirillum suwonense. Lineage (GTDB taxonomy): Bacteria > Pseudomonadota > Gammaproteobacteria > Burkholderiales > Burkholderiaceae_D > Noviherbaspirillum_A > Noviherbaspirillum_A suwonense. Next base: position 112,363 of record NZ_FXUL01000012.1, on the reverse strand, counting down.
AGCCGTTCAAGCACCCTGATCGTTCCGGTTTCTTCCGACCGTTCGTCAGGCGGCGATTAATTGCTCGCGGTGCCGGGTAAGGCTGGACCCTCTGGAAAGCCCGCTTTCAGTCTTGCTTTAATGAATCAGCGCGTTTCACGTCGGTTTCGCGTCGCATTCGGGATTCTGAATTCAGAATACATTAAGTTTAGCGTTCCGACATCTCTTGTCAAGAAAATATTGGCATTGCATTCGTGCGATGGTGTGGATCTAGGAAACGGGTCCGCTGCGGCATCACGCGTCTTAACGACGCAGGTAGGCATAACCCAACGTCATTCCCTCCAGACGACGAGTCGCGCTCGCTTATCCAGCTTCCTGGCGTTGCGCGCGCTACCTCGGTGCTCTCTCTGCACTGCGAGTCACGCATGGCGACTCATGCCTGCCGGCGCTCCTCGATAAACCGGTCCCGCAAGGTGCGATGCAGAATCTTCCCGGTGGCCGTGCGCGGCATATCCTTGTCCAGCAGGAACGAGAAGGAACGCGGGATCTTGAAACGTGCGAGCCGTTCGGCGCACCACGCGGACAGTTCCTGCGTCGTCACCGACCGGTCGGGATGCAGCACGACTGCGGCATGCACCGTCTCGCCCCATTTGCTGTCCGGGATGCCGAACACCGCAACATCCTTGACGGCGGGATGCGCGCCGACTGCGCTCTCCACTTCAGACGGATAAATGTTTTCGCCGCCGCTGATGATCATGTTGCTCTTGCGATCGACCAGGTGGATATAGCCATCGGCGTCCCGGCGCGCCAGGTCGCCGACCGAACACCACGCGCCGTGAAACGACTCCGCGGTCTTTTCCGGGTTTTTCCAGTAGCCATCGTAGACGTAGGACGTACGCGAATACAGTTCACCGACGTCGCCGTCCGGCACTTCCCGGCCGGTCGGATCGAGCAGCCTGATCGCCCCGCTGCCTGCCCATTCCCGCCCGACCGACCCAAGTTTTTCGAGCTGCTCTTCCGGGCGCAAGATGGTCACCCAACCCAGTTCGGTTGCCCCATAGAGCTCGAAAAGGCGGGAGTTTTTAAAATGGTTCATGATCGCCAGCTTGGTTTCCCGCCGCGCCGGCGCGGAGGAAACCAGCAGTTTTTCCACCGAACTGACGTCGTATTTTTTCAGGACTGCCTCGGGCAGCCCGAGCATCATGATGTAATGCGTCGGCACCAGCGAGGTGAACGTGACTTTCTCGCTGGACAGCATCGCAAGCAGGTGTTCGGGATCGAAACTCTTCCTGTCCTCGATGATGATGCTGGCGCCGAGATAGATAAACGTCAGGCTGAAGTAGAGCGAGTTGGCATGGCACATGGGCATGACGATCAGTCCGCGGTCGTCGCGGCCGAACCCGAACTCGAGCGCCGTCGCAAACGCCAGCAGCGCGTTTCCCGCGTGGCTGCGTATGGCGCCCTTGGGTCGGCCGGTAGTGCCGGAGGTGTACATCAGCGCGAAGGGATCTTCAGGCGTGACCGTCACCGCGGGCGGATTGCTGCTGGCGGCGCCGAGCAGCGTTTCGTAGGCAAGCCACCCCGGCGTTTCCTGCCCTATCAGCACATAGCCGTGTTCAGCCAGCTTGAGCTGGCTGCGGATGGACGCGACGCTTTCCATCAGTGCGTCCTGCACGATCACTGCCGACGCCTCGCTGTGCTCGATGATGTAGGCAATTTCGGGGCCGGTCAGCCGGAAATTGATCGGCACTGCGACCAGGCCGGCCCGCGCCAGCCCGATGTAGATTTCCGCCCATTCGATACAGTTATAGGCCAGCAATGCCACACGGTCGCCCTTGTTGAGGCCCAGATCGAGCAGACCGTTTGCCAACTGGCATGCACGCCGGTTCCAGTCGTTAAAGGTCAGTGCCCGCGTTGAATCCTGCAGCCCTACCTTGTGCGGGCTGAGTCGGGCATGCGTGGCAACGGCGTCGGCAATCGTCAGTAAATGGTTCATTCGTGTCTCCATGAATACTGTTCTTGACTAGCGTTAACGCTGACGGGCCCGTGCGCCATGCCGTGCCCTATTTCTGAATACTGAATTCAGAGTTCGGTGAACTTATATCCCGAATTTGTGGACGCCGTCAAAACTTTTTTTGTCGATATTTGCCTTGACAAGCAGCGGAACCACTACGAGAATCAAATTGAACTCTGAATTCAGAGTTCCAAATGCATGAGGTTGCGGTCGGAATTACCCGGCCTTTCCTCTCCGGGCGATGGCGTGGCTCGCCCCTGCGGTGCTGCTTGCAAATTAATCATAACGACGGAGACAAACATCATGGACTTTCATCGCAGACAGATTTTGCGTGCCGGCGCCGCGGCGGGAATCGCATCGTTAACGCCATTGTCGTGGGGGCAAGGCGCAGCGCAGTTCAAGCTCAAGCTGGGGACGGACCTGCCGATGACGCACTCGGTCAATGTGCGGCTCAAGGAGGCGATCGAAGCGATTGCCGCCGAGACGAACGGGCGGGTCGCCATCCAGCTGTTTCCGAACAATCAGCTGGGGAGCGACTCGGACATGATGTCCCAGATCCGGTCCGGCGCGCTGGAGCTGGCCACGTTCCCCGGCACCGTCATGTCCACCCTGATCCCCGCCACGGCCATTACCGGCGTCGGCTTCGCCTTTTCGTCCTATGACCGTGTCTGGGCAGCCATGGACGGCGACCTGGGCGGGCATATCAGGAAGAGCATCGAGAAGGTGAATCTCGTACCCTTCGACACCGTGTGGGATAACGGTTACCGCCAGATCACGTCCAGCACGCGTCCGATCCGCACACCCGATGACCTGAAGAACTTCAAGATCCGCGTGCCGGTGGTGCCGCTGTGGGTGTCGATGTTCCGCGCGCTGGGCGCCGCGCCGGTCAGCCTGCCGCTGAGCGAGGCGTATCAGGCGCTTCAGACCAAGGTTGCCGATGGCCAGGAAAATCCGCTCGCCCTGATCGAATCGGCAAAGTTTTATGAAGTCCAGAAATACTGCTCGCTGACCAATCATTCCTGGGACGGCTTCTGGTTCATTGCAAATGGACGGATCTGGAAAACCATTCCGAAGGACGTGCAGCAGGTCCTGGCCAAGCACATCAATGCGGCCGCGCTGAAGCAGCGGGAGGACATTGCGCGCGCCAACCTCGACCTGCAGAAAAAGCTGGAAAGCAAGGGACTCACATTTAATGCCGTCGATTCCGCTCCCTTCCAAAAGGCGCTGCGCGCCACGAATTTCTACACGCAGGTAAAGGAGAAGTTCGGCGAGGAAGCATGGACGCTGCTGGGCAAATATGCCGGCGACATCGCGTGAGCCGATCATGACCATCACATCGACTCACGGCGGCCATGACCGGGCGGTGCCATTCGGTGCAACCGTCACGGCACAGCGGGCACGCCGCATCGAAGCGGTCTTCGGCGCCACGGTGGAGTACCTCGCTGCGCTGCTGATCGTCTGCGAGATCCTGATCCTGCTGGCAGGCGTGATTGCCCGCTACTACCTGTCCACCCCGCTCCCGTGGACCGACGAAGCGGCATCCATCCTGTTCCTCTGGCTTGCCAGCCTGGGGTCGGTCGTTGCCTTCCGGCGGGGCGAGCACATGCGCATGACCGCGCTGGTCGCCAGGACCTCGCCGGACAGGCAGGCATTTCTCGATACCGTCGCCATTGCCGCGGCGCTGGCCTTCCTCGTGTTCGCGCTTGGCCCGGCCTATGAATATGCATCCGAGGAAATCCATATCGTCACGCCTGCGCTCGAACTCTCGAACGCCTGGCGCGCCGCGGCCTTGCCGGTGGGGCTTGCGCTGATGGCGATGATGAGCTTGATCCGCCTGTTCAAGTCGGGCAACTGGCGGCTCATATCGGCATCGGTTGCGGCAGTTGCGGTCCTCTTCGCGGTCTTTGCAGCCGCCAGGCCGCTGCTGCAGGACCTTGGCAACCTCAACCTGGTGATCTTCTTCGTGGGCGTGTCGGGCATCACGGTCCTGCTCGGCATTCCGATAGCCGTGGCATTCGGCCTGGCCACCTTCGGATTCCTGACGCTGACGACCACCCTGCCCATCACCGTGCTCGTCGGCCGGATGGACGAAGGCATGTCCCACATCATCCTGATATCGGTGCCGCTGTTCGTGTTCCTCGGCCTGCTCATCGAGATGACCGGGATGGCGCGTGCCATGGTCGCCTTTCTCGCCAGCCTGCTCGGCCATGTGCGCGGCGGATTGTCCTATGTATTGATCGGCGCGATGTACCTCGTCTCCGGCATCTCCGGCTCCAAGGTGGCCGACATGGCCGCGGTCACGCCGGTGCTGTTTCCCGAGATGCGCAAACGCGGCATGACCTCGGGAGAACTGGTTGCGCTGCTGGCGACGACGGGCGCGCAGACCGAGACCATCCCGCCCAGCCTGGTGCTCATTACGATCGGGTCCGTGACGGGCGTGTCCATTGCCGCACTGTTCAGCGGCGGGATGCTGCCTGCGCTGGTGCTGGCCGCCGCGCTGAGCGCCGTCGTGTTTTTCCGCACGAAGAAGGAAGTCATGGCCGGCGTCCGGCGGGCCACCGGCCGTGAAATCATCCTGGCCCTGGTCACCGCGCTTCCTGCGATTGCCCTGCCCTTCGTCATCCGGGCCGCCGTGGTCGAAGGCGTCGCCACGGCAAGCGAGGTCTCGACGCTGGGCATCGTGTATACCTTCATCGTCGGGATCGTGATCTACCGCCAGATGAACTGGCATCGCCTGGTCCCGATTCTGGTCGAAACGGCCGCGCTGTCCGGCGCGATCCTGTTCATCATCGGCACCGCGACCGCGATGGCCTGGGCCCTGACCCAGTCCGGGTTTTCCAACAGCCTGGCGGCCGCGATGGCGGCGCTGCCGGGCGGCGCGGGAACCTTCCTGGCAGTCTCCATCGTGATGTTCATCGTCCTTGGCAGCGTGCTCGAAGGTATACCGGCCATCGTCCTGTTCGGGCCCCTGATGTTCCCGATCGCGGCCCAGATGGGCGTGAATGACGTCCACTACGCGATGGTGGTGGTCCTCGCGATGGGCATCGGGCTATTCGCGCCGCCGTTCGGCGTCGGCTACTACGCCGCCTGCGCAATCGGGCGGGTCAACCCCTCCGAGGGAATCCGGCCCATCGTGCCCTATGTGCTGGCGCTGCTCGTCGGCCTGGCCGTCGTGGCTGCCTTCCCATCCATTTCAACCTGCCTGCTGCCGCAGGCAGCTGGCGGCGCCGGCAAGCCGTGAACGGCGTGCGCAGGAACCACAGGCATTTCAACACGAGGAAACCATGAACGCAGAACTGATCGCCCAAAATGCGGCCGCCGCCGTGATCGCCCGCTTCCTGAAAGCGCAAGGCGTCGACCGCGTCTTCGCGCTGTGCGGAGGCCATATCATGCCCATCTGGATGGCGGTGGACGCACAGGGCATCCAGATCGTCGACGTCCGCGACGAACGCGCAGCCGTCTACATGGCGCACGCCCACGCGGACCTCACGGGCGGCCTCGGCGTGGCGCTGGTCACGGCCGGCCCGGGCGTCACCAACGCCATGACAGGCATCGCCAATGCGCACGTGGCGCGGGCGCCCGTGCTGATTCTTTCAGGGACCCCGCCGCGTCCGCAGGAAAACCGCGGCGCGCTGCAGGATATGGCGCATACGGACTTCGTGCGGCCGCTCACGCGATATGCCCGCACGGTCCGCCAGCCCGAGCTCGTGCTGCAGGAACTGGGTGAAGCCGTCGCGCGCGCGCGCGGCGAATGCGGGGAACCCGGCCCGGCCTATCTCGATTTCCCTGTCGACACGCTGCGCGCGATCGTGCCGCCGGTAATGCAGCTGCCGGAGTATTTCGCCGCCAGGCCCGCGGTTCGCGTGCTGCCCGACCCGGTCATGGTCGACGAGGCGGTCGCCTTGATGTGGTCCGCGCGCCGGCCGCTGGTGATCTCGGGGCGGGGCGCGAAAGCCGCAGGCCCATCGCTGGTGCGCCTGCTCGACCGGCTGCATGCGCTGTACCTCGACACGGGCGAAAGCCGCGGCCTGGTGCCGGACGATCATCCGTCGGTCGTGGCAGCCATGCGCGGCTCGGTGATGGGGGATGCGGATCTCATCATCACCATTGGCCGCCGCCTGGACTTCCAGCTGGCGTACGGCTCGCCCGCCGTCTTCGGCGATGCGCGCTTCGTGCGCATCGGAGACTGCGCCGGCGAACTGCGCGACAACCGCCGCGGCGCCGTCGAGCTGCTGGCCACTCCCGAGGCGGCGCTGGAAGCCATCCTGCAGGCGGCGGGTGACCGCAAACCGTCGACGGACCTGGAATGGGCGCAGGCGGTCAAGGCCAGGCATTCTAGCCGGGTCGGCAAACTGGCCGATTCCATGCGCACCGCGCCGCCCGGCGCCGACGGCCTGATGCATCCGAACCGTCTGCTGTCCGTGATGCGCGACGCCTTGCCTGACGACGCCGTGGTGGTGGCCGATGGCGGGGACTTTCTCAGCTTCGCGCGCGTCGGCCTCCCGGCGTCGACCTATCTCGATCCCGGGTCGCTGGGCTGCATCGGCATCGGCACCCCGTTCGGGATCGCCGCCAGCCTCGCCTGCCCGGACCGGACCGTCGTCGTCGCCACCGGCGATGGCGCGTTTGGCTTCAACGCAATGGAGATCGATACGGCGGTGCGCCACCGTGCGCCGCTGCTGATCGTCGTCGCCAATAATGGTTCCTGGGCGATCGAAGTGCGCGACCAGCAGGAAACCCACGGGAAGGTGGTCGGCACGCGGCTGCAATTCGCCGATCACGCGGCCATGGCGCGGGCCTTTGGCATGCATGCCGAACGGGTCGAACGCGCGGAAGACCTCCCGGCGGCAATGGCCCGCGCGCTGGCGAACCGGCCTGCCCTGCTCGATGTGCTGGTCACGCCGGATGCGCCTTCCTCGGACGCGAAATCGGGGCTGGCCTGGGTGCCGGACCTGCAGCCCCTGGCCGCGTGGGATGATGCCGAGCGCCAGTGGCGGCAATCGTGAACGGGAACGCCGGCGCCCTTGCCGCCCGGCGACTTTGCTGAACTGGATTTAACGGGAGCGATCATGGACAGGGCGATTGAATCCATCTTCCGGCTCGACGGCCGCCTGGCGCTGGTCACCGGCGCCTCCGGCGGACTCGGACGGCATTTCGCGCGGGTACTGGCCCGCGCCGGCGCCGATGTCGTCGTCACTGCGCGGCGTGCCGAAAAGCTCGCTTCGCTGGTTGACGAGATTGGCGCGCTGGGCGTGAACGCGGTGGCCGTCGGCCTTGATGTCACGCAATCGGCCGCCGTTCACGGCTGCTTCGACGAGATCGACGCCCGCGCAGGCTGCCCGGACATCGTGGTCAACAATGCCGGCGTCACCATCACGAAGGCGCTGCTCGAGCAGACCGAGCAGGACTGGGACAGCGTCGTCGACACCAACCTGAAAGGCAGCTGGCTGATCGCGCAGGAAGCAGCAAGGCGCATGGTCGCCGCCGGCAAGGGCGGCAGCCTGGTCAATGTGGCCTCCATTCTCGGGCAGCGCGTGGCGGGCGGCGTGGCCCCCTATGCCATTTCCAAGGCGGCCCTGGTGCAGGCAACCAAGACCCTGGCGCTCGAACTGGCGCGCTACGACATCCGGGCAAATGGGCTTTTGCCCGGCTACATTGTGACGGACCTCAACCGGGATTTCCTCGCCAGCCAGGCCGGTGAAAAACTGCGGTCCCGCATTCCCACGCGCCGTTTTGGCCTGCCGGAAGACCTCGACGGCCCGCTGCTCCTGCTGGCAAGCGAGGCCGGCCGTCACATGAGCGGCGCCATCGTCGCGGTCGACGGCGGTCATCTGGTCAGTTCCCTTTGAAGGTGTGACGATGGGCTTGCCAGTCCGCGGTTCGTTGAGAGCATTCGTTCCGCGCTTGGGTGGAGGGCAGGGAAGGTTCGCCGGACCGGCGCAGCGGCCGGCAGTAAGCGGCATACCGGCAAACGGGGCGGCGACGGCGCGGATCGACAGGTCGCAAGCTGCATTATCCGGCGCCGGTTTCGGGAGCGTGTCCTGCCGGCGAATCATGCGCGCCGCGACGGAAGACGAAGGGATGACGAACGTATTGGGGATCGTATGAAAGGCCATAATCGTTGCCAACGCGCGCTTGCCGGTTCGCCGCGATGCGGCTTTACTGGCGCCGCTGTCGAGTCCGATGCGGTTCGCCAAAAACGATAGCTTGTGCTGACGCTGGCCCGGGCCGCGCATATGCTATCTTTCGCATAGATATTTTAAGAAAGTATTTTCATGAAGGAATTGGCAACCTCTCCAAAGCTGGTGGAACAAGTCTACGCCGCCATTTTCTCTGAAATCGCCGAAGGCAAGCTCCCGCCGGGAAGCCGGATCATCCAGGAACAGATTGCGCAGCTGCTCGGCGTGTCCCGGCAACCGGTGCAGCAGGCGCTGCTGCTGTTGCGCAATCAGGGCGTGCTGCATGACGCCCCCGGGCGGGGACTCATCGTTGCGCCCATGGATCTCGACCATGTGCGGAATATGTACGATATTCGGGCCGTCATGGAAGGGCTGGCCTGCGCCAAGGCAGCGGAAAGGAATGCAGCGCTGGCGAAGAAGATCGGGCCCGGTCTGATCGAGAACGGCCGCAAGGCGGTGCTGAGCGGTTCGGTGACGCGAATGATTGCGGCAGATATGAAATTTCATGAATTCATTTATCAGCTTTCGGAAAACCCGTTGATTGCGCCCGCGATGGAGTCCAATTGGGTGCAGACGCAGCGCGTGATGGGCGAAGTGCTGATGCGCGACGAACGGCCGCGAAACATATGGGACCAGCACGTGGAGATCCTGGACGCGATCATGGCCGGAAATTCCGAACTGGCGGAAAAGCTTGCGCGGCGCCATATCACCAACGCCGCCGATTTCATGATTGCGCGCCTGCATGCGCAGCAGCCTGTCGAAACCTGACAACATCCGGCGGTAATGGGGCGACCGCACTTCCCCCGAAGCCCGTTGAAAAACCGGGGGATCCCCATGAAATTCATCGATACGCCGACACTGCGCATCGGCTATGGAGAGCGAAATGAAAGCGGCAACCGTACCGCGATCTGCATCCACGGCTGGCCGGATAGTCCGCGCACCTGGAACGGGGTGGCAGGCAGGCTGGCCGACGCGGGTTGGCGGGTGCTTGTGCCGGCGGTCCGCGGGTTCGCGCCAACGACTTTCCGCGACCCGGGCAAAATCCGCTCGGGCCAGCTTGCCGCTCTTGGATGCGACCTGCTGGACTTCATCGATGCGCTCCAGTTGGACAAGCCTGCCCTCATCGGCCACGACTGGGGCGCGCGTGCCGCCGCGAACGCCTGCGGCCTGCGTCCCGGCGTCGCCAGTCACCTGGCGATGCTCTCTGTGGGGTACGGGACCAACCAGCCGGACCAGGCGCTATCGATGGAAATGCTGCGCAACTACTGGTACCACTGGCTGATGGCCACGCCGCGCGGCGACCAGGTGGTGCGCACCGACGGCCGCGCATTCGCGAAATTCATGTGGGATACCTGGTCGCCACCTGGCCCATGGAATAACCCGGACGAGTTTGCAGCAACCGCCACCGCCTTCGACCAGGCGGACTGGGCCGATGTGACCCTGCATTCCTACCGGCACCGCTGGGGCCATGCCGAAGGCGACCCTGCCTATGACGGCGCCGAAGCCGCATTGAATCCGGCCCCGGTCCTGGATGTCGATACCCTGGTCCTTCACGGGAAAGACGACCGGGTCAATCCACCGGAAACATCCGCCGGCCGCGCGCATTATTTCACTGGGCGCTACGAGCGCGTCGTTTGCGACGGGATCGGCCATTTCCCGCAGCGGGAAGCGCCTGAGCGGATCGGTGACGAACTCATCCGCTTCCTTGGCAGGGAATGACGAACGGCGGCATCGCCATCCCCGCCTGACGATGCGGCGACCTTACCAGTTAGCGCTATTTCGCGGCCGTGTCGGGGTAAGGGAAACGTGCATGGACAGCTTCTCAATGCCGGCCGTCTCTGCGGCCCGCAAATAGCCCCCAAGGTCGTGAAGGCGAGCGCTCGCCTTTGACCGCCAATTCCGGCGGATGGCAGGGCATTGATTCCATCCTTCCGTGTTGATGAAACCGGGTTTGTAAGAAAGCGTAAAACCGCCCGCGCGTCCCTAGAGGATTTCTATAATTGTGCTGGAAAGAAAACTCTCATGAAGACCCCAGTGCGTATCCTTTTGGCGGCAGGCGCCGCGTCGACCTTGCTTGGCGGCTGCGTCGTCTATAGTCCGCCGCCGGTCTACGGCGGAGCGCCGTATTCCTACTATCCGCCGGCCCCGGTTTATGCCGCTCCGCCGGTTTCATTCGGCTTGAACTTTGGTTACCGGGGCGGCGGCGGACATCATCATCGTTGATGCCGTTTTCAGCTTCCTGGAATTGCCTATGGTCCAGAGGTGCATGATGATTCGCGCGAAAGAATCCCGCTTCATTCTCCTGCTTGCAACGGTCGCCCTGCCCGCTCCGGCGCAGGAGCGCCATCACGGTCGCGGCGAGGCGCGGCGCGGCAGCAGTGGCATGGGGATATACACCGTTTCCACGACCATGACATTCATCGCTGGCGTTCGGGCCGCTGGGTGCATGGCGTGCACGGTGGACGGCAGGGCTGGTGGTGGACGGTTGGGCCGGCATGGTACTGGTATCCGGCGCCCGTGTATCCCTTCCCGGATCCTTACCAGCCGCCCCTGGCGCTCGCCCCCGGAGAGCCGCTCCCTCCGCTCCCGGCGCCAGGCATGTCGGCGTCTCCGCGCGGGTATTGGTATTACTGCCGCGACTCGGGCCGGTACTATCCCTACGTCGCCCAATGTCGCAGTCCGTGGGAACGGGTACCGGCAACGCCATAAGGCAGGCGCATCATTGTTGAGCCTCGGCAGAAGACCGCTGAAAGGAAGCAGTAACGGAATTGCCTCGGTCGCATTCGTCCCCTCATCGGAATGGCGCGACCCGAAACGGCCGACTCAGATTCTGTCCCTGCCTGTTGCCCGCCAATAAAGGTTTGAACAAGCGCCCTATACAAATCAGAGTGATATGCTGCCCATGCCACGAGCGGGGAGTCACTAGAGTCTTGAACAACTTGGCGTAGCCCTTTGTCTGCATGCGGCCATTTTCAGTCGGTCGCATGAAACCGGTGAGCGTCAGCTTTTATACAAACTGCAGTCAGCGCGATGCCTTTCCTACCAAAGGGCCAATCGTTGGCCGCGAGCTTAGAAATTTTGACTGCACAAAACAAACTGCCCGATGCTCACCGCTTTTTCAATGAGAGACGCCATGTGCACTAGGTCTTTGGACAGGATATCTGCGCTTAGCTCTTCATCTCATATCAACTTTCTTTCTGCTGCTGAAAGTTGTTATGTCGGAAACTTTTACACTGCAGCAACTAATTTTCTTTGTAGAAACATTAAGTCATTGATAATAATAAACATTTTCCTGTTGGCATGAAAACTGCTCTATCCCTGTACAACAAACAATCACTTTCAGGGATTATCAAATGAAACGCTTTCTGCTCGCTGCTCTGCTCGCTACTGTCGGATTCAACGCTAGTGCGGTTGTCATGGACTTCAATTCCTTAACTGGCAACAATGGCGACGTCAATCGAGGAAAGCACTATGAGGAAGACGGCTTTCAACTCGATACCACTGGTACTAACGGTTTTGCTTCGATTCACTCGGGCAGCGTTGGTTACGACGGAAACACTGGCTTTTTCAACAATAATATAAATGGTGTCACGGTCTTAACAAAAATCGGCGGTGGCCTTTTTTCCCTCGATAGTATCGGTCTGGATAGCTTAGATGGTGGCTATCAAGTCACGGTGACTTTTACTGGAACTTTACTGAACGGCAGCACCACCTCGACTGAGTTCAGGACAAATTCGGCGAATAACCTGCAAACCTTTAACTTCGGTACGTCGTTCGACAACGTGACCTCTGTGAGGTGGACACAAGCCAGCCCGTATCATTCTTTTGACAACATTAACGTAACGGCCCAAGTGCCAGAACCGGGTACGGTTGCAATGCTAGGATTGGGTCTGCTGGCTTTCACAGCAGCGCGCCGCAAGTCAGCCAAAAAATAAGCGTTTCCCGGTAAGTCAGATGAGCCCGCCGCGTGCGGGCTTTTTTGTTGGCCAGTTCGCCTGCAGCTTAGCCTTCCCTATGTTTCCATTACCCTTTCACATTCACTTGTCCCTGCCATGACGCCGCCACGGTCCAGTCCGACTTCGCGGCTGTTTTACTTTGATAAAAGAGGTTATCAAGAGTAGATGAAGGTGCCAACCAAACTATAGGAATGCGTTTTACTCGTCCGGCACAGGTAGCTTCTGCTAATGTTATGAAAGCAGCCGTCAGCCAAATCTAGAGGAACGGCAGCAAAGGGTCGATAGCTCCGGTTCGCTATCGGGCCATGTTCGGCCAAAAGCGGAAACTCGTCCACCCCAACAGCGGTCGGCTGCAAAGGGCCGTTGTGATTTCGGAAGCAGCCATTGCTATCTGATTGCTGTCATCTCTTTGAGTTAGCTTCTACTGATGAGCATGCAACTTTATAGATGGCGGCTGCGTTCAACACAGATACCGGCGCTCCCCTGCGTGCAATCTGGAGCATAGCCTGACCGATAACTTCGGTGGTTAGAACATGTGACGGGAACAGCTTCCGGCCAAGAGTGAGCAAGGGGCTCAAGACTTTATCGAAGATGCGATAGGAATCAGTCTTGGACACTGCGTTGTTCAAGGGCTGAATAACTGCCGGACGCAAAACATGTACATGCTTGAATGGTATGCGTAGCAGTGCGTTCTCCGTCTTACCCCGAACCCTGGCCCACATGCTTGAACCTTGTTCGCTGCTGTCTGCCCCTGCGCCCGATACATAAACGAAACTCGCCTGCGGGCTGAAGCGGCTAAGGCGCTTAGCCACCGCCATCGTAAGACTGTATGTCAGCGCTGTGTATTTCTCCTCAGAGAGGCCCGATGCCGATACCCCAAGGGAGAAAAAGCAGGCATCCACGTTGCGCAGGTCATCATCCGTAATTTCGGATGTGTCTGTCGCAAAATTCGGACGCACCACCTGAACCAGTTTTGGATGGTCCAACAGCAATGCCGAACGACCGATGGAAACCACTCGTTCAACGTCAGCCGCAAGTAGGCACTCGCGCAGAACGCCGCCACCCACCATGCCGGTGGCTCCAAAAATAAGAACTCTCATCGTAACCGACCCTACCCATTCATTGAGCGATTCGCTAGATTTGCGACTCGCCACTCCGATGGCGTTTGTTCCTCCCACTGCCTGAAGGCTCGGAAGAACGAATTCTTGTCTTCGTAGCCAAGCATGTAGGCAACTTCAATGAGCGTCAAGGAAGCGTCAGACAAATGCTCAAGTGCCAACTGATGTCTCGTATCACTCACAAGGGCCTGGAAACTGACACCTTCATCCGTCAGGTGCCGCTGTAGGGAGCGTTCGCTCATAGCCAGTTCTGCTGCGACCGAACGAATGTCCGGCCGACCAGCCGTCAACCGCCGGCGCAGTACCCAGCGGGCCTGCTCAGCAACAGAACCCGACATCAAATGGTGTTCAAGACGCCGGTCCAGTTCTGGCGCAATAACCTCCAACAAGTCCCTGTTGTAAGTGACGAATCGCTTGTCGAGGTCATCTCGCCGGAAACTAATACGGTCTTTCGCGGCATTAAACCTAACTTGGCAGCCAAAATATCGTTCGAGCGCGGACCTCGATGCCTCAGGACGGGCCAACGCCAGCGCGACTGGTATCAACCGTTCTGAAGTTCCTCTGCGGCCAAGCTCCACGAGCGACGCCATCGTGGCATCGACTAGGGAATATGGAATCGAATCAGGGGCAGCATGTGGCCAGCGGAAAACGATGTCGCTGCGGTCACCATCCTCCACGAGTACAACATCCTCGGGCGTGCACAGACGCTTGAACCGGGCCACCCGATTCAGCGCATCACGGAAGTCCCTAGCATGCTGAGCAGCGACGAAAGCCAAGGGCATGACAGCCCCATCCAGACCGGATGCGATGCGTAGCCCGATAGTCGCGTCTCGACTAACGGCTTCGATGGCGCGAAATAGTGCGAAAAACTGTGCCGTGGAAATCTGCGTATCGTCCTTCAGCACAGTGAGCGGCAGTGCTGCGCGGCGGACTACCTCGGCACGGTCGAGTTCAACCCGCTTGAGGCCCTCCCACAGCGCGCCAGGTACCTTCATTTTGTCTGGAACAGAGGTGGTCATTATGTTTATTTGGCTTGGAAGCCGCCATCCACGTTGAGAATGTGACCGGTGACGAAGCTAGCCTCGTCCGAGAGCAGCCAGCTGATGGCATTCGCTACTTCTTCCGGCCGCCCCAGACGATTCATAGGGTGCATCGCAGATATGCTGGTTTCGTCGTAGTTCGGGTCGCCGCCTTCGAGCTGGGCGGCAATGATGTCTGTCTTGATGGCGCCAGGAGCCACACCGTTCACGCGAATGCCTTGAGTGGCATGGTCGAGGGCGGACGACTTGGTCAGGCCGACGACAGCGTGCTTGGTGGAACTGTACGGCCCCGCCCAAGCGATGCCGTTCAGCCCGGCGATGGAGGCAAGGTTCACGATGGCGCCATTGCCTTGCTTCACCATTTGGGCGAGTTCGTGCTTCATGCTGAAGTAGACACCCATGATGTTGGTGTCAACCATCGCGCGATAGTTGTCGCTGCTCGATTCCAGGAGCGTGCCGGTTTCGTTGGACAGGCCGGCATTGTTGACAGCCATGTCGAGACGGCCGAATTCGGCCACGATTCCGTCAATCATCGTCTTGACGGCAGTTTCGTCCGCGACGTCGTTCTGGACGAAGCGAACTTGGGCACCGTCGCGTGCGGCTGCTGAGACTTCGGCCAAGGCAACCGCGCCGACTTCTGCTCGGCGACCGCTCATGACGACGTTAACGCCTTGAGCGACGAGCTTGAGAGCGACAGCTTTACCGATGCCGGTGGCACCGCCGGTAATAAGGGCGACTTGTTTGAACATTGCAAACTCCTTGAGATGGTTAAACATACAGTTGGCACTTCGAAACTGCATGTAAGGAGTATAGGAATAATGCCCTGACGACTATATGCGGAACGCGCCACCCTACTAACAGAATACGCCAAAATTAGTGTTTGACCGGTACGTGATGTCGTTCACCGCTATCACACCACCCATCAGGAACGAAATAGTTAGCGTCCTAACCGTAATCGACCGGTTCCTGATGAAAGCAGACCTTCAATTGACCGCGGCACCAACGTCCGGACAGGGTCGGCAAACGCCCCTCGCAGGAAGAAAATGGGGCTCCTTTTTCAAAGGAGAATCTCATGAAATCCCATTCTGGTACCCCCATCATCTCTGTGCGATGGAAGAAAGGCCGCTTGGTTGGGCAGAAGGCGCCGTTGAAGCTGAGAGAAATCTGGGCTATCCGCATTCGGCTGCGGCTTGCAGGCAAGGTGCGAGATCTAGCGCTGTTTAATCTTGTCATCGATAGCAAGCTGCGTGGCTGCGACTTGGTCAGTCTGCGAGACTGTGATATCGCGCAGGGCAAAAGCATCTTTGCGCGCGCAGTGGTCATGCAGCGCAAGACACATCGTCCAGTCCAGTTCGAGATTACTGAGCAAACGCGACAGTCAGTAGCTAGCTGAATCGAAAAGGCTCATCTCGCAGCGAACCAGTGCCTGTTTCCCAGCAGGGTCGCGAAGTCGCCTCACTTGTCCACCCGGCAGTACGCGCGCATCGTCGCCTCGTGAGTGCGTTCGATCGGGTTGGATGCTGCTTCTTATGGTACCCACACCATGCGGCGAACGAAAGCAACGCTAATCTACCGCCGCACGAAGAATCTTCGGGCCGTTCAGTTGCTGCTTGGCCATACCAAGCTTGTGAGCACGGTGCGTTACCTTGGAATCGAAGTAGATGACGCGCTCGAAATAGCCGAGCAGACAGAAATTTAGCGGTAGGCCGGCAGATATCCCGTCACCGAAACGAGCGCTGACCGGCCACAAGCGGTCATTCATCACAGCACCTGCTTCGTCCGCTTACCATTCCATAGCGGACGTCAATGCGCGGTCTAGGTACAGTACCGACCTGAGCTTTTTCGGTTTGCAGTCGTGTCGCATTCCATCAAAGCAAAGCCAAAATCGATGATTATTTCTGCAAGCTCCAAGCCGCAAGCCGCAAGCCGCAAGCCGCAAGCGCATGCGCATGCGCCGCCATCACTTTAATCGTTCAAGATCCAATAAAGAAATTGAGCACCCACACGGCCGAAAAGGATCGTAGTAGTCCCTTTTATTTGAAAATGCTCGTTAGTGTACGAGTAGCAATTGCTGCAAGCACAGGAGCGATCGAAAGTGCAAGGGAAAATGTCGACATAATAAAACCTTTAATTCCTAATATTTCAACATTTCCTATGTATAAAAACTTAGGTCTGGTTAGTCCAATTTTGTTGTTTTATAAGAAGTATCAACCTGACGAATATGACAGAAATCGTAAAGAAACAGAGGGCCGCTTCCTTGGTGATGACTTTAATTATCAACTCATGAATTTCATTCGCCCGTCTCGATAAAAATCCAAACGTACCTCCCGTTCAGGTCGCAGCGGCACATTATTGCGACGCCCTATAAGCCGAGATCACCGTTTCAATAATTTATCAAACTGTTGAAAAACGACTTGCATACTGCGGTGTAGGGCTCGGCAACGGAGTAACGGCGGCGCCGCCCCGTCGCCTGCGCATCTGCCTCGTCTGGCAGTCAATCAGCGTGTTGCCACTGAGAGCGCAGAGATAGAGGCAATAGCACGGCTGGCGGCAACGATAGTGAAGGACGGCGACACGCTGATTCTGGATACCGGGACGACGACGGCAACGCTCGCCACGCAACTAGTGAGGAGGCACGGCCTGCATGTCATTACCAACAACTTAATGGTTTTGCCTTTGTTCGCCGACGAAGAAGAAATTGCCGTCACCGTCATCGGCGGCGAATGAGGAAGATGAGCATGGGCACTTTCGGCCCCTGGCAGAACTGGCGTTGGGCCGAATGACCGCGGACAAACTTTTTCTCAGTGCCGAGGGCCTTGTAGCCGGTCGCGGCCTATGCGAAGCGGACGTAGACCAAGCTGCACTCAAAGCGAAGATGATTGGACAGGCTACTGAAATATTTGTGCTTGCCAACTCTTTAAAGCTCGGATTCTCGGGCCATCATGCATGGACGCCGCTGGACAGGCCATGGACCCTGATTAAAGATCGAGGCGCAGGTTCGGCACACCTGGACCCATTTAGGGCACTGCCGGACGTGAACGTCCTAGTTACCGAAACCGTCCTCCGATAAGACATGTAGGTCCGGCAAGAAATCGTCGCTCCAGAAATAGAGGTATGTCCCTTAAGAGTGATTTTGCGCATCGCGATTCGGCAGAACCAGGCCAATAGGTGTTCCTTGATACACGTAAAAACACGAACCGATTTATGGAGGAAAGCGGATCCGAGCGACCAAAGCATGTGCAACGTGCAAGTAAAAAAGTGCGGTAATCCGACCAAAATCCTGTTTCGGCTTTAGGCATGATAGTCGAATCACTGCGTCCCAAGGCATGATTGATAGTCACGAGCATCCGCATCAACGGCGTATCAGCAATCCGAAACTAGGGGTGCTTAAGCGAGATTAGTGAGACGGTCAGATTAAGGAGGAAGACCAAATCCTATAGGCGTGGAGCCTTAAAAAATAAACGCAGTGTTACTGCGAGGAAGTTTTGCGACGCAGCAATCCGTACATGTTATTCTAACATGTACGGATTGCTGCGTCGCAGCGCTGGGCGAAGCCCTCGCAATGACGCTGTGTTTATTGTTGTTAAACCCAAGTTGAGACCTTACTCTGCCATGGCATCCTCCGCGCCCAGCAGGCCGGCTTATTTATCGCGAGGCACATTCCGCGCCCTGTTTGTCCTTATCATTCTGGGCGGCGCGGCGCTGCGCATCGTCGATTATCCGCACATCCCGCCTGGCTTCAATCAGGATGAGGCGAGCAGCGCCTACGAAGCCTATTGCCTTGCCCTCACCGGCGCCGACCGCTGGGGCAATGTGCTGCCGCCTTACTTCCCGAGCTGGGGCAGTGGGCAGAGCGTGCTCCTCTCGTATCTCTCCGCGCCCATCGTGCGGTGGTTTGGATTGTCGGTGTTCACCGCGCGGCTTGTGCCGCTTATCCTAGGCCTCCTCACGGTGCCGCTCCTGGGTTGGGGCCTGCGACCGCTGGGGCGGCGAACGACACTCCTGGGGATGCTGCTCATAGCCATTGTGCCCTGGCACTTCATGCTTTCGCGCTGGGGGCTGGAGTGCAACCTAGTGCCCTTCTTCATGCTACTCGGCTGCGTGTTCTTATCTCGCGGGCTCATCAGCGGAAAGCGTCGATACATCCTGCCTTCGCTGCTGCCCTTTGCGCTGGCGCTATACTGCTACGGCACCACCGCCCTCGTGCTCCCGCTGATGGCGGGGATGTTGCTCGTGCTGCACTGGCAGCGGTTCCGGCAGCGCGGGCGGATGTGGCTGTTGGCCTTGTTGCCAGCAGCGCTGCTGGCGTTACCCTTTGCCATCTTCTTCCTCGAAAATCAGGTGCTGGGTCACAATCTTGCCTGGACCGACCGACTACCCTTCTCCACCCCCATGCTGCCCGCTACACGCCTGAGCCAGGTGAGCGGCGGCTGGCTAAGCACCCTGCGCCACAATCTCGCCTTCTTCGCGAACGGTTTTGATGATCATACGCCCTACAATAAGATGCAGGGTTATCCACTGCTGCTGCTGCCCACGTGGCCACTGGCGATTGTGGGTATTTGCGGGGCGGCCTATGTGCTGCTGCGGGTACGGCGGGCAAAGGGGCGGCCATCATCGGAGCAAATAGTGCTGAGCATATACCTATGCTGGGCACTTGCAGCGCTGCCTTTGCTCGCGCTCTTTGTGCAAAACGTCAATCGCTTCAATCATTTCTACCTCCCCGCCATCGTGCTTGCAGCATGGGCCGCCGAACGGCTAATCAGTATCCTAACTGCGCGCGTGCCGGGGCGATTGCTCTGGGGGTGCTTGTTGCTGTGGCTGCTGGCAGAAGGTGGACTGGCGGCAGGACATTACTTTAGACACTACAAGGAAGGGGAGATACGCGAGCACTTCAATGCAGGGCTGGAGGAAGCGTTCGGCGCGGCGAAAAGCCTGCCGGTAGCGCAGGTGCATATCTCCTCGAATATGCTGTTGCCCTATGTTTATACCCTGGTCTTCACGCAGTATCCGCCGCGCGATTTCCAGCGCGAAGCTGTCTATACCATTCACGATGGCGTATATGATGTGGCCCGCTTCGGACGATACGTCTTTCACAAGGATGCCCTGACGCCCGGTACACCATACGGCTATCTTGCCCGCAAAGGCGATATTCCTCTTGATACCCATCCGGCGCACCGCGTAGTATGGACCAATGATGGCTGGGAAGTTGGCGTGATGGAGGGAATGAGCAAGTGATCGCGCCTAAGGCTAAGCAAGCCGTTCTATTGTCAATCGTCGTTAGCCGGGCAAGACGAACCGCGACGGCTGTTTCCCATATTGCTGCATGAGCTTCTTGCAGCTTTATAACGATTTTCTAAAAAAGATTTATAATTTAATCCTAAAGATTTTGAAGAAAAATGTAATGCCTCCAATGAGGGCGCCCCAAAATAACGAAGCAGGGGCTGCCGTACCTCGATTAGGAAGCCCTAAGAGTGAAACTGGTATATCGTTTAGCTTGATCATTACATAGGTGAAGGTTGGGGCTTGTCCATCTGCAGTTACTAAGAATGCGGCACTCATGGACATAATAAAGAAGATTATCGTACAAGTTATCCCGATCGACATTCCTATCAATAACGCTTCTAAAAAATTTCGGTGGCTATTCTTCAAATTATTTCCTTAAAAAGTCCAAGCGCGATAAAAAATAATCCAAATAGGAAGACATATCACGCCACCATCCCTTTATACCTATAGAATAATCCGTTCTGAATGCTATTGTCTGATTTTGAACTTCTGCTTTCCACGCATTGGTCCGAGCGAATATGGTCCAGAGCTTTGTATTTTGATAATCAAACAATACGGTTAAATAAGTTTATTTTTGGAAATATTATACTCTCCAGATCGCGCGCGATGAACTTCTGCTTCACTTCTAATGCTTAGTTTTTAGGTTGCCCGTGTTGGGAAGGAAGGACCGCTTCGGGTCGAATTTTCCCGTTCAGCTACGGCAACAGGCGGCCAGGAGCAGACATTTTCATATGCCGCTAATCTGCTATTGATTGTGCAACACTTTGCTGGCAGTCTAGACAGATATTCCGCCTAGAAAGATAGTTATGCCTAACATTGATGCACTTGCAAACTTCTCTTTACGTGGAAAAGTAGTTGCTGTCAGCTCAAGCGAAGAACATTTATTTAGCAAGACGGAAATGCCTCAGATTTCTTTGCTAGAAGGCTACGGCGTGGAGGGAGACGCACATGCAGGAACCACTGTTCAACATCGGTCTAGAGTCGCACAAGACCCGTCGCAAGCCAACTTACGTCAAGTGCACCTAATCCATTGCGAACTGCATAATGAACTTGTTCAATCCGGTTATCCGATAAAGGCTGGTGAACTTGGAGAAAATATCACGACCGAAGGAATTGATTTGCTTGGATTGCCTGTTGATTCGCTGCTCTGTATTGGAACTTCTGCAGTGGTTCGCATTACTGGATTAAGAAATCCGTGCGCCCAAATCGATAACTACATGCCAGGGCTGCTCAAAGAAGTAGTAAGCCGGGATCGAAACGGCATCGTTATACGGAAAGCAGGAGTGATGTCTGTAGTATCGCAAAGCGGAACGGTGCGGCCAGGCGACCTGATAACAATCCAACTTCCACCCCCGCCATATCGACCGCTTGAGCGAGTCTAACTGCCGTTGACGGCCAGCAGGAGACGTTTAACTAACTTAGGATTCAGATGCGTATTGTTGGCTTCCCGGAGGAGGCAGATGCCGAGGGATGTATTTTTCCGGTCACGCTTATGGATGTGGTTTTTCGCGGAACGCCGGAGGAACTGCGTGTTGTTGGAGAGTTTTTAATAAATGCAGCAGCAGAACTTGATGTGGCTCGATCGAGTAACCCAGAATTGTACCTAAGCGTCCATCTAGGAAATTCGAATCCTCATGCTCAAGTTGGCTTGTCGGTCAATGCCGGGCTTGAGTAGCCTATCGCCGTGTGCGCTCTGGGTCGATTTTCCCCGTTCCGGCTAGTGCAACAGTCGGCCAATAGCAGACGATCATCCGGTTCAGAATTTCAGTTGAGGTTACTACTTGCTTACCATCCGCTCATCAGCGTCAGACCGCACACTTCAGATCAGCAAAGGAACACGCGGCTATCTCAAAGTCGACCTATTGGGCTTTCCGATATCAGCGACATCGTCTATTTGGATGGAATCGGAAGACCTCGCGTCATTCATCGACTTCTTCGTAGCACTTAGGGAACAGCAGCAACCTTGGCAAGGCATACGGACTTGGGTGTCCCTTGAAGGGGATTTGAAGCTCTCGGCGACATGCAGCTCCCTCGGAGGGGTAGTATTTCAAGTCGAGTTGAGAGGGCTGCAAGGCGCTCCCGAGGAGTGGCAGGTTGTGGCTGGCATTGAATCTGAGCTAGGTCAGCTTGATCGAATTGCGGAAGAAGTTGCGACACTCCAAAGGTAACTAATGAAAGCAGTTAATTGAAGCGCGCTGTGGCCGCTTTGGGTCGGAATCAGCCTTCCGTAATTGGTTGATGGCAAGGACGACCAACGGCAGTGGTCTCGCTGGACGGGGTCGGTATCAACATCACGTGCAATTGGCCGGCCTTTGCGGACTTGGTCATCGGTATTGGGAAATGCTGGATTCCGCGATCCACCCGCCACGACGTGATGGCAGAAAATTGAAAAGCATGACAGGAAAGCAACCCAGTGCTGGGAAATTGTTTTACGCAGCAGAATGGTAGATAATTCCCGCCCATGACCGACATGACACAACTTCCCCCATTTCCTGACCGTCTCGCGATCGATCCGCGCAGCCCTTACTACAATGCGCCTGTCCTCGAGCACGATGTTGGCATTAAGCTCGATGACAAGGAACGCACCAATGTCGAGGAATATTGCATCAGCGAAGGTTGGATCAAAGTCGCGGCCGGCAAGGCGCGTGACCGCAAGGGCAATCCGATGACGATCAAGCTAAAAGGCAAGGTCGAGCCTTTTTACCGATAGCGGCTTTATGCCTTGCGCGACATAATAAAGTATGAAAGATACTGCCTGCGAAATGGAAGCAGGCGGTCAATCAGGCCGCTAGCATTTTCGGCGAGCGTCTCACGAACGTGCCGCTGTTAATTTCAAATCGACCTCCGCACGCAACACACAAACGTCGCAAACCTTCGGCAAAAACGGTTCCGGACACAACTCGTTGCTCGACAACCGTTTGCGCGTGGCAGCTTAATCGTCGAAAAACCACACGGCTATGTCTGCTTTCGAGGAAGCCAACTGACTGGTTTGGGTCGATTTTGCCCGTTCCAAGCTACGGCGACTGCCGCCCATTTCGGGACAACCAATTTGGGAATAGATTTGCGTAAGACGCGCAGTTGTGACGCACGCGATCGGCGTATGCTTCCCGCCGCTGTATCGATACGGGTTCTCAATTGAAACGGCAGGTGGCAACCAAGATAAGGTAATCACCGACAGGTAGTTCACTCCGGATGTTGCATAATTTCAATAGTGTGGCCGTCAGGGCCTCGGGTGTAGACCATGATTGTTCCGCTAGGCGCGGTTTGCGGTTCGCCGGTTGCCATCCATCCATAAGGGGCCATGCGATTTAGCATTGCGTACAGATCGGTCACGGCAAACGTCAGATGAGCCGAACCGATATCGCATGGACGTTGGTTCAAAACTACGCGGTCTTCCGGTGAATCGTACTCAATCAGCTCAACTTTATATCCATCGGGACCCTCTAGGAGAGCATTTCTTAAATAAGCCCCCGACACACCGACGACTTGTTCCATCGCGTGCCCACCGCCAAGCTCTTTGCGATACACGAGTTGAAAGCCGAGAATTTCAGTCCAGAACTCAAGTACGTCATCGATCGACGCGACTGTCAGCCCAGTGTGCTCGGTGCGCAATACGGTAGAGGTTTGGTCATTCATAGATGCATCCTATGGTAAAAGTCAAGGCCGCAGATATACGCGAGAGTTAAGAATCCGGTCTGGACTTCCCCACTACCTTAGCAGATGACCGTTATGGGTCGAATTTTCCCGTTCAGCTACGGCAACAGTCGGCCCGAAGCGGACCATCATAGGAACTGCTCACTGCCCGGAGGCAAACATAAAAAGACGACTGGCTTCGGTCAATCCGGTTGTTCCGCGAACGATGCCTCTGCTTCCTCGATTAAGAACAAGCTGAGACAAGGACTGGCGCGTTTCTTCGCCTCCCGTATTCATGAGATGCCGCACGTCATAAAGGTAGATATACTATCTTTCAAAGTGGAAATTGGCGCCCTCGGTCCGTATGCCACTTGGCAATTCTGGATGCAATGGCGTACCTCACTCGCTTTAGCCCACCGCGCAGGTCAAACCTTAAGGCCCACAGGGCAGATCACTATGACTGACACCTTAGCCATTTCCCTTATCCTCGCTCCCTTTCTGGTGGCATGCAGCAGCCCTCCGAAGCAGAAATATGCCGTCGACTATACCGTCGGTTCACAAGTTCAGCTGTCCGGCGTTGCGGCTGAGGCCGCCCTAATAAACGATGGGTTGGTGAAGCCGACGCGGGTGCCAGAGAATTCCTTAGATAAGGAAATGCGCCTGCTGCGCGCTCCAATGCCAAGCATGCCCGACCAAGCTATCAGGGCAGATCTGAGTGATCATGTCATAGTTGATATTTTGTTCAATGAAGCAGGCGACGTCGAAAGCGTCGTGCCGAAAAGTTACCAATATCCAGTTCTTCTTGAGGCTGTGCTGTCGGTGGCACGTACTTGGAAGATTGATCCTCCCATTGAGGCCGGTAGACGCGTCAAGACCACGGTGCGGCAGGCATTCCGATTCGAAGTGCAGTGAAACCCAAGCCTTCCATTAGAGCGCACCCTTTGCGCCGCGCCTCATGTCCAACCTTACGAGAACGTCCGCTTCCGAGAAATCTTCTTTGGCTGCTTTGGGTCGGATGCGGTCCAAACCATGGCAGAACCTGGTCGTGACCTGACCTTGTCTCACAGGGCCATTCCAAAAATATTGACCCCGCTGTTCAAGACTTTATTGCCTTGTTCAAGACTTTATCGGCGGCAAACACTGCCCATGCCATTCACAAAGTATATGGTGGATATGCAGAATCGGAATTTACTTTCTGCCGGGAAGCTGGCTATAGTGGCGCTGTCTCCTCCACCCTCCCAAAGGATGGATTTAGCCCACCGTGCTTATTCCGGTGGGCTTTTTTTTGCCCCTTGTGCGGTATCTAAGGGAATCCGCGACCGGCATCGATGCGATGGCAGCGGAAGGTCAAGGATTTCATCCCGTGTCGATCCGCGTCGCACGAGGCTGAGCGCAAGGTCAGAGATCCACGATCATCTCGAAGCCACCATAGACCATGCGCTTGCCGTCGAAGACCATCGACTCCGGCTTCATCATGTCGGCCATGCGCGGGTCCTTCATCACCTTGTCGTTCACTTCATCGCGGTGCGCGCGCGATTCGTAGACGATCCACGAGAACACCACCGTCTCGTCGTCTTCCAGGTTCACGCTCTGCGGAAACGAGGTCAGCTTGCCAGGCTTGACGTCTTCGGCAATGCACTCGCGAAACTCCAAGGCACCGTGCTCGCGCCATATCGCGCCGCACCGGGTGGCGATCTCCTTGTAGGTCTCCCGGTTGGCTTTCGGGAGGGGAAGAATGAAACCGTCTACGTAGGGCATGATGTTCTCCTTTAAAAATTCGTTTTCATGGGCATTGCGCTGGTATCGCGCGCAGCGTCGTGCTCCACGGCGAGTTGCCGGACCGGTCGCACTTCGATGCTGCCGTAGCGTGCGGGCGGGATGCCGCTGGCGATCCTTATGGCTTCGTTGAGGTCGGCCGCATCCACCAGGTAGAAGCCCGCCAGCTGCTCCTTGGTTTCCGCGAATGGGCCGTCGTAGAGCGACGTCTGGCCGTTGCGCACACGCACGGTGGTGGCAGTGTGCACCGGGTACAGCGGTTCACCGGCAATCAGGCGCTGGCTGTCGGCAAGCTGCTGCGCGTAGGCAGCGCAGGTCGCGTCGGGACAGGCATTCCAGTGTTCCTGGTCGAGATAGACCAGACAAAGATATTTCATCAGAGATCCTTGTGGCGTCGTTTGCGCATTCGGCAGTCGGGCTGCGCGGGGGTTCAGATCGGGATGGCTTCGCCGTTGACGATCCACGAAATGCCGAACCGGTCAACCAGCATGCCCCATGCCTTTGCCCAGAATGCGGGCTGCATGTCCATCGTAATGCGGCCGCCCTCGGCCAGCGCTGTGAAGACGCGTCTGGCTTCATCGACCGTATCGTAATTCAGCGTGAGAGAAACCCCCGTCATCTTTTCAAAGGGGATGGTCGGCGGGCAGTCGCCGCCATAGAGCAAGCCGTTGTCGGGCAGTGCCAGGCGGATATGCACGAAGCGCTGCAGATGTTCCGGCGGCGTCTGTTCGGCCCACGGTGTATCGGCATTGCGAATGGCTGTTTCAATATTGCCCTTCAACGTCTGCGCATAGAAGCGCATGGCTTCTTCGCAGTTGCCGTCGAAGGAGAGATAGGCTATTGGCTGGGGCATCGTGTTTTCCTTTCCGTGAGTTGGCCTGGTGTTGCGACCGATTCCGGGGTCGCACTACCTAGTCGAATGGGCAGGACGCAAATCGACAACGCGGCAAGAATAATTTTTAGTTTGGCAGTTGGTCGAGCCGCCGCTGCAGGAAACGCCGCTCCGGCTCCTGCCTTGCGAGGGTCAGTGCGGTGGCGTAGGCTGCGCGTGCCGCCTCCGGCTCGTCGAGCCGCCGGCACAGGTCGGCCCGCGCCGCGTGGGCCAGATGGTAGCCGCGCATGGGCTCCTGCTCCAGCAGTGCATCGACCAGAACAAGGCCGGCGCGCGGCCCGTCGCGCATGGCCACCGCGACTGCGCGGTTAAGCGCGACAACCGGAGAGGGTTCAACGCGCAGCAGCACGTCATATAGCCCGACAATCTCGTTCCAGTCCGTCTCGCCGGCATCCGTTGCGCCAGCATGGACGGCCGCGATTGCCGCCTGCAAGGTGTAGGCGCCAAAGCGCCTCGACAGCAGCGACTGTCGCACCAGCGCACAGCCTTCCTCTATCAGCACGGCATCCCACGCACTGCGGTCCTGTTCCTCAAGCGGCACCAGGTCGCCGCCCGACGTCACCCGCGCGGCGCGGCGCGACTCCTGTAGCAGCATCAGCGCGAGCAATCCGGTCACCTCCGGTTCGGGAATCAGTTGCGCAAGCAGGCGGCCAAGGCGGATCGCTTCCCCGGAGAGCTGGGTGCGGAGAACCATGGCCCCCGCCGAGGCGGAATAGCCTTCATTAAAGACAAGGTAGACCACGCGCAGCACGCTTTGCAGACGCTCGCCAAGCTCGTCAGCGCCCGGCACCTGGTACGGGATGCGGGCATCGCGAATCTTGGCCTTGGCACGCACGATACGCTGCGCCAGCGTCGGCGGCGCCATCAGGAACGCCCGCGCGATTTCCTCGGTGGTGAGCCCGCAGACCTCGCGCAGCGTGAGCGCGACCCGCGCCTCTTCCGCCAGGCTGGGATGACAGCAGGTAAAGATGAGGCGCAGGCGGTCGTCCTCGGGGCCTTCCGGCACTTCAGCCTGGCTCGATTCGTCCGCAATATTTTCGACCGTGGCGTCCAGCGGTGCGAATCGGCGCTGGCGACGGAGCTGATCGATCGCCTTGTGACGACCAGCGGAGACCAGCCAGGCAACCGGATTGCCCGGTATGCCGTCGACAGGCCAGCGTTCTGCAGCCGCAATGAATGCATCATGCAGCGCCTCTTCGGCAAGGTCGAAATTGCCGAGCAGGCGGACAAGCGTCGCAAAGATACGGCGCGCGTCCTTGCGATAAAGGGCTTCCAGGGTAGTGTCGATCATGGTCGACCAATCTGAAACGGCATCCGCATAGCAATGTACGTTGGGTATGGACAGTCGAGCTTTTTCCTCAGCACCAGAAACTGGCAATTCTGAACTCGCCTCCTCTCCTAACGCAAAGATCGAGTTTCCCGCGTTTGGCACGGTGCGCTTCGTCATAACGATTCACCCAAGAAAAAACCCGCGATCGGCATCGATGCGGGTTTCCCTGTCTTCTCTCGTCCCCAGCTCTCAGATCTGGATTTTGAAGCGATGATGCATGTAAAACAACGCGGTGTCTAGATGCAGTGCACCATCCGGAGGCAAAAAGTACGGTTGGCATGGACCTGTAGAATTTAATACAGGTCGAACCGGCATGACGTCATGCGCTTGTCGCTATTGATCGGCGGCGCTCAGCTGGTTCCTTGAACACACAATTAGAAATCAGGAGGCCGTCCTGCTTGCGCGCGTCCTTCTGATCTTGCCCGCGATGATGCCGGCCGCCATTTTCAGTTGCAGCCGCATGCTTGGCTGGTGCCCCCAGTGGCTGGTGACAGAGGTGTGCAATGGCTGCCATCCGTGTGGCTCGATCTCCTTGCCGCCTGCGCCGATTTCGAAATCGAAACCGGAGGGCGTCATGCCGTAAAACGACATCGTGCCATCCGGGTCCGGGTGTTGCCCCAGATTCAGGCTGATCGGTACTTTCTCCTGCCTGGCGCGCTCGAAGGCCCTGCCGACGTCACAGATTTCCTTTGCCTGGAGCATGAAATGCTGGAGCCGTTTTTGCAAAGGCATGTCGAAAATGGCAATCGAATGATGACGTGCATTGCAGTGCAGGAACACGCCTTTCATTTCCATCGGTCCCACGCGCGTTGCCAGCCGCTCCGACACGCCGAATCCCAGTGCGCGGGTATAGAAGGCTTCCATCGCTTCGAGCTGGTGGGAGACGAGCACGGCATGTCCCATCCCAAGCCGGCCCGTGTGGAAGCCACCGGGAAAAGCTGCCGATGCGAACGGCGAAGGCGCCGTCTCCATCCCGGCAGCGAGCTCAACGACGTTGCCATCCGGATCGTGCGTCACCACCAGGCGCTGTACGCGTCTTGCGGCACGCAAGGTGTCGTGCCCGTCCTCAACCGTTATTTGCATATGCCGCAGACGCGTGACCATCGTGTCGAAAATAGCGGGGTCATCGCATGCGAAGCCCAGGGCCGCGAGGTCATCCGCTGCGCCTTCCGCCACGATGAGCCGTTGCATGGCGTCATCCATGCGGTAACCGCGGCTGTTGTCCGGGTTGGCCACGGCTTCGGGAAGACCCAGCATGTCCCGGCAGAAGCGATCCCAGCGGGACGGCCTGCGAACCGCGAAAACGAGATATCCGAGGGCGAGCCCGGCAGCTGCACCGTCAGGGACAGGATCTGGCGCCGCCATCCGCGAATCGGGGAAATCCGTGTTTACGGGAATGCTCGACATGGCTTTTCTCCTGGAGGACAAACAGAATCCACCTCTTTTAATCAAAGTCCTGCTTTTCCTCCGTGATCCCGATCAATTATTGATATGACACGGCATCGGCTTGACTGCCATTGCCGCTGAAAACGGCCAAAAAAAGGGGGCAACCTATGACATTTTCCATACAGACCTCCTGACGGCGCATGTGATAGGAAAAGTTGCGTTTAAAATCTTTGCATGAGAGAAAACCACCTTCAGACCGGCGAGATACTCGACTGCGAAAAAGAACCGATTCATATCCCTGGAGCAATCCAGTCATTTGGGCTATTGATTGCCGTCGATCAGCCCAGCCTGCGTATCCACAATGCGAGCATTAATTGTGAAGATGCCTTCGGGATTAGCCCGCAGCAGCTGATCGGCCGGTCGCTCGCGGAGTTCATCGCCGCCGACAAGCTGCCGGAGCTGCAGCATTATCTGGCGCGCGACAACCTGCGCGAGCAGGCGCCACTCGATGTGACGCTGCATCTGCCCTCCTCGCTGCGCAACCGGCACTGGGAATTGTCGGCGCACCGCCATGCGGGTTGTCTGATCCTGGAAATGGAGCCGAGTGGCACCGGGACGGTTGACCTCCTGTCACTGAACAGGAAGCTCAGTACCGCCGTGCAGCTGCTGCATGCGACGAGCAGCCTGCAGCAGCTGTGCGACACCGCGGTGAAGGAGATCCAGACGATCACGGGTTTCGATCGGGTGATGATTTATCAGTTCACGGAAGACTGGCATGGCAAGGTCATTGCCGAGCAATGCGCGCCGCACATGTACTCGTACATGCATCACCAGTTTCCCGCCTCCGACATTCCGGCGCAGGCACGGGCGGTCTTTCTCCAGAACTGGCTACGGATGATCCCCGACGTTGGTTACACGCCCGTGGCAGTTTATCCCGGCACCAATCCCCTCGATGGCATGCCGCTGGACCTGGGGCAATCGGCGCTGCGCAGCGTCTCGCCGATACACCTGGAATACCTGCGCAACATGCAGGTCAAGGCGACGTTGACCATCTCGCTGCTCGACAACGGCCGCCTCTGGGGATTGATCGCCTGTCACCATGCGTCGCCGCGCCTTCTCGATGCGAACAGCCGCGTGGCGGCGAAGCTGATTGGACAACTCGTCTCCTCGCAGGTCCAGCTCAAGCAGTCGCTGGACGACATGCATTACCGGGCGCAATTGCGCTCAGTGCACAGCCGCTTGCTGTCCCACATGGAGCAGGAAAGCGACCTGGTGCAGGGCTTGGTCAAGCACACGCCGAATATGCTGGATCTCGCTGCCGCCAGCGGCGCGGCTGCGGCGATTTACCATGACAACAAGTGGACGATTATTGGCGAGACGCCTGATGTGCGCCAGATCGAGGAATTAATCGACTGGCTCGGTCATCGCGCGCCGCGCAACGAGCTTTTTCAGACAAATTACCTGAGCAAGTACTTTCCCCCGGCGCGCGCCTACAAGGACGTTGCCAGCGGCCTGGTGGCAGTCCCGATTCCCAAGTCCGACCGCAATTACATCCTGTTTTTCCGGCCGGAAGTCGCCTCCACGGTGGTCTGGGCCGGAAAGCCGGAAAAGCTGGTGCGGCACGAGGGGGATCATGGCCGGCTGCATCCGCGCGCCTCGTTCAAATCCTGGGTGGAAACCGTCGAAGGCGTCGCCACGCCGTGGAAACGGGTCGAGATCGAGGCAATCACGGAACTCAAGAACAGCATCTTGGCCCTGGACCTGCAGCGCGAATTCCGCAAGGAACAGCAAGCCAGGGCCGAAGCCGAGCGAATCAGCATGGAAAAGGAAAACATGGTGCACATGGTGTCCCATGATCTTCGCACCCCGCTGAGCATCATCAAGATGAGCCTGGAATTAATGCAGCGCACCAGTAGCGCCGACCCTGAAGCGGTCGGCAAGCTGCTGGCGCGGGGGCTGCGGGCGACCGACGCGATCGACCGCCTGTCGCAGGGCATCCTGGACCTGGTCAAGGTGGAGAACGGCTCCGCGATGCCGGCGCCCTCCATGGTGGCCGCGTCAATGCTGATCCACGATGCAATCGAGCTGGCATTGCCGCTGGCTGAACGTAAGTCGGTTCAATTGCGGGCCGAGCCGGGAAACAGCGATGCGAAAGTTTGCTGTGAACGTAACCGCATCGAACAGGTGCTGGGCAATCTGATCAGCAATGCACTGAAGTTCACGCCGGAGGGCGGCCTCGTGAGCGTGTCGATGCGCGCCGAAGGCGACATGGTCATTTTCAGCGTCGCAGATACCGGCGTCGGCATCGCCGAGGAACACATCGGACGCGTATTCGACCGCTTCTGGCAGGAAGGACGTGCGGCCAGCCAGGGCAACGGTCTCGGCCTGGCGATTGCGAAGGGAATCGTCGAACAGCACGGCGGCGCCATCTGGGTGAAGAGCAACCTCATGCAAGGAAGCACCTTCTCGTTCAGCCTGCCGCGCAATGAAGACTGCCTGCTGGAGGAGAAGGAAGTCCATGGCGCGCCTTAGCGAAAGCAGCAATGACAGTAGCGCTGCGGGCGGGCTCGAAGGCATGCGGATACTCTACGTCGAAGATGACGAGGACGTGCGCGAGCTGACCGCCGAGATGCTGAAGATGCTGGGATGCGAAATACGCTGCTTGCCGACCGCGGATGATGCTGTCCGCGAATCGCTCGACGGGTACGACCTGCTGCTGTCGGATGTGCGCATGCCCGGGTCGATGGACGGCATCGAATTGGCGCGATGGGCCACCGTTCATTACCCTGCCCTGCCCATCCTGCTGGTCAGCGGCTACTTTTCCGCACCGGAGCGCCTGGACGATCTGCAGGTGAAAGTGCTTCGCAAGCCCTATACCCTGGATGCGCTCCACAAGACCATGCTCGCCGAGTATAGAAAGACGCTTTGATCGGTACGTTGGCGGTGCTGGTATCGGATCGGGCGGCGTACAGCCATTTCGTCAGTGCAGCGGAGGTGGCAGAAACAAGCGACGGCATTCCTGTCTTGTCGCGGTTCGCAGGAGGCGTCAGGCGCTTTCTTGCTGGCCCGCGCGCCTCCTTTTCACCAGGCCCCTGCACGAACAGCTAACGTGCCGGATGTTCCGCTTTCCTGCATGCGCTGTTGGTGATGACGCCATAGGCCAATTCGTACCGTTGCTGTTGCATCTGCAGCCCCATGTCGTCATCGCTGTTGTAAGGGGAATCCGCCCAGGTGGGGCTTTGCATGATCGCCTCCTCAAAAGCGGCATGGGCGTCTTTCAGTACGGTCCAGTGAGCGGCGCACCAGCCGCCGCGCGCCGAAAGGCTTGCATCGATCCGCTCGAGCTTCTTGTCCCACTCCACGCTCACGCTGCTGTAGCAGGACTTCAGCCCGCCGTTAGTCGCGCACGGCTTGGTATCGCACTGCAGGGTCTTGATGCATTTGTTGAGATGGTTGTCGATCTGTCGCGCAATGACGCCTGGCGGCTGCTGCGCCATCGCGCAGGCCGACGCCATCCCGAAAACGATCGCAGCGACGGGCCGGCGTGCAAGGCCTTTACACATTGGAATGAGCATTCAAGCTTCCTCGTAGACTCGGACGCATCGGGTGATGGCGGCGCTATCCGCGCCAGCGTCGACCTGGCGCCGAGCGGGATATCTCCCGGCGCATGTACTGCACCCGACAGGATCGGGACTTTCCGCCGGCGCCTGCGGCGTAGCGACAGGACTCGCGCCCTGTCAACCGGGCATCGTCTCGACTAGAAGCCCGCTGCCAGGCCGTCGCGTCGCGGATCGCTGGCGACCTGGTAGCCCTCGACGGAGGGATCGCCCATGCGCCAGATGAACTGGCCGGCGCCGAAGTCCTGGTAGGGATCGTCGATGACTTCGATCTCGTGTCCCAGCGCCTGCAGGCCGGCCACCGTGGCAGGGTCCATCCGCGACTCGACGTTGATCCCGAGGCCCTGGTTGAAACGCCAGCGCGGCGCATCGCAGGCGGTCTGCGGCGACTGCTTGTAGTCGATCATGCGGACCAGCGTCTGCATGTGCCCCTGCGGCTGCATGTTGCCGCCCATGACGCCAAAGCTCATTACCGGCTGTCCCTCCTGCGTCAGGAACGCGGGAATGATGGTGTGGAACGGGCGCTTGCCCGGCCCCACCAGGTTGGCGCGGTTGGGCGCGTCCGGGTCGGTGCTGAAGCCGAAGCCGCGGTTCTGCAGGCTGATGCCGAAGGTCGGCTCCACCACGCCCGAGCCGAAGCCGGCGAAATTGCTCTGGATGAAACTGACCATCATGCCGCTCTCATCCGCGGCGGTCAGGTAGATGGTGCCGCCCTGGACCGGGTTGCCCGCCTTGAAGTCCTGGGCACGGCGTGGATCGATCAGCTTCGCGCGGGATGCCAGGTAGGCGTTGTCCAGCATCTGCTCGGCGGTCACTTCCATGCCGGCGTCGGCAACGTAGCGGTAGACGTCGGCGAAGGCGAGCTTCATCGCTTCAATCTGCAGGTGCTGGGACGCGACCGAATCCACGCCGAGGCCAGCCAGGTCGAAGTTCGACAGGATGCCCAGCGCGATCTGCGCGGCGATGCCCTGGCCGCCCGGCGGAATCTCGTGCAGCGTGTAGCCGCGGTAGTCCTTGGCAAGCGGCTGGACCCATTCGGCCCGGTTCGCCGCCATGTCCGCCATGCTCAGGCAACCGCCATGCTGCTGGACGAAGGACGTCACGGCCGCGGCAATCTCGCCTTCGTAAAACGCCTTGCCATAGCTTGCCCCAATCGCGCGCAGCGCACGTGCCGCTGCCGGAAAACGGAACAGTTCGCCGACCGCGGGCGGGCGTCCCCAGGGCAGGAAGCTTTCCCGGAAGCCGGGCTGCCCTTCCAGCTCCGGCGCGCCGTTTGCCCATTTCTGCTGCACCACCGGCGGCACCAGGTAGCCGCGCTCGGCAATCTCGGCGGCCGGCTCCATCAGCTCCGCGAACGGCAGCGAGCCGAAGCGCTCATGCAGCGCGACCCAGGCGCTGACGGCGCCGGGAACGGTGATGGAGTCCACGCCCCGGCGCGGAGGATTGGCCTGGCGTCCATAGCGCTCCGCGAAGTACTCCGGCGTCCAGCCCTGCGGCGCGCGGCCCGAGGCATTCAGGCCATGCAGTTCCTTGCCATCCCACAGGATGCAGAAGGCGTCCGAGCCGAGACCGTTGCTGACCGGCTCGACGATTGCCATCGCCGCCGCTGCCGCAATGGCGGCGTCGACCGCATTGCCGCCGCGCCAGAGCATGCGCAAGCCGGCCTGCGCCCCCAGCGGATGGGAGGTGGACACGGCATTGCGTGCAAACACGGGGATGCGCGTGGAGGAATACGGATTACCGGCGTTGAATGGCGAAGTGGGCATGGATCGGTCTCGGTTGTTTCGATTGTCTCGGCTGTTTCAGTTCAGTCCAATGTTCATGGTCTTGATGTCGCGAGTCCAACGATTGAGCTCGCGGTCGATCTGGACCTTGAAGCTTTCGGGATCATTCGTGACGGGCTCCAGTCCCTGCGCGGCAAGCTGCGCCTGCACTTCGGGCTTCGCAATGGCCTTGCGCACTTCCTGCGACAGCCTCGCGACGATGGCCGGGTCCGTGCCGCCGGTGGTGAACAGGCCATACCAGGAGGTAAACGCATAGCCCGGCACGCCCGCTTCCGCCACGGTCGGCACGTCCGGCAGCGACTTGAGCCGGCGCGGCGTGGTCACTGCGAGGATGCGGGTCTGGCCTGTCTTGGCCGACGTGATGGCCGGCGGGATGCCCGAGAAGATCACCTGCACCTGGCCGGCCGACACGTCCTGGATGGCCTGGCTGTTGCCCTTGTACGGGATGTGAACGATGTTGACGCCGGCCTGCTTGGCAAACAGCTCGCCCGCCAGGTGCAGCGTGGAGCCATTGCCGGACGACGCGTAGTTGATGGTCCCCGGCGCCTTGCGTGCGGCCTCGACCAGTTCCTTGACGGTGCTGTAAGGCTGCTTGGCATTGACCAGCAGCGCATTGCCCGACTCCGCCACCAGCGAGATCGGCTCGATGTCCTTGCGCGGGTCGAAGGAGAGCTTGGTCGCCAGCACCGGTGCGATGGTGTTGTTGCCGATGGATCCCAGCAGCAGCGTATAGCCATTCTTCGGCGCCTTGGCCAGCAGTTCGCTGGCGATCAGGCCGCCGGCGCCGGCGCGGTTGTCCACGACGACGGGCTGACCCAGGCTCTGCTGCATTTCCTTGGCAATGATGCGCGCGACGATGTCGTTGGCGCCGCCGGGGGCGAATCCGACCAGCATTCTCAACGGCTGGGAAGGCCAGGCGTCGGCAGCGGCGGCAGGCGCCGCCAGGCCCGCGGACCCGAGGGCCAGCAGGGTCGCGCAGAAGACGAAGCGTCGACGGGAAAGCGGTGCGGGCATAAACAATCTCCGTAGGTGAAGCCGGTCAGCACAGGGGCTAGGCTAAACAGATTATGATGATGGCGAACCTTTTGCGAAAGCGAATATTTCTTCTACACGTTGAAAGAAATTCTTTACCACCATGTCCAGCCTGCGCGTGCTCCGCACCTTCCTTGCCGTCGCCGCCGAGGGCTCGTTCACCGCGGCTGCCCAGCAGGTCGCGCTGACCCAGGCGGCCGTGGGGCTGCAGATGCGGTCCCTGGAAGCAGACCTCCAGCGCACGCTCTTCATCCGTCGCGGGAAACTGGTCACCCTGAGCGAGCAGGGCCGTGCGCTGGTGCCGATGGCCACGCAGATACTGGCGATGTATGAGCAGGCGAGGCACGGCGCGCCCGGAGACATGCCGCTGGCGGGGACGGTGCAGTTCGGCTCGGTCGTGTCGGCGTTGAGCCAGCTGGTGCGCGCGACGCTGGCGCTCAAGCAGCGCCATCCGGCGGTCGACCTGCACATCGTTTCAGGCAAGTCCAACCAGCTCATCGCGCAGGTGGAAAACCGCGAACTCGATGCCGCCGTGGTCGTGCATAATCCGGCGGTCAATCGTCCCTCTCTGGTCTGGACGCCGCTGTATGCGGAGCCCATGGTGCTGCTGGCGCCCGCAAGCGCGGCGGTGGCGACGCCGCGCTTGATGATCGAGCGCCATCCCTTCATCCGGTTTGACCGGACCGAGCATACCGGGGAACTGGTCGAGCGCACGCTGCGCCGTCTGCGCGCCAAGCCTGCGCCCTTCCTGGAGCTAAACTCGATCGAAGCGATCGTCGAACTGGTGCGGGAGGGATTCGGCGTGGCCCTGCTGCCCAATCTCGCCCAGCGCAGCTGGGAGGCCGAACCGCTGCTGCGCGCGCTGCCCGTTCCGGCCGCAACGGAGACGCGGGCGATTGCGCTGGTACAGCTGCGCACGGCGGCACGCGCCGAAATCATCGGCGCTGTCGGGCAGCAGTTCCTGGCAGCGCTCGACTTTGGCGGCAAGCCGTCCTGAGGCGCGGGGCGCCCGGGCTACCACATCAGGTCGTCGGGAATCTTGAAGGCGGCATACGGATCGTCCGCGTCGACCTCGCTGCTGGGTTTGGCGACCCGCACGACAAGGGAAGCATCGCGCTCGGCGATCTTGTCGGCGATCGTTTTGGGCACCAGGTCGGTGCTGCCGCCGTGGCAGACGATGACCAGGCGTCCGGCCACCAGGTGCCCCTGGACCGCTGCCGAGACATGAATACGCTCGACCTTCCCGTCATGCGTGAAGTGATAGGCGATGTCGCCGGCGCCCTTGCTCTGCCGGTTCTTCTGCACCATCTCGGTAATCTGCGCCGTAATCGCCTTCTGGGTGGCCGCCGCGTCGCGCTGGGCATTGTGCTCGCGTGCCCGCTCGGCGTTCTTGCGTTGCGTTTCCAGTGCGGCGAGCCGCGCTTCGTCGACACTGGCCGTGCCGGTGCGCCGTTCGATTTTCTGCTGCCGGCTCTTTTCCTGCTTGGCCTGCTTGACCTTGTTCTTGTCGACCAGCCCGGCCTTCAGGAACTGCTCTTGTAATGAAACCATCTGTATAACTCCATGAACTTTGTGCGCCGGGTCCGTCGCCGCCGGCCAGCGGTAAGCAGCCAGCATAGCAAACATGGCGGGCCGGGCGGTCCGCAGCCGCGAACCGGACCGGCCTTTCCATTCGATGAACCCGCCTGGATGCCAACGCCGGTCGCCACCGGCGGCGGCAAGGAGCGCAATGCTGCCGTCCCTGCGTCCCGCGGTCAGCTAATGGAAAGGACTGGACATTCCAGGCGAACCCGCTTGCCGGACGCCGTCACTCGTTCGTGATCTTGCGGTCGGCGATGATTTTTTTCCACTTGGCCCGGTCTGCCGCGACCATGGTCTTGAACTGCTCGGGCGTGCCCCCTGCCGCTTCGATGCCGAGGCGCGCAAATGCGGCCATGACTTCCTTGTCCTGCAGTACCTGGTTGACCGCGGTGTTGATGCGGCTGACGACCGGGCCGGGCAGGTTTTTCGGTCCATACAGCCCGAACCATGTGATGGCTTCGTAGCCCGGGATCGTGTCGGCGACCGGCGGCAGGTCCGGAACCAGCGGCGAACGTTTGAGGGACGTGATCGCCAGTCCGCGCAGACGGCCGCTGCTGACATGCGGCAGCCCGCTCGGAAGCGAATCGATCAGGATATCCAGCTTGCCGCTGACCAGGTCCGGGATCGACAGGCCCGTGCCGCGGTAGGGAATATGCACCAGGTTCAGGCCCGCCATCGACAGCAGGTACTCGGTGCTGATATGCACGATGGTGCCGTTGCCGCTGCTGCCATAGTTCAGCTTGCCGGGATTCTTGCGCGCGTACTCCACCCATTCCTGCATGGACTTGACCGGCGAACTGGTTGGCACCAGCACGATGTTGGGTGCATCCCCCAGGTGGGAAATCGCGGTGAAATCGTTCGCTGCATCGTAGGGAAGCTTGATGGCGTTCGGGAAGTTCGGGGCGATCGAATGCGTGCTCGATGTGGCCAGCAGCAGCGTATCGCCATCCGGTGCGGCCTTCGCCACCATGTCCGAGCCGATCGAGCCGCCTGCACCGGGCCGGTTGTCGACGATGACTGCCGCACCCAGCCGTTCGCTGAGCTTCTGCGATATCGCGCGGGCAAAGGCGTCGGTCGCGCCGCCCGCCGGGAACGGCACGATCAGGCGTATCGGTTTGCCTGAATGGACCGGCTGGGCCCAGGCGGTCGTTGCACACGCCGCGGAAGCCGCTGCCAGAAATTGTCGCCGGGTGATCATGTATTGCCTCCATAACTGATGCGTGGATTGCCGTCGGGCGCCGCCCTTGGCCATTTTTCTCTAAGGCATCCTATCGAGACCGTGAAAGATAAGCAACTTGAAATCGCTCATGGCAGTCCGTGTTAATGAAGGCTGGGCCTTGGAGCACGCATGCAAGGCTGGGCAAATCCGGCCTCGCGATTTGGCACGCGCCCCGGACGCCCTGGCACACGCCGGCAAGGCACAGACCGCATACCCTGCGCCGCCCTGCCGTAACCGGCCAGGTGCGACGATGAAGCCTGCAGGCCGGCATGCCTGGTCCACCGTCGATGTCTGCGTCAAAGCGACGGTGCGTGCGTGCACAGGCTGAGAGGAATCGGTCAGGCGCCGAACGCGCCGTCGATCGTGTGCATCGCCCCGGTCACAAAACCCGCCTCCGGCCCGGCCAGCCAGGCCACCATCCCGGCGACCTCTTCAGGGCGACCATGGCGCTTGATGGCCATAAAGCTGTGCATCAGGTCCTTCATCGGGCCATCCGCCGGGTTGGCGTCGGTGTCGATCGGCCCGGGCTGCACGATATTGATCGTGATGCCGCGCGGACCGAAATCGCGCGCCAGTCCGCGTGCCAGGCCTTGCAGCGCGGATTTGCTCAGCGCATAGGACGCCATGCCGGGCAAGGGCATGCGGTCGCCGTTCACCGATCCGATCACGATGATCCGCCCGCCCGCCGGCATTTGCCGCGCGGCTTCGACCGACGCGTGGTACGGCGCATGGACGTTGATACGGAACAGCCGATCAATTGCATCCGGGTCCTGCTCCAGCGCATCGCCGAAAAGAGCGATGCCGGAATTAACGACCAGCACGTCCAACGGACCGCTGTCACGGACCCGGGCGATGACCGCATCCCGGTCCGCGCTGTCCGTCGAGAATGCGGTGCTCCCCGTCTCCGTGGCGAGTTGCCGGGCCGCTTCCGGCGAGCCTGAATAAGTGAAGGCGACGTTCGCGCCGTCCGCAACAAAGCGCCGTACGATCGCCGCGCCTATGCCCCGGCTGCCGCCAAGCACCAGGACCGACTTGTTCGTGAAATCCGTCATGACCGCTCCTTTTTGATTAATGTAGCGCATGATACAATAACCCCTGTTCCCGTTGTCAAGGATTTTTGTAATCATGGCTACAAATATAAATGCCGCGCGTGGCCGCCCGCGCCAGTTCAACCTGGACGAGGCAATCGCGACTGCCCAGCGTCTGTTTCACGAGAACGGCTACGATGCGGTAAGTGTTGCGGACCTGACGAAGGCGCTGGGCATCAACCCGCCCAGCTTCTACGCGGCTTTCGGCAGCAAGGCCGGGCTGTACGCGCGGATACTCGATCGCTACGCGGCGACCGCTGCGATTCCCCTGGCGCAGATCCTGGGGGCGGACAGGCCGCTGGCTGAATCCCTTGCAGAGGTGCTGATGACGGCGGCGCGCTTCTATGCCGCCGATGCGACCGCCACCGGGTGCATGGTGCTGGAGGGGACGCGCTGCAACGACCTGGAGGCGCGCGGCGCCGCCCTCGGCTTCCATACCGCTGCGCAGGACGTCATTCGCAACGCGATTGCCGAACGCTATCCGCAGGAGGCGGATCGGGTCGCCGATTTCGTGTGCACCACGATGGCCGGGCTCTCGGCCAGCGCCCGCCATGGACAAGGCCTGGACCGCCTGCTGGCGACGGCGCAGCTAGCCGGCAAGGCGCTTGCCGGCGTTCTTCCCGCCTGAGCCGCTCCCCGGGACAGGCCATGCGAAACGGTCGGTCATGGGGGCAGTGTGATGGACGCAGATGAAGATCGCGTCCGGCGCACGCGTCTCGCTTGCTTGCACCGTTAACCGATGCGCAATGCGTCCCTGAATGGCGGCTTCGTTCAGAGCGTGACGTTAAATGCAGGGCGGCAGCTGCGCTTGGAAGACCTGCATGCGATGACCTCCTGCGTTTCCTTCCCCGTGCGCCGGCAGCGGAACGCCGGCATCGGCCCCGCTGCCATCCAGAGGCCATGTCGGACCCTTATTTTCCGCGCACCATGGCCATGATCTTCGCGGTATCCAGCGTGCGCGCCTTTTCCTGTATCGCAGGGAGGTACTGGGTCTGCAACTGCCGTCCTTCCTGCACCACGCTTGCGTAGCTATCCTTGAGCATCTGCGTGGACAGGGTGCGGCCGCCAGCGTAGTAACGCTTGGCCACCTGGCCCAGCGCATAAGTGCTGGCGAAGCTCATGCCGGAACTGACGGCCTGGTTGCCCACGCCGCGCGCCATGCCGCCGCCCATCTTCCCCAGCAGCCCGCCCAGGAGCTTGCGGCCGGCCTGCTCCAGAAACTGGGATGTCATGCCGACGCCCGCTGTTGCCAGAAAATCCTTGATGTGCCCGCGGTCAAGCTCGTAGCCGTATGCTTGCCCGATCCGGTAAACCAGCTTCATCTGCAGCGGGATGATGGCCATGGTCGACAGGGATTCCGGCAACAGTTCGAGCGCCCCGTTGACGATGGATGCGTTCAGGATCGCGCTGTCGAGTTCGGCCTCGTCGACGTTTGCCGGCGCGGCGCGCGCCGGTTGCGCAACTGCATCGGCAGCCGCAAGGCTTGCGGCGCCGCCCATGGGCGCGGCGGCCATGTCCTCGGCGCTGCGGGTGAACGCGGCGGCGGCGGGTGCGCCTATGCCGAGGGCGTCGCGCAATGCGTCGAGGAAGCGGCGCTCGGAGTCCGACTGCACGTCGTCGGCGTCGCATACGCAGACCGCCATTTCGTAGGCAAGCTGACGCGACTCGGCGCTCGTGAGCGCTGCCGCGGCCGATTCCAGCGTAACGCGCTTGAGCAGCACATCCTGGTAGAGCCTGGGCAAGCGCACGCCGTCCTCCCCGGCCAGGTCCTCCGCGATGCGCTTGATCTCGGCGCGCTCGCGTTCATGCTTTTCGCCATCGGCGAAGGCGGCCAGCAGGCTGATGGTGACGATCGCGGTGGTCTCTTCTTGGGTCATGGCAACTCTCTCCGTGGCGTTCAAAATGATATCGTCGGATCATTTCGGCTATACAAGGTTCCGCCCGCAAGCCGCTCGCCGGGGTGAGAGGCAAGTCAGGCACGAGTCGAGACCCGGCCAGCAGCAGGCGGGTTCCCGCTGCGGAGCGTTCGCACGGATTAACGCGCCGCATCCGTAGCGGGCAGAACTTGCCCCACCCAGGTAAAACCTGGGCGTCGATCAACAATCCGTTGATGCGTGCCTGGGAAGCGGGACCTCGTGGCGGGGACGATGGGCTTCATCGCTTCCCGCGATTACGCTTACTTCTGACTGGCTTTCGCCGCTGCATTGGCCCGCGCGGTATGCATTTTCCGGTAGCTGGCGATCAGCCGGTGGTGCCGGTCCAGCCCCTCCAATGCCATGCCGGTGGGCGTCAGGCCATGGAAGCGCACGCTGCCGTCCACCGAACCCAGCACCGCATCCATCCTTGGATTGCCAAACATCCGGCGGAAATTGACGATGTACTCGTCCAGTTCCAGTTCGTCATCGATCAGTACCTCCAGCACCACGTTCAAGGCTTGATAGAACAATCGGCGTTCGACGGTGTTGTCGTTGTACTGCAGGAAGACTCCGACCAGCTCGTGCGCCTCCTCAAGGTCCTGCAGCGCGAGATGAATGAGCAGCTTCAGTTCGAGAACGGTCAACTGTCCCCAGTCCGTGTTGTCGTCAAATTCGATGCCGATCAGCGTGCCGATGTCCAGGTATTCGTCGAGTTCATTGTTGTCCAAACGATCGAGCAGCGCTTCCAGGCTGGCGTCATCCAGCCGATGCAGATTCAATATATCGGCACGGAAGGATAGCGCCTTGTTGGTGTTATCCCAGATCAGGTCCTCGACCGGATAGATTTCCGAATAGCCGGGCACCAGGATGCGGCAGGCGATCGCGTTCAGCTGGTCATACACGGCGATGTATACCTCCTTGCCCATCTCTTCGAGGATGCCGAGCAGGGTGGCGGCTTCCTCCGCATTGGAATTCTCGCCCTGGCCGGAAAAATCCCATTCGACAAAATCGAAACCGGACTTGCTGCTGAAAAAGCGCCACGACACGACGCCGCTGGAATCGATGAAGTGTTCGACAAAGTTGTTCGGCTCGGTGACCGCGTTGCTGACAAAGCTGGGCTGGGGCAAATCGTTCAGGCCTTCAAAACTGCGGCCCTGCAGCAATTCCGTCAAACTCCGCTCCAGCGCCACCTCGAAGCTGGGATGCGCGCCGAACGAAGCAAAGACACCGCCAGTCCGCGGGTTCATCAGCGTGACGCACATGACCGGGTAAACGCCGCCCAGCGACGCATCTTTCACCAGCACCGGAAAGCCCTGCTCCTCCAGGCCGCGGATGCCGGCCAGGATGCGAGGGTATTTCGCCAGTACCTCCTGCGGCACATCCGGCAGCGTCATTTCGCCTTCCAGAATCTCGCGCTTCACCGCGCGTTCGAAAATCTCTGACAGGCATTGCACCTGCGCTTCGGCCAGCGTATTGCCGGCGCTCATGCCATTGCTGACGTACAGGTTCTCGACCAGGTTGGACGGGAAATAGACCGTCTGCCCGTCTGACTGCCGCACATACGGCAGCGAACAGATGCCGCGTTCCGTGTTTCCCGAGTTGGTGTCATACAGGTGCTCGCTCCGCAGCTCGCCATCCGGGTCGTAGATGGACAGGCAGTATTCATCGAGGATCTCAGCCGGCAGCGCGTCGTCGGGGCCGGGCTTGAACCAGCGCTCGTCCGGATAATGCACGAACGGCGCATTGGCGATGTCTTCACCCCAGAACGTACCGGCGTAGAAATGATTGCAATTCAGGCGCTCGATATACTCGCCCAGGGCCGACGCCAATGCGCTTTCCTTGGTTGCGCCCTTGCCGTTGGTGAAACACATCGGCGCCTGCGCGTCGCGGATATGCAGCGACCATACATTGGGAATGAGATTGCGCCAGGACGCGATTTCAATCTTGATGCCGAGGTCCGCCAGCAAGCCCGACATATTGGCGATGGTCTGCTCCAATGGCAGGTCTTTGCCTGCAATATAGGTGCTGGCGTCGGGATCCGGTGTCAGCATCAGCAGCGACTGCGCGTCGGCATCCAGGTTTTCCACTTCTTCAATCACAAACTCGGGCCCGGCCTGCACCACCTTTTTCACCGTGCAGCGCTCGATGGAGCGCAGGATGCCCTGGCGGTCGTAAGCGGAGATATCGGTAGGCAGCTCGACCTGGATCTTGAAGATCTGCTGGTAGCGGTTCTCCGGGTCGACGATGTTGTTTTGAGACAGGCGGATATTCTCGGTCGGAATGTTGCGCGTGACGCAGTACAGCTTGACAAAGTAAGCCGCACACAGCGCCGACGAGGCCAGGAAGTAGTCGAAGGGACCCGGCGCCGAGCCGTCGCCCTTGTAGCGGATGGGCTGGTCGGCGATGACCGTGAAATCGTCGAACTTGGCTTCAAGACGAAGCTTGTCGAGAAAATTGACCTTAATTTCCATGGGGGATTCTCAGAAGTGGCACGTAACGTGATGTGGCCGCTATTATCCGCCAAGTGGCCGGTCCGAAAAAAATCGCGGGGAAACGCCGGCGTTCGGGCGTCGCAGCATGCGTTCAGCCGGCCGGCCGTGGCCGACGCGGAAGGACGGATACCCGGCCCCAGGTGGGGACCGGCGTTTCCGGATAACGGACGGTGGACACCTGGGCCGGAAGCAATGCAACGCAGTCGCGTTTTCAAGCGCATAAAAGCAGGCTGCGCAATCGGCACCCTACGGCGTGCGCGGCAGCAGTTGCTGCGCAAGCAGGCCGGCGTGGCGCGTCAATGCAGTGAAGTCGCGCGAACAGAGGTAGAGTCGCCGGGTTGCCCAGGTTTCCGACAGCGGCAGAATGGCCAGGTCGCGCTGTAGCG
This sequence comes from Noviherbaspirillum suwonense, assembly GCF_900182955.1. Lineage (GTDB taxonomy): Bacteria > Pseudomonadota > Gammaproteobacteria > Burkholderiales > Burkholderiaceae_D > Noviherbaspirillum_A > Noviherbaspirillum_A suwonense. Next base: position 68,662 of record NZ_FXUL01000012.1, on the reverse strand, counting down.
TCCTGGCTAGCCCATCGGAAAGGATGGAAATGCCGATGCCTGCCTCGACATACATCGCCACATGTTCGGCGTTGCGCAGCTGGATGCGGTAGTTGAATTGACGGCCGAGGCGTGATGCACGCTCCGCCAGATGTGTTTCAAGCGCCGTGTCCGCCATGCCCACGACAGGCTCTTCCAGGAGATCGGCGAAGGCCACGGCCGACTTCTGGGCCAGGGGGTGGGAACGGCTGACGACGACGACGAGCTGGTCGCTGGCTATCAGGTGCGTCTGCAGCGTTCCGAGGTCGGTGATGTCCGCGACGATTCCAAGATCGGCGCGCTTGTCCACCAGAGCCTGGACGATGTCCGCGCTGGATCGCTCTTCCAGGTCGATCGACAGGTCGGGATGCGTAGCCAGGAAACGGCAAAGCTGCGGCGGCAGGAATGCCGACATGGCCGCGGTATTCGATAGAAGCCGGATGCGGCCCTTCAGGCCGCTTGCATAGGTTCGCAGTTCCCCGCGCATCTGTTCGACCTGGCCCAGGATGGAACGGGCATGCCTGACCAAGGCCTCGCCCGCCGCAGTGGCGCGTACGCCGCGACGGTTACGTTCCAGCAGGGGCGCGCCCAGCGCCGCTTCCATCCCGGCAATGCGTTCACTGACCGATGCCAGCGCCAGGTGGATGGTGCGGGCAGCGTGCGTCAGGCTGCCGCATTCGACGACCGTCAGGAAGAGACGCAAATCGGTCAGGTCAAAGCGCATGGCAATCGTCTTCAGCATTCGGAATCACCGAAGTCTAGCATTGGAATTGCCAGATTGTGAGAGTGGGACGCAGTGCCTATCATCGCTTTCATGGACTCAGTCATTTTAATCTTTACAGCAGGAATGTTCGCCGGCGCGATGAATGCGCTGGCCGGCGGCGGCTCCTTCGTCAGCCTGCCAGCCTTGATCGCGGTGGGCGTGCCTCCGGTTCTGGCGAACACTTCCAGCACGGTCGCATTGTTCCCGGGCGGGTTGGCCAGCGCATGGGCCTATCGCAGCGGACTGCAGCCGGTGGGTGGCGTGCCGCTGCGCGCGCTGCCGGCGACCACGCTATGCGGCGGCCTGGTCGGTGCGGTATTGCTGCTGCGAACGTCGGCGGTCGCGTTTACATTTGTATTGCCGTGGCTGCTGCTGGCTGCATCCATCGCGCTGATGTTTGGACGACGCATAGGCGATGCCTTGCGCGCGCGCTGGCACATTCATGCGAACGCCGTGCTGGCCGTCCAGTTCGCGCTCGGTATCTATGGCGGCTATTTTGGCGGCGCAGTCGGGATCATGATGATTGCGATGTGGGGACTGCTCGACAAATGCGATGTGCAACGCCTCAACGCGCCGCGCACGCTGCTGGTGAGTGCTGCCAATATCGTTGCGGTGCTTGCCTTCATTTTGGCCGGCGCGGTGCGCTGGCCCGAGACGCTGACCATGCTGGCAGGCGCAATCATCGGGGGCTATGGCGGCGCATGCATCGGGCGGCGCGCCCCGCCGCGCGTCACTCGCGCCATCACGCTGCTTGCCACTTCCTGCATCACGGTGGCGTTCTTCGTAAAAACCTACGCGCCCTCACTGCTGCACCGCTGACCAGGAAAATGAAATCATGCTCGATGCGCTGCTTGAGACCATCGCAACACTAGGCATCCTGGCCAGTGTGGCCGCAAAGTGTCGAAGGCCGTCCGCAGACGGTATCAGGCGCAAGCCTGCTGGCCCCGACCTTCTCCGGGCTGAGCCGGCTGGCCGCCATAATTCTCCGGAAAGAAGTGGCGCTCGATCAGCTCGATCAGAATATGAAGCACCTTGATGTGCAGTTCCTGCACCCTGTCTGCGTAGCGCCCGCCCGGCGTACAGATATATACATCGCTCAAGGGGGCAAGGGATGCATTTTGGCGGCCGGATAGCGTGATCACATGCATGCCCAGAGACTTTGCCATCTCGGCTGCCCTGAGGATATTTCTGCTGGTTCCGCTCGTGCTCAGCGCGACCAGGCAATCGCCTGCACGGCCATGTGCTTCAAGGTAGCGCGAGAAGACCTGCTCGTAGCCCAGGTCGTTTCCCACGCAGGTCAGGTGCCCCGCGTCGCTGATCGCCGTGGCGGCCAGCGCTCCCCGGTCAAGCCGGTAACGTCCGGTCAACTCCTCTGCAAAGTGCATTGCGTCGCACATCGATCCGCCGTTTCCACAGGCATAAACCCGGCCGCGCTGTGAAAAAATCCGGATCAGGAGCGCGCCGGCCTGCTCGATGGCGGCCAGGCCGTCGGCGCTGTCCAGTAACGATTCCAGCGCAGCCTGGGCTTCCGCGAGGCTTGCCATGATGTGTTGCTTCAAACCGTACTCCAAAGATAAGTGGTTGTGCAGCCTCTCCCGACCCGGGCGCGTCTTGCAATGCGGGCAGTTCACCGGTCATGCGGACTTTTGATGCCTAGAGTCGGATCGAAGGATTCGGTCCGCGCTCGATAAGCGATGGCAGGCATGCCATGTCGGTGAAAGTCAGGTGCGCCCCGGCTTCCAGCAGGCGGGACGCCGGCGTAAGCGCGGCATAACCGTACACTGTCATCCCGGCGGCAACCCCAGCCTTTACGCCCGTGGGCGTGTCTTCGATGACGACGCAGGCCGATGGCGCGACTGCCTGCTTCTCTGCCGCATAAAGAAATACATCCGGATGCGGCTTCGCCCGCGCCACCTCCGTGACACTGTAAAGCCTTCCGTCGAAACGCGGTAGAAGTCGGGTAATGCCCAGCGTCGTTCGCATCTTGTCGTGATCTCCACTGGACGCCACGCAATACGGCAGCCGGATCTGGTCCAGCGCGCTCTCGATACCTGGAACCGCCGCAAGCTGGGCTAACAGGGCCGACGTCGTCCGTCTTTTAAAGTTGTCGACAAAGTCTTCGGGCGGCTGGGCGCCTAGCAGACTGGTCATTAATTCAAGGCATTGGCCCATCGATTTTCCAACGAATTGCTCGAACATGTCTTCGATGGTGACCGGCAGGCCGATTTCATTGAGCATATCCGCGAATACCCGATTCGTGATCCGCTCGCTATCGACAAGCACCCCATCACAATCGAAAATTACCAGGTCAAATCGCGGCATTTCAATCTTTCATCTGTGTTTGGAAATCAAGGCAGCTTGCGGCTTGCTTTTGGCGGTATGGCTGTACGAATTGAACGCATGACAGATCGTCGTGCTTTCGGCGCAGGCTACAACACCTTGCAAATGAACAGCGGAACAGCAAGCTCCGACGACCACTTAATGACGTTCATTTCCAGGTCTTGGCGTAGGCCCCGCGAAAATTAATCGGCGGCGATGTCACCGACATATATTCAAATGCCGTCTCCCCGGTATTTTCGAACCCGTGGAGATCATTATCCTCAAACCGTACGACGTCCCCGGCAGAAATAGGCATCAAAACAGCGTTTTCAAGAACAAGGTTCCCAGTTCCCCGCAGGGCAACCCAGATCTGCTCGGAATTTGCATGACGATGCGGCGGATTTTTCGTGCCGGGAGGGACGATGACGTGCGTGATCGTGACCCGTTCGGAAAGCGAGTTTTCCGGAAATAGCAATTGCCTGGATGTTATTCCTGAATTGGTCAATGCCGGAATGCTGCCAGACCGGATGATTTCCATAACGTTTTTCCTTTCGTCTTGTTAAAGAACGAGTCGCTGTCCGAATCAATATTTGAAAGCGCAACATTGATGCCGAGAATGCTGCCAGTTAATCCGCGGCGATGCAACCAGGAAATCGATGGATCAGTGAAAGCCATTGTGGACCGGTGTCGCCAAGCGCAGCGTGGAACGTGGGCCGATAGCGGAATGCGCAGATACGTTCTTTAAAGCGTTGGAACAATGCTGGTGCAATAAAAAGCCAACTTATTGCCGTCCAAATCGCGTACGTATGCAACGTAAAACCCGGGAGGATCATTCCTCAGGCCGGGAGGGCCTTCATCTTTCCCGCCAAGCGCAACGGCTTTCTCATAAGCCGCACGTACTCTTTCGGGTGTGCCGGCGCGAAGGCCTACCATTACACCATTCCCGGTGCTGGCGCCATTTCCATCGTACGGATCAATCAGCAACAATTGTGGCTGTCCAGGCGCAATTTGCCAGCCAATATACTTTGCCTGCTCCCGGCTACGTTTCGCACCGATCTCTGCCAGAACGACATCGTAGAAAGCTGCTGCACGATTTACATCGTTTGTACCTAGCGTTACATATCCAATCAAGGCTCCCCCCGTGCGCGAGGTCAATTCAGGACTTTCCGTCAACACGTGACCTGATCCGCATTGATGTGCCTGGCTCGGCTAAAGTCAGCCACGGGACGTTTCATACCAGCCGCACCAGAAATAGGCCAGTTTCTTAAAATGAATGTCGACGCCTGATTCGCCGACAGCCTCCCTGAATTCAGATTCAGTGGGAAAATTCTTCAATATTTCGTATTGCCGCCCATCGGCCAACTTGCGAAACTGAAAAGTGTTTCCATCGTTATCCGTTCTTGAAACCACGGTGCTACTACCTTCGACATACAGGTTATCTGTGAAAATTACCCGGCTTCCCGGTCTTAATGCAGAATGGAATTCTCGCAAAAATGGCCGGATTTTCGCTTTTTCGAGGTGCGACCACCAGAATCCCGCATAGCCGCAATCGAAATCCAAACCCAGTCCATCCAGTGCAAACGCATCGGCCTGCTTGACGCAGACATTGGCCAGGCACGATAGCCTTTGTTTTGCTATACGGAGTACGTCATCGTTGTAATCTGTCGCTGTCACGAACGTGGATCCAGGTGCAAAGAATTGCGTCCAGAACCCTGTACCACAAGCGATTTCCAACACCGAACGCGACGCTAGAAGCTCCGTCAAATGGGCCGCGAGAAGCCGAATGTCATTCTGACGTTCGGGCTTGCGGTAGATCGCATCGTACTCGTTCGCGCGTCGCGCATAGTAATCTGCAAGATATTGTTCAGCCATTCATTACCTTCAGGAGAAAATTTTCCATGATTGCATAAAATTAACTCGTTACTGGACACCTGTGTTTCGCCCAGAGCAGAAGCGCTCCAGTTTCAAACATCAGCTTTGACTTGCCGCGTGGCCAATCGGCACAACGTCTCACCATCACGCGCCGCCTTGCGCAAATGAAAACGTCATCGACCCCCTCGAAAAGTTAGCGCTGCCGTGCATTTTTAGTCCACTCCATTCTTCCAAAAATCGCGCTTATATGGTGCAGAAATATCCACCTTAATTCACTAGCCGAGGCCAATCTGTTCGATCTGTAAAGGCTGGACAAACTTAAGCTAATTCGAACGACCGCTTGCGGCTAATCGGTGCAGTGTATAAGAAAAAATAGTTTCGCAAAATACAACGGCTCAGCACCTTGGGAAACGGAATTTTTAAGATACCTCTTTCAAGCGGATGCATAAATCGGGACAAACATTCGCGCCAATAGAGATTTCATCTTCGCGATCGTTTCCAAGCATCGATTGTGAACCGAGAAAATCTCGTGCGACAGCCAGGGACTTAACCGCCAACACGATGGAAGTGATTTCGACTTTTTTGCCGGCATGCAAAGTCAGCGCGATGCCACGGCCCAAGTCGAAGGTCTCTGATGCTTGTCCCGTGATCGCCTGCCAGTGTTGCGTAGCTCTTTCTAGATCCGGCGAAACCATCGTTATTTCTGAAAGGCGAATGACGCCGAGCGGTCCGCCGCCGCACTGGTCGAATTGATGCTGCTCCCGGAGTCGGCGGTCCTGGGCTGTGAGTTTTCCAGTCCATGGAAAAATGGTGCCGTCTATTCCCCATTCACAGAAAAAGACGCAACATGTTGAAGTCGAAACGTCCAGGATAACCGCGTTCGTAAAGTTAGTAACTCGCTCCCCATTTCGTCCTGGCGTGACAAATGCCCATGGCGTTTTACAGGCGATCCCGCGCTTTGCAAGCACCTCGATGCTATCGCTGAGGCTTGGTGGGTCCAGTGCAAAGCCGGAAAACAAAGGCAGGGACTGCTCTGCAGGTAAGTCTGAGTTGTCCGCTGCTGCCCAGAATTCCAGATTGGTATTTCCGAGCGTGATCCACGCGTAGGTAGCAAATTCCATGTGCTGCAAGGGCCACGACGTAGGCAATGAAAACCTGTCGGAAAATAACGCTAGAAGCGGCTCTGTTTTCTCAACACGGACCATGATGTGGTCAACGCCGTTAAACAATTGTGTCGTCATTTGGGGCGCGTTTTATTTCTGGCTATAACGTTTAAGGAAGCGACGCTCGTCCGGCAAATAGCCATTCGATTGATAGAACGCATGAGCTTCCGAACGCTGATTTCCACTTGTGACTTCAGACCGCACACAACCAGCGGCGATGAAAAACGCATCCGCTGCCCGAATCAGCAACTTTCCCATTCCTTCTCCACGCTTGTCGGAAGCGATAACCAGAGAAGTGATTCGGCCGATGCGTCCGGCAGCATGGAACAATTCTGTCACATGAAGACTCATCACGCCCGCGACGATACCATCGTCCTCGGCGACCAGGACCAAGTCGCTCGGATTGCCAGCAAGCAGCGTAATTTTGTGAGCGACAAGACTAGACGATGCAATATATCCAAGTTGTTCAAGCAAATTTGCAATCGTGACTGCATCGGAAACTTCGGCTGCACGGATATTTATCATTGGATTGTTATGTACCGGCAGGAGAAAAAATTTCAGGTTATTTCTGTGCCTTCCTTGATAATGCACTAGGAATTAAGTGTAGCCCACCGAAGGTAACTAGTTGAATAAATCCTGGAGTGTAAGTTTATTTTCGTTTACTGAAAACCGGAATTTAATAGTTGGCCGCTGTCCTAGAATTATAATGATATGCATTGCAAGAAAAAAGATGCGGAAGCAGAAATTGTGCTTAAGGAAGTTGGCGCGAGCGGAATAACCCGACAACAGATTGTAATCATCCCTGTTAAATTCCGGACATGACACATACGGCTGTCCGGCCTTGCTTATCACGTCAGTTAATCAATGCACGGTCGCCCCCTACGCCTTGACCGCCTTACTCCACTTCGCGGTATCAATTGCTGCGCTGGCTGCCTGTATCCCCTTCGCCGCCCGCCCATGGATGCAGCCAATCGACATGCAGTCCGGATCGAGCACCCCGCGGGCAAAATGCTGACCTGGACAGCAGTCGCGCTGCGCAATGCAATCCCTGTCCAGCCGCTTTTTAACGATCCTGGCTTGTCACGGGTTCCGGCAAACTCAGCCCGAACTGGTCGATATAAGGCCGCAGGCTATTGGTGATGGCAGCCTCCAGGGGGACGCCGCGCCTGAGCGCTTCGCGCTTGGTTGCAAGGGCGCGGTCGCCTGGCACGCGAACGCGATCGGTGCCGGGCCTGGGAGGATTGCTTCTGCAGGAATCGGCAAGCCATGTGGTCTGTTTCGTGAATTGTTCGCGGCCGCCGAATGCGGTGGGATCGATGACTTGCAGGAAGACGGACACGCTCGTGCCCGACGGATGATCGCTGCGTCCAAAACCGCCAAGGCCCTGGGTTAATGCTTCGACCAGTAAGGCCATGCTGTAGCCCTTGTGACCATGGTCCAGGCCTCCGACCGGAAGCAACGATCCACCGCCATTGACTACCGCGGCCGGATCGGTCGTCGGATTGCCTTCGACATCCATTACCCACGGCTGGGTGAAGGACTCGCCCGCCCTGAAAAGCTGCTTGGCCTTGTTGAGCGTGGTGATGGACGCGCTGATATCGAGCAGGATGGGATCGGCATCGGTCGGGATGCCGGCTGCGTACGGATTTGGCGTGAACAATGGCCTGGAGCCGCCATACGGCGCCACCCCGCTCGTCGTCGGCGTGGAACACGCGAGCATCACCATGTAACCCTTGTCGGTCGCGCGTGGCAGATAGGCAGCAAGGGCGCCGATATGCCAGCTTTCGGAGATTGAAACGGTTACCGTCCCATAGGTCGCCACACGTTCCACCGCGAGATCGACTGCCTTGGCGGTTAGCCAGGTGCCGGGCAGCCGTCTTCCATTCCATAGAACGCAGGCGCCGCGGTCGGACAGGATTTCCGGTTCGCCATCCAGCGTCATGGCCCCGCTCTTTATCGCATCCAGGTACCAGGGAGCGAGCGCGAGCCCATGGGTTGAATGCCCCATCAAGTCCGCTTCCACCAGGATTTCAGCGATATTCTCGGCCTTTTCCGCGTCAAGGCCGGCTGCGCCAAACAGGCTGGCGGCAAAATCGCGCAAGGCAGGATAGTCATAACGGGCAGGTACTGTCTCGTTCATATGCGTTCCTTCAGATTAGATCCATCACAGGCGGCGTCAATGCCTTAATTCTCCGCACTGTCGCTGGGGGGATTGAAAAGGTCCTTGAGCGCATCCTGATTTGCCTTGGGGCGGACCGAGCTGCGGCGACCGGTAAATTCCTCCTCGATATTGTCGCGGTAATAGCTCCAGGCCGAACCCGTGCTCGACAAGGTGCGCCAGACTTCGGCGCCCACCGCGGAATAATCGATTGCCGTTCCATCCTCCAGCTCCACCCTTAAGCGTCGTTCCTTCGGGTCGTATCCAATGGCACGCAGTTTTCCGGAATTGATCTTTTTCATGTCCATCGCTCGTTCCTCCAAATTTCCATGCCGTTTACATTACCTGGCGCGTTGGCTCAAAGCGTCGGCCTAATATAATCGACCGATCCATATCTGCAACCCGCAGCGGCGCGTTTCGATTGTGCGCATTTGCCGGCCCTGCGCCAGAAGGTCGATTCCAGCAGCCCGGCACCGGGTTTGCATGACGAAGCATGCCCGATATCCAGCGATCCGGGGCACGGTTAGATTCACCCGATGGATTGCGCGCCGTTGGGCGCGGCCGGTTCGCGCGCCAGTTCAATGAAAGCCTTCAGGTAGTCGATTCCGACGTCGCTCTCGCGCGCGCCCAGGAAGATCTGCTTCGCAATGCCTTCCTTCCCCAGCCGGACAGGGACGACATCCATCTTGCTCGCGTATTCCAGCACCAGCCAGCGCGGCAGGGCCGCGACGCCGCGCTCACTTGCGACCATCTGCAACATGATGTCGGTCGTCTCGATGACTTTGTGCCGCTTGGGCGTTACGCCGGCGGGCGTCAGGAAAAGATTGTAGATATCCAGCCTGTCCGGCGTTACCGGGTAGGTAATGAGCACTTCGCCGGTCAATTGCGATGGCTCGACATAGCTTGCGCTTGCAAGCCTGTGCTTGCCGGCGACGACGAGAACCTGCTCGTAGTCGAAAACCGGCTCGAAAATCAGGCCTGGCTTGAAAAGCGGATCGGGAGTGACCAGCAGATCGATTTCGTAGGCAAACAGCGCGCCGATGCCGCCGAACTGGAATTTCTGCTTCACATCCACGTCGACGTCCGGCCAGGCCGCCAGATAAGGCGAAACCACTTTCAACAGCCATTGATAACAGGGATGGCATTCCATGCCGATGCGCAGCGCGCCGCGTTCGCCCCGCGCGAACTGGCGCAGCCTGTCCTCGGCCAGGGTCATTTGCGGCAGCACGCGGTTGGCGACCCCGAGCAGATACCGCCCCGCCTGCGTGAGCTGCAGGCTGCGGCCCTCCCGCAGCCAGACATCGGTGCCCAACTGCTGCTCCAGCTTTTTCATGCTGTGGCTCAGGGCCGATTGGGTGACATGCAGCACGCTGGCGGCGGCGGTCAGGGACCCCAATCGGTCGACCTCCTGGACGATGGCTAAATGGATGCGATCCAACATCATTAATGAGTGAATTTCATGGAAAGGTGAGATAAAACCATTTTACTTCATGAGCGACGAACTCTACGATCCGCGCAGTCGCATTGACATCGGCATTCATCATCTGGAGCGAACCATGACTACCATTCACAATCTGGGCTTCCCCCGCGTCGGCGGGAAGCGTGAACTGAAATTTGCGCTTGAGTCTTACTGGAAGGGCAACGCCTCGCGCGACACGCTGGAAAACGTCGGGGTCCAGCTGCGCAAGCGCCACTGGGACCAGCAGTCGGGACTGGACCTGGTCCCGGTCGGCGACTTCGCCTATTACGATCAAGTGCTGGATATGAGCTTCACCCTGGGAAACCTGCCCGAGCGGGTGCACGGCTTCCAGGGCGACGCCCTGGACAATTACTTTCGCGTAGCGCGCGGTCGTTCCGCGCAGGGCACGGAAGGGCATGGCTGCTGCGGCGGCGTTGCAGCAGGCGAGATGACCAAGTGGTTCGACACCAACTACCATTACATCGTCCCGGAGTTCAATACCGCAACCGAGTTCAGGCTCGATGCGTCGCGCCTGCTGGAACAACTGGCCGAAGCCAGCGCGCAAGGCGTGAAAGCCAAGCCCGTGATCATCGGACCGATCACCTATCTGGCACTGGGCAAGAGCAAGGACCAGTCCGCAAAGCTGGCGCTGCTGCCCCGCCTGCTGCCGGTGTATGCGGCACTGCTCGATACGCTGGCTGGTGAAGGCGTGGAATGGGTGCAGGTCGACGAACCCATCCTGGTGACGGAGCTGGATGCCGAATGGCAGCACGCGTTCAACACGGCCTATCATCAGCTCAAGGTCTGCAAGGTCAAGCTGCTGCTGGCGACCTATTTCGGCGAACTGAAGGAGAACGGCTACCTGGCGGCGAACCTCCCGGTGGCCGGCCTGCATATCGACGTGACCGGCAGCCACGACGACGTGCAGCCACTGATCAACCTGCTGGCTCCGCACAAAATCCTTTCACTGGGCGTCGTCAGCGGCCGCAATATCTGGAAAACCGATCTGACCGCCGTGCTGGACCGGATCGAACCCCTGGCCGAGCGCCTGGGCGATCGCCTGTGGATCGCGCCATCGTGCTCGCTGCTGCACGTACCGGTCGACCTGGAATGCGAGCAGCAGCTTGATCCGGAGATCAGGTCCTGGCTTGCATTCGCCCTGCAGAAGCTGGACGAATTGCGGGTACTGGGAAGGGCTTTGCGTGAAGGACGAGAAGCCGTTGCGGCCGAGCTGGCCGCAAACCGGGCCGCGCTGGCGGCGCGCCGTGCTTCCCCCCGTGTGAACAACCCTGCCGTCCAAACCGCCGTCGCCAGCATCGATCCCCGCGATGGCCAACGCGACAGCGCCTACCCCGAGCGCGCCCGAAAGCAGGCCGCGCTGCTGAAGCTGCCAGCCTTCCCGACCACGACGATCGGCTCCTTCCCGCAGACTGCGGAAATCCGCCTGGCACGCAGCGAGCACAAGGCGGGCCGTCTGGACGACGCCGGTTACAAGAAGGCAATGCAAGCCGAGATCGCGCGCAGCGTGCGTGAACAGGAAGCGCTGGAACTCGATGTGCTCGTGCACGGGGAGGCCGAACGCAATGACATGGTCGAGTATTTTGGCGAGCAGCTCGACGGCTATGCGTTCAGCCGGTTCGGCTGGGTGCAATCCTATGGCTCACGCTGCGTGAAGCCGCCCATCCTGTTCGGCGACATCAGCCGGCCAAGGCCGATGACCGTGGAGTGGACCAGGTACGCGCAATCGCTGACCGCAAAACCCATGAAGGGCATGTTGACCGGCCCTGTGACCATCCTCAACTGGTCCTTCGTGCGCGACGACCAGCCACGCTCGGTCTCGTGCAGGCAGCTGGCGCTGGCCATCCGGCAGGAAGTGCTGGACCTGGAGGAAGCCGGTGTCCGCGTGATCCAGATCGATGAGGCCGCACTGCGCGAAGGCCTGCCGCTGCGGCGCGCGGAATGGGCGCAATACCTGGACTGGGCAGTGGAATCGTTCCGCCTGTGCGCCAATGGCGTTTCGGACGAGACGCAAATCCACACGCACATGTGTTATTCCGAATTCAATGACATCATCGCCTCGATCGCCGCGATGGACGCGGATGTGATCACCATCGAGACGTCACGCTCGGACATGGAATTGCTGGATGTCTTCAAGCAGTTCAAGTACCCGAATGAGATCGGTCCCGGCGTCTATGACATTCATTCGCCGAACATACCGACGCAGGAACACATCGTGCGCCTGATGAGGACGGCGGCGAAACGGATTCCGGCGGAACGGCTGTGGGTCAATCCCGACTGCGGCCTGAAGACCCGCGGGTGGGCTGAAGTGATCCCGGCACTGGCGAATATGGTTGCGGCAGCCAAGACCCTGCGCGCAGCGTAACGCTGCCTCGCGGTGGTCTGTGCAGGCAGGGTATCGATAACCCAGGCCCTTGGGCTGGAGGCGCTCCGCCGCGATTGTCTGCCTGCGCAAGCCCATCTGGGAATGATGCCGCGTCCTTTGATCTGCTAATTTAATTCACAGGCACAGCGCCATCGGTTCCGGGGCAACCCTGCCGGCACCGATAGCGCGGCGCGGCCGGTCGAAGTCGCTCCATGCCTTGGCGCGTGCAAAGCCGCCGATACAGGCAGGGCCAGCATCCATCCGGCAGCCGCAGCGGGATGTTGGATTGCATTCGCTGAATCGTGCGGCCTTCTGTTCCACCTCCTGCACCGCGTTATGCACCTCGTGGCGATCACTCGCCCTTGATGCCGACCTTTCGTATCACAGTGCCCCATTTTTCCATCTCGGCGTCGATGAATTTGCCAAAATCGGCCGCGCCAAGCGCGTGAGGCTCCATGCCCTGGGCCAGCAGCTTCTTCTTCATCTCCGTATCCTTGATCGCCTGGCTCACTTCCGCGTCGAGCCGGTCCACGACGGCCTTGGGCACGTCGCGCGGCAGCATGAATCCATACCATCCGGACGCGACCACATTTGGAAAACCCTGCTCCCGCAATGTCATTGCGTCGGGGTAGATCTCGCTTCGGGAACCCGACGCAACGCCGAGCACCCGGAGCTTGCCGCTCCGGATATGCGGCAGTGCCGCCGAGATCGCGGTGAGCGTTGCGTCGATGCGGCCAGCCAGCAAGTCCATGTATGCCGCGGCATCGCCGCGATAATGGACCGATAACCCCTTTACGCTCGCGTCCAGGAACAGCAGCTCCTGCGCCAGGTGCGGCATAGATCCGGTGCCGGGGGAGCCGAAGGTCAGTCCGTCGGGACGTGACTTTCCATAGGCAATCAGTTCGCGCACGGTCTTGACCGGCATTTGTGCATTAACGATGAGAAACAGCGGCGCGATCGCTGTCATTCCGACCGGCTGCAGGTCTTTGTGCGGATCGAAGTCGAGGTTGCCGTACAACGCTTCCATGGTGGCGTAAGGCGCCGCCGCATACAGAAGGGTATAGCCGTCGGAAGCCTTGTGCGCGACATAACTGGTGCCGATGCGCGTGCCCGCGCCCGCCTTGTTTTCAACAATAAACGGCTGCCCCAGTCGACTCCGTAAATGCTCGCCGATCAGCCGCGCAGAGATATCGTTCGGCCCGCCCGGCCCGTATGGGGAAATGATGGTGACGGGGCGGGCCGGCCACCGGTCCTGTGCGAAAGACCATGGAAGAGCAGCGGTGCCAATGCTGGCGAGCGCCGCATTGATGAACGTCCGGCGGGTCATCTTCATTTTGTCTCCTGAGCGTTTATTTAGTATTGAAAACCTTGCTTGCGCTGAGCGGCAATGGCCATCGATCCGATAGTAGAATGCGCAATCAGTTCAGACAATCAATAATTTCTTGCCAACTTATAGACTATGGTTATAAGTGAATGCGAGGGCAGCGCACACCGGGAGATGGCATGGCAGCGGAAGTAACCCTCAGGCAGCTACGTGCATTTGTTGCGGTTCTGGAGTCGGGAAGCTTTTCGGAAGCGGCCGCCGCGATGCACTTGTCGCAGGCAGCGCTAAGCGGACTTATCAAGGAACTGGAAGGTCGGCTTGGCGTGCGCCTGCTCGATCGGAATACACGCAGGGTGAGCTTGTCGGTCGCGGGCGTCACGTTCGAACCGATGGTGCGCCGCGTGCTCACCAGCCTGGATGATGCGCTCGAGAGCGTGACGGATCTCAAGGAACTGCGGCGCGGGCTGGTACGCGTGGCTGCGCCCGAAACGCTTTCCTGCACCCTGCTGCCTGAGCTCATTACCGGCTACGAGATGCTTCATCCCGGCATCGACGTCCAGTTCGAGGACGTTCCGATTGAACAAGTGCTTGCGGGCCTGCACGATGGCAGCATCGACATCGGATTCGGCCCGGAGGGGGTCGTGGCGGAGGAAGCGATCGAGGTCCACATGATACGCGTCGATCCCCTGTGGGTTGCACTGCGCAAGGACGATCCCCTGGCGAGCGGTGAGTCGGTGAACTGGAAGGATCTGTGCGAGCGGCTTCTAATCAATTACATGCCCAACTTGGCGAGCAATGTGCTGAGCCACGTGCCAGTACGGCATTACCCGCGAAACATCATCGCAGTCCACCGTGTCAATACGGCGCTCTCCCTGGTGCAGGTCAGGCAAGGATGCGTGATCTGTCCCTCGATGGCGCGCTCCCTCGTGGAAGGCTTCGGCCTGGCTTTCCGGCCGCTGCGCCAGCCGACGGTGACCTGGCGCATTGCAATCTTTGCCAGGAACCGGCCGTCTCTCTCCCCTGCGGTCGAGAGTTTTCTCGACTACACGCTTCAGGCTGCGACAACCTGGGACAGCAGCCGCATGGTCACGCCGTTTCGGAACTGATGGCCTGGGTTCGCCGATGGCGGCAGGCAGACCTCGGGAGAGGCTCACCTGAGCGCGTAAGGATACGCCCGCTATCGATGGGACGAAAGTGCATCGCAATCGCGGCGATCAAACGGGCCGCAGCCAAGGTGTCCGGCAGTGCGTGGATTAGCAAGTCGTCACAGCGTCGCGCTTTGACTGCGTGCCCGGAATGTTTGAATGGCTGGTTCGCCGAACCAGTTTGCCGACCTGGCCAAGCAGGAGCAGGTCGATATCCCGAATCCGGTTATGGCATCCGGAGGCGACCTGACCGGGTCTTAAACGCCGGACTGTTAGTGCCTTGCCTCGCTTCCTCCCGATTGCACTGGAATGCTTTCGAGCAGGATCGAAGCCGATCAGCGGGTTCCATACATAAGCAGAAGTTATAGCCGGATCAAAAAATGCAGTTTGTCCGATAAACCTCGTCAGGGTATCGTAATTGCAATCTTCTCGATGCCCCGGGCGATTCGGCTGCGGGCGGCGCGCCACAGCGCATTACTTGATTGGTTAAAACACATGATGACCCTGCCTAACCTTGACTCCTTCCTGTCGCCCCGCTCAATTGCCATTGTCGGCGCGTCGTCGGCGCCGAACAAGATCGGCGCCATCCCGGTTCGTTATCTCGTCGAACACGGTTACCGGGGCGAGATCTATCCGGTTAATTCGAAGGCTGCGGAAATTGGAGGATTAAATGCCTTTCCGACGTTGCAATCGGTAGGCCGCCCCATCGATCTCGCGATTTTCGCGATTCCCGCGTCCCATGCCGAAGACGCGCTGGCGGATGCGATCGAGGCCCGCGTAAAGAACGTAGTGATGTTCTCTGCGGGGTTCGCAGAGATGGGGAAGGCGGGCGAGGAAGCACAACAACGTTTTTGCGACAAGGCACGGGCTGCCGGCATCCGCGTGCTTGGTCCGAATTGCCTGGGCTTCATGAATGTCGCCCAATCCGTCTATGCCACCTTTTCGCCGGTTGTCTCGACGGGACTTGCGAAGCCCGGCAACGTAGGCATCGTCAGCCAAAGCGGCGCGTTCGGCGCCTATGCATATGCGATGGCACGCCAGCGCGGGATAGGCCTCTCCGCCTGGGTGACCACTGGTAACGAGTCGGACATCAGCGTGGCCGAATGCATTGCATGGATGGCCCGCGACCCGGCAACAAAGGTCATCATGGCCTACCTGGAAGGATGCCGTGACGGCGACAAGCTGCGCGAGGCGCTCGAATCGGCTCGCATCGCGGGAAAGCCTGTCGTGGTGGTGAAGGTGGGCAGGACCCAGCTTGGCGCGCAGGCCGCGGCGTCGCACACTGCCGCACTTGCCGGCGACGATGCGGCCTACGAAGCATTGTTTCGACAGTATGGCGCCTGGCGCGCGCGCTCCATCGAGGAATTCTTCGATATCGCGCATGGCCTGGGTGTTGGCGGCCTGCCGGCAAACACACGGGTTGGGCTGCTGACCGTGTCCGGCGGCGTCGGGGTCATGATGGCGGACGACGCGGCCGACGCGGGGCTGGACGTCGCCCAGTTGCCGGCTTCCGCGCAGGCCCTGATTCACAGTCGTGTGCCATTCGCCGCGGCTAGCAATCCAGTCGATATCACCGGCCAGGTAACCGCCGAGCCAGGGTTGCTGGAATTCGCCGCACGCGTGATGCTGGAACAGGCCGATCACGGGAGCCTGCTGATATTTTTAGCGGCATTTGGCAATACGCCTGCGATGCAAACGCTCCAGGTCGAGCTGGCGGAAAGACTGCGACACGATTTTCCCGAACGGCTCGTGATTTTCAGCACTCTGGCCGATGCCTCCCAGCGGCGCGCGCTCGAAGCGCACGGCTGCCTGTGCTTTTCCGACCCGGCCCAGGCTATCCGGGTATTGGCAGCCATGACGTTCTTCCACAACCAGCTGCGGCGTCCGGCGGAGTCGGCTGAACCTGGCACGGGTTCGACCGTTGCATTGCGACCCGGTCTATATAACGAGTACGACGCGATGACGGTGCTGCGCGACTTTGGCATTTCGGTAGCGTCAAGCCTGCGTGCACGGACGCGCGATGAAGCGGTCGCCCATGCCTGTGCTACCGGGTTTCCGGTTGTGATGAAAATCCTCTCCGCAGAGATCACGCACAAAAGCGATATGGGCGGCGTTGTGTTGAACATCCGCGATGCTGCCGAGGCGGGCCGTGCGTTTGACCGCATCCAGGCCTCTGCCGATTCCGCAGGCCTTGCGGCGCAGATGGATGGCGTGCTCGTCGCGCCCATGGTCCGGGGCGGAGTCGAATGCATCGTGGGCATGCGCCGCGATGACGCATTGGGCACGGTCGTGATGCTCGGCTCAGGCGGCGTGAACGCCGAATTGCTCAAGGATGTGAGCTTGCGATTTGCGCCCGTGAGCTTGCGGCAAGCCCATGAAATGATCGGTGAACTGAAAACCGGCGCACTGCTGCGTGGATTTCGCGGCGCACCGCTGGCTGACGTGGAAGCGCTGGCCGATGCGATTGTGCAGATTTCCCGTTTCGCGCTTTCTGCAGGAAGCGCGCTGGAATCGGTGGAACTGAATCCGTTCGTCGTGCTGCCCGGGGGGCAGGGCGCCCTGGCGCTCGACGCCGTGCTGCTGACCCGGCAGGCGCCCACGCACGAGCCGATGGCCGCTTCTGCTTCTTCCGATCTGCACAAGGCGGTGATGACGACCCTGCCCCTGTTTGAAATGGCCCGGATGCATGCTTCCAACACGGCGCGAAGGCATCCGAAGGAGGGCTTCGCCGGGAACAGCACAGATTCCCGGATGCGGTGGGTCAACCAGTTCACGCATACGCGGCGACTGCGTGGCCCGGAGGACAAGGAAGTGGTCACGCCAAACAACGACACTCTCTTTACCAATGCCTGGCTTGACCTCTCCGGCGGCCCTCTCATCATCGACGTGCCGGAGATGGGATCGCGATACTGGGTGCTTGGCTTTCTCGATGCATGGACGAATCCCTGGGCTTATGCCGGCCGGCGTACTACAGGAGGCGAAGCGCAGCGCTCGTTTGTCCATGGTCCCGGTTGGACCGGCGTTATTCCCGAAGGCATGCACGGCATCAGCTCCCCGGGGGACGATGTCTGGATAATCGGACGGATACTGGTCGACGACACCCCGGAAGACCTCGCACGCGTGCATGCTTTACAAGACCGGTTTGCGATCCGCAGACTCGACGGCACGCCGGCATTGTCACGCGTCGACTGCCTGCTGGAGAACCGGGACACCGGCGTGCCGGACGCGAGTGAATATGTTCGGGTGCTGGAGCCTATGCTTGAACGTAATCCTCCGCCTGCGCCTGTCGCCGGATGGCCGCCGGCGCTGGATCAGCTTCCAGGCGCATTGCTTGACGTCTATACTGCATTGCGTGATTGCGCCCAACCGTCGGAGCTGGGCGGAGGCTGGACCACCGCCGTGTCCGTGCGTGACAGCTTCGGCGACGATATTGAAACCAGGGCGCGCGTGGCGCGCAACTGGATCGGCACATTAGGCATAGACGAAGCCATGTACATCATGGCGGAGGTCGATGCCGCCGGCGAAAAGTTGACCGGCAGCCGACGCTATGTGCTACGGTTTCCGCCGGGCGGCATGCCGCAAGTCGCAACCTTCTGGTCGATTACGCTTTATCGGCGCAGCGATTGTTTGCTGGTCGATAATCCAATCAACCGCTACTCCATCGGCGACCGGACAGCGGGCCTGCAGCACGAGCCGGATGGCGGCCTGAGCATCGTGATCGGCGCCGATGATCCAGGACCGGGGAAGAACTGGCTTCCTGCGCCCTGCGAGGAGGATTTCTACCTCACCTTGCGCTTATACCAGCCGCTCCAGCCGCACCTGGAAGGGACATTCAACTATCCGCCGGTACAAGTGATGGCCTGAATCAAATGCGACTTTTACGGGCCTGGGGCTGTGGCTTCCTTCAATGGAAAACCTGAGCATTCGCGACGACCAGGCCAGCCACATAGAACAGGCTGGCCAGCGAGATGCCTTGCAAGGGACGATTGAACCAGTACCGCTTCGCCATCGCGAGATACGCTCCCAGCACGATCAGGCCGGTCCATTCGAGGAAATAGGACTGGAAGAACACGGCCGGTTGCTGGACTGCCAGGTAACCAAACACTGTGCCGAACAGAATTGCGCCCAGACTGTGGCTTGCATTAAAACCGATCCATGCGTTCCACATGGTTGTCTGGCGGCTGATGACGGGGGATGTCGCTTCCAAATTCGCAAGCAGCTCCGTGCCGCGTGGATGCAGCTTATCGCCCCGGTAGGTGTAGACCAGGTGTACGATCCCGAGCAGCATGATGATTCCGGCACTGAGGCCGACGAAAATTTGAGCCAGCATGGCATTCTCCATTATTTAAGTGCCCATTGGACGTCCGGTTCCGATCCATCCCATTCCGGAACCATTGGAAGTAGCGACGCACGCGGATTAATCCTTCTTCGATCCGCCCGGAGCAGGATGCCTGCGCAATCGCTTTTGGAGCAGCATCGTTACATGGTTCGGCGGCGGATCGTTTCGATAATGCATGGCCAGGGCGTTCAGCATGGCACGTCGACTGGACATTGGAACGGGACCGGATACGCTTAGATTATGATGAGCTTTGCTCGGGTTTTCTACTCGCCTTTTGCTCAGATTCTTAATGACCGTTTTCCATGCCGATCAAACGACATCCGTCAGCCGTTTCCCGAGTAACGCCGTCGCGGCGCATTCCATCACAGGCCCGCGCCGAACACACCATCCGCGCTATTTTTGAAGCCACGGCTCAGGTATTGAACGACGATGGCGAATCGGCGCTGACGACCAACCGCATCGCGGCCAGGGCAGGCGTATCGATCGGTACGCTGTATCAGTATTTCGCGAGCAAGGAAGACATCGTGCTGGCCATGCTCGCACGCGAACGGGAAGAAGTCATGACGACGCTCGACACGCTCCTGGCCAATGCCGATCCCGACGACCCGGACCCGCTCAAGTCCGATCCGCGCATGCTGCTGCGGGCATTCGTCCAACGCTATATCGCGGCATTTGGCACCGGCGCGCCCGGCCGCCGTGCGCTGGTCAAACTGGCCTGGAGGCTCGACAACCAGCAGGCAATGGTGCAGTCGCTGCGGGAAGCGAGCGACCGGATTGCGCTGCATATCCAGCGGGTTCGTCTCCCATTGGTACGGCCCCCCTCGCCCGTCATTACCTTTGTCCTGACGCGCCTTCTGGCAGGCACCGTCCGATCCGCATCCCTCGAGGACTCTCCGTTGCTGGGCACGGCTGAATTCGAAGATGAGCTGGTCAATGCCTGCTGGGGGGTGATGCGGGTAGACCCGTCCTGAAGCGGCTCCGCTGGCGCCAGCGACGTTGACGCCGCCTTTCGCCAGCAGGCTGCAGGTCCCACCGGGACCTGCAGCCATGCTGACCCCGTCATCGATACGATTGCCGTTTACCCGGCAGGCACCGCCGGATTCCTGTTTACCCGGCGAGCACCGCCACGCCATCGGCTGCCCGCACGCCTTGGCCTGCGGGCAAAACGAATACCGGGTTGATCTCTGCCTCGACAAGCCGCTCGCCCAGCTGGGCCGCCATCTGGGAAAAGGCGACAATGGCCGAGACCAGCGCATCGACGTCCGCCCTGGGACGGCCGCGGAAACCATCCAGGAGCGGCCATGTCCTGAGCTCCCGCACGAGCTCCAGTGCCTCGTCGCTCCAGACCTGCAGTCAATACGGTGGGGATTTGTCTTCTGTAAAACGAGGATTGCTTGTTGTGTTGCTCTGTCAGTTCAGTCACTGGGCGGGATACGCCGCAGATGTCGGCTGTGCCAGAAGACATTTGCGGCCGACCCGCCTGCTATGCCTGACGGCAGGGAGAAACCTGGCCGCCCGGTCTTCATGATTAAGCATCCTCGCTACCGCGAATTGCGAGGCAGCGAGGGATGTCGAAATCAAACTACGCAGCGCTGTCTGACTTCGTCTTGTACCGCAGCCACACGCCTCCGCCATCCTGTACTTCAGCCGACGTCAGCGAAAGATACGTAGGCGCGGTCCAGGCTTCCTTGGGGACTTCGAACGAGGCGGGATGTTCGCCACGGCCATCGACAATCGGCAGCAGGAGCACGCTGATTTCATCGGCCAGTCCTGCATTGACAAATGATCCGCTGACCGTGGGGCCGCCTTCGACGACGATGCGTTTCAAGCCAAGTTCGTCGGCGAGGATCGCGACGACCAGCGCCAGGTCAATTTCGGTCTTTCCGCCAAATACGTAGGAGATGCCGATCGACTGGAGATACGCCAGATAATCGTCGGCGACGGCCTCGGTGACAACTTCGACGATGTGCGCCCCCAGGGCCTCGCTCGTTTTCCAGGCCACCTTCCCGTGCGGGTCGATGGACACGGCGAAAAGTCGCGCATCCCGCTTCGCAAAATGGTGGGTGCGGGGAATGGGCGCGCTGGCAAGGCCTCTGGGGTAATCGTCGCCGTGCGATATCTCTTGCATGGTGACGCGGCCGCAGATCCACGCATCGAACCTGAACTCTTCGGCCAGCGTTTCGTATAGGGCGCCGGCATTCTTCTTGAACGTCCGGTCCCAGCCATCGGTCAGCGCGTGGCCGTCAATGGAAGACATCATATGGCAAATAATATAGGGCTTCATTCAGGGCTTTTCTGTTCGCTAATGATTGGATAGGAGAAGCGCAGGACGAAAAGGTTCGACCTGCGACATTTCAGTTGTTGGCGATCGGTCTGCCGTATTGCCGCCGGGAGCAGGTGCGCCGGCAGAGAACGGTGTCGCCGGATGACGCCGAGCCGGGCGCCGGCGCAGTGGCGATATCTGCTGCGTTCTACACCCGGCCCCCCGAAGTCGCGCCGGATGGCAGCAAAGGATCAGCGGTCCGCGCTGCTTCGCACTGTCCGGCGCCACGGGTCTCGGCCTTATTGCGCGGTCACCCGCCACACCACATCGCCGACGTCGTCGGCAATGAGCAACGCGCCCTGTTTATCCTGCGCCAGTCCGACTGGCGCACCGTACAGGGACTTCTCGTCGTCGGAATGGAAGCCGCTGACAACCACCTTGGGCTTGCCCACTGCCTTGCCTTCCTGGAACCCGACGAAGACGACCTCGTAGCCACTGAGCGGGGAACGGTCCCAACTGCCATGCTCGCTCACGAATGCGCCATCCTGGTATGTCGCCGGCAACGCATTCTTCCCGGAGAACATCAGGCCCAGCGCGGCGACATGCGACCCGAGGGCATAATCCGGCTTGAGCGCCTTGGCGACCATTTCCGGCCGCTGCGGCATGACGCGGCGATCCACGTTCTGCCCGTAATAACTGTAGGGCCATCCATAGAATCCGCCTTCCTGCACCGAGGTCATGTAGTCGGGCACCAGGTCCGCGCCAATTTCGTCCCGCTCGTTGACGATCGCCCAGAGCTTGCCGCTATGCGGCTCCCATTGCAGGCCGGTCGGATTGCGCAGGCCGGAAGCGAAGATGCGGCTTCCCCCTGTTGCCACATCCACCTCCAGCACAGCCGCGCGCCGGTACTCGATGTCCATCCCGTTCTCGGTGATGTTGCTGTTGGAGCCGACGCCCACATACAGCTTCTTGCCGTCCGGGCTGGCCAGCAGCGCCTTGGTCCAGTGGTGGTTGACCGTGCTCGGCAAGTCCGTGAACTCCACGCCCGGCGCAGTGATCTGCGTCTGGCCGGTACGGTAAGGAAACTTGACGATGGACCCGGTGTTGGCCACATACAGCGTGTCGCCGATCAGCTGAACGCCGAACGGCGAATGCAGATTCTCGATAAACACGTGCTTTTCCCATTCGCCGCCGCCCGGTTTCGCGCGCAGCAAGGTAATGCGGTTGCCGCCCTTGCCGCCCTTGCCGGAAAGATTTTTAACCTTGCCGGCGATTACCTGTTTCGGCGTCGTGGCGGGTTCCTCACCCGGCCCGTTGGACTCGACCACCAGCACGTCGCCATTGGGCAGTGCCAGCAACTGGCGCGGATGCATCAGGCCGTTTGCGATCCTCTCGATCTTGAGGCCTTCGGCCACCTTGGGGCTTTGCCCGGGCTGCCAGCCGGTTCCTGTTGGAACCTGCATCGGCGGCATCAGGAAATCCTTCGGGCTCGGCAGTGGCGGGTTTTGGCCCGACTGCTGGGCGGTCTCGAACGACGCCTTGCCGCTGCAGCCTGCAAGCGCCGCGCCGAAGATGAGCGCCGAGGCGCTGCAATAGGCAAACTTATTCATGAACGAGCCCTCCTTCGGACGTCACTTGCACGGCTACATTGATACGGCCGATGGCCAGGAGGATAACCGTGAGAGCGGAGAGCCAGACGCCGGTAGGCATCGACGCATAGGCATCGCGGCTGTGGACGAACGCGTTGAAAATCGCCGCAATGATGGCAACCAGGTTGAGCCAGAAGTCGACCCGGTGTGCACGCACGGCGCTGCGCCGGGACGTGATCCAGACTTGCGCCAAGTTGACCAGGCGCGGGATAACGGCGAACAGCAGGCCGAGGACGATCAGCCAGGCGGCGCCCTTGACCCACTGGATCACGCCCGTGCGGAAGTAGACGATGTCGAAAATAAGCGCGGCGACGAACAGGCCGAACGGGATGGGATTGAGGAGGCCGTAAATGGCATTGGCCACGACGGAGCGGTGTTGAGAGGGCTGGGTGCTCATGAATACTTTCTTGATCTATGGGAAAAGGCGGTGTCGAGCGCGTCCAGCATGCTGGCGGTGCGGGCTGCGCCCGATTCGTGGCTTGTCAGTCTAATCGTGGGCGTGGGCTTGGCTGATTACTAACTGGAACGAGTTATCTTTGAATCAAGCATGACCGGCGTTTGAGCCTAGCAAGGCAACAGGTCCCTATCTCCGGGGAAACAGGATTCATCGTTCAGCATTTGCGTCGGACGCGTGAAATCGTCCAAGTCCGTGGACGATTGGCTCGTGCCCAGGGCGGTTGGAATGGGGGCGGGACAACTCGCCTGCCCGTTCCGATTAGCGCGTCTCGAAAGCGTCCAATGGCTTATCCGCCGAACGTCGTTACTTGCTCTCAGGTCCTTAATCCCTCACAAAAGTCTTGGCGGGAAAGGATGCCCTCGCCGCACCCCGGTAGTTAATGCCAACGCTCGATGCATTGAATGCGTTCCGACACGGAGCCGGACCAGCAGGCACTCGTTCTAATATTACCCGGGTAATATTGTGCATTTATTTTTACCCGGGTAAAATAAGCCCATCTAAACATCTGGTGCCGCCATGACTTCCGGACCCGCCTCTACCTACACCGCCTTTCTCGATTCCCGCTGCGTTGCCGCAGGAAGCCTTAACGCCGTTGCGGCAATGCTGCGCAGCCTGGCGCAGGAGGATGCTCGCCCCATGCCGATCGTGTTCCGTGACGCCAGCGGAGAGCAGGTCGATTTCAACCTCAATGAGCCGGAGAGCGTTGTCCCCGACGATCAACATGCCGCTGCTGACGTGGAGGCGGCGTCCGATGATCGCGAAAAGCCGGTCGTCAAGGCGCGGGGGCGGCCTAGGCTTGGCGTGATTGCACGCGAAGTAACCTTGTTGCCGGATCACTGGGACTGGCTGGCATTGCAACCCGGCGGCGCTTCCGTTGCCCTGCGAAAGCTTGTGCACGAAGCGCGCAAGACCGGCGCCGGTCGCGAGGACCAGCGACTTGCGCATGACCGCGCCTACCGGGCGATGTCAGCGCTGGCCGGCAACCTTCCCGGCTTTGAAGAGGCCAGCCGCGCGCTGTTTGCCGGCAGGCTGGCCACGCTTGCCATCGAAGCACGGGCATGGCCGGCCGATGTCCTGGCGTACGTATTGCGCCTGGCCGTTCCCACGGGCGTGAGCGAGCAAGGACAAAACTGATCCTTGCCTTCCTCCTGTTAGGGCAGGTTAACAGAGGCAATTTAGCAGCATCGAAATATTTCCTTACGAAAGGACCAGCGATGACATACAAACCAGACCAGGTTGCGCCTGCCACTCGGCGCCAGGTTGCGCGTCAGGCCCGCGACGCATTTCCACGCATGGGCATCTATACCATTCGCGACAATGAAACGGGCGCGGTATTGGTTGGGGCCAGCCGCAACGTCGACGGTGCACTGAACCGCACGCAGTTCGAACTGCGCATGCGCTCGCATACGAACAAGACGCTGCAAGCGGCATGGGACCGTGGCGGTCCTGAACGCTTCACATTCGAAATCGTGGCGCTGATAAAGGAAAACGATGACCCCGGCTTCGACTGCCTGATGGAATTGCGCCTCCTCGAACAGTTGTATCGCGAGCAATTCGAGAGAACAGCGCTGGCGGGATAATTAGAGCAACCCGAGCCAGGCCAAGCCGCTGCGTCAGGTTCGAGCGATCTGTCGTTGCGATGCAAGCCAGCATCCTGTAACGCACAATTGTCGACGGCCGGAGAACAGTGCGGTGCATCCTCGATGCCGTCACGCATTTGGGATACGGGCAAAACATTTGCCGTCCCCCGGCGCGATCGAGGTGTTGCATGCCTTCACCTGCAGCTTGTAGAGCGCGTACGCGCAGCAGGCCGACAATGAAGCGACCTTCGCGACATTGCATACCGAAAGCTGTTGGAGCTAGTTGAAAACCGCAGCAACGGATAGCCCTAGAGAATTTCTTTCATCCGCTGCAATTACGGTCCGACAAAAAGGTAATGGACCGGGCACACGGATTGGGAGGCGATTGGCAGCTACGGTAGGTCGATGACCTGTATCGACCCACGTCTCCACCGGCAAGACAGGCGCCTGTCATGTGATAACGATTAGTCCGACCTGAACCGATGCGATTGCGATCGATGGCCGCGCTTGGCCAGCTGGCTGCAACGTGCATTTTCCACGCAAATGCACCGCATTTTGATGGGATGGACAGTGCTGCTGGTCCGGCCCATCCCATCGACTGTCGATGATTTCTCAAAAAACAAACTTTAGTAGGGTGGCCTCAGCAGCAAATATGACCTCTACGCTTTGTACTCGGCTAACGGCACCTATACGACCAATGCAACGACCGGCCGTACCGACCTGGTTTTGCTGCTGACACTGGCACGCTGAATATCTTCCTGGATAAGAGCAACAACACGGGCTTCGGTCAAGGTCTGGCCGCTTACACCGTCGACGTCCTGGCATTCATGTAAATCAGCAGAGAGCGTGCTTTCTCTGTCTCTCAGGCTGCAAGAACCTTGTCCGCCGACGCCGCGGTTGATTCGTCAACACTAAGCGTTTTTCCCTTCAAAGCGGGACGCATGCGCTTCGCTGCGCCGGTTGGCCTCGAATAGACCGCGTCACAGCTTGGCCTGGCTGGGAGGCAACCGCTTCTTTTGCGGGCAATTCACCGGCATCTTCGACGCAATTAAGTTTTGCACCATCAATGCTAATGAGCTGCACCTCGTTCCCAAACTGAACGGCGTCTGGCGATGCGGATTTTGCAGCAAAATGCAGCTGGCCTTTGCCTCTTGCATTGTTTGTCCCTCTAACTCCTCGAAATACAATGCGACCGGCCAACTTGGCATGTGTCCCTTGCCGGGTAGGCGCTGCGGGAAAACCAGCACGCCACCTGCAGGGTATTTGCAATCATGCACCGGTCATTCCGCCGTCCCTGTTTATGTGGGAATCGGACTACACGTAATGTGGGCGTCCAAGAATGGTGCGTCGCAGCATAATAAGTTACGCTGTGTGAATTGAACGCTGCCTTTGCTAAAAGGCTTGGCGCTCATCTTGCCGTTGTCGCCTTCTGCAAGCAGTAAATGTCCCAAGTGATGGCTAACGCGGTTGTTACTCGCTTAACCGTTCGCTGGGTAGATCGGTGCGCTCTTCTCCTGAATGGCGTGTGCGGATGCGCTGCAATCGCTGACGGAAACGAAGACGCTGTTCCAAGCAAGACCGGTTATCAGGGTATTGATCGTCTTACCAATCAATTCCGGCTTTCAATTCACGATTTAATGACACGCAGTTTTTCGGAGAAAAAATGGTTTCGGATACATTGACAGGCGCGGTTGCCGAGATAGTAGGTAATAAACGTGCATTTGCGAATGCGTCTGCACTGATTGCTTCCGGCGTCGCCTGGACGCCGTCAGCCATGCTTTCGCAATATCTGACCAATAAGACCGAACACGAAAACCCGCCGACTGGCCGGTTCATCGAAGTCGACGGCATTTCCCTTCACTACCTGGACCAGGGCGCCGGCATTCCCGTGGTAATGCTGCATGGAAATGGCACGATGGCATATGAGTTTGAAGTCAGCTCCCTTCTCGGTCTCGCTTCAAAAAATTTTCGGGTGCTGGCATTCGATCGTCCCGGTTACGGTTATAGCGAACGACCGCGCGGACAGGCATGGACATCGAAGGAACAGGCCGATCTGCTCTCCAAGGCGCTGACGGCGCTCGGTATCGAGCAGGCGATCGTCGTCGGTCATTCATGGGGAACGATGGTGGCGACCTCGCTTGCGCTCGAACACCCGGAATGTGTGCGGAGCCTGGTCCTGCTCTCGGGATATTATTACCCGGTCCCGCGCATGGATGTCCTTCTCCTTTCTCCCCCGTCGATTCCCGGCTTCGGCGACGTCATTCGCCCTACCGTCTCGCCATTCATTGGCCGGCTGATCTGGCCGGCATTGATCCAGAAGTTCTTCAGTCCGGCACTGCCTACCGCACGATGGGAAGCCGAATTCCCGGTATGGATGACCCTGCGTCCGTCGCAGATTCTCGCCAGCGCGGTCGAAACCGCGTTGATGACGTCCGAAGCCTTCTGGCTGGCCCAGCGTTACGCGGAGCTACGGATGCCGATAACGATCATGGCAGGAACACATGACATGCACGTGGCGACGAAGATACATTCCGAGCGGTTGCATGACCATGTTCCACATAGCAAGCTCGTTCTGGTTCCCGGCGCCGGCCACATGGTTCACCACGTCGCCCCGGAGCAGGTGCTGGAAGCTATTGCGTCGGCAGCGGCGTAGATGGCGTCATCCTTCGCGAGCGGTCTCCGACCGGTAAAGGCAATGGGCCACGCGGTACTGGGCGGGATTTGAAAGCCGGGACTGCTCCTGCCTGCCCCGTATCGGGCACTCTCCGCAACCGCCGGGGCACGTCACCATCCTGGCGTCACTGGCGTAGGTTGGGCGCCATCTCGTTCCAGTGGTCTCGACCGGTGGAACCGGTCCGGATCTTGACGCGGTCATTGAAATAGCTGGACAGTGCCGTGCCATCCAGGGCGCTTCCGGCAAGGCCGATATGCCCATCGGGACGCAGCAAATAAAACGAAGGCTTCAAAATGCGTGCTGCCGCCAACGCCCGATCGTTGGTCGGATCATCCGGGATTGAATAGGCGCTCATTAGCCTTGAAGAACCATCCGGCAAGCCGGCTCCAGGCAATGCCTGTCCGAACAGCAGCAGGGTGAACCGGGTGTCGTCCAGTTTCCGAAAGAGGTCTTCCGCCGGGCCCGCGGACGAAAATTTCAAGTGCAGCCAGGGAAAACGGTCGCCGGCCGCAGGGGCGCCTTTCGGAATGTGCGCCAGCATGCGGGATAGCGGACTGTTCGCGTAGCGGATCCCGATCTGCGAAATCGTGCGAAATGCCAGCATGCGGGTACGTGCATAGCGCATGGCAAATGCAATGACCTTCTGGAAAACCTGCATCCGAAAAAATCGCGCCAGCCAATGCGGCGAAATCAGGAAAGTAAATGCGCGATCGGTGGTCCGGAGCAGCCGGTCGGCAACCGGGATGCGCTCGGTTTCGTAGGAATCGAGCAACGCTTCATCTGCCTGACCTGTTACCACCAGCGCGAGCTTCCACGCCAGGTTATAGGCATCCTGCAGGCCGGTGTTCATGCCCTGCGCACCAACCGGACTGTGAATGTGAGCAGCGTCGCCCAGGAGAAAGCAGCGTCGATCACGGAACCGCTCCGCACGTCGGTGATGTACATGATAGGTGGAGAACCACGTGCAGCTCTGGAATGCGAGGCCGGCGACGTTGTCGGCAGCGTTCACCTCGGTGCGAATGAACGGCGCAATGTCCCCGAAGACGAGCTGGTCGCGCGAGCGCTGCGCGGCCGGGACAATCCCGACCACGCGCCAGTGATCGTTGCCTCGCATCGGGAAAAACAGGTGAAAGCCACCCTGCCACAGGTATACGTTGAGCTCGCCCGGAGCCATGGAGCCGGTCGCGCGCGTGTCGGCGACATAGAACACATGCTGGTACGGCGCACCCGTAAATGCGATATTGCATGCGCTGCGCACCGTGCTGTGCGCGCCATCACAACCGGCGACCCAGCGTGCAGTGATCTCGATCGTTGTTTCGTTCTCCTGATCGAGTTTTGCCCGAACGCCGTCCGGCAAGTGCACGAGGTCAACCAGCCTCGTGTTCCAGAGCACTGATACCCCCTGGGCACGCAGCGCTTCGCCAAGCAGCTTTTCATTTTCGTCCTGCCCCAGGATCAGCAGATAGGGATAAGGACTCATATCCGCGCCGATATCGCCCAGCGGTACCCGCGCCGCACGCCTTCCCTTGATCCATATACTGGCGCCGGAGGCGCGCCTGCCCAGGGTAACGGCCTGCTCCGCAATGCCCAGATAGGCGTAGATCTCCAGCGTGCGCGCCTGCACCCCCAGCGCCTTGCTCTGCACCGACGGGCCGGGATTGCGGTCGACGATAGTTACCTTGACCCCGCGCCTGACGAGTTGATTGGCGAGCATCAGACCAGTTGGGCCGGCGCCGACAATGAGAACGTCCGTTTTCATAATCGCCTCCAGATTCAGCCACTTGCCGACGTTGGTGAAGGTTCCGCGGCGACCACGCGTTTGGCTTACGTGACGAGCCTCCGCCCATGTCCCTGGCATCTCGAAGACCGGGGCATGATTGCGGTCGCCGAACCAGCGGCAGCTTGGCGTGGGCACGCCGTCGATCGGCGGCGGAGAGCCCTGTATCGCCAGGGTTAGCTGTACCTATATTGCTACTGCTCACGCGCAGCTTCAATACGGAAGGCGGGCGAGCAGCATCCCCGGCGCTGTCTAGCTCATGGGCGCACAGATCGCCGACCATCAACACCGGCGCTGTTCAAGCGGCGCTCAAAGTAGCTACCCATACCGACCCCGAGAGGCGGATACGCCGCTGGAA
Organism: Noviherbaspirillum suwonense; assembly: GCF_900182955.1. Lineage (GTDB taxonomy): Bacteria > Pseudomonadota > Gammaproteobacteria > Burkholderiales > Burkholderiaceae_D > Noviherbaspirillum_A > Noviherbaspirillum_A suwonense. Next base: position 38,961 of record NZ_FXUL01000012.1, on the reverse strand, counting down.
GTACACGCTCCTTTGAACCACACCCTTTGAAGCGACTGCCGATCATCGCCAGACGCGTTTTACCGCATCTCCTGTTGGCCGATGGGAGAAATTCTTCACCTGATTGCTCCGCAGTGTTTGCGAAACATCATACTGGCCCGATGTACCACAGACGCGTGGCCTCCCCGTCAAAGATAGACGAATCCACAGCAGCGCATGCGCTTCAGACAACACGGATGAGCTTCCCCCGCCGCAAAGGAGCTTTAATACATCCCTGTCCGTACGGCGCTCTCGACGGCGCACCGTCGACAATAGGCGTGATAGCGTTACGCTTGATATAAGCGCTTTCCTGGCGACGGGCGAGGTCTACACCTAAAGGCATGATAATGTGACCACACGGGGACATATGTTGATTGAAGGCTCTCATCCTACTAAGAAGCTGCGTGTTGAGAGGCTTGCCGGCGTCCAGGAAACGGAGAAGTCTTCAATCCCCCGCCGGCACCGCATTGCCCAATCGCTTTGCCTGAAGTAGCAGCCCTTCGAAGATCGGTCCGGCGACCTGCGCGGGAAAACCCTGTGGCAGCTGGGCGCCGACGGCCTCGACGACGCCGGGCGTCCTTGCGAGCAGGTCTTCAATCACGGACTCGAAGTCGCTGCCCATCGCATTGCGCTTGGCGACCGTGTTCCAATGCCGGCGCTGGATATCCGACATCCGGTAATGCGCATTCTTCGACCGCACCGCCATGGCTAGTTTCAGTTTTTGCCACTGAAACTGCCGCGGCCCCCTGCCGATGACCGGCCAAGCCGACATCACGTCATAAAGCGGCGTGAGCTCAAACGCGCTGCCGGGCAGCAATCGAATGCTGAAGTTCTTCGCGTGTCCATCGGGTGCGGCCAGCATCCAGAACAGCAGCTGGGTGGTCAGGAATCGCTTGCGGTCCTGCTCGGCGTTCACGCTGCCGCGCAACTTGTCGAGGATGTCGTTCATTCCAGGCCCGCCCTTTTCCTCGTATTTCTGGCCGGAGCCGCGTCCAAAGACCTGGCAGAAATCTTCCTGCGGAAGCCGGGCAATCCAGCCAGCGTGCATCCACCGGCGGTCGAAACGCTCGACCACCAGCACCTTGCACCGGCCAAATTGGCCGATTTCGCAGTCGGCGGCCGGCAGGCCATAGGCCTGCATGATCTTCGCGCACAGCCACTCGTTCTCGACCGACATGGAAAAGTCGGCCCGGACCATGCCCACATCGCCCATCGGCAGCTTGAAAATGTGCGTGGTGGGCGTTGCGCCCTGGGGCAAATGCCAGCCGCCCTCGTGGTACAAAAAAGCCGTCTTTTCCTGTGCGCCAGCCAGTGAGATGCGCAACTCGTCTTCGGCCGGCATGCCGAGGTCGACGCCGCCGACCACGGCTTCCAGATGCGCCTCGAGTTCTGCAGCAGCCAGGGGCCGGCTGGTGATTTGCCGCACGTCCGGCGGCGAACTCCCGGCCGGCAGCAGTTGCACGGCGCCGACGCAGTCCCGGCCAATTCTCTCCAGCAGGTCGAACGCTTCGTCCGAGGCGGCTCCGTGACGGCTTGCGATCCGGGCGCGAATGACGGCGCTGTCCGGGAGCAGGTTGTCAAAATAGCTGGCCACCGCGTGGCCGCTCACCGCTTTCGTGCCAAGGCTTAGCGGTAGCGACAAGGACAGCGGCCGGGCCGCAGGGCTGTCGTGCCAGCTTGCGTCATAGGCGAATTGCTGAACGCCGTTTGCCGCGATGCTCCACTGGCCGACCAGCTGCCCGTTCATCCAGACGTCGAGGCGGCGTGTTTTTGAAGGACGACCGGCCATTACCAGGTTTCCTCGTCATCGGTGCGCAGGCCAGCGGAAGCCGGGACCGACGAGCGCGCCTGATCCTCGAGGGAAAGGCGCGGCTCCACTGCCAGCGCGGCGTCCAGCGCCATCAGGACGGTCAGAAGCTGGTCCAACGTCACGGACTCGGGCCGGCTCTCGATGCGCGAGATACGCTCCTGCGACAAACCAATCTTGGCGCCAAGCGCTTCCTGGGACAGCCCCTTTTCAACCCGGAGTTTCTTCAGTAGCGGGCCGAGTTGCCCGGACGTAGTGATACTGGTTTTCATGACGCCGCAGTCCTATCCTTCGCGATGATGCATATCAGGTAATGAAGTCATGCTATGCCGAATCAAGCATAAATACAATATATGCCTGATAAAGAATAAAATTATTTTATGCTTGATCAAGCATACCTTCCACGAAAGTTTGGCCAAAGTGCCAGCCGGATGGGATTTCGACGGTCGCGACCAATGGCCGCCAACCCATTCTGTACCGGATGAACGCCAGCGCGCCGATATTCCGCGACACGGCAATGCTGCCGGCAGCAAGCAGCCTTCGACTGCTGCGGCGTATCGTTAATCACAGCCACCGGCCATGGCGCACTTACCCTTAGTCCAGTTGCCAGCGCGCATTCAACCGCATCCGTCAGCGTACGCGGCGCGCAGGTGGCAGCAGCTCCGAAAACCGCATTGCCCGGCGTTGAACGGAAAAGACGCCCGGCAGGCAATGCCAGGGGCGTCTTCTTTCCACCTACGGATGCCCAGACAATTGTTCAGTTGCGCACTCCGTCTTCCTTTACCAATTTCCCGCGGCGCCCATGTCAGCGCAACGGGATAGTTGGCGAACGTGGCTTCAGCCGGTCCGGCTCAGCCACTGGAAACGGAAAGCCAAGGACAACGGCTTGGCCGCGGACACGGTTCTGGGCCTGGCATTTGCGTGTGCAAACGGTGGCCGGCGGAGCGACTTCCACCGAGTCTTCGCCCATGACCTGCCCCATGCGCCCGCCGCTTGCCACGAGCCACTGCGATACGCCGCCGCAGTGCTGGACATCTACTGGCCTTCCAGTACGCGTGGCGATACTGTTGGTGCATTCGGGATGAGGCACCCGGTCTGCCACCTGCGGACTGTCGCGGCCAACGAACTTCCTTGAAACGTCATTGGCGAAGTTGACCCGAGGCGTGACGACCACGGTCGTGTCCTTGTAGGAAAGCGTAGCGCCTTCCCGCTCACGGAATTTACGGTTGTCGAAGTAAAACGCAGAGGGCGCCAGGGTGTGGGTGAACAAGGTCCGTGCCTGGTCGTCGCGCTCCACTTCCATCTGGAAAATGCCACCCTGGGCGCAATCCTTGGCCTGGACTTTCATTGTCAGTCCCGGCCCTTCCCGCTGAATAACGAGCTCCGTTTCCCTGAGCCTTAATTCCACCGCGCTGTTGAGGAACAGACCCTTATGGTCCGGCACCTTGCTCTGAAAAACGTCCGTGCGCACGCCGCCGGTGATATCTGCAGGATTCGGCGCGCCGGTCAAAACATAATTCCGCACGGCGAAGGTATTGGCATCGATATCGAATTCAACGTATTTGCCCCTGACCGTGATCACCGACGGAATCGTATTTGCAGCCACATCGAGGTCCTGGGGAGCCTTCCGGTTTAAAACGGTAAATCCGCCACCCTCGCACCCGGCAGAATCGGCTGCGTTTGCCATTCCCGCCATTACACAAAAAGACGACACAACCGCTGCCGTAGCGCAGCGTGACCACCGCCCGGAGCCTTTTTCATCGTCCAGCGCGTTCAGTTGCCTGTAATTAGAGGAAGTAATCATGGGACCTATCCTTTGCTCAAGTTAAGGAAGCTCTTTTGCAGTTCAGTCTCGGGACTGTTCCTGCTGGAAGCGCATTAACGTATTGCAATGGATATGCCAAGCTGCAAACAGCTAACCATTTTTCATAGGTTATTGTTTTATAAAGGAAACCCGGAAGGGCTTATCGGGCAAGTGCGTCAAATGACGCAGTGGCATGGGGGATTTGACCGGGTCATATGACCCGTTTAATGCGGGGGAACGCATATTTCCGGGCCAGGACGGCCGATCATCCTGCGCAGGCGTGGGCGAATCCACTCTCCAACCATCGCCGCACGCTTGCGGGAGCGGCCTGGAACGCCCGGGTTTCATCGTTAGCCTGGCAAGCTCATTGCACGTTTTTCAGGCCGTGCTTCTCCATCCGGTAGCGCAAGGTATCGCGGGACAAGCCCAGCAGCTTTGCCGCCTGGGTGACATTCCATCCGGTATTCTGCAGCGCGCGCACCAGGCAATCGCGCTCCAGCTTTTCCAGGTTCAATTCATCCGCAGGTCGGTGGCCAGCCACCGGCCCGGCGGCGGCGCATGCCGGCGGTCTGGTCCCGATGTGCACGGCTGCGGGCGAGATGAGCTTCGCCAGCTGGCCCTCGCCAATTGCATCGTCTCGCGCCATCAGGGCGACATGCTCGAGCGTGTTGCGCAATTCCCTGACATTGCCAGGCCACGGCCAGTCCAGCAGGGCCATTTCAGCACCGGGAGTGAGAAACAGGTCCGGCTTGCGATAACGCGCGCCGTGCAATTTCAGGAAATTTCTGGCCAGGAGGAGCACGTCATGCCCCCGCTCGCGCAGAGGCGGCACGTTCAGCGGCATCGTGCACAGCCGGAAATAGAGGTCGGAGCGAAACTTTCCCTCCTGCACCCGGAGTTCGAGATCCTGGTTGGTGGCGGCGATGACGCGAAAATTGACCGAAATCTCGTGCAGGCTGCCTAGGCGGCGCAGCTTCTTCTCTTCCAGGACCTTCAGCAGTTTGGACTGAAAAGACAGTTCGGCTTCGCCGATCTCGTCGAGAAACAAGGTGCCTCCGTCGGCTGCTTCCAGCAGCCCCGGCTTGCGCGCCTTCGCATCGGTGAAAGCGCCGCGCTCATAGCCAAACAGCTCCGCTTCCAGCAGATGAGACGGCATGGCAGCGCAATTGATCTCGATAAATGGCTGCAACCCGCGCCTGCCTTCGAAATGCAGGGCGCGCGCCACCAGTTCCTTGCCGGTGCCGGTTTCCCCCACGATGAGCACCGAGGGTGCGTCGTTATCCTCCAGCACATGTTCCGCCGCAATCAGGCGGCGCAGACTGTCCTTGAGGTCCATCATGGGCAGCGACGTCCCTATCATCTGCTCAAGGCCCTGGTGACCGGCAGGCTGTTCGTGAGGATAGACGTGGTTCATGTCACGCTTGTCGCGATCGATTGCCTGGTCGACCAGCAGCTTCAGCTCGCTCAGGATCATGGGCTTGGACAAGTAGTCGCAGGCCCCGCCCTTCATGGCCTGCACGGCGACCTGCACGCTGCCATGCCCGGTGATCATGATGACCTTGATGCCGGCCTCGCGCTTGCGCAGCTGTTCCAGCACCTGCAAGCCATTCATGTCGGGCAGGTGATAGTCCAGGAGCACCACGCCCGGCTGGAAGCTGTTCATTGCGTTCAGTCCTTCCTCGCCGCTGAACGCCAGCATGGAGTCGTAGCCATAACGTGCGAGGTAAGCCTTCACGTTCTTGGCCAGGATGGGTTCATCTTCAATAATCAGGACGTCATGGGACATGATTAATATGCGCGCTGAAGAAAAAGTGTAACGGTGGTGCCGACGCCCTGCCGGCTCGCGATGACGACGGTGCCGCCGAAACGTTTGACGATGCGCCGCACCAGCGCGAGCCCCACGCCCAGTCCCTTGCGCTTGGTCGTATAAAAGGTGTTTCCCACCTGGGCCATTCGCTCAGGCGCAATGCCGGCGCCGTTGTCGGTGAATGCCAGTTCGACGTGCTTCGAGACGGAAGCGCCGCTGATGATGATTTCACCGCCGGGCCCGGTCGCTTCAAGCGCATTGGCGATCAGGTTGTTGAAGGCCTGCATCAGCAGTGCGGGATCGCCGGCAATGGGCGGCAGGCACTCGTTGATCTGCACCTTGATGCGGACGTCCCGGCGCTCGGACTCGCGCGCAAAACTGGTCACGCTTTCATGGATGATGGGCGGCAGCCTCAGCGCGGTCATCTGGTCTTCGAGAGGCTGCGAATAGGTGAGCAGTTCCCTTACCCACTTTTCCAGGCGATCGGTCTCGGACATGATGTCGCGCGCCGACTCATGCACGCCAGGCTCGCTCGAGTCATGCCACAGTTCGGCCGACGACCTGATGGAGGCCAGCGGATTGCGTATGCCGTGGGCCACCGCGGACGCGATTTCCCCCAGCGCCGCCAGGGTCTCGGTCTCCACCAGCCGGCTCTGCTGGCTGCGTATGACCTGGTCGGCCCGCCGCACCATGCCGTAGACGGCCGCGAGCAGAAGAAAGCCGGCCAGGATGGCGCTGATCCAGATGATCCGCTGGCCCTGGTCTATCGTGGCGAACAGTGCGTAAGGAAGCCGGTAGACCTCGACGGCGCCAATGATGTTGCCCGTCTCGCCCTGGCTGACCGGAATATAGATCTCGACAAAGCGCAACTGCTCGTTGCCCAGCGCGACGTGCTCGGGCTTGTCATGGTCGCCCACCTTGCCGCTTTTGATCAGCAGCTTTCCGGCCAGCGCCTCTTCCAGTTCGGGATTGCTGTCGAACCGCTGCCCAATGATCTGGCGATTGCTGGACCAGAGCAGGCGCTGGTCTTTCCCATAGACATTGGCGCGAGCGACGTCCGGCATGGACGCGATGTGCTTGAACAATTCCTCAATATTTTCATCCTGGTCCCGCTCGCCCAGGAAATAGTCGCTCGCCTGTTCCACCACCACGATGCCGTGCACAAAGGCACGCATCGCTTCGGCATCCTGCATCAGCAGCCTTGCGGAGAGAAAACGCGACAGCAGGATGGATGACAGGACCGTGACCACTGCAATGACGAGCAGGCTGACGCACAGGAAGCGGCGCTTGAACTGATATGGCTCGCCTGATGCATGCCCGGGTTTGACTCCCATCCGAATCCCTCGCTTTCTTCTCCAGCAATCCACTATCAGTGAGCTTCAGCAACGGGAAATTGAGATATGCCAAGAATGCTTGCAGAAAACGTCCTGATTGCGCGCCCTGGCGCACCGGTTTGATCGCGCTGCCGCGTTTCATCGGGGTTCGCGGCCTGGCCAGGCATGACCGCCTGGCCAGGCCAACCGTGCCAATGTCCGCCATTTGCATGCTTGCCGCTGGACTGCGCCGACCGTGCTGCTCCCCTCGTCTTTCTGTCCGACGCGCCGTTCCAGGCTGCTCCGCCGGACAGGCAGTGGCAAAGGGCCCGGTTCCCGGTCGCCTTCGACGATATGGTGCCCCTCCCCGCCAGCCACGCGGTCAATGGCGGCCCGGCGGCAGCGACAGGAAGGTGCCGAGCGGCGCGCCGCTTCCGGACGCGCCCACTTCGCCCATGCATGCGCCGGACAGGTCGTCGGCAGCGTTCGCCGGATTTGCCGCATCCGGCTTGACCCACAGCGTATCGCCGATTGCCCCCTGCGGCAGGCAGAGCGACGGATGGTCGAACGGCGCTTTCCGCCAGCGCACGCGTTCGTCGGTCAGGGAAACGAGAAAGGACACGAGCGACATCTTTTCCGGTTCCGTCAGGCCGAGCGGCTGGATGTCGGGCGCAAGGTAGGACCGGTTTTCAGCGGCGAAATCGCTGCCGCGGTTATAGAAATCGACCACCTGCATCAGCGTCGACTTGCCGCCATTGTGGAAATACGGGCCGGTCAATTCCACGTTGCGCAGGCCAGGCGTCTTGAATGCGCCCATCACGCTGACGTCATCGGGGCCGGCAGGCGCCGGGTTTCGGGCGCTGCTGAAGTCATTGCCCAGCAGCTTGGACAGGCTGCTCAGCGCCATCATGCTTTCCGACAGCGGCTGGCCCCAGGGATCGGTGCCGCCCACGCCCACGTCTTCGCCGTAGGGCCGGACACCGATGTTATAGAAGCCGGTGTCATAGACCTTGCTCGCGCCGTTCGCCATCGCCATGCGTTCCAGCCGCTGGCTCGTCACGTTGCGAAAGGATGCATTGCTGAGTTCGGCGCCGCCATGGCAATTGATGCAGCGTCCCTTGCCCATGAAGATGGCAAGGCCCGCCTTCTGGCTTTCGTCCAGCGCCTTGCTGTCGCCGGCGACATAGCGGTCGAACGGCGTGTCGTCGGAAACCAGCGTGCTTTCATAGAGCTGGATCGCAAGCGAAAAGAACAGGCTGAAGTTCAGCTCGGCCTGTCCGACGTCGACGCCGAAAGCCTGCCGGAACTGCGCCGGCTTGTCCAGGTCCATCGAGGCGGCCGCCCGCGCGTCGGCATTGGTGAAGCGCGCGGTCGACGGCGCGTTCCACCATTCCGGGCGAAATGCCTGCTTCACGAGGTGACGATAGCTGGGCCGGTTCGACTTCGCATGCTTGCCGAGCACGCTGTCGTTCGGCGAGATGGCCTGCCCTGCCAGGATGTCCTGGTCGAGCAGCTTCTGGCCCAGCATCACGAACGCCCGGTTGCGGCAGCTCATTTCGGTCCCGGACAGCGGCGGGCCGGATGCCTGGGACGCCAGCGACGACGAAGGCAGAAGCACCGGCACGCGCACCATCACGCCATTGACGCGCTTCCAGACCAGCGGCTGCGGGTTACGGGCGCCGAACGGGTCGCCGCCGTTGAACACATTGTTGCCCCGGCCATCCCAGAAGTTGCGGAAATTGAACACGGCATTGATCACCGACGGCGAATTGCGCGGTTCGACGCGCCTGGTGTTCACGCCGCCGATATTGAAGCCGTCGCCGCCATGGCCGATTACGTCGTCGGCCACATAGCTGCAGTTGTCCGGGCCGCCGCTGCTGCTCACCGTGACAAGGCCGTCCTGCGCCGTCGTGAATACGCCGGCCGACGAAGCGACGTCGTTGAGGTCCGACAGGCGCGCACCGGCGTCGTTCAGGCTGGCATACCTGGTGAAGGGAAAGTCATCGGCGGAAAGCTTGTGGTTGGGCGCACCGCCAAGCTGGAAGGTCCGGTCCGGTCCCGGCGACAGGCGCAGCAGGCCGGGGCTGACCTGGTTCCTGACGCGCGTGTCGGCGCCGGCGGCGAAGTGGCAGGTCGCGCAAGCCGTCTTGTTATCGCTGCCGACCCGCGCATCCCAGAACAGCGCCTTGCCGAGCTGGATGGCAGCGGTCTTGTCGGCGACGAACTGGGACAACAGCGCATGGGACGGGCCTGGAATCGGAACGGACTTGAGGGACAGCGCGCTGACGGCAGGTTCGGCAGACACGGCGCCGCCGAGGCAGAACGTAACCAGGATGCCGGCAAGAGCGCGTATACCGCGCGACGAAGGCCGGTCCGAAGGCAGCGGATGGTTCCGCAAGCGCCTCGCTGAAAGCGTAAGAAGGGGCGTGGACAAGGTCATTGTTTCTTCTCTCTGCAGTTAAAAGGCAAGGCAATGGACCGCGCGCCTGGCGGGCGCTTCCCGTTGCATTGCAAGGGTTACCTGGCCTGGATCGTCACGGCGGCCGAAGCGTTGTCCGGATTGATGCGGGCGCCGCTGAACTCGACTGTTCCCGCGGTGGCGATGGCGCCGCCAGCCGGAATGACGCCGCCGCCGGGTGCAATCGGCCCGCTGCCCGCTTGCGGCAGCGTCACGGCGAGCACGAGGCTTATCGGGAATGCGCACTGGGCGGAAGGCGCCACGCCCGCGGCGACAGCGCGAACGCTGCGCGGTGCGGCGCGTTTGCCCGGACCGCCATGTGAATTCGGAAGCGCAATCGACCGCGCGCATTCGCCTGCCCGTCCGTGTCCGTCGAGTTCGCGGTCAGCCTGCATGTGGCATCTCCTTCAAAAAAGCGGTTTTGCATTCGGTGCCCGGTGCATCAGGCAGCTCTGCCGCCGTGCGGCCTTTCCTGCCGCGCGACGGCATGCTGTGTCTTGAAGGCCGTGCCCTGGACGGCGCTGCGGCCATTCGTCATTCAGTGGTGGTGGTGCTGGTGCCCGTGCGCTTGCCGCGCCGATGGCGCGGCCGGCGTCCGTTGCGCGCTTGCCGTCTTGATATAGGCAAGCAGCACATCGACGTCTTCTTCGCCCAGCTTCAGGTTGGGCATGCGGACCTGGCGGTATTTGTCAAACAGGGCCTTGGCGGTCGGGTCGCCGGCGGCGAGCACTTTCTCCGGTTCGCGCAGGTACCGATCGAGCCAGCCCCGCTCCCGCCGTTCCGTCACGCCCATCAGGTCCGGCCCGATCCGGTCGCCGTCGCCGATGGTGTGGCATGCCGCACAGCGGCTCTGGAAAGTGAATTGCGCGCGGGTCACGTCGAGCGCCTGTGCGGCGGCATAGCTGGCAGCCGGCGCATCTTTGGCCCAGCCGAAGAAGTTGCCCATGGTGGCGGCGAGGAAGCGCGGGTTGTCGACGGCCGAATTGCGCATCCACTGGCCGGCCGGCTCGTTGCCCAGCATCAGGCTGCTGGCGTGGCCGTCGCGATTGGCCGCGTCGCTGCTGCGCGACAGTCCCAGCTTGCGGGTCACGAGCTTGATGTCGTCCTTCTTCCCGGTCAGGAACAGCCAGCCCGGTCCGACATTGAACTTCTCGGCATAGGCCTTGAGCACCGCAGGCGTGTCATGCTCGGGGTCGATGCTGATCGAGTAGAACAGCACGTCCTTGCCCGCATGTTGCCCGATCAGCCGCTGCACCTCCGCCATTCGCGCCGTCTCCAGCGGACATTCGTCGGTGCAGCTGGTGTAGATCACGTTGATGGCCACGGCTTTCCCCTTGAGCAGGTCATCGTAAAGCCGGACCGGCCTGCCTTCATGCGTGGTAAGCGTCACGTCGGGGAAGTAGTCTGCGCCCCACCTGGCCGCGGCGGACGCGGCGCCTGCGCCCAGGCCGCCGGCCGCGACGACAAGCCCAAGGACGAGCGCCCCGGCGTGCCGGCAGCGCTGCACAGTTCGTTGAAATGTCGGTAAGTTCATGTGCTATTCCCATCGAAAAAGAAGCCGCCGGCCGCGTCGCCATTCCGGCTAGAACTTGGCGGGCTTTAAGTCCAGTTTCATCTTCACGTTGTTGGCGCCGTTGAACGAGACTTCGAACGACGCGATGACGGCGCGCGAGTCCGCCGGGTCGCTCTCCGAGTAAAACGGCAGCGTCACCTCGACGATGTCTTTCGACTTCAGCGGGCGGTGCAGGATGGCCTGCGCGCTGTTGACGTACTGCTTGCCGGTCTTGTTGCCCACCCCCTTGACGTTGCTGAAGTCGATCACCAGTTCAAGCACCTGCGGGCTGTTGAAGACCAGGTCGTCGATGACCTTGCCTTCCACCGCGATGTTGCCGTTGAACTTGACGTTTTCGGCGGCGTCGGAGACGTTGCCGCTGACTGCGACCGACGTCGGCGGGATGGACGTGATCGCCTGGGCCGCCATCGGCGCGGCGATCAGCACGGCTGCCATCAAGGCAGGCGGGACGGCATTGGACAGGCTGCTGCGGAAGCGGTGCATGTTCATGATGAACCTCGGTCTTTGACGGTTGCGTTGCATTGCATTGCGTTGGCTGCAGGCCTCGCCGGACGCGCCTGCTAGGCGCCGTTCGGCAGCACGCTGGCCTGAAACGTGACGCCCTGCGGCGTCGGGATCGGCGTCGGCAGCGGCCTCAGGAACGGCGAGCCGGAATCGTCGATCTCCCAGCGCAGCAGCATCGCGTTGTCTTCATGGACCGTGTTGTGGCAATGCTCCATGAACATCCCGCCCCAGTCGCGAAACTGCAGCGTGATCGTCATCGACCCGCCGGGGCGCAGCCGGAACACGTCTTTCCGGCCCCTTTCCCACAGCGGCACATTGCTCGCCTTGCCGTCGCGCGCGAGAATCTGGGCTTCCTCGAAATGGATGTGGATCGGATGGTCCCAGCCGCCGCCGCCGTTCTTCAGCGTCCAGATTTCCCGGGTGCCCGCCCTCGGCGCCGCGGACACGCGCCCGATGTCCGCCGCCAGCATGGCGCCGCCATCCACTTTCGAGCCCCACGGGCCGGACGCAGCGGTCGAGGTCTTCAGGCTGGCAGCGCCGCTGCCGAACTCGATCGTGCGTTCGCGCGCCACCGGTATCCTCGACAGGTCGGGGTTGGGAATCAGCACCCTGGGCACCTGGCTGGTGTCCGGATAGGCGGCATTGCGGGCGATGCGGAATTCCAGGAAGCGGCCGACGCAGGGGTCGGGCGACTTGCCCGACAGCGCCTCGGTCAGCGACAGATCGTTCGCCACCCGCTTGCCATCCTGGTGCTCGGCCAGGTTGACAAAGTAGACCTTGTCGCCGTTCTTGTAACGCGAGAAATCGATGACGACATCGAAACGCTCCGCGATGCCCTGCTGGTCGAGTTCGGACAGGTAGGCCGGCGCGGGCAGCAGGTTGCCATCGTTGCCGATCTGGATGATCTGCGAGCCGTCGCTGAGCGCCAGCTTGAAGAACCGCGACACCGATGCGTTGAGGATGCGGAAGCGGTACTTGCGCCGCTCGACCTCGAAATAAGGCCGGTACGCAAGGTTCACCGTCATCGTGTCGCCCAGGAAGCCGTCGAAGTCGAAGATGTCGAATGCCATCTGGCCGCTCTGATCGAAGGCTTTGTCCGCCAGCATCAGGTTGACGTCATAGTCCAGGTTGCCCCAGTCCTTGGCCCTGCCGCTGGGCAGCCTCAGGTTCACGCCGTCGTTGATGGTCTCATTGCCGCGGTCCAGCGAGCTGTACAGGTTGAACATGGCCGCGACGCCCTTGTACACATTTTGCGCGGTGAAGCTGAACATGTGGTCATGGAACCAGTGGGTGCTCATGGTCTCATGCCAGTCGCCGGGTAGCTTGGTGATGCCGCCCTTGCCGTCCGGCGTGCCGCACCTGGCGTCGGCTGCCTCGAGATTGATGCTGTTGACGCCGGCGTGGACGATCGGCCAGTGGTAATCGTAGTACTGGCCGGGGAAAAAGAAGGCGCCGGCAAAGCCGTCGTTTTCCGCGCCATGATGGCCATTGTGCTCATGCGTGCTGATGGTGTTGCGGCCAAAGCCGCCATTCTTGGTGATATCGGGATTCAGGTCGTTGTGATGCCTGAACAGCACCGGCTCGCCATACCGGGCGAGCAGCAGCTTGGGCGGCGCGTTGCCCTCGAAGGTCCACAGGTTGCCGGGGTTCTGGACGGGAAACTGCGGATGGAAGCTGCACGGCACCGCGGCCTTCGGATCGATGCCATTGTTCAGCGAACTGTCGACCTGCGGGTTGTAGTCGTAGCATGCCGACGCGCCGCGCTGCCAGACTTCCACGGCCACCTGCGGCGAATATTTCTCCCATCCCTGGTGCGCCCAGATCGGCCCCGGCGGGCGGCCTTCCGCCGGCCCCTTCAAGCCGGTGCTGCCGCCCACGAGCGCAGGCGCGATGTCATAGGTCGCGGTTGTGTTGGCCTCCTTGGTCGGCGCCGGGCTCAGGCTCGACACCGGGTTGCGCTTCAGGACATCGCAGCGCGGCAGCGGCGCGCTGAACGGCTTGACGCCGAATAGCGGACTCAGGGGCAGCCCGGTCGGAATCGAATCGGCCAATGCATTGCCCACGAACGGATTGAGCCCGCCCTTCATTGCCAGCATGCCGCCGGCGGTGAACAGGCCCCACTTCAACAGGTCCCGCCGCGACACCTGCCCATGCGACAAGGCCCTGACGATTTCCTGGCGGTTTTCACGCGCCTTCAACGCTTCCCTGACCTGCTGGGGGGACGCTTTCGTGCTGAGGTACATGCAACAACCCTCCTTGTACAAATTCGAGGCAATAAATGCCCGTGCCGCGCCAATAAATCCCGGCGGCAGGTTAATTCCATTTGCCAGTTAGTCGATTAAGTACAGCGAATAGATGCATATTCGCCGAAATCGGGACGCATTCCCGTTTTGAAGGAATTACAAAAGAAAGCAGTCCGCCGACATAGATTCGCTTTCACCGGACCCGCGCCTTTGATTAAAGTCAAGCCTCGGCAGGTTTAAAAATAACCGTGAAAATTTCGCTACATTCGTCGTCAATGCGGATAGACTTTAGTCCATAGGCTTCACGGGCTTTCGTCCCGTGGCAAGCTGGACTTTCTTCCCCCTGCTTAATCCTGAAAAATTCATAATCCGGATTGAATCGATCATGAAATTTTCATCCTTTGATCATTTCCGTCTTTCAAGTCAATTTCTGATCGCCAGCTTTCCGGTCATTGCGTTGTGCACGATCCTGGTCGGCTCATGGGTCGGCTACACGGTAAAGAACGGCGTGGCGCACCGTCTGGGAGGCGATGCAGCGTTGTATGTTGATACCCTTCTTTCCCATCGGCTGCAATTCAGGCCGGGAACGCACGACCTGACGCCGGCCAGCATCACGGCGCTCGATTCGTTTCTGGTCGACACGGGATTGGAGAAAAAAGTGGCCGCGCTTTATCTTTGGGCGCCTGCGGGAAAATTGATTTATTCCAAAAACAAAACATTGCTCGGAAAGTCATTTCCAGTTAGCGAGGGCCTCTCGGATGCCTACGCAGGAAATATATATTCGGAAATAATTTCGCCATCGAATAATGAGCCGGAAAATGACTTGCGCGACTTGGGCACGCTAATTGAATCCTATGCGCCAATCCGGCGCGAAGGAACTGACGAGATATTGGCAGTCGCCGAGTTTTTCATGACGACGGAAGAACTGAACCGCGAAGCGGAAATGGCTGAACTGGACAGCTGGTTAATTGTCGGCGCGGTATTTGGCGCGGCATATGTTCTTCTTTTCCAGATCGTGCGCAATGGCAGCAACATGATCGACGCCCAGCGCGCCAGCCTTCGTGAAAAGCTTGACCTCGTGACGGCATTAAACGAGCAGAACAGTGTGCTGCACGATAAGGTGAAGTTGGCCGCGGCGCGCGTGACCACCTTGAACGAAGATTTTCTCCACCGGATATCCGCGGATCTGCACGACGGTCCGGCGCAGGACCTTGGCCTGGCGCTGATGAAGGTGGAAACCCTGTGCGACGCCTGCGAAACCTGTCCCAGGAAACAGGAACTGCAGGAACGCAATGACCGTGAATCGCCGACCGTGCGCGCATTGCTGAAGGCGGCATTGGGCGAGCTGCGCACCATCGCCGCCGGCCTGCAGCTGCCTGACCTGGAAACGCTGTCGATCCGTCAGGTCGTCATGCGATCGGTGCATGACTACCAGATCAAGGTCCACATGCCGGTCGACGTCGTCATGCCCGAGGAAGAGCGCGACGTGATCCTGCCGGTGAAGATCACGCTGTATCGTATCCTGCAGGAGTCGCTGCTGAACGGGTACCGGCACGCCAATGGCGTGAACCAGAGAGTCGAGCTGTGGTATGACGACAGCTGCGTGCATGTCAGGATCGCCGACGGCGGCATGGGTTTCGACCTCGAGGCGGTGCCGGAGCACGGGCACCTCGGCATCAAGGGCATGCGCGAGCGGGTTGAAGCGCTTGGCGGGGATTTCGGGCTGCATACCTGCCCCGGGCACGGGACGGTCATCCAGGCGGGATTGCCGTTCAGGGTCAGGAGCGATGAACATGCCTGAAAACATCCGCGTGGTCGTGGTGGACGATCATCCCATTTTCCGGCAGGGCGTCGTGCATGCACTGGGCAGCGCCGGGCAGATAACGGTCGTCGGCGAAGCCGGCTCGGGCGAAGCCGCGCTGGCCATGGTGCAGGAGCTGATGCCCGACGTGGTCCTGCTCGACATTCATATGCCAGGCTGGGACGGCCTGGTCAGCACCGAAAAGATATCGGCCGCCTGCCCCGCCACGGCGATCGTGATCCTGACCAGCTCGGAGGACCGGGACAAGCTGCTGAAAGCCTTCAAGGCGGGCGCCAGGGCCTATGTGCTGAAAGGGGTGTCGAGCCAGGAGCTGGCAAAGGTGATACGGACGGTCGCGGCCGGCGATGCCTATGTGACGCCGTCGCTTGCCGCGCATATGCTGCTCGCCATGAACAGCGGGGCGGACGCCGATCCGCTGGAAGACCTGACCGAGCGCGAGTACCGCATCCTGTCCATGATCGGTTCGGGCATGAAAAATCGCGAGATCGGCGACGAGCTGAACCTGTCCGAGAAAACGATCAAGCGCTACGTCACCAACATCCTGCAAAAACTGCAGGTGCGCAGCCGCGTCGAGGCGGCGGTGCTCGCGTCCCGCTATCTGTCCGACAAGGGGAATTGACGCAGCCGGCGCCGTCGCAGCCGACAATGGCGCGGCGCTCCTGCGGCGGAAGCACAGCCGGTTGGGCAAAGCCCGCGGAACGTCCATGCGCCGTTGACGCCTAGTGGCAACGGCCGGCCTTCGGAAACTGGCGCCTGCACCGTTTCAGCAGGTAGGCGCGGACCAGACGTTCTCCCTATCCTGCTTCAGGATGCAGGGTTTTCCTGAACTGCGACACGCCGTCCAGGTTGATCAGCTCGACCGAGAGCGTCCTTGAATGCGGGTCGATATCGACTTCGCCGAAGAACTGGAAGCCGGCGAAAGGCGATGCGCCCTGGGCATCCGGTCCTTTCTGGAACACGGCAGTTGGACCAAAGGTGCGATCGAGCTTATTTGGGCCGAATGAGCCGGCATTCATCGGGCCGGCAACGAATTCCCAGAACCCGGAAAAGTCGTTGAACGTCGCCTGGGCCGGGTCGTAGTAATGCGCCGCGCAATAATGCACGTCAGCGGTAACCCATACGACGTTCTTGACTGTCCTGATGCTCTTCAGAAGACGGGCTATTTCCAGCTCGCGCCCTGTTGCGGGGCCATCGTCGCCATTGGCCACCGCCTCCCACTTGTCATTTCCCTGCGCATCCTTGCCGTCACCGACATAGAGGCCGACCGGCATGTCGGCGGCAATCACTTTCCAGGTCGCCGAAGAATTCAGGAGTTCGGAAATGAGCCAGTCGATCTGCGCGCCGCCGAGGAATGCCGTTGCGTCGCTTTCGGATGTCTGGCGGTTGGCGGAATTCGGGCCGCGGTAGCTGCGCATGTCGAGAACGAACACGTCGAGGAGCGGGCCGTAAGGAATCTTCCGGTAGATCCGCCGTGGTTCAGCCTGGCTGTAGAACCGCATGGGCGCGTATTCGAGAAACGCCCGTTGCCCACGCGCTGCAAGAACATTCACATCCTTCACCGAATACCGTGCATCTGCCGACAGGTCCTTGGACGCGCTGTAGTTGTTGGTCACTTCATGATCATCCCATTGCCATATCTGGGGCACCTCTGCGGCGAATTTCTGGAAGTTTGCGTCCATCATGTTATAGGACTGCCGGCCGCGATACTCCCTGAGCGTCTCGGCGACCTTGCTGACTTCGGGCGTGACGATGTTTTTCCATATCCGGCCATTCTCGGCCCTGACTTCGGCAAGGATCGGGCCGTCGGCATAGATCGTGTCGCCGCTGTGTATGAAGAAATCGGGATTGCGACGACGCATCGCTTCATAAATCTTCATGCCGCCGAATTCCGTATTGATGCCCCAACCCTGCCCTGCATTGTCGCCGCTCCAGTGAAAGCGAACCGGCCGCTTCCGGTGCGCGTGCGGTGCTGTCTGAAATTGACCGGAATGCACCTCGCTCCGTATCCGGCGGTCGTGGGGATCGACGTAATGGACCCGCGTAAAGATTGTCTGGCCAGGAGGCAAGTCCACGAGGTCGATGCGGGTCGTGTAATCGGTCTCCGCTGTCGCATACGGACCTTCAATGCGCAGCGGATGATGGAACCGGTCGGTGGTGTCATATTCAACGATCATGCGCGCGTTCCGGTCGCTGCGTCCCCACACAATGGCCCGGCCATCGGCGACATCGCCGAACTGTATTCCTGACGGAAGCGCCGGCCGTTCGCCTTCGCTGGGACCAATCATGGGCGCATGGCCCTTCCAGCCGGCATGGGCAACATTGGGCAAAGAAGACGTCAGGATCGTGCCGCCGGCAAGTGCGCCAGCGCCGGTCAGAAATTTGCGGCGTGATAGGGAAGATGTCATTGCAGCTCCTCGCTTGGAAAACGACGAGGCTAGACGCGCAATGTGACTTCCCTATGAATCGATGCCGAAGTCTGCAAATCCCCGCTTCGTTCTTGCGACAAGTCGACGCGTCGACGGACCGGCCGCGGTCGCCTGCATGCGCAGGGGCGCGGCAATCCAACCAGGCTGGGTTCAGCAATAGCACTGTCCCGGCAGAAGCCCGCCGCCCGCATTGCGCTCCCAGGGTGCATCGCTGGACACCTCGATTCTGGCTTCTCCGATTCGAAGCACTTCGCCGCGCGGCGCATTGTCTCCGCTTACCCGCACGATCGAAAGAACGACTTCCTTCAACCCTGACGACGATAGTCCCGCCAGCACTTCCGTGGCTGGCAGCTCCAGCTTCGGCTGTCCATGATGCGACGCGCCGGCAATCTCGAAGGGACCCACCGTTCCCAGGAAATGTTTCTGGCGAATTTCGGCGACATCGCCGGCTGCCGGCAGATTGACATAGACGTTATAGAAGAAACCGCCTTTTGCTCCGGCGCCGCGCAGCTGGAGGTTATCGAGCACCACCTTGACCGAGCGGGAGGCGCCCGCTTTCGCTATGCCCGATTGCGCAGCCGCGCCAACCGCCGCCGAGATCGCATCCCGGACCGTCTGGAGGTGGGACGCCGCCAGCGGCAGTTGCAGGCTGGCCGACGATTCGCCCAGTCTCGCATTCAGGACGCCTCCCAGCGATCGACTGGTCGCCGAGATGGTGCGCGGTACTGCGACGGGCAAGTCCGCGACGGCGGGACGGGTCATTGCAGGTTCCAGTTGCGCTTGTACCAGCTTGAACGGGCTGCCGGCCTTTGCAAGCGGCGGCAGAACGCTGGGCGGCGTGACGTTTGCATAGTCATTGCCCAGCCATCCGGGATAGTACGCAAGGTATTTCGGCATGGTCAGCGTCGACGCGTAGGTAAACGAGCCGGCCCAGTATGGGCTGCTGTTCGCCGCGTTGTACGGATTGCTCGTCGCCGGTATGCCTTTCCCGTTGGGCATGGCCCACGCATGCCACAGCCGGTCGATCTGCGCATGGTGCAGGTAGAAGATCGGGTCGTTCGGAGACTGCATCGTCGCCATGATGCCGCCGATCAGATTGTGCACCGGGTTATGCGGCGCCGATTCGATGAGCGGCTCGAACGCGTTCGTCGTGCCGCGTTGGAAGTTCCACACCGCCGAAGCAAAAGGCGATAGCGACAGCGCGTTGTAAACACTGGTGCCGGTGCGCGGCACATACAGCGGATTGTTCGTCGACGGATCGGTGAATTCCGCAGGCATGGTTGGATATTTGTAATAGTCCCAATACGGCAGATTAAGCGTATTGTCCCCGGATACCACGCGCAGCTGCTGCTCGAGGTAGTGAATATAGCCACGGTGCCAGGCCAGGAAGTACGGTATGCCGTGGGGGCAGTAATTGACATGCACGTTGGTCCAGTACGTCCACGACGCAGGACTGAGGGCATTGGTGTTGGCGCGCATGGTATGCACGGCATTGATGAACGACGCATATTGCGTGGTGGTCTTGAATTGCTGCCATTCCAGGCGTATCGCCGTGGTGCTTTGGGAAAACGCTATGTTCGGAAAAGTTACCAGTGCGATGGCGGATCCGGATCTCTTCAGAAAATCGCGCCGACCAATGAGCAGGGATGCCATTTGACACCTCCATGGAAATTTCGCGCATGCTGTATCGGGTAAGGACAGTCACCCGATGCCGGTTTATGGAACAAAGCATCAGCAGGATTTAAGTATTGGGCAATAAAAACGGCCCTACCTGATATTTATCAGATAGGTTGTTATTCAAATACTGGGACGTTCCGTTGCGCAACGCCTCGCGTCATATCGCAATGACGATCGCCGATTTTCGTAAATGGAAGGCAGATGAATCCCGTGGCAAGCGTTGCCCTGACAGTCGACTGGTCGACTGGTCGACTGGTCGACTGGTCCACGCGCCAGGCTGGCCGAATCCGGACGCGGGCGCCTGCCGCTAAGGCTGGCCCAGGAAGTCCAGCGTCACCGCCGTCAATGCACGGGCGCCAACCGCAAGCGAGGCCTCGTCGATTTCGAATTTGGGCGAGTGGTTGGGTGCGGCGGTATTCGGATCCTGCTTCGGGCCTGTCGAACCCAGGAAGAAAAACACGCCCGGGACTTTTTTCTGGAATTCCGAAAAATCTTCCGACGCGCTCAGCTTGGGGGCAAGGACGGCTTTGCCGCCTGTCACCTGCTTCATGGTCGGCAGCATCCGGGCGGTCAGGTTTTCGTCATTGACCGTGGCCGAATAGACCGGCTTCATGAAGTTGACCTCGGCCTTCGCGCCGCTGGCCTGCGCAATGGATTCGGCGGTGATCTTCATTCGCTTCAGCGTGTCGTCCCGCATCGCGTCGTCGAAGGTACGCACCGTGCCGAGCAGTTCGACGCTTTCGGGAATGATGTTCTCCCGATTGCCCCCGTGAAGCGAGCCGATCGAAATGACAGCCGCTTCCTTCGACAGGTTGAGCTGGCGGCTGACGATGGTTTGCAAACCCATGATGATTTGCGCGGTGCTCACGACCGGGTCGATGCCGTTCCACGGAAAGCCGCCATGGGTCTGCTTGCCGGTCACCTTTATCGAAAACGAATCGCCGGAGGCCAGTATCGGGCCAGGACGGTAAGCAATGGTGCCGGCCGCGAAACCAGGTATCAGGTGCAGGCCGACAACCGCATCCACCTTCGGATTGTCCAGGACGCCGGCTTCCACCATTGCCAGCGCGCCAATGTGCCCATCCTTGCCGTGCGCCACCTCGGACGGGCCTTCTTCCGCTGGCTGGAAAATGAATTTGACGCTGCCCTGGATCTGGTCCTTCATGCCCGCCAGGACTTCGGCAGTCGCCATCAGGATCGCCGTGTGCCCATCGTGGCCGCAGGCATGCATCACGTCGACTTCCTTGCCCATGTGCTTGCCCCTGGCCCTGGATGCGAACGGCAGGTCGACCATTTCCTTGACCGGCAACGCATCCATGTCGGCGCGCAGCGCGATCACGCGGCCAGGCTGGCGGCCCTTGAGCAAGCCCACCACCCCGGTGCCGCCCACGCCAGTCCTGACCTCGAGGCCCAGGCTGCGCAGATGCGCAGCCACGAGTGCCGCCGTGCGGTGCTCCTGGTTGGAAAGCTCCGGGTGCTCATGGATATCCCGGCGCCATCCGACCATCTTCGTTTCGACCGCGGAAACCCGGGTGCCTATCGTTGCAAGTAACTGCTCGTCGATTGCCTGCGCCGACGTCACGGCGCCAGCCAAGGCGAGTCCAAGAGCCAGGAAAACAGGGGTGCGTTGCATTGCTCGTCTCCTTCGTTAATGTCCGGGGCCTGCCGGCATCGGCGTGCGGTCTGGCAGCGCTGCAAACGATACGCTTTCGATTACCATGCGTCTAATGCATTAGAAGCGCATATCTGATTACCTGGAGTAATGGATGGACCTGCACCACCTGCGCTACCTGCTCGCCCTGGCCGAGCACCAGTCGTTCCGCAAGGCAGCCGACGCATTGTTCCTGACACAACCGGCCCTGAGCCGCAGCTTGCAGGCGCTGGAGCAGGAATTGGGCGTACCCCTGATAGACCGGAAGGGACGGCGCAATACGCTGACAGCCTACGGGCGCCAGGTGGAGCAGAGCGCCCGGCGCATCCTGTCGGAGACGGCCGAACTGCGGCGCAGCGTGGCGCAACTGAAAGACGGGTCGCTGGGCACGATCAGCGTCGGCTTCGGTCCGACGCCGGCCGCCATCCTGATGACGCCGTTCCTGCGCCAGATGGCGGCCGCCTATCCCAGGGTCCAGGTCAACGTGTCCCGCGGCTCGGTCGACCTGCTCGTGCAGGCGCTGCGCAGCGAGACGGTGGACATCATCGCGGTCGACCTGCGCGCCCTGCCCTCATCGCCGGACCTGGACGTGGCATTGCTTCCGCCGCTGCGGGGCGGCTTCCTGTGCCGCGCCGGTCACCCGCTGCTGGATTACGCCTCGATCGACCTGTCCATGCTGCGCGAACATCCAGTGATCTCGACGCCGCTCAGCGACGAAATCAGCCGCGGCCTGGTCGTCGAGCTGGGCGCCAATGCCCACCCGACGCGCCTGATGACCATCAGCAGCGAGGATATCCCCAGCCTGCTCGACATCGTTGAAACCACGGAAGCCGTGTTCTTCGGGATCTTCCGGTGCGCGAAGTCACGCATCGAGGAAGGCCGCGTCAGGGAAATACAGGTGGCGCCGCACGCGGAGCGGCTGGGCCGGTATGCGCTGGCAAGCGTGGCCGGGCGCAGCGAATTGCCGGTGGTGGACGCGTTCCGCGACTTTGCGCATCGCCATTTCGGCGAATGACAGCATGGGCCGCAGCGGCAGCCCGCCCGCTCAGTCGTCCAGCGTTTCCTGCGTATGCGGGACGCCTTCCGATCGGTACAGGCTGTAGATGAGGTCGAGCAGGGAGCGGATGGCTTCCGATTTGTCCAGCGCGCGGATGCTCATGATGATGGGCGAAGTCAGGTTCGGCTCATCCATCGGCTTGTAGCAGACATCACTGCGCTTCAGGCCAAGCACGCTTTTCGGGACGATGGACACGCCCATCCCGGCGGCGACCAGTCCCAGCGCCACCTGCAGCTCCCTTACCTCCAGGGTATCGACCGGCGACAGCCCGTGGTCGCGGAAAGCAGCCAGGACCTGGTCGGCGAAGCTCGGACGCGGCGTCTTGGGGAACACGATCAGCTTGTCGTTGACGAACTCGCGCAGGTAAAGGCCGCGGTCCAGGAAGCTCAGCGGATGGCCCATCGGCAAGGCTGCGATCAGCGCTTCCTCGCGCAGCAGGATGCGGCGGATGTTCGGGTCTTCATGCCGGATGCGCCCGATCCCGACATCGATGCGGCCCTCCTTCAGACCCTTGATCTGCTCCATGGTCGTCATCTCATGCAGCGTCACCTCGGTGGTCGGCTGCGCTGCCTTGAAACGGCGCACGACCTCTGGCAGAAAGCCGAAAAGCGTGGAGCCGACAAAGCCGATGGAAAACTTGCGCTCGATCTTGCCGATGCGCCGGGTCATCGACAGCACTTCCGCGCCCTGCGCCAGCAGCTGCACTGCATGGCCGTAAAAGAAGTGCCCGGCCTCGGTCAGTTCAAGCGGGCGCGAGCCGCGCACCACCAGCGCGACGCCGACCATTTCCTCGAGCTGCTGGATCTGCCGGCTCAACGGCGGCTGGGCAATGTGCAGCCGTTCGGCCGCGCGCGTGAAGTTGCGTTCCTCGGCAACCGCCACGAAGTAGCGCAAGTGCCGTAGCTCCATGGGAATACCTTTTAGGTATGAAAAAAATACTGAATCGGTGTTGGACGCGCTTATGGCGGCTATCTATTCTACGAATACCAGCAATTCACCGGGTTATACCTGACTACCATGATCCAAGCAATTGAAACGATCCTCGCCGACATCCCGACCGTCCGCGCCCACAAACTCTCGGTCGCGACGATGCAGTCGCAGACGCTGGTGCTGGTGCGCATACGCTGCCGCGACGGCATCGAAGGCTGGGGCGAGGCGACCACCATCGGCGGCCTGAACTACGGCGACGAAAGCCCGGAAAGCATCAAGGTCAATATCGACACCCATATCGCGCCGCTGCTGCTGGGCATGACGGCAGACAATGTCGCCGCCTGCATGGCCAGGGTGCGCAAGGTCATACAGGGCAACCGCTTCGCCAAGTGCGCGATCGAAACCGCATTGATGGACGCCCAGGGCAAGCGGCTTGGCGTCCCGGTCAGCGACCTGCTCGGCGGGCGGCTGCGCGATGCGCTGCCCGTGGCCTGGACCCTGGCCAGCGGCGACACCAGGAAAGACATCGCCGAAGCCGAAGCAATGCTGGAGCAGCGCCGGCACCGCATCTTCAAGCTCAAGATCGGCGCAAGGAGCGTCGAGGACGACGTGCGGCATGTGCTGGCCATCAAGAAGGCGCTGGGCGACGCGGTCAGCATCCGGGTCGACGTCAACATGGCATGGTCCGAACTGGAGGCGCAGCAGGGCATCGCCGCGCTGCAAGCCGGCGGCATCGACTTGATCGAACAGCCGGTACGTTCGGAACAGAGCGCCGCGCTGGCCAGGCTGTCGCGCCGCTTCACCGTGCCGATGATGGCCGACGAGGCGCTGAAGGGCCCGCTGTCGGCATTGTCCCTGGTGGGCGAAGCCGCCGCGAGCGTCTTCGCGATCAAGATTGCCCAGTCCGGCGGCCTGGTGCCGGCCCGCCTGGCCGCCGACATCGCGCAGCTGGCCGGCGTGAGCCTGTATGGCGGCACCATGCTCGAAGGCGCCGTCGGCACCGCCGCCTCGGCCCACCTGTTTTCGACCTTCGACGACCTGTCCTTTGGCACCGAGCTGTTTGGCCCGCTGCTGCTGACCCAGGAGATCCTGGCCGAGCCGCTGGTCTACCGCGACTTCATGCTGCAGGTGCCGACCGGCCCGGGCCTCGGCATACAGGTCGACATGGACAGGCTTGACGCGCTGCGCCGCCGCTAGGCCTTTACCCAATCAATTATTAACCGATCACACCGGAGGATCCGATCATGCTGTTCCACGTCCGCATGGATGTCCGTCTGCCTCATGACATGCCCGAGGAAAAGGCGGCCGAACTCAAGCGCGTTGAAAAAGCCCGCGCCGCCGAACTGCAGCAAGCCGGCACCTGGCGTCACCTGTGGCGCATTGCCGGCCAGTACTCGAACGTCAGCATTTTCGATGTCCGGGACAACGACGAGCTGCATGCGGTGCTGTCGATGCTGCCGCTGTTCCCCTTCATGCAGATCGAGGTGATGGCTCTGCTGCGCCATCCGTCATCGATCCGTGACGGCGACCGCTGAGTCGCCGCCTACCTACCCGCAGCAAGACTATCCATTCAACGAGGAGATCCGAAATGAACCATTCCGATATCGACAAGCTGGTCAACAACTTCATCGTCGACACCGCCAGGGGCCCGGTCGACAAGCGCGTCCAGCAGGTGGTGGTACGCCTGGTCGGCGACCTGTTCAAGGCGATCGAGGACCTGGACCTGCAGCCCAGCGAAGTCTGGAAGGGCATCGAATTCCTGGCGGAGGCTGGTGCGAGGCACGAGCTCGGCCTGCTTGCCCCAGGCCTCGGACTGGAGCGTTTCCTGGATATCCGGGCCGACGAAGCCGAAGCCCGCGCCGGTCTGACCGGCGGCACCCCGCGCACCATCGAAGGCCCGCTGTACGTGGCCGGCGCACCAGTGTCGCAGGGCTTTGCGCGGCTTGACGACGGCAGCGAAGAAAAGGACGCCGAGCCGCTGTTCATGCAGGGCACCGTCTATGGCGCCGACGGCAAGCCGGTGCCGAACGCCACGGTCGAGGTGTGGCATGCGAACCTGATGGGCAATTACTCGTTCTTCGACAAGACCCAGTCGCCGTTCAACCTGCGCCGCACCATCGTCACCGATGCCAGGGGCCGCTACCAGTTCCGCAGCATCGTGCCGATGGGCTACGGCTGCCCGCCGGACGGCTCGACCCAGCAGTTGCTGGACAAGCTGGGCCGCCATGGCCGCCGCCCCGCGCATATCCACTTCTTCGTCACCGCGCCGGGCCAGCGCAAGCTGACCACGCAGATCAACATCGACGGCGACGAATACCTGTGGGACGACTTCGCCTTCGCCAGCCGTGAAGGCCTGGTGCCCAAGGTCACGCATGTGACCGACGCGGCGGAAATTGCGCGCCGTGAAACAGGCAAGCCGTTTGCCAGCATCGATTTCGACTTCCACCTGCTGGCCGACAAGCCCAACGCCCCGGCAGCCGAGGTCGAGCGCAGCCGCGCCGCCGCCTGACGCCTGTGATTTGACCAGAGAGTGAGGAGCACACGATGATTCCGATCTATCCCGACAAGAACCAGAACGTCCGCAGCCTGGACGATTTCCTGGTCGAGAACCATGAAACCGGCGATTACCGCCTGCACCGCAGCGCCTTTACCGACGAGGCCCTGTTCGAGCTGGAGATGAAGCACATCTTCGAAGGCAACTGGATCTACCTGGCCCATGAAAGCCAGATACCCGGCAACAACGACTATTACACGACGCACATCGGCCGCCAGCCGGTGGTGATTGCTCGCAACCGCCAGGGCCAGCTGAACGCGTTCATCAATGCCTGCAGCCACCGCGGCGCGACCCTGTGCCGCCACAAGCGCGGCAACATGGCGACCTATACCTGCCCGTTCCATGGCTGGACCTTCAACAACAGCGGCAAGCTGCTCAAGGTCAAGGACCCGGAAGGCGCCGGCTATCCGGACTGCTTCAACAAGGAAGGCTCGCACGACCTGAAGAAAGTGGCGCGCTTCGAGTCCTACCGCGGCTTCCTGTTCGGCAGCCTGAATGCCGATGTCAAGCCGCTGGTCGAGTTCCTCGGTGAAGCGGCCAAGATCATCGACATGATCGTCGACCAGTCGAGCGAGGGCCTGGAGGTGCTGCGCGGCGCGTCCACTTATACGTTCGAAGGCAACTGGAAGCTGCAGGCCGAGAACGGCGCCGACGGCTACCATGTCTCGGCGGTCCACTGGAATTACGCCGCGACCACCAGCCAGCGCAAGGCCGCCAACGCCGCCGCCGACAACATCCGCGCGATGGATGCCGGCAAGTGGGGACAGCAGGGCGGCGGATTCTATGCGTTCGACCACGGCCACCTGCTGCTGTGGACCAAGTGGGCCAATCCGGAAGACCGTCCGAACTTCTCGCGCCGCGCCGAGTTCGCCGAGCGCGCGGGCGAGGCGACCGCGGACTGGATGATCCAGCACTCGCGCAACCTGTGCCTGTACCCGAACGTGTACCTGATGGACCAGTTCGGCTCGCAGATCCGGCTGCTGCGCCCGATCTCGGTCAACAAGACCGAGGTCACCATCTACTGCATCGCGCCCAAGGGCGAATCCGATGAAGCGCGGGCGCGCCGCATCCGCCAGTACGAGGACTTCTTCAATGTCAGCGGCATGGCGACGCCCGACGACCTGGAGGAATTCCGCGCCTGCCAGGAAGGCTATGCGGGCCGGGCGCTGGAATGGAACGACATGTCGCGCGGCGCCAGGCACTGGATCGAGGGCGCCGACGATGCAGCGGATGCGATCGGCCTGAAGCCGGTCATGAGCGGCGTCAAGACCGAGGACGAAGGCCTGTACACCGTGCAGCACCGCTACTGGCTGCAGGAAATGAAGCGGGCGCTGCGCGTCGAAGGAGCAGCCAAATGAGCGCCGTGGACAGGACCCGGATCTGCGACTTCCTGTACCGCGAGTCGCGTCTGCTGGACGATGAGCACTGGGATGAATGGCTGGCCTGCTACGACCAGAATGCGGTGTTCTGGATGCCCTCCTGGGACGATGACGACACGCTGGTCGGCGACCCGCAGCGCGAGATTTCGCTGATCTACTATCCGAGCCGGCAGGGGCTGGAAGACCGGGTATTCCGGATCAAGACCGAGCGCTCCAGCGCCACCATGCCGAGCACGCGCACCAGCCACAACATCAGCAACGTCGAAGTCGAAAGCGAAGACGCCGGCGTCTGCACCGTGCGCTTCAACTGGCACACGCTGAGCCATCGCTACAAGGCCAACTACAGTCACTTCGGCATGTCGCGCTACGTGATCGACTTCAGCGGCGAGGCGCCGAAAATCCTGAACAAGTATGTCGTGCTGAAAAACGACTACATCCACCAGGTGATCGACATCTACCACATCTGACCTGCTGGCCGCGGCTTACGTCCGACCAGAATATGCCCGGCGCGAGCAGGGCAGGAGACTGTCATGACTTTTAAAATCGCATTGCAGTTCGAAGACGGCGTGACCCGCTTCATCGACTGCGCACCGAATGAAACCGTATCCGATGCTGCCTATCGCCAGCGGATCAACATTCCGCTCGACTGCCGCGACGGCGCTTGCGGCACCTGCCGCTGCGCCTGCGAGGCGGGAGAGTACGACCTGCCGGAATCGAGCTATATCGAGGACGCGCTGACCGCCGAAGAAGCGGCCGGCGGGATTATCCTGGCCTGCCAGACCCGGCCGCGCTCGGACTGCGTGATCCAGGTGCCGGCATCCTCGGCTGCGTGCAAGACCGGCGTGGCCCGGCACGAGGGCAGCATCGCCGCCGTGGCGCGGCTGTCCGACTCCACCATTGCGTTCTCGATCAGGCTCGACCAGGGCGACGGCGTCGGCTTCCTGCCGGGGCAGTACGTGAATGTGGAGATCCCCGGCACGCAGCTGACGCGCTCCTATTCGTTCAGCTCGCCGCCAGGCGCCGGCGACGCCGCGTTCGTGGTGCGCAACGTGCCGGGCGGACGCATGAGCAATTACCTGGTCGAGGAAGCGCAGGCCGGGCAGCGCATCGGCTTCACCGGACCGTTCGGCAGCTTCTACCTGCGCGAGGTGGTGCGCCCTGCCCTGTTCCTGGCCGGCGGCACCGGCATCGCGCCCTTCCTGTCGATGCTCGAGGCGCTGGCTGCGCAGGGCTGCAGTCACCCGGTGCGCATGGTGTTCGGCGTGACCTTCGACCGTGACCTGGTCGCACTGGAACAGCTCGATGCGATCGCGGCGAAGCTGCCCGGCTTCGAATACCGGACCTGCGTGGTCGACGCGGAAAGCAGCCATGCCCGCAAGGGTTATGTCACCGAGCACGTGGATGCCGAATGGCTCAACGACGGGGATGTCGACGTCTACCTGTGCGGCCCGGTCGCCATGGTCGACGCCGTCAGGCACTGGCTGGATGCGTCCGGCCGCAAGCCCGCCAGTTTCCATTACGAAAAATTCTCGGCCAGCCAGCCGTGAACACTGACGCAGCAGGCCGCAGTCGCCTCGGCCTGATCCAAGCTGAATTGACTCAACCGCGAGAAAAACCATGCAATCCAAACGCTTTGACAACCAGGTGATGATCGTCACCGGCGCCGCACAGGGCATCGGCCGCGGCGTGGCGCTGCGCGCCGCCGCCGAGGGTGCGCAGCTGGTGCTGGTCGACCGCTCCGAACTGCTGCACGAAGTGGCAGCCGAAGCCGGCCGCTGCGGTGCGGCGCCGCTCGCGGTGCTGGCCGACCTGGAAACCTATGCCGGCGCGCAGTCCGCGGTGCAGGCCGCGCTGGATGCCCATGGCCGCGTCGACATGCTGATCAATAACGTCGGCGGCACGATCTGGGCGCAGCCATTCCAGGCCTACCGGGAAGAGCAGATCGAAGCCGAGATCCGGCGCTCGCTGTTCCCCACGCTCTGGTGCTGCCACGCGGTGCTGCCGACGATGATCGACAGGCAGCGCGGCGCCATCGTCAATGTGTCGTCGATCGCCACGCGCAGCATCTACCGCGTTCCGTACGCGGCAGCCAAGGGCGGCGTCAATGCGATGACGGCCAGCCTCGCGTTCGAACATGCAGCCGACGGCATCCGGGTCAATGCGGTGGCCACGGGCGGCACCGAAGCGCCGCCGCGCAAGGTGCCGCGCAATGCCGCGAAGCTGACGCCGCAGGAAGAAGCCTGGTACCAGGCCATCGTCGACCAGACCGTGGACAGCAGCCTGATGCACCGCTACGGCACGATAGCCGAGCAGGTCGGCGCGATCCTGTTCCTGGCTTCCGACGAAGCTTCGTACATCACCGGCACCGTGCTGCCGGTCGGCGGCGGCGACCAGGGCTGACGCCTGCGTCCCGTCCGGTGCGACCCGATCGGGAGCAAGCACATCGCCGCAGCCGAAGGGCCAGCGCATCCTTGCAGCCGCAGGAACAGGGGCGATGACGACGCGTTGCCGCGCCGTCGCAGATCCGTATTCGAGCAATCCGTATTACACAATCAGGAGAGACCCATGAGACCTGTCGTTATCGCTGTCGCCATTACCGGCTCGGTGCCACGCAAGAAGGACAACCCGGCCGTGCCGGTCACCGTGGCCGAGCAGATCGAATCCACGCACCAGGCGTATGAAGCCGGCGCCACGCTGGTGCACCTGCATGTCAGGAACCCGGATGAAAGCGCGTCCTCCGATCCGGCGCTGTTTGCCCGCGTGCTGGAAGGCATACGCCACTATTGCCCCGGCATGATCGTGCAGTTTTCCACCGGCGGCCGCGGCCGCGACCAGAGTGCGCGCGGCGCGGCCCTGCCGCTCGGGCCCGACATGGCCTCGCTCGCCACCGGCACCGTCAACTTCCCCACCATCGTCTACGAAAACGCGCCGGCGCTGGTGGACCAGCTGGCCTCGACCATGAAGGTCCATCGCATCCTGCCCGAGATCGAGATCTTCGACCTGTCGCACCTGTATGGCATGCGCCGGCTGATGGACGCCGGCCTGATCAACGAGCGGCCCCATGTGCAGTTCGTCATGGGCATCAGGAATGCGCTGCCGGTCGAAGAATATCTGCTCGACGCGCTGCTGTCGGTGCTGAAGCGCCTCGCGCCGGAGGCCACCTGGACCGCGGCCGGGATCGGGCGGCACCAGAGCGAGGTCATCGAATGGGTGCTGCAGCGCGGCGGCGACGCAGTGCGGACCGGGCTGGAAGACAACGTGCGCATCGACCGGGACCGTCTGGCGGCAAGCAATGCCGCGCTCGTGCAGATCGCCGCGGAACTGTGCAGCCGTCACGGCGCCCGGCCCGCCACGCCCGACGAGGCGAGGCGGATGCTCGGCATCGCGCCGCCGGCAATGCGACGCGCGCTGGCCTGAAGAATTTCAAACCCGCATCAAATATCAAGAGAGTGAGACGACATCATGCGACAAATCGACGTGCACAAGCTGTCTGACGAGGCCAGCCTAAACCGCTACCACGCCGGCATCCTCCTGTGGTGCTCCCTGATCATCGTCTGCGACGGCTACGACCTGGCCGTGGCCGGCATCGCGCTGCCGTCGATCATGAAGGAGATGGGCGTGACTGCGCAGAATGCGGGCTTCATGGTCAGCTCCGCGCTGTTTGGCATGATGTTCGGCGCCATCTTCCTGGGCACGATCGCCGACCGCATCGGCCGGCGCAGGGCAATTGCAATCTGCATCGGCCTGTTCAGCGTCTTCACCGCCGCGGCGGGACTGACGCACGACCCCTACCTGTTCAGCGGCATGCGTTTCCTGGCCGGCCTGGGCATCGGCGGCGTGATGCCCAACGTGGTGGCGCAGATGACCGAGTATTCGCCCAGGAAAATCAGGTCCACCATGGTGACCCTGATGTTCAGCGGCTACGCGGTCGGCGGCATGGTGGCAGCCTTGCTGGGCAAGGGCCTGATCGAATCCTATGGCTGGTCGTCGGTCTTCCTTGCCGCCGGGTTACCGGTGCTGATGATTCCTTTTGTGCTGAAATACCTGCCGGAATCGATGCCCTTCCTGATCAGGCAGAACCGGCTGGATGAACTGAAGCGCATCGTTGCGCGGCTGTCGCCGGCTTACCATCCCGAGGCTGGCGACCGGTTTGCGCTGCCGTCCGAAGACAAGGCCGAAGGCGTACCCATCAGCAAGCTGTTCCAGAATGGGCGCGGCTTCAGCACCGTGATGTTCTGGATCGCCTTCTTCATGTGCCTGTTCATGGTGTATGCGCTCAGCTCCTGGCTCGCGAAACTGATGGCCAGCGCCGGCTACAGCCTGGGTTCGGCCCTGACCTTCGTGCTGGTGCTCAATTTCGGCGCCGTCATCGGCGCGGTCGCCGGCGGCTGGCTCGCGGACCGCTTTCACATCAAGTATGTGCTGGTCGGGATGTATGCGCTGGCCGCGGTATCCATCACGCTGCTGGGCTTCAAGGTACCGGCCGGACTGCTGTTCCTGCTGGTCGGACTGGCGGGTGCGTCGACCATCGGCACGCAGATCGTGACCTATGCATATGCGGGGCAGTTCTACCCGATGGCGGTGCGGTCGACCGGGATCGGCTGGGCCTCCGGCGTCGGCCGCAGCGGCGCCATCCTGGCGCCCATCGTGATCGGCACCCTGGTCGGCATGGCGCTGCCGCTGGAGCAAAACTTCATGGCCATTTCCATCCCGGCAGTCATTGCGACGATTGCTGTGCTTTTCATCGACCATCGGCGTGCCGCATCGGTGAGCCACACCGATACCGGTGCGTCCCCCGCCGAAGGCCTGGCTTCAATGAACTCTGCGCTATCGTCGAAGTGAGGGAGTTTGCTGGGCGTTTCTCCTGGCGCCCGGTCGGTGCTGGATGCACTAGAACACATTCGCATTTTGGTCGGGAGGGCTTGTGCATTCAGCCCGAAGCTCGCGGCGCGAAGCCCATCGCGGCGCCCGGGATTGCCTCGCTCTGGGGCATCATGCTGCCCAGGGCCTTGACCGACCAGATCGGCCTGGCGCCAATCCCGGACATTGCACATGGTTGCAGTACAGGCCACCGAGCAATTCCAGCAAGCACCGAATTTGTTCAAGGGCCGGATCGATGACTGTGGCTCAACAAAAACCGTAGCATTTCCCCAGTCGCATCCGGCCCCTTGCCATCGGTATAACTGCCGCGAACTTGCCCGCCGGACCACGCATGGCCCGAGCCGTGCACCAGCCAGTGTTCTGCTACCGGGACGCGTTCCTGGTCAAGATAGGCTGTCTGGGTATAGGCATGGCCGCCATCGACCTGGCCACGGCGAACCATGATTTCCACCTGCGCCGGCGGATGGCCCTCCAGGGAATTGGGTGCGCTGTGGGCAATGATTAACTGGCCATTGTCCGGATGGACCGTGCGGTCGTTCTCGCCATGAAACACGATGCAGGGAAGGGTTGGCGTTGCAGGCGCGGAAACCTGCGTGGCGGGCGTCGGCTTGATACGGGCGCCACGTTGCATCGCAAAAATCGCGCTGTAGGCATTGTCGGCGCCGCGGTACATCAGGCCGGAATGCACGCCCACGGCCGCATACAGGTCGGGATAGGTGTTCCCCATCACAACGGCCATCGAGCCGCCAGCCGACAGGCCGGCGACATATACCCGGTGCGCATCGATTGCATACTGCTGCATGATCTCGCGCGTGATGCCGGCAATGATGGCCGGCTCGCCTTTACCGCGTTGCTGGTGCTTGTCCTGGAACCAGTTCCAGCACTGCATGCGGTTTGCAGCCTTCGTTTGCGCCGGGTAAGCCACCAGCAGGCCCGCCGCCTCGGCAGCTTCATTCATGGCGGTGCCGGCAGCAAAGTCTTCTGGCGTTTGCTTACAGCCATGCAACATGATGATCAACGGCAGGGGACGCCCCGCGTAGCATGACGGGACAAACAGGCGGTAATCGCGGCTGCCGGCATCGCATTGAAATGTGCCGTGAAGGAATTGCGATGGCCGGGTCGAAACGCGGCCGGCGCGGCGTTTGCCCGGCGTGCCGCTGTGCAGGGTCGGCGCCGTTTCCGGCACCGGGGGCCGGGATAGCAACGACCGTCCTGCCCGCTTCAAAAATTCGAGTAGTTCGCTGGCTGATCTCATGAGCAAGGCGCGCCGTATGGATGACGCATTGATCCCGGTAGACAGGTGGCGGCACCAGGAAGCAAATCACACGCAGGCATGGCGGCGAAGGGCAATTATACGTACTGGCCAGCGGAGTTCGAGCTTTCCTGCCGCGGAAAGGCATCGGCTACGTCAATGGCAGCATTTCCGCCATCGTCGTCATGTTCCTCAAGGAGCACTCCTCCCCTATGACGACTGCGCCCGGTTAATCGCCTGTGCAGGCGGCTCTACACGCGCGCCTATGCCTGTGCCTTCAGCCCGGGTTTGAGACCGATCACCCTTCGATCGTGCTCACAAGTAAATGACTCTGGGAATAGCTTGATTCAAACGACATTGGCCGCTCGAAGTCTGGCACTGCCCAGGAACGCTGCGAGGTCAGTCGCTGCCACATGCAGAGTGACCCCGCATCTCGTCGCCGCATGCCGGCACCAGAGTTTCTGGACGTTTTGCATGGGGTCACACCAGTTCCGGAATGGCCCTGGATGCACCAGTCTGGCAACAGGCCACAGCACGCGGGCACTCTGCGCGCTTCATCGATCAACTGCTGGTCCCACGCCAGCCAGACGTCGAAGTGGAACCAGGCACGGCTTATGCTGAAGTGCCATCCGCGTAAGCGACGAGCCGTTCACGCTCTGTCTTCAGGCGCGGGATAGCCTTCCCTTCCTGACACGTTCTTCGTCATAGGCCCACCCGACGCTGGCATCGCCGTCCAGCACGGCGCGGGCACGTTCGATGTCGATGTCCTTTTCCCAGGCCGCGACGACCACGGTCGCCACGCAGTTGCCGAGCAGGTTGCCTAATGCGCGGGCAATGCCGATGAACCAGTCGATCGATAGCACGAGCACCAGCCCGACGACCGGGATGGCCGGGATGGCGGAAAGCGTGGCGGCCAAAATCACGATGGCCGACCCCGGCACGCCATGTGCGCCCTTGGACGTGATCAGCGCGACGGCCAGGATCGCCAGCAGGTCCGACATCGCCAGCGGCGTGTTGGTCGCCTGCGCAATGAAGACAGCAGCCAGCGTCAGGTAGATCGAGAACGCATCAAGATTGAAGGAATAGCCAGTCGGTATGACCAGGCCGACCGTGGTGTCCTTCACGCCCATATTTTCCAGCTTGCGCATGATCTGCGGCAGCACGCTGTCGGATGACGCGGTTGCAAGGACCACCAGCAGTTCCTCGCGCAGGTATCGGATGAAGCGGAAGATGCCGAGCCCGGAACTGAAACGCAGGATGCTCCCCAGGATGACGACCACGAACAATGCGACCGCACCATAAAACAGCAGGACCAGCAGCCCGAGCTGCTTGAGCGAGCCGATGCCGTATTTGCCTACCGTAAAGGCAATGGCGCCGAGCACCCCCAGCGGCGCGAGGCGGATGATGAAACCCATCGCCTTGAAGAAGGCGGCGGACAGGCTGTCGATGAGCGCGGCAACCGGCGCCGCTTTCTCGCCGATCAGCGATAGCGCGCAGCCGAAGATCAGCGAGATCAGCAACACCTGCAATACGTCGCCCGAAGTAAAGGCGCTGATGACGGTGACGGGAATGAGCTTCAACAGGAAATCGGCAAAGCCCGCGTCGCGAACCTTGGTCGCACTGTCGACATAGCCACCCATGGCGCTGGCGTCCAGCGTACTGATGTCGATATTCATGCCAGTCCCGGGATGAAACAGGTAAGCCAGCGCCAGGCCCAGCACGAGGGCCAGGCTGGTCACGACTTCGAAGTAAATCAGGGCCTTCAGACCCACCCGGCCGACCTTCCGCAGTTCGCCCGCGCCGTAGATGCCGTGCACCACGACGCAGAACACGATGACCGGGATGATCATCTTGACCAGCTTGATAAAGCCGTCGCCAAGCGGCTTGAGGGCGACGCCGAAAGCGGGATATAGCACGCCGACCAGAATGCCGGCAATCAGGGCAATGACCACCTGCCCGAAGAGTGAGCGGAAAAAACGCATTTTGGTCTCCATGTGTATGGTGGGTTGGCGAGGCTACCTTGGCCGGCTAACGCATCCTGGCTTGATGAAAATATCTTTTCTTTTTTTCAGCATTGAAAATCTTTTTTCATTCACTGTCAATGCTTTTGTCACACCGTGTAGAATTCTTCAACTTCACTCTTCACGCTCCTTCGCCATGACCCGGCAAACCGCCACCGTTGACACCCTCTCGGTCCGAATCAAGAAAGTAATGGACCAATTGCCGAAGGCGGAGAAAAAGCTCGGTCAGATGATCCTGCAGTCGCCTGGTCAGATGGCGAGCTATTCGGCATCCGAGATTGCGCGCATGGCCGGGGTGTCCAATGCAACGATGACGCGCCTGGTGCAACGCCTGGGTTATGACAGCTTTGAACAGATGCGGCGTCTGGCGCGCGAGGGCATTGCCTGGGGCTCTCCGCTGTTCTTGCTTGACCGCAGCAGCGAACCGCAAGAAGTCATCGACCAGGATCCATTTGAAGCCCATATCAAAGCCAGTATCACCAATATCCGGACAAGCTTCGAAAGCATTTCTCCGATTGTCATCGAGGAAATCGGCAGCCAGCTGGCCGGGGCACGGCAGATCCGAATATTCGGACAGCGAAATAATTATTTCTTCGCCGCTTACTTGCGCTGGCAATTGATTCAGTTTCGCAGCGATGTCTACCTGCTCCCGGCTTCCGGAGAGACCCTGGGCGAATATCTTGTCGGCTTGATGCCCGCTGACCTGTTTATCGTTTTTGGCCTCAGGCGACGGCAGCCTGGCCTGGCTGGACTGGTTTCCACGGTACGGCAGTCCGGCGCAAAAGTCGTACTGATCACGGACACAGCAAGTGAACAGGATATTCAGGCGGACTGGACGATTAAATGCGAAACGAGCAGTCCTATCCCCCTGGATAACCACACGGCCGTCATGACTGTGTGCCATGTGCTTTCCGAGAAGTTGATCAGGCTGGTCGGCCTTCAGGGCCGGGAACGCCTGGCGAGGATCGAAGACCTGCATATGCAGTTGAAAGAATTTTAGGACGCAACGGAAGGTCCGTGGCGTCGTCCGAATTTCCAATACAAAGACTCCAGAGCGGCAGCGCATTCGCTCCACCTTCCTTAAATCAAGGCCCAGTCCGGGCCAGATTTCCGGCCGTTTCTCCAGGATCCGGCTACGTCCATTCAGGCTGGAGTACCTGGGCGCTTTTCCCCTTGCTGCCTTTGACGTGCGCCATGCAGGGCAAGGTGTAAATGCGCACTGCATTGGCTTGCACGAACCTGATCCTTGGGCTTGCTGGCAGATCTGGTCCTGCCGTCGTGCGGGGACAGGCATGGACCGGATGCGCCTGGAATAACCCGGCATGCCGACGCCTGGTCGCTGGCCAACGGGCGGTTTTCAATGACAGCGCAAAAGAGAGCGGACCCCGCTGCCTGGCTGCTGACTTCAAGGGGCGTCCCGAGGACGTCCGGCGAGGAATGATGAAGCATGACGCCGTCGATCTGGCTTGGTGACGAATGCATCAGACCGTGGGCGTCACGTCCGTTGCCTGGACAACGGTCGAATTCCTGAAAAACGATTACCCTGTCTGTCCCAACCGCCATACACCAGCTTCCCTGAAAGACGGGGAACATCCCTTCCATCCTTCGTGCCGCCCCATTAAAACCGAAACGAATGCAAGCAAACAAAGAACAACAAGACAATCCCGAAAAGTCCAACCCTCCCGATGGCCTTCCTCCAGGTGAACGCGCATGGGCAATGCTGTCCGTGTGCATCGGCGTCGGCATGGCGTCGCTCGACACGGCCATTGCCAATACGGCGCTCCCTGCAATGGCCGAGCAGCTGCATGCCACACCCGCGGCATCGGTCTGGATCATCAACATCTATCATCTGGCGATGGTGGCAACGCTCTTGCCTCTGGCCGCGCTGAGCGAAATTGTCGGGTACCGGCGCATGTGCATTGCAGGCGTTGCATTATTCACCGCTGCGTCGCTTGCCTGTGCGCTCTCCGGGTCGCTGCCGGCGCTCGTGACAGCGCGGCTCTTGCAGGGCCTGGGGGCCAGCGCGCTGATGAGCGTCAACGGCGCGCTGCTGCGGGTGATCTATCCGGCGCATTTACGAGGTCGCGGGTTTGGCACCAATGCGCTGGTGGTCGCCGTGGGCTTTGCACTGGGCCCGTCCGTGGCATCGATGATCCTGTCCGTGTGGTCGTGGCCGTGGCTGTTCGCCATCAATGTGCCGCTGGGCGTCATCGCCGTCGCACTGGGCCTGCGCGTCCTGCCCCGCACGGCGCGCCATGGTGGGCGCTTCGATGTCATGGCGGCCGTGTACACGATGGGCGCGTTTGGCCTGCTGATCCTGGCGCTGAGCGATGCGGCGCACCTCGCACCCCTGCCGGCAACGCTCGCCGAACTTGCGCTGGCGGTCCTGTTCTTCGTACTGCTGCTCAGGCACGAGGCTGGCAAGAAGGCGCCCATCCTGCCGACCGATCTGTTCCGGCGACCGGCCTTCGCGCTATCGTCCCTCACAGCCGTATGCACCTTCGCATGCCAGAGCCTGGCGTTTGTTTCCCTGCCCTTCTATTTCGAATCCGTGCTGAACCGTTCCCCGATCGAGACCGGCTTCCTGATGACGCCTTGGGCGGTTTTCGTCGGCATCATGGCGCCGATCGCGGGACGGCTGAGCGACCGGCACTCGCCCGGTCTGCTGGGGGGCATCGGCCTCGCGGTGCTTGCCGCGGGCATGATGTCGCTCTACTTCCTCCCGCTCCAGTCCACCGCGCTCGATATCAGCTGGCGCATGGCGGTGTGCGGCATCGGCTTCGGCTTTTTCCAGGCCCCGAACCTGAAGGCGATCATGGGAAGCGCGCCGCCGCACCGCAGCGGCGGCGCCA
Source organism: Noviherbaspirillum suwonense (assembly GCF_900182955.1). GTDB lineage: Bacteria > Pseudomonadota > Gammaproteobacteria > Burkholderiales > Burkholderiaceae_D > Noviherbaspirillum_A > Noviherbaspirillum_A suwonense. The sequence continues at coordinate 932 of NZ_FXUL01000012.1, read as the reverse complement.
GCGGCATCATTGCCATTTCCCGGCTGACCGGGCAATCGATCGGCGCTGCGCTCGTCGCACTGTGCCTGAGCCTGTCCAGCCTCCACGGCGCAAGCCATGCGCTGCTGCTGGGCGCACTGTTTGCCGCGCTCGCCTGCATTGCCAGCTTTTCCAGGCTGCTTGTCCCGGTGCTTCCAATGGACTAGCCCGGCAGGCAAGCGCGGGCATGCGGGCGAACCATCGTTCGCATGCCCGGTGCTGCGCCATCCGGGCGGGTCACGCGCCGGCTGCGGCGCCGGATGATGAGGCTAACCTGGCGCATTCAACGTCGCGCTATCGGGGCTTGCACGATACGCCCGAGCGTCACGCATGGGATGGTTCACGGCGCGGATAATCCAGCGGCGGTGTCCCTGCCTTGAACAGTTGCTGAAGCTGGCTGCGCAACTCGGACGTATCTTCATGCCCGTGGACGGAAACGGCATGCTGGACAGCGGCTTCCAGTAATTCTTCCGCAGTGTCGGCTGCCAGGGCCACCGAGCAATTCATCTCGCTCGGAAATTCGCGGCAATCGATATATTGACGAGTCATGATCATTCCCCCGAAACGTCTTCGACATGCTGCCGGCTGCGTGACGCTGCCAACCAGGCGCGGGAGTGCATCGCCACGCGAAGCACCGGCGGCTCCCAGGATCGCAATTTAGGTATAGCCAAGGACTAGGCCGCTTGCAAGCCTCTCAAGCGGATTAGCTCCGCGCTTCTGGCAGCGTTGAAAGCGGCTACTCATTGCCGCCTCCGACAGTTATTAAAAAACTGTTTGCCGTCAGCAGACACCCTCCTTCGCCAAACCGTAATTAAAGCGCATCAAAACCCGCTATTCGATATTGGAATAACAGGTTTTCGGCCGCTTTTACCGCCCACGCGGGCTGGCACGGTCCATGCGATATCTCCTTCGAG
>NZ_FXUL01000011.1 GCF_900182955.1 Noviherbaspirillum suwonense | reverse complement strand
AAGCGTCCGAAACTCGCTTCGCTCAGACAGCGGACGCTTCTTTATCCGATTTCGGCACCAGCGACGTGGCGTCATCAACGGGGATTCACTGCAACGGCAACGGCCACTTCACAAGCAACGGCAGCTGCAACTGCAACTGCAACTGCAACTGCAACTGCAACTGCAACTGCAACTGCAACTGCAACTGTCGCTGCGCGGAGCTAACTGCAACTGCAACTGTCGCTGCGCGGAGCTAACTGCAAGGGCAACCGTGCGCTACGCATTGGCCCGCTGGCCCACCAGCCCACTCACACCCACCCGAACCATCCCAATATCCCGCCCGCCGCCAGCAGCCACAGCAAATGTACCCGCGTCTTCCAGACAACCAGCGCCGTCACCGCCGTGACCATCCATAACGGCCAGTCGATCGCCAGCTGCCCATGAGCGCTGCTCATCAACCACCCCGTAGCGAGAATCAGCCCAACCACCACCGGCGCCATGCCCTGCTTGAACGCCCTGACCGACCGCAGGTCGCGATTGTTGTGCCCCCAGCGGGAAGCGACATAGGTCAGCGTCGCGCTGGGAAGCAGCATGCCCGTCATGGTGATCGCCATCCCAAGCAGCGCGTTCGACAGGCTGCCCGAGTTGAGGCCAACCTGCCATCCCATCAGCGCCACGAACAGCACGTTGGGTCCCGGGGCCGCCTGGGCCAGAGTGATGGACGCGTTGAACTGGGGTTCGGTCATCCAGCGCTGCTGGTCCACCAGGTAGCGATGCATGTCGGGCGCGGTGCTGATGGCGCCGCCCACAGCCATCAGCGACAGCGACAGGTAATGCGTGAACAGGTCGAGCCAGTCGGCCGGGTGCAGCTGCAGCAGCGCGCTCATGGCTTGATCCGCATCCAGGTCAGCACGCAGGCCAGCAGGCCGAGGCCGGCCAGGACGTAGAGCAGCGGCAGGTGCAGCAGCGCCACCGCGGCGAAACAGAGCGCGGCCAGCAGCAGGCAGGCGGGGCGGCCCAGCGGGTGGCGGGCCAGGGCGGGCGTGAGCTTGATGCCGCTGGCGATGATCAGGCCGGCGGCGACCGCGCCCATGCCGCGCAGCGCGCCGGCGACGCCCGGGTGGCCGGCATAGCGGCTGTAGGCCAGCGCCATCAGCAGCACCACGATCAGCGGGAACACCAGCATGCCGGCCAGGGCGGCGAGGGCGCCGGGCAGGCCGAAGTAGCGGCTGCCTATCATCATCGACAGGTTCACGACATTCGGGCCGGGCATGATCTGCGCGACTGCCCAGTCTTCGATGAACTCCTCCCTGGTCAGCCAGCGCTTGCGTTCGACCAGTTCGAGCTGGACCACGGCAAGCACGCCGCCGAAGCCCTGCAGCGCGAGAAAGGTAAAGGAAAAGAACAGGTCGGCCAGCGAGCGGGGTTGCGGATGGTCCTGCGGCGGTTGTGGATTCATGAAATAGACGGTCAGGGGACCCGTCATCCTAACATTCGGCACATGGTTCGACCACAGGCAAACCGGGGCGGGATGGGTTTCGGTTAAGCTGGCGCCTTCTGCAAGGAGGCCATCCATGAAACCCGCCAAGTACTTCCTGTCCGCCACGCTGCTGTGCTGCGCCGCGGCCCATGCCGAAACGGTGGGCGAGGTCAGCACCGTGTTCAAATTCATCGGACCCAATCACAAGATCGTGGTCGATGCGTATGACGACCCCAAGGTCGGCGGCGTCGCCTGCTACCTATCGCGCGCGCGGACCGGCGGCATCAAGGGCGCGATCGGCATTGCCGAAGACAAGGCCGACGCCTCGGTCGCCTGCCGCCAGGTCGGCGAGATCCGCTTCAACGGCAAGCTGCCGCAGCAGGAGGAAGTCTTCAGCGAACGCTCGTCCATCCTGTTCAAGCGGGTGCGCGTGGTGCGCATGGTCGACGTCAAGCGCAATGCGCTGATCTACATGGTCTATTCGGACCGGCTGATCGAGGGCAGCCCGCAGAACAGCGTGACCGCGGTGCCGCTGCCCGCGGGACAGACGGTGCCGCTGGAAAAGTAGGGGCTGGCCGGCCCATATCTTGCAATGACGTAGAAAGACGCAGGCGTGCCGCCGGACAGAGCGCCGGGCCGCATGCAATCGTGTCGTATTGACATGCACGATTTACATGGCGCGCAGCGATTACATGGCGCCTGCGCCGGGATCGATGTACCGTCGCCATGCTCAATTTATCGGAGAACATTTCATGAAAATCGCTCGTGGCGCCTTGCCTGTGCTGGTCCCCGCGCTGGTTCTTCTGCTTGCCGGCTGCGAGCAGGCGACCCTGCCGCTGAAGGCGGGCACCGGTCCCAACCCGACCCTCCCTCCGCCCAACCATACGCTGCTGCCGACCGTGCACATCGCGCCGGCCAAGGGCTGGCCGCAAGACGGCAAGCCGACCGCGGCGGCCGGACTGGCCGTGGCCGCCTATGCGTCCGGGCTCGACCATCCGCGCTGGCTGTACACGCTGCCCAATGGCGACGTGCTGGTGGCCGAAACCAATGCGCCGCCCAAGCCGGAGGACAGCAAGGGCATCAAGGGCAAGATCATGAAGCTGGTGATGAAGCGGGCCGGCGCCGGCACCCCCAGCGCCAACCGCATCACCCTTCTGCGCGACGCCGACGGCGACGGCGTCGCGGAGATGAAAACCGTGTTCCTCGAGGGCCTCAATTCGCCGTTCGGCATGACGCTGGTCGGCAACACGCTGTACGTCGCCAACACCGATGCGGTGGTGCGCTTCCCGTACAAGGCCGGCGAGACCCGCATCAGCGGCGAGGGCGTCAAGGTGGCCGACCTGCCGGCCGGGCCGATCAATCACCACTGGACCAAGAACGTGATCGCCAGCCGCGACGGCCGCAAGCTGTACGTGACCGTGGGCTCCAACAGCAACGTCGCCGAGAACGGCATCGAGGCCGAGGAAAATCGTGCGGCGATACTGGAAATCGATCCGGCCAACGGCAAGACGCGGCTGTATGCCTCGGGCCTGCGCAATCCGAACGGCATGGCCTGGCAGCAGCAGACCGGGGCGCTCTGGACCGTGGTCAACGAGCGCGACGAAATCGGCAGCGACCTGGTGCCGGACTACCTGACGTCGGTGAAGGAAGGCGCGTTTTATGGCTGGCCGTACAGCTACTACGGCCAGACCGTCGACGCCCGGGTCAAGCCGCCGCGCCCGGAAATGGTGTCGAAGGCGACCAAGCCCGATTACGCGCTGGGGCCCCATACAGCTTCGCTCGGCCTGGTGTTCTACCAGGGCGACCTGCTGCCCAAGCGGTATGTGAACGGCGCCTTCATCGGCCAGCACGGCTCTTGGAACCGCAAGCCGCGCAGCGGCTACAAGGTGGTGTTCGTCCCATTCGACAAGGGCATGCCGGCCGGAGAGACCGAGGACATCCTGACCGGCTTCGTCAACGACGACGGCGACGCGCTCGGGCGGCCGGTCGGCGTCACGGTGGATAAGTCAGGCGCGCTGCTGGTGGCCGACGACGTCGGCAACGTGATCTGGCGCGTGACGACGGCGAAATAGCCTTACGCTCCTGCAGCCCCGGGTTGCAGCGGCTGGCCGGCTAGCGGCGTTGCGCGTCCCGCATCACGCGCGCGAGCTGGTCAGGCCGCCCGCCACGTATCGCCATCCATAACCGCCTTCCCCTCCGCGGCCAGCTTTTCTAGGTGCGCAAACAGCGAGCGGGCCGCCATCGCATGGCGCTCGGCCGGCACGTCGTCATAGACCCGCGGCAGCAGCGCATCCAGCGTTGCGCCGCTTTCGCGCAGTGCGCGCAGCACCTTGTCCTCGCGGGTCTGCCGGTGCGCGAGCAGCCGCCGCACCGCCCGGTGCGGATGGTCGATCAGGAAGCCATGGCCCGGCGCCAGCCATTCCAGGTCCTCCTGCAGCAGCGCCCGCAGCGCATCGAAATACGCCTGCATGTTTCCGTCCGGCGGGTTGATGACCACGGTCGAGCCCTGCATGATGTGGTCGCCCGTGAACAGCAGCTTTTCCTCTTCCAGCAGGTAGCACAGGTGATTGGATGCATGGCCGGGCGTGTGCACGACCCGCAGCGTCGCATTGCCCACCGCGATGCGCTCGCCGTGGCGCAGCACCCGGTCGGGCGCGAAGTCCTGGTCCTGGCGCGCATGGAGCGGCGCCGGCATGCCCAGCACTTCGGCGCCGGTCAGCGCTTTCAGCCGGCGCGCGGCCGGCGAATGGTCCATGTGCGTGTGGGTCGCAAGAATATAGCGCAGCGCCGCGCCGGATTCCCGCAGCAGCGCCTCGACATGCTGCAGGTCGTCCGGGCCGGGGTCGATGACGGCCAGCGTGTCGCCGTCGCCGACCAGGTAGCTGTTGGTGCCGGGGCCGGTCATGTAGCCGGGATTGGGCGCGGTAAGGCGCCGCACCCGCTCCGACAGCTGCACCGTGCGGCCCGGCGTGATCTCGGACCAGGCCTGGCCTTCGCCGAACGGGTCGAGCTTGCCGACCTCGGCATAGGCGCGGTCGGCCGGCAGCAGCATGCGCCGGCCGCCGCTGCCGGTGGAGATGCGCGGCATCAGCGCCGGCACCGCTTCCAGCGCCTGCGCATGGGTCAGCATCGCGTCGACGCTGTCGAAGCCGGACAGCGCCCTGAGCGTCTGTATCGTCGCAAACACCAGGTCGATCTCGCCGCGCTTCTGCATTGCAAGCGCGTCCTCCGGGCGGACCCAGGCATGGGCGATGGTCTCGACCTGGTCGGGCACCGCGACCTGCTCGGCCGGCGCGGCGGCCAGGAAGAAACGGGTGTCGAAGCGGCGCGACAGGCCGGGCGGCGTGATCCAGTGGCTGAAATAGCGCAGGTCGGTCAGCGAAGGCCGCAGCCGGCGCTCGCGGCACAGCGCATTGAAGTCCAGTTCGCCGGCCGCCACCCGCGCGCGCAGCGCGGTCAGGGCGTCGGCGTCCGGCGCAACGCCGGCGGCGTCCGTGGCCAGCAGCAGGCCGGATTCCTCGAAGGTCTCGCGGATCGCCGCGATCCAGTAGGCGAGCCCGCCCTGTTCCAGGCCCAGCAGCCGGCTGGCGACGGCGTCGTCGAAACCGGCGGCATTGTCCGCCCAGAAGGCGTCGGCGTCGCCGGGGTCGACCGCGCCGCCGGGGAAGACATAGGCGCCGGCCACGAAGTTCGCCTTCAGCGTGCGCTGCATCAGGAAGACTTCCGGTCCGTCGGCGCCGTCGCGGGCGAGGATCAGCGTGGCGGCGGGGCGCGGCGTGAGCAGGGTCGGAGTCATGCGGAGGGCCTGGGTCGGTTGGATGGCGATGATTGTAAGGCAGTGTGGAAATTTCCACATTTGGTGCGCCGCAGTACGCACATTGGTTCGATTACCGGGGGAAACTTGTTTCGCCTCCACTGCGCGGGCCGGCTGTCCGGGCCAAAATGGCTTTCTGCACTACAATCACGCTATTTTCCGAAAATAGCCCTGCCTGTGCCCAATCTAGTAGAAATCCGCGACCTGCATTTTGCCTATGGCGACCGACCCATCCTGTCCGGGCTGGAGATGGATTTCCCACGCGGCAAGGTCATTGCCGTCATGGGCGGCTCCGGCTCCGGCAAGACCACCATCCTGCGCCTGATCGGCGGCCAGCTCGCGCCGTCCCGCGGCAGCATCGCGGTCAACGGGGCGGCGATCGACTTCGACGACACGCCCGCGCTGTACCGGATGCGGCGGAATATGGGCATGCTGTTCCAGCACGGCGCGCTGTTTACCGACCTGACGGTCTTTGAAAACGTGGCCTTCCCGCTGCGCGAACACAGCGACCTGCCCGACGAGCTGCTGCGCGACCTGGTGCTGATGAAGCTGCAGGCAGTCGGCCTGCGCAATGCCGCGCAACTGAAGCCGGCCGAGATTTCCGGCGGCATGGCGCGCCGGGTGGCGCTGGCGCGCGCAGTCGCGCTGGACCCGCAGCTGATCATGTACGACGAGCCTTTCGCCGGCCTCGACCCGATTTCGATGGGCGTGACGGCCAACCTGATCCGCCGCCTGAACGATGCGCTTGGCTCGACCTCCATCCTGGTCTCGCACGATGTGCACGAGTCGTTTTCGATTGCCGACTATGTCTATTTCCTGTCGCAGGGCCGGATCGTCGCCCACGGTACGCCGCAGCAGATGCAGGCGTCGGACGACCCGTACGTGAAGCAGTTCGTCCATGCCGAGGCCGACGGGCCGGTGCCTTTCCATTATCCGGGCCGCAGCCTGGCCGAGGACCTCGGACTGGGAGCGCGCTCATGATCCTCGCCTTCCTGGCCGCGATCGGGCGCGGCGTGCGTGAATTTGTCGTCAGCCTGGGTTTCGGGACCCGCACCTTTTTCGCGGTGCTGGGCGCCTCCGGCGGCTTGCTGCGGCGGCTGCGCCTGGTGACCGACCAGATCCATTTCATCGGCAATTACTCGCTCGTCATCATCGGCGTCTCCGGCCTGTTCGTCGGCTTCGTGCTGGGGCTGCAGGGCTATTACACGCTCAACAAGTACGGTTCGGAACAGGCGCTTGGCCTGCTGGTCGCGCTGTCGCTGACGCGCGAACTGGGGCCGGTGGTGACCGCGCTGCTGTTCGCCGGGCGCGCCGGCACCTCGCTGACCGCCGAGATCGGCCTGATGAAGGCCGGCGAGCAGCTGGCCGCGATGGAGATGATGGCGGTCAACCCGCTCCAGCGGGTGCTGGCGCCGCGTTTCTGGGCCGGCGTGATCGCCATGCCCATCCTCGCCGCGATCTTCAGCGCGGTCGGCATCATCGGCGGGTATATCGTCGGCGTGCTGCTGATCGGCGTCGACGAGGGCGCGTTCTGGTCGCAGATGCAGGCGGGCGTCGATGTCTGGGCCGACGTCGCCAACGGCGCGATCAAGAGCATCGTTTTCGGCATCGCGGTGACTTTCATTGCGCTGTACCAGGGCTACGAAGCCAAGCCAACCCCGGAAGGCGTGGCGCGCGCCACGACCCGCACCGTCGTCATCGGTTCGCTGACGGTGCTGGCGCTCGACTTCCTGCTGACGGCATTGATGTTCAACAAGTAACGGTTATTGAAGCTAGGAATTCTTATGCAACGCAAATCACTGGATGTATGGGTCGGACTGTTCGTCGTACTGGGGGCGGCAGCGCTGTTGTTCCTGGCGCTGAAGGCCGGCAACATGAGTTCGCTGTCGTTCGGCAAGACCTACGACGTCACCGCCCGCTTCGACAATATAGGCGGGCTGAAGCCGGGCGCGCCGGTCAAGAGCGCCGGCGTGGTGGTCGGCCGGGTCGACAACATCGGCCTGAACGGCAAGACCTTCCAGGCGGAAGTGCGCCTGAAAATGCAGAGCGGCTATGCGTTTCCGAAGGACAGTTCGGCCAAGATCCTGACCTCCGGCCTGCTCGGCGAGCAATACATCGGCCTGGAGCCGGGCGGCGACACCAACAACTTGGCGGCGGGCGACCGCATCACCATGACCCAATCCGCGATCGTGCTTGAAAACCTGATCAGCCAATTTCTCTTCAGTAAGGCGGCTGAAGGAAAAGAGGAACAAAAACAATGAAATCCCCATCCTTGCTGGCGCCCGCACTGGGCCTCGTCATCGTCCTTTCCGGCTGCGCCACCACCGGCGGCGCCGGCAGCGGCGACAATGCCGCCGCGCGCAACCCGGTCGATCCGTACGAGCGCTTCAACCGGACCATGTTCAACTTCAATGACAAGGTCGACCAGTATGCGCTGAAGCCTGTGGCCACCGTCTACAAGCGCGTGCTGCCGTCCTTCGTGCAGACCGGCGTCTACAATTTCTTCGGCAACCTCGGCGACGTCTGGACCGCGGTCAACAACCTGCTGCAGGGCAGGGTGGCCGATGGCGTCACCGACGTGATGCGCTTCGCCGTCAACACCACGCTGGGGCTGGGCGGCCTGCTCGACATCGGCAGCGAGGCCGGCCTGCAGAAACACCGCCAGGATTTCGGCGCGACGCTGGGCGTCTGGGGCGTGCAGTCCGGCCCGTACGTGGTGCTGCCGCTGCTCGGCTCGTCCACGATGCGCGACTCGGTGGCGCTGCCGGTCGACTTCGCCGGCGACCCCTGGACCTATGTGAACCCGGACCCGACGCGCTATATCGGCACCGCGCTGCGGGTCGTCGACATGCGCGCCGGCGTGCTGGACGCGTCCAACCTGGTCGAGGATGCCGCGCTGGACCGTTACGAGTTCATCCGCGACGCGTATCTGCAGCGCCGCGCCGGCAAGATCAGCAGCAATCGCGAGCGTGGCGCCGATGCGGCCTACCGCGCGCTGCCGGATGATGATGATTTGGATACGAAATCAGACAACAGTTCGTCATTGAATGGCGGCGCAACGGCACCATCTACGGAACCCACGGGCAACAAGGATGCCCAACAGGACAAGGCGCCGGCTGCGCCAGCCGCCTCCGGCAACCAGCCGGCATTCATTCCCGCGCCGTCCGGCGAACCTGCCAAATAAGTGCAACAGCCGGCTCTTGCCGACGTCGTGAAACACACCAGGAAGCGAGATTATGTTCAGAAAACTTTTAGCAGCAATCGTTACCGTCGGCGTCCTCGGCTTTGCCGGCGCCGCCCAGGCGCAGGAAGCCGCCGACGCCTTCGTCAAGCGCATCAGCCAGGAAGTGCTGGAGACCGCCAAGTCCGACAAGGACATCCAGAGCGGCAACCAGCAGAAAATCCTGGAAGTGGTGCAGGCCAAGATCCTGCCCAACGTCGATTTCCAGCGCATGACCTCGCTGGCCGCCGGCCGCTACTGGCGCGAAGCCACGCCCGACCAGCAGAAACGGCTGACCGAGGAATTCCGCGACCTGCTGGTCTACACATATGCCGGCGCGATCGCCCAGATCCGCGACCAGCAGCTGGAATTCAGGCCGATGCGCAACGACCCGGCCGATACCGAAGTCGAGGTGCGTTCGCAGGTGGTGCAGCAGCGCGGCGAGCCGATCCAGCTCAATTACCGGCTTTCCAAGGCGGGCAACAGCTGGAAGATCTATGACCTGAACGTGCTGGGCGCCTGGCTGGTGGAAACCTACAAGGGCAATTTCGCCAGCGAAATCAGCAAGGGCGGCATCGACGGCCTGATCAAGACCCTGGCCGAGCGCAACAAGCGGCTGGCCGCCGGCGGCATCAAGACCGGCGCCAAGTCCTGAGCCAGATGTACCAGCCCGCCGAATCGCTGACCCTCGCCAACGCCAGGCTGGTGCTGTCCGAAGGCCTGCGCGCCATTGCGGCCGGCCAGCCGGAAATCGACCTGTCCCGGCTGGCGACGGTGGACTCGTCCGCCGTCGCCACGCTGCTGGCCTGGAAGCGCGCCGCCGCTTCCCGCAATGCGCCGCTGGCGCTGAAAAATGCCCCGGCCAGCCTGCAGAGCCTGGCCGGGCTGTATGGCGTGGCCGACCTCCTCTAGAGCTCCCCGGCGCGGCCCGGGTTAGCGCGCGACGGCGCATTACCCCGGGCCGCGGCCATTGCCGTCGATGGGCCGCCGGATTCGTCCGACCGGCCCATTGTCCCCGCCCCGTGTTCCCTGCCGCGGATTGCCTCCGCGGAAATCCCCTATAATCATTGCCTTTCGCCCGCCGGCCCTGCTGCCCGCGGGTTCATCCGCAACAACAAAAAGTCCGCATGGCCGCCATCCAGATAGACCAGGTAATGAAACGCTACGGCACGCTGCAAGCGCTGGGCGGTGTCACATTCTCCATTGAGGAAGGCGAGTTTTTTGGCTTGCTGGGGCCTAACGGCGCCGGCAAGACCACGCTGATCTCCATCCTCGCCGGCCTCAACCGCGCCGATTCCGGCAGCGTGAAGATCATGGGCCACGATGTCGTCAAGGATTACCGCAAGGCGCGCAGCCTGCTCGGCGTGGTGCCGCAGGAACTGGTGTTCGACCCGTTCTTCACGGTACGCGAAACGCTGCGCATGCAGTCCGGCTATTTCGGCCTGGCCAAGAACGATGCCTGGATAGACGAGGTCATGCATCACCTCGACCTGACCAACAAGGCTGACGCCAACACCCGCTCGCTGTCTGGTGGCATGAAGCGCCGGGTGCTGGTCGCGCAGGCGCTGGTGCACAAGCCGCCGGTCATCGTGCTCGACGAGCCGACCGCCGGCGTCGACGTCGAACTGCGCCAGACGCTGTGGAAATTCATCGCGCGCCTGAACCGCGAGGGCCACACCGTGGTGCTGACCACGCACTACCTGGAAGAGGCGCAGGCGCTGTGCAACCGGATCGCGATGCTGCGCGGCGGCAAGGTCGTGGCGCTGGACACCACCGACGCGCTGATCAACCGCATCTCGGGTTCGCAGCTCGAAGTGCGGCTGTCGGGCGCGGCCATGCCGGCCTCGCTGGCGCCGCTGCTGTCGCATCCGCTGGAGCCGGGCAGCAACCGGGCGGTGTTCCGCATCGCCGAATACACCGACGTCGAGCCGATACTCGCTGCGCTGCGCCAGTCCGGCGCGGTGATCGAGGACATGCAGCTGCACCAGGCCGACCTGGAAGACGTCTTTATCGAAATCATGGAAGGCAATAAATGATCGGCTTCCGCACCCTGTTCTACAAGGAAGTCCTGCGCTTCTGGAAAGTCGCGACCCAGACCCTGACCGCGCCCATCGTCACGGCCATGCTCTACCTGCTGATCTTCGGCCACGTGCTGGAAGGCCGCATGGAAGTGTATCCGGGCGTTTCCTACACCGCCTTCCTGGTGCCCGGCCTGGTGATGATGAGCGTGCTGCAGAATGCGTTCGCCAATTCGTCTTCTTCGCTGATCCAGTCCAAGATCACCGGCAACCTGGTGTTCGTGCTGCTGGCGCCGCTGTCCCACTGGGAAATGTTTTCCGCCTATGTGCTGGCCGGCATGCTGCGCGGGCTGGCGGTTGGCCTGGGCGTGTTCGTCATCACCGCCTGGTTCGCGCACCTGAGCTTCGTCGCGCCGCTATGGATCATCGCATTCGCGCTGCTCGGCTCGGCCATCCTCGCCACCATGGGCCTGATCGCCGGCATCTGGGCGGAAAAATTTGACCAGCTGGCCGCATTCCAGAATTTCCTGATCATGCCGGCAACTTTCCTGGCCGGCGTGTTCTATTCCATACACTCGCTGCCGCCTTTTTGGCTCGCGGTGTCGCATGCGAACCCGTTTTTTTATATGATTGACGGCTTTCGCTACGGGTTTTTCGGTCAATCGGACATTGCGCCCGGCATCAGCTTCGCTATCGTCGCCTCGTTCTTCGTCGTGCTTGCCGGCATTGCCGTATCGCTGCTCAAGCGCGGCTACAAGCTGCGGCACTGAAGACCGATCATGCGTTTCACCATCACCAATCTGAACAAGGCAGAAATCATGTTGCCCACTCCCGAACTCGTGAAGAGCTATATCGCCGCCGGCCTGGACTGCTCGCACCTGGAGGTCGAAGGCGACGGCCAGCATTTCAATGCAGTCATCGTGTCGCCGGCCTTTGCCGGCAAGCGCCTGATCCAGCGCCATCAACTGGTCTATGCGGCGCTCGGCGACCGCATGCGCGAAGAAATCCATGCGTTGTCGATGAAGACGCTGACACCCGAAGAATTCCAAAAGTAATGCAGAAACTGTCAATCACGGGCGGCAAGCGCCTGTCCGGCGAAATCGCCATTTCCGGCGCCAAGAACGCGGCGCTGCCCATCCTGTGCGCCGGCCTGCTAACGGCCGACACGGTCCACCTGTCCAACGTGCCGCGGCTGCAGGACGTCAGCACCATGCTCAAGCTGCTGCGGCAGATGGGCCTGCGCGCCGAGGAAGACAGCGAGCGCATCGCCATGAACGGCGCCCGCGTCGACAAGCTCGAGGCGCCATACGAAATGGTGAAGACCATGCGCGCCGCCATCCTGGTGCTGGGGCCGCTGCTGGCGCGCTTCGGCGAGGCCTGGGTGTCGCTGCCGGGCGGCTGCGCGATCGGCTCGCGGCCGGTCGACCAGCACATCAAGGGCCTGAAGGCGATGGGCGCGGATATCCGCATCGAGGCCGGCTACATCCATGCGAAAGCCAGGAAGTTGAAGGGCGCGCGCATCGTGACCGACATGATCACCGTCACCGGCACCGAGAACCTGCTGATGGCCGCGACGCTGGCCGAAGGCGAGACCGTGCTGGAAAATGCCGCGCGCGAGCCGGAAGTCACCGACCTCGCCAACCTGCTGGCGGCGATGGGCGCGAAGATTTCCGGCATCGGCACCGACCGCCTGGTGATACAGGGCGTCGACAGCCTGCATGGCGCGACCCACGCGGTGATCCCGGACCGGGTCGAGACCGCCACTTTCCTGTGCGCGGTCGCGGCCGCCGGCGGCGACATCACGCTGACCAATGTGCGCACCGACATCCTCGACGTCGCCATCGACAAGCTGCGCGAGGCCGGCGTGGTGCTGACCAGCGGCCCCAACTGGATCAGGGCGCAGATGGCCGCGCGGCCGAAGGCGGTGAGCTTCCGCACCACCGAGTATCCGGGCTTCCCGACCGACATGCAGGCGCAGTTCATGGCGCTGAACTGCATCGCCGACGGCAGCAGCCGGGTCACCGAGACCATCTTCGAGAACCGCTTCATGCATGTGCAGGAAATGAACCGGCTCGGCGCCTGCATCGGCATCGAGGGCCATACCGCGATCATCGCCGGCGTCGATCACCTGGTCGGCGCGCCGGTGATGGCGACCGACCTGCGGGCCTCGGCCTCGCTGGTCATCGCCGGCCTGGCCGCGCGCGGCGAGACCGTGGTCGACCGCATCTATCACCTCGACCGCGGCTATGACCGGATGGAGGACAAGCTGTCCGCCGTCGGCGCCGACATCCGGAGGATAGGCTGATGACTCCGCAACAACTGAACGGGCAACTGACGCTGGCGCTGTCCAAGGGCCGCATTTTCGAGGAAACCCTGCCGCTGCTGGAAGCGGCCGGCATCACGGTGACCGAGAACCCGGAAACCTCGCGCAAGCTTATCCTGTCGACCAACGACCCGCTGCTGCGGGTCATCATCGTCCGCGCGTCCGACGTGCCGACCTATGTGCAGCATGGCGCCGCCGACTTCGGCGTGGCCGGCAAGGACGTGCTGCTCGAGCATGGCGGCGAAGGGCTGTACCAGCCGATCGACCTCAACATCGCGAAGTGCCGGATGTCGGTCGCGGTGTCGGCCGGCTTCGACTATGCGAGCGCGGTGAAGCAGGGCGCGCGCCTCAGGGTCGCCACCAAGTACACCGAGACCGCGCGCCAGCATTTCGCGGCCAAGGGCGTGCACGTGGACCTGATCAAGCTGTACGGCTCGATGGAGCTGGCGCCGCTGGTCGGCCTGTCGGACGCCATCGTCGACCTGGTCAGCACCGGCAGCACGCTCAAGGCCAACAAGCTGGTCGAAGTCGAGCACATGATGGACATTTCCTCGCGCCTGGTCGTGAATCAGGCGGCGCTGAAGCTCAAGCGCGAGCGGCTGCAGCCCATCATCGACGCCTTCGAGCGGGCCTCGCACCGCTGACCACGCCGCAAACCGCATTACCGGCCAGATCGCCAATCACGCCGCTTAACCTACTGCAAACACCGGACACGCCATGCCAGTACAACTACGCAAGCTCGACTCGAACGATGCGGACTTCAACGCCCAGCTGCGCGCGGTGCTGGCGTTCGAGGCTGCCGAGGATGACGCCATCGACCGTGCCGCCGCCGCCATCCTGGCCGACGTGAAGGCGCGCGGCGACGCCGCGGTGCTGGAGTACACCAACCGCTACGACCAGCTCGACGCGGCGTCGGTGTCGGCGCTGGAAATCCGCCAGGACGAGCTGCATGCGGCATTGGCCGGGCTGGAGCCGGCGCGGCGCGAGGCGCTGCAGGTCGCCGCCGACCGGGTGCGCGCCTACCACGAGCGGCAGAAGCAGGAATGCGGCTCCGACGGCTTCCTCTACACCGAGGACGACGGCACTGTGCTGGGCCAGAAAGTCACGCCGCTGGACCGGGTCGGCATCTATGTCCCGGGCGGCAAGGCCGCCTACCCGTCGTCGGTGCTGATGAACGCGATCCCCGCGCATGTCGCCGGCGTGCAGGAAATCATCATGGTGGTGCCGACTCCGGCCGGCGTGAAGAACCCGCTGGTGCTGGCCGCCGCCGCGATCGCCGGCGTCAGCCGCGTGTTCACTATCGGCGGCGCGCAGGCGGTCGGCGCGCTGGCCTACGGCACCGACATCATTCCCGCGGTCGACAAGATCGTCGGCCCCGGCAACGCTTATGTCGCCGCCGCCAAGCGCCGCGTGTTCGGCACGGTCGGCATCGACATGATCGCCGGGCCGTCCGAGATCCTGGTGCTGTGCGACGGCAGCACCGACCCCGACTGGGTCGCGATGGACCTGTTCTCGCAGGCCGAGCATGACGAGCTGGCGCAGTCCATCCTGGTCTGCCCGGACGCCGATTACATCGAGCGCGTGCAGCAGAGCATAGACCGGCTGCTGGACGACATGCCGCGCCGCGACACCATCCGCACGTCGCTGGCCGACCGCGGCGCGATGATCAAGGTGCGCGACATGAACGAGGCCTGCGAGATCGCCAACTTCATCGCGCCCGAGCACCTGGAAATCTCGGCGGAAAACCCGCTGCAGTGGTCGCACCGCATCCGCCATGCCGGCGCGATGTTCCTCGGCCGCTTCTCGTCCGAGTCCATCGGCGACTACTGCGCCGGCCCCAACCACGTGCTGCCGACCTCGCGCACCGCGCGCTTCTCGTCGCCGCTGGGCGTATACGACTTCCAGAAGCGTTCCAGCGTGATCCAGGTCAGCGAGGCGGGCGCCCGCACGCTGGGCCAGGTGGCGGCCGAACTCGCCTATGGCGAAGGCCTGCAGGCGCATGCCCGCTCGGCCGAGTTCCGCTTCAAATGACGCGCGGGCCCGGCGTTGGATAACTGGCGCAACCGCGTTTTCTGCGAGGACGCGGTCAAGGGAATCGCGCGGCTGCCGGACGGCGTGGCCGACCTCATCATCGCCGACCCGCCGTACAACCTCGGCAAGGATTACGGCAACGATTCCGACCGGATGGAAAGCGCGGCCTACCTGGAATGGACCGCGGCCTGGGTCGACGCGGCGCTGAAGAAGCTCAAGCCCAGCGGCAGCCTCTACATCTTCCTGACCTGGCGCTACAGCCCGGAAGTGTTCGTGATGCTCAAGCAGCGGATGACGATGATGAACGAGATCATCTGGGACCGCCGGGTGCCGTCGATGGGCGGCAGCACCCGGCGCTATTCGTCGGTGCATGACACGGTCGGCTTCTTCGTCAATGCCCGCGATTATTATTTCGACATCGACGCGGTGCGCGTGCCGTACGACGCCGAGACCAAGAAGGCCCGTTCGCGCTCGATCTTCGTCGGCGCCAAGTGGCTGGAAATGGGCTACAACCCGAAGGATGTCTGGAGCGTGTCGCGGCTGCACCGGGAACACCGGGAGCGCGCCGACCATCCGACCCAGAAGCCGCTGGAAATCATCGAGCGCATGGTGAAAGCATCCTGCCCGCCCGGCGGTCTGGTGCTGGACCCCTTCCTCGGCAGCGGCACCACGGCAGTGGCCGCGCGCCGCTGCAATCGCGACTTCGTCGGCTTCGAACTCAACCCCGACTACTGCAAACTGATAGAACAACGACTGGCGGCGCTGCAGCCCGAAGCGGACGCCGCCGCAACCGTGAGCACACCATGTCCCTGATAGACAACATCATCCGTCCCGACGTCCGCGCGCTGTCCGCCTACCATGTGCAGGACGCCGCCGGCTGCACCAAGCTCGACGCGATGGAAAACCCGTACCAGCTGCCCGAAGCGCTGCGCGCGGAACTCGGCCGGCGGCTGGCCGACGTCGCGATGAACCGCTACCCGACGCCGTCCTACACCGCGCTGAAGGCGGCGATCTGCGACAAGCTGGGCGTGCCGGACGGCTACGACGTGGTGCTGGGCAACGGCTCCGACGAACTGATCTCCATGCTGTCGGTCGCCTGCGCCCGGCCCGGCGCCCGCGTGCTGGCGCCGGTGCCGACCTTCGTCATGTATGCGATGTCGGCCCAGTTCGCCGGGCTGGAATTCGTCGGCGTGGACCTGAAGCCCGACTTCAGCCTGGACCGCGACGCGATGCTGGCCGCGATTGCCGAGCACAAGCCGGTCATCACCTACCTGGCGTATCCGAACAACCCGACCGGCAGCCTGTTCGACGAGGCCGCCATCGTCGACATCCTGCGCGCGGTCGGCGACAGCGGCCTGGTGGTGGTCGACGAGGCCTACCAGCCATTTGCGCCAACCAGCTTCATGCCGCGCCTGGCCGAATTCGACAACCTGGTGGTGATGCGCACCGTCTCCAAGCTGGGCCTGGCCGGCATCCGGCTCGGCTACCTGTCGGCCAGCGCCGCGCTGCTCAATGAAATCGAGAAAGTCAGGCCGCCGTACAACATCAACGTGCTGACCCAGGCCGCCGCCGAGTTCGTGCTGGCGCACAGCGAGGTGCTGGACGAGCAGGCGGCGCTGCTGCGCGCCGAGCGCAGCCGGGTGCGCGACCTGCTGGCAGCCATGCCCGGCGTCGAGGTTTTCCCGTCGGCAGCCAATTTCGTGCTGCTGCGCATCAATCGGCCGGGGCTGGACGCGACCCAGGTCCACGCCCGGCTGCTGGAACAGAAGGTGCTGGTCAAAAATGTCGGTAAAATGCACGCTTTGCTGCATAATTGTTTGCGTGTCACGGTCAGCACCCCGGAAGAAAACAAGCTGTTCCTGGACGCCCTCCAGACCGCGCTCGCTCCCTAACCTGGTTTAATTCATGTCTACGCCACGCATTGCGGAAGTTGTCCGCAACACCAACGAAACCCAGATCCGCTGCGCCATCAATCTCGACGGCAGCGGCAAGCAGAACCTGAACACCGGCGTGCCTTTCCTGGACCACATGCTGGACCAGATCGTGCGCCATGGCCTGATTGACATCGACATCCAGGCCACGGGCGACCTGCACATCGACGCCCACCACACGGTGGAAGACGTCGGCATCACGCTGGGCATGGCGGTCGCCAAGGCGGTCGGCGACAAGAAGGGCCTGCGCCGCTACGGCCATGCCTACGTGCCGCTGGACGAGGCGCTGTCGCGCGTGGTGATCGACTTTTCCGGCCGTCCCGGCATTGAATTCCACGTGCCATTTACCCGGTCGATGATCGGCAACTTCGATGTCGACCTGGTCCACGAGTTTTTCCAGGGCTTCGTCAACCACGCGCTGATCACGCTGCATATCGACAACCTGCGCGGCGTCAACGCCCACCACCAGTGCGAAACCGTGTTCAAGGCATTTGGCCGTGCGCTGCGCATGGCCGCCGAACTCGACCCGCGCGCCGCCGGCACCATCCCGTCGACCAAGGGCAGCCTGTAAACCCGGCAACGAGGTTTCCTTTCCAACATGAACAAGATCGTGGTAGTGGATTACGGCATGGGCAACCTGCGCTCGGTGGCGCAGGCGCTGCGCCATGTCGCGCCCGAAGCCGACGTGCGCATTTCCGGTGAAGTCGCGGACCTCCGCGCCGCCGACCGCATCGTGCTGCCAGGGCAGGGCGCGATGCGCGACTGCATGCGCAGCCTGCGCAGCTCCGGGCTGGAAGAAGCGGTGATCGCCTCGTCGAAAATCAAGCCCCTGCTGGGCGTCTGCGTCGGCGAGCAGATGCTGTTCGACTGGAGCGAGGAAGGCGACACGCCCTGCCTGGGCCTGCTGCCCGGCAAGGTGGTCCGCTTCAACCTCGAAGACCGGCTGCAGGAAGACGGCTCGCGCTTCAAGGTGCCGCAGATGGGCTGGAACCGCGTGCGCCAGACCGCGGGCCACCCGATGTGGGAAGGCGTCGCGGACAACAGCTATTTCTATTTCGTCCACAGTTACCATGCGGCGCCCGGCGACGCGACGCATGTCTACGGCGTAACCGACTACGGCGGCGAATTTGCGTGCGCGGTCGGACGCGATTATATTTTCGCCACCCAGTTCCACCCGGAGAAAAGCGCTTCGGCCGGCTTGCAGCTGTACCGCAACTTTGCAAACTGGAAGCCCTGAGCATTTCCTCCATTTCTTCCATCAACCTGACATTCCCCCTTAGCCATGCTGCTAATACCTGCTATCGATCTCAAAGACGGACACTGCGTACGCCTGAAACAGGGCGACATGGAGCAAGCGACCGTATTTTCCGAAGACCCGGCCGAGATGGCGCGGCACTGGCTGGCCCAGGGCGCGCGCCGCCTGCACCTGGTCGACCTGAACGGCGCGTTTGCCGGCAAGCCGCGCAATGAGCTGGCCGTCAAGGCCATCATCAAGGCGGTGCGCGAGTATGCGATCGACAACGATGTCGACGAGATCCCGGTGCAGCTCGGCGGCGGCGTGCGCGACCTCGACACCATCGAGCGCTACCTGGACGGCGGCCTGTCCTACATCATCATCGGCACCGCCGCGGTCAAGAACCCGGGTTTCCTGCACGATGCCTGCAGCGCCTTTCCCGGCCAGATCATCGTCGGCCTGGATGCGAAGGACGGCAAGGTCGCCACGGATGGCTGGAGCAAGCTGTCCGGCCATGAAGTGCTGGACCTGGCGAAGAAATTCGAGGACTACGGCTGCGAGGCCATCGTCTACACCGACATCGGCCGCGACGGCATGATGGGCGGGGTCAACATCGAGGCCACCGTGCGCCTGGCGCGCAGCATGACGATACCCGTCATCGCTTCGGGCGGCGTGCATGACATCCGCGACGTCGAGGCGCTGTGCGCGGTGCAGGACGAGGGCATCGAAGGCGTGATCTGCGGCCGCTCGATCTACGAAGGCTCGCTCGACCTGCGCCAGGCGCAGGAACGGGCCGACGACCTGTCCAGCGTCGACGCGCAGCGCGAAGCCGGGCAGTCATGACACTGGCAAAACGCATCATTCCCTGCCTGGACGTCACGGCCGGCCGGGTAGTGAAAGGCGTCAACTTTGTCGAGCTGCGGGACGCCGGCGACCCGGTGGAAATCGCGCGCCGCTACGACGACCAGGGCGCGGACGAGCTGACCTTCCTCGACATCACCGCGTCGAGCGACGAGCGCGACCTGATCCTGCACATCATCGAGGCGGTGGCCTCGCAGGTCTTCATCCCGCTGACGGTGGGCGGCGGCGTGCGCGTCGTGGAAGACGTGCGGCGGCTGCTCAACGCCGGCGCCGACAAGGTCAGCATCAACACCTCGGCCGTCACCAACCCGCAGCTGGTGCGGGACGCGGCCGACAAGTACGGCTCGCAATGCATCGTCGTCGCCATCGACGCCAAGCGCGGCGCCGACAACCGCTGGGAGGTCTATACCCACGGCGGCCGCAAGAACACCGGGCTGGACGCGGTCGAATGGGCGCGCAAGATGCAGATGCTGGGCGCCGGCGAAATCCTGCTGACCAGCATGGACCGCGACGGCACCCGCTCCGGCTTCGACCTGGCGCTCACGCGCGCGGTGTCGGATGCGATCAGCATCCCGGTCATCGCCTCCGGCGGCGTCGGCGGCCTGCAGGACCTGGCCGACGGCGTGAAGACCGGCCATGCCGACGCGGTGCTGGCGGCCAGCATCTTCCATTACGGCCAGCACACGGTGCAGGAAGCCAAGCGCTACATGGCCGAGCGCGGCATCGCGGTGAGGCTGGCATGAGCGTCAAGGCAAAATGGCTGAACAAGGTGCGCTGGGACGAGAACGGCCTGGTGCCGGTGATTGCGCAGGAAGTGGCGACCAACGACGTGCTGATGTTTGCCTGGATGAACCGGGAAGCGCTGTCGCGCACGGTCGAGTACGGCCAGGCGGTCTACTGGAGCCGCTCGCGCAAGAAGCTGTGGCACAAGGGCGAGGAGTCCGGCCACGTGCAGAAGGTGCACGAGATCCGGCTCGACTGCGACGAGGACGTGGTGCTGCTGAAAGTCGAGCAGGTCGACGGCATCGCCTGCCATACCGGCCGGCATTCCTGCTTTTTCCAGAAATTCGAGGGCAGCGCCGCTGACGGCGAGTGGCTGGCGGTCGACCCCGTGCTGAAGAATCCCGACAGCATTTACAGTAAAGAGAAACCAAAAGCATGAGCGATACCTTAAGGCGGCTGGCCGAAGTGATCGAGTCGCGCAAGCCGGCGAACGGCGGCGACCCCGACAAGTCCTACGTCAGCCGGCTTTTCGCCAAGGGCGACGACGCGATCCTGAAAAAGATCGGCGAGGAAGCGACCGAAACGGTGATGGCGGCCAAGGACGCGCGCGTCGACGGCGACAATGCCAAGGTGTTGTACGAATGCGCCGACCTCTGGTTTCATACGCTGGTCATGCTGGCGCAGTTTAATCTGACGCCGGACGACGTGCTCAAGGAACTGGCGCGGCGCGAAGGCATCTCGGGCATCGAGGAAAAAGCGAGCCGCAAGCTGTCCTAGCGCGGGCATGAAGAGCGGCGCGACTGAATATCGCTGCTGACAACGCCTTCGACATCGCCGCGGCAACCAATGGAGAACAAGTTGGACAACTGTATTTTTTGCAAGATCGCAGCCGGCCAGATCCCTTCGAAGCTCATCCACGAGGACGAGGACCTGATCGCATTTCACGACATCAACCCGGCCGCGCCGGTCCATGTGCTGATCGTGCCCAGGGAACATATCGCGACGCTGGCCGACTGCGGCGAACGGCATGCGGCGTTGTTGGGTAAAATGATGCTGCTCGCGCCGAAACTGGCGCAACAATTGGGTTGCGGCTACGACGCCGAAGCCGGCGCCGGTGGCTTCAAGAGCCTGTTCAACACCGGACCGGATGGCGGGCAAGAGGTATACCATCTGCATCTGCACGTCATCGGCGGACCGCGTCCGTGGCGCGGACAGCGGTAATCCGGCAAATCAATCTGGAACACAGCGTTCCGCAAGGAGAAACAAATGGGTTCATTCAGCGTATGGCACTGGCTCATCGTGCTGGTCATCGTGATGCTGGTATTCGGCACCAAGAAGATAGGCAACATGGGTTCCGACCTCGGCAAGGCAGTCAAGGGCTTCAAGGACGGCGTCAAGGGCGAGGAAGACCGGGTTGCCGGCGCGCCGCCGACGGTGGCCGACAAGGCGACCATCGACGTCGAGGCCAAAGAAAAGAACCGGAGCTGACAGCGCATGCATATCGCGCAGGGTAGCGCCCCATGATCGATCTCGGCCTGACCAAGATCGCCATGATCGGCGTGGTGGCGCTGGTCGTGATCGGCCCGGAAAAGCTTCCCCGCGTCGCGCGCATGGCCGGCTCGCTGTTCGGCCGCGCGCAGCGCTACATCAATGATGTGAAGCAGGAAGTCAGCCGCGAAATCGACCTCGACGAATTCCGCAAGATGCAGGCCGAGGTCAGGGACGCGGCGAGCACGGTCGAGCAGTCGATCTCGCAGAATGCGTCGGAAGTGCGCGACGCCGTCAGCAGCGGCTGGAACGACGATTTCACCGGGTCGACCAACCCGCTGATCGACCCGCCGACGCCCGAGCAGCATTCGGTCAAGGCAAAAGGTTTCCGCAAGAAGAAGCTGGCCCGCACGTCCGCCGTGCCGACCTGGTTCAAGCGGCAAAACGGCCGCAAGTCCCGGGTCATTTCAGGCGCCGCCCGTGTCGCCCGGTATCGCCCCGCAGGCAGCCGCAAATCCACCAACTCGTTTTATTAAATGGCTGAAGAACCGCAAGCCGGCGCGCAGGACACCTTTATTTCCCACCTGGTAGAACTGCGCAATCGCCTGGTCAAGGCGGTGGCCGTGGTGCTGCTCGTCTTCCTCGCGCTGGTCGCCATCTGGCCCGGCCCCGCCGCGGTCTACGACTTCATCGCCCGCCCGATGATGATCGCGCTGCCCGGCGACGCAAAAATGATCGCCACCGGCGTGATCACGCCATTCCTGGTGCCGATGAAGGTGACGCTGCTGGCGGCCTTCATCATCGCGCTGCCGTGGGTGCTGTACCAGGTCTGGGCCTTCGTCGCCCCCGGCCTGTATACCCATGAGAAGCGGCTGGTCGCGCCGCTGGTGGTGTCCTCCTCGCTGCTGTTCGTCCTCGGGGTCGCATTCTGCTACTTCTTCGTGTTCGGCAAGGTGTTCCGCTTCATCTACGACTTTGCGCCGAAATCGATCACGGTGGCCCCGGACATTGAAAACTATCTCGACTTCGTGATGACCATGTGCCTGGCGTTCGGGGTGACCTTCGAAGTGCCGGTGGTGGTGGTGGTGCTGGTGCGGATGAATCTGATGACGGTGGAGAAGCTGAAAGCCATCCGGCCGTATGTGATCGTCGGCGCGTTCGTGATCGCAGCGGTGGTGACGCCGCCGGACGTGATGAGCCAGCTGTTCCTGGCGGTGCCGATGTGCGTGCTGTTTGAGATTGGGTTGCTGGCGGCGCCGTTGTTTGCGCGGGCGACGCGGGCGCCGGAGGAAAATACGGAGGGAAGCTCGGGGGGGTGAGGTGGGGGCATGCCTGCGGGGAGGTTGGTGGCGATGGCCGTTGCGGTTGGCCTTGCCCTTGCCGCTGCCGCTGCTTGTGAAGTGGCCGTTGCCGTTGCAGTGAATCCCCGTTAGATGGCGACGCGTCGCCATCTAACGGGGATTCACTGCAACGGCCACTTCAAAGGCAACAGCCACTGCCACAGCAACGGCCAGTTCACAAACAACGGCAACGGTCGCTGCGCGGGGCTAACTGCAACGGCAACGGTCGCTGCGCGGGCAACTGCTTTGGTCGCTGCGCGAAACTGCTTTGTTTAAAGGTGGCTTTTCGGCTTGATAGGCTGTGGCTTATTAATTCCGGCTCGGCGCCATCTCGCCCTGGCTGTCCCCCGGCACCGTGCGCAGCCACTGAACCAACGCCTGCGCATCGCGAAAGTTTTCCAGCACGATGCGCTCCATCTCGTCGCCAGTCATGCCAGCGACGCTGCGCTCGTTCCAGACGATGAAGCTCTTGTGCCGGATGTAGTCGGCATGCGGGGTGTCGGCGTCGAAGCCCTTGGGTGGGCGGGTCAGCTTGCCTTCGGTTTGCAGGTCGCCGTAGGCGGCGCGCAGCTTGCGGTTTTTCAGCATGGCGGAGAAGCCGTCGGCGTCGGCGATCACCTGGCGGCGTATCTGTCGCAGGCGGTCGGGCGGCGGCATGTACTCGCCGCCGGCGATCAGGAGCTGGCCGGTTTCGTCGACGTGGAAATAGTAGGCGGGGCCGCCGCCCTGGCTGGGCTTTTTCAGGCCGCTGGCGGTGATGGCTGCGGAGAAGTGGGTCTTGTAGGGCTTGGGGTCGCGGGCGAAGCGCAGGTCGCGGTTGATGCGGAACAGGGCTTTTTTCGGATTGCAGGCTGCTACCGCGGGGTCGAACCGGGTAATGCCGGCGATCAGCCTTGTCGTCATTTCCAGGAACTCGGCGCGCAGGATGTCGTAGCGCGGCTTGTTCATCACGAACCAGGCGCGGTTATTGTTCTCGGCCAGTTCGGCCAGGTATTGGGCGAGGTCGCGTACGTGCATCGCTTACTCGGCCGGCGCGGTCTGCATTTTCGGGCGGGTGCCGACGGTGACGTCGAGGCTGGCCTCGGCGTTCTTGCGCAGCACTTTCATCCCGGCCTTCTTGCCCGGCTGGAGCTGGGCGATCACGTTGAGCATGTCCGTCGTGTCCTTGACCGGCTGGCCGTCGACCTCGATCAGGATGTCGCCGGGCCGCATGCCGGCGCGGTCGGCCGGGCCGTTGCGCAGCACGCCGGCGATGATGGTGCCCGACTTGCGCTCCAGGCCGAAGCTTTCGGCCAGTTCGGGCGTGATGTCCTGCGGCTCCACGCCTATCCAGCCGCGCACCACCTGGCCGGTGCGGATGATGGATTCCATCACGGTCTTGACCGTCGTCACCGGGATCGCGAAGCCGATGCCGAGCGAGCCGCCTGTGCGGGAATAGATCGCGGTGTTGATGCCCAGCAGGTTGCCGTTGGTGTCGACCAGCGCGCCGCCCGAATTGCCCGGGTTGATCGCGGCATCGGTCTGGATGAAATTCTCGAAGGTGTTGATGCCGAGGTGATTGCGGCCCAGCGCCGAGACGATGCCCATCGTGACCGTCTGGCCGACGCCGAACGGATTGCCGATCGCCAGCACCACGTCGCCGACCCGGGTCTGGTCGAGCTGCGCCAGCGTGATCGCCGGCAGGTCCTTGAGGTCGACCTTGATGACGGCCAGGTCGGTCTCCGGGTCGGTGCCGACCAGCCTCGCCGCTGCCTTGCGCCCATCCGCCAGCGCGATCTCGATTTCGTCGGCCGATTCCACGACGTGGTTATTGGTCAGGATGTAGCCTTCCGGGCTGACGATGACGCCGGAACCCAGGCTGGACTGCTTTTCTTCCTGCTCGCCCTGGCGTTCGCCGAAGAAGCGGCGCAGCAGGGGGTCTTCCATCAGCGGATTGCGCGACGTCTTGGCGCCCTTGCTGGTAAAGATATTGACCACCGCCGGCATCGCCCGCTGCGACGCCTCGCGGTAGGAACCCTGGTGCGGGCTGGGCGGCGCGATGGCTTCCTGCATCGGCACGGTCGAATTGTTGAGGCGCACCTGCTGGGCGCCGCCGCCGATGCGCGGCGCCCAGTCGGGCTTCAGGGTCGCTACAATGAACCACAGGGCCAGACCGATTGTGACGGTTTGGGCAAACACTAACCAGAGACGTCGCATAAAGAAGAAGGGTGGTAAACGGTGAGTGAGCAATCAGTGGATCGCGAGCAGCTGTCGGAATATCTGGCTGGTCTGCTTGATATCAGGCGCATCCGTGATTTTAGCCCAAACGGCCTGCAGGTCGAGGGCCGCGGGCGCATCGCGAGGCTGGTCACCGGCGTCACCGCGAGCCTGGCGCTGATCGAGGCGGCGCTGGCCGACCGGGCCGACGCCATCCTGGTCCATCATGGCTATTTCTGGCGCGGCGAGGACGGCCGCATCACCGGCACCCGCCGCCACCGGCTGCGCAGCCTGCTGGCCAACGACCTGAACCTGTACGCCTATCATCTGCCGCTCGACATGCACCCGGAGCTGGGCAACAACGCGCAGCTCGGGCGGCAGCTGGGCCTGGTGCGCGACGGGCAGTTCGGCGAGAACGATCTGGGCTGGCTGGGCCTGCCCGACGACCCGCAATTGCGCACGGTCGGCGAGCTGGCGGCCCGCATCGGGCAGCGCCTGGGCCGCGCGCCGCTGCTGATCGGCGATCCGCAGCAGCCGGCCGGCCGGGTCGGCTGGTGCACCGGCGCCGCGCAGGGCTATCTCGACGACGCGATCGTCGCCGGCGCAAACACCTACCTGAGCGGCGAGATTTCCGAACAGACCGTTCACCTGGCGCGCGAATCCGGCGTCGCCTATCTCGCCTGCGGCCACCATGCGACCGAGCGCTACGGGGTGCAGGCGCTGGGCGAGCACCTCGCGGCCCGGTTCGGCATTCAGCATCGCTTCATTGATATCGACAATCCTGTCTAGTCCGCTCAGCGCCCAACCTGCATGGAAAGCGCTGGCAGCTTGTGCCTTTCATTGCGTCGCATCATGAAACGGTTGTGGCCCTGTCATGTTTCGCGGGTCGCCGTTACGAAAGCGCCGGCTTTCTCAAGAGGGTGCGGATTGCCGGCCGACATGCCTACAGGCAGCCGTCCACGGTCCGCGCCAAAGCGTTCACCACAACGCCGACCATTGGACAGACAGGAAAAATGATGATGATGGCGCAACCAGCAGTCCGTAAACCGATCAACGTCGTGATCGTCGAAGACGACAACGTCACCCGCAAGGTCTTTTCCGCAGCAATCGAATCCGAGCCGGCGCTGCGGCTGGTCGGCGCATTCGACAGCGTCCGCCCGGCGCTCGAATGGCTGAAATCCACGCCGGTCGACCTGCTGCTGACCGACCTGGGCCTGCCCGACGGCTCGGGCATCGAGGTCATCCGCGCCTGCGTGGGCCATTGGCCGCGGTGCGGCATCATGGTCATCACCATGTCCAGCGACGACGCCAGCGTGCTGGCCTGCATCGAGGCCGGCGCCGCCGGTTATGTGCTCAAGGAAGCCGGACGGGTGGATATCGTGCGGGCATTAATGGAGCTGCATTCGGGCGGCTCGCCCATTAGCCCGGTAATCGCCCGTAAAGTCTTGTCCCAGTTGCGCGATGCGATCCCCACGTTCGCCGAGGAGGACGGACGCGTGCTGCTGACGCCGCGTGAAACCACTGTCCTCGACCTCATCGCGCGCGGTGACAGCTACGGCGGCGTCGCCAGGATGCTGTCCGTCTCGGTGGGCACGGTGCAGACCCACGCGAAGAACATCTATGCGAAGCTGGCGGTGCATTCCCGCGGCGAAGCGGTGTTCGAAGCGCAGCGGCGCGGCCTGCTGCGCATGACCGCGCTGAAAGCCCGTCCCTAGCGCGGAATGTCGGTCCTGCGCAGCGCGTCCCGGATCTCGCGCAGCAGCATGATGTCCTCGGACGGCGGCGCGGCGGGCGCCGCGTCCTCCACTTCCTGCTGGCGCCGGAACGACAGCGTCCTTGCCTTGTTGATCAGCCTGACCATCTGGAAAATGATGAAGGCGAGAATCAGGAAGTTCAGCAGGATCGTGATGAAATTGCCATAGGCGAGCACCGCGCCCGCCTTTTTCGCTTCGACCAGCGTCAGGTTCATCGCCTGGTTGTTCAGCGGAAGGTAGTAGTTGGAAAAATCCAGGCCGCCGAATATGCGTCCTACCACCGGCATGATCACGTCCTGCACCAGGGAGTCGACAATCTTGCCGAACGCCGCGCCTATGATGACCGCGACCGCCAGGTCCACCACATTGCCCTTGATCGCAAATGCCTTGAATTCCTGAATCATGCCCATCTGCCGTCCCTCCGTTGAGTTGTGCGAAAAAATTGTAATGTATTTAATGGTTGGTAGCACTGATTCGTTCACCGAACTTCAAAATCACGCAGCGCGGCTGCCATTCGAATGCCGGCCGGACTAAGGGCATGCACGTTAATTGCGCGCGGAAAGATGTATTTTCTTTAAAACAGTGCGGCGCTCCGATATAATTTAAGGTTGCTAGAAGTTTCGTACAGATTTCGCATTTTGACTGATTGGGGTTGGTATGAGTAACGATAAGCAGGTTGACTCCGGTCGACGTGTGCTGCTGGCTACCACTTGTGCGGTGGGCGGTGTTGCAGGACTGGCGACGGCAGGCGCATTTGTGTCGACGTTCCAGCCTTCGGAGCGCGCAAAGGCAGCCGGTGCGCCGGTGGAAGTGGACATTGCCGGCATGGCGCCGGGCGAACTCAGGACTGTCGAGTGGCGCGGCAAGCCGGTCTGGATTCTGAAGCGTTCGCCTGAAATGGTGGCGGGGCTGCCCAAGCTGGACGACCAGCTGGCCGATCCGAAGTCCCAGCGCAATCCCGATGAACTGACGCCGGAATATGCGCGCAACGAGTACCGTTCCATCAAGCCGGAATACCTGGTTGCCGTCGGCATCTGCACCCATCTCGGCTGTTCCCCGACCACCAAGCTGCAACCCGGCGCCCAGCCTTCGCTGCCGGAAGACTGGCAGGGCGGCTTCCTGTGCCCATGCCACGGTTCGACCTTCGACCTGGCCGGACGCGTCTTCAAGAACAAGCCGGCTCCTGACAACCTGCAGGTGCCACGGTATATGTTTGCCGGCGACACCAAGCTCGTGATCGGCAAAGACGAGAAAGGTGAGGCATAAATCATGGCATTCGTCGAAAAGAAGCTGCCGGCCGACGCGCCTGTCAGCGCAAAGGCCCTGAACTGGGTCGACTCCCGTTTCCCGCTCTCGAAGCTGTGGAACGACCAGTGGGGCCAGTACTACGCGCCCAAGAACTTCAACTGGTGGTACATCTTCGGCTCGCTGGCGATGCTGGTGCTGGTGATCCAGATCGTGACCGGCATCTTCCTGGTCATGCATTACAAGCCGGACGCGAACCTGGCTTTCGCTTCCGTCGAATACATCATGCGCGACGTGCCGTGGGGATGGCTGGTGCGCTACATGCACTCGACCGGCGCATCGGCCTTCTTTATCGTCGTCTACCTGCACATGCTGCGGGCGCTGATGTACGGCTCCTACCGCAAGCCGCGCGAGCTGATCTGGCTGTTCGGCGTCGGCATCTTCCTGGCGCTGATGGGCGAGGCCTTCTTCGGCTACCTGCTGCCATGGGGCCAGATGTCCTACTGGGGCGCACAGGTGATCGTCAACCTGTTCTCCGCGATTCCGTTCATCGGTCCCGACCTGTCGCTGTGGATACGCGGCGACTACGTGGTCTCCGACGCCACGCTGAACCGCTTCTTCGCCTTCCACGTCATCGCCATCCCGCTGGTGCTGCTGGGACTGGTGGCCGCGCATCTGATCGCGCTGCATGAAGTGGGTTCGAACAATCCCGACGGCATCGAAGTCAAGGACAACCTGGGTCCGGACGGCCACCCGCTCGACGCGATTCCATCGCATCCTTACTACACCGTGCACGATGCGTTCGGCGTGACCATCTTCCTGACCATCTTCAGCGCGGTCGTGTTCTTCGCGCCGGAAATGGGCGGCTACTTCCTGGAGTACAACAACTTCCTGCCAGCCGACTCGCTGAAGACCCCGCCGCACATTGCGCCGGTCTGGTACTTCACGCCGTACTACTCGGTGCTGCGCGCAACGACGTCCCAGTTCATGTATGCGCTGATCGCCGGCGTCGCCGCCTACGTCGCGCTGCTGATGCTGAAGTCGCGGCTTTCCGGCAGCATCAAGCTGATCGCTGCGGTCATCGGCCTGGTCGTCATCGTCGGCATGCTGTTCCTGGACGCGAAGTTCTGGGGCGTCGTGCTGATGGGCGCATCGGTGGTGATCCTGGCGCTGATGCCCTGGCTCGATCATTCGCCAGTGCGTTCGATCCGGTATCGCCCGACCTGGCACAAGTATGTCTACATCCTGTTCGGCATTGCTTTCGTGACCCTGGGCTACCTCGGCGTGCAGGCGCCTACCGCGGGCCGCACCCTGGTGTCGCAGATCTGCACCTTCATCTACTTCGGCTTCTTCCTGCTGATGCCATGGTGGAGCCGCGCCGGCCAGTTCAAGCCGGTACCGAGCCGCGTCACGTTCCATCCGCATTAAGCCGCAAAGGATCACAAGAATGAAATTCCTGAAAAAAATGATTGCGGCCCTGGTCCTGCTGCCCTCGCTTGCGATGGCAAGCGAAGGCGGTTTCCCGCTGGACCATGCGCCGGAACGCACCGACCTGGCTTCACTGCAGAATGGCGCCAAGCTGTTCGTCAACTACTGCCTGAACTGCCACTCCGCGTCGGCAATGCGCTACAACCGCATGCGCGACATCGGGCTGTCGGAAGACCAGATCAAGGCCAACCTGCTGTTTACCACCGACAAGGTGGGCGACCTGATGAAGTCGGCGATGACCCCGGCCGACGGCAAGGCCTGGTTCGGCGCCGCGCCGCCGGACCTGTCCGTGATCACCCGGGCCAAGGCGTCCGAGGCGGGCAGCGGCCCTGACTACATCTATACCTACCTGCGCACCTACTACGCCGACAGCACCCGGCCGACCGGCTGGAACAACCTGGTCTACCCGAACGTGGCGATGCCGCACGTGCTGTGGGAACTGCAGGGCGTGCGCAATGCCAAATTCGTCGAGGAAAAAGACGCGCACAGTGGCGAAACCGTCCACAAGTTCGTCGGCTTCGAGCAGGTCAAGCCGGGCAAGCTGTCCGCGCTCGACTACGATGCCGCGGTAGCCGACCTGGTTGCCTACATGAACTGGATGAGCGAGCCGGCGCAGAACACGCGCCGCCAGCTTGGCGTCTGGGTGCTGCTGTTCCTCGGTATACTGCTGGTCCTGGTGTGGCGCCTGAGTGCCAGCTACTGGCGGGAAGTGAAGTAAAAAAATCAGGCTGCCGCCTGTCCGGAACGGGCTTGCGGCAGGTGATCCAGGGGTGAGGCGTTCCGGCCTCACCCTGTTTGTTTTTAAGGAACTGCAAAAATGATGGTTCTCTACTCGGGCACGACCTGCCCATTCTCCCAGCGCTGCCGCCTGGTCCTGTTTGAAAAAGGCATGGACTTCGAGGTGCGCGATGTCGACCTCTTCAACAAGCCGGAAGACATCTCCACGATGAACCCGTATGGCCAGGTGCCCATCCTGGTCGAGCGCGACCTGGTGCTGTACGAGTCCAACATCATCAACGAATACATCGACGAGCGCTTCCCGCATCCGCAACTGATGCCGGCCGACCCGCTGATGCGCGCCCGCGCGCGGTTGATGCTGTTCAACTTCGAAAAAGAGCTGTTCGTCCACGTCCACACGCTGGAAAACGAAAAGACCAAGGCCGGCGACAAGAGCCTGGAAAAGGCGCGCAACGAGATCCGCGACCGCCTGACCCAGCTTGCGCCGCTGTTCCTGAAGAACAAGTACATGCTGGGCGACGAATTCTCGATGCTGGACGTGGCCGTTGCGCCGCTGCTGTGGCGCCTCGACCACTATGGCATCGAGCTGTCGAAGACTGCAGCGCCGCTGATGAAATACGCCGAACGCATCTTCTCGCGCCCGGCCTATATCGAAGCGCTGACGCCGTCCGAAAAAGTGATGCGCCGGTAATTGCTGTTGCCGTCCGTGCCATCCTGTCCCGATGTGCATCATGGCGCCGGCGCAAGCCGGGCCATGACGCCCGGGACGGCCTACTGTTATGCCAGCTGGACAACCTGAACCATGTCAGAAACGTCAACCAAACCCTATTTGCTCAGGGCCATCTACGAATGGTGCACCGACAACGGCTACACGCCGTACCTGGCCGCGATGGTCGACGGTGAAACCCAGGTGCCGCTGGAATTCGTCAAGAACGGCGAAATCGTGTTGAACATCAGCTTCAGCGCGACCAGCGGCCTGAAAATGGACAACGACTTCATTCATTTCCACGCGCGTTTCGCCGGCGTCTCCCGCGAAATCTTCGTGCCGGTGAATAACGTTGTCGCAATCTACGCCCGTGAAAACGGGCAGGGCATGGCCTTCGAAGTCACCCGCAAGCCCGAACCCGAAGCCGCGCCCGAAGCGCCCCCGGTCGCCGAAACGCCGACGCTGACCGCCGTGCCGACGCCGCAGGCCGACACTGCTGAAAGCCAGTCATCCGACGCGCCCGACGACACCCCCGATCCGCCGAAAAAGGGCGGCGGCCGCCCTACACTGACGCGTATCAAATAACGTATAATTTCGCTCTTTGCCGGCTTAGCTCATCAGGTAGAGCACATGATTTGTAATCATGGGGTGGCGGGTTCGAGTCCTGCAGCCGGCACCAGTTAATTCAAGCACTTGGCCCAGCCCACAAGGTTGGGCTTTTTGTTTTCCGATGCCCTGTAAAGGCCCGGACAGGCTCTGCTGGCAGGCAATTTTGAAACGGGCTGGTTGATATCCCGGTCTGGTCCGGGATCGAGGCAATCGGCACGGCATTCATGCCGTGTTTTCTTCATGACACAGGCCGTGCGACATTAAGCGGCGAATCGCGGCAGCGCCATGCTTGCGGCCCGCGTTTCCGTGGAAGCACGCACATCGAGAAGATGGGCGATTTGTCCCGGAACGCGGCTCCCCTCCGAAAGCCGCGCCGGATGTAAGGCGTGCGGAGGCTTAAAGAGCCTTCCTTCTGCGCAGGTTAAGCAAGCCCACCAGGCCTATTCCGAACAGGGCCAGGGACGCCGGTTCCGGCACTTGCGCCGAGGCGACTTCGAAGTTGGATGTCGTCGTGACCCCGTTTATCGTCCATGAAATGTTATCCACGGCGCCGCTGTATGCATTCCAGCCACTGCCGACGCCCGAACTGAACCCGATGATCGTCGCATTCGGAAAATAAGCTTTCCAATCGCCCAGGGTGCTGTCGTACGCGTAAGTATTACGTATCGATGGAAAAATTGTTCCCTACGCCGAGGCCGAAGTTCCAGACAAAGGTGGAATCCGAAACAGTGTCGCTGACCCACTGGTCGACCGGCATGCCAAGATTATTGTAAACGCGCTCGAATACCAGGCCACCCCGATCGCCCACGGTTGCGAGATTGCCGTCCGCGTCGAGCAGGACGCGCAGCGACGGATGCTGGCGGTTATCGGCAACGCTGACGGAATCGCGGTACCAGTCATACGACATCGTCGTCAGCGACGACAGCAGGCCGAGGGAAGTTGTCGACACATAATTGCCGTTCAGCAGTATTGCGCCGGGCAAGTACTCGATGTCTGCCTTGCCGTTGTGGGGTGCGGTGAACGATACCGATCCATTGCCTGAGCGCGGATAGTCAGTATCGATGCCGATGTTCGCACCTGCCCGGACGTTGTTGTAATACCAGCCGCTGCCAACGATGGCCATGCCCTGGTTGCTTTCAGACGTATTGGTGAAGGAGTCGCCGGCAGGGTTGTTGGCGGTGACAACCGCAGCATGGGCTGCCGGCAGTGCCATCAGCGTTGCCAGAGCCAGTGCAGGAATGGACAGTATCGAGGTTTTCAAGGGTGTCTCCAGTAGATTGAAATGAAGGATCGATACTTTTGTCATAGCAATAACTGTTCCATTTGGAAATAGTTGTTGTTTATTAATGAGTTGCCAAAAACCAATCAAATTGCGGTGCCTGTCTTGTAAAAAATCCTGACATCGACTGGAAGGTGCATGGTCATCGCCAGCAGCCCGGAAGGCAGAGAGGCGCCGCCCAGACTGGACACGCCAGCAGATCGACCGCCTGGTTCGACGCCGGAACGCACTAACTCGCCCAGCGCACCCGACAGCCCATTCCAGCCGCGAGCGGAATGGCGCAAGTCATCTCGATGGTCAGCCGATGGGGTGAATGAATAACAACGCGGTTCTGCCGCAGGCATGCGCATCTGGCGCATCGGGACAACCGCCTGGCCGCCGGACGTGGCCGGCGCTGCCGGGATCAGGCGCCGAACCCGTCGGCCTTCAGCAGCGCGCTCCAGCGGCCCGCTTCGGCCAGCAGCGCCTCGTCCATGCCCCTGGCCGCGACAAACGACAGGCTGGCCGGCTTGCCGTCGACCTGCCCGACCGGCATTGCCAGTTGCGGCAGGCCTGCATGGCCGGCGATCGAGTTGATCGCGAGGGCGGCTTCGTAGAATGCGCCGATGGCGGCGCGGCTGGCGGACTTGCGGAGCGAGGACACCGGCACGGTCGGCAGCACCAGCACCGTCCCGTCCGCCAGCAGCGCATCGAGGCGCCTGGCGATGTCCAGGCGCAGCGCCTGCTGGGCGAGGATGTCGTCGTCGGCGATGTCCATCACCGACGCGAAGCGGGGCGCAATGTCCGGGCCGAACAGCGGCTTGCTGGCGGCGATCCAGTCGCCCAGCGTCTGCCGGATCTCCGCGCCCTGCAGGACCTGGTAGCAGGCCTGCCATTGCGGCGCCCGGCCGGCGAACACGTCGACCGATGTGCCCGCGCCGAGCGCTTCCGCCGCGCTGCGCAGCAGGGCCGCGCAGCGTGGTTCCGCCATCGCCAGGACATCCGCGGCCAGGAGCAGCCGCCGGACCGGCATGACGACGCCGGGGGCATCGAGCAGCGCGCGGCCCGTGTCGGCCAGCAGCGCGGGCGAGCGGGCGAACCAGCCTACCGTGTCGTAGCTGGGCGCGAACGGCAGCACGCCGTCCAGCGGCACGCGCCCGTGCGTCGGCCGGAAGCCGTAGATGCCGCAAAAGGCGGCCGGCACCCTGACCGAGCCGCCGGTGTCGGTGCCCAGCGCAACGTCGGCCAGGCAGGCCGCCACCGCCACTGCCGATCCGCTCGACGAGCCGCCCGGCAGGCAGTCCGGCAGCAGCGGGTTGACCGGCGTGCCGTAGTGCCAGTTGCGGCCTTCCAGGCTGAAGGCGAGTTCGTCGGTGATGGTCTTGCCGCAGACATGGGCGCCGGCGGCCAGCAGCGCGGCCACCGCCGGCGCATGCGTCGCGGCCGGCTCGTGGCTGGCTGCCCAGTGCGGGTTGCCGCCGCCGGTGACGGCGGCGGCAATGTCGATCAGGTCCTTCACGGCCAGCGCCATCCCGTCCAGCGCGCCGCAACCGCTGGCCGGCACGGTGCAGCGCGCGCCGGGCACGAAAGCGCCGAACAGGTCGGGCGGCGCGGGCATCATGCGGGCCGTGCGCTTTCCAGCCCGGCCAGCACGCTGGCGCTGTCGGTGGTGAAGCCGAAGCATTTCTTCACATTCCATACCGTGGCTTCCGCGCAGAAGTCGGGCGAGGTGGTGGCGCAGCAGTCTTCCACCAGCAGGCAGCCGTAGCCGAGGAAGTTGGCGTCGCTCAGCGTGTGCAGCACGCACTGGTCGATGTTGACGCCGGCGAACAGCACGGTGCGGATCGCCATGTTGCGCAGGATGCTGTCCAGCGGCGTGTCCCAGAAGCCGCTGATCCGGTACTTGTCGACCCGGATGTCCGTCGGCTCGGGCGCCAGCTCGTCGACCACCGCCGCCGCCCACGAGTCTTTTTCCAGCACCGGCGCGGCATTGCTGCGCAGCGGGTCGCCGAGGCCGGTGCCGGCGCCGGAAGGCTTGTACAGGTGGATCTGGTTGGGCGGCATGTTGGCCAGGTCGGCGCGGTTGCCCCAGTTCAGCCAGATGACAGGCACGCCGGCCTGGCGCAGCGCAGGCAGAAGGCGCTGCAATGGTGCGATCGGTGCACGGTTTGGTGTCGGATCGCCGCCGATTTCGTGGACCCATCCATCTTTGGTGCAGAAGTCGTTCTGCATGTCGACCACGACAATGGCGGTCTGGCGCAGGTTCAGCAGCACGGACTGCGGCTGGCAAGCGATGCGCGCCAGCACCGGGCGCGGCGGCGGCACGGCCATGTCCACTTCGGCCGGGCTGGCGCGCCACGCGGTGTTGGGGCTATGGCCCAGCATGCCTTCGGCTGGCCGGGCGAGGAGAGGGACGGCATCGGGCATGGAATTCTCCTGGATGGGGGCGATGCGGCAATGGCATCGAAATTGCTATGAATGGGAATCGCTGTGAATGACATGACGCAAATCGATTTCCCCCCAATGCAAAAGGAGTGCCAGATGGATCGCAATTCGCCACATCGCCGCCGACTCATCCTGTCCCTGTCGGCGCTCGCCATGGCAACCGTCGTGGGCGCCGCGCACGCGGCCGACCCGGTCAAGGTCGGCGTGCTGATTCCCGGCTCCAAGTCGGACAAGGGCTGGATGGAATCCGGCTACACCGGCCTGCAGCAGGCGGAGAAGGAATTCGGCGGCAAGATCAAGGTGCAGATGATCGAGAACATTAACTATGCGGACATGGAGCAGGCGCTGACCAACCTGGCGTCCAAGAACGACCTGGTGATCGGCATCGGCGGCCAGACGCAGGCCGCGGTGTTCAAGGTGGCCAAGCGCTTCCCGAACAAGAAGTTTTCTATCGTCGGCGGCAACCAGGGCGAGTCCGCGCCCAACATCGCGGGCTACGACGTCAAGCAGGCGCAGATCGCCTACGTGGCCGGCGCCGCCGCGGCGATGCTGTCGAAGAACGGCGCGGTCAGCTATGTCGGCGGCATGGAGATTCCTTCTATCGTCAACGCCGGCAAGGAATTCGGCAACGGCGCCCGCGCGATCAATCCGCAGATCAAGTACGTGGAAAACTACACCGGCGACTTCGACAATGTGTCGAAGTCCAAGGAAGCCACGCTGGCCGCCATCGCGCAGGGCGCGGACGTGCATTACCACATCCTCAATCTCGGCCTGCGCGGCATGGAGCAGGCTGCGAAGGAAAAGGGCACGCACATCATCGGCAGCTACACCGACCGCTGCGGCAGCGACCCGCTGTATGTCGCCTACAGCATCACCGGCGTCGGCTACCAGGTGCATTACGCGATTGCGCAGACCGTCGCCGGCGCCTGGAAGCCGGGCTACAAGGCCTTCGGCCTGGCCATGGGGCCGGAAGCGTCCGACATGACGATCTGCGGCGCCAGCGCCGAGCAGAAAGCCAAGCTGCAGCAGATCAAGAAGGACATCATGGACGGCAAGATCAAGGTGCTGGAAGGCTAGCCGCATGCATGCCGCCTTCGCCCCATCGACCGCCGCCGCGGTTGCCGCCATGGCCGCCGCCATCGCGCGGGAAGACACCGACGGCGCCTGGCTGCAGCTCAAGGGCGTGGGCAAGCGCTTCGGCGCGATGACGGCGCTGGACCAGGTCAGCCTGGACATCCGCGCCGGCGAGATCCATTGCCTGCTGGGTGAAAACGGCGCCGGCAAGTCGACGCTGTGCAACCTGGTGTTCGGCGTGCATGCGCCCGACAGCGGCACGATGCTGCTGGACGGCGCGCGCTATCGGCCCAAGGGCCCGGCCGATGCGCTGACCCGCGGCATCGCGATGGTGCATCAGCATTTCAGCCTGGTCGAGGACCTGACCGTCGCCGACAACCTGCTGCTGGGGCAGGCGCGCGGGCTGCTCAGGCGGCGCGCGGCAGCCGAACGCATCCGCGCGCTGGTCGCGCAGTACGGGCTGGAACTGGACCCGGACGCGGCCATCGCCGACCTGTCCGTCGGCGAGCGGCAGCGCGTGGAGATCGTCAAGTGCCTGATGCGCGAACCGCGGCTGCTGGTGCTCGACGAGCCGACCGCGGTGCTGCTGCCCGACGAGATCGCCGCGCTGCTGGCGGTATGCCGGCGCGTCGCCGACAGCGGCTGCAGCGTGGTGCTGGTGACCCACAAGCTGGCCGAGATCAGGCAGGTGGCCGACCGCGTGACCGTGCTGCGTGCCGGCCGCACCGTGGCGACGTCGACCGCGCCGGCCGAGGACATCGACCGCCTGGTGGCGGCGATGATTGCGCGCGACGGCGCAGCGCCGCCGCAGGGACAGCGGCAGCAGGCGCCGCGGCCGCCGCGGCTGCCGTCAAACGATTTGCGCGACGAAGTGCTGCAGGTCGACGGCCTGACCGTGACCGATGCGCACGGCGCGCTGCGGCTGGACAATTTCACGCTGGTGGTCAACCGCGGCGAGATCGTCGGCATCGCCGGCGTCGAAGGCAATGGCCAGACCGAGCTGGCGGGCGCGCTGTCGGGCATGATCAGGCCGTCGGCCGGACGCTTCTTCGTCGGCGGCAGGGCGCTCAACGGCAGCACGCCGCAGGACATCACCCGCGCCGGCGTCGGCATCGTGCCCGAGGACCGGCACGCGGTGGGCTGCGTGACCGGCCTGTCGGTCGCCGAAAACATTTTCCTGAACCAGCTGCACAGGTTCACCCGGCGCGGCCTGCTGGACCGCGCCGCGATGCGCCGCGCCGCGCGCGAACTGATGCGCCGCTTCGACGTGCGCGCGGCCAGCGAGGACGTGGCCTTCGGCGGCCTATCCGGCGGCAACCAGCAGAAGGCCGTGCTGGCGCGCGAGCTGACGCAGGACGGGCTGGCGCTGCTGGTCGCCGCGCAGCCGACCCGCGGCCTCGATGTCGGCGCGGTGGGCGCGGTATACGACCATATCCGCGCGGCCCGCGACGCCGGCGTCGCGGTGCTGCTGATCTCGTCCGAACTCGATGAATTGCTGGCGGTGGCCGACCGCATCGTGGTGCTGTACCGCGGCCGCATCATGGGCACTTGCCCGGCCGGCGCCGACCAGCGCGAACGCATCGGCGCGATGATGGCGGGGCAGGCCCATGGATAAGGTCCTGCGCCCGCACCTGGGCCTGAAATTACCGCTGTCGCCCGCGCAGCTGATGCCGCTGGCGGCGGTGGCCGCCGCGCTGCTGCTCGGCGTCGTGCTGGTTGCGCTGACCGGCGTCCCGGTCGGCGAGGCGCTGTCCGCCTTTGCCGACGGCGCCTGGGGTTCGCCCTATGCGATCGGCGCGTCGGTCAACCGTGCGGTGATCTTCGCGCTGGTCGGCATCGGCTTCGTGCTGGCCGACCGCGCGCGCCTGACCAATGTCGGCGGCGAGGGCCAGATCGCGGTCGGCGCCATCGCCGCCACGGCCGTGAGCCTGTACGGCGGCGTGCAGGGCCTGCCGCTGGGCCTGGCCTTCATCCTGCCGCTGCTTGCCGGCACGCTGGCGGGCGCCGCCTGGGGCGCGCTGCCGGGCGTGCTGAAGGCGCGCGCCGGCACCAATGAAGTGATCAGCACGCTGATGCTGTCCTTCATCGGCGTCTGGCTGCTGTACTGGTCGGTGCAGTCGGACCGGCTGCTGCGCCAGCCGATGACCAATTCCGGCACCTTGCCCGAGTCGCTGGAAATCCCGGCGGCGACCAGGCTGCCGTTCTTTTTCGGCGACGAATCGATGCCGCTCAACGTCGGCCTGCCGCTGACGGCGCTGCTGGGCCTGCTGGTGGCCGCGGTGCTGTCGCGCACGCTGTTCGGCATCCACCTGCGCGCGGTCGGCCTGAACCCGCTGGCCTCGCGCCAGGCCGGCATGCCGATCGCCCGCACCGTCATGCTGGCGATGACGGCTGCCGGCGCGCTAGGCGGCCTGGCCGGTGCGGTCATGCTGCAGGGCGACCAGTACGCGCTTAAGAGCGGCTTCTCGTCCGGCTACGGCTTCGACGGCCTGGTGGTTGGCCTGCTGGCGCGCGGCTCGATACCGGGCGTATTCGCCGGCGCGCTGCTGTTCGGCTTCCTGCGCTCGGGCGGCATCAACATGGAAATGGCGGCCTCGGTGCCGTCGGCGCTGGTGCAGGTGGTGCAGGGCCTGATCATCCTTACCGTGGCCGGCGCGGCGCTGTGGGCCGACCGCAAGGGAGCCGGCCAATGAACTGGGAACTGTCCGCGGTCTTCATCGGCTCGGCGATCCGCTTCGCCACGCCATTGCTGCTGGGCGCCACCGGCGAGCTGGTCAGCCAGCGCGCCGGCGTGCTCAACATGAGCCTGGAAGGCATGATGCTGACCGGCGCCTTCGCCGGCGCGGTCGGCGCATGGGCCACCGGCGACCCGATGACCGGGCTGGCTCTGGGCATCCTGGCGGTGCTGCCTGTCGCGCTGCTGCAGGCCTTCCTGTCGATCACGCTGCGCGCCAACCAGATCGTGACCGGCATCGGCATCAACATCCTGGCGCTGGGCGGCACGACGCTGGCCTACCGCGAGATTTTCGGCAGCCGCTCCAGCGCGGCGATACCGGGGCTGGCGAAATGGTCGCCGCCGCTGCTGCGCGATATCCCGCTGGCGGGCAACCTGGTGTTCGAGCAGGTCTGGCTGTTCTACCTCGGCCTGGTCGTCATCGCGCTGACCGCCTTCATGATGCGCCGCACCGCGCTGGGGCTGGCGCTGCATGCGGCCGGCGCCGCGCCGCGCGCGGTCGACAAGTCGGGCCTGTCGGTGACGGCGCTGCGCTATGGCGCCGTGCTGTTTTCGGGCGTGATGGCGGCCGTCGCCGGCTGCTTCATCTCCATCGGCGACATCCATACCTTCACCGAGGGCATGACCAGCGGCAGCGGCTACCTGGCGATCGCCGCCATCATCTTCGGCAACTGGAAGCTGGGACGCATGCTGCTGGCCTGCCTGCTGTTCGGCGCGGCGACCGCGCTGCAGTTCTTCCTGCCGACCATCGGCGTGCAGGTGCCCAGCGCGCTGCTGATCATGCTGCCCTACCTGCTGGCGCTGCTGGCGGTGGCGGGGCTGATAGGCCGGCAGACCGCGCCGGCCTACCTGACCCAGGCCTACCAGCGCGGATGAATGCGGCGGCGACAGGCATGCCGGCCCGGCCGCGGCGCCAGAACGGCATCCACGGCCATTACCCACGGAGCGGAAATGAATGACGGTCAGAACGCGGCATATGTCCATGAAGCCCTGCTGCTGCAGGGGTATCGCCTGAGCGCGGAACAGGAAGCGGGCGTCGCCGCGCAGTTCGCCGGCATCGCGGCCATCGCCGCGGTGCTGATGCAGCAGGAACTGGACCTTGCGCTGGAGCCGGCGCCGGTGTTCCTGCCATGATGCGCAGCGCGCTGGACATGGCCGCGCAGGTGCGTTCGGGCGCGGCCAGCGCCGGGGAGCTGCTGGCCGACGCCGAGGCGCGCATCCGCGCGCGCGACCCGGCGTTGAACAGCTTTACCCGGCTGACGCTCGATCGCGCCCGCGGCGAAGCGGCGGCCGTCGATGCGCTGCGGGCCGCCGGCAAGCGCCTGCCGCCGCTGGCCGGCGTGCCCTATGCGGTCAAGAACCTGTTCGACATCGAAGGCGAGGTCACGCTGGCCGGCGGCCAGGTCAACCGCGACAACCCGCCGGCGGCCGCGGACGCCGAGCTGGTGCGACGGATGCGCGAGGCCGGCGCGCTGTTGGTCGGGGCCCTGAACATGGATGAACATGCGTATGGCTTCACCACCGAGAACACGCACTACGGCACGACCCGCAACCCGCACGACACAAGCCGCATCGCCGGCGGCTCGTCGGGCGGGTCGGCTGCCGCCGTCGCCGGCGGCATGGTGCCGCTGACGCTGGGCTCGGACACCAACGGATCGATCCGCGTGCCCTCGTCGCTCTGCGGCATCTTCGGCCTCAAGCCCACGTATGGCCGGCTGCCGCGCACCGGCACCTTTCCCTTCGTGCACAGCCTCGACCATCTCGGGCCGTTCGCGGCCGATGTCAACGACCTCACCGTGGCCTACGATGCGCTGCAGGGGCCGGATGCGCGCGACCCGGCCTGCGCGCAGCGGCCGGCGTCGCCGGTGTCGCCGCTACTGGACCAGCTTTCCATGCTCCAGGGCAGCCGCGTCGCCGTGCTGGGCGGATGGTTCCAGCGCTGGGCCGGCGACGCCGCGCTCGAAGCGGTGGAGACGGTCGCGGCTGCACTGGGCGCCTCGCGCAGGCTCGAATGGCACGGCGCCGAAGCGGCCCGCTCGGCCGCCTTCGTCATCACCGGCGCGGAAGGCGGCGCGCTGCACCGGGCCCGGCTGATCGGGCGCTATGACGACTATGAACCGCTGTCGCGCGACCGCCTGGTGGCCGGCTCGCTGATGCCGGCGGCCTGGCTGGCGCAGGCGCAGCGCGTGCGCCGCCGCGCGCATGCGGAA
This sequence comes from Noviherbaspirillum suwonense, assembly GCF_900182955.1. GTDB lineage: Bacteria > Pseudomonadota > Gammaproteobacteria > Burkholderiales > Burkholderiaceae_D > Noviherbaspirillum_A > Noviherbaspirillum_A suwonense. The sequence continues at coordinate 144,144 of NZ_FXUL01000011.1, read as the reverse complement.
GCGCTGGCGCTGTTCGCCGATGCCGACCTGCTGATCGCAGCGGCGACGCCGGTGCAGGCCACGGCGGCCGGCGCCGCGATGTTTTCCATCGGCGGACGGGAACTGCCGCTGCGGGCCAGCATGGGCCTGCTGACCCAGCCGGTGTCCTGCATCGGCCTGCCGGTCTGCACGGTGCCGCTGTGGCCGGCCGCGGGCGAGGCCGGCTTGCCGATCGGCGTGCAGCTGATCGCCGCGCCGTGGCGCGAGGACCTGTGCCTGGCGGCGGCCCGCATGCTGGCGCGGCAGGGCGTCGCCTATTCACGAGAGAGCGGAGCGTAGACGATGCAAGCTGAAACGACAGGACCCGCCGGCATGGCGCGGATCGACGCGGTGCCCTATGCCTACCTCTATCCGCCGGCGCGCACCGCACTGGTCGTGATCGACATGCAGCGCGACTTCATCGAGCCGGGCGGTTTCGGCGCCGCGCTGGGCAACGACGTGGCGCAGCTCGCGCGCATCGTGCCCGCGGTGGCCGCGCTGCTGGCATTCGCGCGCAGCCGCGGCATGCTGGTCGTGCACACGCGGGAGTCGCACCTGCCCGACCTGTCCGACTGCCCGCCGGCGAAGCGGCTGCGCGGCGACCCGGGCCTGCGCATCGGCGACAGCGGCGCGATGGGCCGCATCCTGGTGCGCGGCGAGCCCGGCAACCAGATCGTCGACGAGGTCGCGCCGCTGGCCGGCGAAGCCGTGATCGACAAGCCCGGCAAGGGCGCCTTCCATGCGACCGGCCTGCAGGCGATGCTGGACGCGCGCGGCATCAGCCACCTGCTGCTGGCCGGCGTCACCACCGAGGTCTGCGTGCAGACCACGATGCGCGAAGCCAATGACCGCGGCTACGAGTGCCTGCTGGTGGAGGACGCGGCCGCCAGCTATTTCCAGGCCTTCCATGACGCCACGGTGGCGATGATCAGCGCGCAGGGCGGCATCGTCGGCTGGACCGCGCCGCTGGCCGCGGTGCTGGCGTCGCAGGCATAGCACGCATTGCGGCCAGCACCTTTGATGGCGTACCGGGCGAGGCCGACGGCTCCGGTACGTCGGCATGGCTCGTAGGCTCGTAGGGTGCAATAAGCGCAGCGCATTGCACCAATGGTCGCTTAACCACCGCCGCCCATTCGCAACGCATGGTGTAATGCACTAACGCTTATTGCACCCCACGGCGTTTCATCGGGCCTTGCGGTCCGGTACTGGTATAAGATCACCGGATTCCAAGACAGCCATCCATCCGGGTCCATCCATGCGCCGCATCACCATTTCCGTCGAGGACAAGCTGGCCGAGCAGTTCGACGAGCTCATCGAAGGCCACGGCTACCAGACCCGCTCCGAGGCCTTCCGCGACCTGCTGCGGGGCCGGCTCGAAGTCGAGCGCAAGAACACCAACGAGGCGCAGCACTGCGTCGCCAATGTCAGCTATATCTACAACCACCACGAGCGCGAGCTGGCGAGCCGGGTGGCGATGCTGCAGCATGACCACCATGACATCTGCGTGTCGACCATGCACGTGCACCTGGACCATCACAACTGCCTGGAGACGCTGGTGCTGCGCGGCCGCTACCGCGAAGTGAGCGCATTCGCCAACAGCCTGATCGCGCAGAGCGGCGTCAGGCACGGCAATATCCATATCGTCCCGGTCGACATGGAAACGCCCAGCAGCAGGCAGCACACGCACTTCCACTACCAGCCGAAGACCTGACGCCGCCCGCCCGGGCGTTCGCTCAGAAGTTCGCGCTCAGAAGTTCGCGGTCAGCGTCACCCGGAACGAGCGCGATTCGATCGGGTGGAAATGGACGTCCGGCGTCGCGCTGCCCGCCGGCTCGGTGGCGAGCCGGGACGCATAGTAGTAGTCGATCGCCGAATCGCGCCGGTTGGCGAGGTTGTAGCCTTCCAGCTCGACGCGCATGGTCGGGCTGATCCGGTAGCCGATGCGGCCATTGAGCGTGGACGTGCCCTTCGAGCGCACGCTATTGTCCTCGGTCAGCGGGCGCGGCCCGAAGTAGCGCAGCTGCAGCGCGCCGAACCAGGGCCCGACATGGTCGACCGCCATCGCAATCGAGGCCACGCCTTCCACCGCGCCGGGAATGCGGCGGCCGCTGGCGTCGTCGTCGCGGAAACGGGCGCGCGCAAAGGCGAGGTCGGCGTCGATGGTGAGCCAGCGGGTCGGCTTGAAATAATTGTTGAACTCGATGCCGTAGCGCCGGCTCGGCCGGCTGGCTTCGGTGCTGCCGGCGTCGCCGACGAACAGCAGTTCCGAGTCGAAGTCCAGCCGGTACAGCGACAGCGCGCTTTGCAGGCCCGGGATGATCTCGGTGCGGGCGCCGACCTCGACCGCCTTCGAACGCACCAGCGGCGCGACGCGCTCGGCCGGCGTCGACGGGTCTTTCGGGTCGACGGTGATCGTGGCGCCGCGCGCGTCATTGCTGTGGAAGCCCGAGCCGACGTTGAAGTAGTACTCGGTCTTTGCCCAGGGGCCGAAGATCAGGCTCAGCTTCGGGCTGGCGATGCTGTCGCTGGCGCGGCCGGCGTTGGCCCGGTTGTCGCCATTCACATCGAAGCGGTAGAAGTCCTCGCGCAGGCCGGCGACGGTCCTGAACTTGTCGGCCCACTTCGTGCTGTTTTCGATATACAGGCCCGCGCTGGTTTCGACGACATGGTCCTGCCGGGTCGTCGACAGGCGTTCGCGGGCGGCGGTGTTGTAGAGGCCGTTGAAGATATTGTCGTTCTGCAGCTGCAGGCCCAGCGTGGTCTCGGACTCCCTGCCGAAAAACGGCGTCGGGATCGTGCGGCTCGCGTTCAGGCCCAGCGTGGTGCGGCGGTCGGCCTGGTTGAACTGGTCGCCATTGACCGGGTCGTCGAGGAAGTAGGTGAAGTTGGAGTACAGGTCGAGCTTGTTGTGGATGACGTAGGCGTTGATGTTGGTCGAGCCGGCGGCATCGGAGCGGTGCCAGGCGCCGGACAGGCTGTAGCGGTGCGCGACGCCGCCGTCGCTCGGGTCGATCGAATCGAAGCGGCCCAGTTCGCCGGCGTCCACCGCGCGCTTCGGGATCTGGTCGGTGGCATTCCAGCGGCCGCGATAGGCCATCGCCGTCACGTTGTAGCCGTTGGCCTCGTTGCCCTGGCCGTAGCGCAGCACGCCGTTGATCTTGCGGTAGTCGTCGCCGCGGGTGAACGGGCCGTCGTTGTGGAACAGTTCGAGCGCATAGAGCAGGTTGCCGTTGCCCAGCGCGGGCGAATCCGCAAGCAGCGTGCGCCGGTAGCCGTTCTGGCCTATGCCTATGCTGGCGATGCCGGCGTCGAGCCTGTTGGCATACACCACGCTGGCCGCGCCGGCCGCGGCGAAGTCGCCCTCGGCAGCGTAATACGGCCCCTTGCGGTACTCCAGCCGGCTGGCAAGTTCGGGGATCATGAAATTCAGGTCGGTCCAGCCCTGGCCGTGCGCATGGGAACGCTGGTTGACCAGCATGCCGTCGACCGTGGTGCGCAGGTCGGTGCCGTGGTCGAGGTTGAAGCCGCGCAGGTAGAACTGGTTGGCCTTGCCTTCGCCGCTATGCTGGCTGACGATCAGGCCGGGCACCGCTTCCAGCATCTCGCCGGGCCGGTAGACGGTCCGTGCCTCGAGCTGCTGTTGCGTGACGACGCCGGCGTTTGCCGAGTCCGCGATGCCGAGCTGGCTGGTGCGCGAGGTTTCGACGCTGATCGCGTTGAGGGTCTGTTCCTGCGCAGCGGCAGGCAGCGCTACCGTACCGATGCCCAGCAGGGCGGCGGCCAGCGCAGTGCGCCTGAAGCGGAAGTCGAGCGGATTCTGCAACGTCATGGCATTCCCGGAAGTTGAGCACGGCCAAATGGATGGCTACGCGCAATTGTATGAAGAAATCGACAAAATTCATACGTCATGTGGAATACGTGATACGCGCGGCGGCGGAAACCGGATGCAGGGAAATTGGCGGACGTTGCAGGCAGGGCGGGGAAAGGGAGGCGGCGGGTGGGGCATTGCGCCCGGGCGCAGGTCTTGGCGGGCATGGCAGGATCGCGCAACGCGCCTGGCTCGGCGCATGCCGCGATACCGGCTCAGCCGGCCCGGATGCCGTTCCAGCGCGGCGTCAGGCTGTGCGCGACGCCGTACAGGTCCAGCACCCGGCCCACCGTGTGGTCGACCATCTCGGCGATGCTTTGCGGGCGCTGGTAGAAGCCGGGCAGCGGCGGGAAGATGATGCCGCCCATCTCGGTCACGGCGGTCATGTTGCGCAGGTGCGCCAGGTTGAACGGGGTTTCCCGCACCATCAGCACCAACCGGCGGCGCTCCTTCAGGACCACGTCGGCGGCGCGGGTGATCAGGTTGTCGGACAGGCCATGGGCCACGGCGGCCAGGGTCTTCATCGAGCACGGCGCGACGATCATGCCGTCGGACTGGAAGGAGCCGCTGGCGATCGACGCGCCGATGTCGCGCACGTTGTGGACCACGTCGGCGAAAGCCTCGGCGTCCTTGCGGTTCATGTCCAGTTCCTGGTGCAGGTTGAGCACGCCGGCCTCGGACAGCATCAGGTGGGTTTCGACGCCGGGCGTCTCCCGCAGCACCTGCAGCAGGCGTATGCCGTAGACGGCGCCGGTGGCGCCGGTGATGGCGATGATCAGCCGCCGCTGCGGGGCCGGCGGCGGCTGTTCCTGGCCCCTGCCTCCGGCAGCGTCGGCAGGGGCGGGCATGCTCAGCCCTTGATCAGCGACTGCAGTTCGCCGGACTCGTACATCTCGTTCATGATGTCCGAGCCGCCGACGAATTCGCCCTTCACGTAGAGCTGCGGCACGGTCGGCCAGTTCGAGTAGTCCTTGATGCCCTGGCGCACTTCCGGGTCTTCCAGCACGTTGACGGTGACGATGTTTTCCGCGCCGCTGGCCTTCAGCAGCTGGATGGCCTTGCCCGAAAAACCGCACTGGGGAAACTGCGCGGTGCCCTTCATGAATAACACGACCGGGTTGCCGGTCACGGTTTCTTTAATCCAGCTTTGTACGTCGCTCATGACTGCCTCGCTTAAGTAAATGCGTCCATTATAGAAAAATACGGTCTCGTTCGCTCATCGTGCACGATATTCAAGTTATTTACGACTTCAGCTTCGCAAACGCCGCCGCCATCGCACCTGCGGCCGGGGCCGGCTTGCCCTGGTTCTGGCCCTGGCGCTGCTGATGCTGCGACAGCCGCTTCGCATCGTTGCGGTCGCCGCGCTGTTCCGGCTTGCCGGCCACGGGCGCGCTGTCGGACAGCCGCATGGTCAGCGCGATGCGCTTGCGCTTCGGGTCCACCTCCAGCACCCGGACCTTGACTACCTGGCCCGCCTTGACCACCGTGTGCGGATCCTTCACGAAGGTGTTGGACAGCGCCGAGATGTGGACCAGCCCATCCTGGTGGACGCCAATGTCGACGAATGCGCCGAAGGCCGCCACGTTGGTCACCACGCCCTCCAGCACCATGTCCGGCCGCAGGTCGCCGATTTCCTCGACGCCGTCCTTGAAGGTGGCGGTGGTGAATTCCGGCCGCGGGTCGCGGCCCGGCTTGTCGAGTTCCTTCAGGATGTCGGTCACGGTAGGCAGGCCGAACCGGTCATCCGCATATCTTGCCGGATTCAGCGATTTCAACAGCCCGCTGTCGCCAATGACGGATTTCACGTCCTTTTTCAGGTCGGCCAGGATTTTTTCCACCAGCGGATACGACTCCGGGTGCACCGCCGACGCATCCAGCGGATTGTCGCCTGCCATCACCCGCAGGAAGCCCGCCGCCTGTTCGAACGTCTTGTCGCCCAGCCGCGGCACGCTGCGCAGCGCCGCGCGCGAGGTGAACATGCCCTTCGCGTCGCGGTAGTTGACGATGCCCTGGGCCACGCTGGCGTTCAGGCCGGACACCCGCGCCAGCAGCGGCGCGGACGCGGTGTTCACATCGACGCCGACCGCATTGACGCAATCCTCGACCACCGCGTCGAGCGTGCGCGCCAGCTGCGACTGGCCGACGTCATGCTGGTACTGGCCGACGCCGATGGATTTCGGGTCGATCTTCACCAGCTCGGCCAGCGGGTCCTGCAGCCGGCGCGCGATCGACACCGCGCCGCGCAGCGACACGTCCATGTCGGGCAGCTCGCGCGACGCGAACTCGGATGCCGAGTAGACCGAGGCGCCGGCTTCGGACACCACGATCTTGGTCATCTTCATTTCGGGGTGGCGCTTGATCAGGTCCTGCGCCAGCCGGTCGGTCTCGCGCGACGCGGTGCCGTTGCCGATGGAGATCAGCGTGACGCCGTGTTTCGCGGCCAGAAGCGCCAGCGTGTGCAGCGAGCCGTCCCAGTCGTTGCGGGGCTGGTGCGGGTAAATGGTCGAGGTGTCGACCACCTTGCCGGTCGCGTCCACCACCGCGACCTTGACGCCGGTGCGCAGGCCGGGGTCCAGGCCCATGGTCACGCGCGGGCCGGCCGGCGCGGCCAGCAGCAGCGCCTTCAGGTTCAGCGCGAAGACATTGATGGCTTCCAGCTCGGCCTTTTCCCGCAGCGCGCCCATCAGCTCGGTTTCCAGGTGCATCATCAGCTTGACGCGCCAGGTCCAGCGCACGGTGTCGGCCAGCCACTTGTCGGCCGGGCGGTTCTTGTTGCCGATGCCGAAGCGGGCGGCGATCCGGCCTTCGCACGGGTTATGCGGCGCATCCCATTTCGGCTTTTCCTCCTCGCTGTCCAGGCGCATCGCCACGTTCAGCATTTCCTCGCGGCGGCCGCGGAACAGCGCCAGCGCGCGGTGCGACGGGATGGTGGACAGGGTTTCCGAATAGTCGAAGTAATCGGCGAACTTTTCGCCGGCGTCCTGCTTGCCCTCGACCACTTTCGACTCGACCACCGCATGCTCCTGCAGGTAGTCGCGCAGCGCGCCGAGCAGGCCGGCGTCCTCGGCGAAGCGTTCCATCAGGATCTGGCGGGCGCCGTCGAGCGCGGCCTTCACGTCCGGCACGCCGGGATTGTCGGCGCCGTCGGTCTTGAAGGCGGGCTTCAGGTATTTTTCGGCTTCCGCCTCGGGGCTCAGCATCGGGTCCGCCAGCAGCGCCTCGGCCAGCGGCGCAAGGCCGGCCTCGACCGCGATCTGGGCCTTGGTGCGGCGTTTCTGGCGGTAGGGCAGGTACAGGTCTTCCAGCCGCGTCTTGTCCTCGGCATGGCTGATGGCGTCCAGCAGCGCCGGCGTCATCTTGCCCTGCTCCTCGATCGAGGCGATCACCGCGGCGCGGCGGTCCTCGAGTTCGCGCAGGTAGCGCAGCCGTTCTTCGAGCAGGCGCAGCTGGATGTCGTCCAGCCCGCCGGTGGCTTCCTTGCGGTAGCGCGCGATGAAGGGCACGGTGGCGCCCTCGTCCAGCAGGGCAATGGCGGCGGCAACCTGCGCCGGCCGGGCGGCCAGTTCGTTGGCCAGGCGTTGTTCGATGGAAGGCAGCATAGGGATTGAATGTGAAAACAAGCGTTGGATGATACGCAATCCGGGGCGATGCCGTAGCAGATTCGTAGGTTGTAACAGGCGCCGGCGCATCGCAACACCGGTCGAAAAACCACCGATTTCCCCGTGCGGGGCGCGGTGTAATGCGCTTCGCCTATTACACCCTACGGGTTGCCCCGGTCACGCGTTCTATTCCTGCCAGGTCGCGCCAGCTTTCTACCTGGCTCCAGCCCTGCAGCAGGGCCCGCACCGGCGCGGCCTGGTCGTAGCCATGCTCCATCAGCAGCCAGCCGCCTTCCGCAAGGAAGCCCGGCGCGCCGGCGACGATGGCCCGCAGCGCCGACAGGCCGTCCGCATGGTCGGTCAGCGCATCGACCGGCTCGAAGCGCAGGTCGCCCTGCGACAGGTGACTGTCGCCGGCAACGATGTAGGGCGGGTTGGCGACGATCATCGAATACCGTTGCGAGGCCAGCCCGGCGTACCAGTCGCTCTGCAGGAAATCGACCCGCACGTCGTGGCGCGCCGCATTGAAGCGGGCCACGTCCAGCGCCGCGGCGCTGGCGTCGAGCGCGCTGACCTGCGCATCCGGCCGGGCATGGGCGATGGCGACCGCGATGGCGCCCGAGCCGGTGCCCAGGTCGAGGACGCTGCCGCCCCGGGGCAGCCGGGCGCAGACCAGTTCCACCAGCAACTCGGTGTCGGGGCGCGGGATCAGCACCGCCGGCGTGACTTTGAAGTCCAGGCCGTAGAACTCGCGCTCGCCGGTCAGGTAGGCGACCGGCTCGCCGGCCAGCCGGCGCGCGAACAGTTGCTGCAGGCGGGCCGCCTCGCCGGCGTCGAGCAGCCGGTCGGCGCGGGTGATCAGCTGCACCCGCGACAGTCCCAGCGCATGGCCCAGCAGGATGCGGGTCTCGAGCGGGTCCAGCGGCGATTGCGCCAGCACCTGCGCCAGCGAGCGGCCGGCCAGCGGCGCGCTGTCGCTCATCGGCGGGGAATGCCGCGCAGCGCGGTGCGTCCCAGCACGATGGCCAGCACGGCGAACCAGATCAGCGACCATTGCGGAATCGACAGGCCGATGATCGGTGCATATTCAGTGGTGCACAGGCCGTCGGCCTGGAACAGGAAAGGCAGCAGCTGCGCGGTCGGGATGGTGTTGAGCGAGGTTTCCAGCGGGTCGATGCCGCACGAGACATTCGGATGCGCCTTGATCCACAGGTGCCAGCCGGCGGTGCCCAGGCCGGCCAGCGCGGCCAGCAGGCCCAGCCCGGCGCCGGCGCGCTGGCCGCCGGGCGGCAGGCCGGCAGCCACCAGGCAGATCAGCGCCACCGCGGCGAAGGCGTAGCGCTGGAGCACGCACAGCGGGCAGGGCAGCATGTTCATGCCATGCTGCAGGTAAAGCGCAACGCCGAGCAGGACGATGGAAATGAAGGCGGCGGCGAGCAGTACGGGACGGTAAGGGTTCATGGTGGGTTCCATTCTCGGGAAGTTTTACAGGTCGTCGCCCAGGGCGGCCAGCAGCTCGGCCTGGTGTTCGGCCATCAGTGCGTTGGTCAGTTCATCGAGGTCGCCGTCCATGATGAAGTCCAGCTTGTACAGCGTCAGGTTGATGCGGTGGTCGGTCATCCGGCCCTGCGGGAAATTATAGGTGCGGATGCGCTCGCTCCGGTCGCCCGAGCCGATCAGCGACTTGCGGGTCGCGGCTTCCTTGGTCTGCTGCGCCCGCAGCTGCGCATCCTTCAGCCGCGCCGCCAGCACTTTCAGCGCCGACGCCTTGTTCTTGTGCTGGCTGCGGTCGTCCTGGCATTCGACCACCAGCCCGGTCGGCAGGTGGGTGATGCGCACCGCCGAGTCAGTCTTGTTGATGTGCTGGCCGCCGGCGCCGGACGCGCGGTAGGTGTCGATGCGCAGGTCGGCCGGGTTGATGTCGACGTCGCCGATCTCGTCGGCTTCCGGCATCACCGCGACCGTGCAGGCCGACGTATGGATGCGGCCCTGGGTCTCGGTCGCCGGCACCCGCTGCACGCGGTGGCCGCCGGACTCGAACTTGAGCCGCGAGTACGCGCCGAAACCGACGATGCGCACGATGACTTCCTTGTAGCCGCCGACTTCCGACGCCGACTCCGACACCATCTCGACCTGCCAGCGCTGCCGCTCGGCATAGCGGGTGTACATGCGCAGCAGGTCGCCGGCGAACAGCGCCGACTCGTCGCCGCCGGTGCCGGCGCGGATCTCGAGGAAGATGTTGCGCTCGTCGTTCGGGTCCTTCGGCAGCAGCAGCTTCTGCAGGTCGATTTCCATCTGCTCCATGCGGGCTTTCGCCGCGCCGATTTCTTCCTGCGCGAACTCCTTCATGTCCGGGTCGGCCAGCATGCCCTGCGCGGTCTCGACGTCGCTCGCGGCCTGGGTGTACTGCTGGTAGAGGTCGACCAGCGGGCCGAGTTCGGCATGTTCGCGGTTGAGCTTCCTGTACTGCTCCATGTTGTCGGTGACGCCTTCCTGCATCAGCAGGGAATTGATTTCTTCCAGCCGGTTGGCGAGCTGGTCGAGGCGGGCGAGCATGGATGGTTTCATCGTTTATTTCCGGAATGGGCGGTACTGGGACGCAGCCGGCAGGCCGCGGACGGGCGGGACAGTGCAGCGCCGCTAGCGCCGGGTACGGAACAATTGCGGCAGCAGGGTTGCGAGGCGGGCCCGCTCGTCGCCCTGCGCATGGTGCAGCGCCTGCTGCGGGCCATGCAGGAATTTCGCGGTCAGCCCCTTGGACAGGGCTTCCAGCACGGCGTCGACATCCTCGCCGCGCGCCAGCAGGCGGCGCGCTCGCTCCAGTTCGGCGGTGCGCATCTGCTCGCTGCTTTCATGCAGTTCCTGGATCACCGGCACCACCGCCCGGCTGTCCATCCAGTGCATGAAGGACTGGACCCGGGTCTCGATGATGGCTTCGGCCTGGCTGACCGCGGCCTGGCGGTTTTCCATGCCGGTCTGGACCGCGGCGCCGAGGTCGTCGACGGTGTAGAGGAACACGTCGTCGAGACGTCCGACTTCCGACTCGATGTCGCGCGGCACGGCCAGGTCGACCATGAACACCGGCTTGTGGCGGCGCGCCTTGATTGCACGTTCGACCAGGCCGAGGCCGATGATCGGCAGCGACGATGCGGTGCAGGAGACAACGATATCGAACTGGGCAAGCTGGTCCGGCAGGTCGGCCAGCATGATGGCGCGGCCGTTGAAACGGTGCGCCAGCGCTTCGCCGCGTTCCAGCGTGCGGTTGGCTATCGTCAGGCTCTTCGGGTTCTGCGCGCAGAAATGCGTGGCGCACAGTTCGATCATTTCACCGGCGCCGATGAACAGCACGTTCTGGTCGGAAATGCGGTCGAAAATACGCTGCGACAAGCGCACCGCAGCCGCCGCCATCGACACGCTGTGCGCGCCGATCTCGGTGGTGCTGCGCACTTCCTTGGCCACGGCGAACGTGCGCTGGAACATCTGGTGCAGGTAAGTCCCCAGCCCGCCGGCGGCTTCCGCCTGGCGCACCGCATCCTTCATCTGTCCCAGGATCTGCGGTTCGCCGAGCACCATCGAGTCGAGGCCGGAGGCGACGCGGAACGCGTGGCGCACCGCATTGTCCTGCGGCAGCATGTACAGGTAGGGCCGCAGGTCGGCGTAGGGAAGCTGGTGATATTCGGCAAGGAAGCGGCCGGTCGCGTCGACCGCCTGGTCGGCGCCTGCCTGCAGCCGGTTGGCGGAATACAGTTCGGTGCGGTTGCAGGTGGAGAGAATGGCGGCTTCGCCGCCGCCGGCCAGCTGGCCGCCGAACCAGTTGCGCGCGGACGCCACGGCGTGGCCTATCCGGTCAGACGGAAAGGCGACTTTTTCGCGCAGCGAGAGCGGCGCGGTGTGGTGGTTAAGCCCGACGGCAAGCAGTTGCATGGAACAAAGGGGGAAAATTGAGGGCCAATTATACCGTGCTCCCCCTGCTGCCGTCCGGCGCCGGGCGTTGGCCGGACTCAGTCGGCCGCGTCGCTGTCGTTCACGGGGCTGTGCTTGCTGCCATTGTGGGCGGCATTGTTCACGCCGCCGGACGACATCTGCTCCAGCCGGTAGCCGTAGCTGTAGACCGGCGCGAGGCGGAAACCGTGTTCCGGGCGAAGCTGCAGCTTGCTGCGCACGCGCGACACATGGGTGTCCATGGTGCGCGACGGGATCTGCACGTCCCGCGACCAGACCGCCTCGAGTATGTAGGCGCGCGACAGCGGGCGGCCGAGGTTGCGGAAGAACAGCAGCGCGAGGTCGAATTCCTTCTGCGTGACGTCGATCGGCTTGCCCTGCATCGTCACGCGGCCGGTGCGCGACTGGAATACATAGCCGCCGAACTGGATCTGCTCGACCGCGTTCTGGGTCGGGTAGGCGCGGCGCAGCAATGCCTGCACCCGCGCCACCAGCTCGCCGCGCCGGATCGGCTTGATCATGTAGTCGTCGGCGCCGGCGGCAAGGCCGGCAACGATGTCGTCCTCATTCGAGCGGCCGGTGATGAACATGATCGGAAAGGTCGCCGAGAACCGGTCGCGCACCCAGTGCACCGCTTCCGACGCGCCGCCTTCCGGCAGGTGCCAGTGGATGATCAGCATATCGAAGCTGTCGCGACGCGCCTGCGTCATCAGCTCCCGGCTGGAGCCGAAGGTCTGGCATCCGTGCCCCGCGGTAGAGAGTACCTGGCACACCAGTTCGGACTGGTGACGATCGTTATCGAGTACGGCAATTCTCATGGCGGCGGCGAAGAGGTGTTAATGAAAAGGATAATTGTTAGTACACATACCAAGTATCAATTTTTCTTACTCCAAAGTAAATTGCTAAATAAAAAGATTTCATTCATTCAACATATTTACAACACTTGTCATTATAATATTTCTATTCGGAACGGCATGGGTAGCTTTTAAACAAGTTTTAAATATTGCCAATAGGACCAGCATACGGGTGATGTACGGTACGGGGTGGCCATTGGTACTAGGCGTTTCGCAATAAAGTTTGCGTTAATCGAAATATCGGCGTCAGAAACGATCGCCAGGCGCTTGCAAAATGGCGCGGAACGTTAGAGTACCCTCGTCGACACGGTATCGAGAGCATTTCGTTTCGACAACTGAGCTCGCTGATAATATTGTCGTAGAATCAAGGTTTTGCGGTGAGGCCGCCATCGCATCATTGCCTGGAATCGTCACATTTGCACTGCCTGGCCGTGCCGGATGGCCGGTCAGGAAACCGCTGCTTGTAACCACAAGTAAGGAGCGTTGCCTAATGGTCAAGATTTTCAACGAGCGCCAGGCATTCAGCCAGCGCCTGAAAAACATGCTGCGGCAAACGCATCATTCGCCCGATAGTCCGACCGAACTCGCACGGGAATTCAATATCCGCTTTCCAGGCCCGCCGATCACCGTTCATGCGGCGCGCAAGTGGCTGGTGGGCGATGCAATCCCGACCCAGGACAAGATGCGCGTCCTGGCCGAATGGCTGGTGGTGCCGGTCGACTGGCTGCGCTACGGCAGCGATGCGGCCCGGCAGGAAACGGCAACCCCGGCCGGCAGTCCCGGGCCGGCCGACCTGAAGCTGCTGGCCGACCTGAAGCTGCTCGACGAACCGTACCGCCAGATCGTGCGCGAGGTCGTGCGCCTCCTCATCCGTCTCAGCCGCGAGGGCGGGACCGGCGGCTGACGCATCGCAAACAGCGGTTGCCGGGCCGCAGTCTTTCCTTCGGCGATGCTCCGCAATGCAATAATCCCTGTTCTGCCGGGCCACGACGCCTGCCGGCCCCGCAAACAAGGATAAACACGTGCAACACACCGACGCATTGCCTTTCCTGCGCGAGGCGCTGCTGTTCCTGGCCCTGGCGGGCGTGCTGATGCCGCTGCTGCAGCGGCTGAACATCAACCAGGTGCTGGGCTTTCTCGGCGCAGGCGTGATCGTCGGGCCTTACGGGCTCGGGCTGTGGGCCGGCGAGCATTCGTGGCTGCGCTACCTGGTGTTCCAGCGTCCCCAGGGCATTGCGCCGCTGGCCGAACTCGGCGTGCTGTTCCTGATGTTCATGATCGGGCTGGAACTGTCGGCGTCCCGGCTCTGGGCGCTGCGGCGCTGGGTTATCGGCGGCGGCGGTGCGCAGGTGCTGCTGTCGGCGCTGGCGATCGGGCTGCTTGCCTGGCTGTTCGGCAACCGGGCCGAAGCCGCGTTGGTGCTCGGGCTGGTGCTGTCCCTGTCCTCCACCGCGGTCGTCATGCAATTGCTGACCGAACGGCAGGCGCTCGGGTATCCGCTGGGACAGGCAGCCTTTTCCATCCTGATGATGCAGGACCTGGCGGTGGTGCCGATCTTCATCCTGCTCGGCGTGCTGGCCGGCGGCACCGGCGCCGGCTGGCTGCCGCTGCTGGGGCTGACGCTGGCGAAGTCGGTGGCCGCGGTGGCGCTGATCTACCTGCTCGGCCGGCGCGCGCTCGAGCCGCTGCTGCGGCTGTTCCTGCGCCAGCGCCAGCCCGAGGTATTCATGGCGCTGACGCTGCTGATCACGCTGGGCATCGCCGGCCTGACCGCCGCCGCCGGCCTGTCGCTGGCGCTGGGCGCCTTCCTGGCCGGGCTGCTGCTGGCCGAGACCCAGTTCCGGCACGAGGTCGAGGTCGTCATCGCGCCGTTCCGCAACCTGCTGATGGGACTGTTCTTCATGTCGGTCGGCATGCAGACCGATCTGCGCGAGGCAGCCGGCGCGCCGTTCTGGCTGCTGCTTTCGGTGCCCGGCCTGTTCATCGTGAAGGCCGCCGTGGTCAGCCTGGTGCTGCGGGTCGGCGGCCTGCCGTGGGGCCGCGCGGTGGAAGGCGGGCTGCTGCTGGGGCAGGGCGGCGAGTTCGCCTTCATCGTCGTCGGGCAGGCGGTGGCCAGCCGCCTGCTGGCGCCCGAGGTCGGGCACTTCATGATGCTGGTGGTGGCCTGCAGCATGTTCGCCACGCCGCTGGCGGCGCGGCTGGGCCGCCGCTACGGCGACTGGTGGCAGCGCCGGCATCCGCTGCCCGCGGCGCCGGAGGTGCCCGCGCCGCAGGCCAACCACGTGATCATCGTCGGCTTCGGCCGCATCGGCCGCATGCTGGCGCAGATACTGGACAGCCAGGGCATCGCCTATGTCGCCATCGACAACGACCCGCAGCTGGTGGCCCAGCTGCCCGACCAGGCCGGCCGCCTGCACTACGGCGACGCCGCCCGCGGCGAACTTCTGCACCGGCTTGCCGCCGGGCGCGCCGCCGCCATCGTGCTGACCATGGACCATTCGGCCTCGGCGCTGCACGCGGCGCGCACGATACGGCGCGACTATCCGGACGTGCAGCTGTTCGCCCGGGCGCGGGACGAGGCGCATGCGGAAGCGCTGCTGCGCGCCGGCGCCAGCCTGGTCGTGCCGGAAACCCTGGAATCCGGACTGCAGCTGTCCCAGTTCGTGCTGCACAGCCTGGGCTTTCCGGAACCTGCCGCCGCGCAGGTCATCCAGCAGGAACGCCAGCGCCGCATCGAGGCGATACAGGACAGCAGCCCCGCGCTGTGAGGTCCAGGCGGGGCGACGCTGTTATGAGGGCGGGATGTGACGGAGGGCTACTGGCGGCAGTCTTCGTAGACTTTGGAATAGGCCTGCCTGGACGAATTCACCGACTGGTCGGCATAGATGGCGACGATGACCTCCTGCGCATCGTCCCGCGTGTCCGGCTTGGTGCTGAGGATGGCGTTGACCTCGGTGAGCACCCGGTCCATCGGATAGCCGTCGGTGCGCGTGCGCCAGGCGCTGGCGCCGATCTGCGCGAGCTTGCCGCAATATTGCTCGTCGGTAGCCGCCGGGGTGAATACCGGGTTGGAAAATGCCGTGGTGCAAAACGACATCGCGAGCAGGACGGGTATCAGGCGTTTTCTAATCATCTTGATAATGCCTTTCAAAAGAACGAACTATCGGGACACCGATTTCGTCAAAAGATTCCTCGTTTCCCGAAAACGTGACCGGAAGTTGCATTGACGAACACCGATTGGTCGGTGACGATAGCCAATTGCGACCAGTTTTAGTGGTTTATGGCAACATTGTGCTTTTGGCACATTTCCGGAGCGGGGTATGAATGATAGGCAAAAGCCGTAGGTATGGAATCTGACAAGAACCACCTGCTGCGCGTACTCGTGGTGGATGACCAGGAAATCGCGGCCAGCCTTGCCTGCGACATGCTGACGGCTGAATCCGACATCGACGTTTCATGCCTGTACGACGCCAGGATGACGGTGCAGAAGGCGCTTGGCTATCGGCCTTCGGTCATCCTGATCGACCTGTGCATGCCGACCATGGACGGCTTCTCCGTCATCCGGGCGCTGCGCGCGCTGCCGGAAACCGTGAATATCCCGATCATCCTGGTCTCGTCGCAGGATGCGCCCGAGCAAAAGGTGCGCGGCTTCACCGCCGGCGCCAACGACTACCTGGTCAAGTGGCCGGCCCGCGCCGAACTGGTGGCGCGGGTGCGCTACCATGCGCAGGCCTACCGCGCCCGCGCCGAGCGCGACGAAGCCTATGCGTCGCTCCAGACGAGCCAGGAACAGCTGCTGCAGCGCACCCGCGAGCTGGAGTTGAGCCAGGCGGCGCTGCACCAGGCGCAGAAGCTCGAAGCGATCGGCCAGCTGACCGGCGGCGTCGCGCACGACTTCAACAATGTATTGCAGATCATCGGCGGCAACCTGCAGCTGCTGGGCCAGAATCTCGCCATCACGCAGGCCGACCGCGGCCGGGTCGATGTCGCCATGGCCGCGGTCGAGCGCGGCGCCAACCTGGCGACGCAGCTGCTGGCCTTTGCCCGCCAGCAGCCGCTGGAGCCGGTGGTCGTGCCGCTCGACGGCATCCTGCACAACATGCACCAGATGGTCCGCCATACGCTGGGCGAAGGCATCGAGGTGCATACCGGCTTCGCCGACGGGCTGTGGAACAGCCTGATCGACACCAGCCAGTTTGAAAACGTGATCCTGAACCTGGCGCTCAATGCGCGCGACGCGATGGGCGGGCGCGGCCAGTTGACCCTGGTCGCGGAAAATGTGGAGCTGGACCAGCGCTATGCGAGCGCCCACCCGGAAGTGCGTCCCGGCCAGTACATCCGGGTGGCCGTGTCCGACACCGGCTGCGGCATCCCGCCGGAACTGATCGAGCGGGTCTTCGAGCCGTTCTTCACCACCAAGCTGCCGGGCGAGGGCACCGGCCTGGGCCTGTCGATGGCCTATGGCTTCGTGCAGCAGAGCGGCGGCCACATCGCGCTGGAGAGCACGCTGGGCACGGGCACCACGGTCAGCGTCTACCTGCCGCGCAGCATGGAGCCGGTGGAGTCGCAGCGCGCGCACCAGTCGGCGAATGCCGCCGGCGGCAGCGAGCGCATCCTCGCGGTAGAAGACGACCCGGCGCTGCGCGCCACGGTGGTCCAGATGCTGGAGGGGCTGGGCTACCAGGTGGTGGAGGCGGGCGACGCCGCGTCCGCGCTTGCCATCATCGAAAACGGGGAATCCTTCGACCTGCTGTTCACCGACGTCGTGATGCCCGGCCCGCTGCGCAGCACGGAGCTGGTCGACCGCGCACGCGCGCTGCTGCCCGGCATGGGCGTGCTGTACACCTCAGGCTATGCGGAAAACGCGATCGTCCACGGCGGCCGGCTGGACCCGGGCGTCACGCTGCTGTCCAAGCCCTACCGGCGCGAACAGCTGGCGACCAAGGTGCGGCAGATCCTGGACCGCAGGCCGGCGGCGGCCGCAGCCGCCTCGGCGCCGGCTGCCGCGCGCGAACCGGCGCCGCAGCGCCTGCTGCTGGTCGAGGACAATGCCGACCTGCTGGACCTGACGCTGATGATGCTGGAAGAACTGGGGCACGAGGCGACCGGCGTCCCCACTGCGGAGGAGGCGCTGGCGCTGCTGGAAAAAGAAGCCTACGCGATGCTGCTGACCGATATCACGCTGCCGAAGATGTCCGGCATCGAGCTGGTGGCGCTGGTGCGTTCGCGCTATCCGCAGATGCCGGTGGCGATCGCGTCGGGCTACGGCCGCTCGCCGGAGCTCGACGGGCAGGATGTGAGCTATCTGAAAAAGCCGTACCAGCTGAGCGACCTGCAGCAGATCATCCGGCAGGGTCTGCGGCAGACCGCGCCCGCCTGAGCCGCGCCTGGCTCAGTGCCGGCGCAGCACCTTGGTATGGCCCGGCGGCGGCTCGTTGAGTACGGCCCAGAAGATGCCGAGGTCGGCGATGGCCTTCACGAATTCCCGGAATTCGACCGGTTTGACCACGTAGGCATTGACGCCCAGCTCGTAGCTGCGCACCAGGTCCTGTTCTTCGCGGGACGAGGTCAGCATCACGACCGGCAGGCTGCGCATTTCGGTCGACCCGCGTATTTCCTTCAGCACTTCGAGCCCGTCGACCTTGGGCAACTTCAAGTCGAGCAGCACCACCGCCGGCTTGCCCGCCGGCAGGTCGCCGAACTTGCCGCGCCGGTACAGGTAGTCGAGCGCCTCGGCGCCGTCTTCCACGACGATCACCTCGTTGGCGAGCTGGCTGCGCTCCAGCGCGACCAGGGTCAGTTCCAGGTCCTTGGGATTGTCTTCGACCAGCAGTATGGGTTTCAGCATCGGATTCAATTCTTCCTAGACAGGTAATTGCTTGGGTATCGAAAATGAGAACACGGCGCCTTCATTGAGGACGCCCTTGGCCCAGACCTGGCCGTTGTGGCGCTCCACGATGCGCCGCACATTGGCCAGGCCGATCCCGGTACCCTCGAATTCCTCCATCCGGTGCAGACGCTGGAACACCGCGAACAGCTTGTGCGCGTACTCCATGCTGAAGCCGACGCCGTCGTCGGAGAAATGGAAAACGGTTGCGTCGTCCTTGATTTCGGCATGGACCGAGATGTGCGCCACCGGACGATCGCGGCTGTATTTTACGGCATTCGACAACAGGTTATAAACGGCAAGTTCGATGAATGTCGCATCGCAGCGGATGACCGGCAGCGGCCCGATCGACCATTCGATCTGCCTGCCCTGCGCATCCTGCGACACCCGCCTGATCGCGGCCTTCACTACCTGCTGCATGTCGGTCGCGGCCACGTGCAGCGCCGACCGGCCCATCTGCGAGAAACTGAGCAGGTCGTCGACCAGCTTGCCGGCGAAGCGCGCCGAATCGCCGATGTTCTTCAGGTAGCGCTTGGCGCGGTCGTTCAGCGAGCTGCCTTCGAGTTCGCTGAGCAGGTCGGCGAAGCCGACGATGTGCCGCAGCGGCGCGCGCAGGTCATGCGACACCGAGTACGAAAACGACTCCAGCTCCTTGTTGGCGCGCCCGAGCTCGTCGGCCAGGCCGGCCATTTCCTCGGCCCGCGCCAGCACGATGCCGAGGATGGCGCTGCGGAATTCGAGCGCGACTTCCAGTTCGCCGCGCTGCCACGGCGCCGACGTGTGCCGCACCGTCTCGCGCCATAGTTCGAAGCTCTTGCGCGGCGTCAGCGGAGCCGCCTGGACATCGTCCTTGTGGGCCGGATTGCCGGCCCATTCCACCGACCGCACCACCTCCGGCCGGAACCAGATCAGGTAATGCCGCCGCGTGCGCGAGATCGACATCGCCAGCATGCCGCTGGCGCATTCCGTGAAGGCCGCGGCCGGCGGGTAGTCGCGCGACAGGCAATTGGTGTGGACCAGTTCGTCATTGCCCGCGCCCAGCCATTCGACCAGCCCGTCGACCTCGGCGCGCGGCGGCGTGCGGCCGAACAGGATGGTGTCGCCCTCGAACACCAGCGCGGCGCCCGCGGCGTCCATCAGCATCAGCAGGTCCTGCGACGCGCTGGCCATGTTGTGGACGAATTCCTCGGGCTGGCTGAGCGCGGCCAGGATGGACACCAGCCTGCCGCGCAGCCGCAGCCGGTATGCATACTCGTTGTTTTCGTTGATGGACTCGATGCGCAGCGCCAGGATCTGGCCCAGCTGCTCGCAGGCGGTGCGCACCTCGAACGGGATGAAATGCGGGTTCTTGTCGTGGCACGAGATCATGCCCCAGAGCCGGCCCTTGATGATCAGCGAGATCGACATCGACGCCAGCGTGCCCATGTTCTTCATGTACTGCAGGTGCACCGGCGACACCGCGCGCAGGCCGGCGAAGCCGAGGTCGGTCGGCGCGCCGGTTTCAGGGTCGAGCAGGGGCGCCAGCCGGGCCGGCTCGTAATTGGCGTCGGCGATCAGGCGCACATGGTTGGCCACGTAGAGCCGGCGCGCCTGGTGCGGTATGTCCGAGGCCGGGAAGCGCTGGCCGCTATATGACGGATAGCCCGGCTTCACCGACTCGGCCATCACCAGCGCGTCCTCGTTATGGTCGAAGCTGTACAGGAAGACGCGGCCCATGCCGGTCAGCTCCCTGATCGAGCGCACCGCGTACTCGCAGACGGCGTCGACCGAATCGACATGCGACAGGGTTTTCAGGAAGCGTCCCATGACCGCGTAGAGAAGGCGGAAATCGGCGGCGCCGCTGCGCTGCACCGGCTCGAACTCGATCAGGGTCGCCTTGCCCGAGCGGTGGACGATGACATCGAAGTATCCTGCCTCGCCGAGCGCGACGGCGCCGGCATAGACTGGCTGCGGCATCTGGGTGGCATTGAGCAGCGAGCGCGCGATCACTTCCACCGCAGCCGTGCCGACCAGGTCGTCGAGCGCGCGGCCAAGGATGTCGTCCAGCGGCCGGCCGAACAGCGCGGTGACATTCTCGCTTGCCTGTCGCACCCGGAAGCCGTCCTGGCTGACATTGACCAGGTAGCCGTGCGGCTGGATGCCGCCCGGGATATGGATCGGTTCGCGGTCACATGCGGTCGTATCGAGCTTGCGGTCTGGCGAGGATGAGGTAGTCATTGTGGTCGCGCATCTGCATCAACGGGACTGGACGCTTTGGCTGGATGAATAGGGTAGGCAGGATTGCGCCGGCCTGAATTTTCTCAAATTACCGGCATTCCTGCAGCACCGGATGAATTTGCGCGGCGCCTGCCCTGGGGCCGCGCCAGCGCAGATGGCCCGACCGGGCGTCCGCACGGTGTCGGACGCCCGGTCGGGCCATGCGCGTTGACTGCTATGCCCCGCTATCGGCGCGATGCGCGGGGCTGTCTTCCGTCATCCGGCCGTCACCCCGCCATCAGCACCGCCACCGGCCGCTCGCCCAGCACCAGCGCCAGCGGCAAGGTGTCGCCATCGGCCTGGACCAGATGGTCGGCCGACAGCACGTCGCGCCACTGCGCCACCGCCTGCGGCAGCTCCAGCACGGTGTCGCCCCAGGCATCGCTGCCGGGCTGCGGGCCGCTTGCCGGCAGCCGCAGCGCGGCGACCAGCAGCGTGCGGCCCTGGTGGCGGCGCAGGAAGGCGACGACATGGTCCGCCTTCGCGCCGCGCGCCTGCAGCGGCACGTAGTCGCCCTCGTCGAACAGGGCCGGCTCGGCCGCGCGCAGCTTGAGCACGCGCTGGATCAGCGGCTGCTTGACCTGCATGCTTTGCCACAGCATCGGGTCGAAGTCGGGCTGATGTTCCGACGCCGCCAGCGCCGCGCGGCGGGCATCGTAGTTCACCAGCCGCCGGTTGTCGGGATCGACCAGGCTCAGGTCCCAGAACTCGGCGCCCTGGTAGAGGTCGGGCACGCCGGGCGACGCCAGCCTCAGCACGGTCTGGGTCAGGCTGTTGCAGATGCCGGGCAGGGCCAGGCGGTCGACCCAGGTCCGCAGGTCGGCGATGAACGGCGCGCAGCGGCCGCCATCCATCAGGTGCATCAGGAAGGCGCGGCAGCCGTCCTCGTAGGCCGCATTCGGCGTGACCCAGCTGGTCTGGCGCTTGGCTTCGCGCCAGGCTTTTTCCTGCCATACCGCGACCCGCTCGGCATAGGCCTTCAGGCCGTCATGGTCTTCCGGCGCCAGCTCCAGCGGCCAGGCGCCGACGATCATCTGGTACAGCATCGCCTGGTCGGGCGCGGACGGCGCGAACTGGCCGCCGCCGAGGTCGATTCGCAGCGGCTGGTGCTCGGCCATCCACTTGCGCACCGACTCGGCCCACGCCTGCGGCAGTTCGGACAGCACCGCCAGCCGCGCGCGCACGTCCTCGCCGCGCTTGTGGTCGTGGGTGGCGGTCGCCAGCAGCGTATGCGGAAAGTCGCGCAGCCGCTGCAGGTTGGCCTGGTGGAAGGCCGCGGCCGGCAGCGCGAAACGGCCCGGGTCGCCGCCGACCTCGTTGCGCGACAGCAGCCGGCCATAGCGGTAGAACGCGGTGTCCTCGACCGACTTGGCGGCCAGCGGCGGCGTCAGCTGCTGGAAGCGGGTGATCGCCGCGAGGCGTTCCGCGCGCGCCGCCGGGTCGGCGATGGAGGACGGCGTCTCGCCGCCCAGCCAGCGCGCCAGCAGCGCTAGCAGCGGCTGGTCGGCGGTGCGCACGCGCGTCCGCGCCTCGTTGAGCGCGCGCTCCAGCAATGCCTGGTCTTCCGGCTCGCGTCCGGCTTCGTGCACATAGGTCCGGTAGGCCGGGAAGGCCACCAGCAGCTCGACCAGTACGCGCCGTATCGGCGCGGCGGCGACGTCGCGCGTGGCCAGCTCGGTGCGCGCGACCGCATGCAGCGCGCGCACCAGCGAATCGATCTCGCCGACAAAGTTCTCGGCCAGCAGCTGCCGCCGCGCCGCCTGCACATGGGCGTCGAAGCTGCGGCTGTCGCCGCTGACCTCGAACCACAGGTGCTGCAGCGGCTCGGCGCCGGCCGGGTCGTGCAGCAGCGCGCTGACCTGGTCCATGAATTCATAGCCGGTGGTGCCATGCACCTTCCAGCCGGTGCGCACGGTCTCGTCGCCAGTCAAAATTTTCTCGATGACGATGTACGGCTCGCCGCCCGGCACATCGGCCGGCCGCTGGCCGTTCAGGGCCTGCAGCCGCTCGCGCAGCTTGCGGCAGTACTGCGCCGGCAGCGCCAGGCCGTCGACATGGTCGACCCGGACGCCGTCGATCACGCCTTCCGCATACAGCCGGAAGATGCACGCATGGGTCGCGTCAAACACGTCGTCCGCCTCGACCCGCACGCCGGCCAGCTCGCTGACCTCGAAGAAGCGGCGCCAGTTGATTTCCTCGGCCGCATTGCGCCACCAGGTCAGCCGGTAATGCTGCTGCTCCAGCAGCCCGTGCAGCCGCTGCCGGCCCTCGGGGCTGTCGGCCGAGAACTGCGCCAGCGCCTGTTCCAGCGCGGCGCGGCCTTCGGGCTTCTGCCACAGCTCGCGCAGCGCGGCGCAGGCGGCGGCATGGCTGCGCTGCGCGGCCTGGTCGTCGGCCGCGGCGCCGGCTTCCAGCCCGGCGGTCATCGTGCGCAGCGCCGGCACCGCGGTCAGCACCTGCGCATAGGTCGACGGCGCCAGCGGGAAGCGCTCCGCGTGATGCGAGAACCAGAAGCCGCCGGTGGCATCATCGAAACGCAGCGCGATCTGGCCGTTTTCCAGCGCCTCGCCATACGGCGCGCCGAGGAAGGGCAGCAGGATCTTGCCGGTCAGCGCCGGGTCGGCCGCGTTCCAGTTGATGTCGAACCAGTGCGCATAGACGCTCTGGCGGCCCCATTCCAGCACGTCCAGCCACCACGGGTTTTCCGGGCCGCCGACGCCCATGTGATTGGGCACGATGTCGAGCAGCAGGCCCATGCCGCGCTGGCGCAGTTTCGCCACCAGCGCCTTGAGGGCCGGCTCGCCGCCCAACTCGGGATTGACCCGGGTCGGGTCGACGATGTCGTAGCCGTGGGTCGAGCCCTTGCGCGCGCCCAGCAGCGGCGACGCATAGATGTGGCTCACGCCCATGTCGGCGTAGTAGTCGACCACTTCCAGCGCGTCGGTCAGCGTGAAGTCGCTGTTGAACTGCAGGCGTGCAGTGGCGCGGGGAATGCTCATGCTTGCTGCTCCGGCGGCTGGCGCGTCTGGTTGAGGATGTCGATGCGGGTCTTCGTCGCCGGCGTGTCGAGCAGGCTGTCGACCACGCCCGGCAGGCGTCGCCGCCAGTTGGGATGCTGGTCGGTGGTGCCCGGCAGGTTGGGCGCTTCCTCCAGCCCCAGCAGGTCTTCGACCGGGATCAGCACCAGCGGCGCCGGCGTCATGCCGACGTAGGCGATCGCATGGTCGATCGGCGGATTGTCCAGCGAGGGCGGATGCAGGTCCTCGCGCGATGCGAGCACGCCGGCTTCCGACATCGCCTGCCACAGCGCGCTGCGTTCGCCATTGCGGATGTCGAGTTCGCCGGACTCGATGGCGTTGGGCCCGAGCATGTCGAGCCGCGCGCGCCAGCCGATGTCGAGCGCCTTCCACCATCCCGACACGGTCGGCAGGTCATGGGTGGTGGTGGTCGCCATCGCGTCCTTCGACCATGCCGACGGCGGCAGGAAACGGCTGTCGCGGCGCTGGAACCACAGCAGGCGGATGCCGAGTATGCCGGCGCTGGCCAGCCGTTCGTCGAAGCCGGGCGGCACCGTGCCCAGGTCCTCGCCGATGACGATGCCGCGGTTGCGCCAGCTTTCCAGCGCGATCAGCCGCAGCAGGTCGTCGAACGGGAAGCGCAGGTAGGCGCCCTCGGTGGCGGCGAAGCCGTCGGGCACCAGCCACATGCGGGTCAGGCCCAGTATGTGGTCGATGCGCACGCCGCCGGCATGGCGGAAGGCCGAGCGCAGCATTTCCAGGTAGGCCTGGAAGCCGTTGCGGCGCAGCGCCACCGGCGAGAATGCGCCCAGGCCCCAGTTCTGGCCGAGCGGCGCCAGCACGTCCGGCGGCGCGCCGACCGACAGGCCGTGCAGCATCTGGTTGTAGCGGCTCCATGCCTGGCTGCCGGCCGGGTCGGCGCCGACCGCGAGGTCGCTGATGAGGCCGATCGCCATGCCGGCTTCGCGCGCGACGATCTGCGCCTGCTGCAGGCCGATTGCGGCCTGCCACTGCAGGAAGGCGTGAAAGCCGACCTCGTCCGCATGCTCGCGCGCGAATGCCTCGATCGCCTCGCCGCGCGGGTCGCGGTATTCCTCGGGCCAGCTGCGCCAGTCGCCGTTGCGGCCCTGGCCGCGCAGCCACGCATGCATCGCCTCGAAGCGCGCATGATCCTCGACGACGTCGCCTTCCTCGGCGCGGTAGGCGTCGAATGCCGCGAGCGGCGCGCCGCCGGCGGCGGTGAAGCGCCGGTACAGCGCGCGCATCACCTTGAATTTCCAGGTGGAGGAGGCCGGCCAGTCCACCAGCTCATTGGCTTCCAGCCGCGCGCCTTCCTCGGCCAGTCCGTTTTCCTGCAGCACCTGCCGCAGCGTTTCCTCGCCCATCACCGCCGACGGGTCGATGTGCAGCGCGTTGAACAGCACGCGGCTGGACGGGCCATAGGGGCTGAAGCGGTGCAGGTCGTCGGAGAACATTGCATGCACCGGGCTGATGGCGACCGCGGCTGCGCCGCGCGCCGCGGCCTGGCGCACGAAGCGCGCAAGGCCGCCGAAGTCGCCGATGCCGCCGTCGCCGGGGCGCCGCAGCGAATAGAGCTGGGTGCTGATGCCCCACAGCCGCGGCTCGCCGACCGGCGTGCCGGTGGCGCTGGCGGCGGCATCGGACACGCTGTAGCAGCGCGTCGGCGCCACCGCCAGCGTCACCCGGTGTTCGCCGACCTCGAGCTGGTGGTAGCCCAGCGCCTGCAGCGGCGCGATTTCCAGCGCCTGCTCGGGGTCTTCCGAAAAACGGCCTTCCACCACGCTGCCGTCTTCCAGCTCGACCCGGTAGGGCCGTCCGCGCAGCACCGGGTGCCGGCCTATCGGTATCGGCATGCCGACCTGCGCGGTCAATAGCGGCGGCAGCGGCCGCGTGGCGCGCTCGGTCGCCAGCGCCGCAATGCTGGCCTCGCACTCGGCTTCATTGGCGCTGGGCATGCCCAGCGCGGCCAGCATCGCGCGGATCGATTCGAGCGACACGGTTTGCGGGGTGCCGAACGCGTCTATCCACGTCGGCGAGATGCCGGCCATTTCGGCCAGCGCCAGCAGGGTTTCATTGCTCAAGATAATCTCCGGTTACTGTGCCTGTCAGAGGGCGACGCTGCGCACGCCCAGCAGCACCGCGCTGTGCGCTGCCACCGATATGCGGTTGTCGACGATGGCCCGCACGCGCTTGGCCGGCGCAGCCGGTTCGACGGCCTCGCCCTGCGCAGCGTCTGCGGCGTCTGCGGCTGCGGCCGTCGCTTCGCCCTGGCCGGCGGCCTCGCCCTGCGGCGCGCCGCCTTCGGCGCTGGCTTCTTCCGATGCCGGATTTTCGTCGACGTCGATCGCCTCGGCCGCATCGACCAGGATTTCCCAATCCTGGAACGGCGCCGGCAGCGTGAATTCACGCTCTTCCGAGTACGCGTTGAGCAGCAGCAGCGTGGCCGACACGCGGCCGTTCGGCTCGCTTTGCGCGACCCGGCGCAGCGTCAGCATGCGGCCCTCGGCGAACTGCCACATCTCCGGCGTCATGTCGTTGCCGGACTCGTCGAACCAGCTGGCGTCCATCAGGCCGGGCGCGACTTCGGTGTTGCCGGTGTAGAAGCGCGGCAGGTGCAGCGTCGGATGCTCGGCGCGGGCGGCGATGCAGCGGCGCGTGAAGTCGGTCATCGCCTGGCCGGCGTCGCTTTCCAGCGCGCTCCAGTCGAACCAGCTCAGGTCGTCGTCATGGCAGTACGCATTGTTGTTGCCGTTCTGCGTGCGGCCGAACTCGTCGCCGCCCAGCAGCATCGGCGTGCCGTTGGAGAACATCAGCGTCATCAGCATCGCGCGCTTGATCTTCTCGCGGGTGATGATGATGCCGGCGTCGTCGGTCGGGCCTTCGGCGCCCCAGTTGAAGCTCTGGTTGTCGTTCGCGCCGTCCTGGTTGTTCTCGGCGTTGGCCTCGTTGTGCTTCTCGTTATAGCTGACCAGGTCGTTCATCGTGAAGCCGTCATGGGCCGTGATGAAGTTGACCGAGGCCCACGGCCGGCGGCGGCGGTGGTTGAACAGGTCGGCGGAGCCGAGCAGGCGCGCGGCCAGCGCCGGGCGCACGCCGTTGTCGCCTTTCCAGAAGCGCCGCACGTCGTCGCGGTAGGCGCCGTTCCACTCGGCCCAGCCTGGGGGATGCTGGCCGACCTGGTAGCCGCCGGGACCGATGTCCCACGGCTCGGAGATGAGCTTGACCTTCGACAGGGTAGGGTCCTGGCGCACCGCGTCGAAGAAGCCGCTGCCGGCGTCGAAGCCGTGGGCCTCGCGGCCGAGCGTGACGCCGAGGTCGAAGCGGAAGCCGTCGATGTGGAACTTGTCGACCCAGTAGCGCAGCGAGTCGGTCACCATCTGCAGCACGCGCGGATGGGTCAGGTTGACGGTGTTGCCGCATCCGGTGTCATTGACGCAGTGGCGTGCGTTGTCGGCATGCAGCCGGTAGTAGCTGGCGTTGTCGAGGCCGCGGAAGGACAGGGTCGGGCCGAGCTCGCTTTCCTCGCAGGTATGATTGTAGACCACGTCGAGGATGACCTCGATGCCGGCCTTGTGCAGCTGGCGGATGGCCATGCGCATCTCGTTGAGCGAGCCGTCCGACAGGTAGCGCGGCTCGGGCGCGAAGAAGGACATGGTGTTGTAGCCCCAGTAGTTGCGCAGCTTCTTTTCCTGCAGGCGGCGGTCCTGCAGGAACGCGTGCACCGGCAGCAGCTCGATCGAGGTGATGCCCAGCTTCTGCAGGTGCTCGATCATGTACGGGTCGGCCAGCGCGGCGAAGGTGCCGCGCGCTTCCTGTTCGATGTTCTCGTTCTTCATCGTGAGGCCGCGCAGATGGGCCTCGTAGAACACGGTCTTTTCCCAGGGGATCTCCGGCGAGCGGTCGTTGCCCCAGTTGTAGTAGTCGTCGACCACCACGGCCTTCGGCATGAAGGCGGCGCTGTCGCGGCGGTCGAAGGACAGGTCGGCGCGGGACGATTCGAGCCGGTAGCCATACAGCGCGTCGCTCCAGCGCAGCGTGCCGCTGACGGACTTCGCGTATGGATCCATCAGCAGCTTGTTGTGGTTGAAGCGGTGGCCGTTTTCCGGCTGGTACGGGCCATAGGCGCGGAAGCCGTAGAGCTGGCCGGGCTGCACGCGCGGCAGGTAGCCGTGCCACACCTCGTCGGTGCACTCGGGCAGCGTGTGGCGCGCGATCTCGCGGCGGCCGGTCGGATCGAACAGGCACAGTTCGATCTTTTCTGCATTCGCCGAAAATACGGCGAAGTTGGTGCCAGAGCCATCAGGGGTTGCGCCCAGCGGGTAGGGCGTTCCTGCGGTCATGCGGGCCGGGGTCCTGGCAAGCGCCATAGTCAAGTACTCCTTTTCAGTATCATTGCGGATAGGGGTGGCAGGGTCATCGACAGCGACTGGGAATAGCCGTGGCTGGGATGGTCCTGCGCGATCAGTGTTTCCGGATTGCCGACGTTGCTGCCGCCGTAGACGGCGGCGTCGGTGTTCAATATCGTGCGCCAGGCAGACATGCCCAGGCCTTCGACGCCGGGCACGCCCACGCGGTAGTCGTGGCGCACCACGGGCGTCATGTTCAGCACCACCAGCAGCGGCTCGTCGCCGACCGCGGCGTCGCCCCGGCGCAGGTAGGCGTAGACGCTGTTGTCGAAGTCGTCCTGCACCACCCAGGCGAAGCCGCGCGGGTCGGCGTCGGCGCTGTGCATCGACGGCTCGGCCGCATACACGTGGTTCAGGTCGCGCACCAGCGTGTGGATGCCGAGATGGCGTTCGTCGTCCAGCAGGTGCCAGGGCAGCGTGCCGTCATGGTCCCATTCCTCCCACTGGCCGAGCTCGCTGCCCATGAACAGCAGCTTCTTGCCCGGATGGGTCCACATGAAGCCGAGGTAGGCGCGCAGGTTGGCGCGCTTCTGCCATTCGTCGCCGGGCATCTTGCCCAGCAGCGAGTGCTTGCCGTAGACCACCTCGTCATGCGACACCGGCAGCACGTAGCGCTCGCTCCACGCATAGCTGATGCTGTGCATCAGTTCGCCGTGGTGGTAGCGGCGGAACAGCGAATCGCGCTCGATGTATTCCAGCGTGTCATGCATCCAGCCCATGTTCCACTTGTAGGCAAAGCCCAGGCCGCCCTGGTCGAGCGGCGCGGTCACGCCGGGCCAGGACGTCGATTCCTCGGCGATCATCAGGGCGCCCGGGCAGCGCTCGGCGACGACCCGGTTCAGTTCACGCAGGAAGGCGACCGCTTCCAGGTTCTCTCGGCCGCCATGGATGTTCGGCACCCATTCGCCGTGCTTGCGGCTGTAGTCGCGGTACAGCATGGACGCCACCGCGTCGACCCGCAGGCCGTCGATGTGATACTCCTCCAGCCATTCGAGCGCGCCGGAAATCAGGAAGTCGCGCACCTCGTTGCGGCCGAAGTTGTAGATCAGCGTGTTCCAGTCGTGGTGGAAGCCTTCGCGCGGGTCTTCATGCTCGTACTGCGCGGTGCCGTCGAAGCGGGCGATGCCGTGGGCGTCGGACGGGAAATGCGCCGGCACCCAGTCCAGCAGCACGCCCAGGCCGGCCGCATGGCAGCGGTCGACGAAGCGGGCGAACGCCTCGGGCGGGCCGAAGCGCGCGGTCGGCGCGAACTGCGCCAGCGGCTGGTAGCCCCAGGAGCCGCCGAACGGGTGCTCCATCACGGGCAGCATCTGCACGTGGGTGAAGCCGAGGTCGGTGACATAGGGGATCAGCCGGTCGCCCAGCTCGTCCCAGGTCAGGCTGCGGTTGGAGTCGCTGGCCTCGCGCTGCCAGGAGCCGGCATGCATTTCATAGATCGAGATCGGCGCATTGGGCGTCTCGCGGCTGGGGCGCGCGGCCATCCATGCCTCGTCCTGCCAGACATGGACCTGGACCGGGGCCACGATGGACGAGGTCGACGGCGGCACTTCGGTGGCGCGGGCGACCGGGTCGGCCTTCTGCGGCAGCAGTTGCCCGCTGGCCGACAGCAGCTCATACTTGTAGCGCTCGCCGACGGTGATGCGCGGGATGAACAGTTCCCAGATGCCGGCTTCGTGGCGCAGCCGCATCGGATGCCGGCGGCCGTCCCACAGGTTGAAGTCGCCGACCACCGAGACCCGCTGCGCGGTCGGCGCCCACACCGCGAAACGGGTGCCGGCCACGCCGTTGATGGTCATCGGCTGCGCGCCCAGGCAGCGGCCGAGGCGGTAATGCACGCCGCCCGACAGCAGGCCCAGCTCATGGTCGTCCAGCAGCAGGCCGAAGCTGTACGGGTCTTCGGTCTCGTAGATGGTCTCGCGGCCTTCGGCGTCGTTCCAGGTGATGCGCAGCCGGTAGGCCTGGCCGGGCCGCATCCGCGCCGGCGTGCCGGCAAACATGCCGCGCTCGTCGATCCTGGCCAGTTCGCCCAGCATGCCGCCGCGCAGGCCGATGACATGCACCCGCTGCGCGCCCGGCTGCCAGGTCCTGATCTGCAGCCTGCGGCCGGCCATGTGCGGGCCGAGCAGGCTGAACGGGTCTTGCGCCCGGCCTTCGGCGAGCGCGTCGATCAGGTGCGTGGGGATCTGGCCTTCGCCGGCCGACACGATGGCGCGGCGTTCCTGTTCAGTTTCTTGCTGCATGAATTCCTCGAGTTGTCTGTTTGCGTTCAGCGCCGTGCATGGAGAGTCAGGCCCGCTTGTAGGAAGCGGCCGCGGCCTTGTCGCCGCTGGCCGACGGGCGCGGCAGCAGTGTGCTCCTGAACAGCGCGCGGGCGCTTTCGGGCGCGATGTCGGCGTACATGCGCAGGTATTTGCGCGCCGGTCCGTACCATGAAAAATCGGCCTGCATCGCATTGCGCTGCAGCCGCTGCCAGTGCTTGGTCTGGCCATACAGCGCCAGCGCCCGCGCCATCGCCGCGACCATGTCGTCGGCGCTTTCGCCGTCGAACAGCACGCCGCTTGCCGACTCGTCCGGCGCGTCGGCGCTGCCGACATCCGCCACCGTGTCGCACAGGCCGCCGACGCGCGAGGCCACCGGTATCGTGCCGTACAACATCGCGTAGATAGGGGTCAGGCCGAACGGCTCGAAGCGGGTGCCGTGCAGCAGCATGTCGGCGCCGGCATGCAGCGCGTGCGCCAGCTTTTCATCGTAGCCGACATGCACCGCGACCCGGTCCGGGTAGTCGGCGGCGAGCTGCCTGAAGCGCGCCTCGTAGCCATGGTCGCCGCGGCCCAGCACCGCCACCTGCATCCGGGGATGCTGGTCCAGCAGGCGCGGCAGCGCGTCGAGCGCGACGTCGGCCATCTTCTGGTGGGTGATGCGGCTGCCCAGCGCCACCAGCGGCGCGAACGGCTCCACCGGCAGGCCGAACTGCTTTTGCAGGTCGCGCTTGCAGGCGGCCTTGCCGGTCATGTCGGCCAGGCTGAACTGGCGCGCGATCAACGGGTCGCGGGACGGGTTCCAGGCGTCGGTGTCGACGCCGTTCGGTATGGCCAGCAGCGCGTCGCGGCGGCTGTCGAGCAGGCCGTCCAAGCCGTGGCCGAAGCGCGGCGTCAGGATCTCGGCCGCATAGGTGTCGCTGACCGCGGTGATGCGGTCGGCGCACAGGATGCCGGCCTTCATGAAGCTGAGCCTGCCCCAGAACTCGACGCCGTCGGCATCTAGCATGTGGCCCGGCACGCCCAGCTGGCCCGCCAGGCACATGTCGACATTGCCCTGGAAGGCCAGGTTGTGTATGGTCAGCGCCGAGCCGACGCCGGTGATGCCGCGGACCCGCAGCAGCAGCGGCACCAGGCCGGTGTGCCAGTCGTTCGCATGCACCACGTGCGGCGCCGGCACCATGGTCCGGCCGGCGCAGATGCGCGCGGCAACCTCGGCCAGGTCGCCGAAGGCGAGCGCGTTGTCGTCGTATTCATTGCCGTCGTCGTTGACGTAGGGGTCGCCGCTGCGGCGGGCGAAGCGCTCGGTGTCGAGCAGCAGCACCGGCACCTGGACTTGCTGGCCCGGCATGCAGCCCAGCAGGAGGCGGCCGGAGCCGCCGGGGAGATCATCGAAAATCTGGCCGATCTGGCGCAGGCCAGCCGCGCGTTCGACGGCGGCGGGATAGGCAGGCATCAGGATGGTTGCGTCCACGCCATGCTCCACGAGCACGGCGGCCAGCGCCGTGATTACATCCGCCAAACCGCCGGTCTTCACCAGTGGCACCGCTTCCGACGCCACGAGCAATACGCGCGCTCTCCCCATTTAACTCCCCTTGTACTGTTTAAGTATGGCCCGCGCTGTTTTCGACCGGATGGCTACGACTATCAGTCACACGCTGGACAGAGTCGCAACTCTAACGGGAATGTTGCAAATTCAGTATCGGCGGCAATCGCATACGGCTGTGGGATTTATCCTACAGTTTGGCCCGCGCAGCCCGCCGTCGCTGCATGCCCCAGGCGGCGAACGCGAGCGGCACCGCGACCGCCAGCGCGGCGGCCAGGCTGCCGGCATGGGACAGTTCATGCAGCAGGCTTTGCAGGTAGGTCATCTGGTGCGGGCCGTCATGCGCGAATGCGGGGCCGGCCAGCAGCGCCATCGTGGTGCAGACGGAAACGGCGGCAACGGAGCGCAGGGGCGGGATTGTCTTGGTCATCGGGTGTTTTCCATGGTGATGGTTGATCGAGGCGGCCGCCACGGCTGCGCGGCCGCGATGGTAGGAAGCAAGACTCGCGCCGGCATCTGTTCCTGCGCCGCTGCCGAACGCGCCGATGTCATTCCCGCAGCAGGCGGCATGGCGGGCAGTGTAATCCCCTGGCGACGGATGGCTTCAGTCGCACCGGGACAAGAGGTCGGTCAGACGTCAAAACAACATCCTCGACGCCCAAAATAATTGATCAGTGGAAATTTCGCTGTCGCAATTTCCCTGCTGCCTTCATAATCCGTTCGGTTAACGTTTAATGCGTTCGATTAACAAAATTGCTACACGGCATGCGGTTTTCAGGTCGTTTTCCGCCGTGCCGTACAGGTTTTCTGCCGGGGGCTTGTCGCCTGCGGCGTCCGGATGGATCGTGCGATTGCCTAACTTTTTTCTTAACCGCCTCTGGCAGACCTTCGTGGTGATGCTGGGCTGCCTGCCGGGACTGGCTCATTCACAGCCCCAGCCCCGGCCCCGGCCGCCCAGCGTCGCCTTCTACTACGGTGCGCAGCCGCCGCTGGCAGACCTGAAGGCATTCGACATCGCGGTAGTGGAGCCGGACTTCGTGCCGGACCCGAGGGCGCATGCGCGCGCGCCGGCGGACGGCGCGCACGAGCTGTATGCCTATGTGTCGCTGGGCGAGGTCCACCCGACCCGGTCCTACTACGCCAGCCTGCCGGCGGGCAGCCTGCGCGGCAGCAACGCCGCCTGGGGCAGCCGGGTGATCGACCAGGCCGCGCCCGGCTGGCAGGCGTTTTTCCTCGACACCGTCATCGCGCCGTTATGGCAGCGCGGCTGGCGCGGCTTTTTCCTCGACACGCTCGATTCCTACCAGTTGTTCGCCGACACCGACGACGCCCGCCGCGCCCAGCAGGCGGCGATGGTCGCCATCCTCAGGGAATTCAAGCGCCGCTACCCCGACGGCAAGCTGATGCTCAATCGCGGCTTCGAGTTGCTGCCGCAGGTCGCGCCGCTGGTCAGCGCGGTCGCGGCCGAATCGCTGTACCAGGGCTATGACGCGGCGGCGAATGCGTACCGGCCGGTGCCGCAGGCGGACCGCGACTGGCTGTCCGACCGGCTGCGCGAGGCGCGCGACCGTTACCACCTGCCGGCCATCGCCATCGATTACGTCGACCCGGCCGCGCCGGGCGCGCGCGAACTGGCGCGCGCGACCGCGGCCCGCATCCGCGCCGACGGCTTCATCCCGTGGGTCGCCGACGGCGGGCTGGGTTCGCTCGGCGTCGGCACGCTGGAGCTGCTGCCGCGCACCGTGCTGGTGCTGGTCAACGGCGCCGGCAACGACCTGCACCTCAGCGAGGGCCAGCGTTTCCTCGGCATACAGCTGAACCACCTGGGCCTGCGCTACGAACTGCTCGACCTGGCGACGACGCCGCTGCCGGAAGGCGTGCTGGCCGGCCGCTATGCCGGCGTCGTCAGCTGGATGCGCAGCGGCGAGCGGCATCCGGCGCTGGGGCCGTGGCTGGCGCGGCGCGCGGCCGAGGGCGTGCGGGTGGCCATGTTCAATGCGCTGGGCTTCACGCCCGACCAGGCGCTGCTGCAGCCGCTCGGCCTGCAGATGCAGCCGCCGCCCGCGCCGGGGCGGCTGCAGATACAGTCGCGCGACAGCGGCCTGGTCGGCTTCGAGGCCGAACCGCTGCCCGACCGCAGCGCGCTGTCGCCGCTGCGCCTCGCCGACGGCGCGCCGGCGCGCAGCCTGCTGCGCCTGGCCGACAGCCGCGGCAACAGCTACGACGCCGCCGCCATCACCGCCTGGGGCGGCTATGTGCTGGCGCCGTTCGCGATCCAGGAAGTGCCCGGCGCCGACTTTCAGCACTGGGTGGTGCAGCCGCTCGCCTTCCTGCGCGAGGCGCTGGCGCTGCCCGCGCTGCCGGTGCCGGACGTCACCACCGAGGGCGGCCGGCGCATGCTGATGGTCCATGTCGACGGCGACGGCTTCGCGTCCCGCGCCGAGGTGCCCGGCACGCCGTATGCATCGGAAATCATGGAGAAGCAGTTCATCGACCGCTACCGCCTGCCCAGCACGGTGTCGGTGATCGAGGGCGAGCTGTCGGCCTCCGGCCTGTACCCGCAGGCATCGGCGGCGCTGGAGGCGATCGCCCGCCGCATCTATGCGCAGCCGCAGGTGGAGGCGGCCAGCCATTCGTATTCGCACCCGTTCAACTGGGCCGCGGCCATGAAGGACACCGGCCCGGCCAACCGCCTGAAGCTGCCCGGCTACACGCTGGACCTGACGCGCGAGGTGCAGGGCTCGATGGCGTATATCAATGGGCTGCTCCCGGCCGGCAAGACCGCGTCCGTCTTCCTGTGGAGCGGCGACTGCGTGCCGCCGGCCGCGGCGATCGCGGAGACCGCACGCCACGGCTACCTGAACCTGAACGGCGGCGACACCACGATCACCCGCAGCCGCAATTCCTGGACCGAGATCGCGTCGCAGGGCATACGCAAGGGCGGCTGGTACCAGGTCTATGCGCCGCACCAGAACGAGAACGTCTATACCAATGACTGGACCGGCCCGTTCTACGGCTTCGAGCGGGTCATCGAGACCTTCGAACTGACCGGCGCGCCGCACCGCTTCAAGCCCATCGACATCTATTACCACGTGTACTCGGCCAGCAAGCCGGCATCCATCGCCGCGCTGCACCGGATCTACCAGTGGGCCGTCGCGCAGCCGACCACCCGCGTGTTCGGCTCCCAGTACATCCGCAAGGTGATGGACTTCGAGTCCGCCACCATCGCCCGCGACCATGCCACCGGCGAACTGGTGGTGCGCACCGGCGCCGACCTACGCACGCTGCGGCTGCCGGCGGCGGCGCCGCTGCCGGGCCTGGGCGAGGGCATCGCCGGCTTCACGCCGGGGCCGGCCGCGACCTACTTGACGCTGTCCGGCGCGCAAGCCAGGATCGGGCCGGCGGCTGCCGGCGCCGCACCGCAGGTCTACGTGGCCGAGGCCAACGGCGCCATCAGCGAATTGCGGCGCGGTCCCGGCGAGCTGCAGTTCACGCTCACCGTCAACGGCGCCGGCCTGGGCCTGCTGGCGCTGGCCTCGCCGGCGGCCTGCAGCCTTTCCATCGACGGCAAGCCGGTGACGCCGGTGCGGCCCGGCGCCGGACGCTTTACCACCACCGCGCAAGCGCCCTCCGACAAAAGGATGAATAACACCAGCTACTATGAATTCGGTTCCCCCAGCTCCCTTCAAACGACACGGTACCTGGCACGCGTTCGATGCGCCGCTTGAGCGGCAGCGTCTGTTCTCGCCATGGACGGTGGTTGGATTCGGGCTCGCGCTGAGCCTGGGGCTGCTGCTCGTCTATCCGCACCGCACGCTGGAACAGCGGCTGACGGCCGCCGACAGCGCGGCCGGCCGCGCCGACACGTCGCTGACCATCGAATACCTGAAAGTCTTCCTGAAGGCCGACCCCGGCGACAGCGGCCTGCGGCTGCAGCTGATCAGGAAGCTGGTGACGCAGGGCGACTATGCCGGCGCCAGGAAGCTGATGGATGCGCCGCAGGCGGCCCGCGACCCGGCCTTCATGGCCGAGGCCGGCTGGATCAGGCTGATGCTGGCCGAGCAGGAATTCTTCGCGGCGGACATGCGCTCGCCGGCGCGGGACATGCTGCTCGCGCAGCTGCGGGACAAGCTGCGCGAGCTGATGCAGCAGAAGCGGCTGTCGGCGCACCAGCTCGACCTGCTGGGCGCGCGCGCTTTGGGCGTCGACGCGTCCGACGTGGCCCTGGCCGCGTTCCGGCGCCTGCCTGCCGCCCCCGGCCAATTGGCCGCCGAGCGCTATGCGGAAGCCGCGCGCGGCGCGCTGGGCCTCGGGGAGTACCGGCTCAGCGCCGCGCTGCTGTTCATCGCGATGGACCGCAGCGCCAGCCGCGACGCGCAGCGCGCCTACTTCATCGAAGGCCTGCGCACGCTGCAGTCCGGCGGCCTGATGAACGAGGCGCTGGGCGCTGCCGAAAAGCGCATCGGCCCGTTCGGGCGCGACATCGCGCTGCTGAAGTTCCTGGCCCGGCTGGCGCAGGCCGCGAACCGGCCCGATGTCGCCGAGCGCTACGCCAAGCGTTTCCTCGAGCTGTCGCTGCTGGAGCGCTGGCAGGCGCACGAGGACCGGCGGCTGGCGGCATGGACCCGTCCGCAGTACGCGCCGCCGGTCTACCTGGCCGGCATGCGGGTCGAGCTTGCCAGCGCGGCCGTGCCGGCGGGCGGCCCGGCGCTGCCGTTCGACGAGGAGGCCTACAGCATGGGCTACCAGATCTTCCTCGCCAACCGCAACCTGACCGACGCCCGCCGCGTCGCCCAGTCGGCAGTGCAGCAGCAGCCGCAGTCCACCGCCTGGCGCAAGCGGCTGGCCGAGGTCAGCGAGTGGGCCGGCGCGCCGCAGGATGCGCTGGCGCAGTGGCTGGCCTATGCGCAGATGACCGGCAGCGAGGCCGCATGGGACGCCACCCTGCGCCTGTCCGACAGCCTGGTCGACCAGGCTGTATTGCGGCTGGCGCTGGAGCACAAGCTCGCGGCCGCGCCCGGCAGCCAGCAATGGCTGAACCGGCTGCTGGCGCTGCATGAAGCGTCCGGCGCGCCGGGCGAGGCCATCGCGCTGCTGAAGGGACGGCTGGCGCAGCGCGGCCTGGCGCAAGGCGCCGGGCGGATACGCGAACTCGAACTGCTGGCCGGCATACAGGAGCGGGCAGGGCAGGATGCCGACGCGCTGGCCACGACGCTGCAGCTGCAGCGCGAGAACGGGCCGCGCACCGCGTATGCGCTGAAGATCGCCGACTTCCATTATCGCCAGGGCGCATTCCGCTTCGCTTACGACGCGCTGGAAGCGGCGCGCGGCGCGGCCGCGCCGGACGACGTGCTCTACTGGCGCAACTATGCCGAGCTTGCGCGCCTGCTGCAGGACGACGCCGGCGCCGAGCGCGGCTACCGCGCGCTGCTGGCGGCCAATGCGCAGTCCGACGCCGACCTCGCCAACCTGGCCGCGGTATGGCGCGCCGAACGGCCGCGCGAAGCCGCCGCGCTGGCGCTCTATGCCTTCCAGCGCAACGGCAGCCCGGCGCTGGCCGAGGAAGCGCTGGGCATCTACCTGCAGCTGGGCGACCATGCGGCCGCCCGCGGCCTGCTGGCCCGGCTCGACGGCGCGCAGCGCCGCGCGCTGGAAGGGCGCACCGGCTTCCTGCTGCTGCGCGCCAGCCTGGCGCAGCTCGGCGAAGACCTGGCCGGCGCCCGCCGCGACCTGCGCGCGGTGCTGCAGATCGACCCGGCCAGCATCGAGGCCAGGGCGTCGCTAATCTGGGTGATGCTGGCGCTGCGCGACACCGGCGCGCTGAAGGACAGCCTGCGGCAATGGGCCGCCGACGCCAACGACAACGAGGCGCTGTGGGACCCGTATGCGGCCGCGCTGATGAGCCTGAACCGGCAGGACGAAGCGCTGCGCTGGTTCCGCAAGTCCGGCATCAAGAAGCAGGACTACCTGTGGCTGATGAGCTATGCCGAATGCCTGGACGCCAACAGCCAGCCCGAGCAGGCCTGGCGCATCCGCCGCCATGTCTGGACCGAACTGCGCAAGCCGGCGCTGCTGGCCCAGCTGCAGCCGGCGCAGTACGCGGCGATGCGCGAACGGCTGGCGGCGCTGGCGCCGGCCTTCACCGGCGGCGAGGCGGCGTGGCGCATCATGCAGGCGCTGCTGCGCACCGGCCAGCCGGAGCCGGCTGCGGCGCAGTCCGGCCCGGCAGATGCGCCGCAGCCGGCGCGCGACGGCCGCGAGCTGCTGCAGCTGCTGGCCGCGGACCAGGCCGCGCCGGCAGGCGCCGCGGCGGCTGCGCCGGGAACGCCGGCGGGGCCGCAGGACCTGTTCACGCAGGCCGGCCCGCGCGATGACGCCCGGCTCTCGGCCAGCGCGCGCGAAGTGGCGCTGGCCTATGCACTGAACAATGACGCCAGCGACCTGGCGCGCGCCTGGATGGCCAGCCGCTATGCCGGCCAGCTGGCGCGGCCCTTGTGGGGCGAGCTGTCGCTGATGCTGCAGGGCGGCGACCGCGACCGCCTGAACGCGCTGCTCGACGACATGCCGGACTGGCTGCCGATGGTCGACCGGGTCGATGCGGCAGAGCGCGCCGGCCGCCCGGCGCTGGCGCAGACGCTGGCCTTCGACCAGCTTGCGCGGCTGCCGCAGGACGAGGCGCTGCACCAGCGCGTGGTCAGCCTGGGCACGGCCGATCCGGCGCCGCTGCAGGCCAGCGTCGCCAGCGTGCGCGAATCGCCACTGGTCGCCACCGACACCGTGCTGCGCGGCAGCGTCGCGCTGGGCGCCGGGCTGAAGATGTCGGCCACGCTGTCGGAACGCCGCCAGCACAGCGACGACGAAGCGCTGCTGTCCGCGGTGCCGCGCAGCGACCGCGTGCTGGCGCTGGCCGTCAGCCGCCGGCTCGACAACGGCATCCTGACGGCTACGCTGCAGCGGCGCGAGGCGCTGGCCGGCAGCAACGGCCTGAAGCTTGAAATGGAGATCGCGCCGGCGCGCGACCTGCGCATCGGCATGGCGGCAGGCGTCAACCAGGTCAGCACCGACTCGGTGCTGCTGCGCGTGGGCGGCATGCAGAGCGGGCTGGACCTGAATGCGACCTATGCATTCAGCACCCGCGAGTACGGCCGCATCGACATCGGCTGGCGGCGCTACCGCGCGCAGGGCGGCGCCGGGCTGGGCAGCGGCGCGACCTGGCGGGTCGAACTCGGCACCCGGCTGCGGCTGGAATACCCGGACCTGACGCTGCGCGGCTTCGTGATGGGCAACCGCTTCAGCCCGGACGGGCAGGATGCGCGGCTGGCCGGCCTGCTGCCCGCCGGCGCCGACCCCGCGATAACCCGGCTCCTGCCGGAAGGGTCGCAGACCTGGGGCCTGCTGCTGGGCGCCGGCACCAGCGCCGAGAACGGATATCACCGCGCCTGGCGGCCGTATGGCGAGATCGGCCTGACGCACAACAGCGTCACCGGCGCCGGCCGCCAGCTGCGCGCCGGCGTTGCCGGCAGCGTGCTCGGCGGCGACGTGCTGCGCATGCGCTGGCAGCGCGTCAGCGGCAATCCGTCGGCCGAGCAGGGCAGCCGCGAGCTTGGCCTCGATTACCACCTTTATTACTGAACCACGAACCCTTCATTCAACTTCCATCACCTTGCGAGCCTGACACCGATGCGACTCCTGACCCTACTCCTGACCCTCCTGGCGCTGCTGGCCGGCTGCTCCACCGTCGACGTGGGCCGCGCGCCCGTGCTCGCGCCGAACGCGCAGTGGGCGGTGCTGCCCTTTGCCAACCATACCGAGACGCCGCAGGCCGGCCTGCGCGCCGAAGCCATCGCCGAGAACCTGCTGCGCAGCCAGGGCGCGACCAGGCTCAAGCGCTATCCGGCCAGCGTCGCCACCGAGACCCTGTTCGAGCCGATGGACCGCAAGCAGGCCGACGCCGCGCTGGCCTGGGCCCGCGGCGCCGGCGTGCGCTATGCGCTGACCGGCAGCGTTGATGAATGGCGCTACAAGGTCGGCGTCGATGGCGAACCGGCCGCCGGCATCACGCTGCAGCTGATCGATGTCGCCAGCGGCGACGTGCTGTGGGCCTCCACCGGCGGCGCCACCGGCTGGAGCCGCGAGGCGCTGTCGGCGGTCGCGCAGAAGCTGATGCGCCGGCTGCTCGCGCCCATCGTCCCGGCCGCCGGCCAGGCCAGCGCTTCCTGAGACCGGCCATGTCGACCCTGCTTCCGCTGAAGCGCCGGCCCGCGCGCGCCCGCACCCTGCTGCGCCGCCTGTTCCCGCGCGGCGGCGTGCGCGCGCAGCAGGCCAGGCCGCTGGCAGATGCGTTCGTCGGCACGGCGCTCGGCGCCACGCTGCATGCGACGTCGAACTGGGCCTGGGCGGTGCTGGAAGCGGGCCTGATCTGCGCCGCGGCCCTTGCCTGCGGCGTGTGGCTGGACCCGTCCGACCCGTTCGGCCTGCATGCGCAGTTTCCGTGGCTGTGGCTGGCGCCGGCGCTGCTGGCCATGCGCTACGGCACCGGCATCGGCATCATCGCCACGCTGATGATGCTGGTCGGCTGGTTCGCGCTGGCCAACATGTTCACCAATGCCGTGGACCCGGTGCGCAGCTTTCCCGAGCAGTATTTCCTGGGCGGGCTGGCGCTGGTGCTGGTCTGCGGCCAGTTCTCGGATGTCTGGAACGCCCGCAGCCGGCGCCTGCGCGCGGTCAATGCCTACCTGGACGAACGCCTCAACACGCTGACCAAGAACCACTTCCTGCTGCGCCTGTCGCACGAGCGGCTGGAGCAGGACCTGCTGGCCAAGCCGCTGACGCTGCGCGAGACGCTGCAGCGGCTGCGCGGCGCGTCAGACGCCAGCGGCCTCGACGGCCACGGCCGGCTGGCCGGCGTGGATGAATTCATCAAGCTGCTGGGCCAGAGCTGCCAGCTCGAGATTGCCGCGGTCCATGGGCTGGACGCGCGCGGCCTGCCGCTGGCGGCCCCGCATGCGGCGCTGGGCACGCCCGGGCCGCTGGACCTGCAGGACCCGCTGCTGCGCTACAGCCTGGAGCAGGGCGGCCTCGTGCACGTGCAGGGCGACGTCGCGCCGCAGGAGGCGCGCGACAGCAGCCGCTACCTGATCTGCGCGCCGCTGATGCCGTCGCGCGGCCCGGCGGTCGGCCTGCTGGTGGTCGAGAAGCTGCCGTTCTTCGCGCTCAACGACGACCTGCTGAAGCTGCTGTCGGTGCTGATCGGCTATTACGCCGACGGCGTGCAGGCCGCGTCGGTCGCACGCGAAGTCACCACCGCGGTGCCGGACTGCCCGCCCGAGATGGCGCTGGACCTGGTGCGGCTGCACCGCATCCGCGCCGAGGTCGGCATCGAGTCGGCGCTGGTGGCGCTGGTGTTCGAGCGCAGCGATGTCGCGCTGGATATCTACGAGCAGGTGCGGCGCACCCGGCGCGGCGTCGACATCGCATGGGAGCTTGCCACGCCGCGGCACAAGGCCATCCTGACGCTGCTGCCGCTGGCCGGCACGGCCGCGGTCGAGGGCTACCTGCGCCGCATCGAGTCGGCCATCATGTCGCAGCACGGGGTCGACTTCCTGTCGGGCCACGTGGTGCTGCATATCGAGCAGCTGGACGAGACCGCGCCGGCGCAAAGCCTGAAGCGGCTGGTGGAACGCTGTGCTCTATAAGCTTTCCTTCTCGGCGTTCGGGCTGGAAGCGGCGGCGCTGGCGCTGCTGCTCAGGCAAAGCCAGAGCATGTCGGTGCTGCTGGGCTTCCTCGCGATGCATGGCGCGGCCAGCGTGCTGATCGCGCTGGCGATCCGGCTGCTGCTGCCGCGCCGCTACGCCGAGCCGCGCGCATGGGTGCTGGCCTTCCTGTTCGCCTATAACTTCTTCATGCCGGTGCTGGGCATGTCCTGCACGCTGGTGGCTTTCGCGCTGGGCATCTGGCTGCCCCGGCTGTCGCGCGGCCATGATTACGCCAGCGTCGTGCCGCCGCGCTTCACTACCCATCGCAACCATGAGGGCACCGGCTTTCGCGGCGGCCAGGTGCGGGCGCAGCTGGCCAATCAGGCGGCGCCGCTGGACCAGCGGCTCAAGGCGCTGGTGGCGCTGCAGGACACGCCGGCGCATGCGACCGGCGCGCTGCTGCGCAAGCTGCTGTCGGACCCGGCGGACGACATGCGCCTGCTGGCCTACGGTATTTTGGATGGCAAGGAAAAGCAGATCATGCAGCGCATCCAGGAAAACCAGCGCCTGCTCGGCGCCGGCAATGCCGACGAGGGCGAACGCTACGCGGGCCACAAGCGCATCGCCGAGCTGTACTACGAACTGATCTACCAGGACCTGGTGCAGGGCGACATGCGCCGCTTCGCCGGCGAGCAGGTCAGGCTGCATGTCCGCGACGCCCAGCGCCATGACGCCAGCGACGCCGGGCTGTGGTTCATGCTGGCCAGGCTGGAGCTGCAGGCGGCCGACGTGGACGCTGCCGCGCATGCGCTGGAGCAGGCGCACCGAACCGGCTTCGCGCGCGAGCGGCTGCTGCCGTATATCGCGGAGCTGCGTTTCCTGCAGCGCCGCTACGGCGACGTGC
The DNA here is from genome assembly GCF_900182955.1 of Noviherbaspirillum suwonense. Classification (GTDB taxonomy): domain Bacteria; phylum Pseudomonadota; class Gammaproteobacteria; order Burkholderiales; family Burkholderiaceae_D; genus Noviherbaspirillum_A; species Noviherbaspirillum_A suwonense. The sequence continues at coordinate 101,872 of NZ_FXUL01000011.1, read as the reverse complement.
GGCGGCTGTTCGGCGAATTGCAGGCGACCTCGACATTGCCGGCAGTCCGGGCGATGCGCGGGTACTGGGAGAAATGAACTGGATACCGTGAAAACCTTCCTGCGCGGCCGGTGCGGCGCGTTGCGCCGGCTGCGGGCCCGCATGCCTGCATGCCGGACCGACCTTGACCAGGGGCGCGGCGCGCTCGCCCGCCGCGCCCCGCACAATTGCGTGGCTGACCGATGAACCGTACCGAGCAAACCGACCCGACCCTGCGCCGCCGCGCCGCCGACTGCGACGTGATGCTGCTGCTCGAAGGCACCTTTCCCTTCGTCAGCGGCGGCGTGTCGAGCTGGGTCAACCAGATCATCCGCGCCTTCCCGGAGATCCGCTTCGGCATCTGCTTCATCGGCAGCCGCCGCAGCGACTACGACGGCGCGCGCTACGCGCTGCCGGACAACGTGGTGCATTTCGAAGACCATTACCTGCACGAGGCCAAAGCGGCGAAGCCGGCGCGCAGGAAGCAGCGCGGCGACGCCGCCGCCTTCACACAGATGGCCGAGCTGCACCAGGCGCTGCGCACGCCGCACCGCAGCCGGCCCGACAACGAAAGCCTGTCCGCCGGCATGGCGGCGCTGCTGCCGCTGCTGGCCGACCGCCAGCCGCTGGACGAGGCCGCCTTCCTGCACAGCGAGACCTCCTGGCAGTACATCACCGACCAGTACCGCAGCTTCTGCACCGACCCGTCCTTCGTCGATTACTTCTGGACCGTGCGCATCATGCATGCGCCGATCTGGGTGCTGTCGCGGATCGCCGAGACCATGATCCCGGCGCGCTGCTATCACACGGTGTCGACCGGCTACGCCGGCCTGCTGGGCGCGATGATGAAGCTGCGCAGCGGCCGTCCGCTGCTGCTGTCGGAGCACGGCATCTATACCAAGGAACGCAAGATCGACCTGTTCCAGAGCGAGTGGATCGCCGACAACCGCGGCGTGTTCGAGAAGGATGCGTCGCAGCTGTCCTATTTCCGCGACCTGTGGATACGCTTCTTCGAGGCGCTGGGCATGCTCTGCTACGACAGCGCCGACCAGATCACCGCGCTCTACGAATCCAACCGCCAGCGGCAGCTGCGCGACGGCGCTCCGGCGGCGCGCACCCGCAACATCCCCAACGGCGTCAACCTGGCGCGGCTGGCGCCATTGCGCGCGCTGCGGCCGCAGAATCCGCCGCCGGTGCTGTGCCTGATCGGCCGCGTGGTGCCGATCAAGGACGTGAAGACCTTCATCCGCGCGATGCGCTCGGTGGTCAGCCTGATGCCCGAAGCCGAGGGCTGGATCGCCGGTCCGGCCGACGAGGACCCGGACTATGCGCGCGAATGCATGAACCTGGTCGACAGCCTGGGCCTGCGCGACAAGGTGCGCTTCCTCGGCTTCCAGCAGATCGGCGCGCTGCTGCCGCAGGTGGGGCTGGTGGTGCTGTCGTCCATCAGCGAGGCGCTGCCGCTGGTGCTTCTGGAAGGCTTTGCCGCCGGCGTGCCGGCGGTGTCCACCGATGTCGGCTCCTGCCGCCAGCTGATCCACGGCATGGAAGGCGAGGACAGCGCGCTGGGCGCGGCCGGGGCCGTGGTCGGCATCGCCGAGCCGCAGGCGCTGGCCGAGGCCGCGGTGGCGCTGCTGGCCGACCATGAACGCTGGCACGCGGCCCAGCAGGCCGGCATCCGCCGCGTCGAACGCTATTACACCGAGGACCTGATGTTCAATCAATACAGGCAGCTGTACGACGAGGCGCTGCAGGCGCCCGACGCGGCCCGTGGGCAGGATGCCGCGCCGCGCTGCATGAGGCCGCGCTGACATGGCCGGCATCGGTTTCGAGCTGCGCAAGATCCTGAAGCGCGACAACCTGCTGTCGCTGATGCAGGCCTATTCGTATGCGGCCGTCATCAGTTCCGGCCCGTGGATACTGTCCATCGTCGGCATCCTGATCATCGGCATACTGAGCTATTCGATGGTGGTGCCCGACCTGCTGGTCACGCAGTTCCAGGTGTCGGTGACCTACGTGATCGCGGTGTCGCTGATCTTCACCGGCCCGTTCCAGCTGTCCTTCACCCGCTTCGCCGCGGACCGGCTGTTCGAGAAGAACGATGCCACGGTGCTGCCGAATTTCCATGCGGTGGCGCTGGCCGTCACGGCGGTCGGCGGCGTGCTGGGGGTGCTGTCCGCGCTGTTCCTGTTCCCGCAGCAGAGCGTGATGTACCGGCTGCTGCTGCTGGCCGCCTTCGTCCTGATGAGCAATGTGTGGATCGCCACCATCTTCCTGTCCGGCATGAAGCAGTACCGCGCCATCGTGCTGCTGTACCTGGTCGGTTACGCCGCCACGGTGGCGGCCGCGCTGGCGCTGCGCTTCCTGAATCTCGAAGGCCTGATGGCCGGCTTCGTGATGGGCCAGGCGTTGATCCTGACCGGCATGATGGCCCTCATCCTGCGCAACTTCCCGGCGCAGCGCTTCATCTCCTTCGAGTTCTTCGACCGCAGGATGTTCTATCCGTCGCTGTGCGCGATCGGCCTGTTCTACAACCTCGGCGTCTGGGTCGACAAGTTCATTTTCTGGTTCACCGCCGACACCAGCCAGGCCATCATCGGGCCGCTGCGTGCATCGGTCATCTACGACCTGCCGGTGTTCCTGGCCTACCTGTCCATCATTCCCGGCATGGCGATCTTTCTGGTGCGCATGGAGACCGACTTCGTCGAGTACTACGACGCGTTCTACAACGCGGTGCGCTCGGGTGGCTCGCTGGAAATCATCGAGGAGCACAGGAACAGCATGGTCGAGACCATACGCCTGGGCATCTTCGAGATCGTCAAGATACAGGCGCTCGCGTCGCTCGCGGTGTTCGTGCTGGGCGAGCGCATCCTGGCCTGGATGGGCATTTCCACGCTCTACCTGCCGCTGCTCTATATCGACGTCATCGCCGCCAGCCTGCAGGTGGTGCTGCTGGGCGTGCTCAACGTCTTCTTCTACCTCGACAAGCGCCGCATCGTGCTGGCGCTGACAGGCTCGTTCGTGCTGCTCAACGTGGCGCTGACCCAGCTCTCGATCCTGATGGGGCCGGCCTTCTACGGCTACGGCTTCGCGCTGGCGCTGCTGGCGGTGGTGCTGGCGGGATTCGTGATGCTGGGGCGGACCATGGAGCGGCTGGAATACCAGACTTTCATGATGCAGTGAATCCATCCTGACGCCCGCCGGATTCCGGGCACGGCACACCGGGCCGTAAGCCCCGGCCTATGCCGCCTCGCGCCGCGCCTGCAGCAGCGCGAGCACCGCCATTTCCTCGACCTTCAGCGCATGCGGATCGTCGGCCGCCTTCACCGATTTCATCAGCGCGTCCCAGGTCTCGTGCATCGCGCCCTGCAGGTAGCAGTCCAGCACCGCCGGATGCACATAGCACTTGCGGCAGACGGCCGGCGTGTTGCCCAGCCGCTGCGCGACATTGGTGATGGCCAGCACGATGTTCTTCTTCGCCTCGGCTTCCGACGCGCAGGCCCGCAGCGCCTGCAGTTCCAGCGCGGCGAGCAGGGTGCCGGACCAGGTGCGGAAATCCTTCGCGGTGTAGTCCTCGCCGGTCAGCGTGCGCAGGTAGTCGTTGACGTCCGCCGAGTCGATGCTGCGGCGCTCGCCGTCGTCATCGACGTACTGGAACAGCTCCTGTCCAGGCAGCTCGCGGATGCGCTTGACGATGCGCGCCAGCTTCGGGTCGCGCAGCCGTATCGTGTGCATCACGCCGCTCTTGCCGCGGAAGTGGAATTCGATCTCGCGCCCGCTGACCTCGACATGGCGGTTGCGCAGCGTGGTCAGGCCGAAGGACTTGTTGGTGCGCGCGTACTCTTCGTTGCCGATGCGGATCATGGTTTCCTGCAGCAGCGCCACCACGGTCGCCAGCACTTTTTCGCGCGGCAGGCCGGGCAGGGCCAGCGCCGCATTGACCTGCGCCCGGATGCGCGGCAGCGCGCTGCCGAAGCTCAGCATGCGCTCGTACTTGGATTCGTCGCGCACGCTGCGCCATTGTGCGTGGTAGCGGTACTGCTTGCGCTTCCTGGCGTCGCGGCCGGTTGCCTGGATATGGCCGTTGGCGAGCGGGCAGATCCAGACATCGGTCCAGGCCGGCGGAATCACCAGCGCGCGGATGCGCTTGAGTTCGTCCTCGTCCCGCACCGGCTTGCCGTCCGGCCCGATGTAGCGGAAGCCGGCGGCGGTTTTCCTGCGGCTGATGCCGGGCTTGCCGTCGTCGACGTAGCGCAGGCCGATCTTCCTGGCGACGGCAGGCGCGTCATCCGAGGCGGTGGGAAGGCGAAGAGTGGCGGCGGGCTTGGCGGGCATGATGGATGGCGGCTGGAAAAGGATAGCTTCCTGTTTAGCACAGACGATTTCCATTCATTGCGGCCAACATGGGCTGGCATGGATTCTGAGCAATCCCGCGGTGCAGCAAGACTGTAAAAGTCCCACGATTAATTCAAAGGCAAACACCGGGGAACACAGGCGCGGGCTGCTCGGAGCCCGTTGCTGATACCTGTTTTCAACCCATTACCACCGGCCCGCCCTTTTCCACCGCCCTGCGGTAGGCCGGCAGCGCCACCATCCGGTCGCGGTAGGCTTTCAGGTGCGGATACGATGCCGCATTCGCCGCGCGCGACATTGCCGCTTCCACCGCGAAGCTCATCTGGAAGTCGGCCAGGCTCAGCTGGTCGCCGGAAAACCATGCATGGCTGGCGAGGTGCTTGTCCATGAATTCGAGCGCGGTGGCGAGATTGGGGTCGAGCAGTTTGGCCTGGACCTGGCCGCTGATGCCGCGCGCGACCGGGCGTACGAAGAAGGGCATGGGCTGCGTCGGGATCGCCTTGAACACCAGCTTCATCACCAGCCAGGGCATCAGCGAGCCCTCGGCGTAATGCATCCAGAAGCGGCATTGCCTGTGCTCCGGCGTGCCGGGCCGCGGCATCAGCGCGACGCCGGCCTGCTCGCCATAGGTTTCGGCCAGGTATTCGAGGATGGCGCCCGATTCGGCGACCGTGATGCCGCCGTCGGTGATCACCGGCGACTTGCCCAGCGGATGGATGGCCTTGAGTTCCGGCGGCGCCAGCCGGGTCTTGGGGTCGCGCTTGTAGCGGACGATCTCGTAGGGCAGGCCGAGCTCTTCGAGCAGCCAGAGCACGCGCTGCGAGCGGGAAGTTTCGAGGTGGTGTACGGTTATCATGTCGGCAAGTATACGTGCAATGCGCGGCGCCTGCGCCCGCGCCGTTGCCTGACCATTCCCTTGACCATGGAGACCAGACATGTCCGATACGCTAGCGCAACGATTGCATATCGATTACCCGATCCTGCTCGCGCCGATGGCCGGCGAGGCGGCGAAGGCGCCGCTGGTGGCGGCGGTCAGCAATGCCGGCGGCCTGGGCGTGCTGGGCGCGGGCTACATGTCGCCCGAGAAGCTGCTCGCCACCATTGCCGAGATCCGCGCGCTCACCAGCCGGCCCTTCGGCGTCAACCTGTTCGTGATGGCGCCGGGCGAGCGCGACCGCACCGGCGTCGAGGCAATGACCGCGGCGCTGGCGCGTTATCACGCCGAACTGGGGATCGCCGCGCCGACGCTGCCGGCCAGCCTGGAAGAGAATTACCACGATCAGATGGAAGCGGTGCTGTCGGCCGGGGTGCCGGTGTTCAGCTTCACGTTCGGCGTGCCGTCGGCGCCGCACCTGGACGCGCTGAAGGCCGCCGGCACCTGGGTGATGGGCACCGCGACCACGGTCGATGAAGCGGTCGAGCTGGAGCGGCGCGGGGTCGACGCGATCGTCGCGCAGGGCGCCGAGGCCGGCGGCCATCGCGGCACCTTCCTCAGCGACGCATTCGAGAACGCGATGATCGGCACGATGGCGCTGGTGCCGCAGGTGGCCGACGCGGTGCGCCTGCCGGTGGTCGCGGCCGGCGGCATCGCCGACCGCCGCGGCGTGCGCGCGGCGCGGGCGCTGGGCGCATCCGCGGTGGCGGTCGGCACCGCTTTCCTGAGCACCATCGAGTCGTCGGTGTCGGACGCCTACAAGCTGGCGCTGACCGGGCCGGGCAGCCGCGTGACCGGCCTGACCCGGGTATTTTCGGGGCGGCAGGCGCGCGGCGTGCGCAACCGCTACATGGACGAGATGCAGGCGTTCGAAGCCAGCGCGCCGGCCTACCCGGTGACCAATGCGCTGACCCGCGACATGCGGCAGGCGGCCAGCCGCCAGGGCCGCGCCGAGTTTCTGTCGCTGTGGGCCGGGCAGGCGGCGCCTCTGGCGCGCAACTGGAGCGTGGCGCAGCTGATGGAGGAGTTGCGGGAAGGGCTGGGGCAGGCCGACCTGGGCTGATGCCGGACGCCTGATGCCTGATGCCTGATGCCGTGGCCTGCAACGCGGCCGCCCGCAATCGGCTAGACTTGTCTGCGTTCCCGAACCCGGAGGACCGCCATGGAAAACAGCCATCCCCTGCAGCAAGTGACCGCCCTGCGTCCCGGCCCGGAAATCGCAACGACGCAGGGACTGCCTTATTTCACCGGCATCTCCGCCGACACCGCCGGCGCGCGCGGGCTGGCGATGCACCTGGTGGTGATCCCACCGGGCGGCGCTGCGCGGCCGCATGTGCACCAGGGCTACGAGACCGGCATCTACGTCTTGCAGGGACAGGTCGAAACCCGCTACGGCCCGCAGCTCGAGCAGGTGGTGGTGAGCGCGGCGGGCGACTTCCTGTTCATACCGCCCGGCGTGCCGCATGAGGCGCGCAACCTGAGCCAGACCGAGGCGGCGCGCGCCGTCGTCGCGCGCAACGATCCCAATGAACGCGAGAAAGTCCTGCCCTACGAACCGGGGCATACACAGAAAGGAATACCGACATGAGAAACCTTGCCGCCGCGCTGCTGCTGGTAGCCCCGCTTGCGCTGGCCCACCATGGCTGGAGCGAATACGACGACAGCAAGCCGCTTGAACTCAAGGGCGTCATACGCTCGGCCGGCTATGACAATCCGCATGGCACGCTGCGCCTCGAAGCCGGCGGCAAGACCTGGACCGTGGTGCTGGCGCCGCCCGGCCGCATGGCCAGCCGCGGGCTGGAGCAGGCGTCGCTGGCCGCCGGCGCCGACGCCATCGTCAACGGCTATCCGAGCCGCAGCAAGCCCGACGAGCTGCGCGCCGAGCGCATCACCATTGGCGGCAAGACCACGGAACTGCGTTGAACCCGCTGGCCGCGCCGCTGGCGCTGGACGGCGGCGCGCTGGGCCACCTGATGCGCAGCGCGCGCTGGCTGTATCCGATCGTCGAGATCGTCCACATCTTCGGCTTCGTGCTGCTGGTGGGTTCGGTGCTGATGTTCGACCTGCGCCTGCTGGGCCTGAACCGGCAGCTCCCGCTGACGCTGATGTCGCGCCACCTGCTGCGCTGGTCCATGGCCAGCCTGCTGCTGGTGGTGCCGGCCGGCCTGCTGATGTTTTCCGCGCATCCGCAGGATTTCATCGGCAACCGGGTGTTCCTGCTGAAGATGACGCTGATCATGACCGCCGGGCTGAACGCGGCCATCTTTCATACGGGGGTATGGCGGGGCGTGGCGAAATGGGACAGCGGGCAGGCCGCGCCGGCGTCGGCGCGGGCGCATGCGGCGCTGTCGATGCTGCTGTGGCTCAGCGTGATCGCCTGCGGAAGGCTGCTGGCCTACACCTGAGGCGTGCAGATCATGCGTCGGGCCATGGCGTCAGGATTTCCGCGCCGTCGTCGGTGACCGCGATCATGTGTTCCCACTGCGCCGACAGCGAGCCGTCCGCCGTGACCACGGTCCAGCCGTCGTTCATCTGGCGCACCGCCGCGCCGCCGGCATTGATCATCGGCTCGACCGTGAAGGTCATGCCCTTCTTCAGCAGCAGTCCGGTGTCGGGGCGGCCGTAATGCAGCACCTGCGGTTCCTCGTGGTAGACGCGGCCTATGCCGTGGCCGCAATACTCGCGCACCACGGTGTAGCCGGCCGCCTCTGCCAGCGCCTGGATCGCATGGCCGACGTCGCCGAGGCGGGCGCCCGGGCGCACCGCGCCAATGCCGGCCATCATGGCGGCATGGGTGGTGTCGACCAGCCGCTTCTGCGCGTCGCCCGGCTGGCCGACGTGGTACATGCGGCTGGTGTCGCCGTGCCAGCCATCCTTGATGACTGTCACGTCGATATTGACGATGTCGCCGTCCTTCAGCACTTCCCGGTCGTTCGGTATGCCGTGGCAGACCACGCCGTTGACCGAGGTGCACAGGGTTTTCGGGAAGCCGTGGTAGCCGACGTTGGCCGGCGTGGCTTTCTGCACGCGGCGGATGTAGTCGTGGCAGCGACGGTCCAGTTCCTCGGTCGTCACGCCCGGCACCACGTATTCGCGGATCATGGCCAGCACCTCGGCGGCGAGTTGGCCGGCGACGCGCATCTGCGCGATCTGCTTGTCATTTTTCAGCTTGATGGTCATGGCTGCCTGCGCGATAAATTGAGCCCGAGACTATATCAGCCCCGCGCATCGGCTGCAGCGTGGCCATTCATGCAATCTTTTTGGATTGCGGCTGTCTTACTGTCGGCGCCGCCCCAGGGCGGACTTTATTCCAGCAGACAATGACAGGAGAAAACATGATCAAGAATGCATCGGCAGTATGGCGTGGCGGCATCAAGGATGGCGGCGGCACGATCTCCACCGAGACGGGCGTGCTGAAGGAAGCCCCGTACGGCTTCAAGTCGCGTTTCGAAAACGGCCCGGGCACCAATCCCGAGGAACTGATCGGCGCGGCGCATGCCGGCTGTTTCTCGATGGCGCTCTCGCTGATGCTGGGCGAGGCCGGCCTGACGCCGGAACAGATCGACACCAAGGCGGCGGTCACGCTGGACAAGGTCGGCGACGGTTTCGAGATCACCGCCAGCCACCTGACCGTGGTGGCGCGCATTCCAGGCGCGGACCAGGCGAAATTCATGGAAATCGCCAACAAGGCCAAGGCCGGCTGCCCGGTTTCCAAGCTGCTGAAAGCCAACATCACGATGGATGCGAAGCTCGAAAGCTAGGTTCCCGTCAGCAACTTCCGGCCCGCACCGCCCGGCATCGGCGATGCGCGGCCGTGCGGAAACCCTGCCCGCCAGACCGGCGCGCAGGGTTTTTTCATGCGCGGCGACATGACGGAAGGGTGAATGGCGGAAACGCCAAGCTACGCCATGCATCACCGCGCGGCGGCGTGCCGCTCAGACCTGCGGCACCTGCATGCCTTTCTTCACCGCCGGGCGCTCGCCCACTTCCTGCAGCCACCGTTCCGTCGCCGGCTTGTCCGCCAGCGCTTCCGCCAGCGGCTCCTTCAGGAAGGTCGTGGCGGCCAGCATCCACGGATAGGCGGCGATGTCCGCGATCGAATAGGCATTGCCGGCCAGATAGGGCGACTGCGCCAGCTGCCGTTCCACGACGCCCAGCAGCCGCTCGCCTTCCTCGGTGAAACGCGCGATCGCGGCCGGCGTCTTTTCCTCGGCCCGCTTGGCGAAATAACCGAGCTGGCCCAGCATCGGGCCGAGACTGCCGATCTGCCAGTGCAGCCACTCCATCGCGCGGAAGCGCTCGGGGCCGGACGGCGCCAGGAAGCGGCCGCTTTTCTCGGCAAGGTAAGTCAGGATTGCGCCGCTTTCGAAGATCGACAGCGGGCCGCCGTCCACATCATGGTCGACGATGGCCGGGATCTTGTTATTGGGTGAAATCTTCAGGAAGTCGGGCGCGAACTGCTCGTTCTTGCCGAGGTTGACCGGCCGCACCTCGTACGGCCAGCCCAGTTCTTCCAGCATGATGGGCACCTTGCGGCCGTTGGGCGTGGTCCATGTGTAAAGCGTAATCATCTGCTCTCCTTGACGTGCGTGGGTAGGCGGCCCGAGGCCGGACTCCTGTTCCGACGCCGCAGGCGCCGCAATGTTCCGCACGGTATCGCCCGGTGATTGGCGGCGGGGCCGACATGCCGGGGTTATGATGCGCATGAACCGGAACGAACCAGACCGCCATGCCGAAAACCCAGGAGCCAGACCGACCAGCCTTGCCCGTGGCCCGCGGCACAGCCGATGCCGCCCCGGCCGACGCATCGCACCTGCATCGCACCGTCCTGCGCCGGATGCGCTTCGTGATGGCCGCCATCTGCTCGGTCGCGCTGTGCGCGCTGATGGCGGCGCTGTACCTGCTGGGACTGATGCCGGGCGCGGTCGCGGCCAGCGGCGCGGCGCTGATCCTCGGCAGCGTGCTGGCGTTCGCGCTGGTGTTCCGCTGGCGCCTGAACCTCAGGGCGACGGACCCGAGCCTGACGGTGCCGATGACGATGGTGGCGGTGCTGTGCGTGCTGTACGTGATGGCCGGGTCCGACATTGCGCGCGACACCTTCGTCAGTTTTTTCGGGCTGGTGCTGCTGTTCGGCGTGTTCCGCTACACCACGCGCACGCTGCTGCAGCATGCCGGCCTGATGCTGCTCGGCTACGGCGTGGTGATCTTTCTTCACTGGCATGGCAGGCCGGCCGGCGACGGGCTGCTGGTCGACGCGGCGCGCTGGCTGACGCTGGCGACCGTGCTGCCGCTCTTCACCATCGTCGGCGGCCAGATCATGGCGGGGCGGCGCGCCGCGATGCAAAGGCTGCGCGACAGCGAGGAGCGCTTCCGGCGGCTGACCGCGCTGTCCTCCGACTGGTACTGGGAACAGGACAGCATGCTGCGCTTCACCACGCTGTCGCCCGGCCTCGAGGCCAAGGCCGGCATCGGGCCGGCGCGGCTGATCGGCAGGACATTGCCCCAGGTTGCCCAGGCGCCGCCGCGCACCAGCTGGGAAGCCTATGCCGAGGCCAGCGCCGCGCACCTGCCATTCGTCAATCTCGAATGCCAGTCGAATGACGACAGCGGCACGCTGCGCTGGCTCAGCCTCTCCGGCGAGCCGCTGTTCGATCCGGACGGGATGTTCCTCGGCTATTACGGCACCGGGCGCGACATCACGGAGCACAAGCAGGCCGAGGAGCGCATTCATTTCCAGGCCCACCATGACGCGCTGACCGGCCTGCCCAACCGCCTGCTGCTGCTCGACCGGCTCGAACATGCGATCGCGCAGGCCGACCGCGACGGCCATGCGCTGTGGGTGGTGTTCGTCGACCTCGACCGCTTCAAGCGCATCAACGACAGCCTGGGCCACAAATCAGGCGACCTGCTGCTGCAAGGGGTGGCGCAGCGCATGCAAAGCCATCTCAGGCCGTCCGACACCATCGCCCGGCTGGGCGGCGACGAGTTCGTGCTGGTGCTGTCGGACTGGCCGGCGGGCAGCCTGTCGCTGGGACTGATGCAGCAGATGCTGGACGCGGTGCGCGCGCCGTTCGCCGCCGGCGGCAACGCGATCACGATCAGCTGCAGCGCCGGCATCGCCGTCTACCCGGGCGACGCCGGCACCGCCGAGCTGCTGGTCGAGCGTGCCGACGTCGCGATGTACCGGGCCAAGGAAGCCGGCCGCAACAACGCGCACTTCTACAAGGCCGAGATGAATGCGCTGGCAATGCGCCGGCTGCGCCTGGAAAGCGAACTCAGGAGCGCGCTGGAGGCCAGGGAGTTCGTGCTGCATTACCAGCCGCAGATGGACCTGGCGACCGGCCGCATCGTCGGCGTCGAGGCGCTGCTGCGCTGGCAGCAGGCGCGGCCCGGCCTGACGCAGCCGGTCGACTTCATCGGCATCGCCGAGGAGACCGGCCTGATCGTGCCGCTGGGCGACTGGGTGCTGGAGACCGCCTGCGCGCAGGCGGTGGCCTGGCAGCGCAGCGGCTCCTCCCGGCTGCGGATGGCGGTCAACCTGTCGGCCCGGCAGTTTGCGCAAAAAGGGCTGGTCGCCACCATATCCGCCGCGCTGCAGCGCTCCGGCCTGGAGCCGTCGCTGCTGGAGATCGAGATCACCGAGAGCCTGATGATGGCCGACGTCGAACAGGCGGTGACGACGCTGGCCGCGCTCAAGGGGCTGGGCGTGCATGTGTCGGTCGACGATTTCGGGACAGGCTATTCCAGCCTGGCCTACCTGAAGCGCTTCCCGGTCGACGTGCTGAAAATCGACCGTTCATTCATCCGCGACATTGTCAGCGACGCCAGCGACGCGGCTATCGTCGCCGCCATCATCTCGCTGGCGCACAGCCTCGGGCTGACGGTGGTGGCCGAAGGCGTCGAACGGCCGGAGCAGCTGATCTACCTTGCCAGCTGCGGCTGCGACACGGTGCAGGGTTACATGGTGAGCCCGCCGATGCAGGCCGATGCGCTGGATCAGCTGCTGCGGACGGTTCCCGCGGCGCTGCCGGCGCGCATCGGCGCCGGCCAGCGGCGGGCTTGAGGGAAGGAAGGAAGCGGGAGGGCGGCGGCGGCTCAGTGACCGTGCTGCTTCTCGTACTCGTCGGCCTCGGCCTTGTCCTTGTGGACTATGCCGTCCGGGTGCTCCGGCGGCGTGTACAGCGTATAGAGGCGCATCGGCGCGGAAGTCGAGGTGTTGATCACGTTGTGCTCGGTGCCGGCCGGGATCACCACCGCGACGCCGTCTTCCAGCGCATGCTTCTCGCCATCGAGAATCGCCACCCCTGTGCCTTCCTCGACCCGGATGAACTGGTCATGGCCTTCATGGTGCTCCATGCCGATTTCCTCGCCGGGCTGCAGCGTCATGATGACCAGCTGGCTGCGCTTGGTGGTGTAAAGCACCTCGCGGAAGTTGTTTCCGGCAAGCGTGCGTTCCTCGATGTTGATGCTGTAGCCTGACATGTTTCCTCCGGTGATAAAGATGATGGCGGCAGCGCCGCGGCTGCCCATGAACGATGCATTCTATAAGACGCCGCCAGCCCCTGCAGGAGGCCGCCGGCGGGATGCGGGCGCAGCGGCCATTCAGAGGGCCTTGGCCAGATAAGGCGCGGTCCGGCTGCCCTTTGCCCGCGCCACCTCGGCCGGCGGCGCGCTGGCGACCACGCGGCCTCCCTCGTCGCCCGCGCCGGGGCCGATGTCCACCACCCAGTCGCTGGCGGCGACGATGCGCATGTCATGCTCGACCACGATCACGGTATTGCCTGCATCCACCAGCGCATCCAGTTGCGCGACCAGGCGGTCGATGTCGGACGGGTGCAGGCCGGTGCTGGGTTCGTCGAGGATGTACAGCGTGTCGCCGCGCTGCGGCCGCTGCAGCTCGGTGGCGAGCTTGATGCGCTGCGCCTCGCCGCCGGACAGCTCGGTGGCTGCCTGCCCCAGGCGCAGGTAGCCGAGGCCCACCTCGCGCAGCACGCCCAGCGGCCGCCGCAGCGGCTCGTCGTCGGCGAAGAAGTCGAAGGCCGCATCCACCGTCATGCGCAGCACGTCGGCGATGTTGCGCTCGCGGTAGCGCACGGCCAGCACCCGCTCGTTGTAGCGCGCGCCCTCGCAGGCCGGACAGGGCGTGTAGACGCTGGGCAGGAACAGCAGCTCCACCATCACCTGGCCTTCGCCCTCGCAGGTCGGGCAGCGGCCCTTGGCGACGTTGAACGAGAAATGGCCGGCGTCGAAGCGCCGCCGGCGCGCGTCCGGGCTGGCGGCGAACAGCTTGCGCACATGGTCGAACAGGCCGGTGTAGGTCGCCAGGTTGGAGCGCGGCGTGCGGCCGATCGGCTTCTGGTCGACCCGCACCATGCGCCTGACCTTGTCCATGCCGGCGACGATGCGCCCGCCGGTCGGCGCGGTGTCGGTCGGCGCCAGCGCATCGGCTTCCTCTTCCTCCGGCGCGGCCGCGTGGCCCAGCGACTCCGCCGCCAGTTCCACCAGCGCCTGGCTGACCAGGCTGGACTTGCCCGAGCCGGAGACGCCGGTCACGCTGGTCAGCACGCCCAGCGGGAAGGCGGCGTCGAGCCGGTCGAGGTTGTTGCGGGTCACGCCTTCGAGCTTCAGCCAGCCGGACGGCGCGCGCGGCGTGCGGGCCGGCGGCGGCGCTTCATCGAACAGGTAGCGCCGGGTCTGCGACGCCTCGACTTTCGCCAGGCCGTCCGGCGGGCCGCTGTAGAGCACCATGCCGCCCTGTTCGCCGGCTGCCGGGCCGACGTCGACGATCCAGTCGGCCTGGCGTATCACGTCCAGCTCATGCTCGACCACGAACAGCGAATTGCCCGAGGCCTTCAGCCGCGCCAGCGCGGTCAGCAGCGCCTCGGTGTCCGCTGGGTGCAGGCCGGCCGACGGCTCGTCGAGCACGTAGACCACGCCGAACAGGTTGGAACGCACCTGGGTGGCCAGGCGCAGCCGCTGCAGCTCGCCCGGCGACAGCGTCGGCGTGCTGCGCTCCAGCGTCAGGTAACCCAGGCCCAGGTCCAGCAGCACCGACAGCCGCGCGGCGAGGTCGGCGGCAATGCGCTGGCGCACGATCACCTGTTCCGGGTGCGCGCGGTCATGCTTTGCATTGCCTTTCGCGGTCTGTTCGACATAGGGCTTGAGCAGGGCCGCCAGCTGCTTCAGCGGCAGCCGCGAGATCGACGCGATGTCATGGCCGGCGAAGGTCACCGACAGCGATTCGCGGCGCAGCCGACGGCCTTCGCATAGCGGGCAGTCGCTGCCGACCAGGTAGCGCGCGACGCGCTTCTTCATCAGCGGGCTCTGGGTGGTGGCGAAGGTCTGCAGCACGTACTTGCGGGCGCTGGTGAACGTGCCCTGGTAGCTCGGCACGGCCTTGCGTTTCAACGCGTCCTGCACCTCGTCCGCGCTGAAGCCGGAGTACACGGGCACGCTCGGCTGCTCATCGGTATAGAGGATCCAGTCGCGGTCCTTCTTGGGCAGGTCGCGCCAGGGCTTGTCGACGTCGTAACCCAGCGTCATCAGGATCTCGCGCAGGTTCTGCCCGTGCCACGCGGTCGGCCATGCGGCCACGGCCCGCTCGCGTATGGTCAGGCTGTCGTCCGGCACCATCGAGCGCTCGGTCGCTTCGACCACGCGGCCCAGGCCGTGGCACTCGGGGCAGGCGCCTTCCGGCGTGTTCGGCGAGAATGATTCCGCGTACAGCAGCGGCTGCCCTTCCGGGTAGTCGCCGGCGCGGGAGTACAGCATGCGCATCAGGTTCGACAGCGTGGTCACGCTGCCGACCGACGAACGGGTGGTCGGCGTGCCGCGCTGCTGCTGCAGCGCCACCGCCGGCGGCAGGCCGTCGATGTCGTCGACCTCGGGCACCGCCATCTGGTGGAACAGCCGCCGCGCATAGGGCGACACCGATTCCAGGTAGCGCCGCTGCGCTTCCGCATACAGCGTGCCGAACGCCAGCGAGGACTTGCCCGAGCCGGAGACGCCGGTGAAGACCACCAGCGCATCCCGCGGAATATCGACGTCGACATTCTTCAGGTTGTGTTCGCGGGCGCCGCGGACCCGGACATAGCCGGACGGGGTGAAAGGCAAGGGCTTTTTTGGGGACGGCATGGGGTGGCCTGGCTGGGATCAATCTACTAGAGTAGGGGGTAGAAAGGGCGTTTGTCGGTGCCCTGGTTCACATTGGATCGGCGACTGCGTTTGCGCGCCAGCAATCGCATGCGAGCGGTGAGCATAGGCATGCCGGCGGTTACGAAGCTGGCCGTTTTACCTATTCCCAACCACCCCAGGACAAGCACACCATGCGCCCCGACACAGGCAGTTCCATGAACACTTCCTTTGCAGCACTGTCCGTCGGCGCGCCGCATGGCCAGCCGGCGCCGCCCGCAGGCGTCCTCGCTCCCAGCGTCCAGTCGCGGCCGGAACGGCCGACCAGCAGCTTCGCAGACAACGACGACTTCGCAACCGCACCGGGCAAGTTCGATGCCGCCGCGCTGGACGCACTGAGCTATCAACTCAAGCAGCTCAAGGCGCCCGACAGCGCCAACCTGGCCGATATTGTGCGCCCGTTCGCAGCGCTCAAGGACTACGCTGCCTGCATCGAGCGCGCACTGAGGCATGCCCCGAAGAGTGTGCCCGTGTTGCGCCTGAGCGATGCGCTGGTGACATTCCTGCGGGCGTTCAACCGCGCGCTCGCCGAGCAGCCCGAGTTGTGCGACAGCCTCGACGCGTCCGATATCCGCAGCCTCTGCCTGGGCCTCTCGGTATGCGCCAGCCCGAGCGCCGGCGTGCTTTTCGATACGGCCCAGCAGCGCCGGGTCTGCCCTGCGCTGCAAAGCGTCACCGAGTGCCTGCTCAAGCAGCTGTCAGTGCTGGGCATGCCCGAATCGGCCGGCGCCAACGGCACGGTGCTGGACATACTGAACTGGGTCAGTCGGGGTCTGAAGAGCGAGCTGCTCGAAAGCAGCAAGGTGATAAAGGCAAGCTATGGCCAGGCGCTGGAACTGTTTGCCAGCTGGCTCGGCAGCGATCATACACGTGGCTTCCTGAGCGTTCACCAACTGGCCAAATGCGCGGTGCAGATCGACCTGATGGTCAAGCGCAGCCTGGTGCCGCTGAAAGCCGATACGACGCAGGGCGTGACCGACCAGTTGCTGCTGACGCAATGCGCAGACAACCGGGCCTTCCTGAGGCGATGCGCGATGGGCCTGGGTTCACCGGCTGCGCTGGCACGTCTCGATACCGGTGCAGCTGGCAGTAGCAATAGTAGCAGTAGCAATAGTAGCAGTAGCAGTAGTAGCAGTAGTAGCAGCAGCAGCGCGCAGCGTACGGTCGATGCGGTGTCCCTGATCAACCTGTGCAACGCCTTCAGGACACTGCTCGACAATCGCGTGCTGCAAGCCGATGACAGCGACCTGGCCGCGCCGATATCGCGGCTGCTGAACCTGATGCTGCACCTGACACCGCAGCAACTGTGCGCCGGCACTAGTCAGACCCTGTCGAACTGCAGCAACTTCGTGCGCACCCTGTTCGAAATGGGCCTTCATGCGCAGCCCGACATGAGCCAGGCGCTGGAGAACGCATCCACGCAGCTGATCGCAGCGATCAATGGCCCGGCGTATGCGCAAGGGTGCGTCAGCAGCCAGGGCATCTCCAACCTGATGAGCTTCGTCAAGCTGTGTGACAAGCGGCTCAAGCAGCCGAGTACGGGCAAGAAGCCGTTCAGCCAGGCCGACCTGATCCATGCAGCCCGCACCTTGTATGGCCAGCTCATGAAGCATGATGCGGACGAGTTTCACGGCGTCGAAGCGATCGGTGGCTTGCTGTCGGGTCTGTGCTATCTGTGGCGCCAGGGCCTGGTGCTGCCGTTTGGGACAGAACGCGAATGGATCGCCGACCTGATGCGCAGCGTCGCCGGCATCGACGCGGCGCGCTGGGGCGACAAGTCGCGCAAGGTGATGCTGCCGGCGCTGCAGGTGCTCATCGAGATGGACGCGATCACGCTGGGGGCGGCGCAGCCGGCGCTGGCGGTGTTGTTGCGGGGACCGGCCGGCGCATCGAGTGGCTATACGGCGGCTGACCTGGCGCAGGCCATCAAGGGGCTGGGTGTAGCCGAGGAAACGGTGCTTGCGTTGCCGCCCGATGCGATTGCGCTGCCGGCGAGTGCACCGGCGCCGGCGCCTGCAGCGCCGCCGGTGGATCTTCCGCGGGCGATTCCGGGCCTAACGAAGCTGGTGGAGGTGCCGGCGGCATCGCCGCTGACGGCTTCCACGCTACCGGCGCCTGCGCAGCGGCAGGAGCGTGACAGGACAACGCAAGGCGAGTGGCAAATGCCGGCGAAGGTGGCCCGCAACGAGTCGCGCCACGCACCCGTGCCGGAGGTGGATGCGTCATGGCCGACGTGGTCCGACACTGGCATGAGCACGGCCACATCATCGACCACGGCGACCACCACGACATCCAGCAGCACCGCTACATCGACCACCACTTCGAGCGCCGCCAAGCCAGCCAGGAAAGGGCCGCAGGCAAAGCACAAGCCCGCTCCGAATACGACGAGAGCCCGACCGCAGAAGCCGGGACAGCAATGGTTTGCGCTGCTTGAAAACAAGGGGGGCATCGACTTGAAGCGGCTGTGCGAGCTGGCACGCAGCCAGCCCGAGCTGGTGAACAAGGACGATGAGTCGGGCAGGAATGCACTGTTCCATGCGATAGCAGCCGGCAATGAAAAAGTGGTGGCCTGGATCATTGCGCATGAAGCCTATGTCGCACCAGCGCAAACGGCGCAATTCCTGGAACTGCTGATGGACGAAGTGCTTCTCTACAGCCCCGCGTTCGGCGCAGCGCTCAAATGCTTTCTGGAACGGCAAACGGCGGCGGTGAAGGAAGCACTGGGGGTAGCCACTTTGCGCGCAAGCCACCAATCATGAAGGGCGTCCAGGACATTCTGGCGAAGCTCGATCCGATCAGGTCAATACAGGTTGCAGCGAATGACAGATACGCTACCGAATTCCTTCAACAGGTCGTGCCCGACGCATTGATCAAATTGGGTGAACAAGCGATTGCCTCGCAATTGCGGAAAGCCGAGAAAGGCAATGCTCATGATCAATTCAAATGGGGCTACTCTTTTCAGCATGGCATAGGCGTGGCGGCGAATGAAGAGGCGGCGGTCCGCTGGTATCGTCTGGCTGCGCGGCAAGGCCTTGCCGACGCTGAATACAGCCTTGGCGACTGTTATGGAAAAGGCATAGGCGTAGCGCTGGACGAAGGGGAGGCAGTCCGCTGGTATCAAAAGGCGGCCCAGCAGGGCTTTGCTGCCGCCCAGTTTGCCTTGGGCATTTGTCATGAACAGGGCATCAGCGTGGCGAAAGACGAGAAGGAAGCAAGTCGCTTGTTCCAACAGGCGGCTCAGCAAGGCTATCCTGCCGCCGAAAACAGCCTTGGCTACTGTTATCAACATGGCAGCGGCGTGTTGAAAGACGAGCAGGAAGCGGTCCGCTGGTATCGACGGTCGGCCGATCGGGGTGATGGCGACGCCCAGTTCAACCTGGGTCGCTGTTTCGAACAAGGCATAGGCGTAGCAAGGGATGAGAAGGAGGCCGTCCGCTGGTATCAAAAGGCGGCCGACCAGGGCCTTGCTGCTGCCGAAACCAACCTCGGCAACTGTTATCACCAAGGGACAGGCGTGGAGAGGGACGAGAAGGAGGCAGTCCATTGGTATCGAAAGGCGGCCGACCAGGGCTTTGCCATTGCCGAACACAGCCTCGGCTGCTGTTATCAACAAGGTATTGGCGTGACGAAGAACCCAAAGGAGGCGATCCTCTGGTATCAGAAGGCGGCCCTGCATGGCCATGCCGAAGCCCAATACAACTTCGGTGTCTATTATCAGTATGCCGAAGACGCGACCAAGAGCGACACGGCGGCGGTCTACTGGTATCGGCAGGCGGCCGACCAAGGCCATCGTGGTGCCCAGTACTACCTGGCACTCTGTTATTTCCAAGGTGTGGGTGCTGCAAAAGATCCGCAGGAATCGATTCGCTGGCTACGCAGGGCAGCCGGACAAGGTCATGCCGATGCCCAGGAGTTATTGAAGAAGTTGCTCGCTGTGCTACCAGCCACTGGCGGCGGCGAGGTCTTGTGAACATGGCACTTTGCGTCAATCCTCCATAACGCAAGCCGCCGAGCCTGCGCTCGTCCCGCCTGCGTTTCACATCAAGCCTTGCGCGGCCTGGTTTTCTTCGCCACCGCATGCCGCGCGGCTTTCCTGGCCACTGCCCGGTCCGGCGCCGCCGGCGGCTCGCGCCGTTCGCGGCCGGGCTGCAGCAGCTGCGCGATGTCCTGCAGCCGCTGCGCGGTGCGGCGCAGCGCATCGTCGTCGCGCAGCATCGCGAGCGCGTCGAAGAACAGCGCCAGCAGCGCCATCTGCGACACCATGGTGTCGATGTCTGCCGGCTTCAGGCTGAGTTCCGCCAGCGTGTCCGAATAGGCTTGCGCCAGGTGTTCGTAGGCGCGTTGGCCGGCATCGCCGGCGCGCCCCAGGCTGCCGTCGAGCAGGCTTTCCACCAGCAGCGATTCGGGCAGCAGCACCGCGCCCCAGACGGTCGGGCTCTTCGCCTGGCGCTGCACGGCGTCCTCGCGGCAGCGCTGCGCCAGCGCCAGCGCGGCGTCGCGGGCGGCGCCGTCGGTCCAGGGCGTCAGCGCGTCCAGCGCCAGCCGGTTCAGCGCTGCGGCCGGGGTGAAGCGGCTGTCGCCGGGCGTGCCTTCGGCATTGCGGTAGGCAGCCACGGCCTGTTCCAGCGTTGCCGCCATGACTTCGGCATTGCGCTGGATGTCGCGTTCCCGCTCGCCGTTGCCGTCCTGGCCGGCCGCTGCCAGCAGCCGCCGCGCATGGAGGCTGGCGCGGCGTTTCAGCGCGCTGCCGAGCAGCATGCTGCGCTCGGCGTTGAAGACGGGCGCGTTCGGCTGGCGCCCGCCGGCTGACACCAGCTTCTCCAGCCCGTCGAGCCGGGCCAGCGCCAGGTCCAGCAGCTGCTCCGCGGTTTCCGCTCCCGCCGCGCCGCCGTTGCGCGCGTCCGGTTCCTGCGCCGCCTTTTCCTCGGCCAGCCTGGTCTCGACATTGGCAAGCTGCTCGATGTCCCGGATCGGCACCCGGCCGGCGGCATCCTCGGCCTGGATCGCCGCCAGGTAGGCCGCGCGCGCACGGTCGAAGCGGCCGAGGTCGCGCCAGGTGCCGCCGAGCGCGGAATTCAGCGCCGGCAGCATCGCCCAGCCGGGCGGCGTGCGGCTCTTCAGCAGCTGCTCGACGCGCTGCGCCTGCGCCTCGGCGTCGCGCTGGGACAGCAGGCTGGTGCGGCGCGACAGTTCCGCCCGCACGCTGGCAAGCTCGTCCAGCAGCTCCTCGGGCGACGCATACAGCCCGGGCCGGTCGGGGCCGGCCGCCGCGGTGCGCGGGTCGGCCCGCCAGCCGGGGTCGCCGTAGGCCTGGAATGCGCCCCAGGTGATGTCGGCCGGCGCCGCCTTCCATGTCTGCTGGCGCGCCTCGAACACGGCGTCGCCGAACGCATGCTTGTGCTGGAACAGCTGCTCGTAGAACGCGGTGGCGAACAGGCCAGCGGTCCTGTCGTTGACGGCCCAGCCCGCCACCACCACGCAGCGCACGCCGATGTCGATCAGCTCGCGCGCGACGCTGGCGGCCAGCCGGTTGCCGTCGCTGACCGTGCCCTCGATCTGGCCCAGGTGGCAGCAGTTCAGGAACACGAGTTCCGGCACGGTCTCCATCGCGCCGATCTCGGCCGCGCTGATCAGCAGGCCGTCCGACAGCACCACGCCGCCGCGGCCGCGGCCGTCGCGGTGGCGCAGGTTGTAGACGCCGTGGCCGGAAACGTGCAGCACCCGGTAGGGGCCGGCATACAGCTCGGCCAGCACGCTGGTGGCGCCGTTGCCGGCGCCGATGACCTGCCGCAGCTCGTAGCCGAGGCCGAACAGCGCCGCGGCCACCGCCTCGGCTTCGGCCTGCGCGCCCGGCAGCGGCGCAAGCTCCGGGCCGGGCGCGCCGCGCTCGTCGGGGAAGGCGGCGCCGAAGCCGCGGGTGGACGGGTTGCCGATCACCAGCGCGGTATGGGCAATGGCCTGGCGCACCTGGCGCCGGAAGTCGTTGGTGGCGAACTGGCGGATCACCGGCGTGCGCACCGCCAGCGGCAGCGCCTGGCGGTCGCTGCGCGACGGGTCGTCGGCCAGCATCAGTTCCCACGGCAGGTTGGCGGTGTACGCGTCGACCACCAGCACGATGCGCTCCAGCTCGCGCGCGGCTTCCTTGAAATCATGCGGCACCATCAGCTGGAACAGCATGCGGCCGAAGCTGTCCTGCCACACCGCGCTGCCGATCTGCTGCCGCACCAGGGTTTCGACCAGCCCCGGCTGGCGCTGCTGGACCACCGCCTCGGCGCGCGCCCGCTGGCCGATGTAGAGAAAGCGCAGCCGGTCGGCGATCTGCGGACCGGTGCGGCGCTCGTGGCCGACATCGCCGCTGCGGGCGGCGTCGGTCACCATCAGCCGCGGCCAGTAGCTGCCGGCGCGGCTGTCGAAGAGCCGCTGGCGCACGCCGTCGCCCTGTTCCAGCGCATCGCGGCAGACCAGCAGCGCGCCCTGGTCCGCCGCGTAGCCGGCCAGCGTCGGCGCCAGGTCGCGCAGCGCGTAGACCGCGGTGATCGCGGTGTCGAGATAGAGTTCGACGATGTCGAGGCGCGCGACGCGGATGTCGAGCCGCGTGGTCTGCTGGAAGCGGGCATTGGCCTCGATGACGCCGCGCACCAGCGCCTCGACCGAGGCAGCCACGCTCAGGTTGGCCGACGAGTTATAGCCCAGCAGCAGCGTGGCCAGCGACAGCTCGCGCGGCGCCTCGCCCAGCACGTCGATCACCTGCAGCAGGTAGCGCAGCACGCCGGAGCGCACCGACTCGGTCAGCTCGGCCAGCGACAGCGCGCCGTCGTAGGCGCCGAGCCCGGTCACCACCGCGCCGCTCAGCAGCTCGCTGGCCTGCCGGCCATGCCGCTGCACCCGCAGCGCGACCGTGACCGTGCCGCGCGGCCCCGCATACAGGCCCAGCGAACGGCGCTCGCTCAGGTCGCCCTGCAGCAGTTCGCGGTCGATCAGGCTTTCCGGCCCGGCGATCGCATCGTTCTCGTAATGGCCGACCATGATGGGCTCGAACACGAAGCGCAGGTCCATCGCCCGGACCGCCACTTCCAGCCGCCGCTTCGCGCGCGGCGCCACCTGCGCCCGCAGCGCGCCGCCCATCAGGCCGCGCTCGATGGCGTCGGCATCGTCGGCGGTCGGCGGGCCGGCGTCGTAGGTGACCGGCAGCGCCTGCAGCGCGTCGCGCAGCGCCGGCGGCTGCTGCGCCAGGGCGGCGGTCGCGCCGCCCGCCAGCAGCTCGGCCAGCGCCGGGAAGTAGTCGGCGGTGGCCGGCAGGTCGCCGTGCGCGGCCGGCATGTAGTAGAAGCTGCCGATGCCGCCGATGCGTCCCGACTCCCAGGTCACGGTGCCGTCGCCGCGGCTGGTGCCGACCATCTTCAGCCGGCCGCCTTCCTCGCGCACGCCGCATGGCGTGGTGGCCGCCACGCCATGCACGTAGATGCTCTTGGCGGCCCATGTCGCCGGCAGCGTCGGCCGTCCGTCCGGGGAGGATGCGGCATCCTGCCGCCACAGCCATGATGCGTCGTCCAGCGCCTGCTGGGCGGGCAGCGCCGAATGATGGTCGCCGAACCAGAAGTCGCGCACCTTGTCCCTGAACGCGGCCCAGGTGGCGCTGTCCTGCAGCGCATAGTCGCCGCCGCCGTCTGGCTGGCCCTGGAACATGTCCCTGAAGCCGGGCCGCGGCAGCAGCGCCAGCGGACCGCGAAAGGCGGCGACGATGTCCAGCACCTGCTGCATGTCGTGCTGCAGGTCGAGCCGGATCAGCGTGCGCAGCGTGCTGCCCTTGCCCAGCAGGTTTTCCACCATCGACCAGGCGCCCTGGTTGGGCGTGCCCAGCATGACGAGGCGCGCGCCGTCGCGCTGCATCAGCATGTCCATCACGCCGGGCCGCCGGGCCGCGCAGGCGCGCACCACCAGGCCGCCCATGCTGTGCGCCAGCAGCCGCACCGGCTGCTGCGTTTCCTTCATCAGCGCGTCGAGGAATTCGCCGAGGCGCTCGCCCAGCACGTCCGGCGGCTGCCGCCAGTCGTAGGCGAACGGCTGCACCCGGTGGCTCTTGGCCAGGTAGGCGCACAGGCTGCCGTAATAGCGGTCCCACAGCGTCTCGGCTTCCACCTGCTGCCGGTCCCAGCCTATCTTTTCCAGGCCGCCGGCGATCAGGTCGGGCAGGTCGAACCAGACCCGGTCGTCGCCGTTCACCCGCAAGGTGGAGCCCATCACCCCGGGCAGCACCACCACCACCGGCCGGTCCGGCAGCGGCGGCCCGCCGCGGGATGCGACGATGCCGGCGGCGTCCATGCTGGTGAAGCCGGCCTGCAGCGGCTGGAATGCCGCCAGCTGCGCCGGGTCGGCGGCCACCAGCCAGTCGCGCAGCGCGGAACGGGTGTCGTCGTTGTCGAAATAGCGGAAATGCGAGACGTCGGCGCCGCGGTCGAACAGCACGCGCGCCGCGCTGTGCGGCGCGATGCCGCCGAGCATGGACGCGGTGTCGACCACCAGGTCGTTGTCGACATTCTCGAACAGCAGGAAGTCGGTCAGCAGCACGCCCAGCCGCTTCAGCAGGTTGCCGCCCTCGATGTCGCCGGCGATCAGCGCCATCTGCAGCGGCAGCCGCGGCGGCGCGTCCCGCAGAAGCCTGGCCATCGGCGCATCCGGCAGCATCGCCTCGATGCCGGGCACCAGGTGCGGGTTGGTGCGGTTGCGGGCGATCTCGATGACCACGCGCTTGAAGGCCGAATACAGCGGATTGCCGAAGAAGTACGGCACCTGGCCGATCAGGGTCAGGATGCCCGACAGGAACAGGTCGAAGTTGCCGCTGGCCAGCCGCGTGCCCTGGGCCGGGCTGGCGCAGCGCACATAGCGCTGGACCTGCAGCCGCTTCTCGCGCAGCAGCCGGGCCAGCTGGCGCAGCTGCACCCGCTGCTCCTTGTGCGCGCCGGCCAGTTCGGCCAGCACCCGCGCCGCCTCGGCCGGATCAGCGTCGCCGGTGCCTTCGAACGCATACGCATAGTCGCCGATCAGCGCGTCGAAGTCGCCCAGGCACAGCAGGTCGGCCACCAGGCCGCCGCGCGAATGCGACACCAGGCTGACCTGGGCGCCGGCCGGCAGCGCCGCGGCCAGCTGGAGCGCATTCTCGATCGGGCTTTCCGACAGCGTCCGGTGCTCGAAACCGTAGAGGCCGCCGGGATAGCGCTGCTCCAGCGCCGACCACAGCGCAGGATTGGCGCCGCGCAGGTCGCCGAAGCTGCCCAGCGTGCTGGACGCGGTGCCGTGGATGAAGACGAGGATGGGAGAGCGCGCCGGGTCCGGCTGCGCGCCGCCGTCGCCGAAGGCAGCCGGCCGCAGCGCGGGGCCGGCGCTGTCGGCGCCGTTCCAGCGATAAAGGCCGGGGCCGGGGTCGGACAGCCGGCTTTCGATGGCCATCATCAGCGCCCTGGTGCCGGCCCAGCTGATGCCGAGTTCGACCGGGCGGGCCAGCCGCGCCGCCTGTTCCAGCACCGGGTCGGTGCGGCCGACCACCAGCGTGCTGACCCGGCGCAGCAGCCCGCCGGCCGCCTCGCCGAGCAGGCCGCGCGCCTGTGCGCCCTCGACCCGCAGTTTCTCCAGCAGCACCGTGCCGTCCGGCGCCAGCAATTGCGGCCGGCTCACTTGCAGCGTCGCCTGCAGGCGGGCCGCGCTGCTGATGAAGATGCTGCCGTCGGTCAGCTCCAGCACCACCACTTCGTCGGCGCCGGCATCGTGCCGCTGCTCGGCCGCGCCATCGGCCAGGGCGGCGCCGCGCGCCAGCGGGTCGACGTCCCAGGTCCTGACCGGCGTCAGGAAACCAGCGGGGAGAAAAGGATCGTCCAGGCCGCCGCCGCGCATGACCGGGTTCAGCAGCGACGGCAGCCTGGCTCCGGTCTCGCGGCCGGACAGCGACAGCGGCACTGGCACCGGCGTTTGCGCCGGTGGCTTCGGTTGCGGCAAGCGGCTGTTGCTGTCGTCGGCAGTCGTCATGCGGTTGGCTCCGTGCCTGCCTGTTGTCATCGGGGTCCTGCAGCGGCAGGTCTGCCCCCCTTGCCCGGCCTGTCCGGCCGTGGAATGGCGGGATGCAGGACCGGCGACAGCGATGGACCATCGGAAACTGGCGTCCTTTCCAATGTAAAAGCCTGGCCGGGTAGGCACTTGCTGTACATCAAAAGGTTGGTAATGCCGGTGATCGAACATAAACGCCGCGATTACCATCGCAGGTCGTGCCCAAGTGCATGCAAATTCATGCCATCATGAAAATGTTGGCAGTTTCCGGGCGCATTTGCACCGGGAGCCTTGCCAGCCCTGCTGACAAGGACGCAACTTCCCAGGTGATGAATGCAGATTGAAACAAGGACCAGCTATGAGCCGACCGGATTTATCGACTTGTTGCTCGATGCGATATGCGCGGTCGATACCGACGGGCGTTTCGTCTATGTCAGCGCCGCCTGCGAACGTATTTTCGGCTACACGCAGCAGGAACTGGTCGGCCGTCCGATGATCGATCTGGTCGCGCCCGCCGACCGGGAGCGCACGCTGGCCGCGGCCGCCAGGGTCATGGCGGGCGACGAGCAGTTTTATTTCGAGAACCGCTATGTCCGCAAGGACGGCGAACTGGTGACCATCATGTGGACCGCGCGCTGGTCGGAAAAGGACCAGCTGCGCATCGCCGTGGCGCGCGACGTCACCGCGCGCCGGCAGGCGGAATCGATGCAGGTCGCCCTGTATGCGATCTCGGAAGCCACCCATGCGGCCGAGGGGCTGCCCGACCTGTGCGAACGGATACACCGGATCATCGACGGCCTGCTGCCCGCGCGCAATTTCAGCGTGGGCCTGCATGATGCCGGCAGCCTGTCCTTTCCCTACCGGCTGGACGAGGACGACACGCAGCCGGCCCACTTCGAGCCGGCCACCGCGCTGATGTATGCGGAACTGCAGCGCACCGGGCAGCCGCTGCTGCTGACGCCGCAGACAGCCGCCGGCTTTGCCGCCGAGGTGCAGGACCTGGTCGCCGGCGGCACGCTGTGCTGGCTGGCGGTGCCGCTGTCCACGCAGCATGGCGCGATCGGCGCGGTGTTCCTGAAAAGCCTGCTGACCCACGCCTGCTACACCGAGAAAGACAAGGAGCTGCTGCGCTTCATCTCGACGCAGATCGCCAGCGCGGTGGAACGCATACGGCTGCATGAGAGGCTGAATCATGCGTCTAACCATGACCAGCTGACCGGCCTGCCCAACCGGCGGCTGTTCTACGACAGGCTGGAGACCGCGCTCGCGCGCCTGCGCCGCAGCCAGGGCCGGCTGTCCCTGCTGTATCTCGACCTCGACAAGTTCAAGGAGGTCAACGACTCGTTCGGCCATGCCGCCGGCGACGCGCTGCTGCAGGAGGTTGCGCGCCGGCTGAAGACCTGCGTGCGCGATTCCGACACGGTCGCCCGCCTCGGCGGCGACGAGTTCGTGGTGCTGCTGGAGAGCGCCGGACTGGCGGCGAACGCGGCCGCCGTCGCCGCCAAGATCCACGAGGCGCTGAGCCAGCCGGTGCAGGTCGGCCCGCACCTGCTCCAGGTGCTGCCCAGCATCGGCATCGCGTTCTACCCGGAGCATGGAAGCAGCGGCGAAGCGCTGCTCAAGCGGGCGGACGAGGCGATGTACCTGGCCAAGCGCGGCGGGGTTTAAGCCGCCTCGGTCCGCCGAACAAATGCGCCGCCGGCGATCGGCGGCTGGAAGTCAGCGGCTGGAAGTTACCGGCTGAATGCGGCTTGCAGGTCGCGCTGGCCGCCGACGCCGTCCTGCAGGAGCAGCATGAGCAGGATGCGCGCCTTGGCCGGCGACAGGTCGTCGGCCATCACCGCGCCGGCGTCCGCCAGCGTCTTGCCACCGCCCTCGAAACCGTAATTCGGCAGCACCCGGCCATTGGGCACCCGGGTCGAGATCACGACCGGCACGTTCTTCGACAGCGCGTACTTGACCGCGTTGAACATCGGGATGTTCATGTTGCCCCAGCCCAGCGCCTGCACCACGATGCCCTTCGCGCCATTGTCCACTGCCGAGCGCAGCAGCTTGCCGTCGGCGCCGCCGTACATCGAGACGATTTCCACGTCCGGCATCTTGTCGGTGCGCACCGGCACGAACTGGCGGCGCAGCGGGCTGCGCGAGAAGGTGACGCGGTCGAAATCGACCACGCCGAGGAAACCGAAATCGCCGGACTTGAAGGTCTCGACGCTGGACGTATGGGTCTTGGTGACGTCGCGGGCGGCATTGATCTGGCTGTTCATGGCAAGCATGACGCCCCTGGATTTTGCCTGCGGGTCGACGGCGATCCGCACCGCGCCGAGCAGGTTGTGCGGGCCGTCGAAGTCCGGTTCGGAGGCATTGCGCTGCGCGCCGATCAGCACCACCGGCTTGTCGGACTTCACCGTCAGGTCGAGCCAGTAGGCGGTTTCCTCCAGCGTATCGGTGCCGTGCGAAACGATGACGCCGGCCACCTCGGGGCGCGCCAGCGCGTCCTGGACCGCCTTGGTCAGCTGCACCCAGCGGGCAGGATCCATGTAGTCGGACGGGACATTGGAAATATTGTTGACCTCGACCTTCGCATACTTGGCGACGTCGGGAACGGTGGCGAGCAGGTCATCGCCGGAGATCGCCGGGACCGGGGCTTTCTTCACGGGGTCGATCTTCATTGCGATCGTGCCGCCGGTGGCGATCAGCGTGACTACGGGTTGCGCCTGCTGCGCATGGGCCGCGGTGGCGGCGAGCAGGGCAAAAGAGGATGCAAGGGAGGCGGCAAGGGAAGTGAGTTTTGTCATTGGTCTTCTAATGTGTCGATGGGATGCTTGATTGCCCGGCATCTGGCGGTGAAATGTTAAAGCCGGAGAAACTTATCATGTTTCACTGGCGGCGGTCCCCCTGTCTTCCAGGCCGGCATCGCTGCTGCGCCGTCAGCGGATGATGAGCGTGTCGGCCAGATAGGCCAGCAGGCCGTCGACCTTGGGCAGCAGCTGCCGGCTGCGCGCCCAGACCAGGTGCAGCGGCAGCCCGTCCGCCGCCCAGTCCGGCAGGATCTGCACGAGCCGGCCTTCCCGCAGGTGGTCGTCGACCAGCCAGGTTGCAAGCTGCGCAATGCCGAAGCCGGCGAGCACAGCCGCCACCTGGGCCTCGGCATTGCCGACCACGATGCGGCCTTCGACGGCGCGGCGTTCGACCGGCGCATTGCCCCGTGCAATCAGCCAGGGGCTGGCGGCGCCATCCGCCGTCCCATAAGTCACCGCGTCATGCGCGGCCGCCTCGTCCAGCGTGCGGGGCGCGCCGCGTCGCGCCAGGTAGCCGGGCGACGCGCAGAAGATCCGTCGCTCGGCGCCCAGGAAGCGGTGCCCGACGCTTGCCGGCCAGGCTTCCGGCCCGCCGATGCGCACGGCCACGTCGATGCCTTCGTCGCTGATATCGACGATGCGGTCGGTAAACGAGATATGGGGCTGCACCGCCGGATGCAGTTCGCAAAAGGACAGCAGCAGCGGCAGGACCTTCAGGCGGCCGAAAGTGGCCGGCAGGTCCACCCGCAGGCGGCCCGACGGCTCCAGCTGTTCGGCGGCAAGCACCTGCTCGGCGCTTTCCAGCTCGCCGAGCACACGCACGCAGATGCGGTAGAAGGCATTGCCGGCGTCGGTCAGCGCAAGTCGGCGCGTCGTGCGGTCGAACAGCCGCGTGTTCAGCCGTTCCTCGAGCCGGGCAACCGCCTTGCCGACGGCGGAATTGGTCAGGTGCAGCTGCCCGGCCGCGGCGGTGAAACTTCCTGCGTCGGCCGTGGCGACGAATGCTTCTATGCCCTTGAGGCGCTCGGACTGGATCATGTTGCCGATCAGAGATATAGGAATTTAATTCCATAGTCTATAGAAAATATATCGGAGATAAGAATCCAGTTCTTCAATATGCTGCTGGACCGCCTTTCCTCCAGGAGCTTCACCCACCATGTCCCATCCCGAATCCCTGCCGGCCGACAGCGCCGGCGGACCTTCCGCCGCGCGCGGGCCGGCGCTGGCCACCCTGATCCTGGCAGTCGCGGCCTTCGTCATCGTGACGACCGAGTTCCTGATCGTCGGCCTGCTGCCTGCGCTGGCGCGCGACCTCGCCATCCCGATTTCCACCGCCGGGCAGCTCGTCACGCTGTTCGCGGTCGTCGTGATGCTGTCCGGGCCGCTGTTGACCGCGTGGCTGTCGCATATCGACAGGAAACGCCTGTTCGTCGCGATCCTGCTGCTTTTCGCGGGCGCCAATGCGCTCGCCGCGGTGGCGCCCAACCTGTGGATACTGGCGATCGCCCGCATCGTTCCGGCGCTGGCGCTGCCGGTGTTCTGGGGCACGGCCAGCGAAACGGCTGCACAGCTGGCAGGGCCGGAACGCGCCGGCCGCGCGGTCTCGACGGTCTACCTGGGCATATCCGCCGCGATGCTGTTCGGCATCCCGCTCGGCACCCTGGCCGCCGACGCCATCGGCTGGCGCGGCGCGTTCTACGCGCTGGCCGCGCTTTCCCTGCTCGTCGCCATCCTGCTGCAGTGGTGCATGCCGGCGCAGCGGGCGTCGCAGCGCATGCGGCTGGCCGAACAGGCGCGCATCCTGCGCGATCCTTACTTTCTCGCCAATGTCGCGCTGTCGGTCGTGGTGTTTACCGCCATGTTCACCGCCTATACCTACCTGGCCGACACGCTGGAAACGGTGGCCGGGATCGCGCCGGCCCGGGTCGGATGGTGGCTGATGGGATTCGGCGCGGTCGGCCTGGTCGGCAACTGGATGGGCGGCAAGTGGGTCGACCGGCATCCGCTGGCGACGACCGCCGCCTTCAGCGTCGTGCTGGCCGGCGGCATGGCCTTCGCGATGATGGCGGCCGGCAACCTGGTCTGGCTGGCCGTCGCGCTGGCGGTCTGGGGCATCGCCAATACGGCGCTCTATCCGGTCTGCCAGATCCGCGTGATGAAGGCCGCGTCCCATGCGCAGGCGCTGGCCGGCACGCTCAACGTCTCGGCGGCCAATGCCGGCATCGCGCTCGGCGCGGTCGTCGGCGGGGCCAGCATCCCGGCCTGGGGTGCCGGCAACATCGGCTATGTGGCGGCGGCGATCGCGCTGGCGGCGGCCGTGGCGGTGCCGCTCGTCGCCTGGTCCGGGAAGTCGGCCGGGCCTGTCGCGGGCGTCCCGGCCAAGGCCTGATTCCGGCCCAGGTACATCACGCGCCGCCCGGAGGCGGGGAATGCGATCAGGAGTAGCCGGTGGTTTTTTCGATGATGCCGTGCTGCAGCAGGTACTGGTGGACGATGCCAAGCCGGGTCTGCGCATCGGTCAGCTCCAGCAGCTTTTGCCGGGCCAGCGTGGAAATCGGCAGGATCTCGCACCAGCGGTTGCCGACCCAGCAGGCGCTGTCCAGGCGCAGTTCGGCAGGGAAGGGCCGGAAGCCGCCGTCGCCGGCCGCCTCGGTAATATCCTCGATCACGGTTTTCAATGCCCGCGCGCAGGCTACCAGTTCGATGCTGGCGGGGACTTCGGCGTCGTCCGGTATCGGCTCGGTGATCGCCTCGATCCGCTGGTCGGGCAGCACCCGCGTCTCCAGGATGCGGAAACGCTGGCTGCCGCTGGTCTGCAGCATCAGCAGGCCGAGATCGGGCATGTCCCATTCGACGATATGCGCGAGGCAGCCGATGCGGTCTGGCTCGGCCGCCGCGCCCACTTCCTTGCCCGACTTGATGCGCACCACGCCGAACGGCGCGTCGCGCTTCATGCAGTCGCGCACCATGTCGATATAGCGCGCCTCGAAGATCTTCAGCGGCAGCACGCCGCCCGGAAACAGCACGGTGTCGAGAGGAAAGAGCGGCAGCCAGGCTTGGTCGGACATGGTCGGGAGAGGTAGGTTTAGTCCAGTTCGCGATGGCGCTTGAGCACCCTGGCCGCGTCGTGGAAATGCGCCGCCAGGTTTTCGACGAAATAGACGGAACGGTGCTGGCCGCCCGTGCAGCCGATGGCGACGGTCAGGTAGCTGCGATTGTCGTTCTTGAAGGAAGGCAGCCATTTCTCGACGAAATGCCGGATGTCGGCCATCAGGTCGGCGACCTCGGGCAGCGCGTCGAGGAAATGGATGACCGGCTCGTCGCGCCCGGTCAGCGGGCGCAGCGCCAGGTCGTAATACGGGTTCGGCAGGATGCGCACGTCGAACACCAGGTCGGCGTCGAGCGGCACGCCATATTTGAACGCGAACGACTCGAACAGCAGCGTCAGCGGCGTATGGTCGCTGCCCACCAGGTCCTTGATCCAGGCGCGCAGCTTGTTGGCCGACAGCCCGGACGTGTCGATCACCTGGCCCAGGCCCTCGATGTCGGCCAGCATCTCGCGCTCGCGGCGTATGCATTCGACCAGCGTCGGCCTGTCGGTCGGGCTCTTGTCGGTCGCCTCGCGGTGCGACAGCGGGTGGCTGCGGCGGGTCTCGGAAAAACGGGTGATCAGCGACTCGGTCTTGGCGGTCAGGAACAGGACCTTGACATCGTGCCCCTGCTGCTTCAGCCAGCGGATGTCGGCCGGCAGTTCGGCCAGCGACAGCGCGCTGCGGGCGTCGACGGCAACCGCCAGCTTGGCGGCGCCATCCTTTTGCCGGGTCTCCACCAGCGCCCGCAGCAGCGTCGGCGGAAGGTTGTCTACACAGAAATAACCGGCATCTTCGAGAGCTGCCAGTCCGATGGATTTGCCGGAGCCGGAAATGCCGGTGATGATAAGGATGCGCATTTCAGGATCATACCGTAAAGCGCCTCCGGCCTAGGCGGGCGAATACGCTAGGCGTCGTCGTCCATCGCCTTCTGCTGGCGCTCCATGAAATCCTTCAGCGTGTCGATGCCGCGCAGCTGCAGGATGGTGTTGCGCACCGCGGCTTCCAGCAGCACCGCGAGGTTGCGGCCGGCCTCGACCGGGATCACCACCTTACGTATCGGCAGCCCCAGCACTTCCTCGGTCTGCGAATGCAGCGGCAGCCGCTCATAGTTCTCTTCCAGCGTGCTGCGCCGGACCAGGTGCACGATCAGCTTCAGCCGCATCTTGCGGCGCACCGCGGTCTCGCCGAAGATCGTGCGGATGTCCAGCAGGCCGAGGCCGCGCACTTCCAGCAGGTTCTGCAGCAGCGTCGGGCAGCGGCCCTCGATCATGTGCGGCGCGATCCGGGCGAATTCCACCACGTCGTCCGCCACCAGCCCGTGGTTGCGTGAAATCAGCTCCAGCCCCAGTTCGCTCTTGCCGAGGCCCGACTCGCCGGTGATCAGCACGCCAACACCGAGCACGTCCATGAAGACGCCATGCATCGTGATGCGCTGCGCCAGTTTCTTGGACAGGTAGACCCGCAGGTAGTCGATCACCTGCGCGGCCGGCAGCGGCGTGGAGAACAGCGGGATATTCTTTTCGTCGCAGATCGCCAGGATGTAGGCCGGCGTTTCCAGGCCCTGCGCAATGATGAAGGCCGGCGGCGATCCGGCCACCAGCTCCTCGGTCTGGTGCTGGCGCGACAGCGGCGACAGCTTCTTGTAGTACGCGGTTTCCTGGTGGCCGAACACCTGGATGCGGCCCGGGTGGATCAGGTTCAGGTGGCCGACCTGGTCCGCCGCCGACGCGGCGTCGCCCGAGATCAGCCGCTCGCCGCCGGGAAAGCCGGCAAACCAGCCGAGTTGCAGCGCTTCGCGGTTATCGTCATACAGCTGCTGGATCGACAGGGGAGTGGAGAGCGGCATCTGGCGGGCGCGGGTAGGGTGGGTCGATCAGGCGACGTTCTGCATGCTGGATTGCCAGCCTACGATGCGCTGGTGCACGGACTGTGCGTCCGGGTCCTGCAGCAGCCCGGCGCGGAAGGCGTCGTCGGAAAACATTTCGGCAATCTCCGACAGTATTTCGAGGTGCTGCTGGGTCACATTGTCCGGAATCAGCAGGAAGGTCAGCAGGCTGACCGGCTGGCCGTCGGGAGACTCGAACGGGATGGGCGCGGCAAGCCGGACGAATGCGGCAATCGGCGCCTTCAGGCCCTTGATGCGGCCGTGCGGCACGGCAACGCCGTGACCTAGCCCGGTGGAACCCAGCCGTTCGCGGGCGAACAGGTTGTCCGACACCGCCGAGCGGGCAATGCCGAAATTGTTTTCGAAAATCAATCCCGCCTGTTCGAAAGTGCGTTTCTTGCTCGACACGTCCATATCAAGCACGACGTTTTCGAGAGGGAGGATTTGGCTGAAATGGGTCATGATGCGATGCGCAATATAAGTGGCTCGTCGCTGCGGATTATAGGCAGGGCCGCGTAGCGCGCAGTCCACCTATGCCAGGGCGGCCTCGATATGGCCGCTGTCCTCGTATATGGGTGTGACCTGGCGTGTTTCCAGTCGCACTTTATACGCGAAGCGTCAGCGAGGCAATGTATTTAGGAAATGTTTCCGATGCAAAATATACGATGCTCCAGGCTGTCGTCTACTGCCTCGGCAAACGGGCGTTGGAAGGACGCTGGCCGGTGGAAAAGTTACTGCGCCACGGATTGATGTCCAGGCCGCCGCGGCGCGTAAAGCGGGCATAGACCGCGAGCTTTTGCGGCCGGCAATGCCGCATCAGGTCCATGAAGATCCGTTCGACGCACTGCTCGTGGAATTCATTGTGATTGCGATAGCCTATCAGGTACTTGAGCAGGCCCTCTTGATCGATTGCCGGCCCGACATAACGGATCTGCACGCTACCCCAGTCAGGTTGGCCGGTCACCAGGCAGTTGGACTTGAGCAGGTGCGAAACCAGCACTTCCTCGACCGGCGCTTCCTCGCTCGCGGTTTTCAGCAGGGCGATGTCCGGCGTGTACTGGTCGACCTCGATCTCCAGCCGGTCCAGCAGCAGGCCGTCGAGCGTGCCGATTTTCTGCTTGCCGAAATCCTCCGGCAGGGTCAGCGTCACCTGCACCGGCGCGCCGGTGGCGGCCGACAAATCGGCGCGCAGCAGTTCGAGCAGCGCATCGGTGCCTCCCAGCCGGGTCTGGTTGAAGGAATTCAGGTAGAGCTTGAACGACTTGGATTCGACGATGTTCGGCGAGTCGGCCGGGATCATGAAGCTGGCGATGCAGATCTGCGGCTTGCCGCGCATGTTCAGCCACGAGACTTCATAGGCATTCCAGATGTCGATGCCGAAAAACGGCAGCGTGCCCGTCAGGCCCAGCTCGTCGCGCTTGCCCTGGCGCGCGATGGGAAACAGCAGGGCGGCATCGTACTCGCTCTTGTAGGTAGCGGGCTTGCCCAGCGGCGAATCTTGCGGCGTGTCTGGCGTAGTCATGGCAACGGAACTCGGCGAAAAGCGGGCATTTTGCCAGATTCCGCTGACGCGGGTCTGACAGCGGCTTACAGGAACAGCTTGTAGGCCGGGTTGTCGTTCTCGTCCCAGTAGCGGTAGCCGAGGCTCGCCAGCGACGCGCGGAAGGCTTTCATTTCCTTCTTCGGCACCTGCAGCCCGACCAGGATGCGGCCGACATCGGCGCCCTGGTTGCGATAGTGGAACAGGCTGATGTTCCAGTTCGGCGCCATGCTGTCGAGGAAGCGCAGCAGCGCGCCCGGGCGTTCCGGGAACTCGAAGCGGTACAGCATCTCGTCCTGCGCCAGCGGACTCTTGCCGCCCACCAGGTGGCGGATGTGCATCTTGGCCAGCTCGTCGTGCGTCAGGTCCAGCGTGCGGTAGCCCTGTTTCTCGAAGGCCTTCGCGATCTTGCCCGGCTCCTCGCGGTTGGCGATCTGCAGGCCGACGAACACGTGTGCCTCGGCCTCGCCGCTGATCCGGTAATTGAATTCGGTCACGCTGCGCGCGCCGATCAGTTCGCAGAAGCGGCGGAAGCTGCCGCGCTGCTCCGGGATGGTCACCGCGAACACCGCCTCGCGCGCCTCGCCGACCTCGGCCCGCTCCGCCACCAGCCGCAGCCGGTCGAAGTTCATGTTGGCGCCGCAGGCGATCGTGACCAGGGTCTCGTTCTTCAGCGGCCGCTTCGCCAGCCGCTCGCGCTCGATATACGCCTTGGCGCCGGCGATCGACAGCGCGCCGGCCGGCTCCAGGATGCTGCGGGTATCCTGGAATACGTCCTTGATCGCCGCGCAGACGGCGTCGGTGTCGACCACGATGATGTCGTCGACATACATCTTCGCCAGCCGGAAGGTTTCCTCGCCGACCAGCTTGACCGCGGTGCCGTCGGAAAACAGGCCGACGTCGGGCAGTGTGATCCGGCGTCCGGCGGCCAGGCTCTGCGCCATCGCGTCGGAGTCGGTGGTCTGCACGCCGATCACCTTGATCTCGGGCCGCACCGCCTTCACATACGCGGCGATGCCGGCGATCAGCCCGCCGCCGCCGATGGCCACGAAGATCGCGTGGATCGGGCCGGAATGCTGGTGCAGGATTTCCATCGCGATCGTGCCCTGGCCGGCGATCACGTCGGGGTCGTCGAACGGGTGGACGAAGGTCAGCTTCTGCTTCTTCTCCAGCGTCAGCGCGTGTGCATACGCGTCGCTGTAGGATTCGCCGTGCAGCACCACGTCGCCGCCGCGCGCCCGGACCGCGTCGATCTTCACCTGCGGCGTGGTCGTCGGCATCACGATCAGCGCCTTGCAGCCCAGCCGCGACGCCGACAGCGCGACGCCCTGCGCATGGTTGCCGGCGGACGCGCAGATGACGCCGCGCTTCAGTTGCGCCGGCGTCAGGTTCGCCATCTTGTTATAGGCGCCGCGCAGCTTGAAGCTGAACACGCTCTGCATGTCCTCGCGCTTGTAGTAAATGCGGTTGCCGGTGCGCTCGGACAGGCTGGACGCGAACTCCAGCGGCGATTCGATGGCGACGTCGTAGACGCGGGCGGTCAGGATTTTCTTCAGGTAATCGGTGGTCATGGCTTCCTGGCGGAGGGTGCGGCGTGTTCGGCAAAGCAACACATTATAATGGACGCCCCTTGACGGGACCGCCCCGGCGCATGCCTGCGGCGGCATGCGTCACCAACAATTTTCCAAGCGGGCGCTTCCCGACATCGAATGATCCTGTCTGCAATCCAATGGCTACTTGATTTCCTTTCCGCCCCGGTTGTCGGGCTGACTTCCGTGTTCTTTATCAGCCTGGTCTCGGCAACGCTGATACCGATGGGTTCCGAGCCGGCGGTCTTCGCGGTCATCAAGGGCAACGACACCCTGTTCTGGCCGGTCATCCTGGTGGCAACCGTCGGCAATACCCTGGGCGGCATGGTCAACTACGCGCTCGGCTACAGCGCCAAGCAGGTGTTCGCCAGGGAGCGCAGGACGCGCTGGTTCCACTGGCTCGAACGGTACGGCGCCAAGACGCTGCTGCTGTCCTGGCTGCCCGGCGTCGGCGACCCGATCTGCACGGTGGCCGGCTGGCTGCGGCTGCCGTTCTGGCCCAGCGTCGCCTACATGGCGATCGGCAAATTCCTGCGCTACGTCTGCGTGACCACGGCGCTGCTCTATGTGCCGGACGGATTCTGGCAGCGGATCGTCAACATGCTGTAGGCCCGGCCGCCCTGAAACGGGATCGGCGCCTAGTAGGTTTTATGCCTGGCTTGTTCCAGATTGAATAATTGGATAAGCATTGAAAGTAATGAGCAATCAGAATTTGGTATTGCCGTAATGGCCGGTTCCAATGAGAAGCCCGCGATTCCCCGCATCTGGAATCGGGCTGTCCGGGATGCAGAAATCCCGGGCAATGACCAAATTTTCTCGAAGGAGCAGCAAGTGGCCATTAATTTAAAAGCGCTGGAAGCATTAAAAGATGTCATTAAACAGGATCCCGGCCTGCAGGAAAAACTACAGTCGACGCCGGATATTGCCGAAAGAATGACATGGCTGGGCGAAATTGCCGCTGCCCGCAATATTCCATTCGATACCGCCGACCAGAACCAATTCCTCGAATCGACCGCCGGATCGCCTGACACGAGGCCACTGACGGAATCCCAGCTCGACCTCGTCGCGGCCGGCGGCGCCGGCGACGATTTTGGAAGGGCGTTGATGGGATTCTTCTACGGCACCGGCGTCGGCGGCGCGCTCGTCAGCATTGCAGCGGAACTCTCCGAACCGGGCGGCGCGAAAAAGATGGCTGACTATGTGTTTCATGACGGTCCGCCGCTTGTCCCCAAGTCTTGAGCGCATGCGTTCCGGCAATCGGGTGGCACGAGGCTGGCGGGTCGTCCACGCCGAATTAAAGTGAAGCGCCGCCGGCCTGTCGCAATCGACAGGCCGTCCTTATTAAAAACGTGACGCCCGGCGTTTGCGCGGCAAAATCGGATAAAGCGCCGCCTGCCCGGTTCATTCCAATATAAAGCCGCATCGTTATTTCCATCCGGTTCTTAAAAGCCGGATAAATGGCGTCAACAGGAAATTCCGCATTGCCAGGAGCGGCGCCGGCACATTGCCATTTTTCGATTGTGCCGGGACGAATTGCGTCGCTTCAAACCGGCTGCAAACCGGCATGGCCCTGCTTTTCCGGGCGGCCGCCCCGGCGCCATTTCCCCGGACAGCCCGATAGTGCGCAATACGCTAAAATGCGCCTTTCGCGTCAGCCCTCCCGGTACCCCTTCCAGATGAACGCCCCAGCACAAATCCAGGCCCTGTTGTCCGACGCGCCGCCCGGCGCCGCGCCCACCCGCTTGCGGGAAATTCCGTATAACTACACGTCGTTCTCCGACCGTGAAATCGTGATCCGGCTGCTGGGGGAGGAATCCTGGCAATTGCTGGACGCGCTGCGCGGCGCGCGCCAGACCGGGCGCTCGGCCCGCATGCTGTACGAAGTGCTGGGCGATATCTGGGTGGTGCGGCGCAATCCCTACCTGCAGGACGACCTGCTGGACAACCCGAAGCGGCGCCAGGCATTGATCGATGCGCTCAACCACAGGCTGGCAGAAGTGGACAAGCGCCGGTTGAGCGCGGATGTCGCCGAGCATGCCGAGGGCGGCGAGATGAACCCCCAGCAGCGCAGCAGCGCGGTCGAGACGCTGCTGACGGCCGCGCGCCGCGCGGTTGCCGACTTCGGCGAGGAATTCCGCCAGACCTACGACCTGCGCCGCCGCGCGGTGAAGGTGCTGGGACGCTATACCGAGAAGGACAACATCAAGTTCGACGGCCTGTCGCGCGTCTCGCACGTGACCGACGCCACCGACTGGCGCGTCGAATACCCGTTCCTGGTGCTGACGCCGGACAGCGAAGAGGAAATGGCCGGCCTGGTCAAGGGCTGCATCGAGCTGGGGCTGACCATCATCCCGCGCGGAGGCGGCACCGGGTATACCGGCGGCGCGATCCCGCTGACGCCGCTGTCGGCCGTCATCAACACCGAAAAGCTGGAACAGCTGGGCGAGGTCGAGATGACCATGCTGCCCGGCGTCGACCGCGAGTACGCGACCATCTTCACCGGCGCGGGCGTCGTCACCAAGCGGGTGTCGGACGCGGCGGAAAAAGCCGGCTTCGTGTTCGCGGTGGACCCGACCTCGGCCGAGGCGTCCTGCATCGGCGGCAATATCGCGATGAATGCCGGCGGCAAGAAGGCCGTGCTGTGGGGCACTGCGCTCGACAACCTCGCCAGCTGGCGCATGGTGGACCCGAACGGCGACTGGCTGGAAGTCACCCGGCTGGAGCACAACCTCGGCAAGATCCATGACGCCAAGGTGGTGAAGTTCCGCCTGGAGTGGACCAAGCCGGCCGCGCGCGGCCGCAGTAACCAGCCCTTCCGTTCCGAGATCATCGAAGTGGCCGGCAGCGTGTTCCGCAAGGAAGGCCTGGGCAAGGACGTGACCGACAAGTTCCTGTCCGGCCTGCCCGGCATCCAGAAGGAAGGCTGCGACGGCCTGATCACGTCCGGCCGCTGGATCCTGCACAAGATGCCGAAGCACACGCGCACGGTGTGCCTGGAATTCTTCGGCCAGGCGCGCGACGCGATCCCGTCCATCGTCGAGATCAAGGACTACCTGGACGCCGAGACGAAAAAGGGCGGCGCCATCCTGGCCGGCCTTGAACACCTGGACGAGCGCTACCTGCGCGCGGTCGGCTACGCGACCAAGAGCAAGCGCGGCGTGCTGCCCAAGATGGCGCTGTTCGGCGACATCGTCGGCGACGACGAGGACGCGGTCGCGCGCGCGGCATCCGAAGTGGTCCGCATCGCCAACACCCGCGTCGGTGAAGGCTTCGTCGCGGTCAGCCCGGAGAGCCGCAAGAAATTCTGGCTGGACCGCGCCCGCACCGCCGCGATCGCCAAGCACACCAATGCCTTCAAGATCAATGAAGACGTGGTGATCCCGCTGAACCGGATGGGCGAGTACACCGACGGCATCGAGCGCATCAACATCGAGCTGTCGATCAGGAACAAGCTGCAGCTGGTGGATGAGCTGCGCGCCTTCTTCGCCAAGGGCAACCTGCCGCTGGGCAAGAGCGACGACGCCGAGGGCGGCGGCATTCCGCCGGCCGAACTGCTGGAGGACCGGGTCAGCCAGGCCGAGCAGCTGCTGGCCGGCGTGCATGCGCGCTGGACCTACCTGCTGTCCAACATGGACAAGCCGCTGGCCGACGCCAGGGCCGACCTCGACGTGCTGGGCCTGCACAAGCTTGCGGCCGCCTTCGACGAGCGGCTGCAGCAGCAGCCGGACGCCAGCCTGTTCGACGTGACGCAGGACCGCACCGTGCGCATCTCGTGGAAGAGCGACGTGCGCGCCGGTCTCCGCCAGATCTTCAACGGCGGCGCGTTCAAGCTGGTGCTCGACGAATGCACGGCGATCCACAAGAAGGTGCTGCGCGGCCGGGTCTTCGTCGCGCTGCACATGCACGCGGGCGACGGCAACGTCCATACCAACCTGCCGGTCAATTCCGACCACTATGAAATGCTGCAGGACGCGCATGCCGCGGTGGCACGCATCATGACGCTGGCGCGCTCGCTCAACGGCGTGATCTCGGGCGAGCATGGCATCGGCATCACCAAGCTCGAGTTCCTGACCGAGGACGAGATCGTCGAGTTCCGCAACTACAAGCACCGGGTCGACCCGGAAGGCCGCTTCAACAAGGGCAAGCTGCTGAACGACCCGGCGCTGCACTCGGACCTGCGCAATGCGTACACGCCGTCCTTCGGCCTGATGGGCCACGAGTCGCTGATCATGCAGCAGAGCGACATCGGCGCCATCGCCAACAGCATCAAGGACTGCCTGCGCTGCGGCAAGTGCAAGCCGGTCTGCGCGACCCATGTGCCGCGCGCCAACCTGCTGTACTCGCCGCGCAACAAGATCCTCGCCACCTCGCTGCTGGTCGAAGCCTTCCTGTACGAGGAGCAGACCCGGCGCGGCGTGTCGATCAAGCACTGGGAAGAGTTCGAGGACGTGGCCGACCATTGCACGGTCTGCCACAAGTGCGTGACGCCATGCCCGGTCAACATCGATTTCGGCGACGTCTCGATGAACATGCGTAACCTGCTGCGGAAGATGGACAAGAAGTCCTTCAACCCCGGCACCACCGCGTCGATGTTCTTCTTGAACGCGACCGACCCGGCCACCATCAACGCCACCCGCCAGGTGATGATGGGCTGGGGCTACAAGGCGCAGCGGCTCGGCAACGAGGTGCTGAAGAAGTTCGCGAAGAAGCAGACCAAGGCGCCGCCGGCCACGCACGGCAAGCCGCCGGTGCGCGAGCAGGTGATCCACTTCATCAACAAGAAGATGCCGGGCAACCTGCCCAAGAAGACCGCGCGGGCGCTGCTCGACATCGAGGACGACAAGATCGTCCCCATCATCCGCGACCCGAAGACCACGACCGCCGACACCGAGGCCGTGTTCTACTTCCCGGGCTGCGGTTCCGAGCGGCTGTTCTCGCAGGTCGGCCTGGCGACGCAGGCGATGCTGTGGAACGTCGGCGTGCAGACCGTGCTGCCGCCGGGCTACCTGTGCTGCGGCTATCCGCAGCGCGGTTCCGGCGACTTCGACAAGGCCGAGAAGATCATCACCGACAACCGGGTGCTGTTCCACCGGATGGCCAACACGCTGAACTACCTGGACATCAAGACCGTCATCGTGTCCTGCGGCACCTGCTACGACCAGCTGCAGGGCTATGAATTCGAGAAGATCTTCCCCGGCTGCCGCATCGTCGACATCCATGAATACCTGATGGAGAAGGGCGTGAAGCTCGAGGGCGTCGGCGGCGTGCGCTACATGTACCACGACCCCTGCCACAGCCCGATGAAGCTGCAGGACCCGCTGAAGACGGTCAACACGCTGATCACCACGGTGGACGCGCAGAAGATCGAGAAGAACGACCGCTGCTGCGGCGAGTCGGGCACGCTGGCGGTGAGCCGTCCAGACGTGTCGACCCAGATCCGCTTCCGCAAGGAAAGCGAGATGGAGAAGGGCGCCGACAAGCTGCGCGCCGACGGCTTCACCGGCGACGTCAAGGTGCTGACGTCCTGCCCGTCCTGCCTGCAGGGACTGTCGCGCTACAACGAGGACTCGGGCACTACCGCCGACTACATCGTCGTCGAGATGGCGCGCCACCTGCTGGGAGCGGGCTGGATGGAAGACTACGTCGGCCGCGCCAACAACGGCGGCATCGAGCGGGTGCTGGTATGACGGCCACGGCGGCGACCGGCTGCGAACTGTGCGACGGCCGCGGCGGCGAGGAACTCTATCGCGATGCGCAGTTGCGCGTGGTGCTGGTGGACGATGCGCAGTACCCGGGCTTCTGCCGGGTCATCTGGAATGCGCACGTGAAGGAAATGACCGACCTGCCGCCGGCCTCGCGCAGCGCGATGATGCAGATGGTGATGAAGGTCGAGTCCGCGCTCAGGGAGACCCTGAACCCGGACAAGATCAACCTGGCCAGCCTGGGCAACATGACGCCGCACCTGCACTGGCACGTGATACCGCGCTTTAACGACGACGCGCATTTTCCGTCGCCGGTCTGGGCTGCCGCGCAGCGCCAGCCCGATGCCGGCGCGCTCGCCGCGCGCCTGGCCGCGCTGCCTGCATTGCGCGCCGCACTGGCGCGCGCCACTTCAGAGGAATAATCATCATGGCTGGCTCCAAGCAAACCCCACCCGCGCCGGCGCCGACCGAGATCGCGGTACGCAGGCAGTCGCGCCTGCTCGACATCGCCTTCGACGACGGCGCCAGCTTCTCGCTGCCCTTCGAACTGCTGCGCGTCTATTCGCCGTCGGCCGAAGTGCGCGGCCACGGCCCCGGCCAGGAAACCCTGCAGACCGGCAAGCGCAACGTCGACCTGACCGCGCTGGAGCCGGTCGGCAATTATGCGGTGCAGCCGCATTTCGACGACGGCCACAACACCGGCATGTTTTCATGGGAATACCTGTACTGGCTGGGCAACAACCAGGCCGAGCTATGGGAAGATTACCTGGCGCGGCTGGACGCGGCGGGCCACGGGCGGGAGGCCGGGCGCGACCTGGCAATGGTGGCGAAGGCGGCTGGCGGGCATGGGTGCGGCTGACAGCTTGTAATCGAACGGCAAGGCGGCACTGGATATTCAGGCCGCCGAACCCGTTCGAATAACTTGCACACGGCCATCGCTCGGCACGACTGGCCAATGGCGCAATGCGCTGCCGCTCGTCATACCCTGCAAGCCTGCAAATCGAGGCTCAGGTAAAACATCAATGCAGAATAAATAAACCAGGAATCAGGAATGCTTCTGTTTTATTCCTGCGTTGCGCGAAGTGCTGGCCGGATCGCTCATGAAAAAGTTATAGGCTTCGTCCACCGCCTGTCTGGTGGTTGCCGGTTTAGGAAAAATAAGGGAAGCAATCAAACTGATTATGTTGGAAGGCGGTGGGTTTTTAGCATGCACCACTGCAATGGTGGACAGAAGTTGGCGTGAGATATCCATGGGCAGAATATCGAATGCTTTTGGGACCTCCATAGGGTAACAAGTCTCCAGCCCGCCCAGAATCTTGTTGATGGTCCTGTTTTGTTCAATGAGCGTATCAAGCGTTTCCTTATTCGTTGTGCTGAGGCCATAAAACGCGAAGTCAACCACACTTGTGTTGTAGTTTTTAAGCGCATCGAGAATATGTGTCATGCCGTGATCGGTAATGCCGCAGTATTCAATGGATAGCTCCGTCAAGGTCCTGGTGTGCCTGAGAATAAGCGCGATGAATGGGGCGCTGTTATCCGTCATGGAGTTCATGGATAAGTCGAGATTTGTCACCCCGAGGCGCTCGTTCGTCTGGATATAAGCACCAAATTCTTCAAACAACCCAGGCAGATGCTGCATCATCTCGTCGGTAATGCCAGCATGGGAAAAATCGATGACATTTGTCGACCGGTTAGCCTTCCAAAAACAGCGCATTGCCTTTTCCGCATCGGGTAAGACACCTTTCCCGTCCCTGTACAATTCCCCCAGCTTGCGTTGCGCCTCGTTATCGCCTTGTTCAGCGGCTAGTTCGTAGTACTCAGCCGCCTTGACATAATTGCGCACAACGCCAGCGCCTTTCTGATGCATGACGCCTAAATTGTATTGAGCGAGGGCATGTCCCTGAGCCGCCGCAAGCTGATAGTACTGGATTGCGTTGGCATGGTGCACTGCAACGCCGCAGCCTTTTTCGTACATGGTGCCTAGAGAGACCATGGATTCAACATCACCTTGATCTGCCGCTAGCCGATAGTACTCAATTGCTTTTTCAAAGCTCCGTTCAACGCCGTTTCCGTAATGGTGCAGGAAGCCCAGACTGTACTGGGCAAGGGCATTTCCCTGATCTGCGGCCAGTTTGTAATACCCGACTGCGTCGTGAGCGCTTTGCGCAACGCCGCAGCCGTTGTTATACATTTCGCCTACATTGAGCTGCGCAACAACATGTCCTTGATCTGCTGCCAGTTGATAGCACCTGAAGGCTTCTACATGGTTCGACTCGACACCACGGCCGTATTCATACGCGAGGCCTAAATTATATTGGGCAGCAACATGCCCTTGATCTGCTGCCAGTCGATAGCACCTGAATGCTTCTGCATGGTTCGGCTCTACACCACGGCCGTATTCATACGCGACGCCTAAATTATATTGGGCTTTAAAATTCCCTCGTTCTGCTGCTAGCTGAAAGTACTTGAAGGCGTTTGCATGGTTTTGCGCAACGCCTTGTCCCGTCGCATAAATAATGCCTAAATTATGTTGGGAACTGATGTGGCCCAGATCCGCCGCCAGATGATAGTGCTTGACTGCT
Source organism: Noviherbaspirillum suwonense (assembly GCF_900182955.1). Taxonomy (GTDB): domain Bacteria; phylum Pseudomonadota; class Gammaproteobacteria; order Burkholderiales; family Burkholderiaceae_D; genus Noviherbaspirillum_A; species Noviherbaspirillum_A suwonense. Next base: position 57,147 of record NZ_FXUL01000011.1, on the reverse strand, counting down.
TTGGCGTAGTTCCGCTCGACGGGATCTCCGCATCCGCGACTCTCGACTGGTTTGCCTTGGGCACGAGCAAGCTGCTGTTCCTCTGCTAGCCGAAAGCATTTTACTGCCTTGGCATAGTGTGTCTTGGCGTCGCATTCGCGTCCGGATATGACGCTTAAATTGCCCTGGGCATCAGCATTCCCTTGAATTATCGCTCGTGGCATGGATTCAAAGGTTGTCGCCTTGCTGTTTTCCCGGGTGGTAATGACCGGGGTCTGGACTGTCGGGTGGTCGGGAGAAGACGCCGTGGAGGATAATTCTCCTGATGCAGCATTTACAGCGTCATGCATGGGTAGCGAAGGCGCATCTGGCTGGGTCAAGGTGTTCTGCATGAATGGCGTTGTAGTCACTTTGGGATTGTTAATGCTTGATGCGATGCTCATGGTTTCGCCTTAACCGAAGTATTTGTGGAATGCGTTGCTGTAACGCCGATCCCGATTCGTAACGCCAGACAAAAAATGGTGCGCCAGCCTGCTACGGTTTAATCGGGGCGGGTCATGTGCATGGAAATGAGAGGGACGTCCGGTGCGGGCATTCGCCGGTCGATGATGCAGATGGTGATGGGAGACCGGTCCGGGTTCACGCGGCTAGTCTGAGCAGCAATGCGCCGTATCCGCATCGTATAGCTCCGCGCAGCGACGGTTGCAGTTGTAGTTGCAGTTGCAGTTGCCGCTGTTTTTGAAGTGGCGGTTGCCGTTGCAGTGAATCCCCGTTAGATGGCGACGCGTCGCCAGCGCCTGAAACGGATAAAGAAGCGTCCGCTGTCTGAGCGAAGCGAGTTTCGGACGCTTCCCGTTTCAGGTGCTGGCGGCGCGTGCAGTCCGCGCAGCGGACCGCCATCGTAGGGGTCGCCTTTTTTGCCCCACTTTTTTGGCGAAGCAAAAAAGCGGGTCGGCTGCCGGGCCGAACACCCGGCTACTCCCCACGGTAGTGAAGCCTCAACGTTTCACCCGTCAGCAGACGCAGCATCGGCGCCTTGCGTTGTGCAGCCGTCGCAAACTGCAAAAGCGGCTTCGCGACGGTACGCCGGCTGGCGGATGAAGCAATACCGTCTGTCCTGCCGGACGACCTAGCCGGGTTTCGGCCCGGCAGCCGACCTACTTCTCTTGCTTCGCCAAGAGAAGTAGGCAAGAGAAGGCGACCCCGGAGATGCCGCCCCGCTGCGCGGGGTGCCCACGCCGCTGGCACCGAAATCGGGAAGCGTCCGAAACTCGCTTCGCTCAGACAGCGGACGCTTCTTTATCCGATTTCGGCACCAGCGACGTGGCGTCATCAACGGGGACCCACTGCAACGGCAACGGCCACTTCACAAGCAACGGCAACGGCAACTGTCGCTGCGCGGAGCTAACGGGAACTGTCCCCGTCATCCCACTCCCAGCATCCGCGCCAGGCTGGTGCCCGACTGCTGCGCCACCAGCTTGATCCTTCGCTCCAGTTCCTGCAGGTGATCGTCCATCGCCCGCACCGCGCCGTCGGCGTCGCCGCTGGCGATGCAGTCGACGATGCGCGCATGCTCGTCATGCTCGCAGCTCGCATGGCCGCCGGGTTCATGCAGCGCAACGATCAGCGAGCAGCGCGACAGCAGTTCGCCGAGGTAGCGCTGCAGTATCGGGTTGCGCGACAGTTCGGCCACGCGCAGGTGGAAGCTGCTGGCCAGCCGCGCCCAGTCGGCCTGGCGGTAGGTATGCATGACCGCCTGTTCCTCCTTGAGCTGGCGGCGCAGCGCGGCGACATCCTTTTTCGTCGCGCGCCTGACCGCCAGCGCCAGCACCGCGGCTTCGAGCGAGCGCCTCGCTTCGAAGATCTCCTGCATCTCCTGCGGCGTCGGCATCGCGACGATGGCGCCGCGGTTGGGGCGCAGCTCGACGATGTGTTCATGCGCAAGCTTCTGCAGCGCCTTCTGCACGGTCGTGCGGCCGACATTGAACAGCTGGCACAGCGCCGCCTCGGGCAGCTTGGTGCCCGGCGCGAGCTGCTGGCTCATCACCCGCTCGAACACGGTCTGGTAGATGTGTTTGACCATCGCGTCGGATGCGCTGGCCGGGTCGTCCTGGCGCACCGGCGGCGCGTCCCGGGGCGGCATCCTGCTCATGATGCGCCGCCGCCGCCCTGCAGCCTTTGCCACAGCGACACCGCCAGCGCCACCAGCGCCAGGTCGCTGCCGGCCGGGCCCAGCAGGGATATTCCTGCCGGCAGGCCCGATGCCGAAACGAAGGGCAGGCTGACCTGCGGCAGGCCGGCCAGCCCGGCCACGCAGGTGATGCGGAAGGTGCGGCTGCGCACCTCGTCGACTTCGGCGCCGGACGCGTCCAGCCGCGGCGCGACGCTGGCGGCGGACGGCAGCACGGCCACGCCGTCCTCGCCCAGCATCGCGCGCACCGATGCGCGGATGCGGGCCTGACGCGCGACCGCGGCGTCGGCGGCGTCGGCGGCTATGCCGCTGGCCGCGTTGAAGCGCGCCGCCACCGCGGGTCCGAAGGCCGGCGTGTTCGCGCCGATCCATTCGCCGTGCACCTGCCATGCCTCGCGCGCCGATGCGGTGATATAGGTCTGCCGCCACTGCTCCAGCGTGGCTGCGGCCTCATCGGCGTCCTTGCCGCCGCTGACGGTCGTGCGGACGGCGTCGCATCCTGCGGATAATGCATCGAATACCTGCTCGGCCGCCGGCCGGAATGCGTCGTCGGCCTGGGCCAGCGTGTCCTCCAGCAGCAGCGCGCGCGTGAAGCGGGTGCGGGTCTCCGGCAGCAGCACGCGGGCCACGGCGAGGAAGGTCGCGGCATCCTGCGCCAGCCAGGTCGGCGTATCGAAGCCGGGGTTGAGCGGGACCAGGCCGTCTCGCGAGAGCAGCCCGTGCGTGGTGCGCAAGCCCCAGATGCCGCAGTAGCTGGCCGGCACGCGTGTCGAGCCGCCGGTGTCGGTGCCGAGTGCGAAGTCGCACAGGCCCGCCGCGACCGCCGCCGCCGAGCCGCTCGACGAGCCGCCGGGCACGCGTCCCGGCGCGCGCACATTGAGCGGCGTGCCGTAGTGGACGTTGTCGCCGTTGATGCTGTAGGCCAGTTCGTCGGTCAGGGTCTTGCCGACCAGCGTCGCGCCGGCGGCCAGCAGCGCATCCACCAGCGGGCTGCTGCGTTCCGGCGCCGGGTGGGTCGCCAGCCAGGCCGGGTTGCCGGCCCCGGTCGGATGGCCTGCGACGTCGAACAGGTCCTTCGCGGCGAAGGTCAGGCCGGCCAGCGGGCCGATGGCGGCGCCCTCGATGACGAAGCGGCCGTGCGGCGTCCAGGCGCCGACGTGGTCGTCGATCGGGAATGGCGGGAGTGCGTCCTTGTTCATGCGGGTCCTTCCTTGTCAGTGTTGAACGGAGGCGCCGGCATTCCCGGCTTGCTCAGTGTATCCAGCGTGTCGACGTGGTCGCAGATCGCGCCCGGCGTGGTGAACCATACGTCGCCGCGGTCGCGCGCCTGCGCAATGTGCGCGAGCGCGCGCCGCAGGTGGCGCAGCCGGTAGGGCTGGCCGACCAGGTAGGGATGCAGCGCGATGCCCATCACCAGGGGCTGCGCACGCGACTGGTCCAGCATCTCGTCGAAGTTGTCGATGATGACCTGGGCAAAGTCCTTGGCGTCCATCTGCCGGCCCACCAGCATCGGGATGTCGTTGAGTTCCTGCGGATAGGGAATGGACCAGAGGCCCGCGCCGTTGCGGGTGGCCATGCGCACCGGCTGGTCGTCGTGGCACCAGTTCAGCGTATAGCGGTAGGCGCTCTCGGCCAGCAGGTCGGGCGTGGCGTGGCTCTCCGATATCCACGGCGACAGCCAGCCCGCCGGCGCCTGGCCGCTGCACGCGAGGATGCGCTCGCGGCAGTGCGCCAGCAGCGCCAGTTCGTCCGCCTCGGGCAGCAGGCCCTGCTGGTGCGCATTCGTATGGCCGTGGCCTATCAGCTCGTCGCCGCGCGCGGCCAGCGCCGCCACCAGATCGGGGCAATGGTCGTACAGCGCGGTGTTGATCAGCGCGCCGGTCGGCATGGCGAGGCTGTCGAACAGGTCCAGGCAGCGCCATGCGCCGACGCGGTTGCCATATTCGCGCCAGCTGTAGTTGAGCACGTCGGGTTCGGGGCAGACCGGGCCGAAGCGCGCGCCCAGGCCCTCGCCGAAAGCGAAATGCTCGACGTTGAAGCCGATGTAGACCGCGAGCCCGGCGCCGTTGGGCCAGCGGTAATGCGGCCGGTCGCGGATGCCGGAATAGGGGAAGCGGTCATGGCCGGGCAGGCGTGTGAAGTCGTTTGCGTTCATCGCTGTGCCGCCCGCCTACAGTTCGGCCAGGCCGGCCCGCGCCAGCAGCCACTCGGCGCTGTCGTTCCAGACATCCATCTGTGCGATCAGCCCGTTCTTCACGACATAGCGGTCCACATAGCGGTTGCCCTCAAACGGCGTGCCGTCCAGCCAGGCGCCATGCAGCGTGCCGCGGCTGTAGACGATGGCGTGCGCATCGGTGGCGCCGCTCATCACCTCGGTGGCCTCGACGCGCTTCTTGACCCAGGCATAGCGGCTGGCGTTGAAGGCCGCGCATTCGGACGGCTCGCGCATCGCGCGCCCGCCGGTGAAGCGGATCTGCAGGTCCGGCGCGGCCAGGCGGCGGGCCGCGTCCGGGTCGGGAATCATCAGCAGCCTCAGGTATTCGTCGACGACGGCAGCCGGGCTGGCGGGCTGCGCAGTGTCCTGTGTTGGTGCGTTCTGCATCGTTTTCTCCATTTGGTGCGCTGTCATGCACTGTCATCGTGCCGGTGCTGCCGCTGCGCCGGTCCCGCTTCCTGCCCGCCTGCCGGATTGCCGCGGATGGAATGCCGGGATTGTCGGCAAAACATGCCAGGTTTTGCCGCGATGGCATAGCCCTTGCATAAGTCATGCCGGGACAGTTCCGCAGTTCACCTCAATCACATTTCACTTCACACAAAGGATGGCACCATGATTTCCTTCAAGCGTCGCACCGTCATCGCCGCATGCATCGCAGCCCTGGGCGCTGCCGCCATACCGGCCGCGCAGGCGGCCGACACCATCAAGATCGGCCTGGTGACGGCCTTGTCCGGCCAGTCGGCGCAGGCCGGCGAGGCGATCACGCGCGGACTGAGCGTGGCGATCGACGAGATCAACGCGAAGGGCGGCCTGCTGGGCGGGCGCAAGGTGGAGCTGGTGAGCCGCGACGACGAAGGCAACCCGGCCAAGGGCGTGGTCGCCGCGCGCGAGCTGATCTTCAAGGAAAAGGTCGCCGTGCTGTTCGGCGGCCTCGATACGCCGGTGTCGATGGCCATCGTGCCCATCGCCAACCAGGAAAAAGTGCCGTTCATGGGGCCGTGGGCGGCAGGCACCGGCATCACCAAGAACGGCGCGAATCCCAACTATGCATTCCGCGTCTCGGCGGTCGACGAGATCGTCGACAAGGGCATGCTCCAGTATGCGCAGAAGACCTTCAAGTCGACCAAGCCGGGCATGATCCTGGTGAACAACGCATGGGGCGAGTCGAATGAGAAAGGCCTGACCGCGGCGATGGCCGAGAAGGGCATGAAGCCGGCCGGCATCGAGAAGTTCGAGGGCAGCGACGTCGATGTCACGCCGCAGCTGAACCGGCTCAAGGCGGCCGGCGCCGACACGCTGTTCATGGTGGGCAATGTCGGGCCGTCGTCGCAGGTCGTCAAGTCGATGGACCGCATGGGCTGGAAGGTGCCGGTGGTGTCGCACTGGGGACCGGCCGGCGGGCGCTTCACCGAGCTGGCCGGGCCGAACGCGAAGAACGTGCATTTCGTGCAGACCTACAGCTTCTTCGGCAAGCAGTCGCCGACCGGCGAGAAGGTGATCGCCGCGCTCAAGGCCAAGTACCCGGCCATCAAGGGGCCGGACGACATCACGCCTGCGGTGGGCGTGGCCAATGCCTATGACGGCATGCAGCTGGCTGCGCTGGCCATCGCAAAGGCCGGCTCCACCAATGGCCCGGCGGTGCGCGAAGGCTTCTACAAGATCGACCGCTACGAGGGGCTGATCAAGACCTATACCAATCCGTTCAGCCCGACGGTGCAGGACGCCCTCAACGAGAACGACTACGTGTGGGCGCAGTTCATCGACAACCGCATCCTGCCGGTCGGCAGCAACTAGGGAGGCATCGCCATGCTGGCCTCTGCGCTCATTAGCGGAATAGGACTTGGGAGCATGTACGGCCTGATGGCGCTGGGCTTCTATATCACCTACGCCGTTTCCGCCACCGTCAACTTCGCCCAGGGCAGCTCGATGATGCTGGGCGCGGTGCTGTGCTACACGTTCGCCCAGACCCTGGGTCTGCCGATGGCGCTGGCCATCGCGCTGGCGCTGCTGCTGTGCGCGCTGTACGGCCTGCTGGTCGAGTTCATCGCGGTGCGGCCGTTCGCCAGCCGCGGCTCCAACGCGTGGCTGATGTCGACGGTGGCGCTGGGCATCGTGCTCGACAACCTCGTCATGCATACCTTCGGCAAGGAGCCGCGCAGCCTGCCATCCACGCTGGCGCAGACGCCGGTCGAGCTGGGCGGCCTGAACCTGGGCGTCTATCCGCTGCAGCTGCTCATCCCAATGCTGGGCCTGGCACTGGCGACGCTGCTGCACCTGGTCGCGCGCCGCACCCGCTGGGGCACGGCGATGCTGGCGGTGGTGCAGAACCGTTCCGCCGCGCAGCTGATGGGCATACCGATCAGGCGCGTGGTGGCGCTGGCGTTCGCGCTGTCGGCGCTGCTGGCGGGCATTGCCGGTGTGCTCATTGCGCCGCTGTTCAATGTGAACGCCGACATGGGCACGCTGTTCGGCATCAAGGCCTTCGCGGTGGCGATCCTGGGCGGCATCACCAGCGCCTGGGGCGTGATGCTGGCCGGCCTGCTGTTCGGCGTGGCCGAGGCGCTGATCACGGCGACGGTGGGCTCGGGCTATACCCAGATCATCACCTTCGCGCTGGTGATCGCAGTCCTGGCCCTGCGGCCCAACGGCCTGTTCGGACGGGCGGAAGTGAGGAAGGTATGAAAAATCCACCGATCGCGGTTGACGCCGCCATTCCCGCGCCGCGCGCGCTGTCCCGCCTGGGCAGCCGCCTGCAGCTGGCGGCCGGGCTGGCCCTGCTGGCGCTGGCCTGCGGGCTGGCGCTGACCCTGAACAGCTACTACGTGTTCGTCATCGTCACCATCGCGCTGACCGCCATCGTCGGCATCGGCCTGAACGTGCTGCTGGGCCTGACCGGCCAGGTGTCGTTCGGCCATGTCGGCTTCTATGCGATCGGCGCGTATGCGGTCGCGATCCTGACCACCGGCATGGGCTGGAGCTTCTGGCTGGCCTGGCCGGCCGCCGCGCTGATCGCCGGCGCCTTCGGCCTGCTGCTGGCGCTGCCGGCGCTGCGCGTGAAGGGGCCGTATCTTGCGATGATCACGATCGCGTTCTCCTTCATCGTCCAGCATGCGATCGTCGAGATGCGCGGGCTCACCGGCGGGCAGAACGGCATCATGGGCGTGACCGCGCCGTCGCTGGGCGTCGACCTCGGCGGCGAGCGGGTGGTGGCGCTGCTCGCGCTGTTCGCCGCGGCCCTGCTGTTTGCGGCCTATGCGCGGCTTGCGCGCGGCACCTGGGGCGCGGCGATGCGCGCGGTGAAGGACAGCGAGACCGCGGCCGAGTCCATCGGCCTGAACCCGCTGGTCATCAAGACGGTCGCCTTCGCGGTGTCGGCGATGCTGGCCGGCCTCGCCGGCGGCCTGTTCGCGCCGCTGTCGGGCTTCGTCACGCCCGACAGCTTCGGCTTCATGCAGTCCATCCTGTTCATGCTGGTGGTGGTCGTGGGCGGGGCCGGCGCCACGGCGGGGCCGCTGGCCGGCGCGCTGGTGGTCGGCCTGCTGCCGGAGCTGCTGTCGGCGCTGGCGGAATACCGCCTGCTGTTTTTCGGCGGCCTGCTGCTGCTGGTGCTGTGGGTTGCGCCGGACGGCATCGTCGGCACGCTGCGCAAGCTGCTGCAGCGCCTGCAGTCGCCGGCAGCGCCGTCCGCCTGGCGGGCCGCGCTGCCGGCCCTGATCCTGCCGGGACGGCAGCGCAAGGCGCTGGCCGCGCACGAGCTCGGCATGACGTTCGGCGGCGTGCGGGCCGTCAGCAAGCTGGGGTTCGAGGTGCCGGTCGCGGCGGTGACCAGCCTGATCGGCCCCAATGGCGCCGGCAAGACCACCGCGCTCAACATGCTGAGCGGCTTCTACCGGCCGACCGCGGGCGGCTTCAGCCTCGGCGGCCAGGCGCTGCAGGGGCTGGCGGCATTCCAGGTCGCCCGCCGCGGCATCGCCCGCACCTACCAGACCTCGCAGCTGTTCGGCACGCTGAGCGTGGAGGACAACGTGGCGCTGGCGGTCTGCCGCGGCCGCCTCGGCATGCTGCTGGGCTCGGCCCGCTATGCGGCGCCGGCCGTGCGCCAGCTGAGCCGGCAGCTGCTGCTGTACTGCGGCTACCAGGGCGCGCTGGACACGCCGGCCGCCGACCTTGCGCACGTCGACCGGCGGCTGGTGGAAATTGCCCGCGCGCTGGCGGCGGACCCGGATGTGCTGCTGCTCGACGAGCCTGCCGCCGGTCTGTCCAGCGACGACAAGCGCAAGCTGGCGCAGCTGCTGCGCCGCATTGCGGACGCGGGCGTCAGCGTGGTGCTGGTCGAGCATGACATGACGCTGGTGATGGACATCTCCGACCGGCTGGTGGTGCTGGATGCCGGCCAGCGGCTGGCGGTCGGCACGCCGGCCGAGATCCAGGACGACCCGGCGGTGCGCCAGGCCTACCTCGGCGACGCCGCGATGCTCGATGGCAGCGGCCGCGTCGCGCGCGCAGCCGCCGACACGCCCGAAGTGCTGGGCGTGGGCGCGCTGGTGACCGGCTACGGCGCCGAGCCGGTGCTGCACGGCATCGACCTGCAGGTCAGGCGCGGCGAGATGGTCGCGCTGCTGGGCGCCAACGGCGCCGGCAAGTCGACGCTGATGCGCGCGCTGGCCGGCCTGCAGCGCCCGGTGCGCGGCGGCATCCACTTCGAAGGCGTCGACCTGACCCGGCTGCCGGCCGAAGCCATCGTCGCCCGCGGCCTGGTGCTGGTGCCGGAAGGCCGCCAGGTGTTCGGCGAGTTGTCGGTGCTGGACAATATCCGCCTCGGCGCCTTCCTCGACCCGCGCGACATGGACAAGCGGGTGGAAGAAATGCTGCAGCGCTTCCCGCGCCTGCGCGAGCGGCTGCACCAGCGTGCCGGGCTGCTGTCCGGCGGCGAGCAGCAGATGCTGGCGGTGGCGCGGGGCCTGATGTCGCGGCCCCGCATCCTGCTGCTGGACGAGCCGTCGCTGGGCCTCGCGCCCAAGGTCATCGCCGAACTGTTCGCCGCGCTCGACCGGCTGCGCAGCGAAGGCATGACCATCCTGCTGGTCGACCAGATGGCGGCGCTGGCGCTGGCGCTGGCCGACCGCGCCTACGTGATCGAAGGCGGCCGGGTGGTGGCGCAGGGCACGGCGGCGGAAATCGCTGCCGACGACGCGCTGGCCCAGGCCTACCTCGGCGCGCACTGACCCGCGTTTCGCCAGGCCCGCCCGCCGCCACGGCGGGCGGGCTTGCGCGCGCTCCAAGCGGACGGGAACTTGCAATCAGCCTGGCGGGTCCCCACTTGTATAATGCGCAATCATCCAATAAGCCAGGCCAGACATGACCCAGACCCATTTCGGCTATCAGACCGTCGACGAAGAAGACAAGGTGCATAAAGTTGCCGAGGTCTTCCACTCGGTCGCCGCCAAGTACGACGTGATGAACGACCTGATGTCGGCCGGCCTGCACCGCGTCTGGAAAGCGTTCACCATTGCCCAGGCCGGCATCCGGCCGGGTTTCAAGGTGCTCGACATTGCCGGCGGCACCGGCGACCTGGCGATGGCCTTCTCGAAAAAGGCCGGGCCGACCGGCGAGGTCTGGCTGACCGACATCAACGAGTCGATGCTGCGCGTGGGACGCGACCGGCTGCTCAACAACGGGCTGGCCAACCCGGTCCTGCTGTGCGACGCCGAGCGCCTGCCTTTCCCCGACAATTATTTCGACCGCGTCAGCGTCGCCTTCGGCCTGCGCAACATGACCCACAAGGACGCCGCGCTGGCCGAAATGCGGCGCGTGCTGAAGCCGGGCGGCAAGCTGCTGGTGCTGGAATTCTCCAAAGTCTGGGAGCCGCTGAAGAAGCCGTATGATGTGTACTCGTTTTCGGTGCTGCCGTGGCTGGGCAAGAAGATTGCCAACGATGCCGACAGCTACCGCTACCTGGCCGAATCGATCCGCATGCACCCGGACCAGGACACACTGAAGAAGCTGATGGAAGATGCGGGTCTCGAACGTGTCCAGTACTTCAACCTGACCGCCGGCGTGGCAGCGCTGCACACCGGCATCAAATTCTAGGAGGCGTAATGAAAAAGTACATAGCCATGCTGATGCTGGTAGCGAGCACGCTGTCGATGGTGGCAGTCGACGCCGACGCAAAACGGCTGGGCGGCGGCGGTTCCTTCGGCCGCCAGTCCCAGGGCTTCAGCCGCCCGGCGCCGTCGTCGGCGCCGATGCAGCAGCAGGCCGCGCCCCGTCCGGCGACGCCGCCTGCGGCCGCACCTGCAACCCGCCCGGCCAGCCCGTGGCGCGGCATGCTGGGCGGCGCGCTGCTCGGCCTGGGCCTGGGCGCGATGCTGTCGCACTTCGGCATCGGCGGCGCCTTCGCCAGCGTGATCAGCACGCTGCTGATGGTCGCGCTGCTGGGCGTGGCGCTGATGTTCATCATCCGCCTGTTCCGCCGCAAGGACGCAGGCGCCAATGGCGCGACGCCGGCCTATGCCGGCGGCTATGCCCGCAGCAGCACGCCCGAGATCGGTTCCGGCGTGCGCTCGTATCCCGATTCGATGCCGTCCGCGGCCGGCGCCGGCGCGGCTGCAGGCGCTTACACGGCGGCGACCGGCGCAGCAGCGCAGGGCGTGCCGGCCGACTTCGACGTGCCGGGTTTCCTGCGCCATGCGAAGACGTATTTCATCCGCCTGCAGGATGCCTGGGACAAGGCAGACGTCAAGGACATCAGCGAATTCACCACGCCGGAAATGTTCGCCGAACTGCGCATGCAGATCCAGGAACGCGGCGCGTCGCCCAACGTCACCGACGTGGTCCAGCTCAATGCCGAGCTGCTGGGCATCGAGACCGGCCCGAACGACTACCTGGCAAGCGTGAAGTTTTCCGGCCTGATCAAGGAAGCGCCGGACGCGTCCGCCACCGAGTTCGCCGAGATCTGGAACCTGTCCAAGCCGACCTCGGGGCAGGGCGGCTGGGTGCTCGCAGGGCTGCAGCAATTATCCTGAGCAGACACGTCCCGCCAGGCAACTGCTAAACTCCAGGCCGCCCGTGGCGTTCACGGGCGGTTTCTTTTTCCGGTCCCATGATTCCCTCTCCCGTTCCCGCTGTCATCAACCATCTGCTGGTCCAGGAAGCCTGGGCCACCCGGAAGCTGTCGCTGCATGCCGGCAAGGTCGCCCGCATCGACACCGGTATTGTCGTCCTGCAATTACAGGTGGCGGCCGACGGCCTGGTCGAAGCCGCCGCGGCCGATGCCGTGCCCAATGTCACCATACGCATGAAGCTGTCCGACCTGCCGCTGATGATGCAGAACCGCGAACGCGCGTTTTCCTACGTGCAGGTCGAGGGCGACGCCGAGTTCGCCAACGCAGTGTCGCAGGTGTCCCAGGGCGTGCGCTGGGAAGCCGAGGACGACCTGTCGCGGCTGGTCGGCGACATCGCCGCGCGCCGCATCGTCGCCGGCGGCCGGGCCGTGTTCGGCGCCGCCAAGGCGACCCGCCGACGGATCGAGGAGAACGTCGCCGAATATTTCCTTGAAGAACAGCCGCTGCTGGTGCGGCCGCAGGCGGTGGCCGAATTCAGCGCCGATGTCGCCGAACTGCGCGACGATGTCGAGCGGCTTGCCAAGCGCATCGAGCGCCTGCGCGGAGGGCTCGCATGATCCGGCGCCTGCTGCGGGTATTCCGGATCCTCTCGGTCGTGCTGCGTTACGGCCTCGACAATATCGCGATGTCCGGCGTCACGCCGCGCATTGCGCTGCTGACCAAGCGCCTGCTGTTCTGGCGCGACATCAGCGCGCCCCGCGGCGAGCGCCTGCGCCGCGCGCTGGAAGAGCTGGGGCCGATCTTCGTGAAATTCGGGCAGGTGATGTCGACCCGGCGCGACCTGATGCCGCCCGACATTGCCAACGAGCTGGCGCTGCTGCAGGACCGCGTGCCGCCGTTCGACTCCGACCTCGCCATAGCGCAGATCATCCGCTCGCTGGGCGCGCATCCGGACGACCTGTTCGCCTGGTTCGACCGCAAGCCGGTCGCGTCCGCCTCGATCGCCCAGGTGCACTTCGCCCGCCTGCGCAACGGCGCCGAGGTCGCGGTCAAGGTGCTGCGTCCCAACATGAAGAAGACCATCGACGAGGACGTGGCGCTGATGCACATCGTCGCCGGCTGGGTCGAGCGGCTGTGGGCCGACGGCCGCCGGCTCAAGCCGCGCCAGGTGGTCGCCGAGTTCGACAAGTACCTGCATGACGAACTCGACCTGATGCGGGAAGCGGCCAACGGCAGCCAGCTGCGCCGCAACTTCGCCGAGTCGAAGATGCTGCTGGTGCCGGAAATGTACTGGGATTTCTGTTCCGAGTCGGTGATCACGATGGAGCGGATGAACGGCATCCCGATCTCGCAGATCGACCGGCTGCTGGCCGAGGGCGTCGACCTGAAGAAGCTGTCCAGCGACGGCGTCGAGATCTTTTTCACGCAGGTCTTCCGCGACGGCTTCTTTCATGCGGACATGCATCCTGGCAACATCCTGGTCTCGGTCGCGCCGGAAACCTTCGGCCGCTACATCGCGCTGGACTTCGGCATCGTCGGCACGCTGACCGATTTCGACAAGGACTACCTGTCGCAGAACTTCCTGGCCTTCTTCCGGCGCGACTACAAGCGGGTGGCGGAAGCACATATCGAATCGGGCTGGGCGCCGAAGGACACCCGCGTCGACGAGCTCGAAGCCGCAGTGCGCGCCTGCTGCGAACCCATCTTCGACCGGCCGCTGCGCGATATCTCGTTCGGCCAGGTGCTGCTGCGGCTGTTCCAGACCTCGCGCCGCTTCAATGTCGAGGTGCAGCCGCAGCTGGTGCTGCTGCAGAAGACCCTGCTCAATATCGAAGGCCTGGGCCGCCAGCTCGACCCCGACCTCGACCTCTGGAAAACCGCGCGGCCCTACCTGGAGCGCTGGATGAACGAGCAGATAGGCTGGCGCGGTCTGCTCGAACGGCTGCGCGAGGAAGCGCCGCGTTACAGCCAGCTGCTGCCGCAGCTGCCGCGGCTGGCGGCGCAGGCGCTGCAGGCCAGCCAGGGCAACGACAGCCGGGAAAACGCCGAGCTGCTCAAGCGCGTGCTGTCGGAGCAGCGGCGCACCAACATGCTGCTGAGCGTGGCGGTCTATTTCGGCGGCGGGCTGGCGGTCGGCGTGGTGGTGGTGCAGCTGTTCCTGCGCTGGTATTACCTGCTGGAGTGAGCTGACACCGGGAACGGCGCCGGCGGCCGGCGGCGCCGCCCCGGCCGGGCGCGCCATTTCCCGCGGGCGAATGGCCGGAAGCGCCGGTGTTTTGCATGGAAGCAACACTGTCAGCACGGATCAGGGCGCGAATTTTGCATTCGAATCCGGCAGCGGTTCCCAACGTTATAATCCGGAAAATTTTCTCTGGGGCACCTGAATAATGAGCACGCTGGCCATTTTCGTCCTGCTGTACCTGGCGGCCTCGATCGCCATCGGCCTGTATGCGGCGCGCCGCGTGAAGACCTCGGGCGACTACACCAACGCCGGCCGGTCGCTGCCGCTCTATGTCGTGATCGCCACCGTGTTCGCGACCTGGTTCGGTTCGGAAACCGTGCTGGGCATACCGGCCAAATTCGTCAAGGATGGCCTGGGCGGCGTGATCGAGGACCCGTTCGGCGCATCGATGTGCCTGGTGCTGGTGGGACTGTTCTTCGCCAGGAAGCTATACCGGATGAACCTGCTGACCATCGGCGACTACTACCGGCAGCGCTACAGCCGCACGGTCGAGATCATCGTGTCGCTGTGCATCGTGGTGTCCTATCTCGGCTGGGTGTCGGCCCAGATCACCGCGCTCGGCCTGGTGTTCAGCGTGCTGTCCAAGGGCGCCATCAGCATGCCGGCCGGCATGTGCATCGGCGCGGCCATCGTGCTGGTCTACACCCTGTTCGGCGGCATGTGGTCGGTGGCGATGACCGACCTGTTTCAGATGAGCATCATCGGCGTCGGGCTGCTGTACATCGCCTACCTGGTTTCGGGCATGGCCGGCGGCGCGCAGAACGTGGTCGCGCATGCGGCGGCCGCCGGAAAGTTCGACTTCGCGCCGGCGGTCGGCACGAAGGAAATCCTGGCCTTCACCGGCGCCATCGTCACGATGATGTTCGGTTCGATACCCCAGCAGGACGTGTTCCAGCGCGTGATGTCGGCGCGCTCCGAGAAGATCGGCGCCACCGGCGCGATTTCCGGCGGCGTGCTTTATTTTCTGTTCGCCTTCGTGCCGATGTTCCTTGCCTACTCGGCTTACCTGATCGACCCGAAGATGGTGTCCGCGCTGCTCGACACCGACGCCCAGATGATCCTGCCCACGCTGATCCTCGACAACACGCCGGTGTTCGCGCAGGTTATGTTTTTCGGGGCGCTGCTGTCGGCCATCATGTCGACCGCCAGCGGGACGCTGCTCGCGCCCAGCATCACGCTGACCGAGAACGTGCTGCGCGAATACTTTCCGATGAACGACAGGCAGCTGCTGCTGGCCACGCGCATCGTGGTGGTCTGCTTCGCCTGCGTGGTGACGGTGTTCGCGCTGCTGTCGCAGGGCACGCCGATCTATGACATGGTCGGCAATGCGTACAAGGTCACGCTGGTGACGGCCTTCATCCCGCTGGTCATGGGCCTGTACTGGAAGCGGGCGAGCAACCAGGGCGCGCTGTGCGCGGTGCTGGGCGGCCTCGCGTCCTGGCTGCTGATGGAACGCTTCGGCGGCGACTCGATCTGGCCGCCGCAGCTGGTCGGGCTGCTGGTCAGTTTCACGGGCATGGTGCTGGGCTCGGTGCTGCCGCAATGGCTGCGCGCGGGTCCCGGCCGGCGGGCGCACGATGCCGGCATCGCCGGCAGCCGCTGAAGGCTGTCCCGCGCCAGGGCCGATAATAGTGGGGTGCCCACGCGAAAGCCTTTATAATCCAAGGTTTTGTACGATTTTCGCTGGGGAATTATGCCGATCTATGCCTACCGTTGCGCCGCCTGCGGCTTTGCCAAGGATGCGCTGCAAAAGATGTCCGATGCGCCTTTGACCGTCTGCCCTTCCTGCGGCAAGCCCGAATTCAAGAAGCAGGTGACCGCCGCCGGCTTCCAGCTCAAGGGTTCGGGCTGGTACGTGACCGATTTCAAGGGCGGTTCGGGCGGCACCACCGCGCCCGCGGTAGCCACGGGCGAGAACGGCGGCAAGACGGAATCCAAGTCCGACGCCGCGCCCGCCGCCCCGGCCGCGCCCGCGACCGGCACCACCGGCGACGCGAAGTGACGCGCATCCGCCGCCACGACGCCGTGAGCTCCGATCATGCGTAAATATTTCGTTACCGGCCTGCTGATCCTGGTGCCTCTGGCCATCACGATCTGGGTGCTGAACCTGATCATCAGCACCATGGACCAGTCGCTCCTGCTGCTGCCCGAGCGCTGGCGGCCCGAGGCGGTGGTGGGTTTCCACATACCGGGCCTGGGCACCATCCTGACGCTGATGGTCATTTTCCTGACCGGCCTGGCGACCCGCAACTTCGTCGGCAAGCGCATCGTCTGGGCATGGGAAGCGCTGCTGACCCGCATCCCGGTCGTGCGCTCGATCTATTCCAGCGTCAAGCAGGTCTCCGACACGCTGTTTTCCTCGTCGGGCAACGCGTTCCGCAAGGCGCTCCTGGTCCAGTATCCGCGCGAAGGCAGCTGGACCATCGGCTTCCTGACCGGCGTGCCGGGCGGCGACGTGCGCAACCATTTGCAGGGCGACTATGTCAGCCTCTACATACCCACCACGCCCAATCCCACCTCCGGCTTCTTCCTGATGGTGCCGCGGGCCGACACCATCGAGCTCGAGATGAACGTGGATGAGGCGCTGAAGTACATTGTTTCGATGGGCGTGGTGGCGCCCGAATACTTCGAAAAGAAACTGATCATCGACCCGGCCAAGGTCTGAAGCAGACTGCCGGCATCGAGCAAAGCAAACTGAACTGGAAAGCGACTATGTCTTCTATGCGTACTGATTACTGTGGCCTCGTCAACGAGGCGCAGCTGGGCCAAACCGTCAGCCTGTGCGGCTGGGTGCATCGCCGCCGCGACCATGGCGGCGTCATCTTCATCGACCTGCGCGACCGCGAGGGCCTGGTGCAGGTGGTCTGCGACCCGGACCGCGCCGACGTCTTCAAGACCGCCGAGTCGGTCCGCAACGAGTATTGCCTGCGCATCACCGGCGTCGTGCGCAGCCGGCCGGAAGGCACCAGCAACGCCAACCTGGGCTCGGGCAAGATCGAGGTGCTGTGCCATGAACTGCAGGTGCTCAACGCGTCGGTCACGCCGCCGTTCCAGCTCGACGACGACAACCTGTCGGAAACCACCCGCCTGACGCACCGCGTGCTCGACCTGCGCCGTCCGCAGATGCAGAACAACCTGCGCCTGCGCTACAAGGTGACGATGGAAGTGCGCAAATTCCTGGACGCCAACGGCTTCATCGACATCGAGACGCCGATGCTGACCAAGTCCACGCCCGAAGGCGCGCGCGACTACCTGGTGCCGTCGCGGGTGAATCCCGGCCATTTCTTTGCGCTGCCGCAGTCGCCGCAGCTGTTCAAGCAGCTGCTGATGGTGGCCAACTTCGACCGCTATTACCAGATCACCAAGTGCTTCCGCGACGAGGACCTGCGCGCCGACCGCCAGCCCGAGTTCACCCAGATCGACTGCGAGACCTCGTTCATGAGCGAGCAGGACATCCGCGACCTGTTCGAGGACATGATCCGCCTGGTGTTCCGCAATGCGCTGAAAGTCGAATTGCCCAACCCGTTCCCGGTGATGGACTTCGCCACCGCGATGGCGCTGTACGGCTCCGACAAGCCGGACATGCGCGTCAAGCTGCAGTTCACCGACCTGACCGCGGTGATGAAGGACGTCGACTTCAAGGTGTTCTCCGGCGCCGCCAACATGGAAGGCGGCCGCGTGGTCGGCCTGCGCGTTCCGGGCGGCGCCATCATGCCGCGTTCCGAGATCGACGCCTACACCCAGTTCGTCGGCATCTACGGCGCCAAGGGCCTGGCCTACATCAAGGTCAACGAGAAGGCCAAGGGCCGCGATGGCCTGCAGTCGCCTATCGTCAAGAACCTGCACGACGCGGCGCTGGCGCAGGTCGTCGAGCAGACCGGCGCGCAGGACGGCGACCTGATCTTCTTCGGCGCCGACAAGGCCAAGGTCGTCAATGACGCGATCGGCGCGCTGCGCGTCAAGATCGGCCACAGCGACTTCGGTCGCAAGGCTGATTTGCTGGAAGACGGCTGGCGTCCGCTGTGGGTCGTCGACTTCCCGATGTTCGAGCATGACGAGGAAGCCGACCGCTGGGTCGCGCTGCATCACCCTTTCACCGCGCCCAAGGAAGGGCACGAGGACTTCATCGAGACCGATCCGGGCCGCGCGATCGCGCAGGCCTACGACATGGTGCTGAACGGCTGGGAACTGGGCGGCGGCTCGGTCCGTATCCACCGCGCCGACGTGCAAAGCAAGGTGTTCCGCGCGCTCAACATCGATGCCGAGGAAGCGCAGCTGAAGTTCGGCTTCCTGCTCGATGCGCTGCAATACGGCGCGCCGCCGCACGGCGGCCTGGCCTTCGGCCTCGACCGCATCGTGACGATGATGACCGGCGCCGAATCGATCCGCGACGTGATCGCCTTCCCCAAGACCCAGCGCGCCCAGTGCCTGCTGACCCAGGCGCCGTCCGAAGTCGACGAGAAGCAGCTGCGCGAGCTGCATATCCGGCTGCGCAACACGGAGCCGGCAGTCAAGGCGTAACAACGCGGCAGGCCGCCCGGACAGGCGGCCAGTCAATGACAATGCCGTTCACCTTGCCGTGAACGGCATTTTTTCTTGTCCGTGCGGCTATACTGGCCTTTCTGCCCGAATCCCGCCGCCATGCAAGCCAAGCCTTATAAAATCCCCGAATCGGTGCTGGTCGTCATCCATACCGCCGACCTGGACGTGCTGCTGATCGAGCGCACGCCCAATCCCGGGTTCTGGCAGTCGGTGACAGGCAGCAAGGACACCGTGGACGAGCCGCTCGAAGTCACCGCCGCGCGCGAGGTGATGGAGGAGACCGGCATCATGGTTGCGCCGGATCATCTTCGCGACTGGCAACTTTCCAATGTTTACGCCATCTATCCAGTATGGCGGCACCGCTATGCGCCCGACGTGACGCATAACACCGAGCACGTGTTCAGCCTGGAGGTACCGCGCGACATCACCGTCACGCTGGCGCCGAGGGAACATACCGACGCCGTCTGGCTGCCTTACCTCGCGGCGGCGGACAAGTGCTTCTCGCCATCGAATGCCGAAGCGATATTGCAACTGCCCTGGCGCATGCGGCAATTTGCCGGCGCAGGCAAACAGCACAACCAGAAACAGGATCAACCTTCATGAAGCTGCGCATCGCCACCTACAATATTCACAAGGGTGTCTCCACCATCGGCAGCCGGCCCCGGGTCCACGCGCTCAAGCAGGCGCTGTCCGCGCTGGAGGCCGACGTGATTTTCCTGCAGGAAGTGCAGGGCCGGCATGACCTGCTGGCGCTGAAGCATGCAGCTAACACCAACTGGCCGTCGCAGGGCCAGCACGAGTTCTTCGCCGGCGAGGACAAGCATTGCGCCTATGGCGTCAATGCCGTGTACGACCACGGCCACCACGGCAATGCGCTGGTCAGCAGCTTCCCGATCGCGTCCTCGCGCAACCAGGACGTGTCCGACCATGCCTACGAATCGCGCGGCATCCTGCATTGCGTGGTCCAGTGCAACGATATCGCGGTCCATTGCTATGTCGTCCACCTGGGGTTGTTCGCGGGCAGCCGCAAGCGCCAGACCGACGCGCTGATCGAAGCGGTGTCGTCATCGGCGCCGCCGGGCGCGCCCGTCATCATCGCCGGCGACTTCAACGACTGGAACAACCGGCTCAGCGACACCCTGCGCACCGGCCTGGGCGTGACCGAGGTCTTCGACGAGAACCTGAGCCGGCGCGGCTTCGGCACCTACCTGCGGCTACTCGCGGGCCGCGGGCCCAAGATCCAGCCGGCGCGCACCTTTCCGGCCGCGATGCCGATGCTGCAGCTCGACCGTATCTACGTGCGCGGCTTCAAGGTCGGGTCGGCCAAGGTGATGCACGGCATCCTGTGGAGCCGGCTGTCGGACCATGCGCCCATCGTCGCCGAGCTTGAACTGGCGTAATCGCCCGCAAGGCCGCCGCGCCGCCGCTTCGCCTACAATAGCCGCTTTTCCCGAAGCGGCATTCCATGCGTCCGGTTTCCTACACCGCCAATAACAGGCTCACCCTGCTGCATTGCGGCGCCGAGTTTTTTCCCGAGCTTGAGCGGGCATGCGACAACGCAGTTTCCGAGATCTACCTGGAAACCTATATCTTCGCGGACGATGAAACCGCGCACCGGATCGAACAGGCGCTGATCCGCGCAGCCAAGCGCCATGTGCGCGTGTACGTGATCACCGACTGGACCGGCAGCGGCCATCGCAACTCGAAGCGGCTCAAGGCACGGTTCCTGGCCGGCGGCGTCAAGCATCGCAGCTTCAACCCGTGGTTTCGGCGCGGCGTCGCCCGCACCCACAGGAAGATGTGCGTCGTCGACCGCAAGCTGGCCTTCCTCGGCGGCCTGAACATCAACGACGACCTGATCTCGGACGACGATTCGGCGATGCCGCTGCCTGCGCCGCGCTGGGACTTCGGCGTGCGCATCAGCGGGCCGCTGGTGTCTTTCATCCATGACGAGATCACGACCCAGTGGGCGCGGCTGGGAAAGCTGGACCTGAAGTCGCGGCTGGACCGCATGCGCAAGCTGCGCACGACGCATGTCGAGGACGTCAGTGCGCCGGCCTTCGCCGCGCTGGTGGTGCGCGACAACCTGCGCAACCGCCGCACGATACAGCGCTCCTACCTGCATGCGCTGGGCCACGCGCGCGAGACCGCCTGGCTGGCCAATCCCTATTTCGCGCCGGGCCGCAAGATGCGCGACGCGCTGTGCCGCGCCGCCGAGCGCGGCGTCGACGTGACGCTGCTGCTGGGCGTGGGCCAGTTCAAGATCCAGGACGCGGTGGCGCGCTCGTTCTACCCGAAGCTGCTGAAGCACGGCGTCAAGATCTACGAGTACCAGAAGACCCAGCTGCACGGCAAGGTGGCGGTGGTGGACGATGAATGGTCGACCGTGGGGTCGAGCAATTACGACGGCTTCTCGCTGTTCGTGAACCAGGAAGCCAACATCGTGGTCAAGGACAAGGATTTCGCGCTCGCGCTGCGCGACCATATCCGGCATGGCGTCAATGACGCGGTCCGCATCCATGCCGAGGAATTCCGCAACACGCCGTGGCACAAGCGGGCATGGTACGGAACGGCCTTCCTGATCTACCGCGCGATGCTGCGGGTGATCACGATGGGCAGGTACACCTGAACGCGCCCATGGCGTGGCGGGCGCGTCATTCCGGCGCGCCCGCCACGGCAACGAACGGCAAGCCGGCTAGATCCTCACCCATGCGCCCTTGAAGACGATGGGGCCGGTCGGCCCGTCCGCCTTCGGCGAGCCGCCTTTCGGCTCCAGCGTCACGGCCAGCAGCGGCGCCGTGTCGGGCGTCGCATCGGCCGGCAGCGCCAGCGTGATGCTGCCGTCCGCCGCCAGCAGGCCCAGCGAGTGCGGATTGCCCTGTTTCGGCACCGCCCACAGTTCCAGGCTGCGGTCGGCCGCCACGGCCTGCGGCGCAACCAGCCTCACCGTCAGGCTGTGGGTATGCGCATTGCCGGTGACGACGGCCACCGGCTGCGCCCTGTCGTCGGCCAGCATGGCGACGAAGGACGGCGGCGTTTCGGCATTGAACTGGCGGGTCAGCAGCACGACCACCAGCAGCGCGGCCAGGGTGGTCGAGGCCATGCCGAGGTTGCGCCAGAAGCCGAGGCTGTCGCGCAGCCGCGCCAGCCAGCCGGCGCCGGGTGCCTGCCGCAGGCCGACCTGGCGGGAAATGCTGTCCCATACCTCGGGCCGCGGGGCCGCATCCGGAGCGAACTGCGCCATCGGATGGAGCCGGTCCTGCCATTCCTGGACGGCGCGCCGGATCACCGCGTGCCGTGCCTGCAGCGTGTCGAAGCGGCGGCGCGCGCCGCCGCGCAGCGTGCCGAGCACGTATTCGGCGGCCAGCTTGTCCACCAGTTCGGGATTGCGCTCGATATTCATGCGCGCTCCAGGCGCGTCAGGCAGGTGCGCAGCCGTTCCAGCCCGCGCCGGACCCAGGTCTTGACCGTGCCCAGCGGCAGCTTCATCTGCTCGGCCACTTCGCTGTGCGACAGGTCGTGATAGAAGGCCAGCGCAATCGCCTGCCGGTGCAGGCCCTCCAGCCTGGAAAAGCACTGCGCCAACGCCTTTGCGTCGGCGCTCATCTGCAGCGCGTCCAGCGGGCCAGGCTCGGTGCTCTCAAGTGCATCCATGACATCCTTGTCAAAAGTATCCGCATCGATCTCGACGACGGCGTCGGTGCGGCGCAGCGTATCGAAGGCACGGTTGCGTACGATCGTGGTCATCCAGGTCAGCGGCGCCGCCAGGCCGGCCTGGTAGCCGCCGGCATTGTTCCAGATGCTGACGAAGCTTTCCTGCAGGACTTCCTCCGCCAGCTCCCTCTTGTTCAATATACGCAGCGCGAAGCCAAACAGTTTCGGCGATGTTGCTTCATATAATGAACGGAAGGCGGCGCCATCCTTGCGGGCGACGGCGGCCAGCAGTTTCCTGAGCTTTTCTGGATCGGTACTGGACAAGGCGTCCCTCCTGAGGTCGTTTTTAGTTGCGGCGGCGAATTTCGGGGGAATTCTACGCAGAAACCGCCTGCGATGGATGACACCGGTAATTGAAATTTCGACGTAACCCTCGATATAGGAAGAATCGGCTATACAGGATCTCCAACGATGAGCAATGAGAGTGTACGCATAGACAAGTGGCTGTGGGCAGCCCGTTTCTTCAAGACGCGCAGCATGGCTACCGACGCGGTCGACAGCGGCAGGATCAAGCTGAACGGCGACAAGGTCAAGCCGGCCAGGGGCGTCAAGCTGGGCGACCGGGTCGATGTCGACAACGGGTCGACCGAATGGGAAGTGGTGGTGAAGGAGTTGTCCGATGTGCGCCGTGCGGCCAGCTTCGCGCAGGCGCTGTACGAGGAAACCGGCGAAAGCGTCGAAAAGCGCGCACGCGCTGCCGAAGACCGCCGTTATTTCCGCGAACCCGGCGCCGACATGAAAGGCCGTCCGACCAAGCGCGACCGGCGGCTGATCAGCCGCTCCCAGTCGTGATGACGCCGGTTCGATGCATCGCGCATGGAACCGGCCGGTCTAGAACATCCACTCTAGGTTGCAGTTTGACATTTAAGAGTGTCTGCATAATAGTACGAACGTTCGCATTACGTTCATTCCTGATTTTCCCCAGCATCCACTAAGGTCTCATTGCGTCCCATCATGACTGACACGACACCAAAATTCATGCGCAAGGGCGAGCTCACACGCGCTGCGATCCTGGATGTGGCGCTGGGACTGGCAAGCCGCGACGGCCTCGAGGGCCTGACCATCGGCCTGCTGGCCGACAAGATGAACATGAGCAAGTCCGGCGTCTTCGCGCATTTCGGCTCGCGCGAGGACCTGCAGATCGAAGTGCTGAAGCTGTACCACCACCATTTCGAGCAGGAAGTGTTCTATCCCAGCATGAAGGACGCCCGCGGCCTGCCGCGGCTGCAAAGCATGTTTACCCGCTGGATCAAGCGCGTGACCATGGAGCTGGCTTCCGGCTGCATCTATATCAGCGGCGCGGTCGAATATGACGACCGTCCCGGCGCAATACGCGAAGAGCTGGTGGGGATGGTCAAGGCATGGCAGGAAGCCTTGCGGCGCTGCGTCGAGCAGGCCGTCGAATGCGGCCACCTCCGCGCCGACACCGACCCGCAGCAGATGGTGTACGAAATGTACGGACTGGTGCTGGCGCTGCACCATGACGCCCGCTTCATCAAGCGTCCCGGCAGTGTAGGCCGCGCCCAGGCGGGTTTCGAGCGCCTGCTTGAAAGCTACCGCGCCGCAACAGCGGCCGGCGGCATCGATGCGACACCCACAGCAAAAATCGCTGTCGACAAGACAGCCTGAAATTCAACAATCCACTGCTCTTCTGGAGAAACATCATGGGTCAATACGTCGCCCCGGTACGGGATATGCAATTCGTGCTGCACGAACTGCTGCAAGTCGAGAACGAACTGAAGCAATTGCCGAAGCATGCGGAAGTCGATGCCGACATCATCAACCAGGTGCTGGAGGAGGGCGGCAAGTTCACTTCCGACATCCTGTTCCCGTTGAACCGCACGGGCGACCACGAAGGTTGCAGGCTGAACCAGGAAACCCATGAAGTGACCACGCCGAAGGGTTTCAAGGAAGCCTACCGGCAATACATCGAGGCGGGCTGGCCGTCGCTGTCGGCCGACCCGGAATACGGCGGCCAGGGCCTGCCCGTCGTGCTGAACAACGCCTTCTATGAAATGCTGAACTCGTCCAACCAGGCCTGGACCATGTACCCGGGCCTGTCGCACGGCGCCTACGAGTGCCTGCACGAGCATGGCACCGACGAGCAGAAGGCCCTGTACCTGCCCAAGCTGGTGTCCGGCGAATGGACCGGCACCATGTGCCTGACCGAAGCCCATTGCGGCACCGACCTGGGCATGCTGCGCTCCAAGGCTGAGCCGCAGGAAGACGGCTCCTACAAGATCACCGGCGGCAAGATCTTCATCTCGGCCGGCGAGCATGACATGGTGGAGAACATCATCCACCTGGTGCTGGCCCGCCTGCCGGACGCGCCTGCCGGCACCAAGGGCATCTCGCTGTTCCTGGTGCCCAAGTTCCTGCCCAACGCGGACGGTTCGCTGGGCGCGCGCAACAGCATTTTCTGCGGCGCGATCGAAGAGAAGATGGGCATCCACGGCAACGCGACCTGCCAGATCAACATGGACGGCGCCACCGGCTGGCTGATCGGCCAGCCCAACAAGGGCCTGAACGCGATGTTCGTGATGATGAACGCGGCGCGCCTCGGCGTCGGCATGCAGTCGCTGGGCCTGACCGAAGTGGCGTACCAGAACGCGCTGGTCTATGCAAAAGACCGGCTGCAGATGCGCAGCCTGTCGGGCGTGAAGGCGCCGGACAAGCCGGCCGACCCGATCATCGTGCACCCGGACGTGCGCCGCATGCTGCTGACCGCCAAGGCATTTGCCGAAGGCGGCCGCGCATTCAGCTACTACATCGCGTTGATGATCGATCGCGAGCTGAATCACCCGGACGAGGAAGTGCGCAAGGACGCGGCCGACCAGGTTGCGCTGCTCACGCCCATCATCAAGGCTTTCCTGACGGACAACGGCTGGATCGCCACCTCCGAGGCGATGCAGGTCTACGGCGGCCACGGCTTCATCGCCGAGTGGGGCATGGAGCAGTACGTCCGCGACTCGCGCATCAACATGATCTACGAAGGCACCAACACCATCCAGTCGCTCGACCTGCTGGGACGCAAGGTGCTGATGGACAATGGCGCGAAGCTGCGCAAGTTCGGCGCCCAGGTGCAGGCTTTCGTCGAGGAAAACGGCAGCGACGAGGCGATGTCCGAATTCATCACGCCGCTGGCCGACCTCGGCGACAAGGTCACCAAGCTGACCATGGAAATCGGCATGAAGGCCTTCCAGAACCAGGACGAGGTCGGCGCCGCAGCCGTGCCTTACCTGCGGGTTGCCGGCCACCTGGTGTTCGCCTACTTCTTCGCCCGCATGGCGAAGATCGCGCTCGAAAAGCAGGACTCCGGCGACAGCTTCTACAAGTCGAAGCTGGGCACCGCGCGCTTCTACTTCGCGCGCCTGCTGCCTGAAACGGCGATGCTGATCCGCCAGGCGCGTTCGGGCTCCGCCAGCCTGATGGCGCTCGACGCCGACCTGATCTAAGTCCAAGCAAGAGGAAACCGCCGCACCGCCCGCCGACCCGTCTTCAACGACGGGCCGGCGCGGCGGTCTGCATCCAACGTCCCAGGAATCCAACCATGTCAAATTTCATCGTCAAGAAAGTCGCCGTGCTCGGCGCCGGCGTCATGGGCGCGCAAATCGCCGCCCACTGCGTCAATGCCCGCGTGCCGGTCGTGCTGTTCGACCTGCCAGCGAAAGAAGGCAACAAGAACGGCATCGTGCTGCGCGCCATCGAAAACCTGAAGAAGCTGAGCCCTGCGCCGCTGGGCGACCGCGACCAGGCCGCGCTGATCGGCGTGGCCAACTACGAGGACAACCTCGAGGAACTGAAGGACTGCGACCTGATCATCGAAGCCATCGCCGAGCGCATGGACTGGAAGCATGACCTGTACAAGAAGGTCGCTCCCTACATCGCGCCGAATGCGATCTTCGCGTCCAACACCTCGGGCCTGTCGATCACGGCGCTGTCCGACGGTTTCGAGGCCGAACTCAAGGCCCGTTTCTGCGGCGTCCACTTCTTCAACCCGCCGCGCTACATGCACCTGGTGGAACTGATCCCGACCGCGGCCACCCGCCCGGAGATCCTCGACCAGCTCGAAGGCTTCCTCGCGTCCACGCTGGGCAAGGGCGTGGTGCGGGCGATCGACACGCCCAACTTCATCGCCAAC
The DNA here is from genome assembly GCF_900182955.1 of Noviherbaspirillum suwonense. Taxonomy (GTDB): domain Bacteria; phylum Pseudomonadota; class Gammaproteobacteria; order Burkholderiales; family Burkholderiaceae_D; genus Noviherbaspirillum_A; species Noviherbaspirillum_A suwonense. The sequence goes on along the minus strand of NZ_FXUL01000011.1, from coordinate 31,059 downwards.
CGCGTCGGCATCTTCGGCATGCTGGCGACTATCCGCGAAGCCGCGAAGTTCGGCCTGTCGGTGGACGTGGTCGACGACCTGACCGGCGCGCGGCTGGGCCGCGCCAAGTCCGGCACCTTCCGCACCGCCGACGTGGTGGGCCTGGACACCATGGGCCATGTCATCAAGACCATGCAGGACAACCTGAAGGACGACCCGTTCTTCCCGGTCTACGAGACGCCGGAGCTGCTGGGCAAGCTGGTCGCGGCCGGCGCGCTGGGCCAGAAGGCCGGCGCCGGCTTCTACAAGAAAGTGGGCAAGGACATCCAGCGCTTCGACGCGGCCAAGGGCGACTACGTGCCCGGCGGCGGCAAGGCCGACGACCTGGTGGGCCGCATCCTGAAGGAAAAGGACCCGGCCAAGCGCATGAAGGCGCTGCATGACTCGACCAACCCGCAGGCGCAGTTCCTGTGGGCCATCTTCCGCGACGCCTTCCATTACATCGCGGTGCACCTGGAAAGCATCGCCGACAATGCGCGCGATGTCGACTTCGCGCTGCGCTGGGGTTTCGGCTGGAACCAGGGGCCGTTCGAGAGCTGGCAGGCAGCCGGCTGGCAGCAGGTCGCCACCTGGGTCAAGGAAGACATCGACGCCGGACGCGCGCTGTCGGACACGCCGCTGCCTGGCTGGGTCTTCGACGACCGCACCGGCGTGCACACCGCGGAAGGTTCGTGGTCGCCGGCGAAGAAGGCCTATATCCCCCGTTCCAGCCTCGCCGTGTACGGCCGCCAGCCGTTCCGCGCGCCGGTGCTGGGCGAGGGCGGCAGCGACGCCACCAATGGCGGCACGACCGTGTTCGAGGACGATTCGGTGCGCGCATGGCACCAGGGCGACGACGTGCTGGTGCTGTCGCTGAAGACCAAGATGCGCGTGATCGGCCCCGGCGTCATCGCCGGCCTGAGCCGTGCGCTGGACGAGGCCGAGCAGAACTACAAGGGCCTGGTGCTCTGGAATGCCGATGCGGCGCAGGGCGGCGCATTCTCCGCCGGCGCCGACCTGCAGGCCATGCTACCGGTCTTCATGTCGGGCGGCATCAAGGCCATCGGGCCGGAGGTCGCCAAGCTGCAGAACGTGCTGATGCGCATGAAGTATGCCAACGTGCCTGTCGTGGCTGCGGTGGCCGGCCTGGCGCTGGGCGGCGGCTGCGAGCTGGCGCTGCATGCAACCAAGCGCGTGGCCGCGCTGGAAAGCTATATGGGGCTGGTCGAAGTCGGCGTCGGCCTGGTGCCGGCCGGCGGCGGCCTGAAGGAAGCGGCGCTGCGCGCGGCGGCCGACGCCAAGGGCAACGACCTGCTGCAGTTCCTGAAGAACGGCTTCACCAACGCCGCCACCGCGCAGGTGTCGAAGTCGGCGCTGGAAGCGAAGAAGATGGGCTACCTGGCTGCCAGCGACACCATCGTCTTCAACCCGTACGAGCTGCTGCACGTGGCGAAAGTGGAAGCCCGCGCGCTGTTCGACGCCGGCTACCGCGCGCCGGCGAAGGCGCTGGTGCCGGTCACGGGCCGCTACGGCATGGCCACCATCGGCGCGCAGCTGGTCAACATGCGCGACGGCGGCTTCATCTCGGCGCATGACTACAAGCTGGGCATGATGATCGCCGAGATCGTCAGCGGCGGCGACATCGAGCCGGGCAGCCTGGTGTCGGAGCAATGGCTGCTGGACCTGGAACGTAAAGCCTTCATGGAACTGCTGGGCAATCCGAAGACGCAAGAGCGGATCATGGGCATGATGCAGACCGGCAAGCCGGTCCGTAATTAAGGAGAACAGAAAATGAGCCAACAACTACAGGACGCCTACATCGTCGCCGCCACCCGCACGCCGATCGGCAAGGCGCCGCGCGGCATGTTCCGCTACACCCGCCCGGACGACCTGCTGGTGCGTGCGATCCAGTCGGCCGTGGCCCAGGTGCCGGGGCTGGACCCGGCGCTGATCGAGGACGCCATTGTCGGCTGCTCGTTCCCGGAAGCCGAGCAGGGCCTGAACCTGGCCCGCATGGCGGTGCTGCTGGCCGGCCTTCCCAAGACCGTGGGCGGCGTCATCGTCAACCGCTACTGCGCCTCCGGCATCACCGCGGTGGCGATGGCCGCCGACCGCATCCGCGTCGGCCAGGCCGACGTGATGATCGCGGCCGGCGCCGAGTCGATGTCCATGGTGCCGATGATGGGCCACCATCCATCGATGAACATGGGCATCTTCAAGGACGAGAACATCGGCATGGCCTACGGCATGGGCCTGACCGCGGAAAACGTCGCGAAGCAATGGAAGGTGTCGCGCGAGGCGCAGGACCAGTTTGCGCTGGACTCGCACCTGAAGGCGCTGGCCGCGCAGCAGGCCGGCGAGTTCAGCGATGAAATGACCTCGGTCGACATCATCGAGAAATTCCCCAACCTGGCCACCGGCGAGATCGACGTCAAGACCCGCACCGTCAGCCTCGACGAAGGCCCGCGCGCCGATTCCAGCCTGCAGGGACTGGCCAAGCTACGCCCGGTGTTCGCGGCCAAGGGCTCGGTCACGGCCGGCAACAGCTCGCAGACCTCGGACGGCGCGGGCGCGCTGATCCTGGTCAGCGAAAAGATCCTGAAGCAGTTCAACCTGACGCCGCTGGCGCGCTTTGCGTCGTTCGCGGTGCGCGGCGTGCCGCCGGAAATCATGGGCATCGGCCCGAAGGAAGCGATTCCCGCGGCGCTGCGCGCGGCCAACATCACGCAGGACCAGATCGACTGGTTCGAGCTCAACGAGGCGTTCGCCGCGCAGGCGCTGGCGGTGATCCAGGACCTGGGCCTGGACCCGTCCAAGGTCAACCCGATGGGCGGCGCGATCGCGCTCGGCCATCCGCTGGGCGCCACCGGCGCGATCCGCGCGGCCACCGTGGTGCATGCGCTGCGCCGCAAGAACCTGAAGTACGGTATGGTCACCATGTGCGTGGGCACCGGCATGGGCGCGGCAGGCATCTTCGAGCGGATGTAAGCGCTTGGACCAGGGGCCGTGCGGCGTCATGCCGCGCGGCCTTTTTTCATTGAACAGTGAGGAGACGACATGGATATCAGCATCGAACAGGCAAACGGCATCTGCACCATCCGCTTCAACCGGCCCGAAAAGAAGAACGCGATCACCGCGGCGATGTACCAGAGCATGGCCGACGGCTTCACCGCGGCCGAGGCCGACCCGTCGGTGCGGGTCATCGTGCTGGCCGGCCATCCCGGCATCTTCACGGCCGGGAACGACCTCGAGGACTTCATGAAGCAGCCGCCGACCGGCGGCGCCAGCCCGGTGTTCCAGTTCATGTCGGCGCTGAAAGGCGCCAGCAAGCCGGTGGTGGCCGCGGTGGCCGGCGCGGCGGTGGGCGTGGGCACCACGATGCTTCTGCATTGCGACCTGGTCTATGCGGCCGACAATGCCAGGTTTTCGATGCCGTTCAGCCAGCTGGGCCTGTGCCCCGAATTCTCGTCCAGCCTGTTGCTGCCGCGCCTGGCCGGCTACCAGCGCGCCGCCGAGAAGCTGATGCTCGGCGAAGCGTTCCTGGCCGATGAGGCGCAGCAGATGGGCCTGGTCAACCGCGTGCTGCCGGCCGACGAACTGCAGTCCTTCGTGGCGGCGCAGGCGGCCAAGCTGGCGGCGCTGCCGGCCTCGTCGGTGCGCATCACCAAGCAGTTGATGAAGCGCGGCGCCGCGGCCGAGATCGACGAGCAGATGGCGGCGGAGGGCGAGCACTTCCGCCGGATGCTGACCGCGCCGGAAGCGAAGGAAGCGTTCACCGCTTTCTTCGAAAAGCGCAAGCCGGACTTCAGCCAGTTTTCATAGAATCGTGCAGGGGGGCGTCGTACCTTGCGTCGCTTGCCCCGGTGACGTGATTTGCCGCCTCAAGGCTGCTTCGGCGGTTCGACAAGATCCCACTTGCACAGGAGTTATAAAAATGAAAATTCGCAGCCTGCTTTCCTCCGTCCTGATCGGCGCCGTTGCAAGCGCACGGTCGATGACGCCAATGGCGACGATAGCCGCGGCACGCCTCGCCGGCCGTCGTACGACAGGTGAACTCGTTCTCCTGGACCACCCGGTGTTCAAGTTCGGCGCGCTGGCCATGGGCGTCGGAGAGCTGTTCGGCGACAAGATGAAGAGCGCGCCTGACCGCACCGTGTTCCTCGGGCTGCTGGCGCGCGTGGCCAGCGCGGGGATCGCCGGCGCGGCGCTGGCGCCGCGCGGCGAGGAGCAGGCCGGCGCGGCCCTCGCGGTCGCCACCGCGGTGCCGCTTGCCTACCTGACGCTGGCCGGCCGCAAGCAGGCCATGGCGCGCATCGGCCAGACCCGCAGCGGCCTGATAGAGGACGCGCTGATCGTCGCCGCGGGCATCACGGTAGTGGCCCTGGCAACGCGGCCGAAGCGGGGCTAGCCGGCACGGGTCTTTCCCGGTGCGTGGATGCCTGCACCGTGTGTTGACGGCGCGCTGCAGGCCAGGAGGTCATGATGATCAGGACGGTACAGTTCATCGCCATGCTCTTTACCGCGGTGTCCATGGCCGCCGGCTGGGCGCACCTGCTTGAACTCCCGGCCAAGATGGCGCTCTCCCACGACGATTACCTGACGGTGCAGCAGATCTACCGGGGCTGGGCGCTGCTCGGTGTGTTCGTGGTCGGCGCGCTCGTCGCAACCGCCGTACTGACGCTGCTCCAGCGGCGTGCGGGCGCCGCTTTCCACCTTTCGCTTGCCGCCACGCTATGCATCGCGCTCGGCCTCGCGGCGTTCTTCCTGTTCACCTTTCCGGCAAACCAGGCAACGCAGAACTGGACCATGCTGCCGCCGCAGTGGGAAGCGCTTCGGCGCCAGTGGGAATACTCGCATGCGGCCGGCGCGGTGCTGTACTTCGTCGCGCTGGCTGCGCTGACGCTGTCCATCCTGGCTGGCCGCCGCTAGGGCGCAATCGCCTTGGGCCGCCGCGGCATCAGTCCTTTTGCGGATCGTGTCCCCAGTTCATCAGCGAGTAACGCCAGTCGCTCGTCGCAGGATCGCTCTTGCTGGGCCCCTGCGCCAGGTGCCGGTGGACGTATCCGACCACCTTGCGCATGTGGGCAAGGTCGTCCTCGCTTAACTCCTGCGCAGGCCGATGCAGCAGCTCGATGATGCGCCGGCCGGAATGGTGTCCGACCGATTCGCCATCGCCGTGCTTTTGGCCCACGCGTTTCGAATCCTCGCTGTCCAGCCATTTCTCCAGCTGGGCAGCCGTCATGTTGACCGCCTGCTTGAAATCGGCAATCGTCTGGCGCTTGTCGGCCGCCTGGTGGCCGTCGCCTTCTTTTTGAGTCATTGGATTTCCCCGTTCGAGGGTGTCAGTTTCCCGGACGCGCCGGGCGCCGTGGATCAAAAGGCTGGCAGGCAGCAGGCCAGCCCTCCCTTCAATTCATCCCACGGGATCGATGCGGCGGGCAGACGCCCGGACTTCAGTCCTTGAGGTCTGCCGGCACCTTGCCGCCGTTCGCCGCCAGCTTGTTCATCACCTGGCGGTGCAGCCAGACGTTCATCGACGCCGAGTCGTTGGTGTCGCCGCTATAGCCCAGCTCGCCGGCAAGCTCCTTGCGGGATTGCAGGCTGCTGTCGAGGTTCAGCAGTTTCAGCAGGTCGACGATGGAAGTGCGCCAGTTCAGGGTTTGCCCTCCCGACTGCGCCATGCCATTCAGGATTTGTTCGACATCGACTTCCGGCATGTTCTGCGCCGGCGCGGCGGCCGGTGCGGATGCGGGTGCGGCCGGGGCCGCGGGAGCGGTGGCCGCGCCGGCCGCAGGCGCCGCGGCGGTCGTGTCTGCCTGGGCGACTGCGGGATGGGAAGAAGGGAAGATCTTGTGGAAAATATTGCTGAGTATGCCCATATGCGCCTCTGTCGGAAAAGTTGAAGTCATGTCGCCGGCGAAAGACGCCAGCCGACACCTGTCGTTTGACCCCATGCCGGCCTTGCCGCCACGGGACTAGCAAATTGACAAGTTCTGATGAACAACGTTCAGTAATATCCCTGGCTGCCAGGTCGCCCGGCGCAATGCGACCCGGAATACCCGGTTCGCCGCCGCCAGCCAGCGCAATCCGGCCGGGGGCCTTGAAGCAGGGGCGCCGTCGGGAAGCCCCGGCAGCCGGTCAGGCCGGGTCCGGCGCGCGGCCTGCCCGTGCCGCTTCGATCGCGGCGATGTCGATCTTCCGCATCGTCATCATCGCGTCGAACGCGCGCCGGGCGGCGGCGCGGTCGGGGTCCGTCACTGCGGCCAGCAGCGCGCGCGGCGTGATCTGCCATGACACGCCCCAGCGGTCCTTGCACCAGCCGCATGCGCTTTCCTGGCCGCCGTTGTCGACGATCGCATTCCACAAGCGGTCGGTCTCTGCCTGGTCGTCGGTCGCGATTTGGAAAGAGAATGCCTCGTTATGCTTGAAATGCGGGCCGCCATTGAGCCCGATGCAGGGAATGCCGGCGACCGTGAACTCGACCGTCAGCACGTCGCCCTCCTTGCCGTCCGGGTAGTCGCCCGGCGCGCGGTGCACGGTGCCGACCGCGCTGTCGGGGAATGTCTTCGCGTAAAACCTCGCGGCGTCATGGGCGCCGCCTTCGTACCACAGGCAGATCGTGTTCTTGCCGGTCATCGTTCGTCTCCTTGATGGTTGGTTTACGGCGTTTGCCGGCGCCGGGAATGCCGGCCGCCCCTCGGCTGCCGGATATGCATGGCGCCGTCGCCGCGATCCATTAATGTCGCACATTCCTGCGGCCCATACGGGCCGCGCAGCGCGCGGAAACGCCGCGGCGCGCGACGGATGAGGATTGGTATAAATTATCCGGCCTTGCTTACGAATAGACTTTAGCGATGAAAGATGATCGACTCCTGGAGATGCGCGTCTTCAAGGCGGTGGTGGAGGCGGGCGGCTTCACCGCCGCCGCCAATTTCCTCAATGTCAGCCAGCCGTTTGTCAGCCAGAGCATCAACAGCCTGGAGCGCAGGCTGGGCGTGCAGCTGCTGCACCGCTCGACCCGGACCCAGCGCCTGACCAGCGAAGGCGAGCGCTTCCTGATGTCATGCGGCCAGGTGCTGGACAGCGTCGAGGAAGCGGAAGCCCAGGTGCGCTCGGGCGAGCCCACCGGCAACCTGCGCATCAGCGCCTCGCATGCATTCGGCATGGACCAGCTGGTGCCGGCCCTGCCGCGCTTCCTCGCGGCCTACCCGAAGCTGTGCGTGCATTTTTCGCTGTCGGACTCCAACGTCAACCTGATCGAGGACAATTTCGATGTCGCCGTGCGCATGGGACGCCTGCAGGACTCCTCGCTGCGCAGCCGCAAGCTGTGCGACCTCCAGCGGGTGGTCGTCGCCGCGCCGCAATATGTCGCGGCCCATGGCAAGCCAGTGACGCCGCAGGGCTTGTCCCGGCATGCTTGCCTCACCTGGGAATCGCCGCGCGAGCACTTGAACCAGTGGCCGTTCATGCTGAACGGCCAAATCGAAAAAGTCGCGGTCCACGGCAATTTCCGCAGCACCGACGGCACGACGCTGTTCCAGCTCTGCGTGGCCGGCGTGGGCATCATGCGGCTGGCAGAACACCTTGCGCTGCCGGCGATCCGGGCCGGAAAGCTGGTGCCGCTGCTTGCCGAATACCAGGCGAAGGACGACACCGCGATCCATGCGGTCTACCTGCCGGAACGCCAGGTGGTGCCGCGGATACGGGCCTTCATCGATTACTTCGTGGACACGTTCCGCGAGCCGCCCTGGCATGCGCAATAGCGGCCGAGGCCGGCAGGCAAGCCGCTATTTATTCCCTGCTGTAATAAATCTTATCGCGCCCCGTGTCTGGATCGGCGACGGCGGCTGCCTTATCGTGACGCCATTCATTCATCCCCGTTCCACCCCAGTCACAGGAGGCAAGCATGAGCAGCAAGGCGCCGATCGACACGCGCGCGCAGCAGGCAGAACTGCGGCGCACCGTTTCCCATCCGTCGAATAATTCGATCTACCGGCCCAAGCAGGCCGGCCTGAAATTCCCGAGCATCCCGGACTTTTCCACCTTTGCCGAGGAAAGGCAGCATCGCAAGGAGCGCCTGGTCGCCGCATGCCGCGCATTTGCGCTGCACAACCTGGACTATGGCTTTGCCGGCCACCTGACCGTGCGCGACCCGGAATACCCGGACCTTTACTGGACCAACCCGATGGCCGTGCATTTTTCGCAGGTCAGGCTGTCGAACCTGATCCTGGCTGACCACACCGGCAAGGTCGTCGAGGGAAGCCATGCGCTGAACCGCGCGGGTTTCGTGCTGCATGCGGCGGTGCATGAAGCCAATCCGGACATCGTGGCGATGTGCCACGCGCATTCGGTGTATGGCACCGCGTTCGCCGCGCTGGGACGCCCGCTGGACCCGATCACGCAGGATGCGGCCGCATTCTTCGAGGACCACGTGGTCATCAGGGACGAGGCCGGCGCCGTTGCGGTCGAGGAAAAGGCCGGCCTGTCCGTCGCTGATTACTTCAAGGACGTGAAGGCCGCGATCCACCAGAACCATGGCCTGCTGACCGTGAGCCGCCACAGCATCGAGGCGGCGGCATTCTGGTTCATCGCGCTGGAGCGCTGCTGCCAGCAGCAGCTGCTGGTCGAGGCGACCGGCATCAAGCCGGTGATGGTGCCGGAGCACAGCTCCCGCTACAGCCGCGAGCATGTCGGCAGCGAGTACATCGGCTGGCTGCATTTCCAGCCCATCTACGAGCAGCTGGTCCAGACCAACCCGGATATGTTCAGTTAAGCATGCCCGCATGAAGAACAGGCGAGCGCGGCCCGGGCTGCGCTCCGCCTGCAATAACAAGCAACGGAGATACCATGTTGAAAACCGCTTACGGCGACGCCGTCGCGCAGCGTAGCAGCGAGGAAGATACCTATGCCAAGGTGACCTGGCGCCTGATCCCTTTCCTGTTCCTTTGCTACGTCTTTGCCTACCTCGACCGCGTCAACGTCGGCTTTGCGAAGCTGCAGATGCTGTCCGACCTGAAGTTCAGCGAAACCATCTACGGCCTGGGCGCCGGCATCTTTTTCATCGGCTATTTCATCTTCGAGGTGCCGAGCAATATCGCGCTGCACCGCTTCGGCGCGCGCAAGTGGATCGCCCGCATCATGATCAGCTGGGGCGTGATTTCCGCGTCGATGATCTTCGTGAAATCGCCCACCATGTTCTACGTGCTGCGCTTCCTGCTGGGCGTGGCGGAGGCAGGCTTTTTCCCGGGCATCATCCTGTACCTGACCTACTGGTACCCGGCCTCGCGCCGTTCCAAGATCACCGCGCTGTTCATGACGGGCATCCCGATCGCCGGTGTCATCGGCGGCCCGCTGTCGGGGTGGATCCTCAACCATTTTCATGGCATGAGCGGCATGCCGGGATGGCAATGGCTGTTCCTGCTGGAAGCCATCCCGTCCATCGTCACCGGCTTCGTGGTCCTTGCCTACCTCGACGACAGGATCGCCTCGGCCAAGTGGCTCAGCGCGGAAGAAAAGGCGTTGCTCGAAAAGGGCCTGGCCAGCGAATCGGGGCATATCGAAGTGCATAGCGCCGCCGGCGCGTTCACCAACAAGCGGGTCTGGGTGCTCAGCGCCTGCTACTTCGGCATCATCATGGGCCTGTACGGCATCGGCTTCTGGCTGCCGACGCTGATCAAGGCGTCCGGCGTCACCGACAGCTTCGACGTCGGCCTGCTGACGATGATTCCGTATGGCGCCGCGGCAGTCGCGATGGTCGCGATCGGACGCAGCTCGGACCGTAACAAGGAGCGGCGCTGGCACGTGGCGCTGCCGGCAGTGCTGGGCGCAATCGGCCTGGCAGCCAGCACCTTCGTGCCGCAGAACACCGTGCTGGCCGTGCTGTCGCTGACCGTCGCCACCGTCGGCATACTGGGCGCGCTGTGCCAGTTCTGGTCGATACCGCCGGCGTTTCTTGGCGGCGCCGCGGCGGCGGCCGGGATTGCGCTGATCAATTCGGTGGGCAACCTGGCGGGCTTCGTCAGCCCCTACCTGGTCGGCTGGATCAAGGACCTGACACTGAGCACCGACGTCGGGCTGTACTGCATCGCCGTGTCGCTGCTGGCCGCGGCCGCCATCGTGCTGACCGTGCCCAAGCACGTGGTCAACCGCTGATGCGCTGCTGACCCGGCCGATGGGCGGCCGGAAAAGGCTGCCGTCGCCATCGCCGCATCCGGATTGCCGGATGCGGCTTTTTTTTGGCATTCGCCCGCCGCTTTCCCGCGTTGCGGCCCCGGGGCCGCCGAACAAGGCGCTGTCCTACGCCCGATCAGGAAATTATCTGACGCCGTGCCTGGCTCCGCTCGGTTAGACTTTTGTCTTTGTCCGCCTGGGCCAACCTGCCTTCAGGTTGCGCAATCGCGGATTCCCTCACACAAAAGGCGAGCGAAATGCCTGGACTCTTCTCCAACAAGCGCATGCTCATCGCGTTTGCCCTCCTGACAATCCTTCTGGCAGTCGGGCTGATGGCGCTTTTCAATATCATATGATGCGAATGGATGCTGCCAGCCCTGATGCATTCATCGTTTCGTGCAACATGCCTCCATGAAAACATTCCATTGCGATCGCTGCGCACAGCAAGTCTTCTTTGAAAACATCCGCTGTGAAAACTGCGGCGGCATGCTGGGCTACCAGCCCGAGCAGCGCAGCATCACCACCTTCGAGGCGGCCGGCGACGGCCTGTGGCGCAGCCTGAACCCGGCCAACGCCGGCCGCCTGTTCAAGCAGTGCATCAACTATTCCCGCGAAGAGGTGTGCAACTGGGTGCTGCCGGCGGAAACCTCCGACGAGCTGTGCGCGTCCTGCCAGCTTACGCATTCGATCCCGATGCTGTCGGGACAGAACCGGCTGTACTGGCGCCGGCTGGAAGCGGCGAAACGGCGCCTGCTGTATTCGCTGATCGAGCTGAACCTGACGCCGGTTTCCAAGGCCAAGTCGCCTGAAACCGGCCTGGCCTTCGAATTCCTGCAGGACCTGCCGACCCGGCGCGTGATGACAGGGCATGACAACGGCCTCATCACGCTCAACATCGCCGAAGCCGATCCAGCCTTCCGCGAAAAGGTCAGGGAGCAGATGCATGAGCCGTACCGCACGCTGCTCGGCCATTTCCGGCATGAAAGCGGGCATTACTATTTCGACCGGCTGATCGTGGGAAGCAAGTGGATTGACCAGTACCGCAAGCTGTTCGGCGACGAGCGCGCCGACTACAGCGCCGCGTTGCAGCGGCATTACAAGGAAGGCCCGCCCGACCACTGGAACGAGCAGTACATCAGCACCTACGCAAGCGCCCATCCATGGGAAGACTGGGCCGAAAGCTGGGCGCATTACCTGCACATGCTCGATACGCTGGACACCGCATTTGCCTGCGGCATGACCCTGCAGCCCAAGCGCACTGACGAACCGCAGCTGGTGCTGGAAGAGCAGCCGCTCAGCACCGCGTCCTTCAATGACATGATGGCCGACTGGTTTGCGCTGACCTATGTGCTCAACAGCCTCAACCGCAGCATCGGCATGCCGGACGCCTACCCGTTTACGCTGTCGCCAACGGTGCGCAACAAGCTGCGGTTCATCCACGCGGTGATCCTGGACCATCACAAGACCGTGTCGCCCAACCTGCTGTCGGACGGCCAGGGCAGCGAGGAAAGCATTACCGTCTGACCCGCCGCCCGCAAGCGCCGGGCGGCGCCGCGGCGGGCCTTGCGTCAGGATCGTTCTGGCAGCGGGTCGCCTTCCAGCACCAGAAGGTAATGCCCGCTGTCGTCCGGCCCGAAATAAGCCTTGGTCTTGTAATAGGTCTTGTGATCCGCCGAGAACGGCTCGCCGATGGGCGGCATGTGGCTCAGTGCCTGCGTGCCGAAGTCCTGGCTGGTGCCGTCGGCCATCTGGTGGGTGATCTTGACTTGCATATTGGTCCTGTTGTTATGAAATAAATCAGATAGACGCCGTGCGGGCGGCGCAGGTTCAACGTTTCGCCCGCGTGCATACCCGTCGCGATCAATGAAAGGCGCGATGGCCGCCGCGCCCGGCCTGGCTAGATGCCGGTCGGATAAGTCTCCGGCGTCTCTTCATGCAGCATCTCGGCCGGCGCATCCATCGGCCTGACCGCACGGGTCGTGTCGAAATGGATCAGCGCATCGAACTGCCTGGCCGGCTCGCTCCGGAAGTAATGGCTGATGCGCTCGGACTGCGGCAGGTAGATCACGCCGATGGCCCGTTCCAGCCTTTGCCCCAGCTGCTTCTGCAGTTCCGCGTTGCCGCACAGCGGCAGCAGGAAATCGTGGCCAGCGCGGTGCATCAGGTTTTCAACGCTGTCTTCCAGCGAAGGCAGCACATTCTTTCGCTCGGCCGGCTGCTCCCATTCCGACGCCGCGGTGACCGTGCCCGCATGGGTCGTGTAGCCGAGCAGGCAGCACTGTTCCGGGCCGTGCCGCTGGCGCACCAGCTGCCCGAGATTGACTTCGCCCTGGCGGCCCATCTCGGTGGCGCGGGCGTCGCCGATGTGGGAATTGTGCGCCCACACCACGATCCTGGCCGGCGACCCGCGCCGCCGCGTCAGGTGTTCGCGCAATGCGTCCAGCGTGTCCGCCATATGCGTGTCCCGCACATTCCATGATGCATGGCGTCCCGCGAACATCGCGCGGTAGTACGACTCGGCATTCTGCGCCACCCGGGCATTCTGCTGCGCGTAGAACGCCTCATCGAAACCTTCGGCGCCGTCCAGGCCGGCGTAACGCTCGAAATTGGCGGTCATGCCCATCAGCTGGCGCATCACCTCGGCCTCGCAATCCTTCTTCATGCCGAACGTGGTGGCGTAGCCGTAGCGCTGCGGGTCTTCCGCGAGATGGTCGAAGCACTCGTAGCGCGCGCGGGCGCGCTGCGCCGCGTCCGGGTCGACCTGGTCGAGATAGGCGACCACGGCCTGCATCGAGCGCCGCAGGCTGTACAGGTCGAGCCCGAAGAAGCCGGCCCGCTGCGTCTCGTCGGCAATGCCGTCGTTGAAGGCGCGCAGCCGCTTCACCAGTTCCAGCACATCGTCATTGCGCCACATCCAGCGCGGAAAGCGTTCGTAGGACTTCAGCGCCTCCTGCGGCGTGCCGGCCGCGCCGCGGCCCTGCACATAGCGGCTCACGTCCAGCGCATCGGGCCAGTCGGACTCGACGGCGATGCCGGCGAAGCCCTTGTCGCGCAGCAGGCGCATGCTGATTTCCATGCGTGAACGATAGAACTCGTGGGTGCCATGCGTGGCTTCGCCCAGCAGCACGATGGAAGCGTCGCCTATCGCCTCGACGATGGCGTCGGTGTCCGTCACGCCATGGAGGGGAACCGCGGCGGCTTTGATGGCCCTGATGACTGCCCGGTCGAACATGGCCGTTTCTCCTTTGCGGGGTTGACGGCCATGTGACTGCGGCGGCGGGCGGAAGTGCCGGCGCAGGGTTTGTCCGGAGCGGCACGGACGTAAAAAAAACCGGCCGCGAACGGCCGGTTTTCTATTGCGGGAACGTCAGGCGGCGATTACCTGCCGTCGCGGTCCGCGTCGCCCGGGATGGCGCGCTCGACACGGTGCCATGCGGCACGCGTCGCCTGCTTCGCCTGTTCCCAGCTCAGGCGGGAATTGCCGCGCACGTTTTCCCACTCGTTGCGCATGCTTGGCTCTGCGCTGTCGAAGTCGCCGTTGTAGCGGCTACGGCTGTTGTAGCCCAGCCCATAGGCCGGCGCGTAGTCGTCGTACGTGTAGCTGTTCGAATAGTAGGGCTCGTTCGCGTACGAATTGCGCCAGTACGCGTCTTCCTCGGCCGGGTTGACCACTGCGCCTGCGCCGTGTCCTGCTGCGCCGCCAGCCAGTGCGCCGATTGCCGCGCCTGCCGCCATGCCGATCGGGCCGCCGGCTGCGCCGACTGCCGCACCGGCCATTGCGCCGCCGCCTGCGCCGACACCGGTCGACAGGTTGTGCTCGCCGCGGTCATCCTGCGGATTCGAGTTCACCACTTCGCCTGCGCCCTTGCCGGCCATGCCGCCTGCCACTGCGCCGATTGCCGCACCTGCCGCCATGCCGATCGGGCCGCCGGCAGCGCCGACTGCCGCACCAGCCATCGCGCCGCCGCCTGCGCCGACGCCCTTGGCCATGTTGTGGTCGCCCAGGTCATCGTCCGACTTCGGGTTCACGACTTCCGCCGCGCCCTTGCCAGCCAGGCCGCCGGACACTGCGCCGATCGCCGCGCCAGCCGCCATGCCTACCGGGCCGGCCGCTGCGCCGATTGCAGCGCCCGCGAGTGCGCCGCCGCCAGCGCCGAGGCCGGTGCCGACGATGTGCTCGCCGCTGCTTTCACGCCATTTCTGCTCGAGGTGCATCGCGTCTTCATCCGAACGCGGGGTCACGCCCATCAGGATGCCGCCGTTGCGGATGCCTTCTTCGTAGTGCTTGACGCGCTCTTCCGGGATGCCGGAGCCGATCAGTGCGCCCAGCAGGCCACCGGTCACGCCGCCGGCGCCGGCGCCAGCCAGTGCTGCGGCCAGCGGGCCGGCAATCACCAGGCCCAGGCCAGGCAGTGCAATCGAGGTGCCCACGGCAGCCACGGCTGCGGCAATCGCGCCCAGCGCGCCGCCGATGCCTGCGCCGATGCCGGCGCCTTCTGCTGCCTTGCTGCCCAATTCGGTTTCAATCGACTGGTCGCCGGAAAAGTAGCGGCTGCGAGTCTCATCGGACATCACGAGGTTGACGTCGTCTTTTGAATAGCCACGCTCGGAAATGGCGTTGTAGGCGCGCTCGGCGCTGTCACGGTCATTGAACAGGCCAGTCACCATGCGGGGATTCTTGTTTTCGTAAGTATCAGCCATGTTGATCTCCTCATTTAAGTAAGGATTGCATATTAGGCAATACGGATGAGCAGGTCTGTCGGCGTATCTACCAAGCTGATGTAGGACAAAGTGAGGATTTCACCGGACCTGCGGGGCACGCCGGTGATGCGCAGCGCAAGGTTGGGGCATGCCGGCGGCCTTGCCTTGCGGAGCCTGCAATACAATTGCGTCATTCTCATCAACGCGCTCCAGGGCGCCTCTCCTGCATGCCGCAGATACTGCCTTCCGGCTGGCGCGAACTGGCCGTCACCGGCGCCGCCGCCCGTGAAATCGAGACCCTCCATTTGTTTGCCGCGCGCCTGCCGGATGCGCTGACGGTTTTCCACGGCGTGCACTGGACCCGGCTCGAGGACGGCTTCTCGGTCTATGGCGAGATCGACTTCATCATCGTCGCGCCCAATGGCCGGATGCTGCTGATCGAGCAGAAGGCGGGTTTCCTGTCGGAGACGCCCGACGGGCTGGTCAAGAACTATCCGGGCCGCACCGAGCACGTGCGCCAGCAGATGCTGCAGATGGTCGACGGCCTGGCAGCCCGCTTCGACAAGGGCGGCGGCGGCCGGCCCGACATCGATTACCTGCTGTA
The DNA here is from genome assembly GCF_900182955.1 of Noviherbaspirillum suwonense. Taxonomy (GTDB): domain Bacteria; phylum Pseudomonadota; class Gammaproteobacteria; order Burkholderiales; family Burkholderiaceae_D; genus Noviherbaspirillum_A; species Noviherbaspirillum_A suwonense. The sequence goes on along the minus strand of NZ_FXUL01000011.1, from coordinate 15,566 downwards.
CTTCCCCGACTACAAGGTGAAGGACCCGGCGCTGGCCGGCATCGAGCCGTCGCGCGTGGTCGATGCGGGCAACCGGACGCGGCTGGTGGAGCTGGTCACGCAGCTGCTGCCGGTCACGCCCGAGACCGCGCAGTACGGCCGCGTGCGCAAGTTCCTGGGCGACATGCTGCAGCTCACGCCCGACACCAGCGCCATGTCCGGCCGCGCCGAGGAACTGGTGACGCGGCTGTCGCAGGGCCTGGCCGTATGGGCGCGGCAGCTGTCGTTCACGCCGTTCCGGCTGCGCGTGGTCGGCACGGCCGGCAGCGGCAAGACGCAGCTGGCGCTGGCGGAATACCGCGCCGCGATCGACGCCGGCAAGCGTCCGCTGTACGTCTGCTACAACCGGCCGCTGGCGGACCACGTGCAGCAGCTGGTGCCGCCGGGCGGCCGCGTCGGCACCTTCCACATGCTGTGCGACAGCTTTGCCCGCGAGACCGGCATGGCGCCCGACTACAGCGCGCCCGGGGCCTTTGCCGAGATCGAGAAGGTGTTCGACAGCGCGTCCCTGCCCGAGTCCTGGATGCATGACGTGCTGATCATCGATGAAGGACAGGATTTCGCGGAAAGCTGGCGCGACGCGATGCTGCGCCTGCTGCATCCGGAAGGCCGGGCTTTATGGCTGGAAGACCCGATGCAGAACCTGTACGGCCGCGCGCCGGTGCCGCTGCCAGGCTGGGTCACGCTGCATTCGCAGGCCAACTACCGCAGCCCGCGACAGATCGTCGACCTGCTGGCCGGCATCATCCCGGACAGCGAGCGCATCCAGCCCGCCAGCCCCTTCATCGGCCCCGACGTCGAGCGGCTGGTCTATCCGTCCGGCGACGCGGTGGCGATGGCCGAGGCCACCAAGCAGGCCATCACCCGTTGCCTGGCCGCCAATTTCGCCCGCAGCGACATTGCGCTGCTGTCCTTCCAGGGCCGCGCCCATTCGGCGCTACTGCAGGCCGACCGGCTGGGGCAGCACACGCTGCGCTCCTTCACCGGCGACTACGACCTGCTCGGCGTCCCGATCTATCGCGACGGCCAGCTGCTTGCCGAATCGGTCTACCGGTTCAAGGGCCAGAGCGCGCCGGCCGTGATCTTCACCGAGGTCGATTTCGAGGCGCTGGACGACCGCACGGTGCGCAAGCTGTTCGTCGGCATGACGCGGGCCCGCATGAAGCTGGTGCTGGTGCTGAGCGAGCGGGCGGCGGCCTTGCTGGAAGGCAGCTTCCAGGCTCATGGAGCCGCTTGACCTGGGTCAATTTTAGTTGCGGGCAGGGCGGTTAAGGTGCGGCTTCCCCCGGCACTTCCCGAAGGACACCGCGATGAACGACGTGGCCCCGCTTCCGTTGCACCAGCTGCCAGAACGCAAGGCCAGCGCATGGCTGGGGGCGCCCAGCCATGCCGCGCCGGGCCAGCAGCCGGCCGGCGCCGATATCGACCGCCTGATGCATGCATGGATCGCCCGGTTTTCCAGCCATGTCTCGCCGACGTCGCTGATCCTGGCCTTCATCGACTGGGCGCTGCACCTGCAGGTTTCGCCGTCTAAGCAGCAGGAACTGCTGGCGGAATTGGGCAATCGCTGGCTGCGGCTCGGCCTGTACGCGCTGTCCGCGCCGCACGCGCCCGGCCAGGCCCCTTGCGCGCCGCTGGTCGCGCCGCTGCCGCAGGACAGGCGCTTCGACGACCCGGGCTGGCAGCAATGGCCGTTCAATGTCTATTCACAGAATTTCCTGCTGGCCCAGCAGTGGTGGCACCGCGCCACCTTCGGCGTGCGCGGCGTCGCGCCCCATCACGAGGACGTGGTGACCTTCACCGTGCGCCAGTTGCTGGACATGGCCGCGCCATCCAACTTCATCGCCACCAGCCCGGTGCTGCTGCGGCATACGCTGCAGACCGGCGGCGCCAATGTGGCGCAGGGCGCGGTCCAGCTGGTGGCCGACTGGCTGCACTACCTCAAGGGCCAGCGCCCGCCCGCCAGCGACATGTTCCGGCCGGGCAGGGAAGTCGCGGTCACGCCCGGCAAGGTGGTGCTGCGCAACCGGCTGATGGAGCTGATCCAGTACGCGCCGGCGACGCCGCAAGTCCATGCGCTGCCGATGCTGGTCGTGCCGGCATGGATCATGAAGTACTACATCCTCGACCTGTCTCCCGAAAATTCGCTGGTGCGCTACCTGGTCGGGCAGGGCCATACCGTGTTCATGATTTCATGGAAGAACCCCGGCGCGGCCGAACGGGACTTCGGCATGGAGGACTACCGCAAGCTTGGCGTGATGGCCGCGCTGGGCGCCATCGGGGAGATCACCGGCGCCGACCGGGTCAATGCGGTCGGCTACTGCCTGGGCGGCACGCTGCTGTCGATCGCCGCGGCCGCGATGGCGCGCGAGCAGGACGACAGGCTGGCCAGCCTGTCGCTGTTCGCGACCCAGGTTGACTTCAAGGACCCGGGCGAACTGTCCCTGTTCATCGATGAAAGCCAGGTCGCGATGCTGGAAGCGTCGATGTGGCAGCAGGGCTATCTCGACACCACGCAGATGGCCGGCGCCTTCCAGCTGCTGCGCTCGAACGACCTGATCTGGTCGCGCCTGCTGAACCAGTACCTGCTGGGCCAGCCCGACATCCAGAACGACCTGATGGCATGGAATGCCGACGCCACGCGCATGCCCTACCGGATGCACAGCGAATACCTGCATCACCTGTTCCTGGAAAACGACCTGGCGGAAGGCGCCTACCTGATCGACGGCGTGCCGATCGCGCTGACGGACATCCGCGCGCCGATCTTTGCGGTGGGAACGCTGACGGACCATGTCGCGCCCTGGCGCTCGGCCTACAAGATCCACCTGCTGACCGACACCGAGGTCACCTTCCTGCTGACCAACGGCGGCCACAATGCCGGCGTGGTGTCGCCGCCGGGCAAGGCCAACCGGCGTTACCAGATCAGCACGCGCTCGCATCATGCGCCGTATATCGATCCGGAGACCTGGCTGGAAAGCATGCCGGTGCACCAGGGATCGTGGTGGCCTGTGTGGGAGCGCTGGCTGGCCGTGAGGGCGGGGGAGATGGTGGCGCCGCCGGCGATGGGCAAGGCGCTGTGCGACGCGCCCGGCAGCTACGTGCTGGAAAGATAGCAGCAGGCTGCGCAGCGCCCGTGCGACGGGCGTTGCGTTTCGGGACTACATGGTGGGATGGCCCGGCGCGCCCGGCCGCTGTTCCAGCTTTTCCTGGCATTCGATGCAGAGCCGCGCGGTCGGCTGCACTTCCAGCCGCGCCGTGCCGATGTCGCCGCCGCATTCCTCGCATTCGCCATACGTGCCTTCGGCGATGCGGCCCAGCGCCGCGTCGATTTCCTCCAGCTCGACCGCATGCCGCTGCGCCATCGTGATCGTGGTGTCGGTCTCGCGGTCCATCTCGGAACGGTCGCCGGTGTCGTTCGGGACTTTTTCCAGCGACGCGTCGTCCGGGTCGCCGGTCTGCCGTATCTCTTCCTGCACGCTCTCGAGCGCTGCCTTGCGGTCCTGCTGCAGGCGGCTTTCGAATCCGGCCAGCTGTTCCTTGCTCAATGCTTTCATGGTGGCTCCGTCGAATGTGTGCATTACTGTAACGAGCCTGGCCCGGAAGGCCGTTGAGTTGAATCAATCAGTTCCGGGCCGGCGGACAGGCTCAGGCGTCGCCGATGATCTTCACAATGCGGCCGGTGCCGCCGCAGTTGGCGCAGGAACCCTGCGCCAGCTTGCCGCTGCCCTGGCATTCCGGGCAAATGTCCTCGGCCGTCTGCGGCGCGCCGGACGCCGATTCATCGCCGGGATTGCGCTGGCCGGAAGACGCCGGGATGCCCGGGGCGGCAGCGGTGGCAACCGTCACGGCCGCAGTCGATTGCGTGTGCATGATGTTCCTTTCGGAAAGCAAAGACGGTTCGACCCGGCCGCCGGAGCGATGTTCCTCGCCTTGCCGGCGTGCGCAGTCGGCATGCCGCTTTGCGGGCATAATTCATGTCGATCCGGCATCCTGCCGTTTCGCCGCCCGTGTCCAATTTCAGCCAATCCGGAGAACGCCATGATTCCACGCTGCATGCGCCTGTGCCTCGCCTTCCTGCTTTCCGGGGCCGCCGTGGCGCAGGCTGCCGCGCCGATGGCGAAGACCCAGGCGCCCGGCTATTACCGGATGATGCTGGGCGACTTCGAGATCACCGCGCTGTCGGACGGCACAGTGATGCTGCCGGTTAACCGGCTGCTGTCGAACACCACCAGGGCGCGGGTCGACCGCGCGCTGGCCCGCTCAGGCCTGTCCAGCCCGCTGGAAACCTCGGTCAATGGCTACCTGGTCAACACCGGCGACAAGCTGGTGCTGATCGACGCCGGCGCGGCCGGACTGTTCGGCCCGACGCTGGGCAGGCTGGTCGACAACCTGAAGGCGGCCGGCTACCAGCCCGAACAGGTCGACGAAATCTACCTGACGCACCTGCATCCCGACCATGTCGGCGGCCTGGCCAGCAAGGGCGCGGCGGCGTTCCCGAATGCGGTCGTGCGCGCCGATCGCGCCGATGCCGATTTCTGGCTCAGCGAGACCAACCTCGAGAAGGCCGCAAGGGAGGACAAGCCCGGCTTCGAAGGCGCGCGCGCATCGCTGCAGCCCTACATCGAAACGCATCGCTTCCGTCCGTTCGACGGGCGCACCCCGCTTGCGGGCGGCATCACCGCCATGCCGCGCCATGGCCATACCCCCGGCCACAGCACCTACCTGGTCGAAAGCCGCGGCCAGAAGCTGATGCTGTGGGGCGACCTGCTGCACGTCGGCGCGATGCAGTTCGACCAGCCCGCGGTGACGATCGCCTTCGACACCAACACCCGGGCCGCCGCGACCCAGCGCAAGCGCGCCTTCGCCGACGCCGCGCTGCACGGCTACCTGGTGGCCGGCGCGCACGTGTCCTTCCCCGGCATCGGACGGGTCCGGCCCAGCGGCCGCGGATATGTGTGGCTGCCGGTGAATTACGCGGTGCCCAAGTAGAACGGCGGGCACCAATCCGGCGGCCGGCTGTCTGATCAGCAATGAAGCCGCCTGAAACCGACCTGCAAGCCTGCCCGTTGTGCGGCCGGCCGCTGGTGCCGGGTCCATCCGTCAACGAGCATCACATGGTGCCGCGCAGCCACCGCGGGCGCGACACCGTGACCATGCACCGCATCTGCCACAGCAAGATCCACACGGTCTTTTCCGAGCATGAACTGGCGCGGTATTACCACACGCCGGAGCGCCTTCTGGAGAACGACGAAATACGAAAATTCGTCGGCTGGGTGCGGAAAAAAGACCCGGAATATTTCGATCGCAACCGCACACCGTCGCGGCGACGCTGAAATCGCCGGAAATGTGAAATATATTTGCGGGCAGGGTGCCTGACTGCTGTATTTTTGTGCAGCCTTCTGCCAATATTGCAGTCCTTTTTTCAAACCTTCCACGATAGCCGCAAGCGCGATGGCTTCCAGCAAAGCACACCATGCCACCGGTTGGGCAGCCGGCCTGATCGCAGCGGCGGTCGTCGCCCATGAAGGCGCCGGCGGCAGCTATCACATCGGCACGATGTTCGCGTTCTGCATGGGCATCCTCGGCGGCACCGCGCCGGACTGGCTCGAAGTGGCATGGTGGACCCGCCGCAGGCGCCTCTGGATCACGCACCGCACATTGACCCATTGGGGCGTGGGCTGGCTGGCGCTGCTGTACTGGTCCTACACCTCGCTCGGCACGCACCTGATGGCGGTGCCGGCCCTGGGCTTCGCCGCCGGCGGCCTGATGCACCTGCTGGCCGACTGGCCCAATCCGCTCGGCGTGCCATGGATTGCCGGCCGCCATTCGCTGAACCTGTGGAACAGCGGGCGCTGCGACATCATCATCGTCGGCCTCGCCTGGCTGGCCGCCTTCATGGTCGGCGACCATGTCTGGTTCGACGACATCCACACGCTGCATGCAATCAACTTCGTGCGCACCCTGCCCATCCATGCGTGGCTGATCCGCGCCGGCTATCCGGCGCTCTCCTGACCGCATTCTGCCGGACCGGCCGTCGCGGCCGCCGATACCCTGCCGGTACAATGGCCCGCATCAGCCATCAATGCGAAGGATCCCACCGCTCATGCCCCATGACGTTCCACTCATCACGACCATCGTAGGCGGCCTGGTCCTGGCCTTTATCTTCGGCAGCATCGCCTACCGCTTCAGGATGCCGCCGCTGTTCGGCTACCTGGTGGCCGGTATCGCCATCGGTCCGTTCACGCCCGGCTTCGTCGGCGACGTCAACCTGGCGCAGCAGCTCGCGGAGATCGGCGTGATCCTGCTGATGTTCGGCGTCGGCCTGCATTTTTCGCTGAAGGACCTGCTGGCGGTGAAGGGCATCGCGATCCCGGGTGCGCTGGCGCAGATCGTGATCGCGACGCTGATGGGCATGGGGCTGGGCTGGGCCATCGGCTGGCCGGTCGGCGAGGGACTGGTATTCGGGCTGGCGCTGTCGGTGGCCAGCACCGTGGTGCTGCTGACAGCGCTGCAGGAACGGCGTCTGGTCGAAACGAAGCGCGGCCAGATCGCGATCGGCTGGCTGATCGTCGAGGACATCGCGATGGTGATGGCGCTGGTGCTGATCCCGGCGCTGTCCGGCATCCTCGGCGGCAGCGGCGAGTCGCTGTCGACCAGCGCGCTGCTGTGGACGCTGGCGGCGACGCTGGGCAAGGTGGCGGCTTTCGTGCTGGCCATGCTCGTCGTCGGCCGGCGCCTGATCCCGTGGATACTGGAGCGCGTCGCCGCCAGCGGCTCGCGCGAGCTGTTCCGGCTCGCGGTGCTGGCCATCGCGCTCGGCTTCGCGCTGGGCGCCGCATATGTGTTCGGCGTGTCGTTCGCGCTCGGCGCCTTCTTCGCCGGCATGATCCTGGGCGAGTCCGACCTCAGCCACCGCGCGGCCGAGGAGTCGCTGCCGCTGCGGGATGCGTTCGCCGTGCTGTTCTTCGTCTCGGTCGGCATGCTGTTCGACCCGTCCATCCTGTTGCGCGAACCGCTGCTGATGCTGGCCACGGTAGGCATCATCGTCGTCGGCAAGTCGCTGGCGGCGCTGGCCATCGTGCGTGCGTTCGGCCATCCGTCCTCGACGGCGCTGACGATTGCCGCCAGCCTGGCGCAGATCGGCGAGTTTTCCTTCATCCTCGCCACGCTGGGCCTGTCGCTCGGGCTGCTGTCGGAAAACGGGCGCGACCTGATCCTGGGCGGCGCGATCATTTCCATCCTGCTCAACCCGCTGCTTTTCTTCGCGATCGACCGGCTGCGCGAACGCAGGGGCAGTCCGCTTGAACAGGCGCATACCGCCGACCCGGCAGGGCCGCCGCTGCCCGAGCTGTCCGGCCACGCGGTGCTGGTCGGCTTCGGCCGCGTCGGGCACATGGTGGCGCTGACGCTCACCGAGCACCAGCAGCCTTTCGTGGTGATCGAGGACGACCTCGACGTGGTCCAGGCGCTGCGGCGCGACGGCATCCCCGCGCTGTACGGCAATGCGGTGGCGCCGGGCCTGCTGGAACTTGCCCAGGTCGAGCGCGCGCGCTGGCTGCTGCTGGCCATCCCGGACGCGCTGGAAGGCGGCCAGGTCGTCGCCGAGGCGCGCAAGCGCAATGCCGACGTCGACATCATCGCGCGCGCCCATTCGAATGCGCAGCGGCTGCACCTGGAGAAGCAGGGCGCCAATCACACCATCATGGGCGAGCGCGAGATCGCCGACGGCATGTCCGGCCGCGTGCTCGGCAACCTGCTGCGGGACGCCGGCTAGCGGTCCGTGCCGTTCGCCGGCGCGCCGTTGAGCCGCGCGTCGCCGGCGAACAGCTCGGCCACCCATTCGACGAACGCGCGCACCGTGGCCGACAGATGCCGGTTCTGCGGGTACACCACGTGCAGCGGCACCGGGTCGGTGTCCCAGTCGCCCAGCACCCGCTCCAGCTCCCCGCTGCGCAGGTAGTCGTCGACCAGGAACGACGGCAGCTGGAGGATGCCCAGCCCGGCCAGCCCCGCCATCATCAGCGCTTCCGAACTGTTGACGGCGAAACGCCCGGGCGGCGTGCTGCGCAGGCTTTCGCCATCACGCTCGAAATCCCAGGCCAGCAGCTGCTTGGTCGTCGACGTGATGTAGTTGATGCATTCATGCTGCGCCAGCTGGTCCGGGTGCGCCGGCCGGCCATGCCGGGCCAGGTAGGCCGGCGTCGCGCAGGTGATGAAATGCAGGATGCCGATGCGCCGCGCAATCAGCGTCGAGTCGGCCAGCGCGCCGCCGCGCACCGCGCAGTCGACGCCTTCCTCGATCAGATGCACCGGCCGGTCGCCGCAGCCCATTTCCATCGCGATGTCGGGATAGCGCCGGTAGAAATCCGGCAGCGCCGGGATGATCACCCGTTGCCCCAGGCCGCTGGGCACCTCGACCCGCAAGCGCCCGCTGGGGCTCGCATGGGTGCGCGACAGCGAGTCCTCGGTGTCGCGGATGTCGGCCAGGATGCGCCGGCAATGCTCGTAGTAGGCGGCGCCGTCGGCGGTGACATTGACCTGGCGGGTGGTGCGGTTGAGCAGCTTGACCGACAGCCGGTTTTCCAGCGACTGGACGAGGGTGGACACCGTGGCCTTCGGCATATGCAGCTGCTCCGCCGCGCGCGTGAAGCCGCCGGCGTCGACCACCTTCATGAATACTTCCATCGCCTGCAGCTTGTCCATGTGCGCCCATTGCCGTTTCGCCGGCCTGTTTCTGGATTGTTCAGGATCCTGAACAGTCAATTCCGTTTGCTGCTCTTTATCCGATGATAAATCATGCCTATAGTTTGTGCTATGCAGCAAAATCACCCGAATGCGGAGCGCATCATGATGTCCCACCACGAACCTGTCGCAGCACTTCTTGCCATCGTCCTGCTGCTTGCCAGCCTGCTGCTGCTGGCCGTCGCCACCGACAACCTGCATGGCAGCCAGCAGGTCCAGGCCGAGTACGCCGGCTTCGATGCGCTTGCCAAGCAACTGTTCGGCGCCGGCATCGCCAAGCCCGCGGCGCCGAAATGAACGATGTCCAGGACGGGCAGGAAGCCCATGCAGGCCTGACGATCAAGTCCCTCAAGGCGCAGGGCGCTACGGGGCCGCTGCCGGCGCGGCTGTACAGGTTGCGCGCCGCCAGGGCGCCGTCGTCCGGCCTGATTGTGTTTTTTCACCAGGGCGGCTTCATCGGCGGCAGCCTCGACGAGTGCGACGAGTTTGCCCGCGCGCTCGCGCTGCGCTCCGGCGCCGCTGTGCTGTCCGCTTCCTACACGCTGGCTTGCCGGCAGCCGTTTCCGGCGGCGGTCGAGGACGCCTATGCGGTGCTGCAATGGGCGGCACGCTGCCCGAAAACCCTTTCCTGGACCGGCGAACGCCTGCTGACCGCCGGCATCGAGGCCGGCGGCAACCTCGCCGCGGTGGCTGCGCTGATGGCGCGCGACCGCGGCGGCCCGGCGCTGGCCGGCCAGATCCTGGTCATGCCGATGCTGGACCCCGGCCTCACCAGCGGCTCGATGCGCGCGCTCAAGCGCAACCCCGACATCGCCGGCGTGGCCGATGCCTGCGCGGCCGGATACCGCGGTTACCTGCCGAGGGTGGCGGACCGCATGCATCCGTATGCGTCGCCGCTGCAGTCGAGCCGGCTCAAGGGCCTGCCGCCCGCGCTGATCCTGTCGGCGCAGGAAGACCCGCTCTGCGACGAAGCCGAACAGTACGGCGCGCGCCTGGCGGCGGCCGGCGTCCGCGCCACGGTATGCCGCCTGCCGCCGCTGCCGCTGAACGACGGGCTCGCGCGCTGCCGCTGCGCGCGCGAACACAGCGCGCTGGAAGAAATCGCTGTCTTCATCGGCGCCCTGGAGGCGCCTGGCATCCCATCCACCTGAATGAACAACCATAGAAAGGAATGAGACCATGGCCGTCTTTTCCATCCTCGATCTCTCCCCCATCGTCAAGGGTGGCACCGCCGCCCAGGCGCTGAACAATACCCGCGACCTTGCCCAGCATGCCGAGCGCTGGGGCTATCGCCGGTTCTGGGTAGCCGAGCATCACAACATGGAAGGCATCGCCAGCGCCGCCACCGCGCTGGTGATCCAGCACATCGCCGCCGGCACCAGCACGATACGGGTAGGCGCCGGCGGCATCATGCTGCCCAATCATGCGCCGCTGGTCATCGCCGAGCAGTTCGGCACGCTGGCCGCGCTGTACCCGGGCCGCATCGACCTCGGCCTTGGCCGCGCGCCCGGCACCGACCAGCGCACCGCGCGCGCGCTGCGCCGGAACATGGGCGACACCGGCGATTCCTTCCCGCAGGACGTGCTCGAGCTGCAGTCCTATTTCGAACCTGCTAAACCCGGCCAGGCCGTGCGCGCCGTTCCCGGCGCGGGGCTGGATGTGCCGATCTGGCTGCTCGGCTCCAGCATGTTCAGCGCCCAGCTTGCGGCCGAGCTGGGCCTGCCGTTCGCCTTCGCGTCCCATTTCGCGCCCGGCTACTTGCAGCATGCCATCGAGATCTACCGCAGCCGCTTCAAGCCATCGGCGGCGCTGCAGAAGCCGCACGTGATGGTCGGCGTCAACCTGTTCGCCGCCGACGACGACGCGACCGCGCAAAGGCTGTTCACCTCGCTCCAGCAGCAGTTCCTGAACCTGGTGCGCGGCATGCCGGGCCAGCTGAACCCCCCGGTGGACAGCATGGACGGCCTGTGGGCGCCGGATGAGAAGAGCCACATCGACCGTTCGCTCGCCTGTTCGGCGGTCGGCTCGCCCGACACCGTGGCGGCCAGGCTGCGCGCAATCACCGAGCAGACCGGCGCGGATGAACTGATGCTGACCGCCCTGATGTATGACCACGATGCACGCCTGCGGTCGTTTGAAATTGCCGCACAGCTACAGCACGGTTAATAGGGGAGGGCGCGATCGGTTAATATTGTCGGTTTCGCCGCACTAATGACTCTCATCAAGCAAAGCGCCATGCAACTCCAACCAGAAACCATCGCGGCCGTAACCGGGCCGGACCCGCTGGAATACGTGACTTCCTGCGAACTGCCGATGCCGTGGGCTACCTTCACGCTGCATGCGTTCGTGGAATCCCAGAGCGGCAAGGAGCATCTGGCGCTGACGCTGGGCGATGTCTCGGACGGCAGGCCGGTGCTGGGCCGCATCCACTCCGAGTGCCTGACCGGCGACGCGCTGTTCAGCCAGCGCTGCGACTGCGGCGCCCAGCTCGAGAGCGCGCTGCGCAGCATCGCCGCGGAAGGGCGCGGCGTCGTGCTCTACATGCGCCAGGAAGGGCGCGGCATCGGCCTGATCAACAAGGTCCGCGCCTACCGGCTGCAGGATGCCGGCGCCGACACGGTGGAGGCCAATCATGAACTCGGCTTCCAGGCCGACCAGCGCAGCTACAGCCATTGCAAGCCGATGCTGGAAAAGCTCGGCATCGTCAGCCTGCGGCTGATGACCAATAATCCGCGCAAGATCGACGCGGTCAAGCAATACGGCGTCGCGGTTGCCGAACGGGTCTCGCTGATCGTCAACCGCAATCCGTTCAACCGCCGCTACCTGCAGACCAAGGCGTCCAAGCTCGGCCACCTGATCCCGGACGAGGACGTCTGAGTTTGATGAATATCCGCAATCACGAGCTTTCCATGACGGTGCTGATGACGCCCGACATGGCCAACTTTTCCGGCAATGTGCACGGCGGGGCGATCCTCAAGTACCTCGACAGCGTGGCCTACGCCTGCGCCAGCCGCTATTCCGGCAGCTACGTGGTCACGCTCTCGGTCGACCGCGTTGTGTTCAGGCAGCCCATCCATGTCGGCGAACTGGTGACCTTCCTGGCGGCAGTCAATTACACCGGCGCCACGTCGATGGAAATCGGCATCAAGGTCATCACGGAAAACATCCAGCAGGGCCTGGTGCGGCATACCAACAGCTGCTATTTCACCATGGTCGCCGTGGATGAAAACCGCAAGCCGGTGCAGGTGCCGCCGCTGGAACCCGCGACCGAGGACCAGAAGCGGCGGTTCGAGCAGGCTGCGCAACGGCGCGAATACCGGAAATCGCAGGGCCAGTAATTCATGCCAGCCCCGTTTCACGAGGCGCCATGAAACTCCGTGGGGTGTAACAAGCACAAGCGCATTACACCATCGGGAGGGAACAGGCGACGATGGCTGATTGGCCAGCGCGGTAGTGCGCTACGCTTATTGCACCCTACGGATCGCACCCATCCCGCTCATCCGTTACGCCATGACCTGGACTTGGTATCAGGTCACGGCCCTGACCAGCTGCAGCGACGGCGACACCAGTTCCTGCAGGCGGTCGGTCCGGTTTCGCTCGATCGCGTCCAGGATCAGCTCGTTGATGCCGCCCACCACCGCCATCGCAATATCCGGATGCAGCGGCGGCCGGTTCTTGCGGGCGCGTGCGGGCACATTGATGACCTGCAGCATGAAATCCGCCAGCTCCTGGTTGACCCGCCGCCGCGCAGCCAGGCCTTCCACGCCGAGTCCCAGTATCTCGATGAACAGCGTGCGCAACAGCACCGGGTTCTGCGCAAGGCAGCCGAAGTAGGCCGAAATCGCCTTTTCCACCTGGGTCTCCCAGTCATGCGTCGGGTCGATCGCATTGCGCAGCACGTCCAGCGCATTGGAGCTGGCCGCCGCGTACAGCGCGGTCAGGCACTGCGCCTTGGTCTTGAAATGTTCATAGAAGGTGCGTCGCGAGACCCCGGCCGCGGCGACGATATCCGCTATGGTCACATCGGCATATCCCTTCTCCGCGACGACCTTTCCCATTCCTTCAAGCAGCCGCCTGCGGTGACCGTTAGGATCTTCGGGCAATTCCGGTTTTTCTGTTTTCATCTAGTGATCCATGCTGCTGGTACTTGACAGTACCAAAGATTGAGGACATGATCGCTGGTACTGATTTGTACCGGCTGTCCGATTGCCGCCACCGCACTTTTTCTTGTGAGCCTAGCCATGACCGATCTCGTCGTCCGTCGCCTGCTGATAGACCTGGAAGCCCCGTTCGACCGCCACTGGTGCAACGGCGACGCTTTTCGCACCGCGTTTTTCAATGCGCTGTCGATGAGCTTCCCGGTCGGCGAGCAATTTTTCATCGACTCGGTGCGTAACGGCTACAAGCAGCTCCCTGCTGCAGAGCAGCAGAAGTATAAGGCCGAAGTCCAGGGCTTCGTCGGCCAGGAAGCAACCCACCGCCGGCTTCATGCGCTGTTCAACGGGCACCTGGAAAAACAGGGGCTGGTCAATCACTGGGCGCCGCGCTCCCAGCGCCGCCTGAAGAAAATGGACGGCGTGCACCCGCGCCACTGGCTGGGCATCACTGCCGCCAACGAACATTTCACCGCGATATTTGCCGAATGGATGCTTGAAAACAGCGACCTGCTCGATGGCGCCGACCCTCGCCTGAAAACCCTGTGGCTCTGGCACAGCGCCGAGGAAGCCGAGCACAAGAGCACCGCGTTCGACCTGTACCAGGCATTGGGCGGCAACCATGAATGGCGGATCAAGTGGTTCCGCCGCGTCACCGTGATGTTCCTCGCCGACACGCTGCGCCAGACGGTCAGCAATCTCCGGCAGGACGGCACGCTCTGGAAGTGGAGCACCTGGAAAAGCGGCGCCAGCTACCTGTTCGGCAAGCGTGGCCTGATACGCAATGCATATCGCCCATGGCGCGATTACCTGCGCCGGGATTTCCATCCTTCCCAGCAGGAAAGTGCGCTTTCCAGCCGCTGGCTGGCCGAGAACGCCTCCGCATTTGCCGCGGTGGGCGCCTGAACCGCCACCGTGCCGGATCAAAGCCGCTGCCTGCACCGGGCGGCGTTGTCGCCGCTCCTCTGTAGAATTGGCTGCTCGATCCTGACCGAGCGCTGAAACAACGATGGAAATTGCGATAGTACTGGGACTTGTCCTGCTCAACGGACTGTTCGCGATGTCTGAAATTGCACTGATGACATCCCGAAAGGCACGCCTGCAGAAGCTTTCCGAGGCGGGCGACCACGGTGCGCGGGCCGCGATGCTGCTCGGCGACGACCCGAACAAGTTCCTTTCCACCATACAGATAGGCATCACCTCGATCAGCATCCTCAACGGCATCGTCGGCGAAGCGACGCTGGCCGGGCCGCTGGGTATCTGGCTGCAGGCGCAGGGCATGGAAATGCCGTACGCCGGCTACACCGCGACCGCGCTGGTCGTCATCATGATCACCTATTTTTCGATCGTTCTCGGCGAACTGGTGCCCAAGCGGCTCGGCCAGATCTCTCCTGAGCCGATCGCGCGCCGCGTTTCCCGTCCAATGACCTGGCTGGCCCTGATCGCCAAGCCATTCGTGCACCTGCTGTCGATCTCCACCGAACTGATGCTGAAGCTGATCGGCGTGCGGGACCGCGGCAGGCATCAGCTAACCGAGGAAGAGCTGCATATGGTGCTGGACGAAAGCACGCAGTCGGGCATCATCGAACAGCAGGAACACAAGATGGTGCGCAACATCTTCCGGCTCGACGACAGGCAGGTCTCGTCTTTCATGGTGCCGCGCGGCGAGGTCGAATATTTCGATGTGAACCGCCCGCTGGAAGAGAATCTGCAGCAGTTCGAGCATAGCCGCCATAGCCGTTTTCCGGTCTTGCGCGGTGGCTGGAACGACATCATCGGCGTGGCCAGCGCCCGCGAGATGCTGGCCCAGACGCTGCGCGGCCAGCAGCCCAGCCTGCTCGACAGCCTTCAGGCGCCGATCTACGTGCCCGAGATCCTGACCGGCCTGGACCTGCTGGAGCATTTTCGCAATGCGTCGGTCCAGTTTGCCTTCGTGGTCGACGAATATGGCGAAGTGCAGGGCATCGTGACGCCGCAGGACATCATGGAAGTCATCGCCGGCGAATTCAAGACGCAGGATGCCGAAGACGCATGGGCGGTGCAGCGCGAAGATGGCTCCTGGCTGCTCGACGGCCTGATCCCCATCCCTGAACTCAAGGACCTGCTGGTCCTGACCACGGTGCCTGAAGAAGGCCGGAGCCACTATCACACGCTGAGCGGAATGGTCATGCAACTGCTGGGCAAATTGCCCCAGACCGGCGACCATTGCACGTGGGAATCGTGGCGCTTTGAAATCGTCGATCTCGACGGCATGCGTATCGACAAGGTGCTGGCCACGCAGATCCCCGTGAAGACGCCTCTGCTGGGATCCTGAGCGCGGCAGCAAATCAATTCGCATTCGTCGCTTGCAAGCCAAATCGGGTTCTTGCTATAGTTCGTCCCCCGCCGCGGAACAGCGCAGCGGGGCGAGGAAAGAAGCGGTCGTCCGGCAGTATTTTTTGAACGCAAAGCGCCAAAAGGTATTGACGTCCTACAAGAAACGCCGCATAATCTCATCTCTCTGCTGCTGACGAACACAACGCTTCGCAGCCCCGGCCCTTCAGGCGCCGAAGCAGACAGAATGACGGTTCTTTAACAACTAACAGCCGATAAGTGTGGGCACTTGATGGAGTGCGCCGGCAGCAATGCCGG
>NZ_FXUL01000010.1 GCF_900182955.1 Noviherbaspirillum suwonense | reverse complement strand
ATTCCGGCATTGCTGCCGGCGCACTCCATCAAGTGCCCACACTTATCGGCTGTTAGTTGTTAAAGAACCGTCATTCTGTCTGCTTCGGCGCCTGAGGGGCCGGGGCTGGGAAGCGTTGTGTTCGTCAGCAGCAGAGAGATGAGATTATGCGGCGTTTTGCTTTTGACGTCAAGGCCTATTGGTATCTGTCCAGATTTGTTTGCTCAAATCAACAAAGTTGATAAAAAACAAACTGCGTGCCGTCACAGGCATTACTATCAAGCCATAAAAAAAGCCCGCCGAAGCGGGCGAATCGGAAAAACAAAACAACACCGGCATGTTATTTCTTAAAAGAAATCATGTCAATAATAAATAGTGCAACAAAGAAAAAGGACTCCGCTGGAGTCCTTTTTCTTTGAACGCCTGAAAGGCGTTTCATAGTAAATGCTTACGCGCCGAAATACAGGTCGTTGACGTCGCCTGCGTGGCGGGTCTGCGATGCGCGGGCTGCTTCAGCGCGCACTTGCTCGCGGCTCTGGGTGCTGCCTGCGAACTGGGTGTCCTGGCCGTCATGCTGGCGCTGGACCACGTTGCCTTGTGCATAAGCCTGTGCCAGTTCCTGGCGCACTTGTGCGCGGGTCAGAGCAGGCTTGAAGCCGGCATCCGGTGCAACGAATTCGGTTTGCTGCGCGAAAGAAGAGCCTGCAGCAGCGAAAAGGGCGACGGTAGCGATAATGTTCTTGATGTTCATGTGTTTCTCCAATTAGGTAGTTGACTCTCGGGCTCGGCGGTCAAGGCAAGAGTGCTGCCCGTCGGGTCCTGCCTCGTTGAGTCGCACGTGCTTGTGTGCTCATCGATGGGACGCATCTTACCGACGCCGGTCCTGACAATAAACTATGCAAACGGAAATAGACTGTTGCAGAAATTGGATGTAATTGGATGCTGCACGGCGTCGAAATCTATGTTAGTTTATCGGACTTATACGATACAAAGTTCTGGAGATCCCGATGGATGGTTCGGTTTTAGGCGAAATGCCTCAGGCTGCATCGCTGCCTGACATAGATACGGACGCGATACACAAGGCGCTTGCCAATCCGACGCGCCGCCAGATCCTGGTGTGGCTGAAGGACCCTGCGCAATATTTCTCGAGCCAGGAATATCCGCTGGACCTGGGCGTCTGCGCCGGGCTGATCGACCAGCAGGCCGGACTTTCCCAATCGACCATTTCGGCGCATCTGGCGACGCTGCAGCGGGCAGGACTGATTACATCGCGCCGTGTCGGCCAATGGATTTTCTTCAAGCGCAATGAAGCGGTGATCGCCCGTTTCATTGCACAACTTAACAATGGGCTGTAAGGCCTTCACCAAGGAGCTTCAATGAGCAAACTTTTCGATCCGATCCGCGTAGGCGACCTCGAATTACCCAACCGCGTCATCATGGCGCCGCTGACCCGTTCGCGGGCCGTCGGCGGCGACCGGGTCCCCAATGCGCTGATGGCGCAATATTATGTGCAGCGCGCGTCCGCCGGCCTGATCCTGTCCGAGGCGACCGCAGTGACGCCGCAGGGCGTGGGTTATGCCGATACCCCCGGCATATGGTCTGACGCGCAGGTCGCCGGCTGGAAGCTGGTGACCGATGCGGTGCATGCGGCGGGCGGCCGGATCTTCCTGCAGCTGTGGCATGTTGGCCGGATCTCCGACCCGGAATTCCTCGACGGCGAAGCGCCGGTTGCGCCGAGCGCAATCCCCGCCGCCGGCCACGTGAGCCTGCTGCGTCCGAAGCGCGCCTACCCGACGCCGCGCGCACTCGATACCGAGGAAATCCCGGGCATCGTCGCGGCTTACCGGAAGGGCGCCGAGAACGCCAAGCTGGCCGGATTCGACGGCGTGGAAATCCATGGCGCGAATGGCTACCTGCTCGACCAGTTCCTGCAGGACAAAACCAACAAGCGCACCGACGCCTACGGCGGTTCGCTGGAAAACCGGGCAAGGCTGATGCTGGAAGTGACCGATGCCTGCATCGAGGTCTGGGGCGCCTCGCGCGTCGGCATGCACCTGGCGCCGCGCGGCGATGCGCATGACATGGGCGACTCCAACCCGGCGGAGACCTTCGGCTATCTGGCGACCGAACTCGGCAAGCGCGGCATCGCGTTCATCTGCGCCCGCGAGGCGCTGGGTCCGAACCGGCTCGGCCCGCAGCTGAAGAAAGCCTTCGGCGGCGTCTATATCGCGAATGAAAAATTGACCCGCGACAGCGCGGAACAAGTCATCGCGTCCGGCGAAGCGGATGCTGTCGCGTTCGGCCAGCTGTTCATTGCGAACCCGGACCTGCCGAAACGCCTGGAACTGGATGCGCCGCTGAACGCGCCGCAGCCGGAGACGTTTTACCATCCGGGCGCGGAAGGCTACGTCGACTACCCGGCGCTGGCCTGACCGGCGCCAGGGCCGGCCTGGTTTCCCGCTAGTCTGGCTCTGAAACGCGCGCCTGTCCCTGGGTCAGGTCGCGCAGTGCCTCCCGCGCCGCCGGCTGTTCGGCCGCGGGCAGGCGTATGTCCAACAACACGCTCGCGCCATGGCTGCTGCATTTCAGCAGATAGCCGTGCTGTGCGATCCAGCGCCGCACTTTCGCTTCGGCGCCGTAATCCACCTCCACCTTCAGAATGACCTGCGCCACGTATTCGATGCGCTGCGCTTCTTTCAGCGCGGTGGCGATTGCATCGGTGTAGGCCCGCACCAGGCCGCCGGCGCCCAGCTTGACGCCGCCGAAATAGCGCACCACCGCGCCCAGCACATTGTCCAGTTCATGATGGCGCAGCACTTCCATGATGGGGCGGCCGGCCGTGCCCGACGGCTCGCCGTCGTCCGACATGCCCGAATGCCCGCCGGCCAGCAGGGCCCAGCAGACATGGGTGGCGCCGGCATGCTCGGCACGCAGCGCGGACAGGACTTGCTGCGCCGCGTCGCGCCCGGCGACAGGCAGGGCGAGGGCGATGAACCGGCTCTTGCGGCATTCGATGTCGGCGTGGACCGGCTGCGCCAGGGTGTAGACAGGCAATCGATTCTTCCTTTGCGGAGCAGCGGCTATCGGCAGCGGCCGATGGCAGCGGCTATTGCTATTATATGCGCAGCGTTTTTCCACCTTATTCCGCCATGACTCCTGAAGTGCTGCAATTGCTGGTCAGCCGTGAAATGCCTTACGGTAAATACAAGGGCCGGCTGCTGGCCGACTTGCCGGGCCATTACCTGGGCTGGATGGCCCGCGAGGGTTTTCCGAAGGGCGAGCTTGGCAGCCTGCTGGCGCTGATGTACGAACTCGACCATAACGCGCTGCGCGACCTGCTTGCGCCGCTGCGCGGCCGGCGGCCCCTGATGGCGGAAAAGCCATGACGCTGCACACATGGTGGCTGTTTGTGATGATGAGCTTCGTCGTCTGCGGCACGCCCGGGCCGAACATGCTGATGGTGATGAGCAGCAGCGCGCGCCATGGCGTGCGGCCGGCGCTGGCTGCGATGGCGGGCTGCATGACGGCATTGATGGCGATGATGTGCATTTCCGCCGCCGGCCTCGGCGCGCTGCTGCAGGCATTTCCGGCGGTATTCGATGCGCTGCGGTGGATCGGAGCCGCCTATCTCGTCTATCTCGGCATCAAGAGCTGGCGTGCGCCGGTTGAAGCCAGCCTGGAGCAGGCGCCGGTCGCGGCCGTATCGCCCGGCGCGCTGTTCCGGCGCGGCTTCCTGGTCGCGGGCAGCAACCCCAAGGCGATCCTGTTTGCGGCGGCGTTCCTGCCGCAGTTCATTGCGCCGTCGGCGGCCTGGCTGCCGCAATTCGCCATACTGGTCGTCACCTTCGCCTTCATCGAGGGCGGCTGGTACATGGCTTATGCGATGGGCGGCAAGCGCATTGCGCTGCACCTGCGTCAGGCGCGCACGCTGCGGCTGTTCAACCGCCTGACGGGCGGCGCGTTCGTCGGCTTCGGCGCATTGATGGCGGCGCTGCGGCATTGAAGGACGCAGCCGGCCCCGGCCCAACGGAGAACTGCATGGAACACGATCGATACGACCTGCAACGATTCCTCGATGCGCAAGCGCCGGTCATGCCGCGCGTCGAAGCGGAACTGCGCGCCGGGCGCAAGTCCAGCCACTGGATGTGGTTCGTCTTTCCGCAAATGCGCGGCCTGGGGCACAGCGCGATGGCGGAGCGCTACGGCATTGCGTCGATGGACGAAGCGCGGGCTTATCTTGCCCACCCGGTGCTGGGCGAGCGCTTGCGGCATTGCTGCGGCCTGGTGCTGGCGGTGCAGGGCAGCGGCGCGCATGACATATTCGGCAGTCCCGACGACAGCAAGTTCAGGTCCTGCCTGACGCTGTTCGGCCGGGCCGCGCCGGATGAGCCGGTGTTTGCCGACTGCCTGCGCAAGTACTGCAAGGGCGTCGAAGATCCGGCGACGCTGGCCTTGCTGAAGCAGGGCGTCTAGAGCCAGTTGACCCGCTCGAACTTGCGGTAGAAGGCTTCCGGCATCGGCACCACCTTGCGCGTCTTGTAATTGAAGAACACGAAACCGGACTTGGCCATGGCCACGAGCGCCTGGTCGCGCGGCCGGGTGATGCGGAACGTGATGTCGCCGCCGTAGGTATTGAAGTCCATGACGCCGGCTTCGAACAGCAGCTGGTCCCGCGCATGGGCTTCGGTGCGGTAGGTCGTGGCGAGGTCGGTGACGATGGTGCCTATGTCCTGTTCCAGCGCCTGTTCGAGGCCGAAGTCGAACATGAAGCGCGCCCGCGCCTCGGAAATCATCGAGATCATCGAGTCGTTGCCGAGGTGGTTGGCGCCGTTGATGTCGGTGACCCGCACGGTGAGCTGGGTCGCGTAGTAATACTGGTCTTCGGGGAATTCGAGTTGAAGGCGTGCCATGGAGATGTCTTGATCGGAAATGCGGCGCACGCTGCGCCAGCCGGGATTGTACCGGCTGGGCTGGCGCGCATGCCGCAGATCAGCGCCGCGAGGACAGCACGATGCCGCCGACCACCAGCAGGAATGCCGCCGCATGGTAAAGATGCGGCAGCTCGCCCAGGAAGGCCGACGACAGCAGTGCGGCGAACAGCGGCGTCAGGTTGTTGAAGAAAGCGGCGGTATTCGGGCCGACCCGCTGCACGCCGGTTCCCCAGCAGCGCAGCGCAATGACCGCCGGCCCGATGCCGACGTACAGCAGCGCCGCGGCCAGCGGCCAGCTCCAGTGGATGCGCGCATCGGTCAGCATCCATTCGCCGCCGGCAAACAGGCCGGACCATGCGAGGCCGAACACCACCTGCGCCATCAGGAAGGCGGACCAGTCGTGCCGCAGCTTCTGCGCATCGCCGGGCAGGGTCAGCAGCCAGCTGTAGAGCGACCAGGCTATCGTGGCAAGCATCATCAGCAGGTCGCCGGCGACCAGCCTCAGTCCCAGCAGCTGCCGCCATTCGCCGCGCGACAGCACCACCAGCACGCCGGCAATGGACAGCACGGCGCCCAGCATCTGGCGCGGCTTCACCTGCACCTTGAAATACAGCCAGCCTATCAGCAGCATCCAGACCGGCATGCTGGCGCCGACCAGCGTGACATTGATGGGGGTCGAGGTCTTGAGCGCCAGGTACTGCAAGGCGTTGTACAGGCCGATGCCGAACAGCCCCAGCCACGAATAGCGGCGCCAGGCGCGCCACATGCCGCTGTCGGGCTTCAGCACCCAGCCGGCCAGCGGCAGCAGGACGACGAACGCGACGATCCAGCGGATGAAGTTCATCATCACCGGCGGCACCATGCCCTGCACCATGCGGCCGACAACGGCATTGCTTGCCCAGAGCAGCGGCGGGAGGACGAGAAGCAGGATGGTGGACGGGGTCAGGCGGCTGGTCATGGGAGGTCGTGCGGCGGCGGGACGGATGGCGAGCCGGGATTGTAATACCTATCCCGTGCCCCGATGGGGCCGTTGAGACGAATGGGACCGGCGGATTATCCCGACCGGCGAAGCGCGGCGGGCGCCGACGGTTGATTCACAACGAATACGGCGCCTCAGGCGCCCAGCGCGTCGAGCTGCGCGACCGTGTCCGGCGCGCCCATGCTGGCCGCCAGCTCCTTCGCGCTCAGCCCCTTCGCATTGCGCGCATGCGGGTCGGCGCCGTGGGCCAGCATCAGTTCCAGGATGCCGGTGCGGTTGAACATCGCGGCCATCATCAGCGCGGTGCGGCCGTCGGGCGCGGCGCCGTCGACCCGCGCGCCATGGGCGAGAAGCAGTTCGGCGATTTCGCGGTAGTCCTTGAAGGCGGCCGCGGCGAGCGGCAGCTGGCCGTTGTCGTTATAGATCTCCGTGTCGGCGCCGTGCTGGAGCAGCACCCGGGCCGCGTCCGCATGACCGTGGTAGCAGGCCAGCATCAGCAGCGTGTCGCCTTTTTCGTTGCGCAGGTTGGCCGGCACGCCGAGGTCGAGCAGGCGGGCCAGCGCGTCGGCGTCGCCGCTGCGCGCAAGGTTGAACATTTCCTTCAGATGCTGCTGCAATTCGGCGTTGCGGTCGGGGCTGGCGGATTGGTCTGACATGGGGCATCCAGGGACGGGTTGATGGCGCGCTGTGGGCGCTGCGTATTTGGACTATGATACCGGCTTGAAATCCTCCCTCCATGCATTTCCGCAATGACTGACACTTCCCCTGAACTGCCCGCGTCCGACGACGGGAAAATCGAAGAACCGCGCCTGTGGCGCGACAATGGCTGGACCGCCCGCGTGATCAAGAATGACGATGACGAAGGCTGGGCGGTCGCCATGTTCAAGGACGGCGAGGTGGAACCCGCGCTGGTCGGGCCCTGGACCATGGGCCGCGACAAGAAGAATCCCAAGCCGCTGGACACCGCCGCCTTCAACACCCTGGTCAAGACTGCGTCCGAAGTGCTGCGCCGGCACGAGCAGCACATGCACGCGATGCTGCACAAGAGCGTGTTCGTCAATGCCGACGCCGGGCGCATCGAGGTCGTGCTCGACATCGTGCCGGACGAGGACGACCCGTATGCGACTCTGTCGGCGCGCGACGAGTACGGCGAGCAGCTTGCCGCGGTGCGGGTTGCGCCGAACTTCAAGCTGACCCCGTCCAGCGCTTCCGCCTGGATAGAAGGCGGCTTCCGCCGCCCGACCTGACCCGGCAAGCCCGAACCTTTTCCCGTGAACCCGATCACGCCAGCTGCGCCGCCGCCGCGCTACACGGTGGCCGTCAGGGCGCTGTGCGAGTTCACCGCCAAGGCCGGCGACCTCGACCTGCGGTTCACGCCGTCGCCGACCGCGCTGGAAGGCATCGCCGGCCATGCCGTCGTGGCGTCGCGGCGGGCGGCGCCGTATGAATCCGAGGTCAGCCTTTCCGGCGAACACGGGCAGCTGCTGGTGCGCGGCAGGGCGGACGGCTACGACCCGGCGGCCAACCGGCTCGAAGAGGTCAAGACCTACCGCGGCGAACTCGACGCGATGCCGGACAACCACCGCCACCTGCACTGGGCGCAGGTGCGCATCTACGGCTGGCTGCTGTGCCAGGCGCGCGGCCTGGACGACGTGGAGCTGGCGCTGGTGTATTTCGATATTGGCAGCCAGCGCGAGACCATGCTGACCGAGAAGCGCGATGCGGCCTGGCTGCAGGCGTATTTCGAGGACCAGTGCTCGCGGTTCCAGGCCTGGGCCGAGCAGGAGCTCGCGCATCGCGCGGCGCGCGACGCCGCGCTGCTGGCGCTGCCGTTTCCGCATGCCGAATTCCGGCCGGGGCAGCGCCACCTGGCCGCCTCGGTGTACCGCACCGCCCGCGACGGCGGCTGCCTGATGGCGCAGGCGCCGACCGGCATAGGCAAGACCGTGGGCACGCTGTTTCCGCTGCTGAAGGCCTGTCCCGGCCAGGCGCTCGACAAGGTGTTCTTCCTGGCGGCCAAGACCTCGGGCCGGGCGCTGGCGCTGGATGCGCTGGCGCAGATCGGCCGCGCCGGCCCGCCGCCGCTGCGCACGCTGGAACTGGTGGCGCGGGACAAGGCCTGCGAGCACCCGGACAAGGCCTGCCACGGCGCTTCCTGTCCGCTGGCGCAGGGCTTCTACGACCGGCTGCCGGCAGCGCGCAGCGCCGCGGTCCAGGCGGGGGTGCTGGACCAGCAGGGCTTGCGGACGGTGGCGCTGGCGCACCAGGTCTGCCCGTATTACCTGAGCATGGAGCTGGCGCGCTGGTGCGACGTGATCATCGGCGACTATAACTATTACTTCGACCTGTCGGCGATGCTGTTCGGGCTGACGCTGTCGAACCAGTGGCGCGTCGCGGTGCTGGTGGACGAGGCGCACAACATGGTCGAGCGCGCCCGCAAGATGTATAGCGCCGAACTCGACCAGCATGACCTGAAAGCCCTGCGCCGCTGCGCGCCGCCGCCGCTGAAAAAGCCGCTGGACAAGCTGAACCGCGCCTGGAACGCGCTCTGGCGCGACCAGGCGGACACGTACCAGGTGCACGAGAACCTGCCGGATGCGCTGGTCCATGCGCTGCAGCAGGCCGGCACCAGCATGACCGACTACCTGACCGAACACCCGACCGAGGTGCATGAGCAGCTGCAGCGCTTCTATTTCGACGTGCTGCATTTCGGCCGGGTCGCGGAGCTGTTCGGATCCCATTCGCTGTTCGACGTGACGCTGGACGCCGGCGGCCGCGGGGCCAGGCTATGCCTGCGCAACGTCGTGCCGGCGCCGTTCCTGAAGCCCCGGCTGGCCGCGGCCCAGGCCACCGCGATGTTCTCGGCCACGCTCAACCCGCGGCCCTTCTACACCGACATGCTGGGGCTGGACGAGAAGACGGTCTGGGTCGATGTCGAGTCGCCGTTCGACGCCGGCCAGCTGGCGGTGCAGGTGGTCAGCCATATCTCGACCCGCTACCGGCAGCGCGAACAGTCGGCCGCGCCGATCGCCGACCTGGTGGCGCGCCAGTATGCGCGGCAGCCGGGCAACTACCTGGCTTTCTTCAGCAGCTTCGATTACCTGCGCCAGGTCGCGGCGCTGCTGGCCGAGCGGCATCCGGAGATCCCGTTCTGGGAACAGTCGCGCGGCATGGAGGAGGGCGCGCGTAACGCCTTTCTGTCGCGCTTCACGGTGGACAGCTGCGGCATCGGCTTCGCGGTGCTGGGCGGCGCATTCGGCGAAGGCATCGACCTGCCCGGACGGCGGCTGATCGGCGCCTTTATCGCGACCCTCGGCCTGCCGCAGATCAACCCGGTCAACGAGCAGATGCGCGAACGCATGCAGCAGACCTTCGGCGCCGGCTACGACTACACCTACCTGTATCCCGGGCTGCAGAAGGTCGTGCAGGCCGCCGGCCGCGTGATCCGCACGCGCGACGACCGCGGCGTGGTCTACCTGATCGACGACCGCTACGTGCGCGGCGAAGTGCGCAGGCTGCTGCCGGAATGGTGGGACGTGAAGCGGCTGCGCGACGCTCCCGGCGCACAGCCGCCGGGACGGTAAGCGCGTGTCGCCGGACAAGAACAACATGACAACCATGCTGCGGAGACCATAGGAACACCATGCGACAAACCACTCTGAGCGGCCGCGACCTGCTGGCTGCGGGCCTGATCGTGCTGATCTGGGGCACCAACTTCGTGGCGATGAAGATCGGGCTGCGCAGTTTCACGCCGTTCCAGCTGGGCGCGGCCCGCTACCTGTTCGCGATGCTGCCGCTGATCCTGCTGGTGCGGGCGCCGCGGCTGCACTGGAAATGGCTGCTGCTGTACGGGATGTGCCAGGGCGTCGGCCAGTTCGGGCTGCTGTTCCTGTCGCTGCGCATCGGCATGACGGCGGCGCTGGCGTCGGTGCTGCTGCAGACCCAGCTGTTCTTTACCGCGCTGTTCAGCTTCATCGTGCTGGCGGAGAAACCCGGCAAGCCGCTCCTGGCCGGCCTCGGGCTGGCGGCGCTGGGACTGTGCTGCTTTGCGATGAATTACCTGCTGCCGGCCGCCGGCGCCGCCGCGGCCACCACGGCGCTCGGCTTTGCGCTGTGCCTGGCGGCGGCGTCGATGTGGGCCGCCTCCAACATCGTGGTGCGCCTGGTCCAGCGTGCCGCGCCGGAATTCGACGCGCTGAGCTTCCTGGTCTGGTGCAGCGCAGTCCCGGTGCTGCCATTCGTCGGCCTGTCGCTGCTGTTCGACGCGCCGGAAACCCGCTGGCAATGGACTGCGGCGCCGTGGCAGGGCTGGGTCGCGGTGGCCTATCTGGGCTGGGTCGCGACGATCTTCGGCTACACGATGTGGACCAGCCTGATCAAGCGCCACGGCGCCAACCGGATCGCGCCGTTTAGCCTGGGCGTGCCGGTGGTCGGGCTGTCTAGCGGCATGCTGTTCCTGGGCGAGGCGATCACCGGATGGCAATGGGCGGGCATCGCGCTGATCGTCGCGGCGCTGGCCTGCGTGCTGTTCGGCGGCCGGCTGGCGCGGCCGGCGCGGGCGCAGGAGCCGGCGCGCTAGGAACGCTGCGCGGCGCGGCTGCCATGCGGCTGCGCCTAGCCGGCGGTGAACCTGTCGCGCATGACCTGCAGCTGCCCTTGCGAAATCAGGTGGCCGTGCGCGGCGGCCTTGGACAGCCACATCAGGCCGAGGTGATCGTCGGGCGCCACGCCGTTGCCATCGAGGTGGCAGCGCGCCAGCCAGTGCATCGCATCGGCGTAATCCTGGCGGGCCGCCAGTTCCAGCCAGTAGATCGCGCCGCGGGTCTTGCCGCTGGCGAGGAAGATCAGCGCAAGGTCGTTTTGCGCGGCCGGGTCGCCCCGGTCGGCCTGCTGCACCAGCAGCAGGTCCTCGGACGCCAGCGGGATGGCGATGTGCGGCTTGATGGATTCCAGGTGCACCATGGACTTGCCATTGCCGCCGGTTTCCATTTCCCGTTTCACCGAGCCGTCGGCAAACCGCCGCCAGAACGTCCGCTCGCTCCATTCGGTCAGGGTGATTGCTGCTGCAAGGCTGATCAGTTCCACTATCCGTTTCCTACGCTGCGCCAGGTCCTGGCGGGTTGGCGGCCGGTGCCAGCATCGGGTGGCAGCGCATCTTGCGGTGCCAAATCGCCTGGCAGGCCATTTCTCTCCGCCATCTTTCCATGCCCGGCACGGAAAAACCATCGTTTTGCTGAATTTCTAATGAGAAACGTTGCTGGCACGCATGTTGCTGTAGAGAAACCAGCTTCAACAGGTTTCGTTACTCAACTTCTCTACTCCAGGATGGACAATATGAAATTCGCTCAATACAAGCAGCAAGCACAGAAGGGTTTCACCCTTATCGAATTGATGATCGTTGTCGCGATTATCGGTATTTTGGCGGCTGTAGCCTTACCGGCTTATCAAGATTACACAGTTCGTGGTCGCGTATCTGAACTAGCTATTCTCGGTTCTTCCATGAAAGCCACGGTAACCGAAAATATTGCTAATAACGGTGGCACCATTGCTGCAGGTGCTTGTAAGGGCGTTACCAACTTGGCAACGGCAACAGATAATACCCTCTCAAGCAACTGCACCGACACCACAGGTGTCATTTTGGTGACTGGTACGTCTAAAGCTAAGAGCGTTCCCCTTACCTTGACCCCGACGGTTAATACTGATGGCACCGTTGCATGGAAATGCACGACGACTACCGCCTTGTTCAAATATGCTCCTGCAGAATGCCGCAATGCAATAGCTTCAGGAACACCATAATTAAGAAATTTATGAATTAAGGCATCCTTGGGTGCCTTTTTGCATTCAGCCTTATAAATTAATAGATGATCTATATCCAAGCCGCTCCCGCCGCCTCGCAATCACCCCCAGCAACGCCATCCCCGCCTCAAAGTTTTCCACCACCGTCACCCGCCCGCCGCCCTGGCCATTCCGCGTGCTGCCCCAGCTTCGCGTAACAGTCCACTGGTCGAACAGGTCGCGGTCCAGCACCGCCGTATAGAACCGCGTGTGCCAGGTGAACCGGTAGCTGACCGGTCCCGGCGCGGCAGCGGCTTCAGGCAACTCCGCCATGCCGGCGGCACACCCGCGCAATATGTTTCGAGCCGTCGCGGCAGCGAACCAGCACGCGGCGCTTTTTCGCCTGCTCGGACTCGTGCAACTGGCGCTCGTTGAATTGCATCGCCCGCGGGTTCTTGGGCTTGGCGCTGCCGGAGTCGAAATGGACCTGGGCCTGCGCGGTCGAGGCGAGCAGCAGCAGGGCGGCGAGACTGACGATTTTTTTCATGGTGGTTATTGATAGTCCAGTGATTGAAGGGTGGCCGGCAATGCCGCCTCGGCACGGGTGGAAACGTTCCATTTTATTGCCGTATGCCACGATTGCAAACTATCGCACACGTGTGCGCAGGATGGGAAAGCGTTTCAAACGGGCAAATGCTGTATGTTAATACAGGCGGTCCCGCCATCCCACCTTTCACCGGAATGCGTGTGCGCAATTGGCCACAGTGGGAATCTCGTTATCCTGAATCGGCACGGTTTGCTTCGAGGAGAACACCGATGAAGAGAATACGCAGCGCCGCCGCGGCCATCGTCGCAGCGGCGGGATTGCTGGCGATGCCTGCCGCCCAGGCGCATGAACTGAGCCTGAACGAATGCTCGGAAGGCAGCGATTTCATCCGCAACGCGGCGCTGGCGCGGGATGAGGGCATGCCGGAACGCCAGTTCATCGCGCAGTTCCAGGCCGATGTCCAGGCGCTGCAGCGGCTGCCGGCCGAACTGCGCTGGTTCGTGCAGGACAAGGATGACGAGCGGTTCCTGCTGTCGGCGGTGCTGGAAGTGTTCCGCAAGCCCAAGCCGGCCACCGTCCACCAGGCGCAGTTCGCAATGGCCTGCGTGCGGCTGATCGAGGAAGCGCCCGGCGCCGGTCTGCGGACTTGAGTCCCGGCCCGGCTTCAGGCGGCGCGCTTCTGCGGCAGGTCGAACACCAGGCAGGTCGTGGTGCCGTGCGCATACAGCTTGCCGGCGGCATCCACCAGCCGGGCCTCGGCGGTGGCGACCTGGCCGCCGACATGGATGACGCGGCCCTCGGCGCGGACCAGGCCGACCTTGCTGTTGAGCGCGCGCAGCATGTTGACCTTCAGTTCCAGCGTCGTGTAGCTCTTCCCGGCGGGCAGCGCGGTATGCACCGAGCAGCCGAGCGCCGAGTCGAGCAGCGTGGCGAACCAGCCGCCGTGCACGCTGCCCAGCGGATTGTAGTGCCGCTCCAGCGGCCGGCCCTGGAACACGGCGCGGCCATGCTCGACTTCGACCAGCGTGAAGTCCATCGTCCCGGAGATCGGCGGCGCCGGCAGCGCGCCGCTGATCAGCGCGCGCATGATGTCCAGCCCGCTCTTTCCCGCCACCTGTTCGAGGCTGGCGACGCCGAAGCGCCGGTCGCTTTCGGGCCGCCCGGCATACAGCGCCTCTTCCTGGCGCTCCCATGCGGCCAGTGTTTCCTGTGCATCCATGCTATCTCCTGCTGGTTGAAACCTCGTCATTGGACGGCCGCTGCGGGTCGCAGCACCGGCGCTTCACGGATCGGCAGGTTGACCAGCGCGGCAGCCAGCGCCAGCGCGATGTCGACGTACCACATCCAGTTGTAATTACCGAACTTCACGAAGGCCAGGCCGCCTAGCCAGGCGCCGAAAAAGCCGCCGACCTGGTGCGACAGCAGCGTCAGCCCGAACAGCGTGGCGAGATAGCGCACGCCGAACAGCTTGGCGACCAGGCCGGCGGTGGGCGGCACGGTGGCCAGCCAGGTGAAGCCGAGCGCCGCCGCGAACACGTAGAAGGTCATCGCGGTCTTGGGCGCGGCGAGGTAGACCAGGATGATGACGGCGCGGCTGGCGTACATCAGCGCCAGCAGCGACTTCATCCGGTAGCGCGAGGCCAGCATGCCGGCCGACAGGCTGCCGGCGATATTGAACAGCCCGATCAGCGCCAGCGCCGCGGCGGAGACGCTGGCCGGCAGCCCGCACAGGCCGACCTCGCCGGGCAGGTGCGTGACCAGGAAGGCGATATGGAAGCCGCAGGTGAAGAAGCCGGCATGCAGGCACAGGTAGCTGCGGTCGCGCAGCGCCAGCCGCAGCTGCGCGCCCAGGCCCGGGCCGGCCGGCGCAGCGGCCGCATGCGGCCTGGGCGGCGTGCGCAGCGGCCAGGCCAGCGGGATGGTGAGCAGGGCGCTGGCGGCGATCGACAGCATGGCGGCTACCCAGCCGGCGCTGCTGATGACGGCCTGCACCGCCGGCGCGAAAACGAACTGGCCGAACGAGCCGCCGGCATTGATGAAGCCGGACGCGAACGCGCGCCGCTCGGCCGGCAGGCGCTGCGAGGCGGCGCCGATCAGGATGGAAAAGCTGCCGGCGCCCGCGCCGGCGGCGGACAGCACGCCCATCGACAGCAGCAGGCCGGCCTGGCTGTGCATGAAGGGCGTGAGCGCGGTGCCGGCGGCCAGCATCAGCGCGCCGAGGATGATGACCCGCATCGAGCCGTAACGGTCCGCCACCGCGCCAAAGATCGGCTGCGCGACGCCCCACATCAGCTGTCCGACGGCCAGCGCCAGGCTGATCGACGCGATGCCCAGCCCGGTGGCGGTGTTGAGCGGCGACAGGAACAGGCCCATGGTCTGCCGCGCGCCCATGGTCAGCATCATGATGGCGGCGGCGGCCAGCATCAGCGCCCAGGCGGCGCGCGAGCTATGCGCCGAAGCGGCGTTCGTGTCAGTTGCGCTCATTGCTGCCCTCCTGTCTGGTAGTGGATGAAACGGATGTCCCGGCCGCCGCGATCGCCTGGCGCACCGCTTCCAAAACCTCGGCGGCCAGCATGCTGCGGCCGAATGCGCGCGCCAGCACGATGGCGCCGACCATCTGCGCCATCAGCGGCAGCGCCCGGCTGCGGCGCTCGGCCGCGTCGGCGCCCGGCATGAAGCCGGCCAGCGCATCGACCAGGCGCTCGAGCTGGGCGGCGAATGCCGAGCGCACCGGCTCGGCCTGGCGCGCCAGTTCGGGGCCGAGCGCGGCGATGGCGCAGCCGCTGCCGGGCGCGTCGATATGGCGCTGCGACAGGTAGGCGTCGACCAGGCGCTCCAGGCCTTCCATGCCGCGGTTTTCCAGCGTGGCTTGCCAGCGGTTCGCGGTCTGCATCAGCGCATGGGCCGCGGCTTCGGCCGCCAGCGCCTCCTTCGAGGCGAAGTGGCCGTAGAAGCCGCCATGGGTCATGCCGGCTTCCTGCATCACGTCGGCCACGCTGACGCCGTCGAAGCCGCGCTCGCGAAAGCGCCGGGCCGCGATGTCGAGCAGGCGCTGGCGGTTGACCGCCATCTGTTCGCGCGTCACCTTCATGGGAAAACCCGTTTAATTATGATAGCCATCATGATAAACCCGTTTTTTCACTCTGCGCCAGCTTTTTCCGCTGCCGGCCAACGACGAACGCATGGGGAGCGCCGATTCAGGGAACCAGCCCCGGGATGCAGCGTCTACCCGGTTCTTAAAGCAACGTGCTCCGCCCATTCGACATCGCCGGCGCCACAGCAGGAAGGAGCCTGCGGATATGAACAAGACTGACGAAACAGCGACATTGCGTCATACGCTGCAGGCGGAGGTCGGCGACAAGGCGCGGCTGCCGCTGCCGGCGCGGCTGCAATGGCTGGCCACCGTGCAGTCGAGGCTGGCCGGCGCGGACGACGAAGCCCATGCGCTCGACATCGCGCGCGACGCCGCGTGGCGGCTCGGACAGGCGCATGCGATCCTGCTGTTCCGCAGCAACCGCACGCCATGCCGGCTCCTGCCTACCGCGGGCGGCGACCTGCCTTGCCCCGAACTGCACGGGCTGGCCGCCCAGGCCCTGGCCGACGGCCAGGTGATCCTGGTCAACCGCGATGCCGGCGACGGCGCCGGCGCCGCGCTGTCGGACCCGGTGCGCAGCCTGCTGCTGGTGCCCGCCGGCCGCGGCGCGTCGCGCGCGGTCGGCATCTGCTGGTACCGCGCCTGCCCGGTCGACGAGGACAACCGCACGCTGCTGGAGATCCTGTGCCGGGCGATCGCGGCGGCGCTGGAGCAGCTCGACGTCGTCACGCACCGGCGCATGGACGACCAGCGCTTCCGCGTGCTGGTCGAAGGCGTCGCCCAGGCGATCTGGGAGGCCGGGCTGGACGGCGCGGTGTCGACCGATTCGCCGACCTGGCGCGCCTGGACCGGGCAGAGCCTGGACCAGATGATGGGCCAGGGCTGGATGGAAGCGATCCACCCGGACGACCGCGCCGAGTTCGAAAGCCGCTGGAACGACATCCGCCAGCGCCGGCTGCCTTCCGACCTGGCGTTCCGCCTGCGGCGCGCCGACGACAGCTGGAGCTGGACCGACATGCGGACCGCGCCGCTGTTCAATGACGACGGCAGCGTGCAGAAGTGGGTCTGCATGAACATGGACATCACCGACCGCAAGTGCGCCGAGGAAGTGCTGCATCGCAGCGAGACCCGGTTCCGGGCGCTGGCCGAGGCGTCGCCGGCGCTGATCTGGCAGCTCGACCCGGCCGGCAACGTGGTCTACCTCAATCCCCGCTATGCCGAGCTGACCGGCCGCTCCAAGCAGTCGCTGATGCATGCCGGCTGGCGCAGCCTGCTGCACCCGGACGACGCGCCGGTCTACCTGGCCGCGCTGGCCGAGGCGCGCAGCCTGCGCCGGCGCTTCCAGTGCCGGGCCAGGGTGCGCGACTGCAAGGGCCAGTGGAGCTGGCTGGAGTCTTACGGCATGCCCTTCTTTGCCGCCCAGGGCGGCTATGCCGGCCATGTCTGCATGTCGATCGACATCAGCGAGTCGATGGCGTCGGAAAAGGCGCTGCGCGACGCCGACCGCCGCAAGGACGAGTTCCTGGCCACGCTCGCGCATGAGCTGCGCAATCCGCTGGCGCCGCTGTGCAGCGCGATGCCGATGATGGGCCGGCCCGGCGGCTCCCGCCTGGCCGACCGGCTGCAGCAGATGATGTCCCGCCAGCTCGACTACATCGTGCGCTTGGTGGACGACCTGATGGATATCTCCCGCATCACCCGCGGCCGGATCGCGCTGCGCTGCGCGCCGACCCTGCTGTCCGACGTGCTGCAGGGCGCGGTGGAAACCAGCATGCCGCTGATCGAGAATGCGCATCACAGGCTTAACCGCAGCGCAGTCGCCGACAGCATCGTGCTCGACGCCGACGCGGTGCGCCTGACCCAGGTCTTTGCCAATCTGCTCAACAACGCCGCCCGCTACACCAGCCCCGGCGGCCAGATCTGGCTGCATGCTTACGAGGAGGAAAATATGGCCATTGTGTCAGTGCGTGACAACGGAATAGGCATCTCGCCGCAGATGCTGCCGCGGGTGTTCGACATCTTTTCGCAGGAGCGGGAAGCGGCCAGCCAGCGCCAGGGCGGGCTGGGCATAGGCCTCACGCTGGTGGCCAACCTGGTGCGCATGCACGGCGGCAGCGTCGAGGCCAAAAGCGCCGGGCTGGGGCTGGGCAGCGAATTCATCGTGCGGCTGCCGCAGGCGCCGAAGATGGCGCCGCCGGCCGAGGACGACCAGGCCGGCGGCGGCACGGCCGGCGAGGACGCCAACCAGCGGGTGCTGGTGGTGGACGACAACCGCGACGCTGCCGAAACGCTGTCGATGCTGCTGGAATTCATGGGCAACAAGGAAGTGAAGGTCGCCAACGACGGCCTGAGCGCGCTGGCCGAGATGGAAAGCTTCCGGCCGGACGTGGTGCTGCTCGACATCGGCATGCCGGGCATGGATGGCAATGAAGTGGCGCGCCGCATCCGCCAGCAGCCGCAGTTCGCCGGCACCCGGCTGGTGGCGCTGACCGGCTGGGGGCAGGACGAGGACCGCCGCCGGACGCAGGAAAGCGGCTTCGACCATCACCTGACCAAGCCGGTGGACCTGGCGGCGCTGCAGACGCTGCTGGCGAATCTCTGAAAACGGCCGGCCAGCCCGCCGGCGCGCCAGCTTCCTTTCTCCATCGCTGATTAAATAGCCTGCCTGCGCGGGGCCGGCGCATTGCGCCTGTCCGCCGGCAGCCGCCGCACGGTCGCCGCCCGTACGTTTCGTACGGGCGAAAACCGAGGGCGGCTGCCTCGCTCCACCCTCGTCCATCGACATGCATTTACTTTTCATGCTAATATTTCGCATGCAAACTAAATGGCGATGCAATGGATAGCCTGGATCATGAATTGATGCGACTGACGATGTCGCTGACCGCGATATCGCGCGCCTACAAGGCGGTGGCCGACCAGGTGGCGTCCGGCTTCGGGCTGTCGCAGGCGACCGCCTGGCCGGTGGTGATGATCGCCCGCCTCGGCGGCGGCGTGCGCCCCGGCGCGCTGGCCGATGCGCTCGGGCTGGAGCCGTCCTCGCTGGTGCGCGTGATCGACCAGCTGATCGCCTCCGGCCTGGTCGAGCGGCGCGACGACGCCAGCGACCGCCGCGCCCGTACGCTGCACCTGAGTCCCCAGGGCCAGGCGCTTGCAAGCCAGCTCGAGGAGGCGCTGGTGCCGTTCCGGCGCACCCTGTTCGAGCGCTGTTCGCGGCAGGACATTGCCGCATGCGGCAGGGTGCTCGACGCGCTCTCCAGCGCCATCGACGACTATTCGGATGCGGCAGGAAGTCGCCAGTCCCCTTGAATCCGCCGAGCCGCGCCGAGCTGCTGTTCTCGGCCAAGTCCTTCGCCGCCGCGATGCTGGCGCTCTACCTGGCGCTGTCGATCGGCCTGCCGCGCCCGTTCTGGGCAATGCTGACCGCCTACGTGGTGTCCAGCCCGCTGTCCGGCGCGGTCCGCTCGAAGGCCGTCTACCGCGTCGGCGGCACGCTGCTGGGCTCGATGGCGACGGTGCTGATGGTGCCGGGCCTGGCGAATTCGCCCGAGCTGCTGACGCTGGCGCTGGCTTGCTGGGTCGGCCTGTGCCTCTATATCTCGCTGCATGACCGCACCCCGCGTTCGTATGTCTTCATGCTGGCCGGTTATACCGCCGCGCTGATCGGCTTTCCGGCGGTGGGCGCGCCCGGCACCGTGTTCGACGTGGCGCTGGCGCGGGTCGAGGAAATCACGCTGGGCATCGTCTGCGCGACGCTGATCCACAGCATCGTGCTGCCGCAGAGCCTGGCGCCGTCGCTGCTGGCGCGGCTGGACCGCGCGCTGGGCGACGCCCGCCGCTGGCTGCGCGATGCGCTCGGCGCCGGCAGCGACGCGCGCGAGCGGCGCAGCCTGGCCGGCGACATCACGGAGCTGCGGCTGATGGCGACCCACCTGCCGTTCGACACGTCCAACCTGCGCTGGACCGGCAGCACGCTGCATGCGCTGCAAGACAAGCTGGCGCTGATGATGCCGCTCCTGGCCGGCGTGGAAGACCGGCTGCGCGCATTGCGCGAAGCACCGGGCGACGACCTGTCGCTGCGCTGGCGCGCGGTGCTGGACCGGGTCGTGGCCTGGAACGAGGCCGGCGCGCGCGATGCCGCCGCAGCCGCCGCGCTGCATGCGCAGATCGATGCGCTGCGGCCGGCGCTGGACGCGTCCTCGTCCTGGACCGACGTGCTGCAGGTGAACCTGGCGGGCCGGCTGGATGCGCTGCTGCGGCTGTGCGGCGACTGCGCGGCGCTGCGGGCCGCGATCGACGCCAGCCTGCACGGCGCGCAGCCGCCGGCCGGGCAGGCGCGCGGCAGGTCGGCCCGGGTGCTGCACCGCGACTCCGGCATGGCGCTGCTGTCGGCGGTCGCGGCCATCATCGCCATCGTCTGCTGCAGCGCGTTCTGGATCTTCACGGCATGGCCGGCCGGTTCGGCCGCGCCGATGATGGCGGCGGTGTTCTGCTGCTTCTTCGCGACCCAGGACGACCCGGTGCCGGGCATCAGGACCTTCTTCAATTACACGGTGGCCTCGATTCCGATCTCGGCCTTCTACATGCTGGCGGTGATGCCGGCGGTGCACAGCTTCGAAATGCTGATCCTGGTGCTGGCGCCCTGCTTCCTGGCGCTGGGCGTGTTCGTCGCCCGGCCCGCCACCGGCGGACGGGCGATGGCGATGCTGTTCGGCGTGGCCGGCATGCTGAGCATGCAGGACACCGGCACGATGGACCTGGTGTCCTTCATCAACAGCATGCTGGCGCAGCTGGCCGGCATCGGCGCCGCCGCGGTGTTCACGCGGCTGCTGCGCTCGGTCAGCGCCGACTGGACTGCGCGCCGGCTGCTGCGCGCGGGCTGGCGCGAGCTGGGCAGCCTGGCCAGCAGCCGCCGTCCGCCGTCGGTCGAGACGGTGTCGGCCCGGATGGTCGACCGGATCGGCATGCTGACGCCGCGCCTGGCGATGGCGCCGCAGGCGGAGCGGCAGGACGGCTCGGGCCTGGACGCGCTGCATGCATTCGGCGACCTGCGCATCGGCCTGAACATTGCCCAGCTGCGGCAGCTCGCGCCGCAGCTGGGCCGGCAGCAGGCCGGCCTGTCCAGCCTGATGCGCGAACTGGCCGCGAGCTTCCGGGCGCGCGAGCAGGGCAGCGCCGAGGGTAAAGCCGGCATGGGCCTGCTGCGGCGGCTGGACGCGGCCTTGCGCGAAGTCTGCGCCGCCGCGCCCGGCGCTGCCCAGCGCGACGCCGCCGCGGCGCTGGCCGGCATCCGGCGCGGCATGTTTCCCGACGCGCAGCCTTACCGCGCGCATTTGCAGGAGGAGATTGGATGATCGGCGAAGTCAGCCTGTATGGCATTTACGTTCCCTGGCTGCTGCTGCTGGCGCTGCTGGCGCTGGCGCTGTCGCGCGGCCTGAGCTACCTGCTGGCCCGCGCCGGCTTCTACCGGCTGGTGTGGCATCCGGCGCTTTTCGATTTGGCGATGTTCGTCGTCGTGCTGGGCGCGCTCAGCCGCTTTTTTCCAGAATGGACATGAGGTCAACATGAAATTTTCCCTGCCGGCCATGGGCCGGATCACCGTCACGCTGCTGGCGGTCGCCGCAGCGATCGCGGTCGGCGCCAGCCTGTGGCAGCGCTACGAAGTCGAGCCGTGGACGCGCGACGGCCGCGTCAAGGCCAACATCATCCAGGTGGCGCCCGACGTCACCGGCCAGCTGACCCGCGTCCATGTCCATGACAACCAGCAGGTCGCAGCCGGCGAGGTGCTGTTCGAGATCGACCGCGCCCGCTTCGAGCTGGCGCTGCGCCAGGCCGACGCGTCGCTGCAGGCGCAGCGCACCGCGCTTTCGCAGGCGCAGGTCGAGGCGCGCCGCAACCGCGAACTGCGCGACCTGGTGTCGCAGGAAAGCGCGGAGCAGGGGCAGGCGCGGGTCGAGCAGCTGCGCGCAGCCGTGCAGCAGGCCGAAGTGGCGCGCGACGTCGCCCGGCTCAACCTCGACCGCACCCGGGTCACGGCCAGCACCGACGGCATCGTCACCAACCTCGACCTGCAGGCCGGCGCCTATGTGAGCGCCGGGCACCCGGTGCTGGCGCTGGTGGACCGCGCATCGTTCTATGTCGAAGGCTATTTCGAGGAAACCAAGCTGCCGGGCATCGCCGTGGGCGACGCGGCCACGGTGTCGCTGATGGGCACCCGGGCGCCGATCGCCGGCCATGTCGAGAGCTTCGCCCAAGGCATCGCCGACCGCGACCGCAACACCGGCGCCAACCTGCTGCCGAACGTGAACCCGACCTTCAACTGGGTGCGGCTGGCCCAGCGCATACCGGTGCGGATCGCGCTGGACCGCGTGCCGGACGGCATGCGGCTGGTGGCGGGCCAGACGGTGACGGTGGAAGTGCATCACGGCGCGCAGAAACGGGTGGCGGCGCGATGAAACCCACCGTCCTGCGAACAGGTCGTCGTGCGATGAAGCGGACCGTCCTGCGCACGGGCGCCGCGGCGCTGCTCGCGGCGCTGGCCGCCTGCGGCACGGTCGGCCCCGACTACCGGGTGCCGGACCAGGCGGCGGTGCGCAGCGCCGGCGCCGCCGCGCCCTTCGACGGCGCCGCCGAGGCCGCGTTCAGCGCCGCGCCGCTGCCGCCGCACTGGTGGCGGCTGTACCAGGACCCGGCGCTCGACGCGCTGGTGGAGAGGGCGCTGGCCGCCAATACCGACCTGCGCGTGGCCGCCGCCAACCTGGCCCGCGCCCGCTCGGTGGAGGAGGAAACCGCGGCCGCCGGACGGCCGGCGCTGGGCCTGAATGCCGCGCCCGCCTATGGCCGCTCGTCCGCCGCCGCCCGCGGCCTGGCGCAGCCGCTGGACAACGCCGGCTCGTACGACGCCGGCGCCACCGTGTCCTACCAGGTCGACCTGTTCGGCAAGATCGCGCGCGCGATCGAGGCGGCGGACGCCGACACCGGCGCCGCGCTTGCCGCCTACGACCTGGCGCGGGTGAACGTGGCCGCCGGCACCGTCCGGGCCTATGCCGACGCCTGCTCGTCGGCCGCGCAGATCCGGGTCGCGCAGCGCTCGCTCGACCTGCAGCGCGAATTCGCCGGACTGACCGGCCGCCGCATCCGCGCCGGCCGCGGCAGCGCGCTCGACGCCAGCCGCGCCGAAGCGCAGGTCGAGCAGCTGCGCGCCGGGCTGCCGCTGCTGCTGGCGCAGCAGCGCAGCGCGCAGCTCAGGCTGGCCGCGCTGGTGGGCGAGACGCCGGCTGCCTTGCCCGCCGTGGCCTGCAGCGCGATGCCGCGCCTGGCCAACCCGGTGCCGGTCGGCGACGGCGCGGCGCTGCTGCGGCGCCGGCCCGACATCCGCCAGGCCGAGCGCGGGCTGGCCGGCGCGACCGCGCGGATCGGCGTGGCGACCGCCGACCTGTACCCGAGCATTTCGCTGGGCCTGTCGGCCGGCGGCGC
Source organism: Noviherbaspirillum suwonense (assembly GCF_900182955.1). Taxonomy (GTDB): domain Bacteria; phylum Pseudomonadota; class Gammaproteobacteria; order Burkholderiales; family Burkholderiaceae_D; genus Noviherbaspirillum_A; species Noviherbaspirillum_A suwonense. The sequence goes on along the minus strand of NZ_FXUL01000010.1, from coordinate 168,226 downwards.
CGGCGCGCTGTCGAGCTTCGGCGCGGGCAACACCTGGCGCTGGAGCCTGGGTCCGCTGATCTCATGGTCCATCCCCATCAACGGCGGCGCGCAGGCCCGCATCGCCGAAGCGCGCGCGGCGAATGACGCGGCGCTGGCGCGCTTCGACGGCACGGTGCTCAACGCGCTGCGCGAGACCGAGACCGCGCTGACCGTCTATGCCCGCGAACTCGACCGCAATGCCGCGCTGCAGGCGGCGCGCGACCAGAGTGCGCTGGCCGCGCAGCAGGCCGGCACGCTGTACCGCTATGGCCGCACCGACTTCCTGACCACGCTGGACGCGCAGCGCTCGCTGGCCTCGGCCGAAAGCGCATTGACCGCCAGCGACGCCCAGGTCGCAGCCGACCAGGTCGCGCTGTTCATGGCCCTGGGCGGCGGCTGGGAGCAGCCGGCCGCAAACGCCGGTCCACCCATCCCGTCCATGCCGTCCATTACCTCCACCCCCTCCACCCAACCCACTGAAACAAGGAAGTAGCATCATGCGCAGTCATTCCGCCGCGACCGGCGACCAGCCCAGGCTCAATTCCAAGGGCACGGTGCTGTTCGCCAGCCTGATCGGCACCACCATCGAGTTCTTCGATTTCTATATCTACGCGACAGCCGCCGTGCTGGTCTTTCCCAAGCTGTTCTTCCCGCCCGGCGATGCCACCGCGGCGACGCTGCAGTCGCTGGCCACCTTCGCCATCGCCTTCTTCGCGCGGCCGGTCGGCTCGGCCGTGTTCGGCCATTACGGCGACCGCATCGGCCGCAAGGCGACGCTGGTGGCGGCGCTGCTGACGATGGGCATCTCGACCGTGGCGATCGGCCTGCTGCCGACCTACGCCAGCATAGGCACCACCGCGCCGCTGCTGCTGGCGCTGTGCCGCTTCGGCCAGGGACTGGGGCTGGGCGGCGAATGGGGCGGCGCCGTGTTGCTGGCGACGGAAAACGCGCCTCCCGGCAAGCGCGCCTGGTACGGCATGTTCCCGCAGCTGGGCGCGCCGATCGGCTTCTTCCTGTCCGGCGGCATCTTCCTGCTGCTGAGCGAGACGATGAGCGATGCGCAGTTCTTCAGCTACGGCTGGCGCATCCCTTTCCTGGCCAGCGCGCTGCTGGTGCTGGTCGGGCTGTTCGTGCGGCTGCGCATCACCGAGACCCCGGCCTTCCAGAAAGTGCTGGAAAAGAACGAGCGGGTCAAGGTGCCGGTGGTGACCGTGTTCCGCGAGCATGGCCGCATGCTGTTCCTGGGAACCATCATCGCGCTGGCGACCTTCGTGCTGTTCTACCTGATGACCGTGTTCGCGCTCAGCTGGGGCACCGCCGCGCTGGGCTACAGCCGGCCGCGCTTCCTGCAGCTGCAGCTGTTTTCGGTGCTGTTCTTCGCGCTGACCATCCCGCTGTCGGCAGTGCTGGCCGACCGCTACGGCCGGCGCGCGACGATGATCGTGGTGTCCATCGCCATCGTGCTGTTCGGCCTGGTGCTGGCGCCGATGTTCGGCTCGGGCAGCACGGTCGAAGTCACGCTCTTCATGTCGCTGGGACTGGCGCTGATGGGCATGACCTATGGCCCGCTCGGCACCATGCTGTCCGAGCTGTTTCCGGCCGAGGTGCGCTACACCGGTTCGTCGCTGACGTTCAATTTCGCCGGCATCCTCGGCGCATCGCTGGCGCCGTATATTGCGACCTGGCTGGCCAGCAATTACGGCCTTGCCTATGTGGGCTACTACCTGAGCATCGCGGCCCTGCTGACGCTGGCGGCGCTGCTGATGACGGGACGGGCGAGGGCGCTGAAGTTTGCGTGATCGCGCGCCGCGCTAGTCCTGGAACAGGCCGCGCCAGCCGGCCCGGCCGGCGCGGTCGGCCGCGAGCATCGCCTCGAAGCCGTGCGCCGGCAGCGCGGCCGAAAACAGGAAGCCCTGCCCGTAGTCGCAGCCGGCCTGCTTCAGCATCGCCAGCTGCGCCCCGGTTTCTATGCCTTCCGCGATCACCTTCAGCCCCAGCTTGTGCGCCATCACGATGATGGATTCGGCGATGGTGCGGCTGCCTTCGTCGGTCGCGATCTCGGCCACGAAGGACTGGTCGATCTTCAGGTAGTCGATGTCGAACCGCTTCAGGTAGGCCATCGACGAATAGCCGGTGCCGAAGTCGTCGATGGCCACCTGTATGCCGGCGTCCCGGTATTCCAGCAGCTTGTCGGTGACGCTGGTCGACGCATGCAGCAGCATGCCTTCGGTCAGCTCGATGGCGATGCTGCTGCCGGGCAGCCCCAGCTGCCGCAGGTGCTGCAGCCAGTCGTTGTCGTCATTGTGGGACAGGAACTGGATGGGCGACTTGTTGACGCTGATCTGGAAGCCTTCGCCCAGCTGCTCCTGCCACTGCAGCGAGCGCGACGCCGCTTCCTTGAACACCCAGGCGCCGATCTGGTTGATCTGCCCGGTTTCCTCGGCCAGCGGGATGAAGCTGGTCGGCTCCACCAGCCCCAGCCGCGGATGATGCCAGCGCAGCAGCGCCTCGGCCTTGACCAGCCGGCCGCTGGCCAGGTCCAGCACCGGCTGGTAAAACACCTCGAGCTGGCCGGCCGGCAGCGCGCTGCGCAGCTCGCTCGCCAGCCGCAGCCGCAGGTGCGCCTTTTCATCCATCGCATACGTGAAGTAGCTGAACTGGTTCTTGCCGGCGTTCTTGGCCGCGTACATCGCCTGGTCGGCCTTGCGGATCAGCTCTTCCGATGTCGTCGCGTCATTCGGATACAGGGTCACGCCTATGCTGCCCGACATGTAGGCGACTTCCTTGCCGATCAGGAAAGGGCTTTCCAGCGTGTGCAGGATCTTCTGGCAGACATGCTCGACCCGCGCCGGCGACTCGGGCGCGGTCAGGATCACGGTGAACTCGTCGCCGCCGAGCCGCGCCACCGTGTCGGATTCGCGCACGCAGCCCTTGATGCGGCTGGCGCATTGCGCCAGCAGCAGGTCGCCGGCATCGTGGCCCAGCAGGTCGTTGACCTGCTTGAAACGGTCGAGGTCGATGAACAGCAGCGCCACCTGCTTGCTGCCGCGCGCGGCCTTGCGCACCTCCTGGTCGAGCCGGTCGCGGAACAGGCGGCGGTTGGGCAGGCCGGTCAGCGCGTCGAAGTTGGCGTGATGCCAGATCCGTTCGTCCGCCTGCTTCTTGGCCGATATGTCGGACGTGGTGCCGGTCATGAGCAGCGGCATGCCATTGTCGTCGCGCGCCACGATGATGCCGCGCGACAGCATCCATAGCCACACGCCGTCGGCGCGCTGCACCCGGAATTCGCAGCTGTACGCGCTTTCGCGGCCTTCGACATAGGCCTGCAGCGCCGCCCGGATGCGCGGCAGGTCGTCCGGGTGGATGCGCTTGCGCATCGCCTCCTTGATGCCGCCCGGCGACTCGCTTTCCGGGTCCCAGGCCATCATGCGCTTCAGGTTCTCGGAGAAGTGGTAGCTGTCGTTGCTGATGTCCCAGTCCCAGATGCCTTCGCCCGAGCCTTCGATGGCCAGCTTCAGGCGCTCGTTGCTGATGCGCAGCGCCTCCTGTATCCGGTGCTGCCCGGTGACGTCGCGCAGCAGCAGCTGGGTCGCCGGCCGGCCTTCCCAGGTGATCGCGCCGGCCGACACCTCGACCGCGACCTGGCCGCCGTCCAGCCGGCGCCAGCGCTGCTGCGCCAGCGGCGAGCCGCCGTCGTGCGCGGCCGCGCCCATGCTCCGGCGCACGGCTTCGTGGAACTCCGGCTCGATGAAGATCAGCAGCGCGCGGCCGGTCAGCACGCCGGCGCCGGGCGCGCCCAGCATCGCGGCCGCGGCCGGGTTCGCATAGACGATGCAGCCGTCGACGCTGACCAGCGCGGCGTCCGGGCTCATCTCGGTCAGCATCCGGTAGCGCTCCTCGCTGGCGCGCAGCGCCGCCTCGGTCGCCTTGCGCTCGGTGATGTCGAGCGAGACGCCATGCAGCCTGGCGCTGCCGCCGCCGTTCCTGATCATGCCGCCGCGCACGTGCAGCCAGCGGATCTCGCTGCTCTCGCGCACGGCGACGCGCATCTCCAGTTCCAGCTGGGCGTCGGCGCTGGCGGCTGCCTCCATCGCCTCCAGCAGCCGCGGCAGGTCCTCGGGGAGCACCATGCCGGTCCATTCCATCCTGGAAAATCGTTTCTGCACATTCGGGTAGCCGAGCAGCGCGGCCATCTGCGGCGACACCTCGATCTCGCCCGTCGCCAGGTCCATTTCCCACTTGCCGATGCCGCCGGCTTCCGCCGCGTAGCGGTGGAATGCCTCGCTTTCGCGCAGCGCCGCCTCGGCGAGCCGCCGCGCGGTCAGGTCGACGGTGACGACCAGCAGCGCGCGCGGCTGCCCCGACGCATCGTCCAGGCGGGTCAGCGCGCTGTTGCAGAAGACGACGCTCCCGTCCTGCCTCAGGTAGCGCTTGTCGAGCGCCACCGGCTCGCCGGTGGCGAGCAGGCGCTGTACCGCCTCGAGACTGGGCGGGATGTCGTCCGGGTGCGTCACCTCGGTAATGCTGGCGCCCAGCAATGCCTCGCGCGGCCGCCCCAGCATCCGGCACAGGGTGTCGTTGATGCGCAGGAAACGGCCGTCCACCGACACTTCGGACAGGCCCGCGGCCGCCCTCGAAAAAATCGCCGCCAGCCGCGCCTCGCTGTCGCGCAGCCGCTGTTCCGCCAGGCGCCGCGCGCGGGATTTCTCGGTCACGTCGACGCCATAGCCGAGCAGCCAGGCATGGCGGCCGGCGCTGTCGGGCAGCGGCGAATAGACGATGTCGAGTATGCGTTCCTCGGGCGGCGCGCCCGGCGCACGCGCCAGCAGCACCGGCTGCTCGCGCCCGACATACGGCTCGCCGCTGGCGCGCACCTCGGCCAGGATCGCGTCATAACCGGCCGCCGCCAGCTCGGGCGCGGCCTCGAGCAGCGGGCGGCCCAGCAGCGCGCGCCCGCCAAGCAGCGTGCAATACGCGTCATTGGCAAACTCGACCCGGTAGTCGGGGCCGCCCAGCACATGCACGAACGACGGCGAGCGGCGGAACACTTCGTCCAGCAGGTGCATGCGCTCCGCCTGCAGGACTGCGTCCGGCCGCGCATGCTGGCCGGCGTCGCCCGGGCCGACATCCTGCAGCAGCAGCAGCATGCCGCCCGGCGCGCCCTTGTGTTCCGGGACCGGGCTGCAGCTGATGCTGTGCAGCCGCAACTCCTCCCGGCCCGCGCGCATCACGGGCAGCAGTTGTTGGGGAAAGACGCCGGCCTGGCGGTTCATCAGCAGCGCATGCAGCGGCGCCGCCAGCGGGCAGTCGGGCGGCCAGTGACGCGGGTAGGAGGCGCCCAGCAGGTCGGGAAAGCGCCCGCCGAGCAGCCGGGCAAACGCTTCGTTATGGAACATGACCTGTTCCGCGCCCCACAGCAGCATCCCCGGCAGCGGCAGCGCGAGCAGCATGCCGACGGCCACGCGGAGATTGTCCGGCCACGCGTCCGCCGGGCCCAGTCTGGTAGAGGCCCAGTCGTGGCGGCGCACCCGTTCTGCCATGTTGCCACCGTCCTGCGGACTGATCAGGATGTCGATTTGATTCTTCCAGTGCGTGCTCATCGAGCTTGACTTGTTGTTTGCCGCGCAGCCATTTTTCCATCGGCTGCAGCACGCGCGTGTACGCCAGGTTCAACGCTAGACAAGGTTTACGATACCAAAAAGCATCTTGCCCTACAGTTACTCTTGACAGTTACTTTCAGTAGAAGGTTCAAATCCCCTGCGATAACTTTCTGGCATGCAATTCCGGCAGGCGGCGGTCAGGCCTGCCGGCCGGCCAGCCAGTCGCGCACGGCCAGGCCGGTCCCGAAATCCCAGGGACGCAGCTTGTCGATGGCGACCACCCGGTATTCCGCCAGTTCGTGATTGAGCGCGACGTCGCCTTCGGCTTCCACGTCGAACGCCAGGATGAGCTGGTTCTGCGGGTAGAACGGGTAATAGCCGATGAAGCCTTTGAGTCGTCCCCGCAGGCCGAGTTCTTCCTCGACTTCCCGCAGCACTGCCTGCTCCGGGTCTTCGCCTTTTTCCAGGAAACCGGTGATGACCGAGAAGCGTCCCTCGGGCCAGGCAACATTGCGGGCCAGCAGCACGCCGCCCCGGTACTGGACCAGCGCGGCGACCACGGGCACCGGGTTGTCCCAATGCACGTAGGCGCAGGATGCGTCGCTGCATGCCAGCCGCGGCACGTTTTCCATCAGGCGGGTTTCGAGGGGCGTGGCGCAGATCGGGCAGAAATTCATGGCGGGTTCCAGGGTGAGGGCGATTGGGATGGGGTTTTCTGGAAATTGTGTCTTTACTATGGCATTCTTGCCACCTTTTTTCTTTATGGATTCCACGATGATCCCTGCCTGCAAATTGCGCATCCTTCCGCTGATCCTCGCCGCCGCGCTCGCCGCGCCGGCCTTCGCCGCCGGCCAGCCGGTCGAGCCGGTGCTGGCCGAGGCCAGGAAACACAAGGCGCCCCTGCTCGAGACGCTGAAGTCGCTCTGCAATATCGAGTCCGGCAGCCGCGACCTGGAAGGCCTGGACAAGGTCGCCGAGCTGGTGGCCGCGCGCCTCAAGACGCTGGGCGGCGACGTGCAGCTGGTCGATGTCAACAATGACGTCTACCGGATGGAAGACACGCCGGAGAAGGTCGGCCGCGTGGTGCGCGCAACCTTCAAGGGCAACGGCAGCAAGAACATCATGATGCTGGCCCACATGGACACCGTGTACCTGAAGGGCATGCTGGAGAAGCAGCCGTTCCGCATCGACGGCGACAAGGCCTACGGCCTGGCCATCGCCGACGACAAGCAGGGCATCGCCACCATACTGCACACGATCGCGATGCTGAAGGACATGGGCTTCAAGGACTACGGCACCCTGACCGTGCTGATCAATGCCGACGAGGAGATCAGCTCGCCGGGTTCGCGCAAGCTGATCGCGAAGCTGGGTGCCGAGCATGACGTGACGATGTCGTTCGAGTCCTCGCGCGCCAATTCCGACAAGCTGTCGCTGGCCACGGCCGGCATCGGCGCGGTCACGCTGAAGGTGCAGGGCCGCGCATCGCATGCCGGTTCGGCGCCGGAGAAGGGCGTCAACGCGCTGTATGAAATGGCGCACCAGGTCACGCAGATGAGCAAGCTGTCGGATGCGTCCACCGGCGTGAAGATGAACTGGACCCTGGCCAGCGCCGGCTCCAACCGCAACGTGATCCCGGCCGACGCGCAGGCGCAGGCCGACGTGCGCGTATTGCGTGCGGCCGACTACGACGGCATCGAGCGGCAGGTGCAGGAACGCAGCGCACAGAAGCTGCTGCCGGAATCCAAGGTCACCGCCGTGTTCGAACGCCGCCGTCCACCGCTGGAAGCCTCCGACGCCTCGCAGGCGCTGGCGCGCCATGCGCAGTCGGTCTATCGCGAGCTGGGGCGTGAACTGGTGGTCGACCCGGTCGCCGAGGGCGGCGGGACCGACGCGGCGTTCGCCGCGCAGGGCAACCGGAATGCCGTGGTCGAGCGCTTCGGGCTCCAGGGCTTCGGCGCGCACACCGCCGACGCCGAATACATCCTGCTCGACAGCATCGAGCCGCGGCTGTACCTGGCGGCGCGGATGGTGATGGATGTGTCGCGGGGGCAGTTGAAGTAAAAGACCAGCAGGCGAGCGGGCGATCGGTCATGCCGGTCGCCTGCAACGATCCTTGCGCGTCCGCCGCCGGCTGTCTCCGGGGCAGATGCAGCGACTGCTGTACATCCTCGAGGCCACGATCCGTGGCCTCGACTGCGTCAAGCCGGTCAACCCGGCCCGCCCGCGACACCCGGCCCTCCGCCACTCCCCCGTTCAACCTGTCATCAGCCGGTAACCCACGCCCGTCTCGGTGATGATGTGCACCGGCCGCGCCGGATCGGCTTCGATCTTCTGCCGCAGGTGGCCCATGTAGACCCGCAGGTAATGGCTGCGCTCCGCGTGTCCCGGCCCCCAGACTTCCCGCAGCAGCTGGGTATGCGTCAGCACCCGTCCGGCATGGCGGGCGAGCGTCGCCAGCAGCCTGAATTCGATCGGGGTCAGGTGCAGGGGCTGGCCGTCGCGGGTGACGCTGCGCTGCGCCAGGTCCACGACCACCGCGCCGAAGGCGAGCACCGGCAGGTCCGCGCCGACGGGCGCATGGCGCTTGCGCAGGTGGACGCGGATGCGGGCCAGCAGTTCGGGATTGCCGAAGGGCTTGGTCAGGTAGTCGTCGGCGCCGGCGTCGAGGGCCTCGACCTTCTTCGCCTCGGCGCTGCGGGCGGAGAGCACGATGACCGGCACCGTGCTCCAGCTGCGCAGCTGGCGTATCAGGTCCACCCCGTCCATGTCGGGCAGGCCCAGGTCGAGCAGGATCAGGTCGGGCTGGCGGCGGGCCAGCGCCAGGCCCTCGCGCCCGGTCTCGGCCTCGGACACGCGCATCTGCGCGGCCTGCAGGGTCAGGCGCACGAAGCGGCGTATCTGCCGCTCGTCCTCGATCAGCAGGATGTGCGCCGGCGGCGCGCTGTCGGCATCGGGCAGGTTCATGGCGTCGCGGCTTCGTCGAGCAGGCGTTCGTCCGGCGGGCTTCCGACCGGCAGCGTGAACAGGAAACGCGCGCCGCCGTCCGCGCCCGGCTCGACCCGGATGCGGCCGCCGTGGGCCTCGACGATGGCGCGGCAGATCGACAGGCCCAGGCCCATGCCGGAGCCCGTGCTTTCCGGGTGGCCGCGGCTGAACTTGTCGAAGATGCGCTCGCGGTCGGCCGGCGCGACGCCCGGCCCGCGGTCCTCGAGCGCGACTTCCACCATGTCGCCGTCGAGGCGAGCCTCGATTGCCAGCGGGCTGCCGTCGGGCGCCATCCGGCTGGCGTTGGCCAGCAGGTTGCACAGCACGCGCTCGATCAGCACCGCGTCCAGCGCCAGCGGCGGCAGCGCGGGCGCAAGCCGCAGGTCGACGCGGCGGCCGGCCAGGCTGCGCGCCTGCAGGCTCAGCGCGCTGCCCACCACTTCCTCCAGCATCTGCCACTGCCGGTTCAGCTGCACCGGGCCGGCCTGCAGCCGCGCCATGTCGAGCAGGTTGGTCACCAGCTGCTCCATGCGCAGCGCCTCCTCCTCGATGGCTTCGGCCAGCTCCTGGCGCGATTCGGGCGGCAGCGCCGGGCTGCCGGCCAGCGTGCCGGACAGGCCGACGATGGCGGTCAGCGGCGTGCGCACGTCATGCGAGATCGCGCTCAACAGCGAATTGCGCAGCCGCTCGGACGCCATCTCGACCTGCGTGGCATGGGCGACATCGACGTAATGCACGCGCTCGACCGCCAGCGCGATCTGCGCGGCGCAGGTCTGCAGCAGCTGCAGCATCTCGGGCTGCACCTGCGCGGCGGCCTGCTGCAGCAGCAGCACGCCGCGCAGCCGCATCGGCGCGCGCAGCGGCAGGTAGATGGCGTCGCTGCCTGGCGGCGGCGCGCCGTCGTCCTCCATCATTTTCGCGGCCGCGGCCAGCACGGCGGGCGAGGGCGGCGCCGCGCCTTCCGGCGCCTGCAGGCGGCCGTCGCGGTCGGCCAGCAGCAGCAGCGCGGGCGCGTCGAACAGCGCCTGCAGGTGGCTGCAGCCGGCTTCCACCACCTGGGAGCGGGTCAGCGCGGCCGACAGCGCGCCCGACAGCTCGAACAGCGCCGCGGCGCGCCGCGCCCGGTATTCCGCCAGGCTGGCCTGCATCTTGAGGCTGCTGGTGAGACCGCTGATGATCAGCGCCACGGTCAGCATGATGGCGAAGGTCAGCAGGTACTGGCTGTCCTCGACGCCGAGCGAATAGTAGGGCGGCACCACGAACAGGTCGAATGCCGCCACCGCCAGGAAGGACGCGGCCACGGCCTGCATGCGGTCCAGCCGCACGGCCACCAGCACCACTTCCATCAGGTACAGCATCACCAGGTTTTCCGGCGCCAGCCACGGGCGCAGCGCCATCGCCAGCAGGGTGGCCGCGGCGCAGCCCGCCGCGGTCCATAGCCAGGGGCCGATGCGCGGCGGCTGCCGGTCGGCCAGGTCGAGTGCGGATTGCGCGGGTCGGTTCATCGGTCCTGCTCGTTAGCCTGTCAGCCAGGCGGGTTTTTAGGGTTGCGGGATGGTCAGATTTCCACCTGGGTGCCGAGTTCGATCACGCGGTTGGCGGGCACCCGGTAGTAATCCGCCGCATCGCGCGCATTGCGCGACATCGCGGCGAACAGCGACTCGCGCCAGCGCGCCATGCCGCCGGCGGCGGTGGACAGGATATTCTGGCGCGCGATGAAGAAGGAGGTTGCCATGATTTCCGTTTCCAGTCCCTGTTCGGCGCACAGCGCCAGCGCCTGCGGTATGTCGCGCTCGTCATTGAAGCCGTAGCGCACGTCGACCTGGAAGCACTGGTGCCCGAGCGGCGTCACGGTGACGCGCTCGGCCAGCGGCACCCGGGGCACGTCGCGATTGTAGACGGTCAGGAACAGCGTGCGCTCGTGCAGCACCTTGTTGTGGGCCAGGTTGTGCAGCATCGCATGCGGCACGCCGTCGCCTTCGGCGCGGAAGAACACGGCCGTGCCCTCGACCCGCGCCGGCGGCGCCACGAACAGCGACTGCAGGAAGTCGCCCAGCGGGATCGCGTGCCGCTGCAGGCTGCCGAACAGCAGCGCGCGGCCGCGCTTCCAGGTCAGCATCACGGTCATCATGCAGCCGCCCAGCAGCAGCGGGAACCAGCCGCCATGCAGGATCTTGAGGGTATTGGCGGAAAAGAAGGCGACGTCGATCAGCAGGAAGAAGCCGGTGGCGGCCCAGCACAGGAACAGGTTGTACTTCCAGCGGTAGCGGATGACGAAGAAGGTCAGCACGGTGGTGGTCATCATGGTCGCGGTGACCGCGATGCCGTAGGCCGAGGCGATGCCGGAGGAGGAGCCGAAGCCGACCACGACCAGGATCACGACGATGAGCTGCAGCCAGTTCACCACCGGGATGTAGATCTGGCCCATCTCCTGCTGCGAGGTGTACAGCACCCGCATGCGCGGCAGGAAGCCCAACGCGATGGCCTGCTGGGTCACCGAGAACGTGCCCGAGATGGTGGCCTGCGATGCGATCACGGTGGCCACCGTGGACAGCGCCACCAGCGGGTAGATGCTCCACGCGCCCAGCTGCGCGTAGAACGGGTTGGCGATCGCTTCCGGCCGCGCCAGCAGCAGCGCGCCCTGGCCCAGGTAATTGAGCGCCAGCGCCGGGAACACCACCATGAACCAGGCCAGCCGTATCGGCCGCTTGCCGAAGTGGCCCATGTCGGCATACAGCGCCTCGGCGCCGGTGAAGGCCAGCACCACCGCGCCCAGCGACACGAAGGCCAGCCAGCGGTTGCGCAGCAGGAAGTCGATCGCATGCCACGGGTTGAGCGCGGCCAGGATGTCGGGCCGCTGCGCGATGTTGACCACGCCCATGCCGGCCAGCGCGGCGAACCACACGATGATGACAGGCCCGAACCACCTGCCGATGCCGCCGGTGCCCTTGCTCTGCAGCAGGTAGAGCCCGACCAGCACCGCCACGGTCAGCGGCACCACGTAGGGCTTCATCGCCGGCGTCGCCACCTCGAGGCCCTCGATGGCCGACAGCACCGAGATCGCCGGCGTGATCACGCCGTCGCCGTAGAACAGCGCGGCGCCCGCCAGGCCGACCAGCATCAGCGGCGTGGTCCAGCGCGACTTTGCTGTGACCGACTCCAGCGCCAGCGCCATCAGCGACATGACGCCGCCTTCGCCGCGATTGTCTGCCCGCAAAATCAGCGTGACATATTTCAGGGATACGATGATGGTCAGCCCCCAGACGATCAGGGACACCACGCCGAGCAGGTTGGCCTGGTTGAGCGCGATGCCGTGCTCGGCGGAGAACACTTCCTTCATGGTGTACAGCGGGCTGGTGCCGATGTCGCCGTAGACGATGCCGATGGCGGCGATGGTGAGGGTGCGGATGCTGCTGGCGCTGCTGCTGGATTGCGTGGTCAAGGCTGGCCCCGGTCGAAGTTGGCCGGCCGCGCATTGCGCTTGCCGGATAGACACGATACGGGGGCGCATATAAAAATGGCGTAAAAATCGCGTCCCTGCGCTCGCCTTACAATGGCAGGGAACGCTTCTTGCAACGGCAGGTCCATCATCCCGCCAAACCGACACCGGAGCCCAGCATGCTGACACCGCAATTCATCGCCACCACCCGCTTCGACGATCCGGCCGCCGCGCTCGAACAGGTCCGCGCCATTTACGACAACGGCATACGGCACCTGCGCCGCCACCTGCAGGAATTCATCCGCGGCGAAAACCTGACGACCCCGGTGCGTGCCTGCTATCCGTTCGTGCGGGTGCATACGCTGACCAGCCGGCCGGCCGACTCGCGGCTGTCCTACGGCTTCGTCGCCGGCCCGGGCACCTACGAGACCACGCTGACCCGGCCCGACCTGTTCGGCAACTATTACCTGCAGCAGTTCAGGCTGCTGCTGAAGAACCATGGCGGGCAGGACGTGCAGCTGGAGGTCGGCACCAGCGCGCAGCCCATCCCGGTGCATTTTTCGTTCGCCGAGCACGACCATGTCGAGGCCGACATGGCGGCCGACCGGCTGCAGCGCATGCGCGACCTGTTCGACCTGCCCGACCTGTCGACGATGGACGACGGCATCGCCAACGGCACCGACGACATTCCGCCCGGCCAGCCGCATCCGCTGTCGCTGTTTACCGCGCCGCGCGTCGACTACTCGCTGCAGCGGCTGCGCCATTACACCGGCACCGCGCCCGAACATTTCCAGAACTTCGTGCTGTTCACGAACTACCAGTTCTACATCGACGAATTCATCAAGCTCGGCCAGGAAATCATGTGCAGCGCAATGGAGGGCGACGACGGCTACATCGCCTTCGTCGAGCCGGGCAACCTGGTCACGCGCCGCGCCGGCCAGCCGGCGCAGCCGAACGACGAGCGCGGCATGGCGCCGCCGCGGCTGCCGCAGATGCCGGGCTACCACCTGGTGCGGGCCGACGGCAGCGGCATCACCATGATCAACATCGGCGTCGGCCCGGCCAATGCGAAGACCATCACCGACCACGTGGCGGTTCTGCGGCCGCATGCGTGGCTGATGCTGGGCCACTGCGCGGGCCTGCGCAACACCCAGCAGCTGGGCGACTACGTGCTGGCGCACGGCTATGTGCGGGAAGACCATGTGCTGGACGAAGACCTGCCGCTGTGGGTGCCGATACCGGCGCTGGCCGAGATCCAGCTGGCGCTGGAAAAGGCGGTGGCCGAAGTGACCCGCCTGTCCGGCCCCGACCTCAAGCGCATCATGCGCACCGGCACCGTGGCCAGCACCGACAACCGCAACTGGGAACTGCTGCCGCACCGCACGCCCGAACGCCGCTTCAGCCAGAGCCGGGCCGTGGCGCTGGACATGGAAAGCGCGACCATCGCCGCCAACGGCTTCCGCTTCCGGGTGCCCTACGGCACGCTGCTGTGCGTGTCCGACAAGCCGCTGCACGGCGAGATCAAGCTGCCCGGCATGGCCAACCAGTTCTACCGGCAGCGGGTGGACCAGCACCTGCGCATCGGCATCCGGGCGGCGGAACTGCTCAGGGAAAATGGCCTCGACAGCCTGCACAGCAGGAAGCTGCGCAGCTTCGCGGAAGTGGCGTTCCAGTAATGCCGGCCTAGCGCTTGCGGCGTTTTTTCGCCGGCGGCTTGCCGGTGAGCGCGTCGGTCATCTGCCTGGTCGCCTCTTTGGCGCCGCGGGTCACGGCGGCCGAGGCCTGCCGCTTCGCTTCGGCGGTGGCGCGGCCTCGCGCCGCGCTGGCAATGGCGTTGGCGCCGGACAGCCACATGCTGAGAAAGGGATTCTTCTTGCCCCAGGGATTTTTCATGGCGCCGCCTCCTCGATGGCAGGCGGTGCGGCGCCAGGCATGATGCCCGGCGCAGGGGGCCGCCGCTGTCGGAGTCAGAGCGGCGCGGCGGCGCCGGGTTCCCGGATTTTTGCCGCGGTGCGGCAAAACTCTCAGAACTCTTCCCAGTCGCCGCCGTGCGTGGCGGCTGCGGCAGGCCGGGGCGCCGCCGGGACCACGGCGGCAGGCCGCGCGGGCCGGGGCGCTGCCGTTGCCGGCGCGCGGGCCGGGGCTGATGCCGGGGCCGGTGCATCCGCCGGCGAAATCATCGCGGGCATCAAAGCCTGCCGGTCCGCCGCATCCAGCCGGAATGCGCCGACCACGCCGGCCAGCGTCGCCGCCTGCTCCTGCATCGAGCCGGCCGCCGCCGCCGCTTCCTCCACCAGCGCGGCATTCTGCTGCGTGACCTGGTCCATCTGCGAAATCGCGTAATTGACCTGCTCGATGCCGGCGCTCTGCTCGTTGCTGGCCGCGGTGATCTCGGCCATGATGTCGGTCACCCGCTGCACGCTGACGACGACCTCGCGGATGGTCGCGCCGGCCTGACGGACCAGCTTGCCGCCGGTTTCGACCTTTTCCACCGAGTCGCCGATCAGCCCCTTGATCTCGCGGGCCGCCGCGGCCGAGCGCTGCGCGAGGCTGCGCACTTCCGCCGCGACCACCGCGAAACCGCGGCCCTGTTCGCCGGCGCGGGCGGCTTCGACCGCCGCGTTCAGCGCCAGGATATTGGTCTGGAAGGCAATGCCGTCGATGACGCTGATGATGTCGACGATCTTGCGCGACGACGCGTCGATCGCGACCATGGTGTCGACCACCCGGTCGACCACCTGGCCGCCCTCGCTGGCCACGCCGGACGCGGTCAGCGCGAGCTGGTTGGCCTGGCGCGCATTGTCGGCGTTCTGCTTCACGGTCGCGGTGAGTTCTTCCATTGCCGACGCGGTTTCTTCCAGCGAGCTGGCCTGCTGTTCGGTGCGCGAGGACAGGTCCATGTTGCCTGCCGCGATCTCGCGCGACGAGACGGCGATGCTGTCGGTGCCGCGCCGGACGTTGTTGACGATGCCGACCAGGCTGGCCGTCATTTCCTGCAGCGCCAGCATCAGCTGGCCGGTCTCGTCGCGGCTGGTCGCCCCGGATTTCTGCGACAGGTCGCCGCTGGCGACGGTGCGCGCAATCTCGACGGCGCGCTGCAGCGGACGGGTGATGCTGCGGCTGAGCATCCAGGCGAAGACGGCGGCGAACACGATGGCCGCCGCGGCGAGCGCCATCATCACCATCCGGCCGCTCTCGTAGACGGCGACCGAATCCTGGCTGGCCTGGTCCACCAGCTTGTCGCCCAGCGTGACCAGGCTCTGCACCGAGGCCATGTAGGCGGCCTGCTCCTTCTGCATCGTCATCATCAGCAGGTTGGTGGCCATCGCGCTGCGGCCCTCGGTGACCATCGCGATGAATTCCTTCTGGTGCGCCTGGTAGGGCGCGCGGGCGTCGACGATGGTCTTGAACAGCGCCTTGCCTTTTTCGGTGCTGAGGCCCTTGCCTATCGTGTCAAGGTTGGCGGTGATGCGGGCCGACGCCGCCTTGATGCTTTCCACCTCGCGCTTGACCACGTCCTCGTTTTCGGTCAGCACGGTGTTGCGCATCGAAATGGCGATGGCGCTGATGTCGCTGTTGACCATGAAGGCCAGGCGGATCACCGGATAGCGCTGCTTGCTGATGACTTCGGTGGCCTCATTGACGACGGACAGCCGGTTGATTCCCAGCGCCATGATGCCGACCAGCAGCAGGATGACGATGCCGAAGCCGGCGGCCAGGCGGGTGCTTACTTTGAAATTTGACAATGACATTGTTGCACGCTCAAAGATTGGTTTTTTGTTATGCCGCCGCAGTGTGCGGTCGGCGTCTCGGTTACATCGATACAAACCCGGAAGGCCCGCGTTATATTAACGTACGGAAACTTTACAATCTTTAATGCGTGCGTGAAAAAAATTGACCGGCGGTATCAATAGGGCCGTGCGAGGTCCATGGTCCAGTAAGTGCGGTAGGTGGATGTGCTGCTGGCGACGCAGGCGGTGGCCATGTCGGCGTATCTCGCATTCATGATGTTGGCGCAATGCCCGGGGCTGGCCAGCCAGCCGTCGACCACCGCTTGCGCGCTGGCCTGGCCGGCGGCGATGTTCTCGCCGTAGGCGCTCCATGCGTAGCCGGCGCCGGTGATGCGCTGGCCCGGGTTGCGGCCGTCCTGGCTCGAATGGGAAAAGTAATTGTTGGCGGCCATGTCGGTCGAATGCGCGCCGGCGGCATTGAACAGCACGCCGTTCCAGCGCAGCGCCGGCGCCGGGCCGTAGCTGGTGCTGCCGCAGGTGCGGCCGGCGGCGCGGGCCTGATTGACCCGGTCGAGGATCTCCTGCTGGAAATTGGGCAGGCCGCAGGTGAGGCGCGGATCGAGCTGGGCGGTGGTGGTCGGCGTCGTCGGCGTGGTCGTGGCCGGCGGGGTGGTGACGACCCTGCGGCGGGCCAGCTGCTGGCTGGCCGGCGTCGCCTCGTCCGACACGGCGGAGGCAGCCAGCGTGCGCGTGCCGCCTTCATCCGCATTGCCGCCGCCGCAGGCAGTCAGGGCGATGGAAACGGTGGCGAGAAGGAAGGGCAGTTTGATGTTCAAAAGATAAACTCCATGGGTCGTTGAATGACGGACAGAAATCGCCGGCTGGCAACATCGGTCCGTCGCATGGACTGGCATGGGAATCCAAAGTTCACCCGGCGGGAGGGTCGGGGGCCGGCCCAGTGACGGGCGGCAGCATTGCGGCGATGCAAGGCAGGCAGGCGCCGTCTTCCCGGACGCCGCGGGCGGCAGGGGCAAGCGGTCATCCGCGGCTGCGGGCAGCGCGGTCGGGCCGCTTTGGTCGCTGCCGGGAGAGCGCCTAGCTGCGGTTGGAATCGGACGGCATGCGGCGCGGGTCGGGGCCGTTTTCCAGGCGGCGCACCAGGCCGGTGTCGTCGATGTAGATCGTCATCATCGAATCCCAGGTATTGCTTTCCTTGAACGGGTAATTCCAGCCGTTCATGCCCACGTTCCGGTAGAACCGGATCTCGCTCGGCGCGCCGACCGTGCGCAGCACCTCGTCCTGGCGGGTCTGGCCGGGAACGATGCGGGCAAATTTTTCCATGGTCAGCACCTGCTCGATCGACTGCAGCCGGCCGTCCGGCCCGATGCGGGCCATGTCGGTGGTCTGGCCCATCGGGCCATGCATGTATTCAAGGACGCGGCCGCCGCCATCAGGGTAGACATGGGTCGGACGCCCGAGCCGGGCGAGGACATCGGCTTCGGTGGCGCCGGGCGCGAGCGGCGGCCCGCCAAGGCCGGCGCAGGCCGACAGCAGCAGCAGGGCGGGCAGCGCGACATATGCGCGAAGGCGGCGCATCGGGGTCAGGTCGGAGGATTTCATCGTGACGGATTCATATTATTTGACGAATTAACATTAGGCCCGGCCATTGCCGGCGTCAATCGCCTGCGGTGGCCTGCGCTCCGGTATTTTGCGTGCGGACAAGGAGGTTGCCGCATCCTCTTTATAATCCCAGTCCTCCATTTCCAACCCGCGCCGCCCATGAAGCTGGACCCCGTCTCCCTGCGCCTGTTCGTCGACATCGTCGAGACCGGCTCCATCAGCGCTGCCGCCGAGCGTTCGCACACGGCCGCGTCGGCGGTGAGCAAGCGCATCAGCGACCTCGAGGCCATCCTGAAGACGCAGCTGCTGGCCCGCACCAACAAGGGCGTGGAAGCCACCGCCGCCGGCATCGCGCTGGCCAACATGGCGCGCAGCGTGCTGCATGAAATGGACGAGATCGTCGCGCAGATGAGCGAGTACGCGACCGGCGTGCGCGGCCATGTGCGCATCATGGCCAACATCTCGGCGATTACCCAGTTCCTGCCGCGTGCCATCAAGAGCTTCCTCGCGCAGCATCCGGAAGTGCAGATCCACCTGCAGGAAGACATCAGCACCGCGATCACCAAGGGCGTCGCGGAGAACGTCGCCGACATCGGCATCTTCACCATGATGTCGCACGGGCACAGCCTGGAAGTGTTTCCCTACCGGGACGACGAACTGGTGCTGATCGCGCCTTTCGGCCATGCGCTGGCGCGGCAGTCGTCGGTGGCCTTCGCCAGCACGCTGGACTATGCGTTCGTCGGCCTGCATGCGGACAGCGCGATCAACCTGCAGCTGATCAAGGCCGCCAACGACCTCGGCAAGACCATGCGCACCACCATCCATGTCACCAGCTACGACGCGCTGTGCTTCATGGTCGAGACCGGCCTGGGCATCGGCATCATGCCGCGCGCGGTGGCCGAGCCGTACCGGCGCACGCTGGGCATCGCGGTGCTGTCGCTGGATGAACCGTGGGCGCGCAGGCAGCTGAAGATCTGCGTGCGCTCGCTGGCGGCGCTGCCGGTGGCCGCGCAGCTGCTGGTGGCGCACCTGCGCCAGGCGGAGTAGCGTCCTGCCATCGTATTTCGCGAAGGCGCATTCGCCAAATACTGGTTTTCCGCCGGGAGCGCGGCGCATACCATGGGCCCACAGCACAAAAACCACGGAGACAAACATGAAAGTCCGCATCCTGATCGCCGGCCTCGCCGCCGCCTTCGCCATGAACGCCGCCTTCGCGCAGCAGCCCATCGTCATCAAGTTCAGCCACGTCACCACCACCGACACGCCCAAGGGCAAGGCCGGCGAATTCTTCAAGAAGATCATGGAGGAGCGCAGCAAGGGCCGGGTCAAGGTCGAGCTGTTCCCGAACGGCACGCTGTACAAGGACAAGGAAGAAGTCGAGGCGCTGCAGATGGGCGCGGTGCAGATGCTGGCGCCCGCGCCGGGCAAGTTCGGCCCGATGGGCGTGCGCGAATTCGAGGTGCTGGACCTGCCTTACCTGTTCGACAATGTCGCCGAGGCGCGCCGGGTCACCGAGGGGCCGATCGGGCAGGGCATGATGAAGAAGCTGGAGAGCAAGGGCATCACCGGCATGGCCTTCTGGAACAACGGCTTCAAGGAAATGACGGCCAACAAGCCGCTGCGCATGCCGGACGACTTCAAGGGCGTGAAGATGCGCATCCAGTCGTCCAAGGTGCTCGACGCGCAGATGCGCTCGGTCGGCGCGCTGCCGCAGATGATGGGCTTTTCCGAGCTGTACCAGGCGCTGCAGACCGGCGTGGTCGACGGCCAGGAAAACCCGACGTCCAATATCTATACGCAGAAGATGCACGAGGTGCAGAAGTACATGACGCTGTCCGACCATGGCTACCACGGCTATGCGGTCATCATGAACAAGCGCTTCGTCGACGGCCTGCCGGCCGACCTGCGGGCCACGCTGGACGGCGCGATGAAGGACACCACCAACTACTTCAACGACATCGCCAAGAAGGAAAACGACGATGCGCTGGAAGCGATCCGCAAGTCGGGCAAGACCCAGATCATCGAGCTTAGCAAGGACGAGCGCAACGCGTGGAAGAAGGCGATGGTGAAGACCCACAAGCAGATGGAAGGCATGGTCGGGCGCGACCTGCTGCAATCGATCTACAAGGAAACCAACTTCAACCCGGATGCGCTGTAAGCCGCCCGGCAAAGGAGCATGACCGCCATGAGTTCACTTCCCCAACTCCCGCTGGCCGGCCTGAAGGTGCTGGAAATGGGCAGCCTGATCGCCGGGCCGTTCGCCGCCAAGACCCTGGGCGACTTCGGCGCCGAGGTCATCAAGATCGAGCCGCCCGGCGTCGGCGACCCGCTGCGCAGCTGGCGCACGGCCGAGGGCGTGACCTCGGTCTGGTGGCACGTGCAGGCGCGGCACAAGAAGTCGGTCGCGATCGACCTGCGCAAGCCGGAGGGCCAGGACCTGGTGCGCCGGCTTGCGCTGGAAGCCGACGTCGTGATCGAGAACTTCCGCCCCGGCACGCTGGAGCAGTGGGGGCTGGACTACGACACGCTGTCGGCGAAGAACCCGCAGCTGATCATGCTGCGCATTTCCGGCTACGGCCAGACCGGGCCGATGCGCGACCTGGCCGGCTTCGGCGTGGTGGCCGAGGCGATGGGCGGCTTCCGCTACATCACCGGCGTGCCGGGCGAGGCCCCGGTGCGTCCGGGCATCAGCATCGGCGACTCGCTGTCGGCGCTGCACGGGGTGATCGGCGTGCTGCTGGCGCTGTACCACCGCGTGAAGAACGGCGGCCGCGGCCAGATGATCGACGTGGCGCTGTATGAGTCGGTCTTCAACATGATGGAAGGCGCGGTGCCGGAATACGACCGCAACGGCGTGATCCGCGAGCCGGCCGGCAGCGCGATCCAGGGCATCGCCCCGACCAATGCCTACCCGACCAGCGACGGCCTCTACGTGCTCATCGCCGGCAACGGCGACGGCATCTTTCGCCGGCTGATGAGCGCCATCGGCCGCGACGACCTGGGCAACGACCCGGCGCTGGCGCGCAACCCGGGCCGCGTGACCCACATGGACCGCATCGACCAGGCGATCGCCGCCTGGACCGCGGCCCGCTCGCTCAACGACTGCCTGGCGCTGCTGGGCCAGGCCGGCGTGCCGGCCGGCAAGGTGTATACGGTCAAGGACATCGTCGAGGACGAGCATTACCAGGCGCGCGGCATGCTGCAGGACATCACGCTGGACGACGGCTCGCGCCTGAAAGTGCCGGGCGTGGTGCCCAAGCTGTCGGCCACGCCGGGCCGGCTGGAAGGCGGCGGGCCGGCGCTGGGCGAGCATACCGAGTCGGTGCTGGCCGGGCTGGGCCTGGACGAATCGCAACTGGCGCAACTGAAAGAAAAGGGAGTGATCTGATGGCGGCCTTGCCTTTCCATGGATTCCAGGGCCGCCGGCTCTACATCAACGATGTCGCGATGCGCGACGGCCTGCAGATCGAGCCGGTGTTCGTGCCGACCGAGGACAAGATCGCGCTGGTCAATGCGCTGTCGCGCACCGGCCTGGCCAAGATCGAGGTGACCTCGTTCACCTCGCCCAAGGCGATCCCGGCGCTGCGGGACGCCGAGGCGGTGATGAAGCAGATCGAGCGCGTGCCGGGCGTCGCCTACGTGGCGCTGGTGCCCAACCTGCGCGGCGCAGAGCGGGCGCTGGAATGCCGGGTGGACGAGTTGAACCTGGTGATGTCGGCCAGCGAGACCCACAACCTGGCCAACCTGCGCATGACGCGCGCCCAGTCGCGACACGGGCTGACCGAGATCGTCCGGGCCGCACGCGGCGCCGCGACCGCGGTCAACATCTCGATCTCCACCGCCTTCGGCTGCCCGATGGAAGGCGCGGTGGGCGTGGACGACGTGCTGGAAATCGGCGACTGGTTCGCCGGCGAAGGCGCCACCGGCATCACGCTGTGCGACACCACCGGCATGGCCAATCCGCTGCAGGTGGAAGCCCTGTGCGACGGCCTGGCGGAACGCTGGAAGGGACTGGAACTGACGCTGCACTTCCATAACACCCGCGGCATGGGACTGGCCAATGCGCTGGCCGGCCTGAACGCCGGCATCGTCCGCTACGACGCGTCGCTGGGCGGGCTGGGCGGCTGCCCGTATGCGCCCGGCGCGACCGGCAATGTCTGCACCGAGGACCTGGTGCACATGCTGCAGGCCATGGGCTGCGACACCGGGGTGGACCTGGATGCGCTGCTCGACTGCGCGGCGCAGTTGCCCGGCCTGATCGGGCACGAGCTCAGCGGGCAGGTGGTCAAGGCCGGCAAGTCGGACCGGCGCCACGCGCCGCCGGCCGACTTCGCGGAAACCCGGGAACGGGCGCTGGCGCGCGACCGCGCCTGACCGTCCCGGGCGGGACTGTGGCCTGGCCGGTACCCGATCCGGTCCTAGGCGGCCCGCCGCCACAGCCTGGAAAGCCAGCCGCGCCCGCCGGCCGGCAGCGGCGCATGTCCATTCCCCTGTCCATTCGGCTGTAGCGGCGCCTGTCCATCGCCTGGACGGGCTGTCTGCATCTCCACCGTCCGCTCCTGCTCCCGGCTGTCCGGCTTGACAGGGGCGATGTACTCCAGCAATTTCATCTGGCTTTGCAGCACATTGATGATCTGGTCCTTGGCGACCAGCTCGGAACGCTGCGATTCCAGCTGCTGGCGCCGCGCCGCGGCTTCCAGCGCCAGCATCCTTTCCAGCAGCTCGATGCGCTGCTGCGCGCCCTTCAGTTCAGTCTCCAGCACCGCGTGTACAGTCGGGTCGACAGCCGAATCGACAGCCGCGCCGGTCCGGCCGGAACCGTCGGCGCTGCCTGTCTCGCCGTCGAAATTGACATTGCGCACCGCCTGGCCGACCGGGCCGAGTCTGAGCTGGCCGTACACCCGCTGTAACTCCGATGTATCGATGCCCGGCTTGCCTGTCTCAAGCGTCGTCCAGGACAGCTTGCCGCTGTCCCGGTCGTTATACAGGGTCTGGCGGGTCTTGCCGACCAGCCGGGACGCTTCCGATATCGATACCACCGCCATGAAATCCTCCTGAGACCAAGCCGCGAATGTCGCCCAAACAGCGCGGACAGTCAAGTAAAGCCGTCCAAAGACAGCAGCGCCAGGTGTCAAATAGACAGAATTTGACAGTAGACAGGCTTGCGTCTTTGCCGCCTGTATCCGTATTGCCAACGTTATAATTCCTAAACTTTTGACTAGGGCTCACCATCGTGTCCGATCGCACCGCCGTCCTTCCGCAATATCTCTTTCCCAAATATGCAATGACCGTGTTCGCCGGCCTGGTGGCCAATGCGGAGGCGGGCAGCATCACCACGGGCATCATTCGCCGCTTCGTGCGCAAGTACAAGGTGAACATGCAGGAAGCCGCCAATCCCGACATCGCCAGCTATGCGAGTTTCAACGCGTTCTTCACCCGCGCGCTGCGCGAAGGCGCGCGGCCGCTGGCCGACGCCGACTACGTCTGCCCGGTCGACGGCGCGATCAGCCAGTTCGGCGGGATCGAACAGGACCAGATATTCCAGGCCAAGGGCCATTACTATTCGACCACCGCGCTGGTCGGCGGCGACGCGACCCTGGCCGCGCAGTTCCGCAACGGCAGCTTCGCCACCATCTACCTCAGCCCGCGCGACTACCATCGCATCCACATGCCCTGCGACGGCAGGCTGACCCGGATGATCTACGTGCCGGGCACGCTGTTCTCGGTCAACCCGACCACCGCCCGCGGCGTGCCCGGCCTGTTCGCCCGCAACGAACGGGTGGTCTGCGTCTTCGAATCGGATCACGGCCCGTTCGTGCTGACGCTGGTCGGCGCCACCATCGTCGGCAGCATGGCGACGGTCTGGCACGGCGTGGTCAATCCGCCGCGCACCCGCGAGGTCCGCGAATGGACCTACGCGCCCGGCCAGGTCAGCCTGAAAAAAGGCGAGGAAATGGGCCGCTTCCTGCTGGGCTCCACGGTGGTCCTGCTGTTCCCGAAAGACACCCTCGGTTTTCACGACGAGTGGGAAGCCACCCGCCCGGTGCGCCTCGGCGAACCGCTCGGCGCGCCGCACCAGGGCCGGACCCATGCGCGGCTGGGCTTGCCGGACAGCCAGGTGGACTGATCCGCAGCCCTTGCGCTTCCAGCCGCGGCTGGTGGCTTGCAACTTGTGGCGCTTACAGGCCAAGCCATGCGACTATCGGAAAATCCAAACCCAAGGAGACAACATGGACCGTGCAGAATTCGTCGCTATGCTGGAGAGGGAAGGCTTCCGGGAAATCGTCACGGTGGAACGCGAGCCGCATAACGTGCTCGGCGTGCATACGCATCCGTTCGAAGCCAGGGCGCTGATCACGCTGGGCGAGCTGCGCCTGGTCACCGGCGAAGACGAACAGCTGTGCCGGGTTGGCGACCAGTTCCACCTGGCGGCACATACGCCGCATTCCGAATCCTGCGGCGCGGAAGGCGTGCATTATCTTGTTGGCAGGAAACCCGGCTGAATGGACTGCCTGTAAGGGCTGGTTTGTGAAGCATGGTAGATGTCGGTTGCCGCTCCAGGGATCGGATTTACAGGAAACCGAGTAGCCGATACACTCATGCGGCGCGGCAGAACTTGATACCGCAGTGCAGAACTGATGTCGTTCTGCAGGCCGGTCAGGCATCGCAGCGTATTCATAACAATGGGTGGCATCGTCAAACGAAGACTGCCATGACCCGCTAAACGGAGACGACACATGAGCAAGAGTATTCCTACGCGCCGCGATTTCCTGAAGACCACGGCGGCCGCGGCTGCCACGGTTGCCTTCCCCGGCATCGCCCAGGCGCAAGCCTTCCCGTCGCGCCCGATCAAGCTGATCTGCCCATGGCCGGCGGGCGGTTCGACCGACATCGTGATGCGCGCCTTCGCCGAAAGCGCCGGCAAGGCGCTGGGCGGACAGATGATCGTGGAAAACAAGCCGGGCGCGGGCGGGACGCTGGGCGCCGTGGAGCTGGTCAATGCCAAGCCCGACGGCTATACCCTGTCGCAGTTGCCGCTGGGCATATTCCGCCTGCCGCACATGCAGAAGGTGCAGTTCGATCCGATGAAGGACCTGACCTATGTCGCCTGCCTGACCGGCTATACCTTCGGCATGGTGGTGCGCGCCGATTCGCCGATCAAGACCATGCAGGAGTTCGTGGACTACGCCAAGGCCAATCCCGGCAAGCTGAGCTACGGTTCGACCGGCGCCGGCACCACGCCGCACCTGGTGGTCGAGCAGTTCGCCCGGCGCGCCGGCATCAAGCTCCAGCACATTCCGTTCAAGGGCAATGCGGACGGCATGCAGGCAGTGCTGGGCGGCCACGTGATGGCGCACAGCGACGCCACCGGCTGGGGGCCGCACGTGGACGCCGGCCGCTGCCGGCTGCTCGCCACCTACGGCAGCAAGCGCACCAAGCGCTGGGCGAGCGTGCCGACGCTGCTCGAGCTCGGCTACCAGACAGTGTCGGATTCGCCGTTCGGCATCGGCGCGCCAGCCGGCATGGACCCGGCCCTGACCAAGCGCCTGCAGGATGCGTTCAGCAAGTCCCTGCAGGATCCGGCGGTGATCGCGGTGCTCGACAAGTACGACCAGCCCGTGATCTACCTGGACAGCGCCGGCTACACGAAATTCGCGCGCGAGACCTTCGAAGCCGAGCGCGAGACCATCACCAGCCTGGGCCTGCAAGCCAAGACCTGAAACGTCCCCTGCCGGGCGGACGCGACGCCAGCGGCGTTCGCGGCCGCCCGGCCCTGCGCCGCCCGTCCGGGCGGGCGCGCAATGACCCGCATCATCCGCCGCCATCCGCGCTCGCGGCTGTCGCGCATCGGAGAGACTCTTGAAAATACAGAATCGCCAGAATTTCTACGCGGGCCTGATGTTCGTCCTGTTCGGCATCGCTGCCATGGTGCTCTCGCGCCGCACGCTGGACATCGGCGCGGCGGCCGAAATGGGCCCGGGATTTTTTCCCTACTACCTGGGCGGCCTGCTTGCGCTGATGGGCGCGGTGCTGAGCGCCAGCGCCCTGCGCGTGCGGGGCGGCAACCCGGCCCTGGTCAGCGTCGCTCCCTTCCTGATCTTCCTCGCCATCATAGGCATGGCCGTGATCGCGCAGCTGCTGGGCCTGTCCAGCCGCGCCGCCGTGGCGACAGGCGTGCTTGGCGGCTGCCTGCTGGCCATTGCGGTGGGCGAGCGGACCATGGGCCTGCTGCTGGGCGCCGTCGCCCTGTTCGGCCTGCTGGTCAAGGGACTGGGCCTGGTGCTGAGCGTGACGCTGCTGCTGGTCATCGCGGCATTCGCCAGCCATGAGTCCAGGGTGCGTGAAGTCCTGGCAAGCATCGTCGCCCTGTCGCTGCTCGCCGTCGCGGTCTTCCTGTACGGCCTGAACCTGCAGATGCCGGTCTGGCCCGATGCGGAAGAACTGTCCAGTATCTTTACCCCAGCGAAGAAGCGCTAGAAAGACCGCATGGAACTCCTCCTGAACAACCTTGCAATCGGCTTCGACACCGCATTCACCGCGACCAACCTGATGTATTGCCTGATCGGCTGCCTGCTCGGCACGCTGATCGGCGTGCTGCCCGGCATCGGCCCGATCGCCACCATCTCGATGCTGCTGCCGGCCACCTACGTGCTGCCGCCGGTGTCGGCGCTGATCATGCTGTCCGGAATATATTACGGCGCGCAGTACGGCGGCTCCACCACCGCCATCCTGGTCAACCTGCCGGGCGAGGCATCGTCGGTGGTCACGATGCTCGACGGCCACCAGATGGCGCGGCGCGGCAAGGCCGGCGCGGCGCTGGCGGTGTCGGCGATCGGCTCCTTCATCGCCGGCTGCTTCGGCGTGCTGATCCTGGCTGCCTTCGCTGCGCCGCTGGCGGAAATGGCACTGGTATTCGGCCCGTCCGAATATTTTTCGCTGATGGTCCTGGGCCTGGTCGGCGCGGTGGTGCTG
The DNA here is from genome assembly GCF_900182955.1 of Noviherbaspirillum suwonense. Lineage (GTDB taxonomy): Bacteria > Pseudomonadota > Gammaproteobacteria > Burkholderiales > Burkholderiaceae_D > Noviherbaspirillum_A > Noviherbaspirillum_A suwonense. Next base: position 141,857 of record NZ_FXUL01000010.1, on the reverse strand, counting down.
GCCTCCGGCTCGCTGCTCAAGGCCATGTGCATGATCGTGCTGGGCCTGCTGCTGGGCATGGTCGGCACCGACATCAACTCCGGCATCGCCCGCTTTTCCTTCGACATTCCCGAACTGTCCGACGGCATCGGCTTCGTCGGCATCGCAATGGCGCTGTTCGCCTTCGTCGAGATCATCGTCAATGTCGACCTCAAGGACAAGCGCGAGGTTTTCACCAGCAAGGTAGGCGGGCTGATGCTGTCGTGGAGCGAATTCAAGGATGCGCTGCCGGCCATCCTGCGCGGCACCGGCCTCGGCTCGGCGCTGGGCATCCTGCCCGGCGGCGGCGCGCTGCTGGCCTCCTTTGCGTCCTACACGATGGAAAAGAAGCTCACGCGCAATCCGGCGGTCCCGTTCGGCGAAGGCAATATCCGCGGGGTCGCCGGCCCGGAGTCGGCCAACAACGCCGGCGCGCAGACGTCCTTCATCCCCCTGCTGACCCTGGGCATCCCGCCCAACGCCGTGATGGCGCTGATGGTGGGCGCGATGATGGTGCATAACATCCAGCCCGGCCCGCAGGTCATGACCAGCAACCCGACGCTGTTCTGGGGACTGATCGTGTCGATGTGGCTGGGTAACGCGATGCTGGTCGTCCTCAACCTGCCGCTGGTGGGCATCTGGGTGCAGCTGCTCAAGGTGCCGTACCGGCTGCTGTATCCCGCCATCCTGATGTTCTGCTGCATCGGCGTCTACAGCGTCAACAACAATTCCTTCGACGTGCTGATCACCGTGATGTTCGGCGTGCTGGGCGTGGCCTTCGTGCGCTTCGGCTGCGAAGCCGCGCCGCTGCTGCTCGGCTTCATCCTGGGCCCGATGATGGAAGAAAACCTGCGGCGCAGCCTGATGCTGTCCCAGGGCGACTTCACGGTCTTCCTGACCCGCCCGCTGTCGCTGGGGATGCTGCTGGCAGCCGTGGCGCTGGTGGCGGTGATCGCGGTCCCGGCGATCTCGAAGAAGCGGCAGGAGACCTTCGTCGAAGAGTAGCCGTGGCGCCCGGGCCCGTCCGCAGGCGGCATTGGCGTCGAATCTGTAAAACCTGAAGCGACGGCGCAGGACACCTTCGCCCGCGCCAGCCGCTCCCGCCTGGCCGCCGCATGCCCCTTCTTGCATGCGGCTTTCCCATCTCTCCCCCATGACCCCGCTGGCCGGCCTTTCAAGGCTCTGGCCGGCGTTCGGGCATTTGCAGGTCCAATCATCCTATTTTTGTAAACTTAACCGCGGTCAAGGAGACTGGATTATCGTTCTTCGAGAATGGGCCTCAGGTTGCAAAGGCTGTCAGGTGCATCCGGCGCGATGACTTCAGGCAGGTCAAGGCAAGGAGGGACTCTTCGATGGTTATCGGTGGACTTGAAATTTGCAGGCGCTTCCCCCGGTTCGCCGTCGCGAGCCGCCGTGCCGGCGCCTGGACTGCGCCCCGCCCGATCCGGCTGGCCGGTTGATGTCAATCTGATTTTGCGCGGCATTCCGGCATCCCTGCGCGCCGCCTTGCCATTCGATGCAGCAGGTCGGGACGCCGGGCTCCCGGCAACGCTACCTGCCGCTGAACTGAAATGAGCTGGACTGCGCTGGACTGGATGGACTGGACACACCGGCAGGCCGGTCTTCCTCGTTTCCCGCGTTTGACCGGCACGCCGGATTCGCAAGCAATCGCTTCAATAAGCAGTAAAGCATCACATATATATAACTAACGGAGACAGACAATGACCAATAGAAAGCACCGACCTCACCGTTGCTGCACATGCCCGCAAAGGCAGACCACTCCAAGGCTTGAAGCACAGACGATTAACGCGCCGCCTCCTTTAACGGCCGCGACTTAATCAAAACATCAAAATAAAAAAACGGAGACCAATGTGCGTAACGTAATTTTCAATACGTCATGTAATGGGCCAGCACGTCTGTCCATTACTGCCAATCGAAAAGCCCGCGGCATGGGGCACCAAGCAAGGAGTGCAAAATGAGCAGCGTAACGTCGTCAATGTCGAACCCGGCACCAATCACCTCTTCAAAGACACGCTGGATACAGCTTGTCGTCGGCGTCATCTGCATGATCGCCACCGCCAACATCCAGTATGCGTGGACCCTGTTCGTGCCGGAAATCCAGACCAAATTCGGCTGGGCCCGCGCCGAGATCCAGATTGCCTTCACCATCTTCGTCCTGGTACAGACCTGGCTCGCGCCGATCGAAGGTCACTTCATCGATAAATTCGGCCCGCGCTGGATGGTCGCCTTCGGCGCGATCTTCATCGGCCTTGCATGGATCATGAATTCGCAGGCCACCACGCTGCTGGGCTATTACATCGGCGCTGCGCTGGGCGGCATTGGCGTCGGCTCGATCTATGCAACCTGCATCAACAACGCATTGAAGTGGTTCCCCGATCGCCGCGGCCTGGCAGTCGGTCTCACGGCAGGCGGTTATGGCGCAGGCTCCGCGGCGACGATCCTTCCGATTGCAGCCATGATCGAATCGGCCGGCTTCCAGCAAACCTTCATGTTCTTCGGACTGCTGCAGGGATCGCTCGCATTCGTCGCGGCATGGTTCCTCCGCTCGCCGAAAGCCAACGAGACCAAGGCCTCGCACAAGCTGGTCCAGGCTACCCGCGACTACACCCTGAAGGAAGCGCTGAACACCAAGCTCTTCTGGCTGATGTTCCTGATGTTCATCCTCGTCGTGACCGGCGGCCTGATGGCTGTTGCGCAACTGGGCGTCATCGCCAAGGATCTGGGCGTGAAGGAATTCCAGGTCGACCTGTACTTCTTCGTGATGGCGGCGCTGCCACTGGCCCTGATGCTGGACCGGATCATGAACGGCATCTCGCGTCCGTTCTTTGGCTGGATCTCGGACAATATCGGCCGTGAAAAGACGATGGTGATCGCGTTCACGCTGGAAGGCTGCGGCATCGTCGCGCTGGGCTACTTCGGCCACAATCCCTACGCCTTCCTGATCCTGTCGGGCGTGGTGTTCCTGGCCTGGGGTGAAGTCTATTCGCTGTTCTCGGCACTGGCAGGCGACGCGTTCGGCACCAAGCACATCGGCAAGATCTACGGCGTGCTCTACACGGCAAAAGGTATCGGTGCGATCCTGGTCCCGATGGGCAACCTGCTGATGGAAGCGACCGGCACCTGGTCGACCGTGCTGTACACCGTGGCCTGCATGGACCTGACGGCGGCCTTCCTTGCCATCATGGTGCTCAGACCGGTCCTTGCAAAGCATGTGATGAAGTCGAGGAACATGCTGGATGGGGAAAATGCCGCGGCCCTGGCGGCAGGTCGAATGCAGGGCGCCCGGCCGGCCTGATCGCCGGACTGAAGGCAGCGATGCATATCGCTGCAGGTAACAGGAGCTGCCGCTTACCCGGCAGCTCTTTTTTTCCCGCCGCGCAAAGCTGGCGCGGCGACGGCTTCCTCCTGCGCTTACGCTGTCGGCGTCCCGGCGTCCTTACGAGGCTTGCCGATTCTGGCCCTGCAGGAATTTCCCGGCGGCGACCACCAGCAGCGCGCACAGCACCGGCGGGATCAGGTGCATGTTGTGATGGCTTTCGGCCCAGGCGTTGATGGACGGGTCGGAGAACGCCATCTCGCCGGCCACCCATCCCAGCAGCGCCGCGCCGATGGTGATGATGACGGGAAAGCGGTTCATCAGTTTCAGGATCAGCGTGCTGCCGTAGATGATCAGCGGGATGCTCACGCCCAGGCCGATCACCAGCAGCACCAGGTTGCCCTTGGCGGCGGCGGCAACGCCGATCACGTTATCCAGGCTCATGACCAGGTCGGCAACGATGATGGTCTTGATCGCCGCGGCCAGGTTGGAATGGCCCTCGAGGTCGGCGTCGTCGTCATCTTCCTTCAGCAGGTTCACGCCTATCCACAGCAGCAGGACGGCGCCGGCGAACTTCAGGTAGGGCAGGGACAGCAGGTAGACCGCGAAGAAGGTGAGGACGATACGCAGCACGATTGCGCCGACGCTGCCGAACAGGATGGCCTTTCTCTGCTGCGCCGGTGGCAGCGAGCGCGAGGCGAGCGCGATGACGACGGCATTGTCGCCGGACAGTACGATATTGATCAGGATGATCTGCATCAGGGCAAGCCAGAATTCCGGCGTTGTAAGCATGGTCACACGTGTCTCCTTGTGGGTTGCTGGCCGGGCCCGGATGGGCACGGCGTCGCCCGCAAGGATAAACAGGCAGGCTTTCGCCTTCCTGTCGCACACCTTACGCCACGCTTACAGTGCGGAGAAATCAGCCGTGTCCCGGCTGCGCGCCGGCATCCGGGCGCGTGCGCGGCGCCGGGAAGAACACGGTGAAGGTATTGCCGACGCCGTCGAGGTCTTCCTCCAGCGTGATATGCGCGTTGTGCAGCGCCGCGATTTCACTGACGATGGCCAGGCCCAGCCCGCTGCCGTCGACATGGCTGCCCAGCAGCCGGTGAAAGCGCTGGAAGATGCGCTCGCGCTCCTCAACCGGGATGCGCGGCCCGTCGTCGCTGATCGACAGCTGCCGCTGCTCGCCGGCGGCCACCCGCACCGTCACGCTGCCCATGTCCTGGCTGTAGCGCACCGCATTGTCGATCAGGTTATTGATGAGCTCGCGCAGCCGGTGCGTGTCGCCGTCGATGACGACCTCGCCGTCCGCGCCCTCGAAGCCGAGGTCGACATTGCGCCGCAGCGCCTCGGGCACCCATTCCATCGTCACTTCCAGCGCCAGCGCATTCAGGTCCAGCGTGTGCAGCGCGACGCTTTCCACCGCGCCCGGCTCATTGCGCGCCAGCGACAGCAGCTGGCTGACCAGCCGCGACAGCCGGTCGGCGCTGTGGTAGAGCTGGCCGATCGAATGCTGCAGCCGGGCGCGGTCGGTCTCGCGCAGCGCCAGCTCGATCTGCGCCTTCATGCCGGCCACCGGCGTCCTCAGCTGGTGCGCGGCGTCGGCGATGAAGCGGTTCTGGAAATTCAGCGTGGTGCCGAGGCGGCGCAGCAGGTCGTTGACCTCGTCGACCAGCGGCATGACCTCGCCGGGCACGTTGCTCGCCTCGATCGGGCTGAGGTCGAGGTGGGAGCGGGCGGACACGGCGCGCCGCAGCCGCTGCAGCGGCAGCAAGCCCTGGCGCACGCCGAAGTAGACGGCGGCGCTGGCGCACAGGATCAGCAGCAGCTGCGGCAGGAACACGCTGGCCAGGATATCCCTGGTCAGCCTGCTGCGCCGGTTCAGGGTCTCGGCCACCTGCACCTGCACCTGGGCCAGCGGCTGCGCCGCATCCTGGCCGCCGACCGGCACCCGCGCGGCGACGACCCGGACGGGTTCGCCGTGCAGCATGCCGTTGTAGAACAGCGGCTGGCCGGGCGTGACCGGCGACGGCGGCGCCGCCAGTTCCGCGTCGCCGCCGATCAGCGCGCCGTCGGCGGCCGACACCTTGAAATAGACCCGGTCGTCCTGGTCGACGCGCAGGATGCGCTCGGCCTCGGCCGGCATCGCGAACACCGGGCGGCCCGCGCCGGGCCGCACGTGCAGCACGACCTCGCGCGCCATTTCCTCCAGCGAGCGGTCGTAGGCATGGTTGGAAAAACCGGACGAGGTCGACCAGGTGACGACGGTGTCGACAGCCAGCAGGCCGAGCAGCGGCCCGAGCAGCCAGGCCAGCAGCTTCTTCTGCAGCGTCGGCCTACGACTCCCCATCGAAGCGCTCCATCAGGTAGCCCATGCCGCGTATGGTGCGGATGGTGCAGCCATAGGACTCCAGCTTCTTGCGCACGCGGTAGACGTAGACTTCCATTGCGTTGGTGCCGACCTCGTCGCCCCAGCCGTACAGGTGGTTGACCATGTGCTCCTTGCTGACCACGCGGCCTTCCCGCATCAGCAGCAGCTCGAACAGCGCCAGCTCGCGGGCCGACAGCTCGACCGGCTGGTCGTCGTAATACAGGCGCCGCCCGGTCGTGTCGAGCCGCAGCCGGCCATGGTGCAGCTCGGGCGTGGAGCTGCCATGCCCGCGCCGCAGCAGCGCGCGCACGCGGGCTTCGAGTTCGGGCAGGTCGAAGGGCTTGGTCAGGTAGTCGTCGGCGCCGAGGTCGAGGCCGCGCACCCGGTCCGCCAGCGCGTCGAGCGCGGTCAGCAGCAGGACCGGGACGCGGGACTTGCGGGCGCGCAGGCGGCGCAGGATCTCGAAGCCGCCGATGCCGGGCAGGCCGACATCGAGCACCACCAGGTCATAGGTATGGGTGGACAGCGCGCGGTCGGCCTGCTCGCCATGGTTGGCCAGGTCGACCGCGTAGGCGGACTGCACCAGCGTGCGGTACAGTGCATCGGCTAGTATTTCATCATCCTCGACCAGGAGTATGCGCATGGGACAGGGGCAGGCAAGGGAACAGGTACACGGACAGGGACGGGCTAGCGGGATTCTAGCCGAGTATGCGCGCATTGCGTGGCGATCGCACCCGGCCTCGCATTCCGGCGCAAGATAGCGGGCAGGGCGCGGCAGCAAGGAGGCAGGCAATGGAACACGACATACTCGTCATCGGCGCGGGGCCGGCCGGCCTGGCTTGCGCGGGCTGCCTGGCGCAGCGCGGGATGCCGGCGCGGGTCGTCGACGCCGCCGCCGATGTCGGCGCGTCATGGCGCGGCCATTACGACCGGCTGCGCCTGCATACGGTCAAGGCCTGGTCGGCGATGCCGGGCATGCGGTTTCCGCGGGGTACGCCGCGCTATCCGTCGCGCCAGCAGATGGTCGATTACCTCGAAGGCTACGCACGCCATTTCGGGATTCGCCCCGACTTCGGCCAGCAGGTGCTGAAGGTGACTTCCGGCGACGGCGGCTGGGCCGCGGCCACCGCATCCGGCAGGTCCTATCGCGCGCGGCACGTGGTCGTGGCGACCGGCGCCAACCGGGCGCCGCGCATGCCGGCGTTCGAAGGGCAGGCACGGTTCTCAGGGACCGTCATGCACAGCCGGGTTTACCGGAATGCGGCGCAGTTTTCGGGCCGGCGGGTGCTGGTCGTCGGCCTCGGCAACAGCGGCGCCGAGATTGCGCTGGACCTTGCCCAGCAGGGCGTGGAGGTGACGCTGTCGGTGCGCTCGCCGCAGAACATCGTCTATCGCGATGTGCTGGGCGTGCCGGTGCACCTGACCGCGCTGCTGCTGTCGCGGCTGCCGCCGTCGTGGGGCGACGCGGTGTCGGCCGTGCTGCGGGACATGACGGTAGGCGACCTGCGGCGCTGGGGCATAATCACGTCCTCGCTGGCGCCGATGCGCCAGGTGCGCGATACGGGCCGCGCGCCGCTGATCGACACCGGCACGGTCGCCCGCATACGGCGCGGCGACATCGGCGTGCGGCCCGCGATCCGGCGCTTCCTGCCGCGCGGCGTGGTCTTCGCCGACGGCGGGGAGGCGGCGTTCGATGCGGTGATCCTCGCCACCGGCTACCAGCCGCAGCTGGCGCAGCTCTTTCCCGACCAGCCGCTGGCGCTCGACGACGACGGCCTGCCGCGGCAGGAGATCGGCGCTGGCATGCATGCCGGGCTGTACTTCGCCGGCTTCGACACCCATTCGCCGGAAGGCATGCTGCGCCGGATCGCGCTGCAGGCGCAGCACATTGCCGCGGTCATCCACGCACGGACGCAGGGGCAGGGACACGGCAGCGCACCCGCCGAAACGGGAGCGCTGCGATGAGCGCGGACAAGCCCAACTGGTACGAGCGGCGCCTGCTGCCCTGGCTGCTGGATGTCGCCTGCGGCATCGGGCCGTTTTCGCGCCAGCGCCGGAAGGTCGTGCCGCTGGCATCCGGCCGGGTGCTGGAGATCGGCATCGGCACCGGCCTGAACCTGGCCTATTACGACAGGTCGCGGGTCGCGGAATTGATCGGGCTGGACCCGGGCGTGGAGATGCACCGGCTGGCGCGCAAGCGCGCTGCCGCCGCCGGCATCGAGGTGCAGCTCGTCGCGCTGTCGGCGGAACGCATTCCGTTCGAGGACGGCGCATTCGACACCGTGCTGGTCACGTATTCGCTGTGCACGATTCCGGACCCGGCCGCGGCGCTGCGCGAAATGCGGCGGGTGCTCAAGCCGAGCGGCCAGCTGATCTTTTGCGAGCACGGTCTCGCCCGCGACGCCTCGGTCAGGGCCTGGCAGCGCAGGCTGACGCCGGCCTGGTCCAGGATGGCCGGCGGCTGCCATCTCGACCGCGACATTCCCGCCCTGCTGCAGCAGGCGGGCTTTCGCTTCGTCGACCTGCAGACCGGCTACCTGCCGGGTCCGCGGCCGTTCGCCTATAACTTCTGGGGCGTGGCGGTGGCAGTCTGACGCCGCGCCGCGGCATCAGATCGCCGGCTGGTGCAGCTTGCCGTCGTCGCCCAGCACCATGCCCTGCCAGGTCGCCGGCTGGCCGGTGACCTGCCATGCCAGCACCTGCTGCGGCGTCCTCCCGATGCCGCCGCGCAGCGCCGACATGGCGTCTCGGTCCAGCGTCTCGTTCATCGGCAAATCCTTGATGGTCAGCGTGCTCATCGCGTTCTCCTTGCATGGGTTGGAATCGGCTCAGGCGCCTCGCGACGCCTGCCCAGGTCCTTGCATGGATCATGCCCGTCCCGCGCAAGGAGAACGCAAGGGGCAGCGGGCCGCGCCCGGCCAGCCGATGCGTCGCCCGGCGCCCGACATCCGGCCCCGGCATGTCGCCAGCCGGCCGACACCGGCCGCCCGCTCCCGGCTTACCAGTCGACGCCCAGCAGCACCCGCTGCATGTTGGGGCCGCACAGCCGCCTCACGTCGTCCCGGCTGGCCCAGCGGAAGCCGTCCATCTCGGGCGTCGGCTCGCCGGTGTCCGGGTGGATGAAGTGGCTCGCGCAGGTGAGGTGGGAGATGTCCGCCAGGCTTGCCGGCGCCCGCACCCGGAACAGGTGCAGCCGCTTGTCGGGCCGGAAATCGAAGCGGCCCAGTTCCACGAACAGGTCTTCGGCAAATTCCAGCCCGGTCTCCTCGTGCAGCTCGCGCCTGGCGGTATGGATGGGCGGTTCGCCCGCTTCCTGCATGCCCTTGGGAAGGTCCCACAGGTCGTGGCCGGTGACATGGCACAGCAGGACCTGGCCGCGGCTGTTGATCACGACGACGCCGCAGGATACCGGCAGGTCGTGCCTGGTGCTGAAATCCAGTGAATGTTTCGTCATCGGTGGTCGTGCCGGAATGGAAGGAAAGAATGCGCCGGAAAGGCGGCGGGCGAGGCCGGCAACCATTGTAGCGATAGGCGCCGCCGCCGTATTGCGCGCTGCGCACCGGCCTGGCATCGGCTTGACCGCAGGTCCCGCGCAGCACACCATTGTCCGGAATGCGAGTGCGCCGCTGGACCGGCGCGCCTGCAAGCGCCATTATCGTGAACCGGGTCGGCCTGCACGCGGCCCGCAATGAAGGGCCGGACATGCGGACCGCCCTTGCCGGACCATCATCAACTCACCGGACAACATGATGCCTATGCGCGCGGCCTTGCTCGCCCTGACCTGCTGTGCCGTCACCCCCGCCTGGCCGGCGCCGCCGGCGCTGCTGGTCAACAGCCTCGGCATGCCTTTCGTACGGGTGCCCGCCGGTGAATTCATGATGGGCAGCGACGAGCCGCCCGACACGCTTGCGCAGTCCTGGCCCGCGTATGAACGCAAGCGCTTCACCGACATCGCCGACGAGGCCCCGGTGCACCGGGTGCGCATCACCAGGCCGTTCTATCTTGGCCAGACCGAGGTCACCGTCGGCCAGTTCCGGCGTTTCCTCGAGGCGTCCGGCCATGTCCCGGAGTCGGTCGCGGACGGCACCGGCGCTTACGGCTACAACCCGGACTACGACCCGGCGACGACAGCCCGCGGCGACGCCTTCGAGGGGCGCGATCCGAAATACTCGTGGCGCAATCCGGGCTTTCCGCAGGACGACAGCCATCCGGTCGTCAACGTCACCTGGAACGACGCGGCAGCCATGGCCGACTGGCTCACGCGCACCGAGGGACATGCCTACCGGCTGCCTTCCGAAGCGGAATGGGAATACGCGGCGCGCGCCGGAACGCGCACCCGCTACCACGCAGGCGACGATCCCGAGTCGCTGCCGGGCGTGGCCAACGTGTTCGACGCCGATGCGGCGCCGTTCTGGAAAAAGTGGGCGAGCCGCGCGCTCGACGGGCACGACGGCCATGCATTCACCGCGCCGGTGGGCAGCTACGCGCCGAATGCGTTCGGCCTGTACGACATGCATGGCAATGCCTGGGAATGGACCGCGGACTGGCATGACGACCATTACTACGCGGTCTCGCCGGTCGACGATCCGCGCGGGCCGGCGACCGGCGCGGTGCGGGTGCGCCGCGGCGGCTCGTGGCACACCTGGTCCTTCTACGCGCGCTCGGCGTTCCGCAACTGGAATGCGCCGGGCACGCGCTATACGCTGGTCGGCATGCGGCTGCTGCGCGAAGCCGATTGATCCACCTGCACGCCAGCCCGCCAGTTCGTTATCCCGCCAGCCCGCCGGCCCGTGCGCTCAGCTCCCGAAGCGGTCCCGGGTCGCCTGCGCGCATTCGTTCATCACGGTCAGCGAGCGCCTGACCGTCGGCGTGCCCAGCACGAAGGGATTGCCGCGCGCGCCGGGGGCGGACATCTGCGCGAGCTTGGGCACCGTGCCGTCGTAGCCGGCATGGTTGGACAGCATGACGTCGATGTTCTGCTCGCCCGCCAGCTGCATCATGCGGCTGGTCGCGCCGATATAGCTGTCGAGCCGGGGGATGTCGCGGCCAAAGTTGAATGCGGTGCCGCCCCAGATCATCGCCCTGTGCTTCTGCCCGCCGGTCGTCACGTCGAACACCGGCGAGATCGTACCCGCGGTATGGCCCGGCGTCGCATAGAGCGTGACCCGGGTGTCGCCCAGCGTGATCGCGTCGCCATCCTTGACAACGATGTCGCGCTTCGGCACCGGCCCCCACTGCGAGGACTCGAATTCCAGCTTGCCCTCGGTCATGGCCCAGTCGGCCTCGCTCATCACCACGCGCGGGCGGTAGCGTTCCACCAGGTGATTGACGCCGCCGTAATGGTCGCCATGCGCATGGGTGACGACGATGTACTTGATGTCGGCCGGGTTGAGTCCCAGCTTCTTCATGCCGCCCTCGATCAGCGTCGACGCTTCCTGCGCATTGTTCAGCGCATCGATCAGGATGATGCCGTCCGACGTTTTCAGCGCCCAGGCGCTGACCCAGGCAGCGCCGACGAAGTACAGGTTGTCGAATGCCTTGCCAGGCGCCGGCGCCGGCCGCGCGATCTGGCCGGCCACGCCTTTCTCGACTTCATCGTGCGACGCGCGGGTCGCGGGAGCAGGCTTGCACAGCACGGTGAGGGCCTGCAGGTCGGCGCCGGCGGCCTGGTTCGCGGCGGCGACATGGGCGGCCCCGGCGTCGCCGGCGGTTTGCCGCGCGGGCGGATTGCTGCAGGAGGCCAGCAGCGTTGCCATGGCGGCCGCCATCAGGGACAGGGTCATACTCTTCATCGGATCTCCATAGGTGTTTTTCTTTGTGGGCCGCAGTGCGGCGCAGGAGATCTTACCGTTATTTCATCGCCGGCCGGGACGGGCCCGCCGGAGCGGCGTCCCGGCGGCGGACAGCGGACGCTTCCCGGCCGCTCAATGAGAAAGGCCGGCGCAGGGCCGGCCTTTCTCATTGAGCGGCGCCGCGGCGCCGCCGCGCATGCCGCGACCGCCGGATATCAGACGTCGATATTCCCTGCCTGCAGCGCATTCAGCTCGATGAACGCGCGGCGCGGTTCGACGTCGTCGCCCATCAGCGTGGTGAAGATCTGGTCGGCCGCGATCGCGTCCTCGATCTGCACCTTGAGCAGGCGGCGCACTTTCGGGTCCATCGTGGTCTCCCACAGCTGCTCCGGGTTCATCTCGCCCAGTCCCTTGTAGCGCTGCTTGGACACGCCGCGCTCGGCTTCGTCGCGCAGCCAGGCCATCGCCTGGTGGAAGTCGGCGATGCCGTACTCCCTGACCTTCTCGCCGGTGCCGCGGCGCACCAGCGCGCCGGGGCCGATCAGGCCGCGGAAGGTGGCGGCCGCCGCCGACAAGACCGCGTAGTCGGGGCTGTCGACGAAGTCGGCATCGATGACGCTGACGCGCACATTGCCATGGAACATGCGCTGGATGCGCAGCATGTGCTTGTCCGACAGTTCGTCCGACCGCACGATGACTTCCACCGTCGGGTCCTTGATCGCGTCGCGCATCGCCTGCGCCGACGCCTGCGCATCGGCCACGCTGTCGAGCTTCAGCGTCACGCCGGTCATGATGGCCGACAGCGCGGCCGCGTCGATTGCGCGGGTCAGGCGCATGATGATCGCGTTGGCCGTGTTGTACTGGCGCACCAGCTCGGCCAGCGCGTCGCCGCTGATCGCTTCCGCGCCCTCGGCCGGCACCAGCGCCGCGTCGTTCAGCGCGATCTGCATCATGTACGCGGCTTCCTCGACATCGTCCTTCAGGTAGCGCTCGTCGCGGCCATGCTTGACCTTGTACAGCGGCGGCTGCGCGATGTAGACATGGCCGCGTTCCACCAGCAGCGGCATCTGCCGGTACAGCAGCGTCAGCAGCAGCGTGCGGATGTGGGCGCCGTCGACGTCCGCATCGGTCATGATGATGATGCGGTGATAACGCAGCTTGTCGATGTTGAATTCATCGGCGCCGATGCTGGTGCCCAGCGTCGCGATCAGCGTGGTGATCTGCTCGGACGACAGCATCTTCTCGAAGCGCGCCTTCTCCACGTTCAGCACCTTGCCGCGCAGCGGCAGGATCGCCTGGAACTTGCGGTCGCGGCCCTGCTTGGCCGAGCCGCCCGCGGAGTCGCCCTCGACCACGTACAGTTCGCACAGCGCCGGGTCCTTTTCCTGGCAGTCGGCCAGCTTGGCCGACAGGCCCAGGCCGTCCATGATGCCTTTCCTGCGGGTCAGGTCGCGCGCCTTGCGCGCGGCTTCGCGCGCGCGCGCGGCCTCGACGATCTTGCCGCAGATGATCTTGGCGTCGTTCGGCTTTTCCTGCAGGTAGTCCGACAGCGTCTTGGCGACGATTTCCTCGACCGGGCCGCGCACCTCGGACGACACCAGCTTGTCCTTGGTCTGCGAGCTGAACTTCGGCTCCGGCACCTTGACCGACAGCACGCAGGTCAGGCCCTCGCGCATGTCGTCGCCGGCGATCTCGACCTTGGCCTTCTTGGCGAAGTCGTGCTCGTCGATGTACTTGTTGATCACCCGCGTCATCGCGGCCCGCAGGCCGGTCAGGTGGGTGCCGCCGTCGCGCTGCGGGATGTTGTTGGTGAAGCACAGCACCTGCTCGTTGAACGCGTCGTTCCACTGCATCGACACGTCCACCGTGATGTTGGTGTGCTGGTCCGACATGCGTTCGCCGGTGGCCTGGAAAATGGTCGGGTGCAGCACGTTCTTGGCCTTGTTGATGTACTCGACGAAGCCGCGGGTGCCGCCCTCGAACGCGAAGATCTCTTCCTTGCCGCTGCGCTGGTCCGACAGGCGGATGCGCACGCCATTGTTCAGGAAGGACAGCTCGCGGATGCGCTTGGCCAGGATGTCGTAGTGGAACTCGACATGGCTGAAGATTTCCTCGTCGGCCCAAAAATGCACCTCGGTGCCGCGCTTGTCGGTCTCGCCGGTGACCTTGATCGGGGAGACGACCATGCCGTCGATGGTCTCGATGTCACGGTTCTGCGGGACGCCCCGCACGAACTCCATGTAATGCTGCTTGCCGTCGCGGCGCACGGTCAGCTTGAGCAGCTTGGACAGGCCGTTGACGCAGGACACGCCGACGCCGTGCAGGCCGCCAGAGACCTTGTACGAGTTCTGGTCGAACTTGCCGCCCGCGTGCAATTCGGTCATCACGATCTCGGCGGCGCTGCGCTTGGGCTCGTGCTTGTCGTCCCACTTGATGCCGGTCGGGATGCCGCGGCCGTTGTCGGTCACGGAGATCGAGTTGTCGGCATGGATGGTGACATGGATCTCGGTGCAGTGGCCGGCCAGCGATTCGTCGATGGAGTTGTCCAGCACCTCGAACACCAGGTGATGCAGGCCGGTGCCGTCGGACGTGTCGCCGATATACATGCCGGGGCGCTTGCGCACCGCCTCCAGCCCTTCCAGGATCTGGATGGAGGATGCGCCGTACTGGTTCGCTTGCGGCTCGTTGGTGGGTTCAGTTGGGATCGCGGACATGGCTGCCTTCTAAAAAACGGATGCTGCGGAAAAATCCAGGACTGGCGCGGCGGGCAGGGTAGCCTGCTGCGTCAACCTTCGTGCCGGACTAGGTAAAACCTGTTGCTACAACCTGCTGCGCCTCGTCGCGAGAGAACTGGCGTCCCCGCGCCGCCAGGCGGACGCGGGACAGGGAATCAATCAAATGCGCATCGGCATGACGACATATTTAAAGTCGGCATTGTCGGGTATCGTGATCAGCGCGGACGAATTGGCGTCGCCGAGCGCGATGTTGACGCTTTCGCACTTGAGGTTGTTCAGGACGTCGAGCAGGTAGCTGACATTGAAGCCGATGTCGACGCTGTCGCCGCCGTAATCGATTTCGAGCTCGTCGACCGCTTCTTCCTGGTCGGCGTTGGTGGAGCTGATCTTCATGCTGCCCGGGCTGATCACGCAGCGCACGCCCTTGAACTTGTCGGACGTCATGATGGCAGCGCGCTGCAGCGAGCGCAGCAGGCGGTCGCGGTCTATCGTGAAGTCGTTCTTGTAGCCCTTGGGCACGACCCGGGTGTAGTCCGGGAACTTGCCTTCGACCAGCTTGGACACCAGCTCGATGTCGGCGAACGTCAGCCTGACCTGGTTGCCTGCGATGTCGAGCGTGACCGGGTCGTCGCTTTCCTCCAGCAGGCGCTGCAACTCGATGATGGTCTTGCGCGGGATGATGACTTCCTGCCGCGGGAATTCCTGGTCGGTCTCGACCTGGCAGAACGCCAGCCGGTGGCCGTCGGTCGCCACAGCGATCACGTTCTTGCCGTCGACCACCAGCAGCAGGCCGTTCAGGTAATAGCGGATGTCCTGCTGCGCCATCGAGAAGTGGACCATGTTGAACAGGTGCTTCAGCGTCTTCTGCGGCAGCGTGACGGTCGCGTTGTACTGCTCGGCCTGGGCCACCGTCGGAAACTCCTCGGCGGCCAGTGTCTGCAGCGCGAAACGCGACTTGCCCGACTGTACCGTCATGCGCTTGTTCGACAGCGACAGCGAGACGTCGTCGCCGTCCGGCAGCGCGCGCAGGATGTCGAGCAGCTTGCGCGCGGCCACCGTGGTGGCGGCGACTTCGCTGCCGCTGCCCACGTTCGCGTGGGTGGTGATCTGCACTTCGATATCGGTCGACAGGAAGGACACCCGCTCGCCGTCCTTGCGGATGAGGATATTGGCCAGAATCGGCAGCGTATGCCGACGCTCGACAATACCACTCACGACTTGCAGCGGTCGAAGTAGCGTGTCCCTGTGAGTTTTGACCAATTGCATGGCTTTTCCTTATGGTTGATCAGCGTTGTTTTTCATGACGATTACCGACTTCTTCCGGCGCATTGCCGGCATGCCCGCACGCCAGTTATCCACAGGCATGCAGGCAGCATGCATCAGCCCTTCAGCGTCTGCTCGAGCACGTGCAGCTCGTGGTTGCATTCGGGGCTCTTGTTGCGGTCCGCGGCGATCTTGCGCACGGCATGCAGCACCGTGGTGTGGTCGCGTCCGCCAAATAGCTCGCCGATTTCCGGCAGGCTTTTCTGCGTCAGTTCCTTGGCCAGGTACATCGCGATCTGGCGCGGCCGCGCAATGTTCGCCGGCCGCTTCTTCGAATACATGTCGGCGACCTTGATATTGAAAAAGTCGGCCACCGTCTTCTGGATGTTCTCCACCGAAATCTGCCGGTTCTGCACGGACAGCAGGTCCTTCAGCGCGTCCTTGACGACATCGATCGTGATGTCCTTGCCGTGGAAGCGCGAGTAGGCGAGGATCTTGCGCAATGCGCCCTCGAGCTCGCGCACGTTGGAGCGCAGGTGCTTGGCGACGAAGAAGGCGACGTCGTCGGACAGCACGGCGCCCTCGGACGCGGCTTTCTTGAGCAGGATGGCGACCCGCATTTCCAGTTCCGGCGGCTCGACCGCGACCGTCAGGCCGGAGTCGAAGCGGGAAATCAGCCGGTCGTCCATGCCGGTGATTTCCTTCGGATAGGTATCGCTGGTGATGATGATCTGCTTCTTCGCCGCGATCAGCGCCTCGAATGCGTAGAAGAATTCTTCCTGGGTGCGGCTCTTGCCGCCGAAAAACTGGATATCGTCGATCAGCAGCAGGTCGAGCGAATGGTAATAGCGCTTGAAGTCGTCGAAACCCTTGCGCTGGTAAGCCGTCACCACGTCGCGGACATACTGCTCCGCGTGGATGTAGCGGATTTTCACGTTCGCGTTTTCCGCCAGCACCTGGTTGCCGATCGCGTGGATCAGGTGGGTCTTGCCCAGTCCCACGCCGCCGTACAGGAACAGCGGGTTGTACGAGATCCCCGGGTTGTTGGCGACCTGGATCGCGGCTGCCCGCGCGAGCTGGTTGGCCTTGCCGGTGACGAAGCTCTCGAAGGTCAGCGCGGTGTTGATCTTGCTCTGTTCGCGGCGGGGCGAGTCGGCCAGTTCGGCCGCCTGGTCGCGCGCCTCGGCGCTGCCGTTCATGCCGCCCTTGGCGGCGCCGTTTTCCCGCTGCGGCACCTGCGAGGTCGAACCCGGGCCGGCTTCGGCGGCTTGCCGGCGCGCATTGCCGATGCGCGGGTCGAGCACGAACTGCACTTCGATCGGCGCTTCCCAGAACTGCGCGGCCAGCGTGCTGATGCGGCTGGCAAACTGGGTTTTCACCCAGTCCAGCTTGAAACGGTTCGGCGCGGCGATGCGCAGGCGGCCGTCCTCGAAGTCGAGCGGCGCCAGCGGCTTGATCCATGCGCTGAACTGTTGCGGCGTCAGCTCCTGCTCCAGCTGCGCGGAGCAGGTCTGCCAGAAATTTTCCATTAATCGTCTAAATAAATTGCGCAGGACCGGTACGGCAATGATCTCTGAAGCGTCTGTTTTGTCGCAGGAATGCGGGTACTGAATTGGTGCTATTCTACCCGCGCCCGCCGAAGTTATCCACAGGCGGGCGCTTTATCGGCCGACTTCCCGGCGTTTCCCTAGCTACGTATATGGGGCTAAGTGATTGACAGACAAGCCGAATCTGCTGTCTAATCACGGGTTCACTGCCAGCAGCGTTGACGTTGTGGCGGCTGTTGGCAACGCAAGCGCCATCAGCGGTTCGGTCGGCGGCTCGTTCGGTGCCGGGCGCCGGGCAGGTGGGTTATGCGGCTTGCGAACATTCCGCCCTATTTTCTTTTTCCGTATTTCTGCCATTTAGCGAGAACCATAATGAAACGTACTTACCAACCTTCCGTCGTCCGCCGCAAGCGCACCCATGGCTTTCGCGTACGCATGGCAACCCGCGGCGGCCGCGCTGTGCTCAATGCACGTCGCGCCAAGGGCCGCAAGCGCCTCGCCGCTTAATCCGGCACCGCAAGCCGGCTGCTGGCGTGACAGGCGAAGGCCCACAGAATTACGCACGCGACAAGCGCATCGTTAAAACGGATGAGTTTTCATCCGTTTTTCGTTTGCGGCCCGTGCAGCGTACAGCGCATTTCGTGCTGTATACGCGTTCCAATGAACTCGCCCATGCACGCCTCGGCGTGGTCGTCGCCAAGCGCTTCGCGCCGCGCGCCGTCACCCGCAACACCATCAAGCGCATCACCCGCGAACTGTTCCGGCAAAGCATGCTGCCGCCGGTCGACTGCATCGTGCGCCTGTCCAAGCCGGTCAACGCCAAGAGCGGCCCCGCCATCACGGCGGCGCTGAAAACCGCGCTGCGCCTGGAGGTGGTCCGCCTGTTCCAGCCCTTGCGGCAAGGCGGGACGCAGCCATGAAACGTATGCTGTTGCTGCTGCTGCGCGGCTACAAGCTGGCCATCAGCCCGTTCCTCGGGCAGAACTGCCGCTTCTACCCCAGTTGTTCCGACTACGCCGCACAGGCTATCGACCTGCACGGCCCGGCCCGCGGCAGCCTGCTGGCTGCCCGGCGCCTGTGCAAATGCCATCCCTGGCACCCGGGGGGACTCGATCCGGTTCCAGCCCCCGCGAAATCGTCCGGCCACTCGCTGAATTCCTGATTACTGATGAATAAACATATGGATATCAAACGCACCGTCCTGTGGGTTGTATTCTCACTGTCGATATTGTTGCTTTGGGATAACTGGATGCGTTATACCGGCAAGCCGTCGATGTTCTTCCCGAGCGCGACCCAGCAGGCCAATCCGGCTGCCGGCGCAGCGCCTGGAACCGCGGCGCCCGGCACGGCAGGCCAGGTGCCGCAGGCCAGCGCGACGCCGGGTGCGGCAGCCACAGGCGCGGCGGCCGTGCCCGGCGCCCCGGCCGCCGCGGCGGCTGCGCAGGGCGAGCGCGTGATCATCACCACCGACGTGCTGAAGGCCGAGATCGACAGCGTCGGCGGCGAGCTGCGCCGCCTGGAGCTGCTCAAGCACAAGGACGCGCAGGACCCGACCAAGAATGTCGTGCTGTTCGACCATAGCGCGGAGCGCACCTACCTGGCCCAGACCGGCCTGATCGGCGGCGCCTTCCCCAACCACCGCACGCCGTTCACCGTTCAGCCCGGCCCACGCGGCCTCGACAGCGGCAACGAGGTCAAGCTGGTGATGACGTCGGAGCAGGGCGGCGTGAAGCTGGTCAAGACCTACACTTTCCGCCGCGGCGATTACCTGATCGACGTGAAGCATGACGTGACCAACGTGTCCGGCGCGCCGGTGTCGCCATCGCTGTACGTGCAGCTGCTGCGCGACGGCGGCGCATTGCCCGGCGACTCGAAGTTCTACAGCACCTTCACCGGCCCGGCCGTCTACACCGACGCCGACAAGTTCCAGAAGCTGGCCTTCGACAAGATCGGCAGCGGCAAGGACAGCCACGCGACCAAGTCGAACGACGGCTGGATCGCGATGATCCAGCATTACTTCGTGTCGGCCTTCGTGCCGCCCGAAAAGGCGCCGCGCGAGATCTTCACCAAGAAGGTCGACAACCTGTACGCGGTCGGCAACATCCTGCCGCTGGGCACGGTGGCGCCGGGCGCCACGGTCAGCATGGACACCAGGCTGTACTCGGGTCCGCAAGAGTCGGAAACCCTGCTCAAGATCGCGCCCGGCCTTGACCTCGTGAAGGACTACGGCTGGCTGACCATCGTCGCCAAGCCCATCTTCTGGCTGATGGTGCAGATCCACACCTTCCTGGGCAACTGGGGCTGGACCATCATCGTGCTGACCATCCTGATCAAGCTGGTGTTCTTCCCGCTGTCGGCCGCAAGCTACCGCAGCATGGCCAAGATGAAGCTGGTCACGCCGAAGATGACCGCGATCCGCGAGCGCCACAAGGGCGACCCGCAGAAGATGAACCAGGCAATGATGGAGCTGTACAAGACCGAGAAGATCAACCCGCTCGGCGGCTGCCTGCCCATCGTCGTGCAGATCCCGGTCTTCATCGCGCTGTACTGGGTGCTGCTGGCCAGCGTCGAGATGCGCAATGCGCCGTGGCTGGGCTGGATCCATGACCTGGCCTCGCCCGATCCGTTCTACATCCTGCCGGTGCTGATGGCCGTGTCGATGTTCATCCAGACCAAGCTCAACCCGACGCCGCCGGACCCGGTCCAGGCCAAGGTGATGATGTTCATGCCTATCATCTTCTCGGTCATGTTCTTCTTCTTCCCGTCGGGACTGGTGCTGTACTGGGTGGTCAACAACATCCTGTCGATTGCGCAGCAGTGGTTCATCACGCGCAACCTGCAGGCGCCCAAGGCCGCCTGACCGGCCGCATGCGTTAGCAGCAAGGCCCGTGCGCGCAGCAGCGTCACGGGCCTTTTTTTATCGACCGACAAATAATGCACAACATGAATCCCGACACCACTCCCATCGCCGCCATCGCCACCGCACCGGGCCGCGGCGGCATCGGCGTCGTGCGGCTGTCAGGGCGCGGCCTGGAACCGGTGATGCAGGCGGTATGCGCGCTTCCGCCCGGCCGCCTGCTGACGCCGCGCCATGCGACCTATCTCGACTTCGTGCAGGCCGACGGCAGCGTGATCGACCAGGGCCTGGCCCTCTTTTTCAAGGGGCCGCATTCCTACACCGGCGAGGACGTGCTGGAACTGCAGGGCCACGGCGGCCCGGTGGTCCTGCAGATGCTGCTGCAGCGCTGCCTGGAAGCCGGGCAGGGCGTGGGCCTGCGCCTGGCCCAGCCCGGCGAATTCACCCAGCGCGCCTTCCTCAACGACAAGCTGGACCTGGCGCAGGCCGAGGCGGTGGCCGACCTGATCGAGGCGTCGACCGAGGCGGCCGCGAAGTCGGCGTCGCAGTCGCTGTCGGGCGTGTTCTCGAAGGTGATCCATGGCCTGGTCGACCAGGTGATCCACCTGCGCATGCTGGTCGAGGCGACGCTGGACTTCCCGGAGGAGGAGATCGACTTCCTGGAAAAGTCCGACGCCCGCGGCCAGCTCGCGCGCATCCGCGCATCGCTGCAGCAGGTGTTCGAGCAGGCGGCGCAGGGCGCGCTGCTGCGCGACGGCCTCAACGTGGTGCTGGCCGGGCAGCCCAATGTCGGCAAGTCCTCGCTGCTCAATGCGCTGGCCGGGTCCGACGTGGCCATCGTCACCGCCATCGCCGGCACCACCCGCGACAAGGTCACCGAGACCATACAGATCGAGGGGATACCGATCAACATCATCGACACGGCCGGCATCCGGGAAGCGGCCGACGCCAGCGATGAAGTCGAGCGCATCGGCATCGAACGCACCTGGGGCGCGGTGCGCGATGCGGACGTGATCCTGCACATGCTGGACGCCAGCCGCGGCCCGACCAGGGCAGACGACAAAATCGTCGAGCGCTTTCCGCCGAACGTGCCGGTGATCCGGCTGTGGAACAAGATCGACCTGTCCGGGCACCGCGCCGACATCGAGCAGCTGCCGGATGCGACCCACATCTACCTGTCCGCCACCGACCATACCGGCCTGCACCTGCTGCGCGCCGAACTGCTGCGCATCGCCGGCTGGCAGCAGACCGGCGAATCACTGTACCTGGCGCGGGAGCGGCACCTGGTGGCGCTGAAGGCCGCGCGCGAACACCTGGACATGGCAGCCGAGCTGGCAGCGCAGAACGACCAGGCGCTGGACCTGTTTGCCGAGGAACTGCGGCTGGCGCAGGACAGGCTCAACAGCATCACCGGCGCGTTCACGTCGGACGATCTGCTGGGCGTGATCTTCAGCCGCTTCTGCATCGGGAAGTAGTGCAGGAACGTTGCGCAGGAACGTTCCTGCGCCATCGGCGATGGCGCTTCATCTACCGTGATCGACGAGTCATGCAAGAATGTCGGCTTTGCGCCTCGCGCGTTCAGGCCGGCGGATTGCAGGCATATACCTTTCACCACAGCTTCATCACAATGACCAAATCCACTCTTTCCCAACTCCTGCGTTTCGGCATATCCGGCGGCATCGGCTTCCTGGTCGACGTCGCCGTGCTCTACCTGGCGATGGCCGCCGGCGCCAATTTCTACGCGGGACGCGGCATCTCCTTTCTGTGCGCGGTCTTTGCGACATGGCAGATCAACCGCAACTACGCGTTCAAGCCATCGGGCTCGATGTCCGTGTGGCAGGAATGGTGGCGCTACCTGCTGGCGATGCTGGGCGGCGGCATCATCAACTACCTGTGCTCGGCGATTGCGGTCGCGATGCTGCCGCCCGGCCCGATGGTGCCGCTGATCGGCGTGGCCATCGGCTCCATCGCCGGCATGTCGGTCAATTTCATCAGCTCGAAGCTGTTCGTCTTCCGCTAGGCCGGCCTGCGCCGGTGTTCCCCCGGCCCGCATTGAATGAACTGTGCGGGCTTCCCCGCATCCAACCCTTCTCGTCCGTTCACCAATAACGCAAGCGCAGACAAGGAGGAATCATGGCTGACAATCTCGAGGACCGCGGACCGCAGGACCGTTCACGCATCAACGTCAACGAGCCGTGGGAGCTTCAGTACTGGAGCAAACATTTCGGCGTCACCGAAGACCAGTTGCGCACGGCGGTGCAGGCCGCGGGCACGTCGGTCGAGGCAGTGGGCAGGCATCTGGGCAAGTAGCTGTAACAGGATGTCTGACAGACACCATGCCCTAGTTTGATGGCGCGCATGGTGCAGCGCGCAAACCGGAACCGCGCACGTTTCATTTTGTCCATTTGGTATCGCGTTATTTGACGCATCACTTGGAGAAATAAGATGAAAAAGATCGCCGCAATCCTGATGGTCGTTGCAATGGCTGGCTGTTCCAGCATGGGTATGAATTCGTCGGGCGGCTCCGGCATGTCCAGCATGGGCTCCGGCATGGGCTCGAAGGGACCGAGCGTCAACCAGAATCCGGTCATCGATCCTAACGGCAACCTGAATATCTATCACGGCGGCTGATACTCCAGGCATGCGTACAGCCGGTGTGTGAAATAGCGCACCGACCGGCGCAGCAGGGCGACGTAAGCTCCTTACTCCGACAATCCGTAGCGAGGAGAATACGATGAACAAATTACTGACCATGCTGACCGCCTGCGCGTTTGCAGCAACCATGCAGGCGCCTGCCTTCGCAGCCGATGCAGCCAAGCAGGATGCCAAGGCCCACAAGGAAATGGCTGAAGGCGATTACAAGGCTGCCAAGGCCAAGGCGGAAGGCGACGAGAAGGCTGCCAAGGAAGCGTGCAAGAAGCTGACTGGCGCCGACGAAAGCGCCTGCAAGAAGAACGCGGACGCTGCGGCGGACACCGCGAAGAAGCAGGCCAAGGCCGACTATGAGAAAGCCAAGGCCGATGCCAAGGCAATGAAGTAAGGCGTTTCGCCTGATTTAAAAAGCCGCTGCCGTCATTGGACGTGCAGCGGCTTTTTCATGCCCGCCGCAGGCAGGCTTCGACCGCCATGCCGAGCGCCAGCACAGCGCGGTCGCGGCCGCCGGCGGCGGCCAGCATCAGCCCTGCCGGCGCCGAGCCGGGCACGTGGCAGGGCACCGACAATGCGCAGCCGTCGAGGAAATTGATGAAGGTCGGGTTGCGCAGGATGAGCGCATTGTTCCGGTAATACGCATCGTCGTCCGCCATCTCGGCCAGCGTCGGCGCGACGATGGGCACGGTGGGCATGATCATCGCGTCATAACCGGCGATGCGCTGTTCCACCGACGCGATCCAGCGCATGCGCGCCTGCAGCAGCTCCAGCAGGTCGGCCGCCGACATGCTTTGCCCGCGCCGGATGCGCGACAGCACGCGCGGGTCGTAGGCGTCGGCGGACCGCTCGATCAGCGCGCGGTGCCAGGCCCAGGACTCGGCGCCGCTCAGGCCGCCGGTCGCATTGATGGCGGCCAGCGCGTCGAACTCGGGCACCTCGATTTCATCGATCAGCACGCCGGCCGCGGACAGCCGCGACAATGCCCCCTGGAAAGCCGCCGCTACCTGGCTGTCCATGCCGTCCTGCACCACCGTGACCGGCAGCGCCAGGCGCATGCCGCGCAGCCGGGCCGCGGACGGCAGCGGCGCATCGTCGCCGGAAAGGATCGCATCCAGCAGCGCGCAGCAGCGCACGCTGGCCGCTATCGGGCCGATGGAGTCTAGCCGCGTGGCCAGCGGCAGCGCGCCGTCCAGCGGCACCCGGCGCGCGGTCGGCTTGAAGCCGGTCAGCCCGCACAGCGTCGCCGGGATGCGCACCGAACCGCCGGTGTCCGTGCCGATGGCGGCCACCGCCATGTGGTCGGACACGGACACCGCCGCGCCCGACGAGGAACCGCCGGGAATGCGCCCGGTCTCGCGGTCCCACGGGTTGCGCGGCGTGCCGTAGTGCGGGTTGATGCCGATGCCCGAGTAGGCGAACTCGGTCATGTTGGTGCGGCCGACGATGACCGCGCCGGCCGCCAGCAGCCGCCGCACGATCGCCGCATGCTGCGTCGCCGGCGGCGCACCGGCCAGCACCACCGAGCCGGCCGCCGTGGTGTCGCCGGCGACGTCGAACAGGTCCTTGATCGAGATGGGCAGCCCTTCGATCGCGGAGCGCGCCAGGCCGGCGCCGCGCAGCAGGTCCGAGGCCTGCGCGGCGGCGCGCGCCTGGCCGGAATAGACCTTGGTGAAGACGCGCACGCCTTCGCCGGCAGGATCGGCGATATGCGCCAGCGCTGCATCGGTCAGCCTGAGCGAGGTGGCGCGGCCTTCGTCGAGGGACGCGCGGAGTTCAGCGAGGGTAGGGATCATGTCGGTCGGGTTTCCATGCCAGAAGTTCGTTTACCAATAAGTCAGCAGCATCTTGGTCGCAAGCAGGTAAAGCAGCAGCGCGAAGATGCGCTTGAGCGCCAGCACCGGCAGCCGGTGCGCCAGCCGCGCGCCGAAGGGCGCGGTGACGATGCTGCCGCTGACCAGGCCCAGCAGCGCCGGCAGCAGGATGAACCCGGCCGACCATGCGGGCAGCTGCGGGATGCTCCAGCCCGACACCAGGTAGCCGACCGTGCCGATCACGGCCACCGGGATGCCCAGCAGCGCGGCGGTGCCGATCGCGGTGCGCAGCGGCACGCCGCACCAGAGCATGAAGGGCACGGTCAGGAAGGCGCCGCCGGCCGACACCAGGCCGCAGATGGTGCCGATGACCAGGCCCGCGCCGAACAGCGGCGCCGCGCCCGGCAGCGGACGGGCGGCGGCCGGCTTGCGGTTCAGGATCATCTGCGTGGCGCCGGCATAGACGATCACGGCGAAGGCGAGCGCCAGGTGGCGCTGCGCGATCCAGCCTGCCGCCAGCGTCGACAGCAGGCTGCCGGTCACCATGCCCGGCGCCATCCGCCGCACGATGGCGAGGTCGACGCCGCCCAGCCGCCAGTGCTCGCGCACGCTGGAGGCGGACGTGAAGACGATGGACGCCATCGCGGTGCCCAGCGCCAGGTGGACGATATGGTCGGGCGCGAAATGCTGGGCCGTAAACAGCGCCGCCAGCACCGGCACCAGCGTCATGCCGCCGCCTATGCCCAGCAGTCCGGCCAGGATGCCGACGAACGCGCCCGATGCGAGATAGATTGCGAACCAGGCCATCAGAACTGGGTGCGTGCGCCGACGAACAGCCGCCGTCCGGGCGCGGGCTCGAAGAAGCGGCCGTTGCCGTCATTGACGATGACGGAACCGGCATACTGGCGGTCGAACAGGTTGTCGATGCGGGCGAACAGGAACACCCTGGCCGGCCCGGCGCGGAGCTCCTTGCCGGCGCGCAGGTTGAATGCGGCATAGCCGGGCGCGGCGTCGGTGTTGGTGTCGTTGACCTGAATCTTGCTCTCCGCCCGCATTTCCAGGCCGACGGTGGCGCCTTCGCCGATCCGCGCCTCGGTCTCGGCGTACAGGCTGTGGCGCGGCGCGCCGGGCAGCTGGTTGCCCGCCGCGACCGTGTTGGCGCCGCTCTGGTAGGACGACTTGAACCGCGCGTCCAGCAGCGTGTAGGCAAGCCGGGTGCTGACAGGCTGCCAGTCGGCTTTCCAGCCGGCCTCGATGCCGCGCCGGCCGACGCGGTCGGCATTCTGGAAGACCGTGCGGCCGCCCAGGGTGGACTGCGGCACGATCTCGTCGCGGCTGCGGCTCTGGAACAGCGCCAGGTCCAGGCTGTGGCGGCCCTGCCGGGCCTTGATGCCCAGTTCGGCCTGCGTGCTCTTCGACGCCTTGAGCAGGAAGTTCGGGCCGGAGCCGGTGTTTGCGGGACGATAGGCGCTCTCGGCCAGGGTCGGCGTCTCGAAACCGGTGCCCAGGTTGCCGTAGACGTTGAGGTTGTCGTTCGCATGCCACACCAGGCCCAGCACCGGGCTGGTGTTGCGGTAGGTCACGCCGCCGCTGTCGTTGGGATTGGTCGCGGTGATGAAGTTGTCGTCGACGCTGAAGCGCACGCGGCTCACGCGCAGCCCGGCCGTTGCCTGCCACTGCGGCGCGAAGGTCCAGTCGACCTGGCCGAAATAGTCCAGGTTCTTCGCGGTGTCGTCCTCGTTACGCGCCAGCGCGCCGGGAGTGCCGCTATTGTTGACAAAACCCTTGCGGGTTTCCTTCAGCTGGTCGGCCTCGACGCCGATCGTCCATTGCAGCGGCAGGTCGTTGACGCGGGTCTTGTGCGTCCAGTTGAGGCCGACGCCGCCGAAGCTGCGGTCGAGGTCGACCACGCCGTTGGCCTGCAGCGCCAGCGTCTGGAACACCTGCCGGGTGCCGCCGTAGACGCGGGCGTTGATGCGGTCGCTGGCGGACACGTCATGCTCGACGACCACGCCGGCCTGCTTCTGCTCGATGGTCTTCCTGGTGTCGAAGGCATAGGCGCCGCCGAATGCCTGGCGCGGGTTGTTGCGGAAGTCGGCGCGGTTCAGGCCCAGCGGGTCCTGCGACAGCGGCTGGTCGAAGGTGTTGAGTACGCCGGTGATGGTGGTGGCCGACGACGGCCGCGCCACCACCTTGGCGTTGAGCTGGGTGCGTTCGGCGGCGCTGTGGTCGCGGTAGCCGTCGGTGCGGAAGCGGGACACGTCGAGCAGCGCGCCCAGCGTTTCGCTGCCGCCGCCGACCGACAGATCGAGCTGGCGCTGGCCGTCCGAGCCGACGCCGGCGGCAACGCCGAACTGCGGCGTGGACGACACCGGCGGGTCCTTGGTGAACACCTGCAGCACGCCGCCGGCGGCATTGCCGTAGAGCTGGGCCAGCGGGCCGCGCAGCAGTTCGATGCGCTTGGCCGAGGTCAGGCTGATCGACGACACCTGGCCCTGGCCGTCCGGCATGGTGGCCGGGATGCCGTCGATCAGGATGCGCACGCCGCGCACGCCGAAGGTGGAGCGGGTGCCGAAGCCGCGCACCGACAGCTGCAGGTCCTGCGCATAGTTTTCCCGGTTGCGCACCTGGACGCCGGGCACCGCCGACATCAGTTCCGACAGGTTCACCAGCGGCGAACCGAGGCGCATCTGGTCGACCTCGACCGCGTCGATGGCGCCCGGCACGTCGAAGCGGCGCTGTTCGCTGCGGTTGCCGCTGACGACCACCTCGCCCAGCGTGGGCTCGGTCTGCTGCGCCTGGGCGGCTGTGCTGAAGGCGCCTGCGCATACCAGCAGCGATGCGAGGGAAACGGAAGTGGTGCGCTGGATCATGGCATCGTCTGGTGGTGGATTGAACCGGGGTTCGCCATTCTAATGCGTATACCGAAATTGCAACATTCTGGTGCGCCGTGCTATGCGTTCAGGCAAGCGTCGCCCGCCGCCGCTGTGGCACCATCGTTGAATGAACGACATGACTGACATGAACGACAAGCCAGCCTTCCTGGCGAACGCGGCCCGGCTGACGCATGCGTTCTTCGACCGCGACACCGAGACGGTGGCGCGCGAGCTTCTCGGCTGCCTGCTGGTGCACCGCAGCGACGGCGTCGAGCGCATTGGCCGCATCGTGGAAACCGAGGCCTATCTCGGCGTCGAGGACCTGGCCGCGCATTCGTCCAAGGGCATCACGCCGCGCACCCGCATCATGTTCGGGCCGGCCGGCTATGCGTATGTCTACCTGATCTACGGGATGCATCATTGCATCAATGTCGTCACCGGGCCGCCGGGCGAGGGCACCGCGGTGCTGCTGCGGGCGCTGGAGCCGGTGCGCAACCTGCCCGGCAAGACCAGCGGGCCCGGCCTGTTATGCAAGGCAATGGGCATAGACCGCCGGCTCAACGGCCATGACTTCTGCAGCGACGACCTGCACATCCTGGCGCGGCCCGACGGCTATGCGGCGCCGGTCGTGCATCGGCCGCGCATCGGCGTCGACTACGCCGGCGAGTGGGCGGCGCGGCCGCTGCGCTTCTACCTCGAAGGCAACAGCCATGTGTCGCGCAAATGAGCGCCGCGGCTAGCGGGTCGTAAAGGACCAGGAAAGATTGACCGGCACGTCGTCCACCGTGCCGACGAAACGGACGTCGTAGACGGTCCGCGGCCGCAGCACGGCCAGCGGGATGATGGCGGCGACCGACGGTTCGCCGATCTCGGCATCGGTCTCCTTACGCAGCAGCCTGGTGGCCAGCGCCGCGCCGCCGCGCGGATTGATGGTGAAGGACTGCACGGTCAGGGTGGACGTGATGTCCGCATGCACGCTCACCGGATAGCCGACCTCGTTGCGGTCGGGCACCGGGTCCGGCTGCTCCTGGTCGGAAAAGAACACGGTGGGCAGGTTCTGCTGGTCGCGGAACGGATAGATCACCAGCCTGCCGTCCCCCAGGCCGTTGCGGTTGAGCGTGCGGGTGGCGAAATTGGTCGTGAAATAGGTATAGCCGCTGCCGGCGGTGGTGCTGGCCGCGCCCACTTCCAGGAATTTCGGCTCGAAGATCACGAAGCGATGGTAGATCGCGGCGATCAGGTCCTCGGCCGCATTGACGCCGTTGGTGTCGGGCGTGGACGAGATCACTTCGCCATACGCGTAATTGCTCTCCGGTACCGAGTATTGCGCCGCGCGCAGCCGGTCGAGCACGTTCGCGCCGGTAAATCCGCGCCGTCCATTGATTTCGTCATGCGTGATCGTATTGTTCAGCGCCTGGTAATTCGAATGGTTCAGGGCCGCCGTGTCGATCTGTCCATTGCGGCTGAGGGTGGAGAGACCCATCTGCTGGCGCCGGAAATTGAACCAGTTGAAACCGTCGGTCGCCATGTTGCCGGTGGCCTGCGGCGCGCCGGCCTCGGCGACCGGCGTGGCGGTCGTGTCGCTTGCGCCATTGCCCGACTGCGCGGTGCTGGTCGCGCTGTCGGTTCCGCTGTCGTTACCGCCACCGCCACCGCCTCCGCATCCGGCAATCAGCGCCACGGTCAGCAGGGAAACCAGCCATGCGCTGGGACGGGCATTCATACGTTGTGCGGTAGCCATGGCGTTCCTTGGACAAAAATGAAAGGGGAGTGAGGCGGACACTGGCGGAATTTGACACGAATCCAGATGCCGGGTTCAGGCTGGGAAGTATACGCGAACCGTCAGGCCGCCATGTTCGTTGTCGTCAAGCAATATGCGCGCGCCATGCA
Source organism: Noviherbaspirillum suwonense (assembly GCF_900182955.1). GTDB lineage: Bacteria > Pseudomonadota > Gammaproteobacteria > Burkholderiales > Burkholderiaceae_D > Noviherbaspirillum_A > Noviherbaspirillum_A suwonense. The sequence goes on along the minus strand of NZ_FXUL01000010.1, from coordinate 112,711 downwards.
GCGCGGCGATGTCGCGCACGATGGTCAGGCCCAGCCCGGCGCCCGTGCCGTTGACCTGCTGCGCGCCGGGCGCCCGGTAGAACGGCGCAAACACCCGTTCGCGCTCGCCGGCGGCGATGCCGATGCCGCTGTCCTCGACTTCCAGCACTGCGCCGTCGCCGGCCGCCAGCACCCGCAGCGCCACCCGCCCGCCTGCCGGCGTGTAGCGGATCGCATTGTCGAGCAGGTTGGCCAGCAGCTCGTGCAGCAGCAGCGCATTGCCGGTCACCAGCACGTCCTGCTCGGCCTCCAACGACAGGTCGATGTCCTTGCCAACCGCGGCCATCGCCAGCGCCATGCCGACCTGGCGCGCGGTGTCGCTCAGCGACACGCTGACCAGCTGGCCCTCGGCGACGCCATGCTCGGCGCGCGCCATGGTCAGCAGCCGGTTGGCCAGGTGCACGGTGGCGTCGGTGGTGCGGGCGATGCCTTCGACGATCTCGCGCATCGCCGCCGGGTCGCTGGCCCGCAGCGCCAGCTCGGCCTGGGTCTTGAGCACCGTCAGCGGCGTGCGCAGCTGGTGCGAGGCGTCGGCGATGAAGCGGCGCTGGCCGCCGATCAGCGCATGCAGCCTGTCCATGTAGCCATTCATCGCATGCACCAGCGGCCGCACCTCCCGGTGCACCAGCGCCGCGTCGAAGCCCGCCAGGTCGGTCGGCGCGCGGCTGGCGACATCCTCGGTCAGCCGCATCAGCGGCCGCAGCACGAAGCGCACCGCGAACCAGGACAGGAAGGCCACCGCCAGCACCAGCGCCGCCTGCCGCCACAGCGTGTCGAGCAGGATCTTGCGGGACAGGTCGTAGCGGGCGTCGAGCGACTCGCCGACCTGGATCAGCGCGATGCCGCGCATCGAATCGTCGTAGACCGGCTGCAGCAGCGCGGCGATGCGCACCGGCGTGCCGCGGTAGCTGGCATGGTAGAAGCGCACCAGCGCCGGGTAGATGTCGGACCGTTTCGCCTTCGCCGGCACCGGCGGCAGGTCGTCGTAGCCGGACACGAATTCGCCGTTGATGCCGGTGACCTTGTAGTACAGGCGGCCCAGCGTGTCGGTCTCGAAGCTGTCCAGCGCGACATAGGGCACGTCGGCCACGACCCGGCCGTTGACGATGGAAACCCGCTCGGCCAGCGCGCGGGTCGAGGCCAGCAGCGAGCGGTCGTAAGCAAGGTCGGCGGCGTCCAGCGCATTGCGGTAGACGGACACCGCGTTGATCGCCACCAGCACCGCCAGCGGAATGAGCAGCCAGCGCAGCAGCTGCCCGCGCAGGCTGCCCAGCCGCCGCGGCGCGGGCGTCATTGCCGTTCCTGCAGCAGGTAGCCGAGTCCGCGCAGCGTGGTGATGACGACCCGTCCTTCCTCGACGGTGTCGAGCTTCTTGCGCAGCCTGTGGATATAGATCTCGATGGCGTCCGGGCTGGCCTCGTCGTCCAGCGTGAAGACTTCGGCGAACAGCTTGTCCTTGGGCACCACGCGGCCGGCGCGCGCCAGCAGCGCCTCCAGCACCGCGTATTCGCGCGGCGTCAGCGCCAGCGCCGCGCCGCCGTAATGGAACATGCGGGTCACCGTGTCGAAGGACAGCGCGCCGCAGCGCAGCGTCGGCGCCTCGTTGCCCTGGCTGCGGCGCAGCAGCGCCTTGACCCGGGCCTCCAGCTCCGCCAGTTCGAAGGGCTTGGCCAGGTAGTCGTCGGCGCCGAGGTTCAGGCCCTGCACCCGTTCGTTCAGCCCGCCGCGCGCGGTGAGGATGAGCACCGGCGCCTTGCCGCCGCGCGCGCGCAGCCGGCGCAGCACCTCGAGGCCGTCCATCTTCGGCAGCGTCAGGTCGAGGATGACCAGCGCGTATTCCTGCGTGTGCAGCAGGCTGTCGGCATCGGCGCCGTTCATCGCGAATTCCACCGTCAGGTGCGCATCCTGCAGCGCCTGGCCTATCCAGCGCGACAGCTCCAGGTGATCTTCGACCAGCAAAATGCGCATCGGGCGGACAATTGAAAGGAAGTTGAAAGGGAAGCCGTCGTATCGTTCGTCCCACAAGAACATAAAACCATTCCTGGAGACGACATCATGCAGCGCCACGGCTTTTTCATCATACCCAGATTCGCCTTTTTATCCAACGCGCAGGCCTGAGCGTGGCGGTGACTGCGTGAACCGTTCGGACACCGTCAATTTCGCAGGGTGCAATAAGCGCAGGCGCATTGCACCGTCCGTCAATGACGGACGGCGTTTGCCTGGCGGCTGGTGCAATGCGCTGCGCTTATTGCACCCTGCATGCCGCGGGTTCGGCGTCGGCATCCTGCTGTCGCTGTTTCTCAGCACCGCCTTTGCCGCCGAGTGCATCGTCCCCTCCAAGCCCGGCGGCGGCTTCGACCAGACCTGCAAGCTGGCGCAGAAGGGCCTGGGCGGCGACGCGCTGCGGCTGTCCTACCTGCCGGGCGGCATCGGCGCGGTCGCCTGGAGCTCCATCGTCTCGCAGCGGCGGGCCGAGCCGGACACGCTGGTCGCGTTCTCGGGCGGCTCGCTGCTCAACGTGGTGCTCGGGAAGTTCGGCCGCTCCACCGGCGCCGACGTGCGCTGGGTGGCGGCGGTGGGCACCGACTACGGCATGATCGCGGTGCGCGCCGACTCCCCCTACAAGTCGCTGCGCGAACTGGTGGCGGCGATGCAGCGCGACCCGGCCGCGGTCACCATCGGCGCCGGCGGCACCATCGGCAGCCAGGACTGGATCAAGGTCGCGCTGGTGGCGAAGCAGGCCGGCGTCGACCCGAAGAAGCTGCGCTTCGTCGCCTTCGAGGGCGGCGGCGAATCCTTCACCGCGCTGCTGGCCGGCCATGTGCAGGTGGTGTCGGGCGATGTCTCGGAAGCCTCGCTGCATGCGGTGTCCGACCGCATCCGGGTGCTGGCCGTGCTGTCGGATGCGCGCCTGCCCGGCGCGCTGGCGCAGGTGCCCACCGCGCGCGAGCAGGGCTACGACGTCACCTGGCCCATCATCCGCGGCCTCTACATGGGGCCGCAGGTGCCCGATGCCGACTACCGCCGCTGGGTCGCCGCGTTCGACCGGATGATGGCCGACAAGTCGTTCGACCAGCTGCGCGCGGCCCACGGCCTGTACCCGTTCGCCATGACGGGCAAGCTGCTGACCGACTATGTCGCAAGGACCGAAGAGAATTACCACCGGCAGGCAGCCGAACTGGGCCTTGTTCGCTAGGCCCGCAACATTCCATCCAAAAAACCAAGGAGCAGACATGAAATTTTCCAATACCCTGATCGCCGCCGCCGTCCTGACGCTGGCTGCCGGCGCCGCCAGCGCGCAGGCGCCTGCCGGCTACCCGGCCGACTATGCAAAGATCGTCGACGGCGCGAAGAAGGAAGGCAAGCTGGTGATCTACAGCGCCACCGACTCCAAGGCTGCCGAACCGCTGATCAAGGACTTCAGCGCGCTGTACCCGGGCGTCAAGGTCGAATACAACGACATGAACTCGACCGAGGTCTACAACCGCTTCATCTCGGAAGCCGCCGCCGGCGGCGCCACCGCCGACCTGATGTGGTCGTCGGCGATGGACCTGCAGGTCAAGCTGGTGTCCGACGGCTACGGCCTGGCCTACAAGTCGCCCGAGGGCGCGGCGGTTCCCGCCTGGGCCAACTGGAAGGACACCGCCTATGGCACGACCTTCGAGCCTGCCGTGTTCGTCTACAACAAGCGCCTGGTGCCGGCCGACGAAGTGCCGTCCACCCATGCCGACCTGGCCAAGCTGATGACGACCAAGGCCGAGAAGTACCAGGGCAAGATCACCACCTACGACATCGAGAAGGCCGGCGTCGGCTTCACCTTCATCACCAACGACCTGGCGATCAATCCGCAGTTCTGGGACTTCGCCAAGACCCTGGGCCAGGCCGGCCTGCGGGTGCAGTCGTCCACCGGCACCATGCTCGAGCGCATCTCGTCCGGCGAGAACCTGATCGGCTACAACATGCTGGGTTCCTATGCGCTGGTGCGGGCGAAGAAGGACCCGTCGATCGGCGTGGCCTTCCCCAAGGATTACACGCTGGTGCTGTCGCGCGTGATGTTCATCAACAAGTCGGCGAAGAACGTCAATGCCGCCAAGCTGTGGCTGGACTACGTGCTGTCCAAGCGCGGCCAGACCGTGATCGCCAATGAATCGCAGCTCTTCGCGATCCGCTCCGACGTCACCGGCGAGACCACCTCGGCCGAACTGACCAAGCAGCTCGGCACCGCGCTCAAGCCGCTGACCGTCGGCCCGCAGCTGCTGCAGTACCTGGACCAGACCAAGCGCCTGGCTTTCCTCAAGCAGTGGAAAGAAGCGACCGCGAAGAAGTAAGCGCAAGCAGCGCCGGCGCCGTGCCCGCCAGGGCATGGCGCCCGATCATTCACATCATCTAACGGGACTGCCATGCAAACCCATCCCCTGCAACCGACCGCGCCGCTGCAGCTCGAACTGCCGCGTCCGTCCGGCCGCATCAACTGGAACCGCGGCATCGTGGTGACGCTGACGCTGCTGGCCATCTTCGTGCCGCTGACGCTGATCTTTTACCAGAGCGTGCTGTCGGCCCCATTCTTCTCGCCGGCCAGGGAACTGAGCCTGGAGCCGTACCGCTTCATCTTCGACGACCCCGACTTCCGCCAGGCCTTCATCAACGGCTTCATGCTGGCCTGCGGCCTGGCCCTGATCGCCGTGCCGCTGGGCGGCATGCTGGCCTTCCTGATGGTGCGCACCGACCTGCCTGGCCGCAACTGGATCGCGCCGCTGCTGCTGGTGCCCATCTTCGTCTCGCCGATGGTGGTGGCCTTCGGCTACGTGGTGTCGATGGGGCCGGTCGGCTTCTACACGGTCTGGGTCAAGCAGCTGATCGGCGTGCAGCCGTGGAATGTGTATGCGTTCCCGAGCATCATCGTCATCGCCGGCCTGACCCACGTGCCGCACGTCTACCTGTATGCATCGGCTGCGCTGAAGAGCCTCGGCTCGGACGTCGAGGAAGCCGCTCGGGTGGCCGGCGCGTCGCCGCTGCAGGTCGCGCTCAATGTGTCGCTTCCGATGATCATGCCGGCGCTGGCCTATTCCGGCGTGCTGGTGTTCTTCCTCGGCTTCGAGGTGTTCGGCCTGGTGCTGGTGCTGGGCGACCCGGAAGGCCACCTGGTGCTGGCGACCTACCTGTACAAGCTGACCAACAAGCTCGGCACGCCGTCGTATCACCTGATGGCGGCGGTGGCGGTATGCCTGGTCGCGGTGACGATGCCGCTGGTGATGCTGCAGCGCTGGCTGCTGAAGTCGGCCAACAAGTACGTGTCGATCAAGGGCAAGGGCGCGCGCCAGAAGGCGCTGCCGCTGGGTAAATGGAAATGGGTGGCGTTCGCGCTGATCGCGGCCTGGCTGGTGTTCACCATCATCGTGCCGATTTCCGGCATCGTGCTGCGCGCCTTCGTCACGCACTGGGGCGAGGGCGTGAAGCTGCTCGACGTGTTGACGCTGGCCCACTTCCGCGACATCTACGAACAGCCTTCGCTGGTGCGCGGCATTACCAACACGGTGCTGATCGGCGTGATCGGCGGCGCGGTGGCGGTGCTGTGCTACAGCGGCATCGCGCTGGCGATGCACCGCAAGCCGGACGGCATCACCCGCGTGCTCGACTACAGCGTGCTGGTGCCGCGCGCCGTGCCGGGCCTCCTGGCCGGCCTGTCCTTCCTGTGGGTGTTCCTGTTCGTGCCGGCGCTGCTGGACAACGGCCTGAAGATGTTCGACAACGATGTCGCGCGCTGGCTCAGCGACAACCTGATCCCCCAGCTGCGGGCGCTGCGCTCGACCATCTTCTCGGTCTGGCTGGCGTACTCGGTGGTGTGGATGGCCTACGGCCTGCGGCTGATCACGACCGCGCTGCTGCAGGTCGGGCCGGAGCTGGAGGAAGCGGCGCGGGCCGCCGGCGCCAACCGCGGCCAGGTGACGCGCGACGTCACGCTGCCGCTGGTGAAGTACGGCCTGATCGGCGCCTGGCTGATGGTGTTCCTGATCTTCGAGCGCGAGTACTCGACCGGCGTCTACCTGCTCTCGCCGGGCACCGAGGTGATCGGCGCGATGATCGTCTCCATGTGGGGCGCCGGCGCAGTCGACCTGGTGGCCGCGCTTTCCTTCATCAACATCACGCTGGTGGCGATCGGCCTTGCCATCGCATTGCGCTTCGGCGTCAGACTTCACGATTAAAGGACTTCATCATGTCTGAATTACGCGTCAATAACCTGTACCTGGACTATGGCACCGGCGCCACCGCCAATGCCATCCTGAAGGGCGTGTCGATGGACCTGCAGCGCGGCGAGGTGGTGGCGCTGCTGGGCCCGTCGGGCAGCGGCAAGACCACGCTGCTGCGCGCGGTGGCCGGGCTGGAAAGCCCGAAGTCCGGCACCATCAACATCGGCGACCGCGTGGTGTTCGACGGCGAGCGCAAGTTCGAGATGCCGGCCGAGCAGCGCAGCCTCGGGCTGGTGTTCCAGTCCTATGCGCTGTGGCCGCACAAGACCGTGGCCGACAACGTCGGCTACGGCCTGAAGCTGCGCAAGGTGCCCGGCGACGAGATCGCCAAGCGGGTCAAGGAAGTGCTGGGCCAGCTGGGCCTGGGCCATCTCGGCGAGCGCTTCCCGCACCAGCTCTCCGGCGGCCAGCAGCAGCGGGTCGCGATTGCCCGCGCGCTGGTCTACAACCCGCCGGTGATCCTGCTCGACGAGCCGCTGTCCAACCTCGACGCCAAGCTGCGCGAGGAAGCGCGCGCCTTCCTGCGCGAGCTGATCGTGCGGCTGGGCCTGTCGGCGCTGATGGTCACGCACGACCAGGCCGAGGCGATGGCCATTTCCGACCGCATCCTTCTGCTCAACAACGGCAAGATCGAGCAGCAGGGCGCGCCGCAGAGCATGTATGAAATGCCCGACAGCCTGTTCACCGCCGAATTCATGGGCAGCAACAACAAGCTGCCCGGCAAGGTGATCCGCCGCGACGGCGACCGCGTGACGCTGGATGTCGACGGCTCGACCATGATGGGCACCGCGCGCGGCGGCAGCGTCGACGGCACGGCGACGGCGATGATACGGCTCGAACAGGTGCGCATCTCCGACACCCAGGCCGACAATGCGATCCGGCTGCCGCTGTCGACCTGCATGTACCTGGGCGACCGCTGGGAATGCCTGTTCCACCGGCCGGAAGCGCGGGAAGGCGGGCTGCGCGCCTATTCGCCCTACCGGCTGGCGCCGGGCGACTACTGGCTGCAGCTGCCGCAGGAAAAGCTCTGGGTGTTCTGACGCCGCGCCGGGGCCGGGACGCCTGATGCGCCCGGCGCGAACGGCGCGCGACGCGCGTCGTTTCCGTGGCCGCGCCGGCCGGCCTGCACCAGCCTGCGCGGCCCTGCACTGACTGCCGTCCTCCATCCTGCAAGCTGCCCCGATCGCCGCGATATGCGACCATCGGGGCAACTGCCTTCCAATCCATCACCATGCCGTTCCCGACCTTCGCCGACTTTCGCTCCTTCATCGTTACGCTGCTGCTGGGCCTCGCCGCCGCCGGCCTGTGCAATGCGCTGCGTACGCCGCTGCCGTGGATGATAGGCCCGCTGTTCGCCAGCGCCGCCACCCGCATGGCCGGCGTGTCGCTGTATTGCCCGACCGCGGTGCGGCAGGGCGGGCAATGGGCGATCGGCACCGCGCTCGGCCTGTACTTCACGCCGCTGGTGGTCAAGGTGCTGGCTTCCTACCTGCCGTGGATCTTCGCCGGCACCGTGTTCGCCATGGCGCTGGGCATCTCGTGCGCCTGGCTGCTGGCGCGGCTGTCGGGCGTCGACCGCGTCACCGCCTTTTTTGCGATGGCAGTCGGCGGCGCTTCCGAGATGGCGGCGCAGGGCGAGCGCCACGGCGCCGCGGTGGACCGGGTCGCCGCGGCGCACAGCCTGCGCATCATGATGGTGGTGGTGCTGGTGCCGTTCGCATTCAAGTTCCTCGATGTGCATGGCCTCGACCCGTTCGTGCCCGGCGCGCGCGTCGTGCATTACGACGGCCTGATGCTGCTGGTGGCGCTGACCTCGGCCGGCGCGCTGCTGCTGTCGCGCTTCAACTGGCCCAATGTCTGGGTCATCGGGCCGCTGCTGGTGGCCATCCTGCTGACCGCTTTCGGCGTGAACCTGTCGGCGCTGCCGGAATGGATGACGCATTTCGGCCAGCTCTTCATCGGCATTTCGCTCGGCACCCGCTTCACGCCGGAATTCCTGCATACCGCGCCGCGCTACCTGGCCAGCGTGGCGGTCTGCGCGCTGCTGGCGATCCTGGTGGCTGGCGGCTTCGGCATGCTGCTGGCCTGGACCAGCAGCATCAACCCGGCCACCGCCATCCTCGCCACCTCGCCGGGCGGCATCGCGGAGATGAGCCTGACCGCGCGCACGCTCAATCTCGGCGTGCCCATCGTCACCGCCTTCCATGTGATCAGGATGTCGGTGCTGGTGCTGACCATCGGCCCGCTGTTCCGCTCGATGCGCTACTTCCAGGCGCGGGCCGACGCCTAGGGCGTGTTTCTCGCTGGCTGGAACACACCCTGCGACCTGTCCTTCCGCACATTGTCCCAGGCGAATACCTGGCCGCTCATTACCACATGCACCCCCGCCGGCAGCGTCTGCGCGACGCCGAATGCCATGCCGAAGTTGAACAGCGCATCCGAGTTGGCAATTTCATACGGGATCATCGCGCCGGTGAGGACGATGGTTTTGTCGAGCTCGGCCTGTCCAAGCACCTGCGCGGTTTCCGGCATCGTGTCGGTGCCGTGGATGACGATGATGCAGTCCTCGCCGGCGCGCCGGCAGGCGTCGAGTATGCGCAGCCGGTCCTCGTCCTGCATGTCCAGCGAATCCAGCAGCGGCAGCTGCTCGAGGCGCACCGGCTGGCTGATGCGGCTGCGCGCAATCACGGCCGGCAGCACGCTGGCGCCGAAGCCGAGCGTGCCGGCAATTTCATCGTAATGCTTGTCGAAGGTGCCGCCGGCGGCAATCACGCATAAGCTCATGGCAGTAATGTGGGAATGGAAGCGGGAGGCGGCTATCATAGCGCAGCCGGCTTCCGGAAAATTTTGCGTTTGCGGGAATTTCCAGCGCGTATCGCCGATCCAATACCGGTTGCCTGTCCTGTCCCCCTGTCGCCTGAACCGCCGGCTTCCAGCCGTGGCGGTTGCCGCTACACTGTGGCTACATTTTGGCCTTGCAAGTCCTTTCCTTTCCACCGAACCCATGAAACCCGTCGCTCCCGGAACCGTTATTTTCCATCGCTATCGCGGCTATGGCGTGATCACCTCGGTCAATCTGCTGACCGGCTGGATCTCGGCCCGCTTCGGCGCCGAAGGCCGCACGCTGGACCTGAACCTGTCGTCCGACCAGGTCCAGCATGCCGACGGCGAACCCATCCTGTTCCGGGTCCAGCCGCCGGCGCGCATGCCGCATGCGCGGCTGATGGAAATGGTGCGCGGGCTGCACCGCGCCGGCTACCAGCGGCTCTACCTGTACACCTGGCCGAAGGCGTCCGGCCTGCACTGGCGCTGGCACCTGTTCACCGGCCCGCGCAACTGGATGCAGCGGCCGTGGCGCGAGGGCTGGTACGGTTCGGGCGCCGAGTACAACCTGAATCCCATCATGGGCTGGGGCGACGCCCCCGGCGCCGATGCGCAGGAGCTTTCCAGCGCGCTGGCGCGCTTCGACCCGCAGGGCATGTCGCAGGCGCTGGGCCGCGACGAGGATCACGCGGCCTGGTTCGAGATGGTGTGCGAGGCGCTGCTGCCGGACTATGCGTTCAGCCTCGGCTGGGACCAGGGCGACTCGCAGCCGGAAGGCTTGCCGGTGATCGCGGTGCGGCGCGGCGTGCCCGACTATGCCGGCCCGGCGCTGCCGTGGCCGCCGGGCTGGGCCGGGCTCTGGCCCAGCGTGCCGGCGATCCGCCTGATCAGAATAAATCCGGCTGGCGTGCCGTCCGACGACCTGCGTTGATCTGCGCGATCGTCAGGCTGCGCGGGCCGGGCAGCACGGTCACCGCGTCGCCGGCGGCAATCATCCCGGGCCGCAGCACCCGCAGGTAGAAGCCGGTGTGGCCGCTCTGGTCCATCAGGCGCGCCGCGTGGGACAAGCCCATTTTCACGTTCAGCTTGAAGCAGGGCGTGCGCACCTCGCTCACTTCCAGCAGCGCCGTGCCCACCGCCAGCCGGTCGCCTATCCAGCAGGCGTCTTCCAGCAGGCCCTGCACCGTCAGGTTCTCGCCCAGCGCCCCATGAACGAGCGCGGCGTCGCCCTTGCCGGCCAGCCGGCGCTGGGTTTGCCAGAATGCGTAATGCTCCAGCGGATACGCGTACACCGCCTTGCCCGGACCGCCATGCAGCCGGCGGTCGGCCTGGGCATCGCCGTCCAGCCCCAGGCGGCCCACCGCCACCGGGCCGGCGACCGGCTGCTTGTGTATCGCCGTGGCGACCTGGCGGCCGTTGGCCGGCACGGGGCCGAAGAGGGGGCCGACCTGCGCCACGTTCACGCTGATGAGTTTCATTGCTGGTCCCGTCATGGTTTGCATTGGTGCGGCGAGGCGGCCGGCTGCACCAGGACGCGGCGTTTCCGGCGCCGGGCGAATGGCACGGCTCTTGCTGAAAGCGTGGCCACAGACAACCAGGAGGAAGAAATGGATCGCACGCTAGTCACCGGCAAGATCATCGCCGCAAAAGTAAGGAAAGGGCTGCATTGGCGCGATATCGCCGTCAGCATCGGACAGAGCAAGGAATGGACCACCGCTGCCTGCCTCGGCCAGATGACATTCACCAAGGCGCAGGCGGCCGTCGCCCAGGAACTGTTCGAACTCACCGACGAGGAATGCGCGTGGCTGCAGATCGTTCCGTACAAGGGTTCGCTGGCAACCCCGGTGCCGACCGACCCGCTGATCTATCGCTGGTACGAGATCGTCAGCGTCTACGGCACGACAATCAAGGAACTGATCCACGAGGAATTTGGCGACGGCATCATGAGCGCGATCGACTTTTCGATGGATATCCAGCGCGAGGCCGATCCCAAGGGCGACCGGGTCAACGTGGTCCTGTCGGGCAAGTTCCTGCCATACAAGACATATTGAAGTCCGGCCGTTCTCTGCTGCGCTGATCCGGCGCGATGCGTTAACCGTCAACGCATCGCATGCGGTCGGCGACATTCGCCGGCCTTCCTTTTTCCCTTTGTCTCCCGCCGGGACCTACGCCTTCAGCGCTTCCGGATTCAGCACGTTCTTCGGCGTCCCGTTCGCAAAATCCACGATATTGCGGAATGCGGCGTCGAAGTACAGTTCGTAGCCATCCTTTTCCACGTAGCCCAGGTGCGGCGTCGCCAGCACGTTGTCCATCCGCAGCAGCGGGCTGTCCGGCGCCAGCGGCTCCTGCTCGAACACATCGAGCGCCGCCTGGCCCGGCCGGCCGGCCGCCAGCGCGGCTTCGAGCGCGCCTTCCGCGACCAGTTCGGCGCGGCTGGTGTTGACCAGGATGGCGGTCGGCTTCATCGCGGCCAGATCGGCCGCCTGGACGATGCCGCGGGTCGCGTCGTTCAGGCGCAGGTGCAGCGTGAGCACGTCGGACTGCGCGAAGAACTGCTCCTTGCTGGCGGCGACGGAATAACCGTCCTGCTGCGCCGCCTGCCGGCTCGGTTCGCGTCCCCAGACCAGCACCTGCATGCCGAAGGCCTTGCCGTAGCCGGCGATCTTGCGGCCGATCTTGCCATAGCCCCAGATCCCCAGCGTGCGGCCCTTGAGCGCCACGCCCAGCCGGTTGTGCTGCGGCAGCGGCGAAGCCGATTGCCATACACCCTGCTTCAAATAACCGGCGTACTGGCTCACGCGCCGGCTGGCGTCCATGATCAGCGCCCAGGTCAGCTCGGCCGGCGCGGTCGGGTCGCCGACGCCCTCGACAATGGCGACGCCCTGCGCGGTGGCGGCGTCGACATCGACATGGCCGCTGACCTTGCCGGTCTGCGAGATCAGCTTCAGGTTGGGGAGCTTGTCCAGCAGCGCCTTCGATATCACGGTGCGCTCGCGGATCAGCACCAGCGCCTCGAAAGGCGCCAGCCGCGCCGCCAGCTGGCCGATGCCGCGCGCACTGTTGTTGAATACCTTGACGTCGTGGCCGTCAAGCAATTGAAAGCAATCCAGTTGCCGGACGGCATCCTGGTAGTCGTCGAGTATGGCGATCTTCATCAATGAATTCCTGTTTTGGGTGGCAGGGCCGAACGTGTCCCGGCAGATGATAGCGTGCCGGGGACAATTCGCCGGTGACCGGAGAAAATGCGGCAGCGCAGCAAAATAGCTGAAAAAATGCGAGGGAAAACAAGGGTTTAGCGCGGTATAGCCTACTATTTAAGTCGACTACTATTTCCTCCAGAGTTGAGCTTTGTCGTTGGATTTGCAAAAAAGACAGGTGTACAATCACCCACCATTTTTCGCAAACCTGCCCGTATTCACGAAGCAACATACCGGCTGGCAAACCCTGCCGCCAAGCATCGCGCTCTTTGCCCCAGACGCACCCAGGCCTGCCAGGCCGCCCGCCAGGGCGCCGGCAACTGGACAGCGATCCCGGTATGCCAGTACAGATTTTTTTATCGTCATTGGAGGTAGTACCCATGAACCAGCCCGTTATGGACGGCATCACCGCCGTCGAGGCGCCATCCTATGTCAAGCACCAGAAGCTGATCAGCTGGGTCGCCGAGATCGCTGCGCTGACCAAGCCTGCCAACATCTACTGGTGCGACGGCTCGCAGGAAGAATACGACCGCCTGTGCAACCAGATGGTCGCCGCCGGCACCATGAAAAAGCTGAACCCGGAAAAGCGTCCGAACAGCTACCTCGCCTGTTCCGATCCGTCGGACGTGGCCCGTGTCGAAGACCGCACGTTCATTTGCCCTGAAAAGCAGGAAGACGCCGGCCCGACCAACAACTGGACCGCGCCTGCCGAAATGCGCGCCACCATGAACGGCCTGTTCGACGGCGCGATGCGCGGCCGCACGATGTATGTCGTTCCGTTCTCGATGGGCCCGCTCGGCTCGCCGATCGCGCACATCGGCGTCGAGCTGTCCGATTCCCCCTACGTTGCAGTCAACATGCGCATCATGACCCGCATGGGCCGCGCGGTGTACGACGTGCTGGGCAGCGACGGCGACTTCGTGCCATGCGTCCACACCGTCGGCGCGCCGCTGCAGGCTGGCCAGAAAGACGTGCCATGGCCTTGCAATCCGACCAAGTACATCGTTCACTACCCGGAAACCCGCGAAATCTGGTCGTTCGGCTCCGGCTACGGCGGCAACGCGCTGCTGGGCAAGAAGTGCTTTGCGCTGCGCATCGCCTCCATCATGGGCCGCGAAGAGGGCTGGCTGGCCGAGCACATGCTGATCCTGGGCGTTGAAAACCCGGAAGGCAAGAAACACTATGTCGCAGCGGCATTCCCGTCGGCCTGCGGAAAGACCAACTTTGCGATGCTGATCCCGCCATCGGGCTTCGACGGCTGGAAAGTCACGACCATCGGCGACGACATTGCATGGATCAAGCCGGGCGCCGACGGCAAGCTGTACGCGATCAACCCGGAAGCCGGCTATTTCGGCGTCGCGCCGGGCACCAACAGCGACACCAACTTCAACTGCATGGCGTCGCTGAAGGAAAACACCATCTTCACCAACGTCGCGCTGACCGACGATGGCGACGTCTGGTGGGAAGGCATGACCAAGGAAGCGCCTGCGCACCTGATCGACTGGCAGGGCAAGGACTGGACCCCGGAAGTTGCGAAGGAAACCGGCCGCAAGGCAGCGCATCCGAATGCGCGCTTCACCGTATCTGCCAGCAGCAACCCGGTGCTCGACCCGTCCTGGGACGATCCGGCCGGCGTGCCCATCTCCGCCTTCATCTTCGGCGGCCGCCGCTCGACGACCGTGCCGCTGGTCACCGAAGCGCGCGACTGGGTCGAAGGCGTCTACATGGCAGCGACCATGGGTTCGGAAACCACCGCGGCCGCAACTGGCCAGCAGGGCGTGGTTCGCCGCGACCCGTTCGCAATGTTGCCGTTCACCGGCTACAACATGAGCGAATACTTCCAGCACTGGCTGGAAATGGGTGAAAGGCTTTCCGCCACCGGCGCCAAGCTGCCGCATATCTTCTGCGTCAACTGGTTCCGCACCGACGAAAACGGCAAGTTCGTCTGGCCGGGATTCGGCGACAACATGCGTGTCCTGAAGTGGATGCTCGAGCGTATCGAAGGCACGGCTTCGGAAGGCGTGGAACACCTGTTCGGCACCACCCCGCGTTACGAAGACCTGCACTGGGCCGGCACCGACTTCAGCCGCGACAAGTTCGACAAGATCACGTCGATCGACCTCGATGCATGGCAGGACGAACTGAAGCTTCACAGCGAACTGTTTGAAAAACTGAGCTACAAACTCCCGCAGGAACTGCAAACCGCCAAGGACAAGCTGGAGCAGCGGCTCAAGGCATAAGCAAGCGTCCGACGTCCGCTGCAGGCGCCGCAGTCATGCGGCGCCTGCAGCCGGACCCGGATGTCGAAGCGGCACAGCAGGCAAAACAAATGCGCGGCAGGGTAACCTGGCCGCGTTTTTCTTTGGCATACCGGGGAAACGCATGGCGGTGCTCATCATCATCTTCGACTACAGTCCGACGGGCGCTTCGCACTACCCGATGATCCGTGCGATCAAGAATTATCCATGGGCAAAGTTGACGAACACCAGCTACGCGATTTCTACCGACCTCACGCCGCAAGCCGTATTTACCCAGTTGCGCAGCCTGATGGAAAGCTCGTGTAACTTGTATGTCATCACCAGCAGAAAGCCATTTGCCGGTTATGGGCCGGAGTCGGTGAACGAGTGGATGCAGCAGCATTAACGGCCGCTGCTGGCCGACCCGGCAAGGAATTCCGGACAGGCTGGCCCAGGGGAAGCTGATGCAATCCACGGCAGGGGATGTGGGCGGCTCGATGCAAGCGGCTCGATGCACGCGGCCTGATGCAAGCGCCATCATGCAGGCGCCCCGATGCTCGACGGCCAGCATGACGGCCCGTCGCTATTGATGGACAGTCATTGGACAAGGAGAAAGGTAGCAATCCATGTACATGGTTTATTGGACCGAACTGGCGAACGAAATTCAGAAGCCGGCACAGGCGCTGTTTCCCGCGGACGATCTGCGCGCCGCCCTGCAGTTCATGGAAGAACTGCGCCAGCGGCAGCGTTCCGGCGAGCCTGTCAGCTTTGTCGTGCTGTCGTCGGAAAACCCCGATTCGGTAGGGCAGGCCGGCGCCGCCGACCCGGCGCCGAATTACAACTGGATGAAGCGGAGAAGACAGTGAACGCCGCGCCCGTCTCCAGCGAAATGCATCGGGGCGCCCGCACGGGAGGGGCGCCACCGAAGCAGGCCAGTCCTACCTGGCCGTCTCCCCGGGAACGCGAATACCGCCGTCCCGTATCGATAACGTAAAGGCATTCCTGAGCTTGCTATTTTCCAGGCTTCTTTTCTTCAGTTCGTCTTCGCCCCGGTCGCCGAGATAGGCGAAAAGGGTAGCGCTTCGCTGTTGCTCGCCCGACCTATCGGCAGGCGACCCGAGAGTCCCGCCGGCATTTCCGCCATTAGCGCCCCCGTTAGTCCCGCCAGAGCCATTACCGCTTCCCCTACCCAGCCCGCCATTGGTTCCGCCGCCCGTGCCAACGCCGTTCCCGCCGCCCGCGCCGCCGCCGTTTCCACCGCCCGTGCCGCCGCCGTTTCCACCGCCCGTGCCGCCGCCATTTCCGCCACCTGTGCCGCCGCCGTTTCCGCCACCCGTGCCGCCGCCGCTTCCGTCACCCGTGCCATTGCCATTCCCTCCATCCGTCACCGGTATTTCAGGAATAGTATCGGCCTTCTTCTCCACTATTTTTCCAATGGCGTCGGACCTGCTTATTTCATAGTTCGACGTCACGTTTTTCCCCTGGCTGTTTTTGATTTCAACCGAGGAAATACTTAACGTTCGATCGCCAGCCACCTTTGCATCGAATGATTGCACCGCATCCAGGACGTCGCCGCTTACCAGGCCAGCATTGCGCTCATTCCTGTCGTTCGAAACGCCGGGAAGCGCCGGAGACACGATGGAATCATCGAAATACTTTGTGTCGGCGGTGGCTTGCAGGACGATTGGCCTTGCATGGATTGCAACGATCGTTTTTTGCCGTACGATCGGATTGCGTATCAAATAGCCCTGCTGATCCGACCAGAAGGTCGTGACCGTGCCGCTGCTGTACGTGCCGACATCCGAACCCTGGGCGCCGCGCGTTGCGTCATTGCGTGAATTCAGGTGTGCAGAGGATGCCGCTTCCGGGATGGAATACAGGAAAGCGGGCTGAAAATCGAAGGCAAGGCTGTCATAGATCTTGTCCACCTCGCGGGAAATCCCGTCGATGGTCAGCGGCTTCAGGAAGGACCTGAGCAGGGGCGCCGTGTATCCATCGTAGCGGAACCAGCGCGTATCGAAGTCCAGGCCGAGTTCCGCGGTCCGCAGGCCGTCGTTTGTCAGTGCATGGACCGAATTGCCGCCGTCGACACTCGAATGATCGCTGCCGAAAGCCAGGTTTTTGCCCGTGCCATCGGTCGTCCAGTACGTGTTTCTCACTGGCCCGCTGTTGATGCCGGCGATGCCGCCGATACCAAATAATTCATCGGCGAAGTTGGGCCTTCCCACCTTGCCCGCCGCGTAGACGCCGTCTATCGTTCCTTCGTTTGTCCCGGCAATTCCCCCGAGGATGGCGTCGCCGCCGACATCGACCAGGCTATAGGCATCCCTGATGGCTCCACTCCTGCCATTGCTTCCGACCAGGCCGCCGGCGGTGTTGGTGGACTGTTCGCTGTATCCGCGCTCCACGTCCACCGACACGCTTCCGGTTGCGTAGACATTCTTCAGCGTGCCGCCGTTGTAGCCGGCAAAGGCGCCGGCATGGCTGTTCGCCGTCACATGGACATTCCGCAGGCCCAGGTTCATGACGGTGCCCGTCATTTCGGAAAAGAGGCCGACGTAGTCGTTGCGGGGACGGTTGATCGTGAGATTGGAAATGACGTGGCTCATGCCGTCGAGCTGGCCATCGAACCGCTTCCGGTCAAGTCCTATCGGCCGGAATCCGGCGCCGCCGTTCCATGCGGCTGTTCCGGCGGCATCGATATCCCTGCCCAGCGCATAGTTGCCGGAGAGGTTGGACTGCATGTCCTGCAGCTGGCCTGCGTTGTTGACCAGCATCCACAGGCGGTATGGCGAGGTGATGAAGCCGTCATAGCGGGACGTGTCGCTGTAGCTTGGGACATTGGTGTAGATGTCTATCGGCGCGCCATCGTTTCCGCGGATCGTGGCGGCAGCGTCGAACTTCACCGCGCCTTCGCCGGAGCCGTCACTGTCCGCCCGGGCGGCGAATCCACCACTGCCTACGGTCACCGGCGCAGCGACCAGCACGTCGTGCGTCGCCTTCACCATCAGCTTGTGCTTTCCCCGCGCGTCGATTTCACCGGCGATAGACAGGCTGCCGCTCGTGCCCGTGCCGTTTCCATAGGCGCTTACCGTCACATTGCTCTTGTCCAGCGCTTTGGCTAATACTGTATTGGAAATGCTGTCCCTGTCCCCGCCAATGACAGGGTTGAGCGATGTCGCTGTCCACAAGCCTGTCGCTCCCGACACCGATTCGGTGGATATGCTGGCATTGCTGCCGACAGCGACGACAGCCGCAGACGTGTCTATGGTGCCCCCGACGCCTGCCTGAGCAGACGCGTCGAGCCTGCCGGTGACAGACACCCGTCCCGCCTGCATGTCGCCCGACAGCACGATGGCGCCTGCCTTGCCGTTCAGCGTCTTCGCCTCGATGATGCCGCTGTGATTGACCGCTGCGCTCGCGAGCTGGCTGGCGCCGCTGATGCCACTTGCCGCCAGCGTCACCTTGCCGCCGTCCGCCCTGATTCTGCCGGCATTTTCGACCAGGGCCGCGGCGGAGCCGGCGTCGATGCGATAGCCCAGCAGGGACTGGTCGCTGAGGTACAGCGTGGCCTTGCTCCCGGCGCCCATCAGCACATGGCCGGCAGGGGCATCGATCGTGCCGCTATTGCGGACGTTATTGGCCAGCAGGATGACATAGCCGCCGTCAACTGCGGTGACCGAACCGGCATTGCCAACCGGCGCCTTGTCGCTGTCGGACCTGGCGGCGAAGGTGAAATCGCTGTTGAGGAAACGCTGGTTTTCGATCGCCAGCGTGGATGCCAGCAGGCCGCCCGCATTGACGCGCGCGGTGGGGCCTATCAATACGCCGTTGGGGTTGACGATGAATACCTGGCCGGTCGCATTGAGCATGCCGTCCAGCGCGCTGGTTTCCATGCCGCTTACCCGGTTCAGTATCACCGACGACCTGGACGGCTGGTTGAAGGTGACCGACTCGTTGGATGCGACGCCGAACTTCTGCCATTCGATAATGGCCTTGTTCGTCGTCTGGTTGACCTGCATTGCCTGGTTGGCGGTGGTGATGCTGACCTTGCCGGACACCGTGGTGGGATTCTGCGGCAGCGCCTGGGCGGAAGTCGAATACAGGCAGGCGATGGCCAGCGACAATGGCGCGGGCAGGCAGCGGATTCTTTCGATTTTTTTGCCTGGAGCAGGCAGGGAGGAAGCGTGGGGAGGGCAGGTAATCATGGAGACGTCTCCTGGATGCGGCGCGTCGGACAGAACAGCGACCTTCGAATCTATGTGCCGATCCGGTCCCGCAGAACAATCATTAGCAATTCGGCTAATAATTAATGCAATCAACGCACCGTCCGCTGGTCGAATATGGTTACTTGCGCCTTCGTTTATACTCACCCGAACCGGAAATTCGACACACCGACGTGTCAATAACAAAAAGGATCCAGCATGAAAACAAAGGCCGCAATCGCGTGGAAAGCAGGCGCACCGTTGACCGTGGAAGAGGTGGACCTGCAAGGGCCGAAAGCGGGGGAGGTGCTGATCGAGGTCAAGGCCACCGGCATCTGCCATACCGATTACTACACCCTGTCGGGCGCCGATCCCGAGGGGATCTTTCCTTCCATCCTGGGACACGAGGGCGCAGGGGTCGTGGTCGATGTCGGCCCCGACGTCAAGTCGCTGCGCGCCGGCGACCATGTCATTCCGCTGTACACACCCGAATGCCGCCAGTGCAAGTTCTGCCTGTCGCAGAAAACCAACCTGTGCCAGGCCATACGCAACACGCAGGGACGCGGCCTGATGCCGGATGCGACATCGCGCTTTTCGATCGACGGCAAGCCGATCTTCCACTACATGGGCACATCGACCTTCGCCAACCATATCGTGGTCCCTGAAATCGCGGTCGCAAAGATCCGTCCGGACGCGCCGTTCGACAAGGTTTGCTATATCGGCTGCGGCGTGACGACCGGCGTCGGCGCGGTGCTTTTCACCGCAAAGGTCGAGGCAGGCGCCAATGTGGTGGTGTTCGGCCTGGGCGGCATCGGCCTGAACGTGATCCAGGCGGCGCGCATGGTCGGTGCGGACAAGATCATCGGCGTCGACCTCAATCCCGAGCGGGAAGCGATGGCGCGCAAGTTCGGCATGACGCACTTCGTCAACCCGAAGGACGTCCCCAATGTGGTCGACCATATCGTCCAGCTGACCGACGGCGGCGCCGACTATTCGTTCGAATGCATCGGCAACACCACCACGATGCGGCAGTCGCTCGAGTGCTGTCACAAGGGCTGGGGCCAGTCCATCATCATCGGCGTCGCGGCCGCGGGCGAGGAAATCAGCACGCGTCCGTTCCAGCTGGTGACGGGCCGGGTATGGAAAGGCTCGGCATTCGGCGGCGCCCGCGGACGCACGGACGTGCCGAAGATCGTCGACTGGTACATGGAAGGCAAGCTCAACATCGATGACCTGATCACGCATACCCTGCGCCTGGACCAGATCAACGAAGGATTCGACCTGATGAAACGCGGCGAGTCGATCCGCTCGGTCGTGCTCTATTAAGGGCGCTTTACCAAGGAGAAAGCGATGCAGATGGAATTGATCAGCGAACATGGCTGCTTTGGCGGTACGCAGGCGTATTACCGCCATGCATCTTCCGAGATCGGCTTGCCGATGCGGTTTTCCGTCTATCGCCCGCCCCAGCAGTCTGCCGGACCTGTACCCGTGCTGGTGTACCTGGCCGGCCTGACCTGTACCGAGGAAACCTTCATGATCAAGGCCGGGGCGCAGCGCTATGCGGCGCAGCACGGCATAATGCTGGTCGCGCCCGATACCAGTCCGCGCAACACCGGCATCGACGGCATCACTGCCGACTGGGACTTTGGCGAGGGCGCCGGTTTCTACCTCGACGCCAGCGCGCCGCCCTATGCCTCCCATTTCCGGATGGAGTCGTATATCGTCGGCGAGCTGCTGCCGCTGATCGCCTCGGAGTTCGCGACCGTACCGCGCAAGGTCGGCATCTTTGGCCACTCGATGGGCGGGCATGGCGCGCTGGTCCTGGCGCTGCGGCATCCGGACCTGTTCTGCTCGGTTTCCGCCTTTGCGCCGATTGCAGCGCCCACCCAGTGTCC
Organism: Noviherbaspirillum suwonense; assembly: GCF_900182955.1. Taxonomy (GTDB): domain Bacteria; phylum Pseudomonadota; class Gammaproteobacteria; order Burkholderiales; family Burkholderiaceae_D; genus Noviherbaspirillum_A; species Noviherbaspirillum_A suwonense. The sequence goes on along the minus strand of NZ_FXUL01000010.1, from coordinate 92,067 downwards.
CTGGGGCGAGAAAGCGTTTTCACGTTATTTGGGCGACGATCGCAACAGTTGGCTCGAACACGATGCCAGCGCGCTGATGAGCCGGCGGCAGACGCCGTTTCCTGCCGGCATATTGATCGACCAGGGATTGTCCGACCAATTCCTCGACGTCCAGCTGAAGCCGGCGCTGTTCGAGGCGGCCTGCCGGCAGGCCGCGCAGCCGCTGACCCTGCGCTTCCATGCCGGCTACGACCATGGCTATTATTTCATTTCGACCTTCATGGAAGATCACCTGAACTTCCACCGGCAGGCGCTGCATGGCTGAAGGACCGCCCGCGCGCCGGGAACAGGGCGCAGGCGGGCTGCCGGTGCGCAATGGCGTTGCCGCCAGTTTCGTCGCGATCCCTGCCGATTGCCGGCGCGGCCTGCTGGATTTCCTGCTGGAGCGGTTTCCGGCCGTCGACGGCGCGACATGGATCGCGCGGATCGCACGCGGCGAAGTGCTCGATGAGCGCAACAATGTAATGCGGGCCGATACACCTTGCCGTCCGAATACGAAGGTCTTCTACTACCGCGAACTCGACGCGGAAACCCCGATTCCGTTCGAGGAAACCATCCTGCACCAGGATGCGCACCTGCTGGTGGTCGACAAGCCGCATTTCCTGCCGGTGGTGCCGTCCGGCCGGTTTCTGCAGGAAACGCTGCTGGTCCGGCTGCGGCGCAAGACAGGCCTGATGGACCTGACGCCGATACACCGGCTGGACAGGGAAACCGCGGGCGTGATGCTGTTTTCCCATAACCCGGCCACGCGCGGCATCTACCAGTCGCTATTCCAGCAGCGTGCGATCGTCAAGGAATACGAGGCGCTGGCCGGCACGCTGCGCGGCGTGACGTTTCCGCTGACCTACCGCAGCCGCATGGTCGACGGCACACCCTTTTTCCGGATGCGCGAAGCACCCGGCGAAGCCAATTCCGAGACGGTCATTACGCCGTTGGAACAGCGCGGCGAGCACGTGCTTTATCGGCTGGAGCCGCTGACCGGCCGCAAGCACCAGTTACGCCTGCACATGGCGTCGCTGGGCATCCCCATCGTCAACGACGCGTTTTATCCCGACGCCCTTCCATGCAAGGGAGACGACCTGTCCGCGCCGCTGAAGCTGCTGGCACGCTCGCTGCGCTTCACGGACCCGCTGGACGGCGCCGCCCGCCATTTCACCAGCTTGCGACAGTTGTAGCCCGATGCAAGCCCATTCATGACCACGACTTCCGACCCGGCCGCGCCCCTTCCTCCCACGCCCATCCCCCGCGCTGCCATCGTCGTGCTGTCGATGGCCGCTTTCGGCAGCGGCATGTCGCTGCGGCTGACCGACCCGCAGCTGCCGAGGCTGGCGGCCGAGTTTGGCGTTTCCCTTGCCAGCGCGTCCTATGTCATTACCTGTTTTTCGGTCGCTTACGGCTTCTCCCAGCTGTTCTTCGGCCCGGTCGGCGACCGTTTCGGAAAATACCTGGTGATCGCCTGGGGCTGTGCATGCTGTGCGCTGACAGCCCTGCTGTGCGCGGTCGCCCCCAGCTTTTCGATGCTGCTGGCGGCCAGGCTGCTGGCAGGCGCGACCGCGGCATCGCTCATCCCGCTGTCCATGGCCTGGATAGGCGACGTGATCCCGTACGATGAACGGCAGCCGGTGCTGGCCAGGTTCCTGCTCGGCCAGATCCTCGGCGTGTCGGCCGGGGTGTTCGTCGGCGGCCTGGCTGCCGATTTCCTCAGCTGGCGCCTGCCGTTTTTCGCGGTGTCGCTGGGTTTCGTGCTGATCAGCATCACGCTGTTCAGGCTGAACCGGCAGCTGCCCGACTATGCGCGGCGCACCAGCCGGGTGGAAGGCGCGGTGCTGGCGCGCATGATCCGGGAATTTTCCCAGGTATTGTCCGGAAGATGGGCAAAGGTCGTGCTGGCGACCGTGTTCATCGAGGGAATGTGCCTGTACGGCGCCTTCGCATTCATCGCGACCCATGTCCACGTGGTCCACGGCATACCGCTATCGCAGGCGGGGCTCCTGGTCATGCTGTTCGGCTTTGGCGGCGTGCTGTTTGCGGTGGGCGCAGGCGCGCTGGTGCGCCGGCTGGGCGAGACCGGGCTGACCCGGTGGGGCGCCGTCATCGCATCGGGTGCGCTGCTCGTCACGGGCGTCGCGCCGCATTGGGCCTGGGCGATTCCCGGATGCTTCCTGACCGGCCTGGGGTTTTACATGCTGCACAACACCTTGCAGATCAATGCGACCCAGATGGCGCCGGAACGGCGCGGCGCCGCGGTGTCGGCGTTCGCCTCCTGCTTCTTTCTCGGTCAGTCGCTGGGAGTGGGTATCGCGGGCGTCATCGCCGACCGCCTGGGTACGATGCCCGTGCTGGTGGCCGGCGCCGTCGGCATGCTGTGCGTGGGATTGAATTTCAGCCGCCTGCAGGTGCAGAGGGCCAGGGCTGGTGCTGCAGCGGGAGCATGAAAAAAAACCCCTCGAAGTATTGCTTCGAGGGGTTAACCTTCCCAAGGGGAGGAGGAGACAACCTGAAAAACGCCTGACAGAGACGAAGCTTCCGCGATTGCTTCTCTTTCACCAATATTTGTTAATGAATTAAAAATTTACGCGCGGGATGCAAGCTGGCGAAGCTCGGCGGCGAGGTTGGGCTGGCTGCACTCGTAGTCGCGGGCAATCATGTTGAGCAGCTTCGCGCCGCGCACTTTTTGCGCTGTGCGGCGCTCTTCGAGCGACTTGCGCGGCGACAGCAGCAGCAGTCCTGCCTTCAGCAGGCCCTTCAACAGCGGTTGAAACAGCAGCAGCAGGGTGGCGAACAGGCTTACGCCGATCAGGGGCCGGGCTGCGCCCATGGCGACGCCGGCGAACGAGATGGCAGCCTCGAATGGAAATGCAATGGACAGGACAGACATGGTTGATGCTCTCTGATTGAATAAGGTGCTACAAAAATTGCTTACAGTCATGCTTATGTTGCAATGCAGTATAAGCAGCCCTAAGATATAAATCCAATCGCCTGTTTCCATACCAGCTATGTTTCTCGTGAATAATGTTTCCTATCTCCAGGGGGATACGCATGAGCTTTCTCAGCCTTGACCTGAACTTGTTGCGGGTATTCGACGCCGTCATGAGCGAACAGAACCTGACGCGTGCGGCGGGCCAGCTTGCGATGACGCAGCCGGCCGTGTCGAATGCGATACGCCGGCTGCGCGACGCGCTGCACGACGATCTGCTGGTGCGCACCGCCCACGGCGTGAAGCCGACGCCACGCGCCGAGAGCCTGTGGCCGGCGGTCAGGCGGGCGCTGGCCGAATTGCAGGATGCGGTTGCGCCGCATTCCTTCGACGTCTCCCAGGCCAGTGCCACGTTTCGCCTGGCCATGGCGGACGCGACCGCCGCGCTGTGGCTGCCGTCGCTGGTCCGTTCGATCGAAAACGATGCTCCCGGCCTGAACGTGCGGATGGTGCCGCTGACGACGCGGGAGCCGCGGCCGATGCTGCTGCACGGCGACATCGACCTGGCGATCGGCTTTTTCCCCGGCGTGGTCGCACAATTGTCGGGCGAACCCGACACGCCGATACGCCATGAACAGCTTTATTCCGGAAAATACGTCTGCGTGATGCGCAAGGACCATCCGTTGACAGGACAGCCGCTGACGCTGGATGCCTATTGCAGCGCGAACCACCTGCTGGTCAGCTTTTCCGGCCGGCCGCGCGGCCTGGTCGACGAGGCGCTGGCGCAGATCGGCCGTGAACGGCGCATCCTGCTGACCGTGAACCAGTTCTTTACCGCCGGCCGGGTCGTCGCCAATTCCGACCTGCTCACCGTGCTGCCGGAGCACCTGATCGCCTCGACCGGCATGAGCGACGAGCTGGTGGCCCAGGAAGTGCCGTTCGACATGCCCAATGTCCATGTGGACATGCTGTGGCATGAGCGCGACGCGCGCAGCAAGGCGCACCAGTGGATGCGGGACCATCTGATCACCAGGACGGCGGACGCTACGCTGATGCCGACGGCGCAGTAGCGGCCGCGGCGGCGGCCGCCTCGCGCAGCGCGGCGCGGTAGCTCCAGCAGGCGAGCGCCGCGACGCCGCCCAGCGCCAGCACGACGCCGCCGGTGCCCAGCCCGGCCAGCCCGAGCGGAAAGGCGAACGGCGCCAGCGCGCGCGCCACGAAGGCCGGCCGCGCAAGCCGCCCGAGCAGCAGGCCGTAATGGCGCCTGCCATACAGCTCGGCCGGCACGACGCCGCGCACGATGGTCATCAGCCCGTTGCTGATCCCGTACAGACCCGCAATGACAAAGGCCAGCGGCGACGCGCCGTGCAGCAGGAACAGGCCGGCGAGGGCCAGCACCATGGAAGCGAAAGCCACGGCGCCGACATGGACCGCGCGCAGCCGGCCGCCGGCGCCCAGTTCCAGCAGCCGTCCCAATACCTGCATCGGTCCGACCAGCGTGGCGATGAATACGGCGCTGCCGTTTTCCAGGCCGGACAGCCGGAACAGGCTGATCAGGTGGACCGACAGCACCGACAGCACGAAGCTCGCCAGCGCGAACGCCGTGGCCAGCCACAGCGTGTCCGGCAGTACCACGGCCGCCGGAGCGGCATCCTGCGCGGCAAGCGTTTTCCCGGTCCGGGCAGGCAGCAGCAGCGCGTGCAGCGGCAGGCAAAGCGCCAGTTGCAGGCCGGCATAGAGAAGCAAGGCATCGCGCCAGCCCACCGTGCCGAGCAGGAATTGCGACAGCGGCCAGGAAACGGTGCTGGCAAAGCCGCCGAACAGGGTAAGACCCGTCACCGACCGGCGATACGCATCGCCGGCAAGCTGGTTCAGCGCCATGAAGGCCGCGTCGTACAGGCAGGCCGCCATCGCCACGCCGGACAGCATGGCGCCCGCGTACAGGCCCACAGGGCCGCTGGCGCGTGCGGTGAGCAGCAGCGCACCCATCGCCAGCAGCGAGCCGGCGCACAGCACCGCGCGTGCGCCATGGGCGTCCATCAGCCTTCCCACCATCGGGGCAGCCATGCCGGAGATCAGCAGGCTCAGCGTGAATGCGCCGAACAGGACCGTCGACGACACGCCGAGGTCGCGCTGCATGCTCTCGCCAAGCACGGAAATCGGATAGTAAAGACTGCCCCAGGAAACGATCTGTGCGATGCCCAGGCCGGATACCAGCAACGGCAGCGGCGCTTTCATGGGCCGCTCCGGATGGGGATAAAGCTCTGCATAAGCTGTGGATGAACTGGGTACAACCCGCGCGCGATCCGTCCGGCAATTCTTGTACAGAATTGCCCATAAGCCCATACACGGCTTATGCAAGTCTTATCAAATCTCCAGGCCACTGATTTCATTGATTTTTTTAGTATTACCCACAGGTCGCGGCATGCGTTAACAACTACTACTATTTGGGTATACAACCTTAATTAAATAAACAACGGCTTTTCGTCGGCAGGGGTGTTAACAACCGTCTTCAACCAGAATCGAGCACAAGCGCCTGGTGGTATGAAAGGCATAAACAGCTGCGACTTCACGGATGAATGCCAGAAAATCGATCGCCGATGTCTCGTCGGCGCCATCGGAAATCGTGCGGATTACCGAAAAGGGGATGCCGAATTCGAAACAGACCTGGGCAACGGCCGCGCCTTCCATTTCCACGGCAAGCAAATCCGGAAAATCTTCCCTTAATTCCCGCAGCCGGGCGGTGCTGCCGATGAATTCATCGCCGCTCGCGATCAGTCCGCGATGCACGCGCGGCCGATGCAGGCCAAAAATCTGCTGCTGCGTTAATGAGATGGCCGATTTCAAGTCGTTTTCCAGGAACAAACTGGCGGCGCGATGCAATTTTTCGCTTAATCCGACATCGCTTGCAAATCTGGACTGTCCCGTCAGCGGGATTTCGAATCGCGGAAAAAGCGGCCGGGTATCCATGTCATGCTGGACCAGGCTTTCGGCAATGACGACATCACCGACCTTTACATCGGGGTCGGCCGATCCGGCGACGCCGGTAAAAACGACCGCCGACACATCGAAACGCTCGATCAGCGTTGCAACAGTTGTTGCCGATGCAACTTTTCCGAGCCGGGACAGGACGCAGACACAGTCGACTCCCCATAAGTTTCCATGAAGATAGTCGCGCATGCCGCGTGTCACCGTTTTCATGTCGCGCATCTGCGCGAGCAGTCCCGTCTGTTCCTCGCGAAGCGCACTGACAATGCCCAGCCTGATCGGTTTTTTTTGCATGTTTTTGTTCCTGAAATGGCTGTTCACTGCCGTCATGAAGGGATTCGGGTTTTATTTTAAAGGTCTGTATACATATATAGTAGTAGTGTTAACCGGCGGGAAAATCTGTGCGCAACCCTGTAAACCGTCGAACATTCAACGACTTAGCTATTGAATAAAGAGTGGATAAGCGCTGTATGTCCGCGTGACAGCTTCTGGACAAAAAAAGTGTTTTTCTGTAAACCCGGATTATGCACAGCCCGCCCAATAGATATCCTTAGGCTTATCCACAGCGCAAGCTCTTGAAATTCAAGGAATTTCAGCGGTCCCAGACAGATTTCAACAGCGCGAATACCGCTTCGATCAGGGGTTCGTGACGGCGTTTTGCCTGGCAAATAAAGCTCAATTCGGCGGCGATGCTGACCTGGTCGGCAATGACCAGGCCGTGCGCATGCGCTTCACGCAAGGCAATCGATTCCCTGGCGAGCGCCAGGCCGACCCCGGACTTGACCAAGTCGAGCATCGATGGCTCCTGGTCGACCAGCGCCACCTTGTGCGGCATGACTTTATGGCTGTTGAACACCTTGCTGAGCAGCCGGTTATGGGCCGATTCGGGAGGCGTCCAGATCCACGGCAGCTTTGCCAGCGCCGCCCAGTCGCGTCCGACGACCCGGTGCTTCCAGCCGTGGGGCGCAAGCACGTAATAATTAAAGGAAGTAAGGACCTGGTAATCGCATTCCTTGCCGGGCGTGCCGAGATAAAAGCCGGCATCCAGCGCGCCGCTGCGCACCTGCTGCAGCACCGAACCGGACATCCCGTGCTGCAGCCGGGTCGAAATCTGCGGATAACTTTCGACCAGGCGCTTGAGGAATGCGCCGAGCCGGATGAATTCGGGGTCGAGTATCGTGCCGATCGACAGGGTGCCGGACAGGGTGGAATGCAGCGCGTCGGCGCCCTGGCGGAATTCGGCGATGCTGGCCAGGACCCGCTCTGCGAAGGGCAGCAACTTTGCGCCGTCGTCGGTCAGCACCATGCCGGTCGATGTGCGCGTGAATAACTGCAGGCCCAGCGTGGATTGCAGGGACTTCAATTGCAGGCTGACCGCAGGCTGCGTCAGGTGGAGCCGCTCGGCGGCGCGGGTTAGATTTCCTTCGGCGGCAATCGCGGCGAAGGCACGCATCTGGGAAAAGTCCATGTTCGGTCTCTCGGTGAAAATCGAGCTTTATAAAAATTCCTTATATTGCTCGGATCATAACTCATTGGAAATGAGGTCGATCAGCGGATATCCTGTGGACACACCAACTATGACCCACCGAGACAGAGGACTTCCATGGACAAGCCAGAACGCATCGAGCATTTCATCAACGGCGCTGTTGCGGCCGGCACCGGCGACCGCAGTCAGGACGTGACCAATCCGGCCACCGGCGAAGTCAGCGCCCGGGTGGCGCTTGCCAGCGTCGCCGACGTGAATGCCGCGGTGGCCGCAGCGAGCGCCGCGGCGCCGGCCTGGGCCGACACTGCGCCGCTCAAGCGTGCGCGCATCATGTCGAAGTTCAAGGAACTGATCGAGCGCAATCATGACGACCTGGCCCGCGCCATTACCCGCGAGCATGGCAAGGTGTTCTCGGATGCGCGCGGCGAAGTCACCCGCGGCCTGGAGATCGTCGAATTCGCCTGCGGCATCCCGCAGCTGCTGAAGACCCAGTTCACCGACAATATCGGCGGCGGCATCGACAACTGGCAGTTGCGCCAGCCGCTGGGCGTGACAGCCGGCATCACGCCGTTCAATTTCCCGGTCATGGTGCCGCTGTGGATGGCGCCGATGGCGCTGGCGACCGGCAATACCTTCGTGCTCAAGCCGTCCGAGCGCGACCCGTCGCCATCGCTGATGATGGCCGAGATGCTGAAGCAGGCCGGCCTGCCTGACGGCGTGTTCAACGTGGTGCAGGGCGACAAGGTGGCGGTCGACGCATTGCTGCAGCACCCGGACGTGAAAGCGGTGTCCTTCGTCGGTTCGACCCCGATTGCCGAATACATCTATACCGAAGGCGCGCGCCGCAAGGGCGCCTGGCCGCTGCGGGTGCAGGCGCTGGGCGGCGCGAAGAATCACCTGGTGGTGATGCCGGATGCCGACCTCGACCAGGCGGTCGATGCGCTGATCGGCGCGGCCTACGGTTCGGCCGGCGAGCGCTGCATGGCCATCTCGGTGGCGGTGGCGGTCGGCCACGTGGCCGACAAGCTGATCGATGCGCTGATTCCCCGCGTGAAGTCGCTGAAGGTCATGAACGGCATGGAAGACGCGGCCGAAATGGGCCCGGTCGTCAGCGCCGCGCACAAGGCCAAGATCGAGGGCTATATCGAGGAGGGCGTGCGCGCCGGCGCCAAGCTGCTGGTCGACGGCCGCGGCCTGAAGGTGGAAGGCCATGAAAACGGCTTCTTCCTGGGCGGCACGCTGTTCGACAATGTCACGCCCGAGATGAAGGTCTACCAGGAGGAAATCTTCGGACCGGTGCTGTGCGTGGTGCGCGTGCCCGACCTGAAGTCGGCGGTGGAACTGATCAACGCGCATGAATACGGCAACGGCGTGTCGCTGTTCACGTCGGACGGCAATACGGCCCGCGAATTTTCGCGCCGCATCGAAGTCGGCATGGTCGGCGTCAACGTGCCCATCCCGGTGCCGATGGCCTGGCATTCGTTCGGCGGCTGGAAGCGCTCGCTGTTCGGCGACACCCATATCTACGGCGAGGAAGGCGTGCGCTTCTATACCCGCTACAAGTCCATCATGCAGCGCTGGCCGCAGTCGATCGACAAGGGCGCCGAATTCACGATGCCGGTGGCGAAATAAGCAATCAATAAGCAATCGACAAGCAGTCACTAAGCAATCAATAAGCAAGCAGGGGACAGCAGCGTGGAATCCGCCGGTAAATACGACTACATCATCATCGGCGGCGGCTCGGCCGGCTGCGTGCTGGCCAACCGCCTGACCCAGGACCCGGATGTCTCGGTGCTGCTGCTGGAAGCCGGCCGCAAGGACGACTACCTGTGGATACACATCCCGGTCGGCTACCTGTATTGCATCGACAACCCGCGCACCGACTGGCTGTACCGCACCGAGGCCGATGCCGGCCTCAACGGCCGCAGCCTGGTCTACCCGCGCGGCAAGGTGCTGGGCGGCTCATCGTCGATCAACGGCATGATCTACATGCGCGGGCAGTCGCACGACTACGACCAGTGGGCCGAGATGACCGGCGACCCCGGCTGGCGCTGGGATTCGGTTCTGCCGCTGTTCAAGAAGACCGAGGATTTCTACAACGGCGCCGATGCGTTCCACGGCAGCGGCGGCGAATGGCGGGTGGAAAAGCAGCGCCTCAAATGGGACATCCTGGAAGCCTTCCGGGATGCCGCCGAACAGGTGGGCATCCCCAAGACCGGCGACTTCAACCGCGGCGACAACAACGGCTGCGGCTACTTCGACGTCAACCAGCGCCGCGGCATACGCTGGAACACGTCCAAGGCCTTCCTGAAGCCGGCCAGCAAGCGCAGCAACCTGACCATCATGACCGGCTGCCATGTGCAGCGGCTGAAGCTGGCGACGACGGAGCGGGGCAAGGTCTGCACCGGGGTCGAATTCATCGGCGGCGGCCGCGCCTTCACCGCGGACGCGACCCGCGAGACGCTGTTGTGCGCCGGTGCGATCGGATCGCCGCAGATATTGCAGCTCTCCGGCATCGGCCCCGGCCACCTGCTGCAGAAGCATGGCATCCCGGTCGAGGTCGACGCGCCCGACGTCGGCGAGAACCTGCAGGATCACCTGCAGATCCGCATGGCGTTCAAGGTCACCGGCGCCAAGACCCTCAACACCATGGCCAGCAACTGGTTCGGCAAGATGCGCATCGGCATGGAATACGTGGTGAACCAGAGCGGCCCGATGTCAATGGCGCCGTCGCAGCTGGGCGCCTTCACCCGTTCCGACCCGGGGCAGGCCACGCCCAACCTGCAGTACCACGTGCAGCCGCTGTCACTGGAACGGTTCGGCGAGCCGCTGCACCCGTTCCCGGCGTTCACGGCCAGTGTCTGCAACCTGCGGCCGACCGCGCGCGGCCATGTGCGCATCGCGTCCGCCGATGCGATGGCGGCGCCAAAGATCACCGCCAATTACCTGAGCACGCCGGAAGACCGCCAGATCGCCGCCGATTCGCTGAAGCTGACGCGCCGCATCGTCGAGGCCCCGGCGATGAAAAAATATGCGCCGGCCGAGTTCAAGCCGGGCGCGCACCTGACGACGGACGAGGAACTGGCGCGGGCCGCAGGCGATATCAGCACGACGATTTTCCATCCGGTCGGCACCTGCAGGATGGGCCGCGACGACGATCCCACTGCGGTCCTCGACTCGCGGCTGCGCGTGCGCGGCGTGGCCGGACTGCGGGTGGTCGACGCGTCCGTCATGCCCGTCATCACGTCGGGAAATCCGAATTCGCCGACCATCATGATCGCGGAAAAAGCCGCCGCGATGATCCGCGCGGAACGGACGTAAGCATTTGATTTTGCTGCCCAAGCAGCTAAATGTTTATTTCTTGAAAGCTTAAATAACGTGCATGTATGATGCGCAGATTCGGGCACAATGCGCGACATGATGCAGTCAGCATGACGTACGGTAGTTATACCGTATTGCTAGAAAGATCATGCGCTGTGTACGATGCGGAAAAATTACCGATGCATTATTAAAAGCATACAGGAGACTAAATGGCCGACGTCATACTCGAGACACGGCACCTGACGAAAGAGTTCAAGGGCTTCACCGCCGTGAACGATGTAAACCTCCAGGTGCAGCGTGGCCATATCCATGCATTGATCGGCCCCAACGGCGCCGGCAAGACCACGTGTTTCAACTTGCTCACCAAGTTCCTGGTCCCGACCGCGGGCCAGATCCTCTTCAATAACCGCGACATTACCTCGGCGGCCCCGGCGCAGATCGCGCGCCAGGGCATCATCCGCTCGTTCCAGATTTCCGCCGTTTTCCCGCACCTGACGGTGATGGAGAACGTGCGCATCGGACTGCAGCGCTCGCTGGGCAATTCCTTCCATTTCTGGACCAGCGAACGCACGCTGTCCCGCCTCAACGACCGCGCGATGGCGCTGCTGGCCGAAGTCGACCTGACCGAGTTCGCCGACACCGTGACCGTCGACCTGCCGTACGGCCGCAAGCGGGCGCTGGAAATCGCGACCACGCTGGGCATGGAGCCGGAACTGATGCTGCTCGACGAACCGACGCAGGGCATGGGGCACGAGGACGTGCACCGGGTGACCGAGCTGATCAAGAAAGTGTCGGCCGGGCGCACCATCCTGATGGTGGAACACAATATGAACGTGGTGTCCGGCATCTGCGACCGCATTTCGGTACTGCAGCGCGGCGCCATGCTGGCCGAGGGCAGTTACCAGGAAGTGTCGTCCAATCCCCAGGTGATGGAAGCCTATATGGGCACCACGAGCGGCGCTCTCGAAGGCGCCCATTGATCAACGCGACGGCCGCCCAGCCCCGTCCGGTCCGGAAAGAACACATGGAAAAAGCGCTAGAAGTCGCCAACCTGCACGCCTGGTATGGCGAATCGCACATCCTGCATGACCTCAGTTTTTCAGTCGCCAAGGGCGAGGTCGTCACGCTGCTGGGCCGCAACGGCGCCGGCCGCACGACGACGCTGCGCGCCATCATGGGACTGACCGGCGCCCGCCGCGGCTCCATCAAGATCAACGGCGTCGAGGCGATCCAGATGCCGACCTACCGCATAGCGCATCTCGGCGTCGGCTACTGCCCCGAGGAGCGCGGCATCTTCGCATCGCTGTCGGCGGAAGAAAACCTGATGCTGCCGCCGTCGGTGTCGAAGACCGACCGCGGCATGTCGATCGAAGAAATCTACGACATGTTTCCCAATCTCGCCGAACGCCGCAACAGCCAGGGCACCCGGCTTTCCGGCGGCGAGCAGCAGATGCTGGCGGTGGCGCGCATCCTGCGCACCGGCGCGCGGCTGCTGCTGCTCGACGAGATTTCGGAAGGGCTGGCGCCTGTCATCGTGCAGGCGCTGGCGCGCATGATCACGACCCTGAAGGCCAAGGGTTACACCATCGTCATGGTGGAGCAGAACTTCCGTTTCGCAGCGCCGCTCGCGGACCGGTTTTACGTGGTGGAGCATGGTCAGATCGTCGAGACCTTCGCTGCATCCGAGTTGAACGCCAAGATGCCGGTACTGAACGAATTGCTCGGCGTCTGAACACCGCGCACGATAAAGGCATCATCCATACACCAAGGAGAAGACAAATGAAGTTGAAGGCAAAAGTAATAGCGATGGCAGTGGCATCGATTGCAGCCGCAGGTTTTGGCGCGAGCGCTTCGGCACAGATTTCCGGCGATGTGGTCAAGATCGGTTTCATCACCGACATTTCCGGCCTGTATTCGGACATCGACGGGCAGGGCGGTGCGGAAGCCATCAAGATGGCGATTGCCGATTTCGGCGGCACCCTCAACGGCAAGAAAATCGAACTCGTGACGGCCGACCACCAGAACAAGGCCGACATCGCGGCCAGCAAGGCGCGCGAATGGTTCGACCGCGAAGGCGTTGACGTGCTGATCGGCGGCACCAACTCGGGAACCGGCCTGGCAATGGCCAAGGTCGCGTCGGAAAAGAAGAAGCCGTTCATCTCGATCGGCGCCGGCACCGCGCGCCTGACCAACGAGGAATGCTCGCCGTACACCGTGCACTATGCATATGACACGGTGGCGCTGGCCAAGGGCACCGGCGGCGCGGTGGTGAAGCAGGGCGGCAAGAGCTGGTACTTCCTGACGGCCGACTACGCGTTCGGCCAGTCGCTGGAAAGCGACACCACTGCGGTGGTCAAGGCCTCGGGCGGCCAGGTGCTGGGTTCGGTCAAGCATCCGCTGTCGGCGTCGGACTTCTCGTCCTTCCTGCTGCAGGCGCAGGCGTCGAAGGCGCAGATCCTCGGCCTGGCCAACGCGGGCGGCGACACGATCAACGCGATCAAGGCGGCCAACGAATTCGGCGTGACCAAGACCATGAAGCTGGCCGGCCTGCTGATGTTCATCAACGACATCCACTCGCTGACGCCGGCGCTGACCCAGGGCATGTACCTGACCGACAGCTGGTACTGGGACCAGAACGACGCCACCCGCGCGTTCGCCAAGCGCTACTTCAGCAAGATGAAGAAGATGCCGTCCAGCCTGCAGGCAGCCGACTACTCGGCGACTCTGCACTACCTGAACGCGGTCAAGGCAGCCGGCACCGACGACACCGACAAGGCCTGGGAGAAGTTCAAGTCGACCAAGGTCAACGACATGTACGCCAAGAACGGCACGATACGCGGCGACGGTTCCATGATCCACGACATGTACCTGATGCAGGTGAAGTCGCCGGCCGAGTCCAAGACGCCATGGGATTACTTCAAGATCGCGGCAACGATCCCGGGTGACGAGGCCTTCACGACCAAGGCTGAATCGAAATGCGCTGCCTGGAAGTAAAAGGCGGTTAATGTGCGGCGCGCGGTCCAACCGCGCGCCGTTTTTTCTGTGCCTGTCCGGCGCGAGCCGGATGACTTGAGATAACGCGCAATGGAAATTTTCGGCATACCCCTGCAGGCGATGTTGAGCCAGTTACTGCTGGGCCTGGTCAACGGTTCGTTCTACGCGATGCTCTCGCTCGGACTCGCCGTGATCTTCGGCCTGCTCAACGTAATCAATTTCGCACACGGCGCGCTCTACATGATGGGCGCCTTCATCGCGTGGATGGGCCTGACCTATTTCGGCATCAATTACTGGGTGATGCTGGTCGTCGCGCCGCTCCTGGTCGGCGTCTTCGGCATCATCATCGAAAAGACCATGCTGCGCTGGCTGTACAAGCTGGACCACCTGTACGGCCTGCTGCTGACCTTCGGCATCACGCTGCTGGTCGAAGGCGTGTTCCGCTCGATATACGGCGTCTCCGGCCAGCCTTATTCGGTGCCGGAGGCCCTGGGCGGCGCGACCAACCTCGGCTTCATGGTGCTGCCGAATTACCGCGCCTGGGTCGTGGTGGCGTCGCTGATCGTCTGCTTCGTCACATGGTTCGTGATCGAGAAAACCAAGCTCGGCGCCTACCTGCGGGCCGGCACCGAAAACCCGAAGATGGTGGAAGCATTCGGCATCAACGTGCCGCTGATGGTCACGCTGACCTATGGCTTCGGCGTCGCGCTGGCGGCCTTTGCCGGCGTGCTGGCCGCGCCGGTGATCCAGGTGTCGCCGCTGATGGGTTCGAACCTGATCATCACCGTGTTCGCGGTGGTCGTGATCGGCGGCATGGGCTCGATCATGGGCTCCATCCTGACCGGCCTGGGACTCGGCATCATCGAGGGCCTGACGCGCGTGTTCTACCCTGAGCTGTCGGCGACCGTGGTGTTCATCATCATGGCCCTGGTGCTGCTGGTTCGTCCGGCCGGCCTGTTCGGCAAAGAAAAGTAATCGGAGACTGTGATGAACAAGAAAGTGCTGTACGCGATTGCATTGCTGCTGGCCCTGGGCGCGCCGTTCTACCTGTATCCGGTTTTCCTGATGAAGGTGCTGTGCTTTGCGCTGTTCGCCTGCGCCTTCAACCTGCTGATCGGCTTTACCGGCCTGCTGTCGTTCGGCCACGCGGCATTCTTCGGCGGCGCCGGCTACATTGCCGGCTACGCGCTGAAGACGCTGGGCCTCCCGACCGAGATCGGCCTGATCCTGGGCACCGCCTTCGCCGCGCTGGTGGGCCTGGTGATGGGCGGGCTGGCGATACGCCGGCAGGGCATCTACTTCACGATGATCACGCTGGCGCTGGCGCAGATGCTGTTCTTCGTGTTCCTGCAGTCGCCGTTCACCGGCGGCGAGGACGGCCTGCAAGGCGTGCCGCGCGGTCGCCTGCTGGGCATGCTGGACCTGGGCAACGACGTCACGATGTACTACGTGGTGCTGGCCATCGTCATTGCCGCTTTCGCGCTGATCGTGCGGACCATCCATTCGCCGTTCGGGCAGGTGCTGAAGGCGGTCAAGGAGAACGAGCCGCGCGCGATCTCGCTGGGCTATGACGTCGACCGCTACAAGCTGCTGGCCTTCGTGCTGTCGGCCGCGCTGTCGGGCCTGGCAGGCGCCACCAAGACGCTGGTGCTGGGTTTCGAGACGCTGACCGACGCCCACTGGACCATGTCTGGCCTAGTGGTGCTGATGACGCTGGTAGGGGGGCTGGGCACCATCGTCGGTCCCATCGTCGGCGCAATCGTCATCATCGCGCTGGAAAACAAGCTGGGCGACCTCGGCGCTTTCCTGGCGCGCGTGACCAGCGTCGAGTGGTTCAATACGCTGGGCGACTCGGTGACCATCGTCACCGGGCTGATCTTCATCGTCTGCGTGCTGGCGTTCCGGCGTGGCATCGTCGGTGAGATTGCCGCACGGTTCAAGCCGGCAGGGCGCCACTGACCTGGCGACGCTGCCTGTAAAAAGAAAGCCCCGGCTGATGCAGCCGGGGCTTTTTACTTTGTGGGACAGGCAGGACAGGCAGGGCAGGCTTGCCGTGTCCCGCGCCTTATCGTGCCGGCTGATGGCCGCCGAGGCGCTTTACACCCGACATGTCCGGATGCCTGTTCCCTTTACGCTGGCGGACAGGCGTTACAGCGCAGCCGCATAGATCGCCCGCGCATCCTCGCGCTGCAGCTCCCGCGGATTGTTCACCAGCAGGCGGGTCTGCAGCATCGCGTCGTCAGCCAGCCGGTCGAGGTCCGTCTCGGTGATGCCGACCTCGCGCAGGGTCGTCGCGATGCCGACGCGGCCGGCCAACTGCTCAAGCGCTGCGATCAGCGCATGGCTGCGGGCTTCGTCGCTGCCCGCGCTGCCGGGCACGACGATGTCCGCCAGTTCCGCGTAGCTTGCCGCCGCATGGCCGGCATTGAAGCGCATCACGTGCGGCAGCACCAGCGCATTCGACAGGCCGTGGGGCACGTGGAAGATGCCGCCGATAGGGTAGGCCAGCGCATGCACCGCAGCCACCGGCGCATTGGAAAACGCCTGGCCGGCCAGCATCGCGCCGAGCAGCATGGCCTGGCGCGCGTCGAGGTTGCCGCCGTCTTCGCAGGCGGTGACAAGGTTGCGGGACAGCAGCCGCAGCGCTTCCCGGGCCAGCATGTCGGACAGCGCATTCTTCTTGTGACGCGTGGTGTACGCCTCAATCGCATGGACCATCGCGTCGATGCCGGTGGCGGCAGTGACCTTGGGCGGCAGCCCGACGGTCAGCGCGGCATCCAGGATCGCAAGGTCGGCATACAGCTTGGGCGAGACCACGCCCATCTTCGTCGTCTCCCCGGTGGTGACGATGGAGATCGGCGTGACCTCCGAACCGGTGCCGGCAGTGGTGGGAATCTGCACCAGCGGCAGCCTGTCTCCCTTGACATTGCCTATGCCATACATGCTGGACAGCGGCTGGTCGCCCGCGGCAAGGATGGAGATCAGCTTGGCCACATCCATCGAACTGCCGCCGCCAAAGCCGATGACAATGTCTGTCTGGTGGCTGCGCGCATTGTCCGCGGCCTGTAAAACGATGTGTTCGGGCGGATCGGCCAGGACATCCGCATACACCTGGACCTGTATGCCGGCGTCGCGCAAGGTGGCTGCGGGGGCATTGATCAGGCCAGTGCCGAGGAAACCCCTGTCCGTCACGATCAGCGCATTTTTGACATTGGGAAATTGTTGCTTGATAAGCGTACCAAGCTTTTGCGCCGCGCCTGCCTCGCAAACGAGGTTGGGGACAGTGCTGAAAGTGAATGTGTTGTATGTACTCATGTTGTCTCCTTTGACGAAGATTGTAGCAAGATGACATGGCATGGGCGAACTGCTATGGTTACGGATCTTTAAACTGGGCAATGTTTCCTGGGTTGTCCATTTCTGTCTATTACCGTCCCTTACTGTCTCGCTTTCGAATAAAAAGAATGACTGATTACCTGATCCTTGGCGCAGCCGCCTTTCTTGCTGGAATGATCGATGCGGTGGTCGGGGGAGGGGGGCTGATACAGATCCCGGCGCTGTTTTCCACCTTGCCCAATGTGGCGCCCGCGACCTTGCTCGGCACCAGCAAGCTTGCCGGCATCTGGGGCACCGCGGCCGCGGCGGTGAACTTTTCCCGCCGGATCAGCGTGGCCTGGAGCACGGCGGCGCCGGCAGCAGTGGCGGCATTCATCCTGTCTTTCCTCGGCGCATACGCGGTCACCCATGTGCCGCCCGATTTCCTGCGCAAGCTGCTGCCATTCATCCTGATTGCAGTGGCCCTATACACGCTGAAGAAAAAGGACTTTGGACAGGTTCATGCGCCTGTCCACAGTGGGGGGAGGGAACAGTTCTTTGCTGTCCTGATCGGCGGCGGGATCGGGTTCTACGACGGCTTTTTCGGACCGGGCACCGGCAGCTTCCTGCTGTTCCTGTTCGTCCGTTTCTTCGGGTTTGACTTCCTGGCAGCGTCCGCGGTGTCCAAGGTTGTCAACGTCGCCTGTAACCTTGCTGCCTTGTTGTGGTTCGGTTACAGCGGCCATTTGCTCTGGCAAGTCGGCCTGCTGATGGCGGTGTTGAATGTAGCCGGCTCGCTGATAGGCAGCCGCCTGGCGATGCGGCACGGCAGCGGCTTCGTCAGGAAAATCTTCCTGGTCGTCGTTTCAGCACTGATCTTGCGGACGACATACGACGCATTTTTCCGCTAGCGGTTTGTTCCACGTGAAACAATACAAATGCAGTCCGATGTTTGTTTCACGTGAAACAGTCGCTTCCAGCTCCCGCAGCCGCTGCGGATGTCTGTAAAAACCCTCTATAATCTCGCCTCTGCTCAAGGTCTCCCCGAGGCGCTCCATGTTATTTCCTACCGAATTTGATGTCATCGTCGTTGGTGGCGGCCACGCCGGCACCGAGGCGGCGCTTGCTTCTGCCCGCATGGGCCAGAAAACCCTGCTGCTCACGCACAATATAGAAACGCTGGGCCAGATGTCCTGCAATCCGTCCATCGGCGGCATCGGCAAGGGCCACCTGGTCAAGGAAGTCGATGCGATGGGCGGCGCGATGGCTATCGCCACCGACGAAGCCGGCATCCAGTTCCGCATCCTTAATTCGTCCAAGGGCCCGGCCGTGCGCGCAACCCGCGCGCAGGCCGACCGCATCTTGTACAAGCAGGCAATCCGGTCCCGCCTGGAAAACCAGCCCAACCTGTGGCTGTTCCAGCAGGCGGTGGACGACCTGATGGTCGAGGGCGACCGGGTCGTTGGCGCCGTCACGCAGGTCGGTATCCAGTTCCGGGGCAGGGCGGTGGTGCTTACCGCCGGCACATTCCTGGATGGGAAGATCCACGTCGGCCTGAATAATTACGCGGCAGGCCGTGCCGGCGATCCGCCCGCGGTCTCGCTGTCGGCGCGGCTGAAGGAATTGAAGCTGCCGCAAGGACGGCTGAAAACCGGGACGCCGCCGCGCATCGATGGCCGCAGCATCGACTTCTCTCGGCTCGCCGAACAGCCTGGCGATCTCGATCCGGTGCCGGTCTTCTCGGTGCTGGGCAATACGGCGATGCACCCGCGGCAGGTGCCTTGCTGGGTCACGCATACCAATGCCCGCACGCATGATGTGATTCGCGGCGGCCTGGATCGCAGTCCGATGTACACCGGCGTCATCGAAGGCGTCGGGCCGCGCTACTGTCCTTCCATCGAGGACAAGATCCATCGCTTCGCCGACAAGGAATCACACCAGATCTTCCTCGAGCCCGAAGGATTGACGACCAACGAGTTTTACCCGAACGGCATTTCCACCAGCCTGCCATTCGACGTGCAGCTTGAACTGGTGCGCTCGATGGTCGGCCTGGAGAACGCGCATATCCTGCGTCCCGGCTATGCGATCGAGTATGACTACTTCGACCCGCGCGGCCTGCGGGCATCGCTCGAGACAAGGGCGATCCAGGGACTGTTCTTCGCCGGCCAGATCAACGGCACCACCGGCTACGAGGAAGCAGCCGCGCAAGGCATGCTGGCAGGCCTTAATGCCGCGCTGCAGACGCAGGGCAGGGAAGCATGGACGCCGCGCCGCGACGAAGCCTACCTGGGCGTGCTGGTCGACGACCTGATCACCCAGGGCGTCGCCGAGCCGTACCGGATGTTCACCAGCCGCGCCGAATTCCGCCTGAGCCTGCGGGAAGACAATGCCGACATGCGGCTGACCGAAATCGGCCGCAAGCTGGGCTGTGTCAGCGATCGCCAGTGGCAGATGTTCGAGGAAAAACGCGAAGCGGTTTCACGTGAAATCGAACGTCTCAAGTCGACCTGGGTCAGCCCCAGGCTGATCGCGGACGCGGAATCCGAGCGCGTGCTGGGCAAGGCCATCGAACGGGAATACAACCTGGCGGACCTGCTGAGACGCCCGAACGTCGACTATCAGAAGTTGATGACCATGCAGTCAATTGACGGCAAGAAATTTACCGCCGAGCAGACATTGCCGGACGCCGTGCGCGAGCAGATCGAAATCCAGTTGAAATACGCGGGCTACATCGACCGCCAGGCCAAGGAAGTGGAGCGGCACGAGCACTTCGAAAACCTGAAGCTGCCGCCCGAACTCGACTACATGCAGGTCAAGGCGCTGTCGATGGAAGTGCGGCAGAAGCTCAACAAGCACCAGCCGGAAACGCTGGGCCAGGCATCGCGCATCGCTGGCGTCACGCCCGCAGCCATTTCGCTGCTGCTGGTTCACCTGAAAAAGGGCGGCTTCCGCGAATTTGCATCGGTGCCGGCGTCGCCGGCCGCTGCCTGATGGCCAAGGCTTTCGATCGCCCGGCATTGTCGGACGCGCTCAGGAAAGGCGCGGCCGCCTTGCCGGTCACGCTCAGCGATACGCAGTTCGAACGCCTGCTCGACTATCTTGCGCTGCTGGCGAAATGGAATGCGGTCTACAACCTGACCGCCGTGCGCGACCCGGCGCAGATGGTTGTGCAGCACCTGCTCGATTCGCTGGCCGCGGTCCCGGCCTTCGTCTCCGCGACGCGGGTGCTCGATGTCGGCTCCGGCGGCGGCTTGCCCGGCATGGTGCTGGCAATCTGGGCGCAGGAAGCGCGTCCCGACATGCGCATCGCGATGATCGATACCGTCAGCAAGAAGACCGCCTTCCTGACCCAGGTGAAGGCAGAACTCGGCCTGTCCAATGTCACGGTCCATACCGGGAGGGTAGAGGCGCTGCAGGTCGGACAGCCTTTCGATGTGATCACTTCCCGCGCATTCGCCGACCTGTCCGACTTCGTGAACTGGTCCGGCCACCTGCTCGCCGAAGGCGGGCGCTTCATCGCGATGAAGGGCATTGCCGGCAGCGACGAGACCGGCCGCCTGCCGGCCGAATGGCGCGTGCTGGAAAAGACGCCGCTGGCCGTGCCCGGGCTGGATGCCGAACGGCACCTGGTCGTCATCGCCAGGGCAGGGGAGTAGCGCGGCCATGTTTGCGCCCCAGCCACTGCTCGGCATCAGCGATGTGTGGCAGCTCGTCGCTGCCGCCCTGGTGTTCCTGATGCTGCCGGGGCCGGGCACGTTCTGCGTGCTGACCTGCACCGCGCGCAATGGCCTGCGCGGCGGTTTCGCCGCGGTCGCCGGTCTGATGCTGGCCGACGGCATGCTGATGTTCCTGGCGGCCGCCGGCGTGGCTGCGCTGCTGCAGGCCAACCCGATGGCATTTCGCGCGCTGCAGTATGTCGGCGCCGCCTACCTCGCATGGCTGGGGCTGAAGCTGCTACTGGCGCGGGGCGAGCCATCGGGCGTGGTGCCTTTTTCCAGCGCCGCAGATTTCCGCCGCGGCTTCCTGGTCACGCTCATCAATCCCAAGGCCATCGTCTTCTACATGGCTTTTTTTCCGCTTTTCATCGATCCGGCGGCGCACCGCGGCAGCCTGACGTTCCTGACCATGGCGGCCATCATTTCAAGCTGCACGCTCTGCTACGGCAGCCTGCTGGTCCTCGTCGGCAATGCCGCGGCGGCACGGCTGAAACGGCACCGCCGGCTGGCCAGCCTCGGCAACAAGCTTGCGGGCGTGCTCCTGATCGGCTTCGGCATCAAATTAACCACCAACTGAAAAATCCATGGCGAGAATATTTTGTGTGGCAAACCAGAAGGGCGGCGTTGGCAAGACCACGACCGCCGTCAATCTCGCCGCTGGCCTGGCCAAGCTCGGCCAGCGCGTGCTGCTGGTCGACCTCGACCCGCAAGGCAATGCGACCATGGGGGCCGGCATCAACAAGGCTGAACTGGACGGGTCGATCTATGAAGTGCTGGTCGGCCTGGCAACCGTCAGCGCCTGCCGCAAGCTTTCGGAAACCGGCCGCTTCGACGTGCTGCCGGCGAACCGCGAACTGGCCGGCGCCGAAGTGGAACTGGTCGAACTGGACAACCGGGAAAAGCGGCTGAAGACGGCGCTGGCCGAAGTCGACGCGGAATACGATTTCATGCTGATCGACTGCCCGCCGGCATTGTCGATGCTGACCCTGAACGGCCTGTGCGCGGCGCATGGCGTGATCATCCCGATGCAGTGCGAATACTATGCGCTGGAAGGCTTGTCGGACCTCGTCAACACGATCAAGAAAGTGCATGCGAAGCTCAATCCCGACCTGCGCATCATCGGCCTGCTGCGGGTGATGTTCGACCCGCGCATGACCCTGTCGCAGCAGGTGTCGGCGCAGCTCGAGCAGCACTTCGGCGACAAGGTGTTCAAGACCATCATCCCGCGCAATGTGCGGCTGGCCGAAGCGCCGTCCTATGGCATGCCCGGCGTCAGCTTCGACCCGTCGTCCAAGGGCGCGCAGGCCTATGTCGCCTTCGGCGCCGAAATGGTCGAGCGGATCAGGAGCTGGTGAGCCGATGACGACTGCAACCACGAAGATTACCGACGGAGCAAAACCTCAGATGGCTACCAGAAAAACCAAGGGCCTGGGACGCGGCCTCGATGCGCTGCTGGGCGGCTCCTCCGAAAACGGCGAGGCCGAGGACACGGTCGCCGCGGCGCCGTCGTCGCTGGCCATCGCCAGGCTGCAGCCGGGCAAATACCAGCCGCGCACGCGGATGGATGAAGGTTCGCTCGCCGAACTGGCTGACTCGATCAGGGTCCAGGGATTGCTGCAGCCCATCCTGGTGCGGCCGCTTGCCGACCATCCGAACCGATACGAGATCATTGCCGGCGAACGCCGCTACCGGGCCGCGCAGCTGGCCGGGCTGGCCGAGGTGCCGGTGCTGGTGAAGGCGGTCGACGACCATGCCGCCGCCGCGATGGCGCTGATCGAGAACATCCAGCGCGAGGACCTGAACCCGCTGGAAGAAGCGCAGGGCATACAGCGGCTGATCTCGGACTTCGACTTCACCCATGAACAGGCTGCCAGCGCCGTCGGCCGCTCCCGCAGCGCGGTGTCCAACCTGCTGCGGCTGCTGAACCTGGCGCAGCCGGTGCAGACCATGCTGATGGCGGGCGACATCGACATGGGCCATGCAAGGGCGCTGCTGTCGGTCGACCCCGCGACCCAGATCTCGCTGGCCAACATGATCATCGCCCGCCGACTGTCGGTGCGCGAAGCCGAGAAGCTGGTGGCGGCCGCGCTGGCCGAGGCCGACGAGCCCAAGCCCGCGCCCAGGGAAAAGCCGCGGGACATCGTGCGCCTGGAAGAGGAGCTGTCGGATGCGCTCGCGACCCAGGTCGCGATCAAGGTCAGCGCTCGCAACAAGGGAAAACTGGTGATCGATTTCGCCAGCCTGGATGCACTCGACGGTGTGATCGCACGGCTGCGCCGCTAATCGGCCGATAAATTCACAAACTACGTTGTTGTGTAAAGGTCACGTAAAACTACGGTGCACGTTTACATGCGTGACGATGTGTGCTGCATAAGCGATGTTCCCGTGCTTTTAGCGTTTGTTATGCGCGATTTCAGTGCAAGTAAACGTTTGACGCAATGGAACGAATCCTCTTATAATCCCGTGGCTTTGGAAACAGCGCACTAACAAAACGTTTTTGCATTTCATAACGAATAACACGGCCCGTACCGGGAACTCGAAAGAGGCCAACGGGTTGCATGAGTCTGGACTTGTATGCTTCGCCTTGTCCTCTTGCAACTATTGACCACGGTCCTGGCTGGCGTTGTAGCCGGCATGCTGGGCGGTGTCCATGCGCTGGTTTCGGCGCTTCTGGGCGGCCTGTGTTGTGTCGTGCCCAATGGCTTGCTTGCGCTGCGCTTGTACTCCAATGCGCGCAGGTCCAAAGCTGTCAATCCGATGTCGTTTTTTATCGGTGAATTTATCAAGATTGCACTAACCGTCGCGCTCCTTGGCGCGGTGGCGTGGCTGTACCGCGATTTGAACTGGCTGGCGCTTATCGCCGCTTTCATCGTGGCGCTGAAAAGTTACATCATCTTATTATTTAGGCACTGACATGGCGACTGAAACTGCTGCTGGGGCGGCTGCGGGGCACGCTCCGACTGCTTCCGAATACATCGTCCACCATCTTGGACATTTCTCCACGAGTCACCAGGAAAAGATCGTCGACTTTTCCATCATCAACATGGACACGCTGTTCTGGTCCGTCGCGATGGGCATCGTCGGCTGCCTGGTCATGTACACGGCGGCGCGCCGCGCCACGGCCGGCGTTCCCGGCCGCATGCAGGCATTCGTCGAGATGATCGTCGAAATGGTCGATGACCAGGCAAAGTCCATCGTGCATGGCGACCGCAGCTTCATCGCGCCGCTGGCGCTGACCGTCTTCATCTGGGTCGCGCTGATGAATTCCCTCGACTTCCTGCCGGTCGACCTGTTCTCCAGCCTGTTTGGGCTGCTGGGCATCGAGCATGTTTTCCCGTATCACCGCGTCGTGCCGACCGCCGACCTGAACGGCACCATGGGCATCGCCCTGGGCGTACTGGTGCTGATGCTGTACTACAACGTCAAGATCAAGGGCCTCGGCGGCTTCGTCCACGAACTGTTCGCCGCGCCGTTCGGCATCTGGCTGGCGCCGTTCAACCTGCTGCTCAATATCATCGAATTCGCCGCAAAGACCGTGTCCCTCGCGATGCGACTGTTCGGCAACATGTACGCCGGCGAGCTTCTGTTTTTGCTGATCGCTCTGCTTGGTTCGACTGCAACCGTGTTCGGTTTCGTTGGGCATGTAATTGCCGGTTCGATGTGGGCCATCTTCCACATTCTGATCGTGCTGTTGCAGGCGTTCATCTTCATGATGCTGACGCTGGTGTATCTGGGCCAGGCGCATGAGGGTCACTGATCCAGGTCCATGGCATCGGTAAATCTTTCTGTTTTATTTTTTAATTTTTAACTTTTAACTTTACTTAAAGGAATTGTCATGACTGACATCGCTTTCGTTGCACTGGCTTGCGGCTTGATCATTGGACTGGGCGCGATCGGCGCTTGTATCGGTATCGCAATCATGGGCGGCAAGTACCTGGAAGCTTCGGCACGCCAGCCTGAACTGATGAATACCCTGCAAACCAAGATGTTCCTGCTGGCCGGCCTGATCGACGCTGCATTCCTGATCGGTGTTGGTATCGCCATGCTGTTCGCCTTCGCAAACCCGTTCGTACGTGGTTAATCCGGTTCACCGGACCTGATTCTCATGCTGGAATAGAATTCCAGCACTTGCCATTCTGAGAAGGAAACTACCATGAACCTGAATGCAACCTTGTTTGCTCAGTTCGTGGTCTTCTTCATCCTGGCTGTCTTCACGATGAAATTCGTGTGGCCGCCGCTGATGAACGCGCTCGACGAGCGCGCCAAGAAGATCGCGGACGGTCTGGCTGCTGCCGAGCGCGGCAAGCTGGAAATGGCTGCCGCTGAAAAACGCGTGCAGGCAGAACTGGCTTCCGCGCATGACGCCGGACAAAAACGCATAGGCGACGCCGAGAAGCGCGCCCAGGCGATCATCGAAGAAGCAAAGCGCACCGCTTCGGAAGAAGCGGCGCGCATCGTCGCCGCCGCCCACGCGGATGCACAGCAGCAGGTCAGCCAGGCACGCGACGCACTGCGCGCCCAGGTGGCAACGCTGGCGGTCCAGGGCGCGGAACAGATCCTGAAGCGGGAAATCAACCCCGCGATCCATGCCGATCTGCTGAACCAACTCAAGACCGAGCTGTAACCATGGCCGAACTCGCAACGATTGCCCGCCCCTACGCTGAAGCGCTGTTCCGGGTTGCCCAGAACGGCAACCTCGCGTCCTGGTCGGAAATCCTGTCGGCCATGTCTTCGATTGCCGCCAATCCGGACATCATGGACATGGCGCGTAATCCGAAGGTGTCGGACGAGCAGGTCATTTCCGTCTTTCTGTCGGCGGTGAACTCGCCGGCCAATGCCGAACTCAAAAACTTCGTCAGCATGCTGGTGGAGAACGGACGGCTGTCGCTGCTGCCGGAGATCGCCTCGCAGTTCCACGCGCTGCGCAATGCGCAGGAAGGCGCTGCGGATGCGGAAATCGTGAGCGCGTTCGAGATGACGCCGGCACAGGTCGTCGACCTGGTCGCAACGCTGGAAAAACGCTTCGGCCGCAACCTGAACCCGTCGGTGACTGTGGACAACTCGCTGATCGGCGGCGTGCGCGTCGTGGTCGGCGATGAAGTGCTCGACACGTCGGTGCGCGCGAAACTGCAGCGGATGCAGACTGCACTGACCACCTGACATCGGCCGTTCCCGGCAAGCACAGAGACATATCATTTAGGAGTTCTAACATGCAACTCAACCCGTCTGAAATCAGCGAACTGATCAAGAGCCGGATCCAGGGGCTCGGCGACAACGCTGAGATTCGCAATCAGGGTACGGTCATTTCCGTGTCCGACGGCATCTGCCGCATCCACGGTCTGTCCGACGTGATGCAGGGCGAGATGCTGGAATTCCCGGGCAATACCTTCGGCCTGGCGCTGAACCTCGAGCGCGACTCGGTCGGCTCGGTGATCCTGGGCAGCTACGAGCACATCTCCGAAGGCGACACGGTCAAGTGCACCGGCCGCATCCTGGAAGTGCCGATCGGCCCCGAACTCAAAGGCCGCGTGGTCAACGCGCTGGGCCAGCCGATCGACGGCAAGGGTCCTGTCAACACCACGCTGACCGCACCGATCGAAAAGATCGCACCGGGCGTGATCGCCCGCCAATCCGTTTCCCAGCCGATGCAGACCGGCCTGAAGTCGATCGACGCGATGGTGCCCATCGGGCGCGGCCAGCGCGAACTGATCATCGGCGACCGCCAGACCGGCAAGTCCGCTGTCGCGATCGACGCGATCATCAACCAGAAGGGCCAGGGCATGACGTGTATCTACGTCGCCATCGGCCAGAAGGCATCGACGATCAAGAACATCGTGCGCGCGCTGGAAACCCACGGCGCCATGGAATACACCATCGTCGTCGCCGCGTCGGCTTCCGAGTCGGCCGCGATGCAATACGTGTCGGCCTACTCCGGCTGCGCAATGGGCGAATACTTCCGCGACCGCGGCGAAGACGCGCTGATCGTGTACGACGACCTGTCCAAGCAGGCTGTCGCCTACCGCCAGGTGTCGCTGCTGCTGCGCCGTCCGCCAGGCCGCGAAGCCTACCCCGGCGACGTGTTCTACCTGCACAGCCGCCTGCTCGAGCGCGCAGCCCGCGTGAATCCCGACTATGTCGAGAAATTCACCAACGGCGCGGTCACCGGCAAGACTGGTTCGCTGACGGCACTGCCTATCATTGAAACCCAGGCAGGCGACGTTTCCGCCTTCGTTCCGACCAACGTGATCTCGATCACCGACGGCCAGATCTTCCTGGAAACCTCGCTGTTCAACGCCGGTATCCGTCCCGCGATCAACGCCGGTATCTCGGTGTCGCGCGTCGGTGGCGCAGCGCAGACCAAGGTCATCAAGAACCTGTCCGGCGGTATCCGTACCGACCTCGCGCAGTACCGTGAACTGGCCGCATTTGCGCAGTTCGCATCCGACCTCGACGAATCGACCCGCAAGCAGCTCGAGCGCGGCGCACGCGTGACTGAACTGCTGAAGCAGCCGCAGTACTCGCCGCTGCCGATCTCGCTGATGGCCGTGTCGCTGTTCGCGGTCAACAAGGGCTACTTCGACGATATCGAAGTCAAGAATGTACTCCCGTTCGAATCTGGCCTTCATAACTTCATGAAGACCAGCCATGCAGCACTGCTGCAGAAGATTGAAGACACCAAGCAGCTCGACAAGGACGGCGAAACAGCCCTTGCCGCCGCCATCGGTGACTACAAGAAATCTGTATCGTTCTGACTTGAACGCGGCTAGAAGGAGCAAGGACTCATGGCTGTAGGCAAAGAGATACGTGGCAAGATCAAGAGCGTAGAAAATACGAAGAAGATCACGAAGGCGATGGAAATGGTCGCCGCTTCCAAGATGCGCAAGGCGCAGGAGCGGATGCGGTCGGCTCGTCCCTATAGTGACAAGATTCGGAATATCGCCTCCAATCTTGCCGAGGCCAACCCGGAGTACACCCATCCGTTCCTGGTCAAGCAGGATGCCTCGAAGACGGTCGGCATCATCGTGGTGACGACCGACAAGGGCCTGTGCGGCGGCCTCAACACCAATGCGCTGCGGGTGCTGACGACCAAGCTGCGCGAGCTCGAAGGCCAGGGCAAGAAGATCGAAGCCGTTGCCATCGGCAACAAGGGCTTCGGCTTCCTGAACCGGATCGGCGCCCGGGTGGTGTCGCATGCGATCCAGATCGGCGACACGCCGCACCTGGACAAGCTGATCGGCCCGGTCAAGGTGCTGCTGGACGCGTACCAGGAAGGCCGTCTCGATGCGGTCTACATCGTCTACACCAAGTTCATCAACACGATGAAGCAGGAGCCGATGCTGGAGCAGCTGCTGCCGCTGTCGTCCGAGCGCATGACCGCCGACAAGAAGACCGGCCCGGACTGGGACTACATCTACGAACCGGATGCCCAGAGCGTGATCGACGAACTGCTGGTGCGCTACGTTGAAGCGCTGATCTACCAGGCAGTCGCCGAGAACCTGGCGTCCGAGCAGTCGGCCCGCATGGTGGCGATGAAGGCGGCGTCGGACAATGCCGGCAATGTCATCGGTGAACTGCGCCTGGTCTACAACAAGACCCGGCAGGCCGCGATTACCAAGGAACTCTCCGAGATCGTTGCCGGTGCGGCAGCGGTTTAAACACGCAAACGCGTGAAACAGAATTTAAATCATTACTATTGAAGGAACGAAAATGGCTGATGGCAAAATCGTTCAGTGTATCGGCGCTGTGGTGGACGTTGAGTTTCCGCGCAACGCGATGCCAAGGATATTCGATGCCTTGAAGATGGAAGGTTCGGAACTGACCCTGGAAGTCCAGCAGCAGCTGGGCGACGGCGTGGTGCGTACCATTGCGCTGGGCACATCCGACGGCCTGCGCCGCGGCATGGTGATCCAGAACACCGGCGCGGCGATCCAGGTGCCTATCGGCAAGGCGACGCTGGGCCGCATCATGGACGTGCTGGGCAACCCGATCGACGAATGCGGTCCGGTCAGCCACGAGTTCATGGCGTCCATCCACCGCGAAGCCCCGAAGTACGACGACCTGTCGCCTTCGCAGGACCTGCTGGAAACCGGCATCAAGGTGATTGACCTGGTCTGCCCGTTTGCAAAAGGCGGTAAGGTCGGCCTGTTCGGCGGCGCCGGCGTCGGCAAGACCGTCAACATGATGGAACTGATCAACAACATCGCCAAGGCGCACTCGGGTCTGTCCGTGTTCGCCGGCGTGGGCGAGCGTACCCGCGAGGGCAACGACTTCTACCACGAGATGGCCGATGCCAAGGTTGTCGACCTCGAAAACCCGGAAAACTCCAAGGTTGCGATGGTTTACGGCCAGATGAACGAGCCGCCGGGCAACCGCCTGCGCGTGGCGCTGACCGGCCTGACCATTGCGGAAGGTTTCCGCGACGAAGGCCGCGACGTGCTGTTCTTCGTCGACAACATCTACCGTTACACGCTGGCCGGTACCGAAGTGTCGGCACTGCTGGGCCGCATGCCTTCCGCGGTGGGTTACCAGCCGACGCTGGCCGAAGAGATGGGCCGCCTGCAGGAGCGCATCACCTCGACCAAGACCGGTTCGATCACCTCGATCCAGGCCGTCTACGTCCCTGCGGACGATTTGACCGACCCGTCGCCTGCAACCACCTTCGCCCACCTCGACTCGACCGTCGTTCTGTCGCGTGACATCGCCTCGCTGGGTATCTACCCTGCGGTCGACCCGCTCGACTCGACCTCGCGCCAGCTGGACCCGCTCGTGGTCGGCCAGGAGCACTACGACACCGCGCGCGCCGTGCAGAACACGCTGCAGCGCTACAAGGAACTGCGCGACATCATCGCGATTCTGGGCATGGACGAACTGGCGCCGGAAGACAAGCTGCTGGTCGCGCGCGCCCGTAAGATGCAGCGTTTCCTGTCGCAGCCGTTCCACGTCGCTGAAGTGTTCACCGGCTCGCCGGGCAAGTACGTGCCGCTGAAGGAAACCATCCGCGGCTTCAAGATGATTGCGTCGGGCGAACTGGACCACCTGCCGGAGCAGGCGTTCTACATGGTCGGCACCATCGACGAAGCAATCGAAAAAGCGAAGAAGATGCAGTAATCGGCAATGCGGACAGGCCGGCTCTGCCGGCTGGTCCGCTTGTCGCTTGACCCCTGCACCATGATGGTTCCAGCTTGAGAAGGTTTTGATATGGCAAATACAATACACGTCGACGTCGTTTCCGCCGAAGAGCTGATCTTCTCCGGCGAAGCGGAATTCGTCGCGTTGCCGGGTGAAGCGGGCGAGCTGGGCATTTATCCCAAACACACCCCGCTGATCACCCGCATCCGCCCGGGCGCCGTGCGCATCAAGGTGGCTGGCCAGGCGGAAGACGAGTTTGTCTTCGTCGCCGGCGGCATCCTGGAAGTGCAGCCGAACGCGGTGACCGTGCTGGCCGACACCGCGATCCGCGGCCACGACCTGGACGAGGCGAAAGCAGCCGAAGCCAAGCGTCTGGCCGAGGAAACCCTGGTCAACCAGGAATCGAAGATCGACTACGCGACCGCGCAGTCGGAGCTGGCAGTGGCAATTGCACAGCTGGCCGCGATCCAGCGGCTGCGGCAGAAGCGGTAAGACAGCAACACAGGTAATCAGCAAGGGCAGCTTCGGCTGCCTTTTTTCATGGACGCGTCATTTCGCAAGTTATACCAATCCCAATCCATAACGTGCCGGATGAAATCGATGGATTTTTTCGTCTGGCAAGGCGCAGGAGGAGTGAATAGCAGGCTATTCACGACGAGTGCAACGCGGCCAGGCGGAAAAAGACGCGATTTCATGGCGCGTTTATGGGTTGGGATTGGTATTAGATATGGTTGCGCCGCGCCCTGGAACATGGCCAAGACGGCAGGTACCCAGCAGGCCCTGAACCTGACGATGGAGCCTTCACCATGGACCGTACTTCCTCTTCGACCCAAAACACGACGCCGTTCAGCTACGAATCCCTGCCAAATGAAGTTCATCAAATGATTCTGAGCCAGATACCGTAGGTGAACGGGCCAGCCGGTCGGCCGACCTTGCATAGCGTCTCATGCGTCAACCAGCAACTCCATGGGATTGCAATGCCCTTCTTGATGGAATGCTACGTTTCGATGATGGAAGTCGGGTTTCCTGCATACTCGTCAGAAAAGAAAGTGAATGGCCTAATTCAACTAAAAAACTGGCTGGCGGTACACGCAGAGCAAATGCCATCGAATGCTTACATGGATGCATTCGAGCGAACCCAAAAGTTGACAGACCGGTTGAATCCGGCCGAACTCGAGTCGTTTCTGTCCAGGAGCGAGCATCCCTTTCTGACGAGTTGCAATACGCGTTCGTCCGTGAACGGCATGATCGCCATGCAGATGTCGTTCATTTCCTGCCAAAGCACATCAGACAAACTGACTGCGATGTACAACGACTTTTCCTTCCAAATTGAGAAGCTCTACAAAACCTCATAGCCTCTTGCCATTCCAGGCTGCTGCCGGTTGCCCGCATTACCGCGGTGGCAAGTCGCTCCAACCGCTCTGAACGGGCCAGCCATCAGGTCGCCAGCTACCTGCAGCAGCATGGCCGCCGCATCATCCCGATCAATCCGACCTATGCTGGCCAGTCCATCGGCGACGCCCCATTCTTTAACGGAACAGCAACACGTCCATCGGCACTTACCGGGCCCCAAATCGTAATGGAGCCTGCCAAATGGACCGCACTTCTTCTTCCACACAAGGCGTTACCCCCTTCAGCTATGAAACCTTGCCGAATGAGATTCATGGTCTGATCCTGAATGAAATCCCGGACAGAAATGGTCCAGCCGGCAGGCCGACGCTACGCAGCGTGTCTTGCGTTAATCAGTTGCTTAACAGACTTGCCCGGCGCTTCCTGCTGGAACGTTATGTTTCAAAAGCTGAAAAGGAACTGACTAGATTGCTGCAGTTAAAGGGCTGGTGGAGATCCGAACATGGCGATCGGACACCGACAACGGCTTTGTTGGACGCATTTGGCCGAACCGGGAAGTCAATGGATGGGTTGACGGTGCAAGAGCTCGAAACATACGTTGCCCAGTCCGAGGCGCCATTGTCAACACACGACAATAAAGCGATTTTGGTCAATGAGATGATAGCCGCGCAGATGCTGATGGAGTCCGACTGCAACGCAATTAGCAATTTGGCGGCGCATTATCGTCAAATGCCTGTGAGCCTTGAAAAGCCGGTGCCCTCTGAATAACCGGCTTTCCGGTTTCATCGCATGCCAGGTGAAAGCTCGGCCCCGCCGCAGGTTTATTTTGCCATTGACGACGCTCATGCCGCCGGAAGATGAAGGAGGTGGCGATGTGCGCAAATCATGGCAAACAACAATCAAGCCTATCCCGGACAGCGCCTTACAATAATGGCAAGATCTCCTGTCTTCCATTGAAAGGCGCAACCCATGCCCAAGGCATTCGAATCGATACCGCAGATGCTGTCCGCCGCGCGCACGATTGCTGTCGTCGGCCTGTCCAGCCGCCCGGAGCGCGCCAGCCACCAGGTCGCCAGCTACCTGCAGCAGCATGGCCATCGCATCATCCCGATCAATCCGACCTATGCCGGGCAATCCATCCTCGGCGAACACTGCTATGCGACGCTGACGCAGGCGTCGAAAGAGCATGGCGTGGTCGACATCGTCGACTGCTTCCGCAAGCCGGAAGACATCCTGCCGGTTGCCGAAGAGGCGGT
Source organism: Noviherbaspirillum suwonense (assembly GCF_900182955.1). Lineage (GTDB taxonomy): Bacteria > Pseudomonadota > Gammaproteobacteria > Burkholderiales > Burkholderiaceae_D > Noviherbaspirillum_A > Noviherbaspirillum_A suwonense. The sequence continues at coordinate 59,559 of NZ_FXUL01000010.1, read as the reverse complement.
GGCCATAGGCGCCCGCTGCCTGTGGATGCAGCTCGGCATAGTCAACGAGGAAGCGGCCAGGCTCGCGCGGAAGGCGGGCATGATGGTCGTGATGGACCGCTGCCTGAAAGTCGAGCACCAGGCCTCGCACCCGCGCTGAATCCATCAACAACAACAGGAACATCATGAAAATCAGCGAGCAGTTTCGCCTGTCCAAAAAATTCAAGGTCAGGGACGAGGACGCGGGCGCCAAGCCGCTGTCTTCCGGCGACAAGGCGGTGGACAAGCGGGCGGTCGAGATACTGGCCGGCGAAATCGCCGCGCTGCAGGACATTTTCTATGCCGAACACCAGCGCAAGCTGCTGGTGATCCTGCAGGGCATGGACAGCTCGGGCAAGGACGGCACGATACGCGGCGTGTTCGACGCCACCGACCCGCTGGGGCTGCGCACGGTCGCCTTCAAGGCGCCCAGCACCGTGGAAAAGGAACATGACTTCCTGTGGCGCATCCACATGGCGGCGCCGGGGCAGGGCGAGATCGTGATCTTCAACCGCAGCCATTACGAGGATGTGCTGGTGCCGAAGGTGCATGGCTGGATCGACGACAAGGAATGCAAGCGGCGGTATGCCCACATCCGCGACTTCGAGCGGATGCTGTCGGAGACCGGCACCGTGGTCGTCAAGTTCTTCCTGCATCTGTCGAAGGATGAACAGAAACTGCGGCTGCAGGCGCGGCTGGACGACCCGCAGAAGCACTGGAAATTCGACCCGCAGGACCTGGAGGAACGCAAGCTGTGGAGCGAATACCAGAGCGCCTATACCGAGCTGCTGACCGAGACGGATACCGACCGGTCGCCGTGGTACGTGGTGCCGGCGGACTCGAAGACCCACCGCAACCTGGTCGTCGCATCCATCCTGAAGGAAGTGCTGGAAGGCATGAAGCTGTCCTATCCGACGCCGCATCCGGAATACGCGGCGCTCAAGGTGGAATAGGCTGCCTGGGAGGCAGCCGGGAACGGCAGCGCGGTGGCATCGATTCCCGCGAGGCTGGCGGCCCGCATGGCCGCGAGGCCGGGACGGCGTGGCAACATGCCGGCGACGTCCGCGCGAATGCAGCCGTAGCCGCGACGCCGCCCCATCAACCTGATCGTGCGCACGATGAAACGAACGCATCCATCCAAGCCTCCCGCACTGCCAGTCGGTTGCCGGGCCACTCGTCCGCCGGCCAGCGATGGCGCGGCGGCTGGCTGACCGTGCGCCGCTGGCTGCCGGAACTGGCGGCCCTGCCGCTGCTGCCGCTGCTGGCTGCGCAGGGGCGGCGGGTGCGCCGCATCACGCCCCGGCTGCCGGAAGCGGCCGGGCCGGACCGCGGCCTGTGCGGCCCGGAACGGCGGCATGCGGGCGACGGATTGCGGCTGCTGGCGGTGGGCGAGTCGCCTGTCGCCGGCGTCGGCGTCGACACGCATGAACAGGCGATCACCGCGTTGCTGGCGGCGGCCATCTCGGCACAGCGGCAACAGCCGGTCCGCTGGCAGGCATGTGGGCGCAACGGCGTGACCGTCGCCGACGCGCAGTCGCAGCTGCTGCCGCTGGTGCCGGCCGGGCAGGTCGACCTGCTGCTGGTGGCTTTCGGCGTCAACGACAGCACGTCGTTTCGCTCGTCCGGCCGCTGGCAGGCAGACCTGGCGCTGCTGCTGGCGACGCTGCAGGAACGATGCCGGCCGCGCCTCACGCTGCTGTCCGGCGTCCCGCCGATGGGACATTTTCCGTCGCTGCCGCAGCCGCTGCGCTGGGTGCTGGGCCTGAAGGCGGCCGCGCTGGACCGGGCCGCTGCCAGCCTGGCCGCGGCAACGCCGGGCGTGGTGCATGTGCCGATGCGGCTGGACATCTCGGCGACCGGACTGATGGCAAGCGATAACTATCATCCGTCGGCCGCCGGCTGCGCCGTGTGGGCGACCCAACTGGCGCTGGCCGCGGAAAAGAATTGGCCTCCTGTCCAGGGCGGCGGCATAAACCGTAGCGTTTGATGCGCTTCGTCGAACGAGGGTGATGCGCCCGCAAGGTGGCTCCATCCGGTTTTCAGCGCTGCGGAGACTCGGCCTGCTCGGTGGCCGAGGCCAGCCACGCATCGAGCGTGCCGGCCGCCTCGGGCGGCAGGCGCAGGCCGAGCTTCGAGCGGCGCCACAGGATATCCTCGGCGGTCGTCGCCCACTCGTGCCGCACCAGGTATCGCACCTCGTTTTCATACAGGCCCGGCAGCACCTGCTCGCCGAGATCCTGCATGCCGGCGCAGCGTTCGAGCAGCTTGTGCACCCGGCTGCCATAAGCGCGGACATAGCGTTCGATCAGCTTCGGAGGCGCCCATCCGTAGACCTGCTTCTGCCGGCGCACGTAGTCGTCGAGGCTCAGCAGGCGCCGCAATGGGTGGGCGGTGTCGACCAGGTCGCCGCCGGGCAGCATGGCGCCGGCGGTCCATGCGCCCCGGAAGCGGCCCAGCCGCGGGGCCAGGCGGTCCATCGCTTCCTCGGCCAGCAGCCGGAAGGTGCTGAGCCCGCCGCCCAGCACCGACAGCACCGGCGCGCCGTCCAGGTCTAGCCTGAGCTGGTATTTGCAGGGCGACGCCGGTTGGGCGGCATCGGCGTCCGGCAGCATGAAGGCGCTGGACGAGGCCAGCACCACGTCGGACAGCGTGGTCGGCGCGGTGAAGTAGCGGTTGACCAGGCCGCACAGCGCGGCGATCTCTTCGTCGCTGATGGCCACGCTGGCCGGGTCGCCGTCATAAGCGCCGCCGGCGGCGCCGACCAGCGTGTAATCCTGCTCGAAGGGCAGCACGAACACCGTTTGCCCGTCCGGGTGTTGGAAGCGGTAGCCGTAGCCATGGCCGAACTTCCTGCGCAACAGCAGCTCGACGCCCTTGACCAGCCGGCACGGCTGGACGGCGCCGGTGGCCTGGTGCAGGAAACGCGCGGCCCCGGCGCCGGTCGCGTTGACCAGCGCGCGGGCGGATACCGGCAGGCAGGCGCCGGCGACATTGCACAGCGTCGCCCGCCAGCGGCCCTGCAGGCGCTGCGCGCTGTCGCAGACCGTCCGGGTCAGCACCGTGGCCCCGGCTTCGGCGGCGGCCGCCGCGTTGAGCGCCACCAGCCGGGACTCGTCGACGCGGGCATCGGAAAACAGCGCGCCTTCGCGGAAATCCAGCAGCAGCGGACCGCCGGCCACATGCTGCAGCAGGTTGGCATGGCGCGACGCCGGCAGCAGCGGATGGGCGGCGAGGCGGTCGCACAGCATCAGGCCGGCCCGGATCGCCCATGCGGGAGGCTGGCCCCTGTCGTGCGGCATCGCAAGGCGCAGCGGCGAAAACAGGTGGGGCGCCGAGCGCATCAGCGTATTGCGCTCGGACAGCGCGCGGCGCACGGCGCTGAAGTCGCGGCCTTCCAGGTAGCGCAGCACGCCGTGTATCAGCCCGGTCGAGATGGGCGACACTTGCGCGGCCAGGTCGCTGCGCTCGCAAAGCACCACCGAAAGGCCGCGTCCGGCCGCGTCCCTGGCAATGGCGCAGCCATGGATGCCGCCGCCGACCACCAGCACATCGCAATTGATTGTCGGGTTCACCGCGTCCTTTCACCTCCGCGCCGGGAATGCCGGCCGCATTCACCGATACTATGAAGCGTGATCTTCGCGCCGGGCATGATGTGCCGCACGATGGATGACCGGGCGGCGGATGCGGCGGATGCCGCAGGTGCGACCGGTACGGCAGGCTCGATAATCGCGCCGCCCGGTTTGCCCGAACGCCGGTGCAGGACCGGAAAAAGCATGTGCGGCCGGGGTTTCGGCGATAATAGCCGCTTCCCGAAATTCCCCTCCAGGCCGATGTCCACTTCCTTCGCCGCACTCAAGAACGACACTTTCCTGCGCGCGCTGCTGCGCCAGCCGACCGACTACACGCCGCTGTGGCTGATGCGCCAGGCCGGCCGCTACCTGCCCGAATACCGCGCCACCCGCGCCCGCGCCGGGTCCTTCCTGGGGCTGGCGAAGAATCCCGACTATGCGACCGAAGTCACGCTGCAGCCGCTGGCGCGCTATCCGCTGGACGCGGCCATCCTGTTTTCCGACATCCTGACGGTGCCGGACGCGATGGGCCTGGGCCTGTATTTCGCCGACGGCGAAGGGCCGAAGTTCGAGCGTCCGCTGCGCGACGAGGCGGCGGTGCAGGCATTGCGCGCGCCCGACCTCGACAGCCTGCGCTATGTGTTCGACGCCGTGACCCAGATCCGCACCGAGCTGCAGGGCAGGGTGCCGCTGATCGGTTTCTCGGGCAGTCCCTGGACATTGGCTTGCTATATGGTCGAAGGCGGCGGCTCGGACGACTTCCGCCGCGTCAAGACCATGCTGTACGACCGGCCCGACCTGATGCACCACATCCTGCGCACCAATGCGGCTGCCGTGGCCGCCTACCTGAATGCGCAGATCGACGCCGGCGCGCAGGCCGTGATGATCTTCGACACCTGGGGCGGCGCGCTGGCCGACGGCGTCTACCAGGAATTCTCGCTCGCCTACATGCGCGAGGTGATGGGCCAGCTGCAGACCGAAAAGGACGGCGTGCGCATACCGAGCATCGTCTTCACCAAGGGCGGTGGGCTGTGGCTGGAACAGATCGCCGACATCGGCGCTGACGCGGTCGGACTGGACTGGACCGTGAACCTCGGCTCCGCCCGCGCGCGGGTCGGCGACAGGGTCGCGCTGCAGGGCAACCTGGACCCCTCGGTGCTGTTCGCCAATCCGGCGCGCATCGAGAGCGAGGTCGGCAGGCTGCTGGCGTCCTACGGGCCGCCAAGCGCCGGGCACGGGCACGTTTTTAACCTCGGCCACGGCATTTCGCAGTTCACGCCGCCCGAGTCGGTGGACGCGATGGTGGAAGCCGTCCACCGGATCAGCCGGGCCCAGCGCACGCAGCCCGGACAGGCTTGACGGCAGGGTAAAAAGGCGATTGTTAAATAAGGCTGCCACGGCATCGATTGCCTACTTATGCACAAAATTATGCGGGAACGCTTGACAATTAACCTGCATATGCAAGCCGGCGCCGGCTGTGGAAAATTAATTCAAGTCATTGAAATATAAGGCTTTTTTAATCGGAATCCTGTTCGAATAAACAGGGTTGACGAATTCGGACATGCCTGCCTTGAAAACTTACGCACATTTGTGCACAAAGTTATCCACAGCTTTTGCAGTTTTGAATCTCTTTTGTAAACCGGGGCTTAGAAGCGCTTCTTAAGGTGCAAGTAGATTTCTTTTTGCCAACGAGAAAATAATTGCCGTTTTGTATGACATTTTCTTTTGCGATGTTTTTGGGTGGAATGATTGTCTTACCGCCAAGCTTTATGTAGTCGCAGAAATTTTGTTAAACGGTGCGTGCAGCGACAGAGAAGCGGCAAGGTTTCCCCGAAGGTATTGTGAATAAGCCTGCGGGGGCATAAAAAATAATGCCCGGCATCCTTACTTATTCACAAAATTGGAATGGTGCGCAGCAAAAACAAAATATTTTTTGTCTCATTTTTGCAAAATATAAGTCGTTGATTTTTATAGACTCTTTTTTCTCACCAGGTTTGGGCATGCGCCGGAAACCCGCATGAAACCTCGCTTTTCTGATGTCAAGAGGGGTTTGTTCACAAAGTTATCCACAGGCTGTGTGGATAGCTGAAAAACCGCTTAGTAAACCGTGGGTTAGCTCATATTTTCAGGATTCGTCTCAGGTGGCTCAATTCAGGATACTCAAAGTCGCGCTCGATACCCCTCTTGACTTCCTGTTCGACTATGGCTGGCTGGTGGAAGACGGTGCGCCGGAGCCGCAGGTCGGGCAGTTTGCGGTCGTGCCTTTCGGACGGCGGGAAACCACCGGGCTGATCGTGGACATTGCCGACAGCAGCGACCTGGCGCCGGAAAAGCTCAAGAACGCGCTGGCGGTGCGTACCCAGCTTGCGCCGCTGACGCCGCAGTGGATCGCGCTGTGCCGGTTCGCGGCCGACTACTACCAGCGTCCGCTGGGCGAGGTGGCGGTGCCGGGCGTGCCCAAGAACCTGCGCGCGGAAAACCCGGTGTCGCTGAACCGGGCGCTCAAGAAGATCGGGCAGGACAGGCCGGCGCCCGATGCGACGCCGGCCGGCATGCCGCTGCTCAACCCGGCGCAGCAGCAGGCGGCGGACGCGGTGGCCGACGCGCACGGCTTCGCGCCGATGCTGCTGTACGGCGTGACGGGCAGCGGCAAGACCGAGGTCTACCTGCAGGCGGCGTCGCAAATCCTCGCGCGCGAGCCGGAGGCGCAGGTGCTGATCATGATCCCGGAAATCAACCTGACGCCGCAGCTGGAAAACAATATTCGCGCGCGCTTCCCGGGGCTGATGGTGGCCACGCTGCATAGCGGTCTGGCCGAAGGCGAGCGGATGTTCCACTGGCTCGCCGCCCACCTGGGCCATGCCCGCATCGTGCTCGGCACGCGGCTGGCGGTGCTGGCCTCGCTGCCCCGGCTGCGGCTCATCATCATCGACGAAGAGCACGACCCGTCGTACAAGCAGCAGGAAGGCCTGCGCTATTCGGCGCGCGACCTCGCGGTGTGGCGCGCCCGCCAGCTCGGCATACCGGTGCTGCTGGGCTCGGCCACGCCGTCGCTGGAGAGCTGGCACCATGCGCAGTCCGGCCGCTACCGCAAGCTCGAACTGCGCGAGCGCGCGGTGCAGGACGCGGTGCTGCCGGCGGTGCGCCTGATCGACATGGAGCGGGACAAGCCGGTCGAAGGCCTGACCTCGACGCTGATCTCGGCGCTGAAGCGGCGCCTCGAGCGCGGCGAGCAGTCGCTGCTGTTCCTGAACCGGCGCGGCTATGCGCCGGTGCTGGGCTGCGACGCCTGCGGCTGGGTCAGCAACTGCACCCGCTGCACCGCCTTCATGGTGCTGCACCGGCCGGAGCACCGGCTGCGCTGCCACCATTGCAGCCTGGAGCTGCGCATACCGCGTTCCTGCCCGACCTGCGGCAATGTCGACCTGCAGCCGCTGGGCCGCGGCACGCAGCGGGTCGAGGAGGGGCTGCAGCTGGTGTTCCCGCAGGCGCGCATCCTGCGCATCGACGCCGATTCGACCCGCAGGAAGGGCAGCGCCCAGGCCGCGTTCGACAGCGTGCACAACGGCGAGGTCGATATCCTGGTCGGCACCCAGATGGTCGCCAAGGGGCATGACTTCAAGAACCTGACGCTGGTGGGCATCCTGAACCCGGACACGGCGCTGTTCTCGCATGACTACCGGGCCAGCGAACGGCTGTTCGCGCAGCTGATGCAGGTGTCGGGGCGGGCCGGGCGGGCGGCGCAGAAGGAGGGCGGCAGCGCCAGCGAGGTGCTGATCCAGACCCGCTATCCGCAGCATCCGCTATACGGCGCGCTGATGGCGCACGACTATGACCGTTTCGCCAACGGCCTGCTGGAGGAGCGGCAGATGGCCGGCCTGCCGCCTTTCCTTTACCAGGCGCTGCTGCGGGCCGAGGCGAAGGAACTGTCGATCGCGATCGAATTCCTGCAGCAGGCAGCGGAAAGCGTCGAGCATCCGGGCATCGTGATCAACGACCCGATACCGATGACCATGACGCGCGTGGCCAATGTCGACCGGGCGCAGCTGCTGCTGGAGTCGGCGTCGCGGCCGGCGCTGCAGGCGTTTCTGAAGGTATGGATGGGCGTGCTGCGGGAAATGAAGTCGCGGGTGCGGTGGTCGCTGGAAGTGGACCCTGTGGATATCTGACGGTATGACGGAGGTGCGGGCGGTCGTGGGAGCGGCAGGGATGTCAGCGTTGGTGCGGCACGCCTCGCCGCCGCACCAACGCCTGCAAACGCAGGCCGGCGGGAAGCACCCTGCCAGCCTGGCCTGATCCGGCGTTAGACCGGTCCCGGGCCTTCCGCGTGCGGACGGTCGGGCGTGCGGGACTGCTGGTCGACGAAATGCGGCGGGCTGACCGGGTCGAAATCCGCCCAGTCGCCGGCGACGATATTGCCTTCGCCTACTTCCAGGTCGGCCGCGCCGACCGAACGCAGCGCGTCGAGCGCCTTGTCCTGCATGCCTTCGCCGACCGCCACGGCCACCATCATGCCGGCCTGGCGCACCGGGATCCGGTTTTCGTCGGCGCCGCCGCCGTCGTCCTTGGTCGCATTCATCGCGCCCACCAGCTGGCCGATATGGCCGCCGACAAAGGCGCCGGTCACCGCGCCGATCGGGCCGGTCAGCGGCGCAGTCACCGCGCCGACCGCAGCGCCGATGGCGCCGCCGGTGGCGATGCCGGCGGCGTTGCCCAGGCCGGTGTTCTCGGCGCCGGGCGACTGGTCGCGGTCGCCGCCGATCGCGGTCTGGTCATGCTGGCCGGCCGAGCTGTTGTAGAAAATACTGATCTGGTCGCTGGCGAAACCGGCGCGCGCCAGCGCAGCAGCCGCCGCATCCGCCTGATCCTGCAATTCGAACCTGCCTGCAATAATTTTTGTCATGGTGGCCTCTCCTTAGGCTGTGAAATGATGTCACTCAGTCAAGTAAGAACGCGCTGCGCCACATTAGTTCTGCATCAAAGTATGCGCAAACCCGAATCCCGTGCGCCGTATATCATTACGGCCTCGGCGCCGCAGCACAATGCATCGCAGCATCGTTCGACATCACGCAACACAACTCCAGGGAGCTTCATGCGCAGGACAGCACGCAGAATCGGTATCGCCTTGATCGCGGCAAGCCTGCTGGCCATGGCCGCGCCGGCCAGCACGGCGGCCGAGCTGAAGGTGGGCCTGGCGGCGGACGTGTCCTCGCTCGACCCGCACTACCTGAACATCGCGCCCAACATCAGCCTGGCCAGCCACCTGTTCGACACACTGGTGCTGGTCGACGCCGGCGGCAAGCTGGTCCCGGGCCTGGCGACTTCCTGGCGCGCCGTCGACGACACCACCTGGGAATTCAAGCTGCGGCGCGGCGTCAAATTTCACGACGGCAGCGAAATGACGGCCGACGACGTGCTGTTCTCGCTGGACCGGCCGGCGACCCTCACCGCCAGCCCCGGCCCGTTCACCAGCTACACCCGGCAGATCGTGGCGAAGAAGGCGGTCGACCCGTACACGGTGCAGCTCAAGACCGCCAGCCCCTACGGGCCACTGCCGCTGGACATGAGCTCGATCTTCATCGTCTCGAAGAAGGCGGCGCAGAACGCCACCACCGAGGACTTCAACAGCGGCCGCGCTTTGGTCGGCACCGGGCCGTTCAAGTTCGCCGCCTTCGCTCGCGGCGACCGCGTGGACATGACCCGCAACGACCAGTACTGGGGCGACAAGCCGGCCTGGGACAAGGTGAGCATGCGCATCATCACCGCCAGCGCGCCGCGGCTGGCGGCGCTGCTGGCCGGCGACGTCGACCTGATCGAGACCGTGCCCACCGCCGACCTCGCCAAGCTCAAGGCCAATCCCAAGTTCACGCTGGAGCAGAGGACGTCCTGGCGCACCATCTTCTGGCATGTCGACCAGCAGGCGCGCCGCTCGCCGTTCGTCACCGACCGCGCCGGCAAGCCGCTGGACAAGAACCCGCTGGCCGACGCCCGGGTGCGCCTGGCGATGTCGAAGGCGATCGACCGCAAGGCGCTGACCGCGCGCACGATGGAAGGCCTGGCGCTGCCGGCGTCGAACATCGTCGCGCCCGGCATCTTCGGGTACAACGATGCGCTGCAAGTGGAAGCCTACGACCCGGAAGGCGCGAAGAAGCTGCTGGCCGAGGCCGGCTACCCGGACGGCTTCGGCCTGACGCTGCACGGGCCGAACAACCGCTACATCAACGACGAGCGCATCGTGCAGACGGTGGCCCAGTTCTTCAGCCGCATCGGCATCGTGACCAAGGTGCAGACGCTGCCGCTGTCGGTCTATTTCACCAAGGCGCGCACCGGCGAGTTCAGCATGGCGCTGCTCGGATGGGGCACGCTGGCCGCCGACTTCGGCCTGCGCACGCTGGTCGGCACGCCCAACGCCAGCACCGGCTGGGGCACCTGGAACTGGGGCCGCTACAGCAACCCGAAGGTCGACGAACTGGTGAAGTCGGCGCTGTCCTCGGTCGACGCCGGAAAGCGCGAGGCCTACGCCCGCGACGCCGCCGCCATCGCGCTGAAGGAAGTCGCGGTGATCCCGCTGCATCACCAGGTAGCGAGCTGGGCGATGCGGCGCGGGCTGGCGTATCCGGGGCGGGTCGACGAATTCACCTTCGCCCACCAGGTCAGGCCGCAGTAAGCCATGCTGACCTTCCTGACGCGGCGGGTGCTGCAAAGCGTGCTGGTGCTGCTGGTCATGTCGCTGCTGGTCTTCCTAGGCGTCTATGCGATCGGCAACCCGGTCGACATATTGATCAGCCCCGACGCCAACCAGGCCGAGCGCGCGAAGATCATCGCCGCCTTCGGCCTCGACCAGCCGCTGTGGCGGCAATACCTGCTGTTCCTGCAGAATGCCGCGGCCGGCAACCTCGGCCGCTCGTTCGCATTCGCGACGCCGGCGCTGGGCCTGATCCTGGAGCGTTTCCCGGCGACGATGGAGCTGGCGGCGTCGGCCATGCTGCTGTCGGTGCTGGTCGGCATACCGCTGGGCCTCGTGGCCGGCCTGCGGCCGCATGGCCTGGTCGGCAAGACCATCATGACCGTCTCCATCCTCGGCTTCTCGCTGCCGACCTTCTGGGTCGGGCTGATGCTCATCATGGTGTTCGCGGTCAAGCTCGGCTGGCTGCCGGCCAGCGGGCGCGGCGAGACCGTCAGCGTGCTGGGCGTGCCGCTGAGCTTCCTGACCGTCGACGGCCTGCGCCACCTGCTGCTGCCGGCGCTGAACCTGGCGCTGTTCAACATCGCGCTGGTGATCCGGCTGACCCGCGCCGGCGCGCAGGAAGCGCTGCAGCAGGACTATGTGCGCTTCGCCCGCGCCAAGGGCCTGAAGAACAGCCGCATCATCGGCGTGCATGTGCTGAAGAACATCCTGATCCCCATCGTCACGGTGGTGGCGCTGCAGTTCGGCTCGCTGATCGCGTTCGCCATCGTCACCGAGACCGTGTTCGCCTGGCCCGGCATGGGCAAGCTGATCATCGACTCGATCCGCGTGCTGGACCGGCCGGTCATCGTGGCCTACCTGATGCTGATCGTCACGCTCTTCATCGTCATCAACCTGGTGGTCGACCTGCTGTATTCATTCCTCGACCCGCGGGTGCGGCTGGCGGAGGCCAAATGAGGACGGCCCGCCGCCACGACACGCCGCTGACCCGCTTCCTGCGCGCCTATTTTTCCAGCCGCATCGCCGCCGCCGCCACCGCGCTGCTGTTGCTGCTGATGCTGGCGGCGCTGTGCGCCCCGCTGATCGCGCCGCAGGATCCATACGACCTGATGAAGCTCGACATCATGGACTCGCGGCTGGCGCCGGGCCATGTGTCCGGCGACGGCCGCATGACCTACCTGATGGGCACCGACGAGCAGGGCCGCGACATGCTCTCGGCCATCCTCTACGGCCTGCGCATCTCGATCGCGGTCGGCTTCGCCAGCACCGCCGCGGCGCTGGTGCTGGGCATGGCGCTGGGGCTGATCGCCGGCTATGCGGGCGGCCGCATCGAAAGCCTGATCATGCGCGTGGCCGACATCCAGCTGTCGTTCCCGCCCATCCTGATCGCGCTGGTTCTGCTGGCGGTGTCCGGGCCGGGCGTGGGCAAGATCATCGTCGCGCTGATCGCGGTGCAGTGGGCGTACTACGCGCGCACCGCGCGCAGCGCCGCGCTGGTCGAGCGCGGCAAGGAGTACATGGAAGCCGCCGCCGGGCTGGGCCTGTCGCCGGCGCGCATCGTGCTGCGCCACCTGCTGCCCAACTGCATGCCGCCGCTGATCGTGATCGCCGCGCTGCAGGTGGCGTCGGCCATTTCGCTGGAAGCCACGCTGTCCTTCCTGGGCCTGGGCCTGCCGGTGACCGAGCCGTCGCTGGGCCTGCTGATCTCGAACGGCTTCCAGTACCTGCTGTCGGGCACTTACTGGATCAGTTTCTACCCGGGCCTGGCGCTGCTGCTGACCGTGGCCGCCATCAACCTGGTCGCCGACCAGCTGCGCGACGTGCTCAACCCACGGCTGCAGGGGGTATGACGATGGATGCCAGACCGGTGCTGGAAGTCGTCAACCTGCGCACCGAATTCAGGACCGCGGCCGGCGTGGTCACGGCGGTCGACGATGTCTCGTTCTCGGTCGGGCGCGGCCAGATCATGGGCCTGGTCGGCGAGTCCGGTTCGGGCAAGTCGATGACGGGCTATTCGATCATGGGCCTGATCGATGCGCCGGGCCGCATCGTCGGCGGCAACCTGCGGCTGAACGGCCAGGAGCTGCTGGGGCTGGACGCGGAAGCGATGCGCCGGATCCGCGGCGACCGCATCGCGATGATCTTCCAGGACCCGATGATGACGCTCAACCCGGTGCTGAAGATCGTCACGCAGATGACCGAGGCGGTGCTCGCGCACCATGACGTCGGCATGCGCGCCGCGCGCGAGATGGCGCGCGACGCGCTGGCGCGGGTCGGCATCGCGGCGCCCGACGAACGGCTGGAAGCCTATCCGCACCAGTTCTCCGGCGGCATGCGGCAGCGCGTGGCGATCGCGATCGCGCTGCTCAACAAGCCCGACCTGATCATCTGCGACGAGCCGACCACCGCGCTCGACGTCACCACGCAGAACCAGATCCTGTACGAGATGCAGACGCTGTGCCGCGAGTCCGGCAGCGCGCTGGTCTGGATCACGCACGACCTGGCCGTGGTGGCCGGCCTGGCCGACACGGTGGCGGTGATGTATGCCGGCCAGCTGGTCGAGCAGGGCAGCGTGCAGCAGGTGCTGGATGCGCCGCGCCACCCGTACACCAGGGCGCTGATTGCCTCGGCGCCGTCGCGCAACCCGCGCGGCCAGCCGCTGGCGCAGATCAACGGCATGGCGCCGTCGCCGCTGGACCTGCCGTCGGGCTGCCGCTTCCGCGACCGCTGCCCGCGCGCAAGCGACGTATGCGCGAATCCGCCGCCGCTGGACGTTGACGCCGACGGCCATGCCTGGCGCTGTTTCCACCCGCATCTCGACGAGCAGGAGCGCGACGATGGCTGATGCATTTGAACGCGGCGCCGCGCCATTGCTGGAGTTGCGCGACGTCTCCAAGCGCTTCGACCGGCCGCCCGACCTTGCCGAGCGCATCGTCCGCCTGTTCGGCGCGCCGCCGCGGGCGCCGGCCCCGGCCGCGGTCGACCATGTGTCGCTGGCGGTGGCGCCGGGCGAAGTCCTGGGCCTGGTGGGCGAGTCCGGTTCCGGCAAGTCGACGCTGGGGCGCATGGCCGCCAGCCTGCATGCGCCGTCGTCGGGGTCGCGCTGGTGGAAGGGGCGCGACATGGACGCGATGGATGCGCAGGAGCGGCGGCGCATGCGGCTGGCGATCCAAATGATTTTCCAGGACCCGTACGCGTCGCTCAATCCGCGCATGCGGGTGCAGGACATCATCGGCGAAGCGCCGCTCGCGCATGGCATGGTCGACTCCCGCGGCCAGCGCGACTACGTGGCGGGCCTGATGCGGCAGGTGGGCCTGGAGCCGGCGCTGATGCAGCGCTTTCCGCACCAGTTTTCCGGCGGCCAGCGCGCGCGCATCGGAATCGCGCGGGCGCTGGCGGTGAAGCCGGAGTTCCTGGTCTGCGACGAGGCGGTGGCGGCGCTGGACGTGTCGATCCAGGCGCAGGTGCTGAACCTGTTCATGCGGCTGCGCGAGGAACTGCAGCTGACGTCGATCTTCATCAGCCATGACCTGACCGTGGTGCGGCACGTGGCCGACCGGGTGGCGATCATGGTGCGGGGAAGGGTGGTCGAACTGGGGCCGACGGAAGCCGTCTTCGGCGCGCCGCGCCATGCGTACACGCGGGCGCTGCTGGCGGCCGCGCCGCGGATGGAAGCGCGGAAGATTACCTATGTGCCGGCGGTGCCGCCGGACGTGCTGGACGACGCGGCGCCGGTGCTGGTGGAAGTGGAGCCGGGGCACTTCTGCGCGTAGCAGAAGCGGGCATCGCCATGCCCGCGCCTGCGACAGGCTTGCGCCGCCTCGCCGCCTCGCCCCTAGCGCGAGGCTTCCGCCGTGACGCGCTGGTAGGCCAACCCGGCCAGCGCCACGTCCTGCAGCCCCACGCCGACCGCCTTGTAGATCACGATGTCGTCGGCGCTGCGGCGCGCGGCGACCTTCCCGGCCAGCACATCGCCCAGCTCGAGGATGCGACCTGCGTCCAGCACGCCTTCGCCCGCACGGACCAGGTCGCCAGCTTCCCGCATGGACTGCGCGCGCCATTCCACCACCAGCGCCGACGCCCGCGCCAGCGCCGTGTCGTCCAGCTCGCGCGCATGCGGCAGGCTGGAGCCGACCGCGGCGATGAAGGCGCCCGGCTTGAGCCAGCCGCCGTCGAACAGCGGCTCGGTCGAACGCGAGGCCGTGACCACGATGTCGGCCTCGCGCACCAGCTGTTCGGGCCCGGCGACTGTCACATCCACCCCGCATCGTTCCGACAGGCGCTGCGCCAGGCCGTCGGGCGCATATGGATCGCAGACCAGGATGCGGCACAGCGGGAAGGCCAGCGCGAGCTGCTGCGCATGCTGGACGCCCTGCACGCCGGCGCCGAACAGGCCCAGCACCGACGCGTCGGGACGGGCCATCCGGCGCGCGGCCAGCACCGAACAGGCCGCCGTGCGCAGCCGGGTGATGGCGCCGGCGTCGAACGAGGCCAGCGGGCGGCCATCTTCGGTCGAGAACAGCAGGATCACGAACTGGAATTGCCCCTTGATGGTGGTGTAGACCTTGGCGCCGGTCACGCCCTGCGCCGGAATCACCGCGCCCAGCGTCGACAGCTTGACGCCGCCGGCCTCGGTGCGGATGCGTTCCTGCATCGCGGCATCGCCGGCGGAAAAGCTGACGAAGGCGTCGCGCATGGCGTTTTCGGCATCGGCGGCGCTGACATGGCGCTCGATCTGCTCATCGGTAATATGGATCAAGGGGCTTCCTTTCTTCAGGTAGGGGAAATAGCGGGGGCCGGAGAGGACGCAGGGGATGCAGGCGGCTGCCGCAGCGACGCATTGGCGGCGTTGTGCACATGCTGGGCCGCCAGCAGCGCCGCCAGTTCGGCATTGCCGACGATGACGGCCTGCAGGATCTGCGCATGTTCTTCCCAGTTCTGGCGGGCGCGCTGCGGCCCGCCGTTCGCGAAAAGCATCACGGTGCGGGTGCGCAGCGAGCGCACCATGTCGGTCAGCACGTCGTTGCCGGCTACCGTCGCCAACAGTTCATGAAACCGGTTGTTCAGGTCGGCCAGCAATTCGGCATTGTCGGTCTTGGCCGCTTCGATGCCCATGTTGAGCACCGCCGTCAGCGAGGCGACTGCGCTGTCGTTGCGGCGCTGTGCGGCCAGCTTGGCATTGAGCCCTTCCAGCGTTGCGCGGACTTCGACCAGGTCGCGGGCGACTTCCTGCGACAGGAAGGCGACCGACGCGCCGCGCCGCGGCTCGATGGTCACCAGTCCTTCGGAGGCCAGTTCGCGCAGCGCCTCGCGCACGGGAATGCGCGAAGCGCCAAGTTCATCGGCCAGGCGTCCCTCGATCAGGCGCGTGCCGGTTTTCAGTTCTCCGCTGAGGATGCGGGCGCGCAAGGTGTCGCGGATCACGGCGCCGAGGGAAACGTGCTGGTCTGCGACCTTGGCCGGTATAGCATTGCGATCGGATGAGGTAAAACCGGAACTGGACATGGTAGCGCCACTAGGAAATTGGATATAAAACATTGTATGCCAGCCGCACCCGATGGGAGCAGCTGTGCACCAGCACCAAGCGTCCTTCCTTCCGTCCTGCACTGGCAGGCAGCAGCCATTCAGTATTCGGGAGCGACAAAACCCATCCTATTTAAAGCACCTAATAATATATTGTATACCGTTAGCCCGGGTATTTACAGGTACGAGCGCCTTGGGCAATAGCGTGAGGCCCGGTAGGCACAGCAATGGGAACGGTTCTTGCTGAGGAAGTAGTCCAGTGCTGCCTCATCTTTCTCCCGACTTGCTTATTGCTGGTGTCGAGTAAACGGTATACAGTGTACCAAGTTGGATGGAGACAGTTTTCTATAATTATTCTTTGGGATGACGCAATGCAAAATGCCATTACGCTTACCGCTGCTCACTGGTTTTACCTCGCGGGGGTCGCCGCTGTCGTAGTCACCATGATTTTCCGGGCCAATGTGGTCGTGCCCTCGGTAATCGCCACTTTTCTGGTGGTGCTCGCACTTACCGGCAGCCTGGTTAGCGCACTTGGCGGCATTTTCACCGCCAGCCTGGTTGCCGCCAAGGAGCTGTTCAATATCTTCCTGGTCATCGCCTTCATGACCGCACTGCTCAACGCGCTCAAGACCATACAGTCGGACGTGCGCATGGTCGAGCCGTTCCGGATGGTGATGAAGAACGGCCATGTCGCCTATTTCGTGCTGGCGGCCATCACCTATGTCATCTCGCTGTTCTTCTGGCCGACGCCGGCCGTGCCCCTGGTGTCGGCGATCCTGCTGCCCGCCGCGATCGCCGCCGGCCTGCCGCCTCTGGCCGGCGCGATGGCGATCGCCATCGCGGGGCAGGGCATGGCGCTGTCATCCGACTATGTGATCGGCGTCGCGCCCGGCATCAGCGCCAAGGCCGCCGGCGCCGGCGTCAGCGCAGCCCTGGTGGCGGACCGCGCGCTGGTGCTGTCGCTGATCACCGGCGTGATTGCGCTTGTCCTGGGCTACGTGATGACCCGCAGGACCTTCCTTGCGCCCAGCGCGCTTCACCTGGAAAAGTGGCAGTCGACGACGGGCGACGTCGAAGACATCAAGAAGCCAGGCACGTTCGAAAAGGCCGAGATTGCGCATGGCACCGAGCGCGCGCCGCTCGCCACCGAGTCGGACATCGACAAGGTGATGTCGCTGCAGAGCCGCCGCCGCAACCGCTGGTCCAAGGTGTTCGCAGTGGTCACGCCGATCGCGTTCCTGGCAGTGGTACTGGTGATGGTGCTGCCGAAGATGAAGACCGGGCTGCCCGACCTGAAAGGCAGCGACGCCGCGGCGCTGGTGGGCGGCGTCGCCGCGCTGCTGATGATGCTGGTCACGCTGGCGTCGGTGGGGCCGCGCCGCATGCTCAACGTGTGCCCCGACCACATCACCGACGGCCTCGTGTTTGCGTTCAAGGCGATGGGCTCGGTGCTGCCCATCGCGGGCTTCTTCTTCCTGGGCGCCGGCGAGACCGTGGCCCAGGTGCTGGGCGTGGCCGCCAACCAGGCGCCCAACCTGCTGTTCGAGCTGGTCCAGGCCGGCAAGGACTTCATTCCCGACAGCCGCATCTTCGTTGCCTACGGCGTGCTGCTGGTCGGCATGATCACCGGCATCGACGGCTCCGGCTTTGCCGGCCTGCCGCTGACCGGCGCACTGTCGGGCGCGCTCGGCCCGGTGGTCGGCCTCAACCCCGCGACCCTCGCAGCGGTCGGGCAGATGGGCGCGGTCTGGACCGGCGGCGGCACGCTGATCGCCTGGTCTTCGCTGATCGCGGTTGCTGGATTTGCCCGGGTGCCGGTGCTGGACGCGGTGCGCATGCTGATGGTGCCGGTGCTTACCGGCCTCGCGGTGGCGACGCTGGCCGCGACCCTGCTCTGGTAGCCCGCGCCGTCTTCGCGGACAGGGAGCAAGCACATGCCCGCGGCCGACAAGCCATCCCGCAGCGCGACCGGCCGCCGCAGCATGATCGCCACCGGCAACCCGCTGGCCGCGTCGGCGCCCGCGGCATGCTGATCCGGCTTGCAGCCTGCGGAGAGCCGCTGGAGCCGGCGCTGGCGTCTCTACGCTGGCGACTGGAAGCGGGCGACACGCTCGCCTGCGTAAAAGGGACGACGGACGACGTGGTGCGTGCGCTGCGGGACGTAGGTGATGCCGCGCCGGTGGCTGGGCAGGGCGAACCGGCCGGGCGCAGCGACTTCGGCGGCGCATCGGACCCGCGCAAGGACGGCATTGAGGTAGCCGACTAAGTAAGCCAGGCAGATTGCGCCGGGCCGGGACTGACGACTGGCACGGTATCCGGCCAGGCACTGAATGTAAAAATCGTCCACCCCGCTAGACAAACAAAGCAAACGGTATACAATATACTTAAACGTGGCAGCCTGGCAGGCAGCCGACTTGCAGGACCCCTGGCCGGGCGCAGCATCCCGCCGGAAGAAGCGCAATGCAGCATGGCGCGCTTTTCCTTACCGACCTTTCAATTTCAATGGAGATACCCATGACTGCATTAATGAACAGAGATGAGTTTCGCACCGCGCTGGAGAACGCGATCAAGGGCAGGAGCGCCAATGCGTCGCCGTTCAGCCTGGCCTGGGCCAACGGCACGCTGAGCCGGGAACACCTGGCGCGCTGGGCGGAAAACCATTACCACTACGTCGGCCCGTTCGCCGACTACCTCGGCTACCTGTATGCCCGCATGCCGGAGCGCTACACCGAGGCCAAGGACTTCCTGCTGGCCAATATGTATGAAGAGGAAATCGGCGGCGACCGCCACACCGACCTGCTGATCCGCTTCGCCGAGGCCTGCGGCACCACCCGGGAGCGCGTGACCGACCCGGACAACATGTCGCCGACCACGCTGGGACTGCAGAGCTGGTGCTACGCGGTGGCGATGCGCGAAGACCCGATCGTGGCCGTCGCCGGCCTGGTGGTCGGCCTGGAATCGCAGGTGCCGTCCATCTACCGCAAGCAGACGCCGACGCTGCGCGAGAAATACGGCTTCACCGACGAGGAAGTGGAATTCTTCGACCTGCATATCTCGTCCGATGAGATCCACGGCGAGCGCGGCTACCAGATCGTGCTGGAGCATGCCAATACGCCCGAGCTGCAGCAGCGCTGCCTGAAGATCTGCGAACTCGGCGCCCGCATGCGCCTGCTGTATACCACGGCGCTCTATCACGACTACGTCGAGCAGCGCAGCGAAGCGCCGGCCCTGGCCGCCGCCTGAGCTCGCCAGACATGCCAGAAGGACGCGCAGCCCGCCCCGGGCAGCGGCGGCGCGTTCGTCGGTTCCGCATCTCTTGAACAAGGCCATGCAATGAGCAATTCACAGCAATTTTCCAATTACATCGATGGCGAATGGACCGTGAGCGTCACCGGCCGCACCTTCGAGAACCGCAACCCCGCCGACAGCCGCGACCTGGTCGGCCTGTTCCAGGCTTCCAGCGCGGACGATGCGCGCCAGGCCGTGCGCGCCGCCGCCGCCGCCTTTGAAGCCTGGAAGAAAACCCCGATCTCCAGGCGCGCCGCCATGCTCAACAGCGCGGCCGCCTACCTCGAGCAGAATGCGCAGCGCTTCGGCGAGGAGCTGATGCGCGAAGAGGGCAAGTCGCTGGCGCTGGCGCGGGACGAGGTGATGCGCTCGGCCCAGACGCTGCGCTTCTACGCGGTCGAAGGCCAGAGCTTCGGCGGCGAGACCTATCCGAACGACGACCCGGACATGACGGTCTACAGCCTGCGCGAGCCGCTGGGCGTGGTCACCGTGATCGCGCCGTGGAATTTTCCGATCTCCATCCCGGCGCGCAAGATCGCGCCGGCGCTCATCACCGGCAATACCGTGGTCTTCAAGCCGTCGAGCGAAGCGCCGCTCGCCGGGCTGCGGCTGACCGAGGCGCTGGCACAGGCCGGCATCCCGAAAGGCGTGCTCAACCTCGTCACCGGCCGCGCCGGCGACATCGGCGCCGCCATTACCGAGGCGCCGGAAGTGCGAGCGATTTCCTTCACCGGCTCGACCGGCGCCGGCCGTCACATCCACCGCTCGGTGCCGATGACGACTCGCACCCAGATGGAGCTGGGCGGCAAGAACCCATTGATCGTGATGGAAGACGCGGACCTCGATCTCGCGGTCGACCTCGCCGTCAAGGGCGGGTTGTCGCTGTCGGGCCAGGCCTGCACCGGCACCAGCCGCATCCTGGTGATGTCGCAGGTCAGGTCGGCCTTCACCGACAAGCTGCTGGCGAAGGTCAGGACGATGAAGGTCGGCAGCGGCTCCACCGCGGGCGCCGACATCGGTCCCCTGGCGAGCGAGAAGCAGATGGAAAACGTGCTGTCCTATGTCGCCATCGGCAAGCAGGAAGCGACCCACCTGGCCGGCGGCGAGCGGCTGCGGGACGGCGACCTGGCGCACGGCTATTACGTCGCGCCGGCGGTCTTCACCGACGTCACCCAGCAGATGCGGATCGCCCGCGAGGAAATCTTCGGGCCGGTGCTGGCGATCATCGAGGTCGACAGCTACGAGGACGCGATCGCCAAGGCCAACGACACAGAGTACGGCCTGTCGGCGGCGATCGTCACCGCCAACCCGCGCTACAGCCACCGCTTCGCGCATGACATCCAGTCCGGCACGGTCAAGATCAACCGCACGACCACCGGCAACCTGATCAATGCGCCGTTCGGCGGGCTGAAGTCGTCGAGCACCTCGACATTCCGCGAGTCCGGGCGCACCGGCCTCGAGTTCTACACCCAGATCAAGACGGTATACCGCGGCGCCTGAGCGCCCGGTCGAAAAAGGACAGACATGAAACAGGCAATCAAGCTGGAACTGCGCGAAGCGCGGCTGATGATCGCGGCGGCCATCGAAAAGGCGCGCCAGATCAATGTGCTCGAAACCATCTGCGTGGTCGACGACGGCGGTTATCCGCTGGCCATGGATCGGATGGACGGCGCCCGCATCACCGGCCCGCAGATCGCGTGGAACAAGGGGTTCACCGCTGCCGGCCACAAGCGCTCCACGCATCTGTTCAACACCGCGCCCAACGGCCCGGCGCTGCCCGGCAACGAAGCCTTCGGCATCCAGTGGAGCTTCGATGGCAAGTTCGCCGTCTTCGTCGGCGGCTTCCCGGTAGTGGTCAATGGCGAGGTCATCGGCGGCGTCGGCCTGAGCGGCGGCAACGGCGAGCAGGACACCGCATGCGGCGTGGCCGCGCTGCAGGCGCTGAAGGACGCGCTGGCCGGCGAAGGCTATGACGTTCTGGTGGAAGCGGATATCAAGAAATAAGGCATTCCCGGCCGGTCCGGGCAGCAGACGGGGCACAAGATGGCATACCAGGTAATGTTGTTCAATTCGGATAAGCGCTTCAGCGTCGAGGACGGCGAGTCCGTGCTAGATGCGGCGCTGCGCGCCGGCGTTGCGCTGGCCCACGACTGCCGCATGGGCGGCTGCGGCACCTGCCGCGTGCGGCTGCTCGACGGCACGGTGTCGTACGAGGACGAGCCGTTCGGCCTGACGCCGGAGGAAGCGGCGGACGGCTATGCGCTGGCATGCCAGGCGCGGCCGCACAGCGACCTGGTCATCGAGCCGGGCATTGCCGAGGCGACGCCGGAGCCGCGCCGCCACAGCGCGGTGGTGCGCGACGTGCGACCCCTGTGCGGCAGCGTCAATCACCTGCTGCTCGACGTGGAAGGCGACGAGCCGCCGCTTTTCCTGGCCGGACAGGACAGTACATGAACGTCCACCTGGAGGACGGCTCGGTGCGCAGCTTCTCGATGGCGTCGGCGCCGGCGGGCAGCCAGCTCGACTTCCATGTCAGGCGCGTCCCGGGCGGCAATTTCACCGACCGTCGCCTGGCGCAGTTGCGCGCCGGCGACCGGCTCGACATCACGCTGCCGCTGGGCGCCTTCCATTACCGCAGCGCGGACTACCGGCCGCTGATCATGGCCGCCACCGGCACCGGGCTGGCGCCGATGCGCGGCATCCTGCAGTCGCTGATGGACGACCCGGATTGCCCGCCGGTGGCGCTGTATTGGGGCATGCGCGACGAAGCCGACCTGTATCTGGACGAGGAAATCCGGTCCTGGGGCGACCGGCTGTACGACTTCCAGTACGTGCCGGTGCTGTCACGGCCCGGCCCCGGCTGGACCGGCCGCCGCGGCTATGTGCAGCAGGCGGTGGTGCAGGATTTCGGCAGCCTGGAAGAGCATGCGCTCTACCTGTGCGGCTCGCCGGCGATGATCCGAGACGCCCGGCAGCTTTTCTTGGCCCACGGCGCCAGCGCCGCCCACATCTACACCGACAGCTTCAGCTTTGCCCACGACCTGGCCGGCGAGCCTGCCGCGGCCTGAGCACGATCCCGATCAACCGAGACGCGGACATAGCCATGCCGAAAATTTTGCTGCACAAGAACGGCCGGATCCATGAAGGCGAGGTCAAGGAAAACACCAACCTCGTCGTGCGGGCCGGCATCAAGCAGTTCCCCTATCCCAACCTGTCCTATGGCTGCGGCATGGGCAAGTGCGCCAAGTGCGCCTGCATCGTCATCCGCGGCGGCGAGCAGCTGCCGGCGCCCAACTGGAAGGAAAAGAAACAACTCGGCGACAAGCTAGACGAAGGCTACCGGCTCGCATGCCAGCTCTGGATCGAGCATGACATCGAACTGAGCCAGGACAACATCGACCCGGCGCTGGCGGCACGCGGCGACGGCATTACCCGCATCGCCTGACGCTACGAAAAGCCTGCGCCATGTACATCATCCTGACCAGCAAGCCCGGACAGTACCGCACCGACCCGGCCGACGGCATGCGTCCGGTCGAGCAGTACGACTACCTCTTCTGCGGCAGGAAGCGCGCTGTGTTCGTGCTGGCCGAGACGACGGGCGAGGGCAAGGTCATCATCACCGAAGAAGGCGAAGGCAGCGCGGTCAACCACGTGCCGGCCAAGTTCCTGCCGCGTTTTCCCACGATAGAGGAAGCGCGGCGCGAACTGGAGGCGCTGTCGGGCTTCGGCTCGCTGGACATCGAATTGGTGCGCGTCCTTTGAATCAAACCGGCCGCGCAGCCCCAGGAAAACCACATGATAGAAGTCACGTTCATCACCAACGGCAACAAGGTCGCCACCGCGCCCGACAACAGCAACCTGCTGCGGGTCTCGCTGCGCGAACAGGGCGGCATCCCCTTCCTGTGCGGCGGCGGCAAGTGCGGCACCTGCAAGTGCAGGATAGAGCAGGGCATCGAGCATACCGACAAGGTCAAGGACAAGGAACGCAAGCACCTGACGCAGGAAGACCTGGACCAGGGCTACCGGATGGCCTGCCAGACCTTTGTCCTGGAGGGCAGCATCAGCGTGTCCTGGGTGCCCAAGAAGAAGGCATGAACCACCCCCGCCGCAGCGGCCGGCCTGACGGGACAGGCGCCGCATGACAATGTCGCCGGCTACACTGGCCGTGGTCGGCCTGACCTTCATGCTGGCAGGCATGGTCAAGGGCGTGATCGGCATGGGCCTGCCCACAGTTGCCATGAGCGTGCTCGGCCTGTTCATGGCCACGCCCGAAGCCGTCGCGCTGCTCGCGGTGCCGACGCTGGTGACGAATACCTGGCAACTGCTGAGCGGGCCGCGTTTCGGCCAGCTGCTGCGCCGGCTGGCGCCGCTGCTGCTCACTTTGCTGGCCGGCGCGTTTTTCGGCTCCAGGCTGCTGGCGCATGGCGCGCTGGTGGCCGGCATCCTGGGCGGCGTACTGGCGGCCTATGGCGTGTTCGGCCTGCTCGCGCCGCAGTTTTACGTGCCGCCGCGGCTGGAACGGCGGCTCGCGCCAGCGGTCGGCCTGCTGTCCGGCATGCTGTACGGCGCCTCCGGGCTGGCGGTCATTCCGCTGATCCCCTACCTGATTTCGCTGAAGCTCGACAAGGACGAACTGATACAGGCGTTCGGCCTGACCTTCAGCACCTGCGCGATCGGCCTGAGCCTGGGCCTCCTGGGCGGCGGGCGGATGGCCATGTCGGTGACCTGGACCTCGCTGCTGGCGCTGCTGCCGGCCATGGCGGGCATGCTGGCGGGCCAGCGCATCCGGCACCGGATGAAGCCGGAGGTGTTTCGCCGCTGCTTCATGATCTGGATGCTGGCGATCGGCTTGTACATGCTGGGACGCGCGGTCCTCTAGCGCCTGCATCCTTGCGCGTTTGGCCGCCGGCGCCGCGCCGGTAAAACGTGGCCGGCCGGCAACCCGGATGGATTTGCCGGCTCCCGCCTGCGCCTTCCGGCGCATCCTTGTCCCACAAGCCACCTCCGCCGCGCTCAACAGAGTAGACTACGTCCCTTGTTTTTCCACCGCTTCCGCCATCTGTGAGTCCCGCCATGTCTGAAACACCCTTCCCGCTGTTTGCCGAATTGAACCTTGGCGAACCCATCCTGCGCGTACTGAACGAGCTGGGCTACGAGACGCCGTCGCCGATCCAGGCCGCCACCATCCCGCTGCTGATGTCCAACCGCGACGTGCTGGGGCAGGCGCAGACCGGCACCGGCAAGACCGCCGCCTTCGCGCTGCCCATCCTGGCGCGCCTCGACATCCGCCAGAGCGCGCCGCAGGCGCTGGTGCTGGCGCCGACGCGGGAACTGGCGATCCAGGTGGCCGAGGCCTTCCAGCGCTATGCGACGCATATCCCCGGCTTTCACGTGCTGCCGATCTACGGCGGCCAGAGCTACGGCCCGCAGCTGAGCGCGCTGCGGCGCGGGGTGCACGTGGTGGTGGGTACACCGGGACGGGTGATCGACCACCTGGAAAAGAATTCGCTGGACCTGTCGCAGGTGAAGACGCTGGTGCTGGACGAGGCCGATGAAATGCTGCGCATGGGCTTCATCGACGATGTCGAGACCATCCTGCAGAAAACCCCGGCGTCGCGCCAGACCGCGCTGTTCTCGGCCACCATGCCGTCGGCGATCAAGCGCATCGCGCAGACCTATCTGCAGAACCCGCAGGAAGTGACGATCGCCGCCAAGACCGGCACCGCCGACAACATCCGCCAGCGCTACTGGCTGGTCAGCGGCATGCAGAAGCTCGACGCGCTGACCCGCATCCTGGAAGCGGAAACCTTCGACGGCATGATCATCTTCGCCCGCACCAAGCTGGGCACCGAGGAGCTGGCCGGCAAGCTGCAGGCGCGCGGCTTCTCGGCGGCGGCCATCAACGGCGACATCAACCAGCAGCAGCGCGAGCGCACGATCCAGATGCTGAAGGATGGCAAGATCGACATCCTGGTGGCGACCGACGTCGCCGCCCGCGGGCTGGACGTGGAGCGCATCAGCCACGTGATCAACTATGACGTGCCGCACGATCCGGAAAGCTATACCCACCGGATCGGCCGCACCGGCCGCGCCGGGCGCAGCGGCGAGGCTATCCTGTTCATCACGCCGCGCGAGAAGGGCCTCTTGCGCGTGATCGAGCGGGCGACGCGGCAGCCGGTGTCGCCGCTGACGCTGCCCAGCATCGAGGCGGTCAACGACGTGCGCATCGCGCGCTTCAAGGACCAGATCGCCGATACGCTGGCCGCCGGCGGGCTGGACATCTACCGCTCGCTGATCGAGGACTACGAGCGCGAACGCAATGTGCCGGCGGTGGAAATCGCCGCCGCGCTGGCCAGCATGGCCCGCGGCGATGTGCCGCTGCTGCTGGAAAAGCCGCGCCGTGATGCGCAGCCGGAACGTTTTGCCAGCGAGGAAAGGCCGGCTCGCTTCGAGCGCGCCGAACGCAGCGAGCGGCCCGAACGTGCGGAGCGCTTCGAGCGCGCCGAGCGTCCGGAACGCTTCGAACGCAGCGACCGGCCGGCGTCGCCACGGGCGGAACGCGGCGAGCGCACCGAACGGCCTTCCGACGCCGGCATGGCCCGCTACCGGATCGAGGTCGGCGCGATGCATGGCGTCAAGCCCGGCAATATCGTCGGCGCGATCGCCAATGAAGCCGGGATAGACGGCAAGAGCATCGGCCGCATCGACATCAACGACGACCACACGCTGCTCGACATGCCCGAGGGCCTGCCGGAAGACATCGTCAGCAAGCTCCAGGGCGTGCGCATCGCCGGCCGCCAGCTGCACCTGAGCCGGGCCGGCGCGCAGGCGGCAAGCCCGGCGGCAGCGCCCGTGGCCCGTGAAGCCGCGCCGCGGCCGGAACGCGCCGAGCGCACCGAACGGCCGGAGCGCACCGAACGCGCCGCGCCCGCCGCGGCACGTGAACCGGCTGCACGTGAACCAGCCCCGCGCACCGAGCGCACCGAGCGCACCGAGCGCCCGCCGCGCGCGGAAGCGCCGGAACGCGACGCTGCGACCCGCAAGGAGCGCAAGCCCAAGAGCGACATCGGAATGGAACGCTACCGGATCGAGGTCGGCAACGCGCATGGCGTCAAGCCGGCCAACATCGTCGGCGCGATCGCCAACGAAGCCGGGCTGGACGCCAAGTACATCGGCCATATCGAGATACTCGACGACCACAGCGTGCTGGACCTGCCGGAAGGCATGCCCAAGGAATTGCTGCAGCACCTGAAGACCGTCTGGGTCGCCGGCCAGCAACTGCGCATCAGCCATGCGGACGGCCCGCCGGCCGCGGCCAAGCCGGCTTCCGGCAAGATCACGCTGACCGTGCCCAAGCGCGGCGCCGAGCGCCGGGTGGAAGACAAGAAGGCCGGCGCCAAGCCGCATCGCAAGGGCGGCAAATCGAAGTAGGGGAAGGAAACGAAGCAGGCGAGGCAGCTGGAATTTCATCAGCGGCGCGCCTGACCAAGCATTTTTTCGGGCTGCGGCGGCGCGGGCGCGGGCGCGGAGGGCGGCGCAATGCAGCGCACGCTGCCGGCGCCCTGCGACAGGCTTTTCCAGCCGGCCGCGGACCCGGCGGCCAGGCCGGGTCCGGGCGTGGCGCCTAGCCCAGCGAGCCGTTCCCGGCCAGCTCCCTGACCGTGCGTATGGTGTCGATGTCGGACTCCTGGTAGGCCGAACGGCGGAACTCGTTGTAGAAGGCTTCCGCCGGGTCTTCGCCGGTCTTGTGGTCGTCGTAGATGAAGCGCACGTACAGCACGCCCGGCTGCGGCTCCTCGATCGTCATGGTCAGGTCCGACATCGGGATGTCGTTCTGCTGCGGCACGTGGTAATGCACCTGCATCTGCGGCAGGTAGCTGACGCGGTCGCGGATCACCGTTTCGCCATAGCGCAATTCGCGCTCGACCAGCGCGGCCGATTTTTCCAGGATGTCGCAGGCGTCGAGATGCGGCACGAACATCTTGGGCTGCTCGGCCCGCAGCACCAGCCCGCGCCAGAGTTGCGCGCGCGACAGCGGCTCGATCAGGGGATTCAGGGGGTCGTTGATTTCAACGAGATGGGAAAATTTCATGGCAGCAGCGCGCCGTGGACAGCCTGCGGCGCTCGATCGGAATTTGGGGAAGAGGGGACTTTACCATGAGTGCATCGGGGTGCGGGCATGCATTCGCCGGACCTGGTGGCCGGAGCGCATCGCCGCTGCCGATCGCGCCGCGCCGGACCGGTTTCCCGCTAACCGCTACAATAGCCTGCTTCTTTTCGAGGTACCTCCCCGCATGTCCACCACCCCCCAGTTTGGCCTGAATGCCCCGCAGCGCGAAGCCGTCAAGTACATGGACGGGCCGTGCCTGGTGCTGGCCGGCGCCGGCTCCGGCAAGACCCGGGTCATCACGCAAAAGATCGCGCACCTGATCGAGGAGTGCGGCTACGATGCGCGCCACATCGCCGCGCTGACCTTCACCAACAAGGCCGCGCTCGAAATGCAGGAGCGCATCGCCAAGCTGCTCAAGGAGCCGCGGCTGGCCAAGCAGCTCACCGTGTCCACCTTCCACTCGCTGGGCGTGCAGATCCTGCGGCGCGAGGCGCGCGAGCTGGGCCTGAAGGACCGCTTCTCCATCATGGACAGCGACGACTGCTTCTCGCTGGTGCAGGACATGGCGATGACGACCGACAAGCAGCTGATCCGCCGCATCCAGAACACCATCTCGCTGTGGAAGAACGGCCTGGTCGATGCCGACACCGCCATCAGGCAGGCCGTGACGGAGGACGAGGCCCAGGCCGCGCGCATCTACCGCGACTACGTGGCCACGCTGGCGTCCTACCAGGCGGTCGACTTCGACGACCTGATCCGGCTGCCGGTGCAGCTGTTCCAGTCCAACGACACGGTGCGCGACAAGTGGCAGCGCAAGCTGCGCTACCTGCTGGTCGACGAATACCAGGACACCAACACCTGCCAGTACGAGCTGGTCAAGCTGCTGGTGACGGGCGTGGGCAAGAAGCCGATGTTCACCGCGGTGGGCGACGACGACCAGGCCATTTATGCGTGGCGCGGCGCGACGATCGAGAACCTGCGCACGCTGCAGGTCGACTTCCCCGACCTGAAGGTGATCAAGCTCGAGCAGAACTACCGCTCCAGCACCCGCATCCTGCAGGCGGCCAACTCGGTCATTGCCAATAATCCCAAGTTGTTCGAGAAGGCGCTCTGGTCCGAGCACGGCCTCGGCGACCCGGTCAAGGTGCTGGCCATGCAGGACGACGAGCACGAGGCCGACCAGGTCGCCATCATGCTGTCGGCCCACCGCTTCGAGCGGCGCGGCAAGTTCTCGGACTACGCGATCCTGTACCGCGGCAACCACCAGGCCAGGGTGTTCGAGCAGGCGCTGCGGCGCGAGCGCATCCCGTATGTGATGTCGGGCGGCCAGAGCTTCTTCGACCGCGCCGAGATCAAGGACATCATGAGCTACCTGCGGCTGGTGGCGAACTCGGACGACGACCCGGCCTTCATCCGCGCGGTGACGACGCCCAAGCGCGGCGTCGGCAAGTCGACGCTGGAAGTGCTGGGCAATTTCGCCGGCCAGTGGCAGTGCTCGCTGTTCGAGGCGGTGTTCAAGGGCGGCATCGAGGCCAAGCTGCCGGAGCGGCAGCTGACGCCGCTGCGCGACTTCGCCACCTTCATCAACCAGCTCGAGTCGCGCGCGCACCGGCCCGGCGAGACCGCAGGCGAAGTGCTGGACGACATGATGAAGGCGATCAACTACGAAGCCTACCTGTACGACGCCTTCGACGACCGCGGCGCGCAGGGCAAGTGGCAGAACGTGATCGACTTCACCAGCTGGCTGAAGGAAAAGGGCACCGGCGGCCGCGACGGCGCAAGTGCCGAGAAAAGCCTGCTGGACCTGACCCAGATGGTCGCGCTGATGACCATGCTCGAAGGGAAGGACGAGGAGCCGGACGCGGTGCGGCTGTCGACGCTGCATGCGTCCAAGGGGCTGGAGTTCCCGCACGTGTTCCTGGTCGGCGTGGAGGAGGGCATCCTGCCGCACAAGGGCGACCCGGACGCGCCGATGGAGCTGATGGGCGCGCGCATCCAGGAAGAACGGCGGCTGATGTATGTCGGCATCACCCGCGCCCAGCGCACACTGCACATCACCTGGTGCAAGAAGCGCAAGCGGGCGCGGGAAAGCATCAACTGCGACATGTCGCGCTTCATCAAGGAGATGAAGCTCGACGAGGGCGACGCGGTGCCGACCGAGGCCGAGACCATCACGCCGCAGAACCGGCTGGCCAACCTGAAGGCGCTGCTGCAGAAGCCCAGGGCGTCATGAAGGCCGGCGCGGTGCGCAATCCGCATGGCCTGCCGGTCAAGGTATGCGCCGCCTGCGGCCGGCCGTTCACCTGGCGCCGCAAGTGGGCGCTGAACTGGGACACCGTGCGCTACTGTTCCGACGCCTGCCGCACCGGCAGGAACACATCGAATAAAACCGGAGGAAAGCAGCATGGATGACGAACGCCTGGTCGACATCGAAATCAAACTGGCGCGGCAGGAAGACCTGCTCGACTCGCTCAACAGCACGGTCTACCGGCAGCAGCGCCGCATCGATGAACTCGAAGCGCTGTGCGGCCTGCTCGCCAAGCGCATTGCCGAAGCCGGGCAGGGCAGCGGCGGCGACGGGCTCAACGCGCATGAACCACCACCACACTACTGACATCGCCATGGAACAGGACAAGGACGCCGAGCTGAAGACACGGCTCAACCAGGAAACCTCGAAACTCAGATGGACCGAACTGCAGCGCCATTACGCCGGCGGCAACGTCGTCGCGGTCGACGAGACGCTGGACCTGATCGCAGTCGCGGTCGCCATCGCCCGCGACGACGCCGCGGCGGTGAAGAAATGGATGGCCGACGGCCGCCTGGCCCGCGTCAGCGATATCCAGGCCGCGGCATGGCTGCAGGTGGACCTGGAAATGTGGGCGGTGGTGGTCAAGCCGTGGGTGCTGGTGCAGAGGGTGGAGCGGGTGGCAGGGATGAGCGGCCTGCATTGAGAGCCGACTTTCCGGCTGCTATCATTGCATGCATTGATCGCGGAGGAAAATGTCATGGCGAGTCTGACCATCAGGAACCTCGATGAGGAATTGAAGGCGAGACTGCGCGTCGAGGCGGCAGTCCACGGAAATTCAATGGAGGAGGAAGTCCGCTGCATCCTGCGCAAGGCCCTGACCGGCGCACCCTCGGCCAAGGGCCTGGGCAGCCGCATCAGCGCGCGTTTCAAGGCGGTGAATGGGGTCGACCTCGAGTTGCCGCCGCGCGCCGACGCGCCTCGCCCGGCCGACTTCTGACATGCTCGTGCTCGACACCAGCGTGCTGGCGGAGCTGATGCGGCCTGTGCCCGCGCAGGGCGTCGTCGACTGGCTCGACGGGCAGGAAGCGGACAGCCTTTTCATTACCGCCATCACCGTCGCCGAGCTGCGCTACGGCATTGCGCGCCTGCCGGAAGGCAAGCGCAAGGCTGGCCTCCTTGAGCTTGGCACCGCCATCATCCGGGAAGAGTTTGCGGGACGCATTCTCCCGTTCGACGAAGCCGCCGCGATCTGCTATGCCGACGTGGTCTGCGAACGGCAGTCGGCAGGCAGTCCGATCAGCATGGCCGACGCGCAGATCGCCGCGATCTGCCGCGCCCTTCCGGGATTCACTCTCGCTACCCGCAACGTCAAGGATTTCCAGGGCATCCGCCTCGACCTGGTCGATCCGTGGGTTGACCGTTGACGTAAAGACCTGCCCATGCCTGCCCGCCGCATCGCCCACCTCGACATGGACGCGTTCTACGCGTCGGTCGAACTGCTGCGCTATCCCGAACTGCGCGGCCGCGCAGTCGTGATCGGCGGCGGCTCGGCGCACCAGCCGGTGCCCCAGCCCGACGGCACGCACAGCTATTCGCTGCTGCGCAATTACGTCGGCCGCGGCGTCGTCACCACCTCGACCTATGAAGCGCGTGCGCTCGGCGTGTTCTCCGCGATGGGCGTGATGAAGGCCGCCAGGCTGGCTCCCGACGCGGTGCTGCTGCCGACCGACTTCAAGGCCTACCGCCATTACTCGCAGCTGTTCAAGGCGGCCGTGGCGGAGATCGCGCCCGAAATGGAAGACCGCGGCATCGATGAAATTTACCTCGACCTCAGCAGCCACGACGAAGAGACCGAAACGCTGGCGCGGCGGCTGAAACAGGCGGTGCGGGACGCCACCGGCCTGTCCTGCTCGATCGGCGTCGCGCCCAACAAGCTGCTGGCCAAGATCTGCTCCGACCTCGACAAGCCGGACGGCGTGACGATACTGACGCCGGCCGATATCGAGACCCGCATCTGGCCGCTGCATGTGAAGAAGGTCAATGGCATCGGCCCAAAGGCCGTGGAAAAACTCGCGGGGCTGGGCCTGCACACCATCGCCGACCTCGCGCATGTCGACGCCGGCCTTCTGCAGGCCCATTTCGGCCGCAGCTACGCGCTGTGGCTGCAGGATGTGGCGCAGGGGCTGGACGAGCGCCCGGTGGTGACCAGTTCCGAGCCCAAGTCCCTGAGCCGAGAAACCACGTTCGAGCGCGACCTGCATGCGCGGCATGACCGCGACACGCTGTCGGGCATCTTCACCGCGCTGTGCGTCAAGGTGGCCGAGGACCTGAAGCGCAAGGGCTACGTGGGGCGCACCATCGGCATCAAGCTGCGCTATGACGACTTCCGCACCGTCACCCGCGATGTCACGCTGCCGGCGTCGACCGATGACGCGGCAGCGATCCGCCGGGCGGCCGGCGAATGCCTGCGCCGCGTGCCGCTGGAAAAGCGGCTGCGACTGCTCGGCGTGCGCGTCACCGCGCTGACGCCGCGCGGCGCGGCCGGCGACACGCCGGGTCCCAGCCAGGGCGAACTGTCGCTGGCCTGAGCTTCGGCGTCCGGCATTCAGCCCCTGGCGCTCAGCCCGTCACCCGCCCGAAGAACGGATAGCTCGGGTCGTTGTAGCCGGGCGTCGACGCATGGCCGGGCCGCACCAGGCCGTCGACCATCGACTCCTCGGCCGCGTCCAGGCGCAGGTCCAGCGCCGCATAATAATCTTCCATCTGCGCCAGCGTCCGCGGTCCGGCGATGACCGAGCTGATATGCCGGTTGGCCAGCACCCAGGCGGTTGCGAAATGGCTCAGCTGCACGCAGCGGCGGTCGCAGTGCTCCCTGAGCGCCTGCGCAATCAGCAGCGACTCGTCGCGGAATTCGGTTTCCATCATGCGCTTGTCGTTGCGGCCTGCGCGGCTGTCCTCGGGCGGCTTCTGGCCGGGCAGGTATTTGCCGCTCAACACGCCGCGCGCGATCGGGCTGTACGGCACCACGCCCAGGCCGTAATGCGCGCAGGCCGGCAGGATCTCCACTTCCGGCATGCGGTTCAGCAGGTTGTAATACGGCTGGCAGACCACCGGCTGCGGCACGTTGGCCCGTTCGCAGGCGCGCACCACCTCGGCGATGCGCCAGCCGCGGAAGTTGGACAGGCCGAACGAGCGGATCTTGCCGGCGCGGATCAGGTCGCCCAGCGCGCGCACCGCCTCGTCGAGGTTTTCCTCGTGATAGTCGCGGTGCAGGTAAAGGATGTCGATGTAGTCGGTGCCCAGCCGGCGCAGGCTGTTCTCGGTTTCGCGCACGATCCAGCTGCGCGAGTAGTGGCCGCTGTTGGGCTGGCTGCTCATCGGGTTGCCCAGCTTGGTCGCCAGCACCCAGTCGTCGCGCTGGCCGTTCAGCAGGCGGCCGACGATCAGTTCCGACGCGCCCTTGGTATAGACGTCCGCCGTGTCGATGAAGTTGATGCCATGCTCGCGCGCCGAGGCGACGATGCGCCCGGCTTCGGCTTCGTCGGTCTGATCGCCGAACATCATGGTGCCCAGGCAGAGGGCGGAGACTTGCAGGTTGCTGTTGCCGAGGCGGCGGTATTGCATGGTGTTTTCCTTGTCTTCGTGATTGGACGATCGTGCTTGCCGGAGTCAAGTTGAACATAGCACAACACTTTGATGCATGCAGGCGGCGAAGCCGTTGCAAGGCTGGCAAGCTTGTCCTGGTTCAGGTTTTCGCCGTGTAGAATGGCCGCTTTTTGCGACGAAGCCATGTGGTTCAAGAACCTGCAGATCTACCGTTTGCCCGCGCCGTGGGCAATGAATCCCGAACAGCTGGAAGAGAAGCTCGCGCCGCAGGCATTCACGCCCTGCACCAGCATCCAGCTGCAAAGCCAGGGCTGGCTGCCGCCGCGTCCTAACGGCGGCCTGGTGCACACCGTGAACCGCCAGATGCTGCTGCAGCTGGGCACGGAAAAGAAACTGCTGCCATCCTCGGTCATCAACCAGGTCGCCAAGGCCAAGGCCGCCGAGATGGAAGAGCAGCAGGGCTTCAAGCCCGGCCGCAAGCAGATGAAGGAACTCAAGGAGCAGGTCGCCGACGAACTGCTGCCGCGCGCCTTCAGCATCCAGAGCAGCACCTGGGTCTGGATCGACCCGGTCAACGGCTGGATGGTGATCGACACCGGCAGCGCCTCCAAGTCCGAGGACGTGATCCGCCTGCTGCTCAAAGCCGTCGACAAGTTCCCGATGGACACCCTGCGCGTCGCGCAATCGCCGGTCGCGGCCATGACCGAATGGCTGCTGGCCGACGAAGCGCCCGGCGGCTTCACCGTCGACCAGGACACCGAACTGCGCGCCACCGGCGAAGGCAAGGCCACGGTGCGCTACGTGCGCCACACGCTGGAAGCGGCCGACGTGCGCCGCCACATCGAGTCCGGCAAGCAGTGCACGCGCCTGGCGCTGACCTGGGCCGACCGGGTGTCCTTCGTGCTGACCGAGTCGCTGGCGGTCAAGCGCATCGCGCCGCTGGATGTGCTGAAGGAGAATAACGAGGGCAGCTCGCAGAACGATGATGAGCGGTTCGATACCGACATGGCGTTAATGACTGGGGAATTGTCCAAGTTGATCGCGGATCTGGTTGCCGCGTTGGGCGGCGAGATGAGCGATGCGCTGGCGCCGGTGGCAGTGGCGAAGGCGGCCTAGCGGAAGTGTGCGGCTGCGTCGCCATGCAGCGGTGGCGGTTAGCTCCGCGCAGCGACCGTTGCAGTTGCCTGTGAAGTGGCTGTTATCCGCGCAGCGACCGTTGCAGTTGCAGTTGCCGTGGCCGTGGCCGTTGCCGTTGCAGTGAATCCCCGTTAGATGGCGACGCGTCGCCAGTGCCTGAAACGGATAAAGAAGCGTCCGCTGTCTGAGCGGAGCGAGTTTCGGACGCTTCCCGTTTCAGGTGCTGGCGGCGCGTGCAGTCCGCGCAGCGGACCGCCATCGTAGGGGTCGCCTTTTTTGCCCCACTTTTTTGGCGAAGCAAAAAAGCGGGTCGGCTGCCGGGCCGAACACCCGGCTACTCCCCACGGCAGTGAATCCCCAATGTTTCACCTGTCAGCAGACGCAGCATCGGCGCCTTGCGCTGTGGCGCGTATTCCTGACGTGCAGCCGTTGTCAACTGCAAAAGCGGCTTCGCGACGGTGCGCCTGCTGGCGGATGAAGCAATACCGGCTGGCCTGCCGGACGACCTAGCCGGGTTTCGGCCCGGCAGCCGACCTACTTCTCTTGCTTCGCCAAGAGAAGTAGGCAAGAGAAGGCGACCCCGATGATGGCGCCCCGCTGCGCGGGGTGCACACGCCGCCAGCACCGAAATCGGGAAGCGTCCGAAACTCGCTTCGCTCAGACAGCGGACGCTTCTTTATCCGATTTCGGCACTGGCGACGTGTCGCCATCGACGGGGATTCACTGCAACGGCAACGGCCACTTCACAAGCAACCGCAACCGCAACCGCAACGGCAACGGCAACGGCAACGGCAACGGCAACTGTCGCTGCGCGGGGCTAACTGCAACGGCAACTGTCGCTGCGCGGAACGACAAGGTCAACTGCAACTGTCGCTGCGCGCGCAACTCCAAACCATAACGTCCCAGCGCCGACAGCGCCCGTCACACTCCCCTTACCGCAGGCTCGCCACCAGCGCCGCCGCCGCTGCCCGCGTCTCCACCCCCAGCTTCACAAAAATATGCTCCAGGTGCTTGTTCACCGTCCGCGGACTCATGCCCAAAATTTCAGCAATATCCCGGTTGGTCTTGCCCCGCGCAATCCACGCCAGCACATCCAGCTCCCGCGGCGTGAGCTGATAATGCGACAGGTCCGCCGAGGCCACCGGCAACGCCGTATCGCGGGTATGACGCGCCTCGCTGAGCATGCGGGCATTGCGCACATGCGTGCTGATGCGGGCCAGCACCTCGGCTGGGCGGATCGGCTTGGTCACGTAGTCGATGCCGCCCACCTCGAAGCCGCGCACCACGTGCTCGGTCTCGGTCAGCCCGGTCATGAACACCACCGGCACATCGCGTGCGCTGTCCATCAGCTTCATCCGGCGGCAGGTCTCGAAGCCGTCGATGCCGGGCATCACCGCGTCCAGCAGGATCAGGTCGGGCATCACCAGCAGCAGCCGCTCCAGCGCGCTGGCGCCGTCGGTCGCCACCAGCACGGTGTGGCCGGCTTCGTCGAGCGCGTCGGACAGCACCGCGAGGTTTTCCGGCACGTCGTCGACGATCAGCACCACGTGGGCGCTGGCCGCCATGCCCCCTTCATACCTTGTCGACATCATGATGGATCATCTCCTGCAGTCGTGAACTCAGTTCGTTGAGGCGGAAGCGCTTGACCAGGTGCCGCAGCTCGGCGGTAAAGGGCAGGTAGGCGCTGTCGATGCGTTCGATCTCGTCCAGCCGCGCCAGGATGCCTTTGACATGCCCGATCGACGCCGCCTCCAGCAGACCGCGCAGGCGCGGCTGCGACGGCACCAGCTTCACCGGGCGCGAGGGCTTGTCGGCGAGCGCGTCGTCGGCGCGCGGTATCCAGTCGATGCCGGTGTGCAGCCGCACCTTGGCCAGCAGTTCGGCCAGCACCACCGGCTTGACGATGAAGTCGTTGCACGGCATGTCCTCCAGGTGCCGCACCGACGAGACGTCGAAGGCATTGGCCGATACGATGATGACCGGCAGCGTCGCATGGCCGCGCTCGCGGATCGCGCGGCAGACCGACCAGCCGTCCTGTTCCGGCATCGCGATGTCCAGCAGCACCAGGTCGAACGGCGCGCGCGCCAGTTCGTCCAGGCAGGCTGCGCCGCTACTGGCCTGCACGATATCGAAGCCCAGCGGCGAGAGCATTGCGTCCAGCAGCCGCCGCTGCGAGGCCTGGTCGTCCACCACCAGGATGCGCTTGCGGCTGCCGAGGTAGCCCGCCATCTCGCCCAGCGGCTTCTTGCGCTCGCCAGGGCGGCGCACCTCGGTCAGGTAGATCTTCAGGCGGAAGGTGCTGCCCTGGCCGGGCACGCTCGTCACGCTCAGTTCGCCGCCCATGATGTGGGTCAGCATGTTGCAGATGGCCAGGCCCAGCCCGGTGCCGGTTTCCTCGCGCTGGCTGGCCGCCGCGCCGCGCTCGAAGGGCAGGAAGATGCGCTCGATGTCTTCCGGCGCAATGCCGACGCCGCTGTCCTCGATCTCGAACTCGGCAAGCTCGCGCGCGTAGGAAAACCGTAGCGTGACCGTGCCGTTGTCGGTGAACTTGACCGCGTTCGCCAGCAGGTTGATCAGGATCTGGCGCAGCCGCTTTTCGTCGGCATGCACGAACTCCGGCGCGCGGCCCAGTTCGACGAAACGAAAGGCCAGTCCCTTCTGCGCGGCCTGCGGCCGGAACATGCGCACGATCTGGTCGAGAAATTCCCGCAGCGGCAGCTCGTCGGAGTTCAGCCGCATCTTGCCGGCCTCGATGCGCGCAATGTCGAGCAGGCCGTCGATCAGGCTCAGCAGGTGTTCGCCGCTGCGCCGGATCACGCCGACCGCGTCGCGCCGGTGTTCCGGCATGTTGGCGTCGGCCTGCAGGATCTGCGCATAGCCGAGGATGCTGTTCAGCGGCGTGCGCAGCTCGTGGCTCATGCCGGTCACATAGCGGCTCTTGGCCAGGTTGGCCGCTTCGGCCGCTTCCTTGGCGCGCTGCAGCTCGATGTCGGTCTGCTTGTGCGCCTCGATCTCCTGCAGCAGCAGGTTGGTCTGCCGTTCCGACTCCTGCAGCGCCACGCTGCGGCTTTCGCTGGTCAGCACCAGCCACCAGACGCCGATGCCGGTCAGCAGCAGCAGCGCCGAGAACAGCTTGATGAACACGCCGCGCAAGGCCTGCTGCGAGTAGTAGGCGCTGGACGTCAGGTTGGCCAGCTCCTCGTAGTACAGCAGGCCCAGCATGGTCACGATGACGCCGCTGGTCAGCGCCATCACCACCAGGTAATGGCCGACCCGTGTCTTGAGGCCGCGGGTGAAGGCATTCGGCAGCAGCCGGTTGAGCGCGCCCATGCACTGGTCGGACAGCCGCGCATTGGTCTTGCAGCGGTCGTTGCAGCGCGCGTCGAGCGAGCAGCACAGCGAGCAGATCGTACCCTTGTAGGCCGGGCAGGTCGCCATGTCGGGCGTCTCGAAATGGTTTTCGCAGATCACGCACTGCAGCGTCTGGCCGGGCCCGCCGCGCAGCACGTCGGTGCGCGCCAGGTAGTAGCGGCCCTTCGTGGCCCACGCGATCAGCGGCGCGGCCAGCATCGCGCTGCCGAGCGCAATGAAGGGGGCCATCGCCTGCGCCATGCGTCCGAACACGCCCAGCAGCGACGCCATCGACAGCACCGACGCGATCAGCATCGCGCCGACGCCGACCGGGTTGACGTCATACAGGTGGGCGCGGCGGAATTCCACGTGCGGCGGCGACAGGCCCAGCGGCTTGCTGATGACCAGGTCGGCCACCACCGCGCCTATCCACGCGACCGCCACCAGCGAGTACATGCCCAGCACATGTTCCAGCGCCTTGAACACGCCGACTTCCATCAGCAGCACTGCGATCAGCACGTTGAACACCACCCACACCACGCGCCCCGGATGGCTGTGGGTCAGCCGCGCAAAGAAGTTGGACCAGGCCAGCGAACCGGCATAGGCATTGGTGATGTTGATCTTCACCTGCGACACCACGACGAACAGGGTGACCGCGCCCAGCACCCAGGCCGGGTCGGAAAACACGTAGCCGAAACCGACCAGGTACATGCGCGTCGGCTCCATCGCCTGTTCCATCGGCACCTGCTGCTGGATGGCGAGGAAGGCCAGCAGCGCGCCGCCCAGCATCTTGGCCGCGCCCATGATGATCCAGCCCGGCCCGGCCAGCAGCAGCGCGGTCCACCAGCGGCGGCGGTTGGCACGGGTCTTCTCCGGCAGGAAGCGCAGGAAGTCGACCTGCTCGCCGATCTGCGCGACCAGCGAGATCGCCACCGTGGCGGCGGCGCCGAACAGCAGCAGGTTGAAGCTGGCGCCGTCCTCCTGGCGGCCGGTGAAGGTCAACAGGTTGGACAGCGCTCCCGGCTCTTTCGCCAGCACGAACACATAGGGCAGCACCAGCAGCACGATCCAGAGCGGCTGCGTCCACAGCTGCAGCCGGCTGATCAGCGTCACGCCGTGGGTCACCAGCGGGATGATGACCAGCGAGCACAGCACGTAGCCCCAGCTGATGGGCAGGTCGAAGTACAGCTCCACCGCCTGCGCCATGATGGACGCTTCCAGCGCGAAGAAGATGAAGGTGAATGACGCATAGATCAGCGAGGTGATGGTCGAGCCGATATAGCCGAAGCCGGCGCCGCGCGTGAGCAGGTCCATGTCGACGCCATAGCGCGCCGCGTAATAGCTGATGGGCAGGCCGGTGAGAAAGATCAGCAGCGCCACGCACAGGATGGCCCAGAACGCGTTAGTGAAACCATACGACAGCGTGATCGCGCCGCCGATGGCCTCGAGCGCCAGGAAGGACACCGCGCCCAGCGCGGTATTGGCAATGCGGAATTCGGACCAGCGCCGGAAGGTCAGCGGCGTGTAGCGCAGCGCATAGTCCTCCAGCGTTTCGTCGGCGACCCATGTGTTGTAGTCGCGCCGTACCTTGACGATGCGCTGGGTGGCGGTGCTGTTCAATTGGGCTCCGGGCTGGCGCGCGCCCCATATTAGGGAGCGAATCTATGCTGAGCTGCTTATTAAGCAAGCTTTGCGCCAGAAAGGCGGTCCGAAGCGGGGGGAAGAGTTGCTTACTTGGGTGGCGTGCAGCTGAATCCATTGCGATATACAACGACACCATCTTCCCGGATCACCATGGTCAGGTTGCATTGCTCGCCGTCTCGCAGGCTGAGCGAGTTTTTGGAAAGGAAGATGGCAACGCCAGCATCGACATGCCTGATGCCGGACTGGTTGACCAGGGACGTGCCTCCCGCGCCGGTCTTGTCGATCGTGATCGTGTAGTCGATGGTCCTGGTCGTGGCAGAGCGCAGGGCTGGTTCGATGATTACCATGCCTTGTGCCGTGCTCATTGCAAGCCAGGCCTGTATGTCGCTGTCAGCCAGCATGGTGTGTATACGCTGTGAATTCGGGATGGCTTGCACCATCCCGGTGGTTTCAACAAAGGTCAGGCAATTAACGCTGGGTCACGGTGATCGTGTTGGAGGAGCCGGACTGGGTGTTGTAGCTTGCAAATGAATTGCCCTTCTGCGAAATGTTCGCGACGTTGCTGTTGCCGGACTGGAGCAACGATGCGGTGTTGAAATCACCAATTTGCTCCATCAAGGCAGCGTTCGATGAACCGCTCTGCGTCAGCGATGCGACATTCGATATGCCATTCTGGCTGAGTTCGCCCTTATTTGAAATGCCGCCTTGCGATGCGTAGATGTAGTTTCTATCCCCGATTTGCGACAAGCTCGCCGTGTTGCTGCTGCCAGTCTGATCCAGGTTTGCGTACTGGTTATTACCTGCCTGCGTCGCTTTGCCGTTGTTGAGATTGCCGCGCTGGCCGACACTCATTGTGCTGCTGCTGCCGGTCTGCGACAGGTTTGCCGTATTGTCGCTGCCGGGCTGCGACAGGCTCGCGCTCAGATCGCTGCCTGATTGCGTGACGTAGCCAGTATTGCGGTCACCCGTTTGGGAACCATTTACCACATTCAGAGCGCCCGTGCCATTCTGCAATGTTTCAAGGAAATTCCCGTTGCCGGCCTGGGCCAGGGTCGCCCTGTCGTTTCCACCGGTTTGCTTGGCAGTCAACTTGTTAAATGACCCATAGCTTTGTTCGATTGCTACCGACTGTTCAGTGCCGGTTTGAGTCACATTGGCATAGTTGTTGACGCCATTTACGCCATAGGTGCTGGCGTTGATGCTTGCGAACTGGTTAGAACCATCGCTCTGGTTGATGAAGCCAGTGTTGCTGGTTCCGGACTGAATGACGGAGCCTGAAGACGTCGATACCCGGCTTTGCGATACATTGCCGCGATTGGAGGAGCCGGCATTCGTTATCGACGCGGCCACGCTGGAACTCGACGCCTGATAGACCTGTGACAGATTGTCGTTAGCACCGGAGTATTCGACGATTGTGGACACAGCGTTGCCAACATTAGCAACTTGCTGCACACCAGCATTATTGGCACTGCCACTTTGGTTGATTGAAGACGTATTGTTGCTGGAAGTAAAATTTGCCTCTTGGAGGACGGACGCAGTGTTGTTACTGCCAGATTGATCAATGGAAGACGAATCTGCTGCGAAAGCGGAACTCATCGAGCATGCCAGCACGACAGCAGCGGATACAGCGGAAAGTTTGAAGTTCACGGTAAATCTCCTGTTTTTATAAGACCTTGTCGTGTTACCCAACCCAGCGGTCTTTAGTACTGGGTTGCCTTGATAAAGCTTTCCCCACCGGCCTGCCGTATCGTGATCGCAGGACCGCCATTTATCTGCTGTATGTCTGCCCGATGTCCTATGCCGACCTGCTCCAGGGTCAGACGATTACTGCCTTGCTGCGAAAGCCGTGCATTGTTCCCGTCACCGCCCTGGCGGAGGTCTAGCGAATTTCCGTTTCCGGTCTGCGTTGCGGAGACAAGGTTCCCAATACCGCTTTGCGTCACATTGATGGCATTTGCCTGAGCGTTCCCGGTATTGGCGATATCGCTCGCCGAGAGCTTGCGAGCCTGCTCAGCAACGCTTATCTTCGGTCCTTCATTCGACTGTGCTACCCGCTTTTGCTGCTCGGGCTCCACCAGGGAACTCGACATCGCCGGACTGAGTCGCGATGCGGTCAACTCGGGCCCTGCCAAGTCGCCGCAATGACTGCTTGAGGCTGCAAGGCACAAGATGAAGCCCAGCACCGTCACGGTCTTCCAGTGCGCTTTCCCTGGACCGGCGCATACGCCGCCCTGCATGGAGACCGAGTTCTGCATGTCAGCTCGGCGATGCCGGTTCGACGACGGTATAAGTGGTTCGGTCCGAAGACGACATCTGGCCACTTGCTTCCCTGAGATACTTCTGCACCACTGGAGAATTGATTTCCTTCTCGTCCTTCAACTGCCAGTTGCCGTCCTTGATGCCCTGGACGATCAGGTGCGCCACGCCTGCCTCGATCGCCTC
Organism: Noviherbaspirillum suwonense; assembly: GCF_900182955.1. Taxonomy (GTDB): domain Bacteria; phylum Pseudomonadota; class Gammaproteobacteria; order Burkholderiales; family Burkholderiaceae_D; genus Noviherbaspirillum_A; species Noviherbaspirillum_A suwonense. The sequence goes on along the minus strand of NZ_FXUL01000010.1, from coordinate 17,935 downwards.
CTTCACGCACATCTGGGCAGGTTCGTTGCGTGTCGTTCCCGCCTCGAATTCAACCAAGTCCTTGAAGTTCACGTACTTGAAGACGCTGGGGCGAACTTCATAGGAATAAATCGTCTTGGTCGTCGATATGCTTTGCAGTATTTGTCCGCCGCGAATGTCGACGGTGCGAAGGTTGATGGTCACCTGGTCGACGCGATACTGGTTCGACAAGCCGATTCCAAGAAAACGGGCCCCGATGCCGCCGGTGCGCACATTGCTTTCGTAGGAAATGACGCCGCCTTCGATAATGATCGCCGCCGGCATCAGCTGCGGAATCTGGATAACTGGCGTGTCTTTGGTTTGCGGCATTTCAAGCGCGCGGATGATCTTTCTTTCGGTGAGCAGGTTCTGGAGATTTTCGCGTTCGACCGGAATGAACCATCCCGAATCCCGAAGCGATTTAATCAGCATCGCCGCGGCGCCCTGCGTGACTGCAGTTGAAAATGAGCTGTCCGGCGCCGATTTATATTGGCCGGTCTGGTCCCGAAAGCCATAAACAGCGGCTGGCACCTTGCCTTTGGGCGGCGGCAGTGACACAAGGTCCAGAGTAAAGCGCGTAGTAGGAGAAAGCTGGGCGCCCGGGCTTGTTTCGGACGGCGGGTGTGAAACAGCGCAACCGCCGATAAAGGAAAACATGGCCAGGATCACGCAGTATTTTAAAAAAGCCCGAATCGGGACATTGCGGCCTGAAGTCATTGTCCGACCTGGAATGAAGTCGAGATGCCTGTGACCTTGTCCGTCGTCGTGACTTGCAGCGCGCCACCACCAAGATCTGAGATACGGATCGTGAAATTTCCGGTCTCGACTGTTCCCGGAGTCAGGCCGCCGGCTCCGCCCAATAGCTTCTGCGATGCCGACGAGGCAAGTTGCCCCAGAATTGCGCGCTCGAGATTATCGTTAAATGTTTGCAATGGCGTTTTTTGCAAAAGGCTGTTGCTAGCCAGCGAGGATGCCGAATCCTTATGTTTATTCGTTGCCGTGGCGCCGTTCAATAGCACAATTCCGTTATTCGGATTCCCGCCAAACGAAGGGTTGAGCGGGGTGTACACCATTTCAGTGGCAAACGCTTGGCCAGGAAATGAAAGGATATTTGAAAAAATGATGGCGACGCTTATCGTTTTTATCGCGACTAATTTGTTCATGAACTGCTCTACTTTTAAAATTCGTCAGGCCCAAGGTCTGGGTCCCGAAACATCAATCTTTGTACATCGGCCTGGACTATTCCCTCGTAAACCGCGTCCGCGGCTGCAAGGCTCAAGGGTTTGATCGCAGCCCGGGCAGCCGGCAGAAATGTCTGAAAAATGCGTTTCTGTCCATAGTTAATCCAGATCTGGCTACCCAGTCGGGCAGACGGGCGTTCGCTTATTGAGATCTCGAATTTCTCGACCATGTCCTTATCACGCCACGCCGCAATGAAATACTGAAAGAAATCCTGGCCTGCCACAGTAATCGACTGGTTGACCACGATGCCGGTATAAGGGTCATTCAGTATTTTTTGGCTTCCAACTATTTCTGGCTGGTTTTTGTCGTCCGGAATTACCTTATCAATGCTTTCATTTTTTTGCGTTTCCGCTGGAGAGGGCGTTATGTGATTTTGCGCATATGCGCTAGCGCCAACCGTGCAGATAACAATGGAATAAAGCAGGCGATAAAAATTGGGAAGAAGAAATCCGTTGATCCAATTTGTTAATTTATTAGATGCCGGATTAATGCCAGCCAATAAATAATGTCTCAAAAGCTTTTCTCTGTTTTTATAAAACGTAACAAGCGTATTTGCTCAATAAACGATTGCAAATAGGGTAGTTCCTTTGCCTCTCAAGCCGTTAAATCTTTTTCTGGTGTGGATCTTATGTAATTATTTTATTCTTCACAAGTAGTTTTTACAATATTTTGTAAAAACCGGTTTACGGAAAAAGAGAAAGTTGTTATAAAGAAATTTAAATTCTTTAAAGAAATATAGTGAAATTGAGTTACGCCATATTTTTACAGTTTTAATCCGCATCTATTAAAAATGGCTGTCATTAGCAATACCCTATTTTAAGTACAGACCCTGAATTTGTTTGACAGTACGGCGATTCATCCAATTTTTTTCAAAAACGATGCCGGATCAAAGCCATGGGTCTAATAGGTAAATTTAAAACTCGCAAAGACTGGATTTTTAATAGATCAGTTTGCAGGGCTTTCCAAACGCACGAGAACGCTAAAAATAACCTGTGCCCGTAAGGCGCAGCAGTTCTTCTTGTTCATTCAGGTTCTACCCCAACCCCCTTACGTCAAACGACGTATTGCTGCCCCGCAGCATAAAAACCTATTCTCAGTCCCAAGCCGAGCCATTCCGAAACGGCCGCCTCCCCACCGAATTCCGCTGTCTGACCCTCTGAAAGGAGTACCGCATGTCTCATCGTCCGCCCGCTTCCATCAAGTCGCTCCATCGCCGCAAGGTCCTGCTGGGCCTCGCCGCTGCCACGGCGATGGCGCTGCCCGGCCTGAGCTTCGCGCAGCAGTTCCCGACTGCCAAGGTCAACACCACCAAGCTTGCCGTGACCGACACCGAAGTCACGGTCGGCCAGCTGCATTCGGCGACCGGCACCATGGCCATCAGCGAGACCGGTTCGATCCAGGCGGAGCGCCTGGCCATCGACCAGATCAATGCGATGGGCGGCATCCTGGGCCGCAAGATCAAGATCGTGCAGGAAGACGGCGCCAGCGACTGGCCAACCTTCGCCGAGAAAGCCAAGAAACTGCTGGTGTCCGACAAGGTTGCCGCGGTGTTCGGCTGCTGGACGTCGGCTTCGCGCAAGGCCGTGCTGCCGGTGTTCGAGAAAGAGAACGGCCTGCTGTACTACCCGACCTTCTATGAAGGCCTGGAGCAGTCGAAGAACGTGTTCTATACCGGCCAGGAAGCCACCCAGCAGATCCTTGCCGGCCTGGACTGGATCGCCAAGGAGAAAAAGGCCAAGACCTATTACCTGGTCGGCTCCGACTACATCTGGCCGCGCACGTCGAACAAGATCGCACGCAAGCATATCGAGAATGTGCTGAAGGGCGAGGTCGTCGGCGAGGAGTACTACCCGCTGGGTAACACGCAGTTCGGCTCGCTGATCAACAAGATCAAGCTGAAGAAGCCCGACGTCATCTTCGCCGACGTGGTCGGCGGCAGCAACGTCGCCTTCTACAAGCAGCTGAAGGCCGCCGGCGTCACGTCCAAGAGCCAGAACCTGCTGACGCTGTCGGTCACCGAGGACGAGCTGCTGGGCATCGGCGGCGAGAACATGGAAGGTTTCTATGCGTCGATGAAGTACTTCGAGAGCCTGGACAACGCCAACAACAAGAAATTCGTGTCCGACTTCAAGACCAAGTACGGCGCCAACTCGGTGATGGGCGACGTCACGCAAGCCGCCTATCTCGGCCCGTGGTTGTGGAAGGCTGCGGTGGAGAAGGCCGGCAGCTTCGACGTCGACAAGGTGGTTGCCGCCTCGCCCAACCTGGAGCTGACCACCGCGCCCGAAGGCTACGTGAAGATCCATCCGAACCATCACCTGTGGAGCAAGACCCGCATCGGCCAGGTGCAGAAGGACGGCCAGTTCAAGGTCATCTTCGAGTCCGGCCTGATCGAGCCTAACCCGTTCCCGAAGGGCTACCAGTAAGCAGCGTGCCGCGCGCCCCTGGTCCTCTGACCGGGGTGCGCGGCTGTAATTGATCACCACCGCACTACGGGAGCAAACATGAGCTGGTTATCCGAATTCGGCGCGATCTTCGCCATGCAGGGCTTCAACGGCCTGTCGGTATTCTGCGTGCTGCTGCTGATGGCGCTGGGCCTGGCCATCATCTTCGGGCAGATGGGCGTGATCAACATGGCGCACGGCGAGTTCCTGACCATCGGCGCCTACATCACCTACCTGCTGTCGAAGTGGACCACCGAGTTCGCGCCGGCGCTGCAGCCCTATTACTTCTTCGCCGCCATCGTGCTGTCCTTCCTGGTGGCCTATGCGGTCGGCAACCTGACCGAGCGCGTGCTGATCAGCAAGCTCTACAAGCGTCCGCTCGACACGCTGCTGGCCACATGGGGCCTGAGCCTGGTGATGCAGCAGGCTTTCCGCTCCGTGTTCGGCGCCAAGGAAGTCAGCGCCACGCTGCCCGACTGGCTGATGGGCTCGTTCAAGCCCAGCGACACCATCGATATACCGATCAACGGCGTCTTCATGATGGGCCTGACCGTGCTGCTGACCGGCGCCATCTTCGTGCTGCTGTTCCGCTCGCGCTGGGGCCTGCAGGTGCGCGCCACCATGCAGAACCGGATCATGAGCGGCGCGGTGGGCATCAACACCCGCCAGGTCGACCGCACCACCTTCTCGCTCGGCTGCGGCGTGGCCGGCGTGGCGGGCGCGGCTTTCACCACCATCGGCTCGACCGGTCCCACCAGCGGCTCGCTCTACATCGTCGACACCTTCCTGGTGGTGGTGTTCGGCGGCGCGCAAAGCCTGGTCGGCACCATCGCCTCGGCATTCTCGATCGCGCAGACCCAGTCCACGACCGAGTTCTTCCTGACCGGCTCCATGGCCAAGGTGATCACGCTGTCGGCGGTCATCCTGATCCTGATGCTGCGTCCGCAGGGACTGTTCGCGGCCAAGCTGCGCAAGTAACGACAAAAGGAATCGCGATGAACGCTGCAATGCAAAAACTGCTGGGCGGACGGGCGGGCGCCATCAACCTGGCGCTGCTGGCCGGCCTGCTGCTGGTGGTCTTCCCGCTGCTGCTGGAACCTTTCCGCCTGAACCTGATGGGCAAGTATCTGTCGTATGCCTTCGTCGCCGTCGGCCTCGTGCTGTGCTGGGGCTACGGCGGCATCCTGAGCCTGGGGCAGGGCGTGTTCTTCGGCATCGGCGGCTACTGCATGGCGATGTTCCTGAAGCTCGAAGCGTCCGACCCGGTCAGCACCAAGATCCAGACCACGCCCGGCATCCCGGACTTCATGGACTGGAACCAGATCACGTCGCTGCCGCTGTTGTGGCAGCCGTTCCAGAGCTTCGCCTTCACGCTGGCCGCGGTGATCCTGGCGCCGACGCTGTTCGCGCTCCTCATCGGCAACGCGATGTTCAAGCGGCGCGTCGGCGACGTCTACTTTTCCATCGTCACGCAGGCCATCGCCGCGATCCTCACCATCCTCATCATCGGCCAGCAGGGGCTGACCGGCGGCGTCAACGGCATCACCGACCTGAAGACGCTGCTGGGCTGGGACATCCGCAGCGACAGCGCCCGCATGATCCTGTACTTCGTCAATGCCGGGCTGCTGCTGGGCTGCATCCTGTTCGGCAAATATATCCTGTCGTCCAAGCTCGGCCGGCTGCTGATGGCCATGCGCGACAAGGAAGAGCGGGTGCGCTTCTCGGGCTATGACGTCGCCAGCTTCAAGATCTTCGTGTTCTGCGTGGCGGCCGCCTTCTCGGCCATCGGCGGCGCGATGTTTACGCTGCAGGTCGGCTTCATGTCGCCGTCCTTCGTCGGCATCGTGCCCTCGATCGAGATGGTGATCTTCGCCGCAGTGGGCGGCCGGATGTCGCTGCTGGGCGCGGTCTACGGCACGCTCCTGGTCAACCTCGGCAAGACCTACTTTTCCGAGACCTTCCCCGAGCTGTGGCTGTTCCTGATGGGCGGCCTGTTCATCGCGGTCGTCATGTACTTCCCCAACGGCCTGGCCGGCGTGGTCGACACCCAGGGACGCCGGCTGCTGCAGGCGATCAAGCGACGCCGCGAGGTCAAGCCGAAGCCAGCGCCGGCAGCAGCCGCCGTCCGTCCCGAACCGCATCGCACTGTCACCGGCCTGGAGGCCACCAAATGAGCGACGTCATCAGTTCCAGCAACAGCAGGGCCATCGGCGGCATCACCAGCAACCGCCCGGTGCTGGCGATCGAGGGTCTCACCGTGTCCTTCGACGGCTTCAAGGCGGTCGACAACCTGAACCTGTACGTCGACCGCAACGAAGTCCGGGTCGTCATCGGCCCCAACGGCGCCGGCAAGACCACCGTGCTGGACCTCATCTGCGGCAAGACCGCGGCGACCTCGGGCAGCATCCGGTTCAACGAGATCGAGCTGACGAAGATGCGGGAACACGAGATCGTGCGCGCCGGCGTCGGCCGCAAGTTCCAGACGCCGTCGATCTACGAAAGCCTCTCGGTGTTCGAGAACCTGGAAATGTCCTTCCCGCGCGGCCGCATGGTACTGGGCGCGCTGACCTTCAAGCGCAGCCCGGACGTGGTCGAGCGGGTCGAGAAAGTGGCGCAGGAAATCTTCCTCGCCGACCTGCTGCACCAGCAGGCCGACCTGCTGTCGCACGGCCAGAAGCAGTGGCTGGAGATCGGCATGCTGCTGATGCAGGAGCCCGAGCTGCTGATGCTCGACGAGCCGGTCGCCGGCATGAGCGTGTCCGAGCGCGAGAAGACGGCCGAACTGCTGGGCCGCATCAGCCAGGGCCGCTCGGTGGTCGTGATCGAGCATGACATGGAGTTCGTCAAGAGCATCGCGCACAAGGTCACCGTGCTGCACCAGGGGAAGATCCTGGCGGAGGGCAGCATGGAGTCGGTGCAGTCGAATCCCAAGGTGATCGAAGTCTATCTCGGCCACTGACCGTCATTCCCTACAAGGCACAGGAGCGCGCATGTTCAACGTCACCAGCCTCGCATCCGGCTACGGCCAGAGCGAGGTCATCCACGATATCAACCTGAAGGTGGACAAGCAGGAGATCGTCGCCGTCATGGGCCGCAACGGCATGGGCAAGACCACGCTGTTCAAGACCCTGATGGGCATCCTGCCGATGCGCCACGGCAGCATCACCGTCGACGGCCGCGAGCTGGCCGGCATGGAAAGCCACCAGCGCGTGGCCAGCGGCGTGGCCTACGTGCCGCAGGGCCGCATGATCTTCCCCGGCATGACGGTGCTGGAGAACATACAGACCGGGCTGCCTGCGTCGGCCAACGGCAAGGTGCCGGACGAACTGTATGCACTGTTCCCGGTGCTGTTCGACATGCGCTCGCGCCGCGGCGGCAACCTGTCCGGCGGCCAGCAGCAGCAGCTCGCCATCGCCCGCGCGCTGGCGACCAACCCCAAGGTTCTGCTGCTCGACGAGCCGACCGAGGGCATACAGCCGTCCATCATCAAGGACATCGCGAAAAGCCTGAAGGAGATCAGGAAGCTGCGCCAGCTGACCATCATCGTGTCCGAGCAGGTGCTGAGCTTCACGCTCGACATCGCCGACCGTTTCCTCGTCATCGACAAGGGCCGCTTCGTCTACGAGGACCAGCGCGCCAATGTCGACGCCGCCACCATCAGCCGCTACCTGTCGGTGTAGCGCCACGCCCATCCAGGCACTTTTACCAGCCAAGGAGAAGACAGCATGATCGGATACATGGAATACAACAAAGAAGGGAACGACGGTTTCACCGACCGCGGCCGCGGCCGCACCGCTTCCTCCGTGCAGACCTGCCCGGTATGCCTGCTGCCAGTCAATTCGGAGGGCGGCAGGCTGCCCGACGGCACCGTGGTCACGCGCGAGGAATGGGTCAATACCGTCTGCAAAAAGATCAAGGACGACACCGTCAACGGCGGCTACCAGGCCGGTTGCGAGGCGAATGCCTTTCCGCCGTTCTGATTGCCCGACAATTTTCTGTGCGCTGAAAAACACAAGGAGAAACCATGCAGCATTTCACCATCAAGCCGGGCGTTCCGCTGGCAGAGCAGGCCGAGCTGGGCCACAACCGCTGGCATCCGGACATTCCCTTCCTGTCCCGCGTGAAGCCGGGCGAAGCCATCATCATCGAGTCGCTTGACTTCCTCGACGGCCAGATCCTCGACAATGACGACGTTTCCGACGTGCGCGATGTCGACCTGACCCGCGCGCATCCGCTGACCGGGCCGTTCTACATCGAGGGCGCCGAGCCGGGCGACCTGCTGGTGGTGGACCTGCTCGACATCAAGCCCATCACGCCGGTCGGCTTCTCCGGCGTGTTCGCCAAGTCCAACGGCGGCGGTTTCCTGGCCGACTACTATCCCGACGCCGCCAAGGCGATCTGGGACCTGAAGGGCCTGTACGCAACGTCGCGCCATATCCCCGGCGTGCGCATCGCCGGCCTGACCCATCCGGGGCTGATGGGCTGCCTGCCGTCGCACGAGCTGCTGGGCGAGTGGAACCGGCGTGAAGCGCCGCTGGCCAAGCTGGGCCTGGCCAAGCCGCCCGATCCGCTGACAGCCGTGCTGCGCGGCGTAAAGGGACCCGAGTTCGACCGCATGGCGAAGGAAGCGGCGCGCACCGTGCCGCCGCGCGAGCATGGCGGCAACACCGACATCAAGGACCTGTCCACCGGCACCCGCATCTTCTTCCCGGTCTATGTGAAGGGCGCCGGCTTCTCGATGGGCGACCTGCACTTCTCGCAGGGCGACGGCGAGATCGGCTTCTGCGGCGCCATCGAGATGGACGGCGCAACCCATGTCGGCTTCGACCTGATCAAGGGCGGCATGGCCAAGTACAACCTGTCCGCGCCGATCTTCATGCCCAGCGTGGTCAAGCCGCATTACAGCAAGTACCTGACCTTCGAGGGCATCAGCGTCGAGAACGGCAAGAACTACTACATGGATGCGACGGTGGCCTATCGCCAGGCTTGCCTGAAAGCCATCGACTACCTGACCCACTTCGGCCTGACCGGCCCGCAGGCCTACATGCTGCTGACCGCGGCGCCGGTGGAAGGACGGATCGGCGGCATCGTCGACATACCGAACTGCGCCTGCACGGTGTCGATCCCGACCGAGATCTTCGACCAGGACATCACGCCCAAGGGCATGCTGAACGACAAGCCCTACTGGGGACGCTGAGCCCGGCCCGGGCCATGGTGGCCCGGGCCTTTTATGGAAACAATGCCATGCCCCTATACGACATTCATTGCACCCAGTGCGCCGGCACCTTCGAGAAGATGCTGAAGGTCGGCGAGCTGCATGCCAGCATCAGCTGCCCGTACTGCCACGAGGAGACGCCGGCCCAGCCGGCTGTCGGCGGCGGCCGGGTCGAGCTGCGCAGCATCACCAGCTGGAAGCCGCAGAGCCTGGCCCAGCAGCTCGCGGGCTCCGGCGTCACCGGCCCCGGCACCCACGCGCTGGCCGGCAGGAGCAGCGTGCTGCACAACTGCAAGGGCTACAACTGCAGCATCTGCGACACCTGACACTTTCTGGAGAACCGCCATGTATCACGGAGATATTTCAAGCAGCAAGGACGCCGTCGGCGTCGCCGTCGTCAACTACAAGATGCCGCGGCTGCACACCAAGGCCGAAGTGCTCGACAACGCGCGCAAGATCGCCGACATGATCAAGGGTATGAAGATGGGCCTGCCCGGCATGGACCTGGTGATTTTCCCCGAGTACAGCACGCACGGCATCATGTACGACAGCCAGGAAATGTACGACACCGCCGCCGCCATCCCCGGCGAGGAAACCGCGATCTTCGCCGAGGCTTGCAGGAGCGCCAAGGTATGGGGCGTGTTCTCGCTGACCGGCGAGCGGCATGAGGAGCATCCGCACAAGGCGCCGTACAACACGCTGATCCTGATGAACGACCAGGGCGAGATCGTGCAGAAGTATCGCAAGATCATGCCCTGGGTGCCGATCGAGGGCTGGTACCCGGGCAACTGCACCTACGTGTCGGAAGGCCCCAAGGGCCTGAAGATCAGCCTGATCATCTGCGATGACGGCAACTACCCGGAAATCTGGCGCGACTGCGCGATGCGCGGCGCCGAACTCATCGTGCGCTGCCAGGGCTATATGTATCCGGCCAAGGAACAGCAGGTGCTGATGGCCAAGTCCATGGCCTGGGCCAACAACTGTTACGTGGCCGTGGCGAACGCAGCCGGCTTCGACGGCGTGTACTCGTACTTCGGCCACTCCGCCATCATCGGCTTCGACGGGCGCACCATGGGCGAATGCGGCGAGGAAGACAACGGCATCCAGTACGCGGCGCTGTCTACCTCGCTGATCCGCGACGCCCGCAAGAACATGCAGTCTGAAAACCACCTGTTCAAGCTGCTGCATCGCGGCTATACCGGCATGATCAATTCCGGCGACGACATTCGCGGCAAGGCGTCATGCCCGTTCGACTTCTATTCGAAGTGGGTGAACGACCCCGAGGGCACGCGCGAAATGGTCGAGGCCATTACCCGCGACACGGTCGGCACCGAGGAATGCCCGATTCCCGGCATTCCCAACAAGAAGGACCTCGAGCACAGATGATGGACGCGTACCGGCTTGCCAGCGAGCCGTATTACCTGCCGGTCGGCGATGAAGTCGCGCAGTTCGAGGCGGCCTGGCAGGCGCGGCTGCCGACCATGCTGAAAGGTCCGACCGGCTGCGGCAAGACCCGCTTCATCGAGCACATGGCCTGGCGCCTGGGCCGTCCGCTGGTCACGCTGGCCTGCAACGAGGACATGACCGCCAGCGACCTGGTCGGACGCTGGCTGCTCGACGCCGGCGGCACGGTATGGCAGGAAGGCCCGCTGACGCTGGCCGCGCGCCACGGCGCGATCTGCTATCTCGACGAAGTGGTCGAGGCGCGGCAGGACACCATCGTCGCCATCCACCCGCTGACCGACACCCGGCGCGCGCTGCCGCTGGAAAAGCGCAACGAGGTGGTGCAGGCGCATGACGACTTCCAGCTGGTGATCTCGTATAACCCCGGCTACCAGAGCATGCTGAAGGACCTGAAGCAGTCGACCCGGCAGCGCTTCGTTGCGATCGACTTTCATTACCCGCCGCCCGAGCGCGAGACCGCCATCGTGATGCACGAAGGCCATGTCGGCGACGACCTTGCGCGGCGCCTGGTGGCGGTTGCCGGCAAGACCCGCAACCTGAAGGGCCACGGGCTGGAGGAGGGCGCATCGACCCGGATGCTGGTCTACGCGGCCACGCTGGTGGCGCGCGGCATCGCGCCGGTGCAGGCCTGCCGGATGGCCGTGGTGCAGCCGCTGACCGACGACGCGCACATGCAGGCGGCGCTGTCGGACTTGGTGCTGACCTTCTTCGACTAGCCGCGCCGCATGGAAGCAGGCTTCGACAACGCGGCGAAACGGCTGCATCCCTACCTGCGAGCCCTGTGGGGCCGCGAACTGCGGCTGCATCCGTATGACAGGCCGCTGCAGCAGCAACGTCCGTACCTGTCCGAACTCGGCATCCACCTGCCGCCGTCGTGGCACGCGGGGCAGGGCGGCCAGGCCTTCACGCTCTACCGCGCCGCCGCCACCCATGCGGCCGCGCATCTCGCCTACAGCCATCACCGTTTCGAGCGCAGGAGCCTGAAGCCGGTGCAGATCGTGCTGGTCTCGCTGCTCGAGGACGCCCGCGTCGAACAGCTAGCCATCGATGCCTTTCCCGGACTGCGCCGCCTCTGGCTGCAATGCTTCCCGCCGCTGGCCGGCCGCGACGACAGCTTCGCTGCCCTGGCGCTGCGGCTGTCGCGTTCGCTGCTCGACCCAGGCTACGAAGATGGCAATCCGTGGATCGCCAGGGCAAAACGGCTCTACGCGGCCTCGCAGGCGCATGGCCCCGACCCCGCCGCGCTGCGCGAAGTCGGCTCGGTGCTTGGCAACGACATCGGCCAGATGCGGCTGCAGTTCAATGCGAAGACCTACCTGGTGGAGCCGCCATACCGGGACGACAATGCCAGCCTGTGGGACAGCGACCAGCCGCCGTCCGAAACACGGATCGAGCAGCAGGACCTGGCGGCCGACGCATCGACCGCTGGCGCGCCGCCGCAGCAGGCGCCGGGCGAACACGGCCGCGAGGCCAGCGCGCGCGAGGTCGCGTCAGGCGCCGATGAGCAGCCGGCCCAGCCGCTGGCGCGCTACCCGGAGTGGGACAGCCGCATCGGCGCGATGCGGCCGCACTGGTGCAGCGTGTTCGAGCCGGCCATGGCAAGGGCCGACCCAGCGCCCCTGCAGGCGGCCATGGCCCGCCACGCGCCGCTCGCCGCACGGCTGGCGCGCCTGATCCGCGCGCACCGCATCCGCCAGCCGGCGCGCCTGCGGCGCCAGCCCGAGGGCGACCGCTTCGATCTCGACGCGCTGGTCGATGCGGCGATCGCGGTTCGCGCCGGCATCCAGCCCGACAACCGGGTCTACATGCGCACGCTGCACGAGAAGCGTGCGCTGTCGGCGCTGGTGCTGCTGGACCTGTCGGCGTCGACCAACGAGCGGCGCGGCGATGCCAGCATGCTAACCGCCATCCGCGAGGCCGCCGTGCTGCTGGCCGGCGCGATGGCGCAGAACGGCGACCGCTATGCGCTGCACGGCTTCCGCTCCAGCGGCAGGCATGAAGTCAACTACCTGAACATCAAGGATTTCGGCGAGGATTTCGGCGACGCCGCGCTGTCCCGCCTGGCCGCCATACACGGCGCGCAGTCGACCCGCATCGGCGCCGCGCTGCGCCACGCCGCCCGCCGCCTGGCCGACGACCCTGGCAGCCGCGGCAAGCAGCAGCTGGTCCTGGTCGTGACCGACGGCGAACCGCATGACATCGACATCTTCCACCCCGGCTACCTCGCGCGCGATGCCCGGCAGGCGGTGCGGGAGGCGGCGTCGGCGGGCGTGCACGTCTTTTGCGTCGCGGTGGATAGCCAGGCCGACGGCTATGTGCGCACGATTTTCGGGGAAAACAATTATCTGGTGATGGATGACGTGGCGGATCTGCCGGAGAAGCTGCCGGGGTTGTATTTGCGGCTGACGCGGTAGAACTGGACCCGGGCGCACAAAGCAAATGCCCGCGCAAGCGGGCATTTGCTTTCTTGCTGGCGGAATGGACGGGACTCGCCTACGTGGCGCAGGCCGCGGAAACGCCTGCAGGCGTTTCCCTTCTCGTCCCGCCGGGAGCCAGGCAGGTGGCTGCCTCCATTTCGTACAACGCAAAACGCCCGCTTTCGCGGGCGTTTTACTTTTTGCTGGCGGAGTGGACGGGACTCGAACCCGCGACCCCCGGCGTGACAGGCCGGTATTCTAACCAACTGAACTACCACTCCTAAACTGCTGAAACCTTCGCATGCGCTGTGCGGACCGGCTGGTGGGTGCTGAGAGGCTCGAACTCCCGACCTACGCCTTGTAAGGGCGCCGCTCTACCAACTGAGCTAAGCACCCGGTGCCTGCAAGCTGCATCGATTTCGGACGTGTTGCCTTGTGTCCGAAGCGGGGCGAAGTCTACCTGAACTCATTCCGGAATTCCAGTGCCCAGCAAAAATTTTTGAAAAAAACCGTTGATCGCCCTGCAGGAAGCGCCATCGGACAGTCGATTCAGCCAGAATGCAGGACAAGGCCGCATACGCAAAACCCAGGTTCGCCAGGAGACATCCATGACCACACGCACTCCGCTCTTGTTCGCCGTCGCCCTGCTGGCCGGCTGTTCCAATGTCCCGCCTGGAGAAACCGCCAACAAGCCGCGCCCGATGATCGAGCAGATTGAAACGACCCGGGACGGCACCTCCACGGCCGCCACCGTCGACAGCTACAAGGCCGACCTGGCGCAGCGCATCTATGCGGTCAACTCAACCCAGGTCTACACCACCCGGCCCCAGGCGCTGCTGCGCTCGGTAGTCGTGGTCAAGTACAGCGTCGACAGCGCCGGCAACCTGCTGCGCAGCGAAATCGCCCGCAGCAACCACGACCGGGTCACCGAGGCAACCGCGCTCGCCACCCTGCGCCGGAGCGCGCCGTTTCCCAAGCCATCGCCGCACCTGCTGCGTAACGGCCGCCTGGAAATGCATGAATCGTGGCTCTTCAATAACGATGGCCGCTTCCAGTTGCGCTCGCTGGCGCTGGTGCAGATGAACGAATGAGCAGTGCGTGGCTGCTGACCAACGCGATCAGCGCACTGCTGCTGCCGCCACTGAACCTGCTGATCCTGGGCGCTGTCGGCCTGCTGGTGCGGCGCTGGCTGCCGCGCACGGGCACAGGCATCACCTTGATGTCGATGGCGCTGCTGGCGCTGCTGTCGACCTCGGCCGGCGCACGGTTGCTGGCCAGTCCGCTCGAGGCAATGACGCCGCCGCTGGCGTCGCCCGATAATGCCGGCGCCCAGGCCATCGTGGTGCTCGGCGGCGGCCGCCGTCGCAATGCGCCCGAATACGACGGCCAGGACGTGCCGCGCGCAGCGGTGCTGGCGAGGCTGCGCTACGCGGTGCGGCTGCACCGCCAGACCGGCTTGCCGATGCTGGTCACCGGCGGCAGCCCGGAAGCGAATGCCGACGCCGAGGCTGAACTGATGGCGCGCGTGCTGCGCGACGATTTCGGTGCGCCGGCCCGCTGGGTCGAAGGCGACTCCGACAACACGGCGCAAAACGCGCAGTACAGCGCCGGCATCCTGCGCCAGGCCGGCATCAGTCGCATCCTGCTGGTCACGGACGCACTTCACATGCCGCGTTCGAAGCGGGTCTTCAGCCAGGCCGGCCTGACTGTGACTGCCGCGCCAACCAATTATCTCGGGCAAGGTGCGCTGATCGCCGCGGATTTCATTCCGGGCGGCGGCGGCCTGAGCGACAGCCACTATGCGATGCATGAGTGGATAGGCTTGCTCTGGTGCCGCATGGCGCACCAGCGAGACAGCTTTGTTCCTTAAAGAAACATTTCTCTGGATAAATATATCGGGCTCTGATTAAATAGCCGCACCGATGTGTTCGAAGGAGAACCTCCATGCGCCTCAAAAGCTGTCTTTCTCTCTGCCTGAGCCTGGCATTGACGCTGGCATCCAGCGCGTATGCCGACATCGTGGTCGCGCAATCGGCGCCGCTGACCGGCGAGGCGGGCGCTACCGGCCGCGGACTGGTGCTGGGCGCGAAAATCTATTTTGACCATATCAATGCGACCGAGGGCGGTGTCAACGGCCAGAAAATCGTGCACGTGGTCAAGGACGACGGTTATCAGATCGAAGGCACCGTCCGCAACACGCGGGAATTCATTGCCGACCCACGCGTGCTCGCGCTGACCGGCCTGTATGGAACGGACAACGTCACCGAACTGTTCAAGCAGGGCCTGTTCGATAACACGCCGCTCTCCATCGTCGGGGTGTCAACCGGCGCCAGGTTGCTGCGCGAGCCGCTCAATCCATCCATCTTCCACCTGCGCGCCAGCTATATCGAAGAGGTCGACGCGATCGTGCGCCATGTCGCCGGACTGGGCACCAAGCGCATCGCCGTGGTCTACGAGGACAACCCGTTCGGCGACGCCGGCCTGCGCGCGGCCGAGGATGCGGCCAAGAAGCGCGGGCTCGCAATCGTTGCCCGCGCCACCTACGAGCAGCACACCACCAATGTCCGCGACGCGGTCAAGGACGTCATCGACAGCCAGCCGGATACCGTGATCCTGGTCGCCATTACGCCGCCCGCCGCCGAATTCATCAAGCAGTTCCACGCTGCCGGCGGGCGCGCCTACCTGTTCGGTATTTCCACTGCAAATGTCGAGGGCCTGAGCAAGGTGGTCAGTCCAGCCGCACTGCAGGGGCTGGGGATTTCCCAGGTCATGCCCTTCCCGTACAGCGCTACCTTGCCGCTGGTGGCCGAATACCAGGCCCTGATGAAAACGTATGCGAAGGGAAATACCTATTCATACCCGACCATGGAGGGATACATGAATGCGCGGGTGCTGGTCATGGCCTTGAAAAAAGCCGGCGCCAATCCCAGCAGGGCATCGGTCCGGCAAGCGCTCGAGGGGCTGGGCCAAGTCAACCTGGGCGGTTATCCACTGAATTTTTCGCCGACCAATCACATTGGCTCACGCTTCGTCGACCTGACTGTCGTTAGCCGCACCGGCGCGCTGATGCGCTGAACCCGCGGATTCCAATTTCGCCGATGTGCGCCGTGATCTAGTGTTAGTTAGCGTACAGCCTCTTTTGCAGGCTTGGTCTATCTTGACCACAGATGCACGGAGTGCATTCGCGCATGGCCGCAGTTGCCCGTCTACTTGCAAAATTGCTATCTTTTTTGTAATCTGCATGTCGGCTTTTGCGACGATCGCCTGCTCCTGACAGGAGTAAAAAGCATCATGCGCATACTTCACCTTGCCTTGGGAGCATCACCATGTTGGAAAATAATCTGAAAACCGTCAGGACAGACCTGCGCTCACTGCTGCGCGACGCCCAGGACCTGTTCCGCGAGGCGACCTCCACGACCGGTATGAAGGCCGAAGACCTGCGTGCACGCGGCCTGGGCCTGCTCGACAATGCGATGGTCAAGGCGCAGGACCTCCAGTCCGTCGCACTCGACACTAGCAAGGAAGTCGTCGACACCGCGGACAGCTTCGTCAAAGACAACCCATGGCGCGCGGTCGCCATTTCAGCCGGCATTGGCGTGCTGCTGGGCATGATGATGAGCGGCCGTCGCTAGACCGCATCGCCACCGTCGCCATTCAAGGCGCCCAACAAAAAACCGACCCTCGGGTCGGTTTTTCTATTGTAGCCAAACGTATTACTTGGACGCTGCAGCCATGTAGTCTACCGCCGCCTTGACTTCATCGTCCGACGCCGTGGATCCACCCTTCGGCGGCATCATCCCGTTCTTGCCCTGGAAGCCCTTGATTGCGTGCTCGTACATCACGTTCTGGCCCTGCTTGATGCGATCAGCCCAGGCAGCCTTGTCGCCAAACTTGGGTGCGCCTGCAATCCCTGCGCCGTGGCAGGCGACGCAAGCCGTGTCGTACAGCTTCTTGCCGGCGTCGGCAGACACGGTCGCAGCGGCAGGCGCTGCGGCGGCCGGTGCCGGCGTCGGTGCAGAGGCACCGGTTGCGGCAACTGTTGCAGCAGGGGCGGCGGCAGCCGGAGCGGCAGCGGCGGGCGCTTCGGCCGCCGGCGTGGCGGCATCGGCAGCCTTGGCGGCCGGCGCAGCCTTTACCTCTGGCTCCTTGAACTTGGCGCCGCTATCGTTCGCCATCACGACAACCGCACGTGCAACTTCGATGTCATCCAGGTCAGGATTGCCGCCCTTGGCCGGCATCGCACGTATGCCTTCCACCGCATGCTTGACCAGGGTATCGTAGCCCTGGCCGATGCGCGGCGCCCATGCGGCCGCATCGCCGACTTTCGGCGCGCCGGCCGCGCCGGTCGTGTGGCAAGCTGCACAGACAGCCTTGTAGACTTCAGCACCCGCCTGGAGCTGCTTGGGCGCATTCACATCACGGAACGAGAATCCTTCGTCCGCCACGGGCTTGATCCGTGCAGCAATGCCTTCTGCCGTCTGGCCGGTCGAACCCGCGCCGACGCGGTTATTGTTCGTCACATACTGAACCAGAAGCACGATACATATAATAGGGACCAGAAAACCTGCAAGCACTGCAGCAATGAGTTGCTTCGGTGTACGTATTACGGACTCGTGTTCGTTGTGTGCGTCGCTCATTATTTCCTCAAGTACGATTTTGAAAGCTGCGGTGAAGCGCCTCGACGCTGCGACCATTCATGCTGTAGTGCAATCCTTCGCCAAACCCTTGATTATAGACTTAACATCTATGATTTGGAACGAAAAACCCGTTAGCGCATGGACGGGAGACAAGAAAGGCGGTATCCTGCATGCCTCTTCCGATATCTCAATGCGGCTGTAGCTCAGTGGATAGAGTATTGGCCTCCGAAGCCAAGGGTCGCTGGTTCGATCCCAGCCAGCCGCACCATAAGAGATGACGTTGTAAATAATGATTCAGATGTGCGGTGAATATTTGGGCGTCAGGGTATTGACGTCCTACAAGAAACGCCGCATAATCTCATCTCTCTGCTGCTGACGAACACAACGCTTCGCAGCCCCGGCACCTTCAGGCGCCGAAGCAGACAGAATGACGGTTCTTTAACAACTAACAGCCGATAAGTGTGGGCACTTGATGGAGTGCGCCGGCAGCAATGCCGG
>NZ_FXUL01000009.1 GCF_900182955.1 Noviherbaspirillum suwonense | reverse complement strand
TATACCGCTTACAACCGCCTTTCTGAAATCAGCAATGGCGACGTTGTTGAGAACAAGCGGCTCGGACACGTCCTTGAGATTGCCCAGTTAGTCCAGGACCAACGAGATAACCGGCCCAGTCGGGCAGCACCTTCGCGCAGACATCGCGGTATTGGGCCGATCTCAAAGAAGCGGATGCCAGATAAAAAGTCGCGACGATCACTTGCTGCCGCGGACATTGCGCTTGCGATTAAACAGCATGCAAAGCTCAAAGCTAACGGCCCGCGCACCGAGATTGCTGATTGATTTTAGGGCAGCCAAACAGCAATTATTCCGCTATCGCGGCTGCATTTATTAAAGCTTGAGAAACAAAATCACACGGCAAAAGCGGACATTTCAACTTAGCCGGGAAGCGGACATCTGAATTTTGCTTTGACATTGGTGGCTGTGGTCCCGGCCTGCAACCGTGGATCAAGGATCACCGATTGACTCACCAGTAAATGTCCGGACTTCAATCGAATGACGAACGCCATGAGCGCGGCAACCCTTCTTCAGCGCATCTGCGTCTTTCTTTAACTGCCTAAAACCCAAGCTGAAACAGCGAGCATTTTAACTTCGCCACGAGGCCGACATACGTGCCTTGCGCTGGTACGTCAGTATTATCTTTCCCCGTCCCCCCAGTTCCGCGCCCGGCCAATAGCTTGTGTCGTAAGAGTCCGATGTCATCGATGGGTAATGCAACCGTCATCTCAACGTAACAAGCTGAAACTATCATCGCTTCGTCATTCGATTTTGTGATCACCCAGGCAGTTTGATCACAAATCGTAATAAACGGAGAAGCCATGATCCAACTAAACGATGTCTCGGTACGTTTCGGCAGTCTTGTCGCGCTTCACCCCACCTCCCTCGCTTTCCAGGACGGTGAGTTCACAGTCTTGCTCGGCTCGTCAGGTGCCGGGAAATCGACTTTGCTGCGCTGCCTTAACCTGATGAATCAACCGTCCAGCGGCAGCATTACCGTCAGCGAACTCGGCAACCTGCAGAACAGGCGGGCGCTTCAAGCGCATCGGCGTCACACCGGCATGATCTTCCAGCAGCATCAGCTTATCGGCCGCCTGTCGGCGCTTCAAAACGTGTTGATGGGACGTATCGGCTATCACACGACGTTGCGCAGCCTTCTGCCATTGTCCAAAGAGGAACAGGCAATCGGTTTGCACAGTCTAGACCGTGTCGGGCTACTGCATAAAGCGCTGTCGCGGGTTGATCAACTCAGTGGCGGTCAGCAACAGCGGGTTGGAATCGCTCGCGCCCTGACGCAACAGCCGCGCCTGATCCTGGCAGACGAGCCGGTCGCAAGTCTCGACCCGGCGACCGCAGACAAGGTGCTGGCGATGCTGCACCAGATATGCAAGGAAGACGGTATCTCAGCGGTAGTCAGCTTGCACCAGGTTGATCTGGCCAAGCGATATGCCGATCGCATTATCGGGCTCGCTCACGGCGAAGTGATCTTCGACGCCGCGCCCAGGGAATTAACACCCATGCAGGCGGAAGCGCTTTATGCGCACCGACCTTCAACCGTCAAGGCGATGCCACGCCCGTTTCGCCCTTCACCATTCCCACTTCACCTTGCCACCGCAGAGAAATGAAAATGAAAAAAATTATCGCGCTCTTGAGCCTGGTTTCAGTCGTTGTTTTTGGAAATACCGCACTGGCCGCGCCAGATGCAGACCCGGCCACGCTGAAGGTCGCACTTCTGCCTGATGAAAATGCATCGACAGTCATCAAGAATAACCAGCCACTGAAGGCGCTGCTTGAAAAAGAACTTGGCAAGAACATCGAAATTGTGGTCACCACCGACTATTCATCGATGATTGAGGCAATGCGCCATGGTCGTCTCGATCTAGCGTATTTCGGCCCGCTGTCGTATGTCCTGGCGAAGCAGAAAAGCAATATTGAGCCGTTTGCAGCGCTCAAGCAAAAAGGCAGCACGACCTATCAGTCCGTGTTGATCGTCAATGCCGCCGCCAACATCACCAGGATCGCAGACATTACTGACAAGAACGTGGCTTACGGGGACAAGGCGTCCACTTCCAGCCATTTGATTCCCAAGTCCATGCTTGCAAAAGCCGGACTCTCCGCAGGCCAGAATTATCGTGAACACTTTGTCGGTGCACACGATGCCGTCGCTTTGGCCGTGCAGAACGGCCATGCTCAGGCTGGCGGACTAAGCAAGCCTATCTTTGAATCCCTGGTCCAGCGCGGCATGATCGACGCGAACAAGGTCAAGGTCCTCGCGGAATCCGCACCCTTCCCTCAATATCCATGGACCATGCGTTCCAATCTCAAGCCTGAGCTGAAGGAAAAGATCCGTGAGGTTTTTCTGAACATTAACGATCCGGCCGTTCTGAAGGCATTCAAGGCCGATGGATTCGGCCCGGTGTCCGACAAGGACTACGATGCCGTACGCGACCTTGGCAGCCTGCTGAAACTTGACCTGTCAAAGTTCTAGGACCGGCCTTCATGCAAACTGAATATCATCCGGTATTGCTGCAGCTACAGCAGTCGTGGTACCGCTCGGTACGCAACATTTTATTGATGTTGGCGGTGGTCCTCGTCAGCTGGTACTACGTCGGGCTGTTTGACGTGGAGCGCTTGCGCGAAGGCGTGCCAAGCATGGCCAGCCTGGTCGGTGAAATGTTCCCGCCCAACTTTACTGCCGCCGGCAGCTGGATGAAGCCCTTGCTTGACACGCTCGCCATGAGTATCGCCGGCACCGCAATCGCCGTACTGCTGTCGCTGCCGCTTGCGATTCTTGCGGCCAGAAATACCAGTCCCCATCCGGCCGTGTACCAGGTCTCACGCTGGCTTTTGAATGCCCTGCGTTCGATTCCTGAACTGATCATGGGCATCATCTTCGTCGCAGCAGTCGGCTTCGGCGCACTTCCCGGCGTGCTGGCCTTGGGTTTTCATTCGATCGGCATGATCGCCAAGTTCTTCGCCGAGGCGATCGAGCATGCCGACCAGGCGCCGGTGGAAGCTGCGCGTGCCGCGGGGTGCAATCCGCTGCAAGTCATCTTCCACGGCATCCTGCCCCAGGTATTGCCGCAGATGGCCGACACCGCGATTTATCGATGGGAATACAATTTCCGCGCGTCCACCGTGATGGGAATGGTTGGCGCCGGCGGCATCGGCTTCGAACTGATGGGTTCTCTTCGCATCATGCAATACCAGGAGGTTTCCGCAATTCTGCTGGTCATCCTGGCGATGGTAACGCTGGTCGACGCGCTCAGTTCATTCCTGCGTCGCAAATTCAAGTAAATCACTCAACGAACTCGAATATCCCATGAAACCAAAAGTGGTCCTTACCCATTGGGTGCACCCCGAAACCATCTCGATGCTGCAACCCGTCGCAGAAGTCATCCCCAACCTCACGCGTGACACGTTGTCGCGAGAAGAAATCCTGCTGCGCGCGAAGGACGCGGACGCACTCATGGTATTCATGCCGGACTGTCTCGATCAAGCGTTTATCGAGATCTGTCCGCAAATGAAAATTGTATCGGCGGCGCTCAAGGGCTATGACAATTTCGATGTCGATGCCTGCACCCGCCGCGGCGTGTGGTTCAGCATCGTACCGGACCTGCTGACGATACCGACAGCGGAACTGACGATCGGGCTTCTGCTTGGCTTGACCCGCCATTTGCTTGAAGGCGATCGCCGCATTCGCAGCGGACGTTTCCGCGGGTGGCAGCCGGAACTCTACGGCACAGGGCTCCATGGGCGCACAGTGGGAATAATCGGTATGGGGGCGGTAGGCCGGGCGCTGGCGAAGCGCCTTTCCGGCTTCGACACTCGTCTGCTCTACTGCGACAAGAATCCACTCGCTATCGAGCAGGAACAGGCGTGGAATGCGCGCCGCGTCAGTCTGGACGAACTGCTGCAGGAAAGTGATTTTGTGGTGCCATTCCTGCCCATGACGCTGCAAACCCTTCATCTCATCAATGCCGACACAATCGCGCGGATGAAGCCAGGCAGTCATTTGATCAACGCCTGCCGCGGTTCGGTCGTCGACGAACAGGCGGTCGTGAATGCGTTGCGCAGTGGGCATCTCGCCGGCTATGCAGCCGATGTATTCGAAATGGAAGAATGGCATCGTCCGGACAGGCCGGTCGCCATCCCGCAGGCTTTACTTGACAACGCACAACAAACTTTCTTCACTCCCCATCTCGGCTCGGCGGTAAAGGAAGTACGGATCGAGATTGAACGGGAGGCGGCGAATAACATACTCCAGGCACTGTGCGGCGAACGTCCAGACGGGGCAATCAATGATCCTGTATTTGGGACGGTGGCTGTGTGATCGACCTGGCGCCGGTAGCAACCTTTCTCGCGGTAGTGAGGCACGGTGGATTCCGCGAAGCGGCAAAGCACACCGGCCTGTCGCAACCGGCAGTCTCCCAACAGGTGAAGCGCCTGGAGCGGTCGCTCAATGCAACCTTGATTGACCGCAGCAATGCCGGCAGCAGTTTGACGGACCAGGGGCGAACCTTCCTGCCCTATGCGGAGCACCTGCTTACCGTCTGCCGTCATGCCCAGGCGGCCTTCGAAAAGAAAACGATAGTCGTCGGCGCCAGTTCCAACGCCGGGATCTACCTGCTCCAGCCCTATTTCAAGATGTACACGGAATCGTCACAGCAAGAACTTGACGTGGTGATCGGCAACAACACGAGCATTGCCGAGAAATTGAAAGGGTTGGAAATCGACGTTGCAGTGATGGAGTGGTGGGATCATTCACCAGGCTTCAGCGCAGCATTGTGGCGCAGCGAAGAACTCGTCCTTATCGTCCCCCCGCAACATCCCTGGGCCGACCTGCACACCATCCCCCGCCATTGGCTTAAAGGGTTAACGATGCTGGGTGGGGAAAGCGGCACTGGCACAGGCCGTCTGCTGCGGAGCTATCTCGGACAAGACGCTTCGACTATCAATGTGTCCATGCAGCTTGGCAGCACCGAGGCGGTAAAACATGCGGTACATGCCGGTCTGGGAGTCTCGCTTGTCATGGCATCAGCAGTACGACGGGAGATTCGCGATGGCTGGATTCGTGCTGTCGCAATCGAAGAAATACCACCGCAAAAGGAGTTCTACCTTATAAGGCGGAAGCGCGAGGTGGAGGATGGCCCGGCATCCCGTTTCATCGAATTCCTGCGCAGCGCGCCCTCGTCGTAATGCGCTGACTTCGACACAGCCTTTCGCGGAATCGCGATAGCCTGGTTGCGCCTGAGTCTTGGCATCTGATCCAAACCGCGCGCCCCGGCGACAAGATCGAACTCGCCGACGCACGCGAATGGCGCCGCCGGCTCGATTCGAACACTTGCCCGCCGTCCTGCTGATTTGAAGCATGGCAGCGACGCACCCCGATACAAGCGTTGCTCACGCTGTAAAACGCAGCAGGTCGAGCAGATCGGCATTTATACGCGGGGGTCAGCGCAGGCAGCAACGGTGCCGCCCTTCCGGGCCGATGCGCTACTCCAGTCAGTGATTACTCCTCCAGCGGCCTCGACTGGCTTCACGGAAGCCGGAAGCCGGGTTGCAGAAATTGGTATCCCAGTTTCATGGGAAGACTCCCGTTGCTTAGCGTATCGCTCTGTGAAGATCGGAGATTGGCGGTTTGTCCAGTTTCTTTTCTAACCGGATTGAGACGTCGGTATGCGCTGGTTTCAGTGAACGCGCGTGCACTATGAACACAAAATGCTTAAACACTATGACCCGCACGTGGCGGTCCAAAAACATCACCGCGGCCACTTTCATTAAACCCGGCCCGCAATTCGAAGGCCGACGAGGTGCGGCGGTGTGCCTCGCTATTTGCCGCACGCCACGCGTCATGACCATGAAATAAATGATGTTCAAACTGGAATATTTCTAAGAAGAAATTTAGCCAGAAATGAATATGCCTCCACTGTCGACCGGGTCGAAATTGACGATTGATTACTTCAGGAAAAGCGCTGTGGGACCGCTCCTGTTCTGGCCCCTTCTCTGCCTTGTGCTTGGCTTGCTGATGTGGGGGGCGGTGCTGATCAAGGCGCGCTCGGACCTTGAACTTGTAGGCGGCACCGCGGTGAAGGACGCCGCCTCGTATGCAGAAGCCTATGAACACTATGTCGCGCGCTCGTTATCGCAGATTGACCAGATAACGATGCAGCTTAAATACGGCTGGGAGCATTCGGCAGGCGCCATGAATCTGGAAGACTTGCGGCGCAACGGCATGTTCACCGATCCGGTGTTCGTGTCCGTCGCAGTCTATGACGCCAACGGCGCCAGCGTGACGTCGACGGGACAGCGCGCCGTGCCGGCTTCGATTGCGAACGACGCCGCTTTTTCTTTTCACAGGAACAATAATTCCACAGCGCTGCGCATGGACGCGCCAGACGGTCGGGAGAGCGAAGCGGTGCTTCGGTTTTCCAAACGCCTTGAAGCTGGCGACGATGCATTCAGCGGAGTGGTTGTGCTGGTCGTCCGGTCCGACTATTTCACCTCGTTCTACAACACCAAGGTACTCGGTCGCAAGGGCATGCTCATGATGATCGACGGGCAGCACAAGGTCAGGCTGGAAAGGAATGGCGACCTTGCAGCGCCCCATCAACGTTCCATCCTGACCGGCGATCCCGTCTTTTCCACGAACGCCGGCGCTGGATTGCAGAAAGGTGCAGACTGGTTTTCGGACAAGGAGGACCGCGTGCTGGCCTGGCGTGAGTCGTCAGTCTACCCTTTCACCGTGCTGATCGGCCTGTCGCGCGACGAACTGGAGGCGCCGGCAAGGGAAGCGGCGTTGGCACGCCGGAACCAGGCGCTAGCCGCAACCGGCGCATTGCTGCTCGCAGCGATTTTTGGCGGCGTCTTCGCCAAGCGACGGCTGCAGCATCAAAACGACCAGGCGGCGTTACGGGAATCCTACCGGGTCGCCACCGAGGGCGCTGCCGACGGCTTCTATATGGCACGGGCAATCCGCAACAATCACGGCGCCATTGTCGACTTTGAAATCATCGACTGCAACGAGCGCGGCGCCAGGTTCTACAGCATGTCCCGCGAGGAGATGATCGGCACCCGGTTCGCAACATTTGTCAGCCATGCGCACTCGAGGGAGTTGATCGCAACCTACAGCCTGGCAATGGAAAAAGGCGTACATGAAGACGAAGTGAGGATGCCTGTCCACAACCGGATCAAGATCGGCTGGGCATACCGCCGCCTGGTCCGCACCAGCATCGGTTTGGCGGTCACGCTGCAGGACATCAGCGAACGCAAGGCGCATGAACAGCAGTTGCAGCGCATGGCCAACGAAGACATGCTGACCGGGCTGCCGAATCGCCATTGGCTGGCGGCCTTTTTGCCGTCCGCGCTGGAACGGTCTGCCAGGGATGGATCCCAGTTGGCCTTGCTGTTTGTCGACCTCGACGATTTCAAGCATGTCAACGATACGCACGGGCATGCGGTCGGCGACGAACTGCTTGAAGTCGTCGCCGCACGCCTGAAGTCCGTTCTCCGCAAGGACGACCGGGTCGTTCGTTTCGGCGGCGACGAATTTATCGTTCTGCTGACACCGATCGAAAGCCAGGCGCAGGCTGAGGACACTGCCGAACGTATCGTCAGAACATGCAGCATGCCATTCGGTGTCGCGGACAAGACCTTTGTGCTGGGTGCGTCCGTTGGCATCAGTGTCTACCCCCGCGATGGCGTGGATGCGCAAACGCTGATCCGGCACAGCGATGTTGCCATGTATTCCAGCAAGAGCGAGGGGAAGGGGCAATATCGTTTTTATGATGCCTCGCTGCACGAAAGCCTCAAGTCCAAGGCCCACCTGAAGCAAAGCCTGTTCGATGCGATTGCCGAGGAACAGTTTGTCCTGTATTACCAGCCTCGCGTCGATACGCAGACGGGTAGGCTGTGCAGCATGGAGGCCCTGGTGCGATGGATCCATCCGAAACGCGGGCTGGTGCCGCCGCTGGAATTTATTCCCCTGGCCGAAGCGACAGGCCTGATCCAGCCACTGGGCCGCCTGGTCATCAACATGGCCTGTGCTCAGCTGAGCGCGTGGCAAGCGCGGGGCATACCTCTGGTACCCATCTCGATCAATGTCTCACCCAGCCAGTTCTCCCATGGCGAAATCCATTGCCACCTGGCCGAAGAAATTGAAAAGGCAGGGATTTCCGCCAGTTTGCTGGAAGTGGAAATCACGGAGTCGGCAATGATGGGAGACCAGGCGGAAATCATGGCTGAACTGTCTGCGATTCGCGACCTGGGGATCAAGCTCCACATCGATGACTTCGGAACCGGCTATTCCTCCCTGTCACAGCTGCAGCGCCTGAAAATGGACGTGCTGAAAGTCGACAAGGCATTCACGTCGGAATTGACCAATTCGCGCGACGGCAAGGTTTTCTTTCAGGCCATTGTGTCGATGGCGCACGCGCTTGGCATGACGGTGGTCGCCGAAGGCGTGGAAACAGCCGAGCAAATGGCCATGTTGCAGTCACTGTCCTGCGACGAAGTGCAGGGATATTTCATTGCCCGACCGATGCCGGCACACGATATTGAGCCATTGCTTGCGCGGCCTGCCCGGTACGCACCATTGCAGGCGACGCGTATCCTGCAAGGCAGCGATGCGTTCGCCGTGGCCGATCCGAACTAGCGAGCTTAAGGACGCTGGCCCGCGTACGAGCCGGTCACGTCGCGCCACCTTCGGGCAATGCCTATGAGCACAAGATGTTCCTTTAAGTGCAATCAGGCAGAGTGCATAGGGATACGCCGGAAGCAAGTCTCAATAGGGCAGCAAGGGCAGATCCGCCTCGCCGGTTTGCACGACCAGGCCGGTGGGTCTTTTTGAAATGAGCACCGTGCCATGACCTTTCACATCCACCGACGCTTTGCCGGATTCGCTCAGCATGACGGCGAGGTGCAGATGTCCATGCAGCAGATGAAACCCAGCGCTGTCGAATACAATCAAGATATCTGGAATCATGGTCGTGTACCGTTGGCGTAGAGAACTGGAAGACTGACCAGTTTGACTGACGCCCATGACACGGCGATGACGGGGAAGCCGGTTTTTATGCGCTGCCATGCGCTGCTATGCCGGTGGTTGGCAAAGGCCGGTCACAACCTGGTGTGGGCCGAGGCCAATACAATTCCTGTCCGGTCCACTGCCTCCGCTCGGCGGCTAACCTGTCCACCAAAGTGGAAAGCTAGTGTGGTGCAGGTGTTCAAGCAGATGTCTGACGCGTCTATGCCTTGTGCCCGGGTGCGTAGCGGAGATCCAAGACGTCTTGACGTGCTTGGCCATGTACGCCAGTTCCAGCGTGACTTCCCACTAACGAAATGCAGGAAACCGATCAGCCGGTGTCATGCGATCGCGGATCGGTCAGGACGGCTTGCCATTGCAGCGCCAGGCAGGAGCAGGAACATTTCGGCGGAATTGGCGTCCGCGTCCCATGCCGGTTCTCCACCGATCCATGCGCCGGCACGCAGGTAGCCTTCCAGAAGCGGCGGGACACAGGGAGGATGCCCGCGCTCGCATTCGTGGAGAACGAAAGGGCTACGAGGCGTCACGCGGTATTCGCGCGGCGCGAGATGGGTGGCGTTCAAACGTTGGTGGAGCGCGGTGGCATTATGACCACCATCGGCAAGGCTGATCGACACACAGCTGGCTAGATAATCGTACCGCTCTCTTTGCATCAGGGCCGAAAGCCCGGCCCATAACGTCATGAGCACGCCGCTCCCGCGATAGTCGGGATGAACGCACATACGCCCTGCTTCTGCCATCCTGCTGCGCACATGCTGCAGGCGCTCGAGGTCGAATATTTGTTCCGAAGGGAATCGCCCATAGCGGTCCACGGCGCGAGGACCCGCTAATCGAAGGCTACCCACCACTTTCAAACTGCGCATTTCACGCACGATAAGATGGTCACACCATCGATCCATCTCATCCTCGTCGAGGCCATCCGGGTCAGCGATTTCGGATAATCCAAGCGATCGCGCCAGCACCTGGAAGCGCAGGCGCTGAACCTCACGGATTTCCTCCGGCGCGGAAGTTACGCTGAGCGCTATTTTCGCCGTGCTGGCGCGCGGGTTTGATGCGGAAATTGGCAAGCGCATAGAAGGGAAATAGGACCGGTGATGTGAAACGGCCGATCTTAAAGGGCGTTTGCTACCACCGCATGACGCGGCCAGATCAGCAAGATGACATGCAGGCCGGCCATATCCATGCCAGTCCCTAGCCCAACAGCCGAACCGCCTCTCGCATCTGCTTTCCAGACTGCCTGCTTTCGGCAACAGGTGCGTCTGGCAAAGCGCCCGTCAAGGTGAATCGGGACACCGTTCGCGCCAGTGCCGCCGCCTCGGCTTGCAGGCTGCCTGCCGCGGCCGCAGCCTGCTCGACCAGCGCCGCATTGTGCTGCGTGGCCCGGTCGATCTCGCCCACGGCAAGATTCGCCTGTGCGATGCCTGCACTTTGTTCATGGCTGGCTGCGGCAATGCGTGACACGATGGCGCTCACCTGCCCGACGCCGGACTCGATCTCTTTCATCGTGATGCCTGCCTGCCGGACCAGGACGCTGCCGCTTTCCACCTGCTGCACCGAATCGACGACCAATAGCCTGATCTCGCGCGCCGCCGCCGCCGAGCGTTGGGCCAGCAAGCGCACCTCACTGGCAACCACCGCGAAGCCGCGGCCGAGCGCACCCGCCTGCGCGGCTTCCACTGCCGCGTTCAACGCAAGGATATTGGTCTGCATGGCAATGCCATCAATGATGCTGACGATATCGGCGACCCGTTCGGAGGACTGCCGGATCGTCGCCATCGTGTCGGACACCTGCAACATCGCCGCCCCGCCGCGCAACGCAACGCCGCAAGCCGTGTCGACCAGTCCGGCAGCTGCCGATGCATCCCGCGCGTTTTCCCGAACCATGACCGCCAGCTGCGCCATCGATGTCGCCGTTTCCGCCAGCGAGGCGGCTTGCTCCTGCGTACGTGCGGACACGGCGAGATTGCCTTCAGCGATCTCCGTGGAAGTGGCGGCAATGGTCTGCGTTCCTGCCCTCACCTGGCCAACGATCTGGGCCAGGCCGGCCTCCATCGCATGCAGCCCATGCAGCAGCCCGCCAATCTCGTCTGTCCCGCCTTCCGGCGGGATCTCCCGGCTCAGCTTCCCCTGGGCGATACGCGCTGCCTGGCCCACTGCCAACTGCAGCGGCAACACAATGCCGCGCCTGAGGCGCCAGACAAGAAACAGACTGAGCACGATCGATAGCGCGCCAAGGCTGAGCAGCAGAATGATGCTGGATGCGTACGCGTCGACCGATGCGACCGAGATCGCCGTCGCAGCGCGGGTCTGATGATCCAGCAGCTTCTGTATAGCTGATTGGTACTGCGCGAACTGGAACTCCATTTGTGTGGAAAAAAGCTGGTCCGCTTCGGGTATCCTGCCGCTGTTCTTCAACTTGAAGACCTCGGCGCGAACTTTCTGATAAGCCCCACGCTGCTTGTCGATGCCTTGCACCAGATCTAGTTCATCGCGGTCCATCTTCAGCGCCCGCATGCGCCCGCCGATGTCGACGACGCGTGCGTCGCCCTGGGTCAGCTGGGCTTCAAAATAGTCGGCAACTTCAAGACTGTCGCTTTTGGCGATGGACACCGCTCGCGCGCCGTTCAAGGCTGCCGCGCCTAACCACTCCGAAGCGAGCTGCTGCCTCGCCAGCTTGTTTTCAACCAGGTCGCGTGCCGTTTGATGCGCGGAATGCAGGCGCGAGACGGCGATCGTCGTCATCGCGATCATAATCGCCAGAATGATTGCAAATGCAGCGAGAAGTCGGGCGCCTACGGACAGGCTGAAAGTTTTCATCATGACTATGCTTTATTGGAAACAAGCATTTTGTACGTCGAATATGACGCAATGATTACCCACAAGAAACTTTAGCGCTGTCAACGCACGGAATACGATGGAAGCCTTCCGGGGCGGTAAAAATAACCAATACCGACCTGGGTGAACAGGCCATCCTGAATCAATGGAATTTGGCCATTGCATGAGTCAGCCATCGCCGATTAAACGGGCTGGGCGGACAATCCTGTCGGGATGCGCCTTGCATTGCCTATCAATAACGCCTGGCTTTCTGACGCTGCCAGATCCTCGCAGAGTGCGGCACGGTCGGATTGCAGGATGATGTCTTGCCAGGTGACTAGTCTCAATGCGCCGGACAGGTCTTCGACCATGGCCGACTGGTGCGCGGCCCAGTCACCGTCATTGCAATACAAAATGCCGCTGATTTCGCGAATCTCCGGCTTATGGACATGGCTGCAAATCACACCGTCCAGCCCCTTTTGCTTGGCTTCGCTCGTTAGCGCTTGCGCAAAGGACCGTAAGTAGACCGCATCGACAGGCTCGATGTCCTGCCACCCCGGCAATGACCGGTCCGTCAACCCGATGCGTTCGCGCCAGTTATCTACAGCCTGCAGCAACCTCTGCACTGTCGGGGCAAGATGAGTGCCGCAGTAACGTAGCCACAATGCGTTATTTGCTGCACGATCGAACCGGTCGCCGTGCAACACCAGCATGCGTTTGCCTTGAGCCGTGACATGAACGAGTTCGTCCTGGATTGGAATGCCTTTCAAATACTGCCCAACGAATTTTCGGAAAGGCGCGCCCCGCGTGCATGGGACGAATACCACCCTGGTGCCCTGACTGGCTTTTTCCACAATGGCTTCCACGACTTTGGCGTCGGATTGTTCCCAGTACCGGTGCCGCTTCAGTTCCAGTCGGTCAACAATATCGCCCACCAGATAAAGCGTTTCCGACTCGGTCAACTGGAGCAGTTCAAGTAAGCGCTCAGCGTGACTTTCGGGCGTGCCCAGATGAACGTCGGAAATCCAGATCGCCTTGAATTGCGTCGGCTTGCGCGGATTTTTCTGGTAATCCTCTTGCTCGCGCGAACAGGAAAAGCGATCAGTTTTCATTGGAATACTCTTTTATTGGATTGAAACATCGTAGCCAATAAATATGACACACTAATTACCTATAGGAAATATTTCGGTTTTTCGCACTCTTATGGGGTGCGGACGATGGGGGCGTTTTTTCATGGCATGAGGGCAGTGCAAATTGGCCTGGCTTACTTCAGCGTGCCATCAATACCTGAACTGCGGCCCCCATTGCTTTCTCGTAGACCTGCTCCATTGCCATCCGTGGTCCTTTTTCTGCAGGCGCAACCGAACCGAGACGATCGCCGGTCAGCTGTTTGATACGGCTTATGGGCACAAAGGTCGGTTTGCCAATCGGCGTCGACATCGAGATGCCCGCAAGTGCACCGGAAGCATCGAATACGGGGCCGCCGTGTGGTCCGGCGGGCATCGTAATGCCTAATTCCCAATCTGTTCCATTGCCCTCTGGGGTTCCCAGAAAGCCGTGACGCATTACAGGCCAGTCGGCTACCGCACCGCGCACCGTTGCATACGCCACGGCATACATAACGCTGCCTGGAAAGGGATCTTTGCCGGCAGCCATGAATCCTTCGGTCAGCGGCAGGGACTGGTCGAGTTTCAGTAATGCGATCCCGTATTTGTCGAACCGGGTTTCGATGGCAGCTTTTCGCAAATGTCCCAGCCCGTTGCGTACCCAGATCTTGCGGGCATGCGCCACCGCGGCCAAGGGTGCCAGCACCCGACGCCCGCCATCGATCAGGACGCCACTACCGGAAAGCGCTGCAGCCGCCTCCGTCAGAGGCGGAAGACTATATGGCGCGAACGCGCCTGCAACGGCCGACGTTCCTGATGAAGGACCGGCGCTGTCATCCAGTTTTCGCTGTACCCGCTCCAACGCGGCGTTGCCTGGCAACCGTGACTGTGCTTCATGCAGGATGCGCTTTGCTGCCGCTTCCTGGCCTCCCAGGTGCAGCAGCCACACATAAAGCACAATGCCTTCGGGTTCTTCCCTGTGCGCGCCGGCGGTATGGGCGCTATAGGCAAGCGCCTGCCTGTAATTCCCGGCCTGCAGGTAGCTGCGCACGAGCCCAAGCTCGGCATCGGGAGCGTGCGCCATCGAAACCGCCGTTTCGAATGCCGTCACGGCGGCACTGGTGTTCCCCGCGGCCAAGCCTGCCATGGCCTGCTTCATCAACACCGTGCGCCTGGCCAGGATGCCGGGAGCCAGATCTCTTGTCTGGACGCCGGTAGCATGCGAGGGATCAGCGGGCGATTGGGCAGGCACCGCGCCGTGAACACCTAGCGCGGCTAAAAGCAGGGACAATGAACAAAGCGTAAAGAATCGTGGCATCAAGCGAATGGAGGTGACGCGGCAAGAGGTCGCGCGTCTCCCCTGGGTACCGGCAGACGGGCGATTTTTTGATAGGCCGCGGTTAGGGATTGACGTCGCTCCCGGTCGGGCAAATTTTGCTGGATCCAATCCGGTTGAGCCGTGGCGTGCCCCTGTCCTCGGCGATGACGGTTGGATCGTACGCTCCCCTAGGAGCCTTGTATTGTGCAAGGAACGATACCGATGCATCGATGTCCTGGGCGCCGCCAAGCCGGTCGGTGCCTGACTTGAAGGTCGAATAGCCGTCGCCGCCATCCGCGATGAAATTGTTGACGGTAACGCGGTAGGTCCTGGACGGGTTTGTCACCACGCCGGCCGCATCCACGATGACTTCGGTCGACCCTGCCTGTGTCAGCGTCACATTACTGATGCGCGCATTGCAACCCTTCGCCCCATCCCAGAAGTATTTTAAACCGGCCGATGGCAACATGAACCTGGTTGCCGTGGCGCTTTGCCCCCTGCAGCCCGCAAATTGCTCTTCCAGTACATCCTTGATATTTTGCGCGGTGAGTGTCATCGTTACCAGGCTGTTGCCGAATGGCTGTACCGTGAAAGCTTCGCCATAAGTCACGTTCCCATCCCCTTCGCCACCCGCGCTCGATGGGAACGTGAACCCGGGGCTGCGCACGCCGCCACCGTTCATGAACGCAATAACCGCCCCGCCGAAATTACCCGGCCTGGTTGCGTACAGTGCCGAATCGGCGATCAGGTTGCCAGCCGGCATATTGCATGCGCCATCGGTGCGGGAACTCGGCAGGGCTGCCTTGATCGATCCGATGACCGCGTTGGCGACCGGGTCTACCAGGCCCTTGTACGCAGCCACGATCTTGACGATGCCAGGCTCCGGCGTGACTGACGGGTCGTTACGGGCCACGAGCCGGTTCGTCGCGCTGACCGTCGTGATGTCCCTGGTGGCCGGATCGATGGTGACATCGATGTCGGTAAGCAGCTTGCCGTACGAGTTGGCGCTGGTCACCGCAATCAGGCGGCCCTTCGCATTGGGCAGCTTGCAGTTGTATGCCGCGTGGGTATGGGCGCTGGCGACCAGATCGACGGCGTCATCCAGCTGCTTCACAATATTCGCAATCGCGGAGGCTGCGAGGTTGCCTTCGCAGCCATTGATATCGCCCAGGCTGCCGGTCTGGAAACCGCCCTCGTGTACCAGCACGACGATCGACTCGATGCCCTGCGCACGCAATTCGGGAACGAGGCTGTTGACCGTCTGCGCTACGTCCTTGAATTCAAGGCCGGCCACGCCGGTCGGCGTGACAATCGTTGGGGTTGCCTTCAGCGTCATGCCCACGAATGCCACATTCACGCCGTTGAAGGTCTTGGTGCCATAGGCTGGCAATAGCGGCCTCCCGGTTGCCGTAGAAATGACGTTAGCAGAAAGGTACTTGAATTTCGCGCCTTCGAAGGGCACGGGCGTGCCGACCGCAGCGCCCTTGCAGCTGTTCGGATCCTGCGCGCCGTTAATGAAGCGGCATCCCCCGGTTTGCATGCGCAGCAACTCGGCCGCTCCCTTGTCGAACTCATGGTTGCCTACCGAGGTAAATTCCAGGCCCGCGCGGTTCAGCGCCTCGATCGTCGGCTCGTCATTGAAGGAGGCAGAAATCAGCGGACTGGCGCTGATCATGTCGCCGGCGCCGACCACGACGTTGAGAGGATTCTGCGTCTTTAACCTGGCGATATGCCCGGCAAGGTAGTCCGCGCCGCCCACCGCCGGCTTGTCGGCGGACGCAGCAGTCTGACCGAAGGTGCCGGAGGATTCAAGGTTGCCATGGAAGTCATTCAAGCCGATGACTTTGACGACAAACGGTGCCGCGGTAGCGGCTGGCGTCGCAGCAGCGCCCGGGTTGCTGGAGGCATCGTCAGAACCGGAGCAGGCTGCAAGCGTGACAAGCACGCTCAGGGCGGTGAGGTAGCGGGTGCGGTTCATGGGTGTTTTTCTAGGGCGAAGGTGCGATTGGGATAGCGGCTTAATTCAAGGCCCTCAGCCTACGCAGCACATGTGACTTGCCGATTACATGACTCATTGCAGTGGGATTGCGGTGCAGACGCTGTTCACCAGACACACGCCAGAACCGGTTAGCCGGAGCAGGCAACTCGGTACGCTAATGGCGTATGGCGGCCCGCACAGCCGAGGCAGCAACCGTCAATTATTTAAATGCAGCAGGCACTCGCTTAAAGAATGAACGGTTGCCGTGGAAGGCAGTCAGCCTATCGTGCCTGCACCTGATCCGGCAGAAGCGCTCGAACGCGCTGTCCAGCCGGTAACGGGGGTACAGGCCAGGTCCCTGGCGAAAATAACCCCTGATGTCATTGTGAGTTTTGGTGGAGCAAATAAGAGATAACGGGCTGGCCATAGTTGCGTCGGAAAGACGAATGAAACTATGGTGTTAGAAACCAAGCGTATTTGGCCGTCATCTGATGGCGCTGTACACAAGGGCTAACGATTGGAATAACGCTTTCGAATACCCGGTTGTGCTTGGGACACGTATCGCTGCAACTCGCCTTGTAGTGCATGTGCGAACCTGGAATGCATGCGTTAACGTCGACACCGCTGCAGAATGCGGCATCGGCGTCGCCGACGTTGGCCTGTAAATCACCCTCTGCGTAATGATGATAAGAAAATCGCCAACAAAAGCGTTACCTGAACTCGCTCAGTCAGGTTTGCCAAAAACATCACGCGCCCGCACCGCGTTCAAACAGTTCCGTTTACTTTCTTTGCCTTGCGTTTCCCCGGCTTGCAGAATTGCTCGTACAGCACCTGGAGCACCGCCAGCGCTTCCTTGCTCGCGATGCTGTAGAAAATCTGCTTGCCCTCCCGCCTGGTCGTGACCATGGATTCGTCACGCAGCACGGTCAGCTGCTGCGACAGCGTGGGCTGCCGCACGCCGGTCAGCTGCTCGAGATCGCTGACGCAATATTCGCCTTGCGTCATCTGGCACAGCAGCAGCAGCCGGTCCTGGTTGGCAAGCACCTTCAGCAGGCTGCTCGCGCTGGCGGCGGCGTTCTGCAGTTCGGCGAGGTCGACGGAGAGGTTTTCCTGGTTCACGTGCGTTTTTTCGTGGTGGTGAAGATGGACGGTCCGGTTCGGTCTTTTATGCGTCGATATTATATGTTTTTTTATTTTGATGTGCAGCATCGCCGCGCGGCTGCCATAACGCCATCGGGCCTGCAGAGACTGCAAGGAAGTGAGGAAGTGAGGAAGTGAGGAAGTGAGGAAGTGTGCTGGTCAACGTTCTGTTGATCGCGGATGCACATGATCGGCCGATCGACGGCAACAAGACGGTCAGATGAACCAGCAGGTCCACCGCGGCGAGAATGCCGAGAAAACATCGGATCTGACCTGCAGACAGCGCCTGCACCGGACCAGGGACATAATTAAGAATATTTTATTATATAATCCTATCATATATAAAAAGCGTTACCAGGTCGGGGTGCGGATCGCAGCGACCTTGCCAACGAACACCATTGGAAGCCGCATCACACTTCCCCGACTGCCCTTTCTGGACGGCGATTGCTATCGCACGGCAGTGAAAGCACCCGCTATTCATTCCTCCCTCTGCATTGCCCGTCGCACTGCCGGCGCGCATTCTTCCACTTTTCCCAGGTACCCGGCCCATGCATGTACTCCTCGTTGAAGATGACGCGCTCGTGGCAAGCGGCGTGATTGCCGGCCTTCGGCTCCATGGTTTTACGGTAGACCATGTCGAGACGGCGCAATCAGCGCATACCGCCTTGCACACCGCGCACTTTGACCTGGCGATCCTTGATCTCGGCCTGCCTGACGAGGACGGCATGGCGCTGCTTGCGCGCGTGCGCGGCGCCGGCGCCATGCTTCCCATCCTGTTGCTGACGGCGCGCGACACGCTGCAGGACAAGGTGGCAGGGCTGCGCGCGGGCGCGGACGACTACCTGCAAAAACCGTTTGACCTGGAAGAACTGATCGCGCGTCTGCATGCGCTGCATCGGCGATCCGCAGGGCGCACGGTCGACATGATCACGCATGGCGACCTGTCCTTCGATCCGGCCAGCCGGCAGGTGCTGCTGGATGGCAGCCGGGTCGACCTGTCGCGGCGCGAACTGGCGTTGCTGCAGGCCCTGCTGCATCGTCCCAACCGGGTCCTGAGCGCGGAGCAGGTCAAGGACAGCCTCTACGGCTTCGACGAGATCGTGGAGAGCAATGCAATCAATGTGCATATACACCACCTGCGGCGCAAGCTCGGCCCGCACATCGTCGAGACCGTGCGCGGCGTCGGCTATCGCCTGGGCAGGGCCGGCAAATGACCCTGCGCTGCCGCTTGCTGCTGATCATCGGCTTCTCGCTCGCCCTGCTGTGGGCAGCGGCCTCTGTGTGGATGCTGGTCGACCTCAGGAAGGAGTTTCGCAGCGCGCTCGATGAGAGACTGGCGGCATCGGCGACGATGGTGGCAAACCTGATGCTGCAGCAGCCGCCATCCGGACCATTGGCGTCGACGCCGCCGGCCACGGTTGACGGCCTGGCCGGCGATGGCGTCGCCTGTGAAGTGCGGCTGCTGCGCGGCGACGTGCTCGCGCGCACGCACAACAGCCCGGCCAGCCTGGGTTCGACGGGAACGGGCTACGGCACCCGCACCATCGATGGCGTGCAGTGGCGCAGCTTCACGCTGGAACGGCATGGCGTGCGCATCACGACAGCCGACCGGCTGGACCGGCGGCTGGCGCTGCTGCATGGCGTCGTGCTCGCCACCGCGGTGCCCTTCCTGATCGCGGGCGCGGGCAGCCTGCTTGCGCTGTGGCTGGGCGTGAGCCACGGGCTTGCGCCGCTGGTTTCGATCAGGAATGCCCTCGCCCAGCGCCATCCGGACGCCCTGCAGCCCCTGCCCGATACCCGTGTGCCCGGCGAGCTCAAGCCGCTGGTCGCCACCATCAATTCGCTGCTGGACCGCATACAGCTGGGCATCGAGCGGGAACGCACGTTCACCGGCAACGCCGCGCATGAACTGCGCACGCCGCTGACGGCGGTGAAGACCCATATCCAGGTTGCCAGGCTGGCCGGCGGCGGCGGCGAGACCGGGCAGGCGCTCGAACATGCCGAGCACGGCGTGCTGCGGCTGCAGAACACGCTGGACCAGCTGCTGATGCTGGCGCGGGTCGACGGCGCGCATTCGTTCGAAGGCGAAGAGGCTGCGGATGCGGGCGCCATTGCGCAGATGGCTCTGCAGGAAATGACTCCGACGTTCCGCCGCCGCATCCTCGTCAGGGATGCCGGCGCGACGCATGCGCTTGCATTGCCTCCCGTGCTGGCAATCACCGCCGTGCGCAATCTCCTCGACAATGCATGCCGGTATTCGCCAACCGGCACTGACGTGATGCTGACGGTGGCGGAGTGCGGCGGCATGGCCTGCTTCAGTATCGAGGACCTGGGGACAGGCATGAGCGAAGAGGAGCGGGTCAGGTCCGTGCAGCGTTTCTGGCGTAAAGGCCGCGGACAGGGCAGCGGCCTTGGCTTGTCCATCGTGTCGGCCATTGTCGAGCGCAACGGCGGCTCCTTCGCATTGCTTCCGCG
This sequence comes from Noviherbaspirillum suwonense, assembly GCF_900182955.1. Taxonomy (GTDB): domain Bacteria; phylum Pseudomonadota; class Gammaproteobacteria; order Burkholderiales; family Burkholderiaceae_D; genus Noviherbaspirillum_A; species Noviherbaspirillum_A suwonense. Next base: position 179,078 of record NZ_FXUL01000009.1, on the reverse strand, counting down.
CGCCGCAGGCGGCCTGCTCGCGCGCGTCGCATTTCCGCTCGCCGGCGCTGCACCTGCTTGCGACGACAAAAAAGAAGCCCGCGTGTCCTTCGACAGCGGGCCATCCCCATCGCCATCGCCGACGGGGCGGAGAGATTGACGCCGATGCACCGGGCCTTGCGACGCGGGCGGCGCGTTCCTATTTGCCGCCCAGCACGCGTTCGTTCACCTTGAGTCCATACATCGATGTCGGCGAATCGTGATATTTCTTGCGCGTCTCCTGCACGTTTCCCTTGAAGCGCGGGTCTTGCGGACGGTCCTGGCTATTCATGTAGGCAGCGACATCCCACGCATCCTGGTCGCTCAGGGAGCCGCCCAGGCCCAGCGGCATGTTGGCCTTGATGAAGCTGGCCGCATTTTTGATGTCATGCATGCCGGCGCCCCAATTGAAGGACTGCGAACCCCATAGCGGCGGGAAGACGGTCTTGCCGCCGCTCGCCTGTCCCTGGCCGTCGGCGCCGTGGCAAAGGGCGCAGCTTTGTGCATAGACTTTCTGGCCGCGCGCGTAGTCCGGCGCCAATGCGGGCTTGGCCAGCTCGGGATAGCCGCGGCCTTCGACCTTGCCGCGGACCGGCGCCCCGGTCGACATCCAGTAGGCATAGCTTTCCAGCGCGACGAGCGTGGGATCGCCCAGCGGCGGCGCCTTGCCATTCATGCTGAAGCGGAAGCATCCTTGCAGGCGCTCGGCGAACGTATTCACATGCTCGTTCTTGCTGCGGTAGGCCGGATACGAGATGTAGGCGCCCCACAGCGGGCTGGCATTGGCCTTGCGGCCCGCGTCGAGATGGCAGTTGACGCAGTTCAGGCTGTTGCCCACGAACCGGCCTGCATTCTCGCGGGTGTTGACGAAAATTTGCTCGCCTTTCCGGACCATCTTGCCGAAGTCGTCGTCCGGGATGCTGTCCGCTGCCGGTGGCTGGAAGGCCACCGGCTTTTTCGTCTCGGGCGGCTTTGGCGCGGCGGCCTTTTCCGCTGCAGCCGGCACCGACGTCGGCGCGACGCCCGGGCCGGCGGCCGGCGCAGCGCAATGGGCAGACACCGATGCGAAGGTCAGCAGCAGTGTTCCCAGCAAGCGAGCGGAAGCGATCTTCATTTTTTCCCCTTGTCGGCCGGCGCCGCGCCGAAGTGATCGGCCACGGCGGCAATATCGGCATCGGTCATCCGCTTCGCCACGACGCTCATCAAACTCATCGGTCCGCCAGGCCGGGCGCCGGACTTGAATGCGTGGAGCTGGGAAGCAAGATAGGCGCTGGACTGGCCCGCCAGCGGTGGAAAGGCGCTGCCTGTGCCCGCCCCGCCGGGGCCATGACACTGCACGCAGGCAGGCAGGTTATCGTCCCAGTGTCCGCGATCGGCCAGCCATGCGCCACGATCGCTGGCCTTCAGTACATTCGGGTCGCCGCTGGCGACAGGCGTTGGCGGCGGCAGCCCGCCGAAATAGCCGGCGACCGCCTGGCGCTCGGCAGCCGTCAGTTGCCTGGCAATCGGCGCCATCACCGGATTCTGGCGCAGGCCGCTCGCAAAGTTATCCAGCTGGGCCAGCAGGTAATCCGGATGCAGGCCGGCCAGCCGGGGGAAGCCCGCCGCCGCCATGCCCTCGCCTTTCGCGCCGTGGCAGCTGACGCAGGCAGCCGCGCCGCCGCTGCCGCCCTTGGCCGCAATGGCTGCGCCTAGATTCTTGTCCTGCGCCGATGCGGGCAGCGCGGCATGCAGCCCGCAACCCAGCATGGCCACGGCGGCGATGCGTGTGGAATACCGTCTCATGGATAGCCCTTCTTTCTGCGGCAGAAGTTCGGCCTTCGCCGGTGTCCTTGCTGAATCATTGCGTTTCCTTGCCTGCCAATGCTGAGCGCCGACAGCGGCCGGATGGGATCCGGCAGGTCGCGGGCCGACCCAGAATGCGCGGCATCGTCACCTGTCGGTGAAGCATACGCCTGCAAATCACTATACCAAATTACATAATATAGTTAAAGTATTTAAAACTCCGCACCTGCAGACCATCGCGGCTCAAGCCCCCGCCATCGCGCCGAAGCCCGCTCGATGATGGAAGCACACGACGTCTGGTTCATTGCGTTGCCGCCACGCGCCCTTATTTCCGTCCGGGCACATCGATACCTCGATGCTAGCGGCGCATTGTTAACGCAGCAATAACGCCAGGGTGCAACGTGCGGGTTCAGCGAGATGCATTGCCCAGCACGCCGATGCGATAGGTGCGTAGCAGCCCGTCGGCCTCGGCCGAATGCGGCCGTCCGCGGGTTTTCGTGCGGTACGCCTCGCTTGCTTCTTTCCCGCACCAGGGCAGGATGATCCTGGGATTCGATGGATGGTCGGGAAGATAGGCCGTGATGTCGTAGACAATGCCGTCTATCGCCATCCAGCAATCCCCGGCAGTCGCATGCCGGGCGATCTCGGCCAGGCCGATGGGCCGGTCGGCTCCAGCAGCCGGCCTGGCGGAATTGTCCGGCGCGCGGCTGCCGGCGGTCCATGCCGCCAGCACGCCGATCCAGAAAAGGGCGGTGCCATAGAAGAAGAGTTTTCGCATCATCGGAAATCGAACTGTTCAAAGTGTATTCTTTCCGGCGCTACCCCACGTCGACGCAGGTGCACCGCAGCCGACATCGCCATCGGCGCCGGGCCGCAGATATGGCATTCGACGCCGCGCAGATCGGCTGGCGCCGGCAGCAGGGCTTCCAGGTCCGGATTGTCCGCGCCGGTCTCGATGCATTCGATATGCAGCAGCGGGCAGTTGCCAGCCAGCGCTTCCAGTTCGGCCAGGTAAGGCGCGTCAGCGCCCGAGCGATAAAGGTAGAACAGCCGCACCGGGTAGCGCAGCGTACGTCGCTGCAGCACGGAGAGGAAGGGCGTGATGCCTATCCCGCCGGCGATCCACAAGCCTGGCCCCTGCGGCTCCCGGTCGAGGAAGTTGCCGAATGGTCCCTGCAAGCGCACCGCAACGCCGGGCTCGAGGTCCTGCAGGGCTCCGGTGCAATCCCCGAGGGACTTGATCGCGAGGACGATGGCGCCGTTCGCCGCCGTCCTCTCGACGGTGAAGGGATGATATTCCCGGCACCCGTGATAATGGATGCCCTCGCCAAATGCGGCCAGCAGGAACTGCCCGCCATTCGGATGCAGCGCTTCCCCCAGCGGCCGCAGGGTCACTTCCATGACGGTGCCGGACAGCCGCGCGACCCTGTCCACGACATACGGCCGCGCCCCCAGTCCCCGGTCCGCGCGCAGGAATCGCCACAGGAGAAAGCCGATGGCCAGCGCCGGCAACCACAGCAGCGGCTGCGGAAGCCCGAGCAGCAGCAGGTGCGCTGCGCCCGCCAATGTCGAAGCGCTCAACAGGTGATGCAGTCGACGCCAGAGCTCGTAGGGGATACGGTGCGCAAAAGCCAGCGCCAGTCCTGCCATCATCAGCAGCAGCGCGAGCCAGCCTGTTGCGATGGTCGCGCCACCCTGCCACGGAGAGATCGCCAGCCACGCCCTGTGCGGCGAGTGCTGCCAGCCGTCGGCGGCAAGCGCCAGCGGATGAGTCAGCAGCAGGAGGTAGGCAAGAACGCCGGCATGGTGATGCCAGAGGTACATGCGCTGCAAGCCGCCCAGTAGTCCGGCCAGGCGCGGCTCGCGTATCATCAGCAGCAGGCTTGCCAGCAGCAGGCCGCTTGCGAGCCAGCCTGAAAAAATGGCCCAGCTTCGCCAGAATCCGACGCCTTGGGGAAACGCCCACCACGCGGGCAGCAGCCCGAACAGCGCGGTCAGCGCCGGAATGGACCATCGCTGCATTGACTGCCGGGACGGGAGAAAAGTCATCGATGACATGCGGCTTCCGGATCGCGAACCGCACCGGCATCCGGCCGGATGTCCGGCATTGAGGCTGCACGGCGGCATCCCGGTTCCTGCAAGTCTGGCGCCGGCTCGCCCTTGTTGCGGCGGCCGTCCTCGCCACTGCCCGATTGCCTGGCAAGAGCCTGGCGCCCGAGCCCTGCCTGCGGCGGCATCGGTTGCCATCCGCCCGTGTCGGCCGCGCAGCCTGGCCAAGTCCTAGGTGCATTGAAGATAGCCGCGATGCCCGCGGCGGTGAAAAGCTTCATCGCTGCATTCCCGCGCATCGCCTGTTGATTGACTGGAAAGCCGGATGGCCAAGCCCGTAAGCTAGCATGCGGCCGCCGGAAAAAGCTGCGGCAGATCAAATGCCGCAGCGCACTGCCGCGCTGCCGGACTCCATGCGAATCAATCGGAAAGCAGCGAGGACTGCCGCATTCTTCTTTAATCCCCTGATAATCCCCAGCCGATAACATGGAGCGCACAACATTCGCGTGCATCAATGACGATGTCATGCTCTGAAAAAGGAAATCCCCGCATGGGATCGGTCAATCTAGGCTTCGCTGCCGTCTCCATCGATCTGGTCCTGTTCCTGGTCGCCACCGTCGCCGGCCTGCTGCTGGTCACGGCGACAGCGGCCCCGGACCGGCGTCGAGGCGCACTGTTGCTGATGCGAATAATCCTGATCGGCGTAATTGCCGCAAGGGCCTTCCACGTCTACCTGGATGCGGAGCGCTACGGATTGGAACCCTGGACCGCAGGCCGCCTGACCGATGGCGGGTTCATCGTCTTCGCGGGATTCGTGGCGGCTGCCGCAGCGACGGCATGGTATGCCTGGCGCAATCGCGCACTGAGGCAGCCACTGGTGCTGGCGGTCGCCGGCCCATTGCTGATCTGGGGCGGCGGCCTGAATGTATTCTGGCTGCTCCGCACAGACCAGCTGCAATTCCCGACATTCACCCTGATGGCGCTGGATGACAAGCCGGTGAAGGTCGAGGATTTTCTAGGAAGGCCCATCGTCGTCAATCTCTGGGCCACATGGTGCCCGCCGTGCCGGCGAGAGATGCCCGTGCTGGGAAACGCCCAGCAACGCCATGGCGACATCACTTTTCTGTTCGTCAACCAGGGGGAATCCGGCCGCTTGGTTCGCGAGTACCTCGATGCCCGCGCGCCGCAGATCCGAAACGTGCTGCTCGACGTCGCAGGGCAATTCCCGGTTCACGCCGGCACCCAGGCGCTGCCGGTCACCCTGTTCTTTTCGGACCGGGGCATCCTGCACGGCAAGCATGTCGGCGAATTGACCGCTTCCACCCTGGAACAAAACATCGCCAGCCTGAAAGCGGCTGGCATCACATCCCGGCAAACGAGTGCTTATTGACAGTCAACAGCGCTGTCTGCCGGTCGACACCGCCCCGAAGCCCGTGCACTAGCGAAACTTGGCCAGTGCCGGGTCGTCTACTTTCTGTTCCGGCAAACCGGTGATGCCCGGCAGTTCCGACAGCCGCGGCATGCCGCCTTTCACATTGACCTTGCCGCGGGCGTCCTTCCAGATGACGCCCGGGGTCCCCGCAATGCCGAAACGCGCCATCAGCTCGGTATTGTTCCGGATTTGTACAGCCGCCCCGGGGCTGGCGGCCTCGCTGGCCTTTGCCGGCGGCGTCCAGGCCTTGCCGCTGTTTTCCTCCATTTTCCTGAAGGCGACGGTCTTGTCCTCGGCCGCCAGGACTTCAATCGCCTTGGGCATGCTGGTCGGTCCCAATGTCGCCACAAGAATCCATCGTACCTGCAGGCCCGCCTTCTCGTAGGGCTGCAGGGCTTTCCAGGTGAGATGGCAGAACGGGCAGTTGGCGTCGACGAAAACGTAGATGGTCTTTTTCGGGTCCTGGATCGCGCCTTCGACGACGTAGGACGATTTATCCAGTTCGTGCAGCAGGCTGCCGAAGTCCGGCTTGGGAACATGGTCCTCTTCATACCGGGAGGACAGGTTTTCGCCGTTCTCGCCTATCAGCGTGCCGGCGATCAAGGTCTTCTTGTCCGCCGTGGTAAAGACGACGGAATGCTGGCCTCCCTGCGACAGCACCCAGCCGGTGAGCCCGGAGGCCGCGGAAAAGCTTTTCTCCACCTTGACGCCGGCGTCGACAGCCTGCTGAATCGGCCTGGGAAAACTGTCGGCCGAAGCCACAGGGCCAGGGACGCCGAGCAGTGCCGCGCCGCCAAGGAGCGGGCCGAACAGGATCGCGGAGGCCTTACATGAACGCAAAAAACTGGACATGACATCTTTCATTGGAAAATTGAGTTTTAGTTTGTTGGCGATAAATTCGCGGGGAGCGGCTTCACCGCGTCGAGCGCCGACAGGAATTTTTCCGGACCCTGGTAGCCGATGACACGCCGGCCGGCGATTTCACTGCCTGCCGGATCGAAGAAAATAATGCCGGGTGGGCCGAACAGCCCAAAGCGCCTGAGCAATGCACGGTCGTGCCCATCGTTGGCTGTCACGTCCGCCTGCAGCAGCAGCATGTCGGCAAACTGCGCCTGGATGCGCGGGTCGGAAAAAGTCCGCTTTTCCATTTCCTTGCAGGAGACGCACCAGTCGGCATAGAAGTCGAGCATCACGACCTTGCCCGGCTTCGCTGCCAGGATCGCTTCCAGTTCCTGCAGCGACCTGACCCTTGCGAACGAGGTCGCATGCACGCCTTCGCCGGTCGCATGCGCCAATGGCGCCAGCGGATCGCGCGAACCCATCGCCGCACCCGCCAGTTGCAGCAATCCCAGTCCCGCAAATGCAGTCGCTGCCGCACTCGCCGCCCAACCGCTGCGCCGCCGCAGCAGGTGGACTGCGTAGGCGATGGAAAGCACGGCCCAGGCCAGCATCTGCGCCAGGCCTGGAATCACCGGCGACACCATCCATAGGGCGGTTGCCAGCATCAGCACCCCGAAGAAGCGCTTTACCGCTTCCATCCAGGCGCCCGCCCGCGGCAGCAATGCGCCTGCCGAGGCCCCTAGCGCCAGCAGCGGCAGGCTCATGCCTGCCGCCATTGCAAACAGGGCGCTGCCGCCGGTCACCACGTCGCGCGTCTGGCTGATGTACACGAGCGTGCCTGCCAGCGGCGCGGCGACGCAGGGCCCGACGATGAGCGCCGACAGCGCGCCCATGATGAATACGCCGGCAAGCTTGCCGCCGGCCTGGCGACCGGACGCCCGGACCAGCCTGGCCTGGATGGCCGCCGGCATCTGGATCTGGTAAACCCCGAACATGGACAGCGACAGGATGACCATCAGCAGGCCGAAGGCGCCGAGCACCCAGGGATTTTGCAGCGCAGCGGCCAGGCCTTCCCCGGCAAGCCCTGCGGCCACGCCGAGCAAGGTATAGACAAGGGCCATTCCCAGTGAATAGAACCCCGACAGCAGCAGGCCGCGCCCGCGCGAGCCGCTGCGCCGGTCGCCCACGATGATGGAGGACAGGATGGGCATCATCGGCAAGACGCAGGGGGTGAAGGCAAGCCCGAGTCCGAGCAGCATGAATAGCGGGACGACCACCGTCAGCCTGCCGCTGGAAAGCGATGCCTCGATCCGGCCCATGTCGCCGTCGGTGGTCGCCAGGGTGCGCCCACCGACGGCGGCAGGGTCAAGCCGGGCCGCAGATGTCATCGGCGCATAGCACAGGCCGGCATCGGCGCAACCCTGGTAGGTCGCATTCAGCGTGAACGGCCCAGCGGCCTGGACCGGCACCCGGATGGTGACCGTGTCGCGGTAGGTTTCCACGTCTTTCTGGAACGTGTCATCGAACTTCACCCGGCCAGCCGGAATCGCGGGCTTGCCGGCCTGCGCGCCCTCGGCCCTGAAGCCGAATTGTTTCCGGTACAGGTAATAGCCTTTTGCAATGTCGAAGGTGACTTCGACAGTATTCGCATCCGCCATCCGCGCCGTGAAACGGAAGGCCTGCCCGGGGGGCAGATAGTCTTCAGCGGCATGCGCCGGCGCGGCTGACAGCAGCGCCAGCAGCGTGAGCATGGCGATGGCAAGTCGTGCGGCACGGGCGCCTGTATGCCGGAGTAGGTTCGTCAACTTGGTTTCCTCATGATTTAAAAGGCGGCGCAAGCGGCACGCATCGCCGGGTGCGTACCTGTAGCCGGCGCTTCTTGCTGCCTGTCCGACATGCTGGATGTCGCGGACGCAGGATTTGCAGGGCCGCCGGGGCACCATCCCGGGCCTTGCAGCCTGTGACAGCCCGGCGCCTCAGCGCGGGAGTGCAAGTTCCGCCTGCCGTTGTTCCATTGCGCCGCGCCGCGTGGCTCAGCGCGCTTGCCGCAAGGCTTCCAGCCGCTGCGTCAGCGTGGCCGCCGATAGCTCACCCATGCGCTGCTCGACCAGGACGCCCTGCGCGTCGAAGAACAGCGTGGTCGGCAAGGCGCCGGACCCGAGCATCGCGCCCAGCTGACGGTCCGGGTCGAGCAACACGTTGTCGAGGCTGAACGACTCTCCGGCAAGATAGCTGCGCACCGTTTCCGGCGTCTCCCCCTGGTTCACGAAGATGAACGTCACGCCGGGATGGCGCGTCTGCGCCGCACCGAGCACCGGCATTTCGCGCCGGCATGGCGGGCACCAGCTGGCCCATAAGTTGACGACCACGGGTCTGCCCGCAAAGCGCTTGATCTCGATGGCTTGTCCCGCCAGGTCAGACAGCGTGATCTGCGGCATCTGCAGGCGCTGCGCAGGCATTGCCAGCGGAACCAGCGCAGCCGCCAGCCAGACGGCGACGCCGGCGCCCGCCGCATACAGCAGGGGCGTGCGCGCGTTTCGATTTCGCCGGGCTAGCCATGCGGTCGCCAATGCGACAGCCAGCAGCCCCGCGGGAGCCAGGAATCCGCCGTCGCGAACATCGAGCATGCCCAGCGGGTCATCGACATATTGTTCGTGATACAGAACGACGAATGCGATGCGCGCTGCGGCCAGGCTGCCAAGGACCACGATCCAGATCTGCGGCTCGGCGTCTATCCGCGACGAACGCGCAGCCCACTTGCCGGCAAGCAGCGCCGCGGCCAGCGCGCCGAGCAGCGCCAGCAGACCGTATGGCAGCACGAAGGGGCCGATCGTTATTCCTGCCATGCGTCCCCCGTCGCCCCGTTGCTGATCATCCCTGGTTCCGGGGCGTGCCGCCGCCTGTCATTTTGCATGCTAATCATGAAGCGCATCGTACGGGGCCAGCATTAACACAGCATTAAGCGTTGCGCGATCCCGCCCCGCCGGGCCGCGAATTTTTATGGAACCGCGAGCGGTGTTCGTTTTTCCAAGCGGATGACGGCGGCTGCCTGCCGGCTTCCGCGATGCGCCCTTCCGCACCGGTTCATCTTCAATCGGGACAGCAGCCGGCGTTTGCTTCATAATACTTAAAAATATTATGTAATTATGTAATAGCACGAATTGGTTCAGCCGCTAGACTGGACCGACGCAGCTTCCGGCACAGTCCAATCAACAAGGAAGGAGAAGTCCATGATATTCCGCCAGCTGTTCGAACCGCTATCAAGCACCTATACCTACCTGCTCGGCTGCGAGCAGACCGGGGCGGCGGTGCTGATCGATCCGGTCATCGCGTCGATGGAGCGCGACCTCGACACATTGCACGCGCTTGGACTGACGCTTGCCTATGCGCTGGACACCCATATCCATGCTGACCACATTACCGGCGCGCTGGAACTGAAGCATAAAACCGGCTGCAGGATTGCAGCGCCTGCTATCGATCGCCTGCCGTGCGTCGATGTCGGCATCGAGGAAGGCAGGCCGCTGACCGTTGGCGGGCTTACGCTGAATGGGCTGCACACGCCCGGCCATACCGATGGCCACTTCGCCTATCTGCTGGACGATCGCATCTTCACCGGGGACGCATTGCTGATCGAGGGCTGCGGTCGCACCGACTTCCAGAACGGCGATGCCGACACGCTCTATCGCAGCGTGCGGGAAAAGCTGTTCAGCCTGCCGGACGATTATCTGGTGTATCCGGCGCACGACTACCAGGACCGGCATGTCTCGTCCATCGCGCAGGAAAGGAAGCGCAATCCGCGCCTTGGCGGCGACCGCTCGCTGGAATCATTCCGCGACATCATGGCGAACCTCAACCTGCCCTATCCGAAATTCATCGATTACGCGGTGCCGGGTAACCGCCAGTGCGGCGTCTGCCCGTCCGACCTCCCGGAAAACCTGGAGAAGTATTGCCGCCAGATGACGCAGAGCCCGCAGGGCTAGGCAGGCATAATGGCCAGCTTGTCCCGGCCGGAAATCCTGCCCGCATGACGATTGGACAGCCGTCAACCACCTATCCTCCCGGAGAAACTGTGACCAACGCCCCCTTCTTTCAATCCGCCGAGACATGGAACGAGCGCTACAGCGCGCCAGGTTTCGCATTCGGCACCCAGCCGAATGCCTACCTCGCCGACAGGCGCGCCTTGTTCGAACCTGGAAAGTCAGCCCTCGCCGTGGCCGATGGCGAAGGCCGCAACAGTGTCTGGCTGGCGCAGCAAGGGCTGAACGTGGATGCCTTCGATATTTCTCCGGTAGGCGTCGCCAAGGCCCGCCAGCTGGCGCAGCAGGCGTCGGTCGCGGTGAATTACCACGTCGACAGCTGCGACGGCTGGGACTGGCAGCCGGCGGCCTACGATTACGTCGTCGCGATTTTTGTCCAGTTCGCCGACCCCGAGATGCGCCGGCGGCTCTTCGCGAACATGGTGGCGGCGCTCAAGCCCGGCGGCCTGCTTGTGCTGCAGGGATATACACCCAAGCAGCTGGACTACAACACTGGCGGGCCCGGACAGCTCGACCACTTGTACACCGAGGAAATGCTGACCTCCGCGTTTTCGGCGCTCGAGCTTGTCGACATGCAGGTGTATGAGGCCGAACTGGACGAAGGAGCGCGGCACAGGGGGATGTGCGCATTGATAGGCATGGTCGGCAGAAAATAAGGCGGCGCTGCGCCTTTCGCCAGTTTCCCGCCCGTACCGGCGAGACCGCTTGGCCGCGTTCCCTTGCTCGGCGAAGCCGTCGTCGGTCCCGGAAGTCCGGTTCCGGTCAGCGTTGAAGCGTCAAAGCCAGACCTTGACGATCAGGCCGATCGCCACGACCGACGAAACCAGTGCGAAACCCTTCTGCATCTGCGGACCCGCGATGCGTGCAGCCACGATCCGGCCTGCCAGCATGCCGGCCAGCGCGCCCGCCGAAAACGGTATGGCAACCGGCCAGTCCAGGATGCCGGCAACGGCGCTCGATACCACGCCGGTCGCCGATACCAGCGCGATCACGGCCAGCGACGTCGCCACGACGGATTTGATGTCCAGGTCGGTATAGCGCTTCAATGCCGGCACCATCACGAAGCCGCCGCCGACGCCCAGCAAGCCGGACATCAAGCCGGCAATCCCGCCGGAAAGCGCCATCGCGCGGGCGCAGCGGCTGGTCCAGACGAATCGACCGCTGGAAGCATCGCGGATGCAGGCCAGATCGGCCCGGACGTCGTCCGCGCCCGTTCCGGGATGACTGGCCTGGCGCCAGGTCCGGTAAGCGACATAGAGCAGGACCACCGCAAACAGCGCCGTCAGCCATTGGTTGTCGATGCGGCGGGCCAGCCAGAGTCCGGCCGGCGACAGCAGCATGCCGGCTGACGAGATCAGCATTGCGGCGCGGTAGCGCACGGTGCCGGTGCGCAGTCCAAGCAGCGCGCCGAGCGCAGCCGCCATGCCCACGGCGAGCAGGCCCACCGGCCCGGCTTGGGCCACGCTCTGATGGGCGCCGAACATCAGCGCGGGAACCGCGAGGATTCCGCCGCCGGCGCCCGTCAGCGCAAGGATGACGCCTATCGCCGAGCCTAAGAGCAGGTTGGTCAGCATGTCTGCGCCGCGCGGTTCCCACGCATATCAGGCGGCCTTATGCCGGCCCGAAAGAGCCTGCCACTGAAGCAGCTCGAACAGCGCCATTCCCGCAAGCATCGCAAGGACGAACAGCAGCGGCTTGGCCCCGCCCGACAGCAGCGACGCCAGGGCCGGCCCCGGGCAATAGCCAGCCAGCCCCCATCCCGCGCCGAATGCCAGGCTGCCCAGCACCAGCCGACGGTCGATGTCGGTCGCGGTCGGCAGCCGTATCGGACCGCCGAGCAGCGCCGTGGCCCTGCCCTTTGCAAGGCGGAACGGCACGGCGCTGACGGCGATGGCGCCCGCCATGACCAGGGCCAGAGACGGATCCCAGTTGCCTGCCAGGTCGAGGAAGCCGATCACCTTCGCCGGATTGGTCATGCCGGACAGGATAAGGCCGAGACCGAAGATCAGGCCTGCGACCAGTGCCATGAATATCTGCATGATTCTCTCCTCAGGCCAGCCAGTGACGAACGATAAACACGGTCGCAAAGCCGGCCGCCATGAAGGCTGCGGTCGCGACCAGCGAGCGCGGCGACAGCCGCGAAATGCCGCATACGCCGTGGCCGCTGGTGCAGCCGGACCCGTACCGGGTGCCGATGCCGACCAGCAGGCCGGCGACGATGAGCGTCAGGTTGCCGGCCTCGACCTCGACGGCCGGCAGCGGCGCCAGCATGCCGAACGCCAACGGCGCGGCGATCAGTCCGCCCAGAAACGCAAGCCGCCACAGGCGATCATTCCTTACCGGATGAAGCAGTCCGCCCAGGATGCCGCTGATGCCGGCGATCCGCCCGTTGAAGAGGATAAACAGCGCTGCGGAAAGGCCGATCAGCATGCCGCCGGCGAGCGACGCCCACGGCGTGAAATGTGCCCAGTCTATGTTCATGTCCTTGCTCCTTTTCAGTCCTGCAATATCGCCCGTGCAACAAGCGGCATCGGCCGCAGCCATTGCCTTGCCGCCGGCGCTTCCCGACATGGTCGTACTATCTCAATACATTATATCTTTTTATAGTATGAAGTCCAGCACCCGCTCCGCTGGGCGCTGTATCGCCTGCTGCCGGAGGGGGTTTTTGGCGAATGGCCGCGTGACCGCCGGGTTGCGACATCATTCGTACCGCCCGCTTTCCTTTTTCCGTGCGGGCATGGTTGAAACGGAACCTGCCGCCGCTGGCGCGCAAGATCGCGCCCAGAACGCAACGAACTTGCAAAAGCGGCGGCCGGCGCACGAGCGCCGGCTGCCGTATTCGCATCGCTCCTATCGCGTCAGAACGGATAGTGCCGCGGCGATGTCTGCACCGTCATCCACCGCAGGTCGGTGAACTCGGCGATGCCGGCCTTGCCGCCGAAGCGGCCCATGCCGCTGCCCTTGACGCCGCCGAACGGCATTTGCGCCTCGTCATGGACCGTCGGCCCGTTGATATGGCAGATGCCGGATTCGATGCGGCCGGCCACGTTCATCGCGCGGGCGATGTCGCCGCCGAACACTGCCGACGACAATCCGAATTCATTGTCGTTGGCGCAGGCCACCGCTTCGTCGACGCCATCGACGCGCACGATGCCCTTGACGGGTCCGAACGATTCCTCGTGATAGATCTTCATGTCGCGCGTGACGTGGTCCAGCAGGGTGGCCGGCATCAACGTCGAATCGGCGCGTCCGCCGCAGAGCAGCGTCGCGCCTTTCGACAATGCGTCGTCGATCAGCGCATTGCAGCGGTGGACGGTGCTCATGTCGACCACCGAGCCCAGCACCACCGGTCCCTTGCGCGGATCGCCCAATGGCAGCTGGACCGCCTTTGCCGCCAGGCGCGATGTGAATGCGTCGGCGACCTTGCGGTCGACGATGATGCGTTCGGTGGACATGCATATCTGCCCCGAGTTGGCGAAGCTGCCGAATGCGGCGGCATCGACGGCGGCGTCGAGGTCGGCGTCGTCCAGCACGATGAACGGCGCCTTGCCGCCCAGCTCCAGCACCGCCGGCTTCAGGTACTTGGCGCAGTAGGCGGCAATGATCTTGCCGACGCGGGTGGAGCCGGTGAAGTTGACGCGGCGAACCGCCGGGTGGGCAATCATCGCCTCGACCACCGCGGCGGCATCCTGCGGCGCATTGGTGACGAAATTGACCACGCCGGGAGGCAGGCCGGCTTCCTGCATCGCTTCGATGATGAGCCCGTGGGTGGCCGGGCACAGCTCGGAGCCTTTCATCACCACCGTGTTGCCGCAGGCGAGCGGCATGGCGATCGCACGTACGCCCAGGATGACGGGGGCGTTCCAGGGCGCCATGCCCAGCACCACGCCGGCAGGCTGGCGCACGCCCATCGCCAGGCTGCCCGGCACGTCCGACGGGATGATTTCGCCGCTGATCTGCGTCGTCATCGACGCGGCTTCCAGCAGCATGCCGGCTGCCAGGTGCACGTTGAAGCCGGACCACATCGCCGAGCCGCCGGTTTCCGCGGCGACCGCGGCCGCGAATGCGTCGCCCTTGGCTTCGAGCGCCTGGGCGGCCTTCATCAGCATCGCGCGCCGTTCGCCCGGCCCGATGGCGGCCCACGCCGGAAATGCCCTGGCCGCCGCATCGACCGCGGCCGTCGCGTCCTCGACGCTGGCCGCCGGCGCCGTGGTGGCGACGCTGCCGTCGAGTGGATTGCGCCGTTCGAACTGCGCGCCATTGCGCGCCTGGACGCGGTTGCCATTGATCAGCATGGAGATAGTGCTCATGTTCGATTTTCCTTATCCTGTTGAGTGATGCGTAAGGTCCCGCCCGCCGCGCCATGATGCCGCGCAGCCTGCCGGGATGCGTTTTCCATAGCCCGAGATACGACTTTCTGATGCGCTTGCCCCGGAGCAGGTCCTGTCCTGCGCCTTCGCTGACGATTTGCCCCTGCTCCAGAATATAAGCGTGATCGCAGACGGACAGCGCCTGGCGCACGTTCTGCTCCACCAGCAGCACGCCGGTGCCCTGGTCGCAGATCTGCCTGAGGATGCGAAACAGTTCGGCGACCATCTTCGGCGCAAGCCCGAGGGACGGCTCGTCGAGCAGCAGACAGCGGGGCTTGCCCATCAGGAGGCGCGGCACGCCGGCCTCGGGATGAGCGCTGCAAATCGGTCCGGCTTAACCCGCTTTTCAGCAGGCGGGCCGAATTTACATTTAACAAGTATTCACAGTGCAATTAAGAAAGATAGTACACTGCCAACTCTGAGGACAGGCGTGCGAAATCAGCATAGTCCGGCTTCCCACTCCGTGCACGGCGCGCATGCGCGCGGCAGCGCGAAAGGACTTGCAATGACCTACCAAACCCGCGACTCCGGCATAGACGCTGTCGGCGATATTGCATGGGGCACGCACTTCTGCCAGTTCTACCGGACCAAAGAGGACCTGGCCGAAACCCTGGTGCCTTATTTCGAAGCCGGATTGAGGGCCAACGAATCCTGTCTCTGGGTGACTTCCGAGCGCCTCGAAGCGGACATGGCGGAAGACCTGATGATCAGCGCCATGCCCGAATTCAAGCAATACCTGTCGTCGGGCCAGATGCAGATCCTTCCTATTTCAGACTGGTACACGCCGGGCCAGGTATTTTCGGCCGACGATGTGCTGCAGGGCTGGGTCGACAAGGAAGCCGCATCGAAGAACAGGGGCCTGTCCGGCCTGCGCCTGACGGGCGACACGTTCTGGGTGGAGCGCTCCGGCTGGAATGACTTCATGGACTACGAGAACAAGGTCAATCACGCCTTCCGGCGCTACAACCTCGTTGCGCTGTGCACTTATTGCATGGACAAGTGCTCGGCCGAAGACGTGATCGACGTGTGCTGCCATCACCAGTTCGCCATTGCGCGCCGCCAGGGCAACTGGGAGCTGCTTGAAAGTTCTTCGCTGAAGATCGCCAAGGAGAACCTACACCAGTTGAACATCGAACTGGAATCGCGCGTCGATGCGCGGACCGTCGAACTGAACAACGCGCTCAAGGCGCGCGACGAATTCCTCGCGATGCTGGGCCATGAATTGCGCAACCCGCTCGCGCCGATTCGCAATGCGACCGAAATCATACGCAGCCTTACGCCGGCCAATTCGCCGCTGAGTGCGCCGACTGCCATCCTGGACCGCCAGGTCGGCCACATGACGCGCCTGGTCGCCGACCTCCTGGATGTCGGGCGCATCACGCAGGGCCAGATCAGCCTGGACAGGAAGGTGGTCTCGCTGTCGGATGTGCTGGAACAGGCGCTGGAATTGTCGCGTCCGCTGATCGATCAGCGCGGGCATTCGCTGTCCGTCTCGCTGCCCAGCCGCCATGTCAAGATCAGCGGCGACGCTTCCAGGCTGGCGCAGGTCTTCGGCAACCTGCTGCACAACGCGGCAAAGTACACGCCGGACGGCGGCAAGGTCAGCATCGGCGCCGAGGTCGACGGCGACTTCGCCACGGTGACCGTGCGCGACACCGGCGCCGGCATTCCAGCCGAAATGCTGGGATCGATCTTCGACCTGTTCACGCAACTGCCGCGTTCGCTGGCGCGCTCGGACGGCGGGCTGGGAATCGGCCTGACGCTTGTCAAGCGGATCACCGAAATGCATGGCGGCGCCGTGCTCGCGCATAGCGACGGCGTCGGGACCGGCTCCACGTTCAGCGTGCGGCTGCGACTGGTCGAACGGATGCCGTCCGACCAGTCATCCGCGGCTGCGCTGTCCGTCAATAAATCGGTCGCCAGCCGGCGCGTCGTCGTGATCGACGACAACCATGACGCCAACCAGACCCTTGCGATGCTGCTGCAGATCGCCGGCCACGACGTATCGTCCGCATTCGACGGTCCGGAAGGCCTGGAGCTGATCGGCGCGCTGCAGCCGGAGGTCGTCGTGCTCGACATCGGCCTGCCGGGACTCGACGGCTACGAGGTCGCCAGGCGGCTGCGGGCGGACCAGCGGACCAGGGGCGCTTACGTCATTGCGCTGACCGGTTACGGGCAGGAGACGGACGTCGCGCAGGCGCGTGAAGCGGGCTTCGACGCCCACCTGCTCAAGCCTGCGCGGGTCGACGACCTGCTGAGGCTGATCGCCAGCCTGTCGAGGAACCTGCTTCACTGAGCGATTCCACGCCGACGCAATTTCCAGCCGGCGTGCGGCTGTTTACAGTCCTGCATCGAACGCGCCCGCAGGCCGGGCCGCTGCCGGCAAGGCATGGGCCGAACGGCAGCCCATGCCTTGCCGGCCTATGCCGCTCAAGCAAAATACTCCATTCGATTGCCCGGCCCGCACCAGCCCGCTGCCGGCGACATAGACGATAGATTATTGCGAAACTATCGCCACTACCGTTCTTTTCGCGCCTGGCATGGCGCAGCAGCAGGATGATCGTGCCGCTGCGCTATTGGATGAACGGACAATGTTGTGCGAGTATACTGTTTTTTTATACAGTACTCTGTCATCATGGTTCAAGCGCCGGGTCGTTTATGGGATCGTCTTCATCGCGATGAAGCGCCGGTTGAAAGCGGCAAGGCAGCGCAGGCGCCTGTCCATACCGGCAATACGGCGCCCGACGACAGGAATTAATGATGCGCACCGAGATCACCAGTTTCGTTTGCGATGGCGAGGACCCGAATGCGGTGCCGCCGTCGCCGGACGACTTCGCCGCGGCGTGGGGCAATGCGACATTCCCGCCGGCGCTGTTAACGGACCAGCGCAATGCCGAATTAATGCGCTCGGCGCCGGCGACGCAGATGAATGCGCTGGCGGTGATGAAACATGCATGCGTCGATGCGCTTGAACTCGATGCATTGATGCCGGGCGACGCCAGCGTCTACGCTTCCCTGGTCGACCCCGTGTCGGTGCTGGCGCTGATCGACATCGTGGAGAAACGGATCACCGAGGAAGAAATCGCCGCGCTGCACCAGGTCATCGCCGAGATGGGCCACTATATACAATGCAATGCGCCGGGCGCCGAGGCGGATGCGCTGCTGCTGCGGGCGCGCCAGATCGTCGGCCTGACCGGCTAGGACATTCTCGCGCAATCCTCCAGCATCCTGCACAGCGGCTGTCACGGCGCCTGCCGGCGACGGCTGCGCAGCGCACCGCCTATCCAGGCGCGTTCCTGGCGACCCTGCCCATCCATGCCGCTTCCGTCCGGTCCCGCTTGACCTGGGTCATGGCGCATGCGGCGCCGGCTCTTATCATCGGTGGACTTCCTCCAAGCGATTGCCCCGCGCCCGGATGCCATGGAACAGAAGTCCGACACGCCCAAGTTGACGGCATGGCACTGGCTGCTGCTGCCGCTGCTGTTGCTCCTGCTGGTCAACCTGTTCATCGCGCGGGGCGACACGACGCTGGCCTATAGCGACTTCAAGCGCGTGCTGCATGCGGGCAAGGTCGACGAGGTGCGCGTCGGGCCGGCCGTGGTCACCGGGACGCTGCATGAAGACGGCCTGGATACGCTGCTGCCGAAGGAGCAGGTCGCGCGGCTGGGCCGTGCGGAAGCGGGCCTGCGCCGCTTCGAGACCGTGCGCATCGACGACCCCGACCTGGTGCCCGAACTTGAAAAGGCCGACGTGCGCTTCTCCGCGCAGGTGGGAAGCGCCTGGGTGGGCGCGGCGTTTTCGTGGCTGCTGCCGCTGCTGTTCTTCTTCTGGATCTGGCGCTCGATGGGCAAGTCCGGCGGCATCGGGCGCTGGGCGCTCGATATCGGCAAGAGCCGCGCCCGGGTCTATGCGGAAAAGCAGACCGGCGTGACCTTCGACGATGTCGCGGGCATAGACGAAGCCAAGGAAGAGCTGATGGAACTGGTGGCCTTCCTGAAGCAGCCGGAGCGCTACCAGCGGCTGGGCGGGCGCATTCCCAAGGGCGTGCTGATCGTCGGCGCGCCCGGCACCGGCAAGACCCTGCTGGCCAAGGCCGTCGCCGGCGAGGCGGGCGTGCCCTTTTTTTCCATCAGCGGTTCCGAGTTCGTCGAGATGTTCGTCGGTGTCGGCGCGGCCCGCGTGCGCGACCTGTTTGCGCAGGCCGAAGCGAAGGCGCCCTGCATCATCTTCATCGACGAGCTCGACGCCATCGGCCGTGCGCGCGGGATGGACCTGGCCGGCGGCGAAGAGCACGGCCAGACGCTGAACCAGCTGCTGGTGGAAATGGACGGCTTCAATTCCAGCCGGGGCGTGATCCTGCTGGCCGCGACCAATCGCCCGGAAATACTCGACCCGGCGCTGCTGCGGCCGGGGCGTTTCGACCGCCATATTGCGATCGACCGGCCCGACCTGAAAGGCAGGGAACAGATACTCCAGGTCCACGTGCGCAAGGTCAGGCTGGCGCCGGGCGTGAAGCTGGCGGCCATTGCAGGACGCACGCCGGGGTTTGCCGGCGCGGACCTGGCGAACCTGGTCAACGAGGCGGCGCTGCTGGCGGTGCGCCGCGGCCGTGACCAGGTCGAGATGGACGACTTCGACGACGCCATCGAGCGCATTGTCGGCGGACTGGAACGCAAGAACCGGGTGATGAACCCGCGCGAGAAGGAGACCGTCGCCTATCACGAGGCCGGCCATGCGCTGGTGGCCGAGATGCGTCCCAATGCCGACCGGGTGGCGAAGATCTCCATCATCCCGCGCGGCGTGGCGGCGCTGGGCTACACCCGGCAGCAGCCGACCGAAGACCGCTACCTGCTCAGGAAGAGCGAGCTGCTGGACCGGCTCGACGTGTTCCTCGGCGGCCGGGTGGCGGAGGAGCTGGTGTTCGGCGACGTGTCGACCGGCGCCCAGAACGACCTGCAGCAGGCCAGCGACATGGCCCGGCACATGGTGGCGCAATACGGCATGAGCGAGCGGCTGGGCCTGGTGACCTTCGAGGAAGTGCGCTCGCCGCTGCTCGGCCCGAATGCGCAGCCCGAGCGCCATGCATGCAGCGAACGCAGCGCCGAGGCGATCGACATCGAGGTGGCGAGGCTGCTGGCCGAAGCGCACCAGCGGGTGCGGGTGACGCTGACCAGCCGGCGCGCCCTGCTGGAACGGGTGGCGCAAGCGCTGCTGCAGCAGGAAAGCCTGGACCGCGCCGGCTTCGACGCGCTGCTTGCCGGCCAGCCGGCTGTTACACCGGCGGCGGAAGCCGCGCTGTCGCCGGCAGTCCGTTAAGGCTTTGCGGGTTCAGGGATGCCGCCGCGGGTATTGCGCGACTAACCGCCAAGCCGGGCGCGCGTGCAGGCCGGCGCGCCGACCCTGTGGTCACGGCGCCCTGCGCGGTCAACCCTGCCGCTCGCCCAGCGCGATGTCCAGCGTCATGTCATGCGCCAGCACGCCGAGTTCCTGCCGCAGCGCATCGGGGGACAGGCTTGCCGGCAGCAACAGGTGCGCGCCGATCTTGAAGGTCTGCCTGCCGGTGACGCCGCTGCGCACGATCTCGGTGTGCAGGTTTTCGATGCTGACGCCGCGCTCGGCGAGGATTTTCGTCAGCGAGCTGACGATCCCGATCCGGTCGTCGCCGACCAGTTCCAGCTCGACCGCGCGCAGCGAGGCCGGCACGCTGGCGCTGGCGCTCCTGGCGACGACGACCTGCAAGCCGCTGGACGACAATTCCCGCAGCGCCGCCTCCAGCGCGTCCGCGCGTTCCTTCGGCACGTCGAGATGCACCGTGCCGGCGAACTCGCCGGCCAGCCGGGTCAGGCGGCTCGCCGCCCAGTTGGCGCCGAAGCGCTGCGCCCTTTCCGAGAGCTGGCTGACGATGCCGTGCCGGTCGGGACCGACCAGCGTGACGATCAGCGCCGTGGTCGTGGTCGACTGGTCCTCGGTCAGCACCACGGATTTGCGCAGCATCGGCGCCTTGGTCGCAAAGCGCTGGTCCTGCGGCTCGGCCGGCAGCGCGCCGTCGATGCGGGCGGCCTGGACCACCCGCGTGAGCAGCGACAAACCCATCGGCGCCAGCGCACGCTCCCATAATTCGCGCGCGGTCTCGCCCTTCTCCACGAAGCACCAGTCCTGCGCGGCGATGGCGCCGGCATCCCATCCATGGGACAGGTGATAGACGGAGCCGCCGGCGATCGGGTCGCCTTCCAGGATGGTCCACTCGACGGCGGCGATGCCGCGGTGCCGCGGCAGCAGCGACGGGTGATAGCCGACGCCGCCGAGGCGGGCGCGGGCCAGCGCATCGTCGCTGACGCGCGCATGGGTGTGGGCGGCGATGATCAGGTCCACGCCGTCGGGAATCGCGTCGCCGGGCACCAGTTTGGGATTGTCCAGCACATGCACCGCCAGGCCGGCATTGCGCCCGGCAATGGCCAGCCGGTCATCCTCGGCCGGCGCGACCACGCCGGCGATCTCGACGCCCTCTTCCCTGCGCAGCGCCTCGAGGACGGTGGCGCCAAAAAACCGGGATCCTACCAGTACGCATTTCATCGATTCGCTTCCTTTGTGATCCCGGGCGCTACGTCCGGACCGGCGTGAGCCTGCGCTTCCATGCCGCCGGGCGCGACCCGGGGGCTTGCTAGATGCGGTCTTCCTCGACCCGCCAGGCGACCGGCTGAAAGGCGCCGTCGAAACCGGGCGCCGCCGCCAGTTGCGCAATGGTGATCGACTCCGGCCTGTACGACTCCGCGCCGCCGTCCTGGCTCCTGCGGCTGATGGCGACCTGGGAATCCAGCACTTCGCGCGGGTCCTCGTCGAACAGGCCGCCGGCCTTGCCGTCATTCCGGAACAGCAAGCCGTCCGCGAGCTTGACCCCGAATGCCTGGGCGTAATCTTCCGCTTCCTGTTCGGTCGGGAAATTCGGCACCGCCACATCGATGCGCAGGTCCTGACCGCACTGGAATGTGCCGACCGCGGTGTAAAGTTTTGCAGGGAGTTCGACAGCCATCGTATTTCCGATCAGTTAAAGAAGAAGAAACGATTCTAGCCGGGCGCTGTATCGCCGTCCGGCTGCTGCCCGCCGTGTTGGATTACGGACAAGAGTTTGGCCTTATTTCTTTCGGTACAGCATGCCGCCCACGTCGTTCGCTGTGTCTTTGGCCGCTCCCTCACCCGCGCGCGGAAGGCGGTAGAGGCGCCGCTCCCACAGCACCACGGCCAGGCCGCCGGCGCAGATCAGCGCGATGCCGGTCGCCGTCGTCAGGTCCGGCAGCTGGCCGAACGCCAGCCAGCCCAGCGTCGCCGCCGCCACGATCTGCAGGTAATTGAAGGGCGCGAGCAGCGTCGCCTGGGTTCGGCTGTACGCCATGATCTGCAACAGGTGGCCGGCGAAACCGGTAAAGCCGGTGGAAATCAGCAGCACCCACTGGGTGGCCGACAGCTCCGGCATCTTCCAGAACCAGGGCAATGCCAGGATCAGCGCGACCGAGCCGAAAATGCCGCCGTAGTAATTCGTGGTGAGCGGATTGTCGTGCGCGACCCGGCGCGTGGAAATCTGGAAAAACGCAAAGGTGATCGCCGTCAGCAGGCCCAGCCCGACGCCGATCAGGTCGAGCTGCGCGCCGGGGCGCACGACGATCAGCACGCCGGCGAAACCCATCAGCACGCCCAGCCAGCGATGCAGCCGATGCGGCTCGTTGAGTAGCCAGGGCGCCATGGCCATCAGGAACAGCGGCGCCATGAAATTCAGGGAAGTGGCCTCGGCCAGCGGCAGCCGCTTGAGCACGGAAAAGAACAGCACGGTCGACAGCACCATCAGCATGCCGCGAACCAGCTGGCGCGACAGCGACCGCGTCCGGAACAGCGCCCTGCCCTGCGACGGCAGGACAACCGCCGTCATCAGGGCCACGTGCATCAGGTAGCGCACCAGCGTCACCATCAATACCGGCATGCCCGCCAGCACCAGCCACTTGGCCGACGCATCCAGCGTGGAAAGCGTCCACAAACCGGCGACATGAAGAAGGATTCCGTTCTTATTCAATTTTTTGTTCTCTATAGGCTGCGCCGGCTTGCCGGTCCGGGGGTCCGGCAGGCGTACGCAATTATCCCAGAGCCGGGCGGCTTGCGCCGGCGGGTTCGCCCGACCGGACCAGGCCGGCCGCCTTGACGCCCTCGGGCGGCGCGAAACCGGCTGCATGCTGGTGGAGGAATTCGCGGAAGCTCTTCGCCGCCGGCGACAGTTCATAGCCGCGCTTGTAGAACAGCGACAGGTGCCGGAACACCACCGGGTTGTGCAGCGGCCGGGCCACGAGGCCGAACGGCGCAAGCAGCGGAATCACCGATTCGGGCTGCGCGGTCACGCCATGGCCCCACTGCACCATGCCGAGCGCGGTCGTGATGAAGGACACGCTATGCGCCGGGCTGAGGACCAGCGCGCTGGAATGCTTGAACAGGTCCGCCTGCAGCCTGGTCGTGAAATCCTGCGTCAGCGACACCACAGGCTCGCGCAGCACCTCTTCCCATTTGACCCGCTTGCGCGCCGCGAGCGGATGGTCGGGCCGGCAGATGAAGGTCATCCGGTCCTTCAGCAGGCTTTCCTGCACCACCTCCGGCGGCGACGGCCGCTGCGGCACGATGCCGATGTCCGCCTCGCCGCTTGCCACCCGCGCCACCGCCGGCTGGTTCAGCGAGTCGAGTATGTGCACGTCGATCGCCGGATACTGCTCGCGATAACGCAGTATCAGTTCCGGCAGCAGGGTCGACGCATACAGCGGCGTGCAGGCAACGCGCACCGTGCCGCGCTTCTTCTGCTCCAGGTCGCGCGTGCTTTCGACCGCGCGCCCGAGGTCGTCCAGCACTTTCTTCGCAAGCGGATAGAACTCGATGCCGGATTGCGACAGCACCGTGTTGCGGGTCGTCCTGTCGAACAGCCGCACCTTCAGCAGCTTTTCCATTTCCTTGATCAGCAGGCTCAGCGCCGACGGCGTCAGGTGAAGCCGGTGGGATGCCGCTGCAAAGCCACCGGCGTCGGCGACCATGATGAACGCGCGCAGCTGGCGCAGCGTGATATTCGATGTCGCATCGGCACTTCCATTCATGAGAATAACTCGCTAATGGCTAAAAATATCTAGTTTGTTTAAAGACTGCGCCGACTTTACACTAGTTTTCATGCTTGCCCCGCAGCCACTTCCGCGCTTGCGGCGTCCATTTCAATCACGGAGACCCAATGCTTAAATTCGATCCGAACCTGCGCTGGCTTTTTACCGAATTGCCGATGCAGGAACGGTACGCCGCTGCCGCAAGCGCGGGCTTTGGCGGCGTGGAAGTCGCTTTCCCCTATGCGCAGCCAGCGGCGGAAATGGCCCGCGTGCTCGACGACAACGGCCTGGAACTGGTCCAGATCCTTTCGCCGTTCGACTGGGACGCGGGCGAGCGCGGCATCGGCGCGCTGCCGGGAAGGCGGGAAGCGTTCCGGGCCAGCATCCGGATCGCCCTCGACTATTCGGCGCGGGTCGGCAAGCCGATGATCCATGTCATGCCGGGCAATATCGGTCCCGACCTCGACCCGGTCAGGTGCATGGAACTATTCCGGGAAAACATCGCCTGGGCGGCCGACGCCGCGGCCGAGGACGGCATCACGCTGATCCTGGAGCCGTGCTGCGCGGCGCGCTTCCCGGACTTCCTCTACCACCGCCTCGACGAAGGCGTCGAGGTGATCAGGGCCCTGAACCGGGATAACGTGAAACTGTGCTTCGACACCTTCCACGTGCAGATGGAAGAAGGCGCGATCGCGCAGCGGCTGCACCAGGTCTATCCATATGTCGGGCATATCCAGGTCGGGAATGTCCCCGGACGGCACGAGCCCGGCACCGGCGAGATCCATTTTCCCTACCTGTTTTCGGAACTCGAAAAGCTGGGCTGGGACCGCTGGATAGGCTGCGAATACACGCCGTCCGGCCCGACCTTCGACACGCTGGGCTGGGGCAAGCCGTACGGCATCGGCGCGCCGCGCCCGCGTTCCGGCTTCGAGCTGCCGCATCATTCGCAATGAGGGAGGAGTTCCAATGTTAAGCGCTGCCGATAACGAGATGCTGACCCGGTCCGGCCCGGACACGCCGATGGGCCAGTTCTTCCGCCGCTTCTGGCAGCCGGTGCTGCTGTCGAGGGAGCTGCCGGAAAACGACGGCGCGCCGAAGCGCGTGACCGTGCTGGGCGAAGCCCTGGTGGCTTACCGCAATACCAGGGGCGAGGTCGGCCTGGTCGATTCGAAATGCCCGCACCGCGGCGCCAGCCTGTATTTCGGCCGGAACGAGGACTGCGCGATCCGGTGCGTGTTCCATGGCTGGAAATTCGATATCGAAGGCAAGCCGGTCGAACTGCCCAATGTGCCGCCCGGCTCGCAGTATCACAAGACGATCCGGCTGAAGTCCTATCCGACGCGGGAATACGGCGGCGTCGTCTGGGCCTACATGGGGCCGCGCGAGCCCGGGGGCCGTCCGATGCCGGAAGTGCCGCAGCTGGAATTCGGCCAGCTGCCGGAGTCGCACCGCTACGTGACGAAGAAGCTCCAGGAATGCAACTGGGCGCAGTCGGTCGAAGGCGCGCTCGACACCTCGCATTTCTCCTTCCTGCACATGCCCGCACCCGGGGTGCCGTCCAATGCCAATGACGATGCGCCGGCCGACGAGAAGCGGCTGCGCTGGATACGGGAAGACCCGCTGCCGCTGTTTTCCATCCTCGAGCACGAGGTCGGCTTCGTGGTCGGCGGCGCGCGCCGCGCGGACGGCATGTCCCGTTACTGGCGCACCGCGCAGTTCGCACTGCCGTCGCACAGCACGACGCCGTCGACCTTCCCCGGCGAGACCCATTTCGGCTATACCTGGGTGCCGATCGACGACGGCAACTGCTGGATCTACACCTATGCCTGGAACCCGGACCGGCCGTTGACCGACGACGAGATGGCGAAGTTCAAGAACGGCCATGGCGTCATCGCCGAGGTCGACGAGAATTACATCCCGATCCGCAATCGCTCGAATGAATACCTGATCGATCGCCAGATGCAGAAGCACATCAACTTCACCGGCGTGCGCGGCGTGGCGGAGCAGGACGCGATGATCCAGGACAGCCAGGGCCGCATCGTCGATCGCACGGTCGAGCATCTGTGCGCATCCGATGCCGCGGTGGTCCGCTTCCGGCGCAAGGTGCTCGATGGCGCGAAGGCGCTGATGGCGGGCATCGAACCGGAGGCGCCGTTCCGGCATGACAGCTATACCCTGCGCTCGGGAAGCTGGATCGCTTCCGAGGGCGTATCGTTCGAGCAGGTGATGCTGGAGCGTTTCGGGCATCCGGCGGGGCGGGTCGCGGGCAGCAACGGCGACGGCGTCAGGCGCTGAAACACACCGGGACGGAGGCTGACCGCATGGCCAGGGCGCCCATCATGCAAAAACAACGGAGACAGACAATCATGACGCATCACAGAGTACCGTTTGCCGGCAAGGCCGCAGCGCTGGCGCTGGCGTCGATGGCGGGTGCGTTTTCCTTCTCCGGCAGCGCGGCGGCGGAAGGCTATCCGGACAAGCCGATCAGGCTGGTCGTGCCCTACGCGCCGGGCGGCTCCACGGACATCACCGCCCGCCTGATCGCGAAGTCGCTGGGCACGCGCTTCGGCCAGCCGGTCTATGTCGAGAACCGCGCCGGCGCCGGCGGCGCGATCGGGCATGAAGTCGTGGCCAGGTCGCCGGCGGACGGCTACACGCTGCTGTTCAGCGCCGCCGGGCCGCTGACCGTCACGCCCCATACCTATCCGAAGCTCAGCTACGAGCCTGTCAAGGGCTTCGAGCCCATCATGCTGGTGGCGACCCAGCCCCTGCTGCTGGTGGTCAATCCGTCGATGAAGGTGAACACGGTGGCCGAGCTGACGCGGGAAGCGGCGGCCAGGCAGGGCAAGCTGAATTACGGATCCTTCGGCAACGGCAGCGCAGCGCACCTGGCCGGCGAGTCGTTCAAGATGCAGAACCGGGTCAACATGACCCATGTCCCCTACAAGGGAAGCAGCCCGGCGTTGACGGCGCTGATGGCTGGCGAGATCGACCTGATGTTCGACGTGTTCAGCACCGCCGCGCCGCTGGTCCAGGCCGGGAAGCTGCGGGCGATTGCGATCACGTCGCAGTCGAGGTCGCCGCTGTTTCCGGACGTGCCGACGATGGTCGAGTCGGGCATGCCGAACTTCGAGGCCGGCACCTGGTTCGGCGTCCTCGCGCCTGCCGGGACCAGCAGGCAGATCGTCGACAAGCTGAACGAGGCGATGAATGCCAGCCTGACGGAAAAGGAATTGCGCAGCACGCTCGCCGCGCAGGGAGCCGTGGTGCGGGGCGGGTCCGCCGCCGACTTCGGCGCGTTCTTCGCCGACGAATTCCAGAAGATGGGTGCGCTGGTGAAGAGTGCCGGCGTCAAGGTCGACTGAGCCGAACTCGTTCCGGCAGGGCTGCGGCAACGGCTGTGATTACGGCCACTAACCGTCGGCCATGTCGCCGGCAAGCCGCTCGGCCAGGAAATCGAGCAGTGCGGCGACCCGCGGCGCCAGCGCTTCCTGGCGGTAGAACACTGCCCAGACCTGCTGCGTCCACGGCAGCGCCAGGTTTTCCAGCACCGGCACGAGCTGGCCGCTCGCGACGTCACGGCGCGTCAGGTAGTCGGCCAGGCAGGCGATGCCCGCGCCGGCCAGCGCCAGGTGGCGCACGGTCTCCCCGCTCGATGCGGCAATCGCCGGCTGCACCGCCAGCCCTTCGCCGCTGTCCTGCGGCAGCGGCCAGATATTCAGCGACGCCGGCGACGTGAATCCCAGCAGCCGGTGCCGGTCGAGGCTGGCGACGGTGTCCGGCGTACCGTGGCGCGACAGGTAGCCGGGCGACGCCAGCAGCCGCAGGCGGCTCGCGCCGAGGCGCCGCGCGTTCAGGGTCGAGTCGGCCAGCGTGCCGATGCGGATGGCGAGGTCCGCGCGCTCCTCGATCAGGTCGATCACGGTTTCCCCGCTGTCGAGCTCCAGCCGGATCAATGGATAGGCATCCATGAAATCGGCCATCAATGGCGCGACCAGGTGGTCCAGCACCGGCGTGGCGGCATTGAGCCGCACCAGCCCGGACGGCGCCAGGTGCCGCCGGGACAGCTGTTCCTCCATGTCGTCCAGGTCGGCCAGCACCTGCCTGGCCCGCGCCAGTAGCCATATGCCTTCCGCGGTCAGGTCTAGCCGCCGCGTGGTGCGCTTGATCACGCTCATGCCGAGCTGCGCCTCCAGCCGCGAGATCGCCCGGCTCACGCCCGAAGGCGTCTGCCCGAGCCGCTTCGCCGCCGCCGAGAACGAGCCGGTGTCGCTGACCGCGACGAAGGTAACCAGTGCATCCACATCCAGCATTCGTGACTCCGCGTCAAAAGTCTATTGTAGCCAGCCTGGTTTTTCTTCATCGCGCCGCGCGTCAGAATGCATGCCAGTCTGCTGTGCATGCGGCACAGCCACCCCGTTAGTCAAGCCATCCCGGCTATTTCAATGATCAAGGAGCACAACATGCCGCTCGCTTTATGGGCGCTGACACTCAGCGCGTTCGCCATCGGGACGACCGAATTCGTGATCGTCGGCCTGATTCCCACCATCGCCGCCAGCCTCGGCGTCTCGGTTCCTTCCGCCGGCCTCCTGGTCAGCCTCTATGCGCTGGGCGTGGCGGTCGGCGCGCCGGTGCTCACCGCGCTGACCGGCCGGCTTCCGCGCAAGCACCTGCTGCTGGGCCTGATGGCCCTGTTCACCGCCGGCAACCTGCTCGCATGGATGGCGCCCGGATACGAGGCGCTGATGGCGGCGCGGGTCCTGACCGGCCTCGCGCATGGCGTATTCTTCTCGATAGGTTCCACCATCGCCACCAGCCTGGTGCCGAAGGAAAAGGCGGCGAGCGCGATTGCGCTGATGTTTACCGGCCTGACCGTCGCGCTGGTGACCGGCGTGCCGCTGGGCACCTTCATCGGCCAGACGCTGGGCTGGCAGGCCACGTTCCTGGCGGTGTCCCTGCTGGGCGTGGTCGCCTTCATCGGCAGCTGGATGCTGGTGCCGAACAATATCGCCGGCAGCAAGCCGTCCTCGCTGCTGACCCAGCTGGCGGTGCTGAAAAAGCCGCGCCTGCTGCTGGTCTATGCAATGACGACGCTGGGCTACGGCGGCACCTTCATCGCCTTCACCTACCTCGCGCCGATACTCCAGCAGGTCTCGGGTTTCAAGGCGTCCAGCGTCAGCCTCGTGATGCTGGTCTACGGCGTGTCCGTCGCGGCCGGCAACATCTGGGGCGGCAAGCTGGCCGACCGCCAGGGGCCGGTCAGGGCGCTGCAGATCGTGTTCGGCCTGCTCGCAGTCGTGCTCTTCGTGCTGACCTTCACCGCATCCAATCCGTGGCTTGCCGTGCTGACCGTGCTGGCCTGGGGCGCCGTCGCCTTCGGCAATGTGCCGGGCCTGCAGGTCTATGTCGTGCAGCGCGCCGAACGTGACGCGCCGCAGGCGATCGACGTCGCATCGGGACTGAACATCGCGGCATTCAATATCGGCATTGCCGCCGGCGCATGGGCCGGCGGCCTGATCGTCGCCCATCTCGGCCTGATGGCGACGCCGTGGATAGGCGCGCTGGTCGTGCTCGGCGCGCTCGGCCTGACCACGCTGGCCGGATGGCTGGACAAGCGCGACGGCATCGCATCGGCCGGCAAGCCCGCCGGCCATGCAGCGCCGGTGCGTGCGCCGCAGCTTGCCGCGGAAGAGGGTTGATACCGCCCCCAAGTCATTGCACGTCAAACAAGGTCAATGGTTCGGACTCGAGATTCGTAGGGTGTGATAAGCGCAGCGCATTACAACACTGGTCCAATAGCTACCGGCGCCTGTTCGCGGCGATTGGTGCAATACGTGGCGCCTTGCGAACCGGAGTTGTTCTGACTGGGACGTTCAGGTCGCCAGCCTGAACACAGGCGCAAGGGCCGCCATCAGCTCGGCGCATCGGACGCGCTGACGGCGCGGGTCAATGGTTCGGTGGGCAGGTAGGAGGGCCGGGCTGTCGCGGCGTCGACGATGGCGCGGAACGGGGCCGGCGACGCCGGGTCGGTATCGCAGGTCGCGGCGGACCGGCTGCGGCCGTCGAGCGCGAGGGAATAGGTGAACTGGACCATCCGGTCGGCATAGTCTTCGCTGCGGGTCTGCAGGAAGCCGACGCTGAATGCGCCTTTCTCGTAGCGCAGGTCGGCCCGGCTCAGGCCGGGACCGGTCGTGAAGCGGCCGTGCAGCATGCTGCAGTCGTCGAAGCCCTGCGAATAATTCACGCTGGCCGACGCCTGCCGGTCGCGCCACTGCGCTGCGAACGCATTGTCGTAGATCGTGCTCTCCGCCTGGTAGCTCACTTCGAAGCGCGTGCGCACCATCGGCATCGCGGCGAGCTTGAGCATGTAGCCGGCGAGCGTGCCCATCTCGATGCCGGTGGCGGTCACGTCCCGCTGGCCCGGGCCGCCTGCCCTGGCGGTGAACACGGTGAAACCGGCTTCCGGGCGCACCCGGCTTTTCGACCACTGCTTCCGGATGCTGGTCAGCAGGCTGGTCTGCACCAGTGTCTCATCGACGCCGCCAAGGGAGGCCATCACGCCGTTCATCCGCATCTGCGACGCCGAAATCTGGATGCGCACATCGCGCCGGGGCGCGTAGACGCCGTTGAGCACCAGCTCGGACGAGCCGCTCTGGACCGTATAGACGCCGCCGATGCCCAGCTTGCGCGAAACCAGCCAGCCTTTTTCAAGCACGACCGCGGGCGCCAGTTCCTGATAGCCGTCCAGGCGCACGCCCATCACGTTGTCGAAGGATCGGTCGGTCAGGCCGATGCTGCCGGTATCGACATTGACCGCATCGGCTTCCTCGCCGCGCGCCTCGCCCGGCAGCGACGGCAGATCGCCGGCGTCGCCGCCCATGACCAGCCGGTCCTGCGCGACGCTGAAAACGGGATAAATGCAGAGAAGCGTCGCAGCGAGCGCCAGGGCCTGGGTCGGCCGGCGCAGTTCGCTTCTGCCGGTCTGGCTGCGCGAGGTGCGGGAGGGATCTTGGAAGGGTGGATTCGACATCGTGTTCGCCGCGGCTTTCCCGGCAGGCTCTCGGCGCGGAAAAATCGTGTTTGAATACTCGACAATAAGAAAGTTCCGGTCAAGAAATAAATTTAAATGGCCAGGGTTGCAGGACTGTTTCCTGGCAAGCCGCGCCCCGGAAGATGGATGCCCCTCACCGTCGGAGCGGCGGCCTTCCGGGCGCGCCGGCGCCGCCGCCACAGCGGAAATCACAGGAACAACCATTTGGTGTATTCTATGTCTTCAAATGGAGGTGAATGATGAGCGTGCCTGCAAGGAAAGAGAGTACGGCTGGGATGCCCGCCGACAAGCGGGTGCACGCGGCCGACGCGGCACTCGGCAAGGCCGGGGCCGGGAGCGCACGAAAGAAGGCTGCAACGGGAACGCGGCCTTCCCCGGCGACGGCGAAGCGGAACGACCCGGGGGCGTTCGGCCAGATCGTATCCGGCGCGCCGCTGGGCGGGTTTGCCGCGGTCCAGTCGATACGGGAAGGCTATCCGGCCGCCATACTGAAAGCCGCCAGCCGCTTTTTCGGCGTCACCGATGCGCGCATCCAGGCCATTGCCCAGGTCCCGGCGTCGACCGCGAGCCGGCTCGAGAAGAGCGCGGCGCGGATCGATGCAGCCGCCACCGAGCGGCTGTACCGGATGGGAACGGTGACGCGCATGGCGATCGACGTGTTCGAGGACGAAGCCGCCGCGGTCGAATGGATGCGCCAGCCGAATCGCGCGTTCGACAACACCGCGCCTCTGGACCTGATGGACACCGAGCCGGGCGCGGTGTCGGTGCGGCAGGTGCTCAACGCGATCGCCACGGGCGGCGTGGCTTGAGGCTGTGGCGCATCACGACCCGGAAGTGGGCGCTCGACACGCTGTGCGAAGGCGCCCGCCTGTACGGCGGCCGCTGGAATCCGATCGCCTGGCCGGTGATGTATGCCGGCGCGACCATCGAGATCTGCGCGCTGGAAAAGTTCGTCCATCTCGCCGGGTCGTCGCATCCGCCGCTGGTGCTGGTATCCATCGATGCACCCGACGATGCGTCGCTGGTCTACCGGCCGTCGATGGCGGAGCTGCCGCCCGACTGGGCCGACCTGCCGGCCCCGGCCAGCACGCAGGAGTTCGGCCGCCGGTGGATCGAATCGGCGAGCGGGCTGATCCTGTTCGTGCCCTCGGCCATCATTCCCGAATCCCGCAATGCGGTGCTGAATCCGCGCCACCCGGCGTACCGGGACATCCGGCTGGAAATCGTCCGCGACTTCGCCTTCGACGCGCGGATGTTCAAGGCCTGACGCCGGTCAGCCGCCGCTGAGCGCCCGGACCTGCGCGGTCAGCGCGCCGGCCGGGTCGGCCAGTTCCTCCAGTATCGTGAAATGGTCCTTTCCCGCCAGCGGCAGCAGTTTCCCGGGCAGGCCGGCGCGCAACGCAAAGTAGTCTTCCGACTGCCGCCGCAGTTCAGGCAGTTCGTCCGTGCCATAGGCCAGCACCAGCGGCAGCGGACTTGACGGAAGGCGCATCGGGCTCAGCATCGCCGCGTCCTCCGCGTTCAGTCCCAGCTTGCGGTTGATGTAGGAAAGCCGGATCGGCTCAAGGTCGAACACGCCGCTGATGGACAGGCCCCCGATCACGCCCGGCTCGGCCATGCTCATCGCGGTCAGGTGCCCGCCGGCCGACCAGCCCGACACCACCAGCCGGCTCGCGTCGCCGCCCAGCGCCGGCGCGTGCTGCCTGATCGCGCCGATCGCGGTCCTGATCTCGCCGACGATCTGGGCCAGCGTCGCATCCGGCGCCAGCGTGTAGCCCATCATTGCGACATGGATGCCATGGGCCAGCGGGCCGGCGGCAAGGAAGCTGAAACGCTCCTTGGCCTGCATCTGCCAGTAGCCGCCGTGGATGAAGACGAGCACCGGGCCGGGCGCGCTCGTCGGGAAATAGTCGATCCGGTTGCGCGGCCCCGGGCCGTACGGCAGGTCCAGGTGGTCCGGACAGGTTGCGCGCAACGCATCGCTGCGCTGCTGGAAATCGGCGAGGATGGCCGCGCTGTCGGCGACCGCCTGGCCGTTGTTGTAGGCGGCGTCCAGCGTCGCCTGGTCCATGCCGCGGTAGAGTTCGTTCATGTAAAGTCCTTGCCAGTCGCGTTTTCGGGAAAATCCGTTTCCGCCACGAAGGCTATCAGCCTTGCCGAAAACCTGCTTGCCATCCA
Source organism: Noviherbaspirillum suwonense (assembly GCF_900182955.1). GTDB lineage: Bacteria > Pseudomonadota > Gammaproteobacteria > Burkholderiales > Burkholderiaceae_D > Noviherbaspirillum_A > Noviherbaspirillum_A suwonense. The sequence continues at coordinate 146,199 of NZ_FXUL01000009.1, read as the reverse complement.
TCCACCTTCGCCCCTGGAGCATCCATGCCGCATCAGCGCCTCAATCCCGACAATCTCTACCGCGCCGCGGGCGACGTCTACAGCCAGATCGTGGTCTCGGCGCCCGGCACGCAATGGCATATCGCCGGCATGGTGCCGCTCGACCGGGAGCGCAACCTGGTCGGCGAAAACGACATGGCCCGCCAGGTCGAGCAGGTGATGCACAACCTGCAGCTTGCGCTCGACGCGGTCGGCGCAAGCGCGGCGCATATCGTCCGGCTGCACGTCTACACGACCGACATGGACCGCTTCATGGCCGAAGGCCGCGAACCGCTGTACCGCTTCTTCAGCGCGGCGCCGCCGGCGTCGACGCTGCTGGGCGTCGCGCGCCTGGCCGACGCCCGCTACCTGGTCGAAGTGGAAGTCTCCGCGGTTGCCGGCTGACGCCGCTGCCGGCGCCTGGTCCCGCCGGCGGCGCCGAATCCTCTTCGTTCTGTTTCCTTTATTACCATAAAGCACAATATTCTTTTTTTTCCAGGTCAACCGAAGTCTGTGCTGCTCGCTAATAGAACAGTTTCTTCATGGACTCGGTCATGCCCCTGGATCTCTTTGCCAATATCGAATTAGCCCCCATTGCATTTTCAACGGACGACCTGCAGGCGCAACTGCAGCCGTCCAGCCTCATGGGACCGGACCGCCCCGACCTGATCCGCGATGAATGCCTGGCCGACCTGCTGGAAGCCACCGCGGCCCGCTTGCCCGGCAAGCCGGCGCTGATCGACGGCGCCCGCACGCTGACCTATGCCGAGCTGGACAGCGCGGCCGACCTGGCCGCGTCGCGCCTGATCGCCGCCGGCGTCGGCGCCGGCCAGATCATCGGGCTGTGGCTGCCGCGCGGCGCCGACCTGCTGATCCTGCAGGCGGCGATCGCCAAGACCGGCGCGGCCTGGCTGCCGTTCGATGTCGAGACGCCGCCGGCCCGCATCCAGGTCTGCCTCGAGGACGCGCAGTCGCCCGGCCTGATCAGCTGCAGCGCCTCCGCGCCGCAGCTGGACGGACTGCCATGCGCGCTGTGGCTGACGGAAGACCTGCTGCAGCCCGCCGACGCGCCGCTGCGCCGCCGCGGCCAGGTGCTGCCGACCGACCCGGCCTACGTGATCTACACCTCCGGCTCCACCGGCAAGCCCAAGGGCATCGAGATTTCCCAGGGCGCGATCTGCCACTTCCTGCGCAGCGAGAACAGCGTGCTCGGCGTGCGCGAGAGCGACCGGGTCTACCAGGGTTTCTCCGTCGCCTTCGACATGTCGTTCGAGGAAATCTGGATCAGCTACCTGGTCGGCGCCACGCTGTGGATCGCGCCGCGCCAGGTCGCCGTCGACCCCGAGGCGCTGCCGCGCGCGCTGGACGAACATGGCGTGACCGTGCTGCACGCGGTGCCGACCCTGCTCGCGCTGTTCGAGCAGGACGTGCCGGGGCTGCGCATCATCAACCTCGGCGGCGAGATGTGCCCCGAGTCGCTGGTCGCGCGCTGGGCGCGCGACGGCCGGACCGTGTTCAACAGCTATGGTCCGACCGAAGCCACCGTGTCCGCCAGCATGACCACGCTGCGCGCCGGCGAGCCGGTCACCATCGGTGCGCCGCTGCCCAACTATGGCCTGCTGGTCCTCGACACCAGCACCGACGGCAGCCTGCGCCTCGCGGCGACCGGCGACACCGGCGAGCTCTGCATCACCGGCCCGGGCGTGGCCCGCGGCTATCTCGGCCGGCCCGAACTGACCGCCGAGAAGTTCATCGCCAACCCGTTCGCCTCCAGCGGCGCGCATGGACGGCTGTACCGCACCGGCGACCTGGCCCGCATCGATGAACAGGGCAAGGTGCAATGCCTCGGCCGCACCGACGACCAGGTCAAGATCCGGGGCTTCCGCGTGGAGATCGGCGAGATCGAGGCGGCCATCGCACGCCAGCCCGGCATCGGCACGGTCGCCGTGCTGCTGCGCAAGGATGACGGCATCGAGCAGCTGGTCGCCTTCATCGTGTCCGAAGGCGGCGCCGCGGCAGATACGCGCGCATTGCGCGCCGCGCTCGCGGCCAGCCTGCCGCCGTACATGGTGCCGGGCAAATACGAGGCGCTGGACGAGATGCCGCGCCTGATCTCCGGGAAGATCGACCGCAACGCGCTGCGCGCCCGCCCCCTTTCCGTCGTGGCCGACGGCGGCGGCGACCTGCCGCAGACGGCTGCCGAGACGGTGCTGTTCGACGTGCTGAAGACCCTGTTCCCCGGCCAGCCGCTGCAGCGCGACGCCGATTTCTTTTCCGACCTCGGCGGCCATTCGCTGTTCGCCGCGCGGCTGGCCTCGGCGCTGCGCGCCCGGCCCGGCTATGCGCATGTGACGGTGCGCGACATCTACCAGCACCGGAAGATCGCCGCGATCGCCGAGGCGATCGCCATTGGTCAGGCGGAGAGCCAGCCGGCGGCCAGGCCATTGACGCCGCCCATTTCCGCGCGCCGCCGCTGGACCTGCGGCGCGGCCCAGGCCATCGTCACGCCGGCGCTGATGACGCTGCGCATGGCGCAATGGCTCGCGCCGTTCTTCACCTATCACTTCTTCACCGGCGACCCGGGCGACTCGATCGCGCTGGCGGTGGGGGCGTCGGGCGGCGTCTTCCTGCTGATGACGCTGCTGGCCTTCGTCGTCTCCGCGGCCGGCGTGCGCCTGGTGGCCGGCGACCTGAAGCCGGGCCGCTATCCGCTCTGGGGCCTGACCTATTTCCGCTGGTGGCTGGGCGACCGGCTGGGCGACCTGGCGCCGACCTACCTGCTGACCGGCTCGTCGCTGTATGTCCACTGGCTGCGCGCCCTCGGCGCGAAGGTCGGGCATGACACGCTGATCGGCTCGATCACGCTGCGCGCGCCGGCGCTGCTGGAAATCGGCAGCGGCGCCAGCATAGGCAACGCGGTCAACCTCGAAAATGCGAAGGTGGAAGGCGGCGAGCTGCGCCTGGGCCGCATCACGCTGGCCGACGGCGCTTTCGTCGGTTCCTATTCGGTGCTGGAAGGCGATACCGACGTCGGCGCCGACGCGCATCTCGACGGCCTGTCCGCGCTGCTCTCCGGCATGAAGGTGCCGGCCGGGCGCAACTGGGGCGGCTCGCCGGCCCGCGACACCGGCGCGTTCGACCCGTCGGCGCGGATGGCGCGGCCCCGCGTGTCCAGCAGCCGGCTGGCCGGCGAAACGGCGTTCTTCGCCTGCGGCGCGCTGCTGGTGGCGCTGCTGTTCTTCCTGCCGGTGTTCCCCGCCTTCATGCTGATGGACTGGCTCGGCGAGCCGGGCCGCTTCACCTGGCTGCAGTCGGACAACGTGCCGGTGCAGCTGGCGCGCCACTTCCTGCTCGCGCTGCCGGCGTCGGCGGTGCTGATCATCTGCACGGTGCTGCTGTCGGTCGGCATACGCTGGACCATCCTGCCGCGCCTGAAGCCGGGCTCGTGGCCGGTGCACAGCAACATGTATTGCCGCAAGTGGCTGGTGAACCAGATCCAGGAAGCCAGCCTGAACGTGCTGCACGGCGTCTATGCGACCGTCTACTCGTCGCTCTGGTATCGCCTGCTGGGCGCCAAGGTCGGCCGCGATGCCGAGATCTCGTCGGCGCTGGGCGTGGTGCCCGACATGCTGACGCTGGGCGACGAGACCTTCATCGCCGACGCGGTGATGCTGGGCGACGAGCATATCGACGGCGGCTGGATGACCATGCAGCCGACCGTGATCTCGCGCCGCAGCTTCGTCGGCAACGGCGCCTATGTCCCCGACGGCACCGTGCTCCCCGAGAACTCGCTGATCGGCGTCCACAGCTATACCCCGCCGAATGCGCAGATGCAGTCGGGCGACTGCTGGCTGGGCTCGCCGGCGATCAACCTGCCGGCGCGCGAGGGCACCACCGGCTTCCCGGAGCGGCTGACCTTCAAGCCGTCGCGGCTGCGGCGCATCTGCCGCGGCGCGGTCGAGGCTTTCCGCATCGCCGCGCCGCACGCGATCATGACCGCGGTCGGCTACGTGGTGGTGCTTGGCCTGATGCCGGCCGCCGAAGCCGGGCGCTGGGGCGAAGTGGCGTCGGGCCTCGCGTTCGCCGGCCTGATGTACGGGCTGGGCACGCTGCTTTTCGTGGTCGCGCTGAAGTGGCTGTTCATGGGCGCGTACAAGCCCTGCACGGTGCCGATGTGGACGCCTTTCGTCTGGCTGTCCGAGGCGGTGACGAGCATGTATGAAGGCATCACGGTGCCGAGCTTCCTGCGCCACCTGCGCGGCACCCCGTGGCTCCCGGTCGCGCTGCGCATGCTCGGCTGCAGGATAGGCCGCGGCGTCTACATGGACACCACCGACATCACCGAATTCGACTGCGTGAGCATCGGCGACCATAGCGAGATCAATGCGCTGGCTTGCCCGCAGACCCACCTGTTCGAAGACCGCGTGATGAAGATCGACCATGTCACGATAGGCGAAGGCGTCTGCATGGGCGCCCGCAGCGCCGTGCTGTACGGCGCGCAGGTCCACGACCGCGCGCGCCTGGCGGCGCTGACCCTGGTGATGAAGGGCGAGGCGATCCCGGCCGACACCGGCTGGCAGGGCAGCCCGGCCGCGCCCGCGCGCGGCTGACAGCCGGCATGGCGGGACTGGTGACGCCCGTTTGGGCCGACCGCGCCGGGCGGCTGCTGCCCGTCCTGCCCGTCCCGCACGGCGCGCCGGCGGTGCTGATGGTGGCGACGCCCGTTACCACGCTGCGCGACCAGGCGCGCGCTCTGGTGCGCGCGGCGCTGCGCGCCTTCCTGGCGACGCTGGCCGGCTGTCCGGCCGAAGCGCTGAACCTGCATGCCGAACCCGGCGAGGCGCCGCGCGTCGACCATCTGTCCCCTGACGGCCAGCCGATTCACCTGTCCATCAGCCACGAGGCCGGCCTGTCGCTGGCGGCCGTATGCGTCGGCGGCAGGGTGGGCGTGGACCTGATGCGCGCCGCCGACGCGGCGATGCCGGACCGGCAGGCGATCGCGCAGGACTACCTGGGACCGGTCGCCGCGGCGAGCCTCGCGGCCCTTCGCGGCGGCGATGGACAGGCGGCGTTCGCGCGGGCATGGACCCGGCACGAGGCGGCGCTGAAGTGCCTGGGCCTGCGCCTGCAGGAATGGACGCCGGAACTGGAGCGGGCGCTGGAACAGTGCCGGGTCAGCGAACTCGCGCTGCCGGCCGGCTACGTCGGCGCCGTGGCGGTCTGCGACTGAGCACGGCGCGCCGCCGCGCCATCGCCGCATCGGGCGGCATCCTTCGCGCTTCCCGGCCTGCCGCTATACTCGGACGATTACGATCGATGAAGACAGGAGCAGCGATGCGCACCACCACACTTCCGTCCGGCGAAACCGTGCCGGTCCTCGGCCAGGGCACCTGGGGCATGGGCGAAGCGCCGGCCCGGCGGCAAGCCGAGATCGAGGCGCTGCGGGCCGGCCTGGACCTCGGGATGACGCTGATCGACACCGCAGAAATGTATGGCGACGGCGCCGCCGAGGAACTGGTCGGCGAAGCGCTCGCCGGCCGGCGCGACGAATGCTTCGTGGTCACCAAGGTCTATCCGCACAATGCCAGCCGCAGCGGCACGATCGCCGCCTGCGAACGCAGCCTGCGCCGGCTCGGCACCGACCGCATCGACCTCTACCTGCTGCACTGGCGCGGCCAGGTGCCGCTGGCCGAAACCGTGGCGGCCTTCGAGGCGCTCGTCCGCGACGGCAAGATCCGGCACTGGGGCGTGAGCAATTTCGACGTCGCCGACATGGAGCAGCTGCACAAGGCGCCTGGCGGCGCGGCGGCGGCGACCAACCAGGTGCTGTACAACCTGACGAGGCGCGGCATCGAATACGACCTGCTGCCCTGGTGCGCGCGCAAAGGCTTGCCGCTGATGGCCTATTCGCCGCTGGAGCAGAACCGGCTGCTGGACGACGGCGGCCTGGCGCACGTCGCCGCAAGGCACAAGGCGACCCCGGCGCAGGTCGCGCTGGCATGGGTGCTGCGGCACGAGCGCCTGATCGCGATCCCGAAAGCAGGCAGCGCCGCGCATGTGCGGGACAACCGCCTGGCGCTGGACCTGCGGCTGGACGACGAGGACCTGGCCGTTCTGGACCGCGCGTTCAGCCCGCCGTCGCGCAAGATGCCGCTCGAAATGCTGTGACCGTGCTCGCTGCCGCCATGCCCTGAGCCGCCGATGGCGCCCGCTCAGTCCAGCGTCATCAGGTAGGCCACCATGTCCCTGGCGTCGGCTTCGGTCACGCCCAGCACCGGCATCGCGGTCGCCGGGTCCACCGCGCGCGGGTCGCGTATCCAGTGCGCGAGGTTGGCCGGCGTGTTGGGCAGGCTGCGGGCGATGATGCGCTTCTTCGCGAGTCCCGCGAGCGACGGCCCGACCTGGACGTCCGATCCGGTGACGCCCGGTATCTCGTGGCAGGCGCGGCATGCATACTGGGTCAGCGCCAGCCGTCCGCGCTGCGGGTCGCCGTCCACCGCCGCCGGCTTGCCGCCGCCGTCGCAGCCGGTCAGGCATGCAGCCGCCAGCAGGCATGCGGCTATTGCCGTGCGGCCCGTCATTTCCCTTCCTCCATCGCCAGCGCGAATTCCTTCGACGACAGCGCCGGCAGCTTGCCGAGGAAGGCAACGACCGCCCACAGGTCGTCCTCCGGCATGCGGAATTCCCATGCCGGCATGCCGCTCATCTTGATGCCGTGGCGGGTGATCCAGTACAGCTCCTGCGGCTTCCAGCGCCGGCCCGCATCGACCAGCGGCCCCGGGATCGGCTGCATGCTCTTGCCGATGCCGGCCTGCGGCGCGCCCGGCCCGCCATGGCATTGCAGGCAATGGTCGCGGTACAGCGCCGCGCCGCGCTGCAGCATCCGGGTGTCGGCCAGATCGGGCGGCCGGATGTCGGCGGCATGATGGCGCACCGAGTAGTGCATGCCCCGTTCCAGCACCGTGTACACGGGCTGCCAGTGCTGCACCGTCGCGCCGATGCTGTACCAGCCGGAAAACAGGAAGAGCGCGCCGGCCGCGGCGGCCAGCGCGGCGGAGGCGGCCAGGGTTGCGGCGACGGTCGTCAGCACCAGGCGCTTGTTGTCGGGTCTCATGCGGGCGTCAAGCATTGCGCTTAAAAGTCGAGGTCGGCCAATGTTGCACAAGAGCGGCCCGCTGTCGCCCCATGCGGTCAAGCCCAAGCCGCTTATTTGCGTGCTTTTTCCGATTCCTTGTCGGGAACGTGGTTGCATCCGGCTGAACTTCGGCAAAATCGGCCCTGCGCGCCTGCCCCGCCGCCCTGAATTTTGCCTGGCTTCCGCCTGGATTTTGCCTGGATTCCGCCCGATTCCTTACTTGCAAGTCATCGCCATGCACAGCACACACCGTTATTCTTTATCCGCAGCCATTCCCACCGGCGCCGTGCCGGGGGACCGCGGACCGGGCTGCGCGTGACGCGCTGCATCCGTCCCCTGGCGCTTTGCATGGCGCTCTGCCTGCTGGCCGGATGCTCGCGCGACGAGCCGCAGGCGCTGCGGGTCGACGGCGGCGACCCCGTCCGCGGCAAGGCGCTGATGAACCAGTACCAGTGCGGCGCCTGCCATGCGATACCCGACGTGGCGGCGCGCGGCACCGCCGGCCCGCCGCTGGCGGACTTCTGGCGGCGCAGCTATATCGCCGGCCAGATCCCCAACCTGCCCGAATCGCTGGTCGCATGGATCGTCAATCCGCCGGCCCTGGTGCCCGGCACGCGGATGCCGGTCATGGGCGTTTCCGAAGCCGACGCCCGCCACATGGCGGCGGCGCTGTATACGCCGCAATGACGGCCCGCGCGCTCCTGCCGGCCCTGCCTGCCGCCATGCTGCTTGGCGGCTGCGCGCAGCTGCCCTCGCTGCAGTCGGTGCTGCACCCGGCCGGGCCGGATGCCGCGCTGATCACCGGCATGCTGTGGATGCTTTGCGCCGGCAGCCTGGCGCTCTTCGTCGGCGTCATGGCGCTGCTGGCGCTGAGCCTGCGGCGCGGCCGGCCGGTCGATGCGCGCTGGTGGATCGCCGGCGGCGGCATCGCGCTGCCGGTGGCGGTGCTGTCGGCGCTGCTGCTGTACTCGACCTGGCGCAGCGCGCAGCTCAGCCCGCAGGGTTCGCAGGATGCGCTGCATATATCAGTGACCGCCAGGATGTGGTGGTGGGAAGTGCGCTACCGCGACCCGGCCAGCGGGCGCGACATCCTGCTGGCCAACGAGCTGCATATCCCGGTCGGCCGCCGCGTCTACCTGGGCCTGGGCAGCGCCGACGTGATCCACAGCTTCTGGGTGCCGGCGCTGGGCGGCAAGATGGACACGATACCGGGCCGCATCAACGGCCTCACGCTGCAGGCCGACCGGCCGGGCGTCTATCGCGGCCAGTGCGCCGAGTACTGCGGCCAGCAGCATGCGAAGATGGCCATGCACGTGGTCGCCGAGAGCCAGCAGGACTTCGACGCCTGGCTGGCGCGGCAGGCCGCACCGGCTGCGCCCATCGCGCCCGTCGCACCGAATGCACCCGTCGCACCGGATGCAGCATCAGCCTCCGCCGGCAACGCGCTGCTCGAACGCGGCCGCGCGGCCTTTTTCGCGCAGCGGTGCAATGCCTGCCACGCGATACGCGGCGTGACCAGCCCGTCCGACGACGCCGGCGACGCCACGCTCGGTCCCGACCTGACCCATGTCGGCAGCCGGCTTTACCTGGCCGCCGGCGTGCTGCCCAATCACAGCGGCGCCATGGCCGGATGGATCGCCGGCGTGCAGGCCGTCAAGCCCGGCGCGCGCATGCCGTCGTTCGAGCGCCTGGACGGCGCCACGCTGTCGGCGCTGGCCGCCTACCTGGAACACCTGAAATGACGTCCATCCCATTACCCTCTTCGCTGCCGCGGCCGCCCGACGAGCTGGGCCGGCTCGAACGCACCTGGAAGACGCCTGCCGGCTGGCGCTTTTTCAGCACGGTCAACAATACCAATATCGGCCTGCTCTACATCGGCACCGCGCTGCTGTTCTTCCTGCTGGCCGGCGTGCTTGGCCTTTTGATGCGCGTGCAGCTGGCCGTGCCGGACAACACCCTCCTCGGCGCAGGCACCTATAACCAGGTCTTCACCATGCATGGCACGGTGATGATGTTCCTGTTCGCGATCCCGGTGGTCGAAGCGATCGCGGTCTACCTGCTGCCCGGCATGCTGGGCGCGCGCGACCTGCCCTTCCCGCGGCTCTCGGCCTATGCATACTGGGCGTACGCGATCGGCGGCCTGGCATTCTTCTGCACGCTGTTCGTCGGGCTGGCGCCGGACGGCGGCTGGTTCATGTACCCGCCGCTGACGTCCACCGCCTATTCGCCCGGCATGAATGCCGACTTCTGGCTGCTGGGCATCGGCTTCATCGAGATCTCGGCGATTGCCGGCGCGATCGAGCTGATCGTCGGCATCCTGTTCACGCGCGCGCCGGGCATGACGCTGGCCCGCATGCCGGTCTATGCATGGTCGATGCTGGTGGTCGGCGTGATGATCGTGTTCGCCTTCCCGGCCATCATCGCCGGCACCGCGCTGCTGGAGCTGGAACGCGCATTCGACTGGCCCTTCTTCATCGCCGAGCGCGGCGGCGACCCGGTGCTGTGGCAGCACCTGTTCTGGTTCTTCGGCCACCCGGAGGTCTACATCATCTTCCTGCCGGCGGCCGGCATGGTCTCCACGATGATACCCACCATCGCCGGGCAGCGGCTGGTGGGCCAGCGCATGGTGGTGATCGCGCTGGTCGCCGTCGGCTTCTTCAGCTTCGCGCTGTGGGCGCATCACATGTTCACCGCCGGCCTGGGCCTGCTGTCGATGGCCTTCGTCTCCGCAGCCAGCATGGCGGTGGCGGTGCCGACCGCGATCCAGGTATTCGCATGGATTGCGACGCTCTGGAAGGGCACGGTGCGCATCAACGGCCCCACCCTGTTCCTGCTCGGCTTCATGTTCATTTTCGTCCTCGGCGGCCTGACCGGCGTCATGGTCGCGCTCGTGCCGTTCGACTGGCAGGCGCATGACACCTATTTCATCGTCGCCCACCTGCACTACGTGCTGATCGGCGGCATGGTCTTCCCGGTGTTCGCGGCCATGTATTACTGGATCCCGCTGATCAATGGCCACGCGCTGTCCGAGCGGCTGGCGCGCTGGGTGTTCGGGCTGATGTTCGTCGGCTTCAACGTGGCCTTCTTCCCGATGCACCTGACCGGCCTGCTCGGCATGCCGCGCCGGGTCTACACCTATGCGCCGGATCTCGGCTGGACCGGCCTGAACATGGCGTCCACGGTCGGCGCCTTCATCTTTGCCGCCGGCGTGCTGCTGTTCTGCGTGGATGCGGCGCGCACCCTGAAGAAGGCGGCCAGGCGGCCAGGCAATCCATGGAACGCGTCGACGCTGGAATGGCTGCATTCGGAGGACTACGCGACCCGCAGCATCCCGGACATCGGGTCCGACTATCCGCTGTGGGACCGGCCGGAAATGATGGAGGAAGTCGAGGCCGGCCGGCACTGGCTCCCGGGCACGGCTACCGGCCTGCGCGAAACCATCGCGACCAGCCCGGTGGCGGGGCGGCCGCTCTACCTGATGATCGTGCCGGGCGACAGCTGGTGGCCGCTGGTGGCGGCCGCCGGCACCGCCGGCTTCTTCCTGCTGCTGACGGTCAAGCTGCACCTGCTGGCCTGGGCCTGCGGCATTACCGCCATCGCCTCGGTGATCATCTGGCTGTGGCAATCCGACCGGCCGCCGCCGCTGGCCGCCGCCCGGGTGTCCGACGACGTCGTGCTGCCGGTCGGCGCGTCTGGCCCGGTCTCGCAGTCGTGGTGGGCGACGGTGATCATGCTGGTGGTCGACGGCACGGTGTTCGCTTCCTTCCTGTTCGCCTATATCCATATCTCGATGCGCCTTCCGGTCAGCTGCCCGCCGCCGAACGCGGCCCTGCCAACGCCGGTGTGGCCGCTGCTGTCCTGCGGGCTGCTGCTGGCGGGCTCGGCCCTGATGGTCTGGGCGCGGCGTCGGCTGTCCGTCGAAGGCGGGCAGCGGGCGCTTCGCCTGGCGGTGATCGCCGCCGCCGCATGCATGGCCGCCAGCTTCGCCTGCGACATGGCCGGGCAGGTGCTGGCCGGCCTGGACCCGTCGGCGCAGGCATGGAGCGCGACGATCGGCGCAATGCTCGGCTACCAGGGCCTGCATGCGGTGCTGCTGCTGATCGTCGCTGCCTACCTGGTCGCCCGCTCCTGGAGCGGCTACCTGACGCCGGCAAGCCGGGCCACCATGGACAACAGCGCGCTGATCTGGCATTACACGACGCTGCAGGGCCTGGCCTTCGCGCTGGCGGTGAACGTGATGCCATTGCTGATGGACTGACCATGCAGGACAACCACGATTCCCTGTTCCGGAAGATGCTGCTGGCGACGGCGCCGCTGCTGCTGTGGGGCGCGCACTTCGTCTTCCTGTATGTGTTCGTGGCGGCAAGCTGCATTGCCGGCATGTCGGATGTCATGCTGGCCGGCGTCCCGGCGCAAACCGCCGTGCTGCTGCTGGAGTCGGCGGCCGCCATCGTTGCCGCCGGCGTGCTGCTGCTGCGTTCGGCACGCACGCTGAAACGGCGCGGCAGCCAGGCCCGCCTGGTCGAGATGGCCTATGCAGGCAGCGCGCTGCTGGCGCTCATCGCCATCTTGTGGGCCAGCCTGCCGGTGCTGTTCCTGCGAACGTGCAACTGATTCTGCAGCATTCGCAGGGCGACACGGCGCCGGCCGGCATTCACTGCGTCATATAGCCAGGGCCGTAGGGAATGAAACCGGAAAGTTCGCCGCACTCGTTCGGATAATAAGGACGGTAGCTTCGCATCGACTCGCACCGGTTGCGCGCCGCGCGCGCTTCCGGCCCGGTGTCGAAGACGGCCATGCTGGAACAGGCCGAGAGAACGGTGCTCATGATAACGACAGACAGGATTTTCATCGCGATGCCTCCCCATGCAGGTTGGCGCTTCCGCGGGCGAACGGTCGGGAAAGCGCGGTACAGGGAAGTATCGCAAGATTCGGCGATCCTTGCCGGCGGAAAACGGCGGTTGCCCCTTATCATTGAAGCAGTATGAACTGGCGAATGAGGCATCATGAAACAACACGCGTTCCCGCGGGCGGCCTGCCCCGGCGGCCCTGGCCGCGATGCGCCGGCTTGCCGATGACGGCGATGACGCGGCCCTTGCGGCCCTGCCCGCACGGCGCCGGAGGATGGCAGCGATGAACGCCGAAGACACCCGTTCGAGCGACGACAAGGAGTACGTCGCCGGCCTGGAAAAGGGCCTGTCCATCATCGAGGCCTTCGGCATCGTCAACCGGCCGCTGACGCTGAGCGAAGCCGCCGAAATCACCGGGCACAGCCGGGCGTCTGCGCGGCGCTCGCTGCTCACGCTGCAGCGGCTCGGCTATGTCGAGTCGGATGGCAAGCTGTTCAGGCTCGCGCCCCGGGTGCTGCGGCTGGGCTATGCCTATGTCACATCGACGCCGACCGCGAAGATCGTGCAGCCGGCGCTGGAGGCCATCAGCGAGCGCACCCGCGAGTCGAGCTCGGTGGCAGTGCTGGACGGCACCGACGTGGTGTTCGTCGCGCGCGCGGCGACCCGGCGCAGCCTTGCCAACGGACTCGGCCTGGGCTCGCGGCTGCCTGCCTACTGCGCGGCGACCGGGAGGATACTGCTGGCCGCGCTGCCGCCGGCAAGTGCCGAGGAAGCGCTGCTGCGCAGCAGGCGGCTGCCGTTGACGCCGAACACGCGCACCGACATGCCGGCGCTGCTGGGCCTGCTGGAGGACGCGCGCAGGCTGGGCTATGCGGTGTCCGACGAGGAGCTGGAGCTCGGCGTGCGCTCGATCGCCATACCGCTGATGGACCGGCAGGGCCGCACGATCGCCGCGCTGAGCATCGTCGCGTCGGTGCGCCGCTACACGCTGGAGGCGATGCTGGAAACGCTGCTGCCGCAGCTGCAGAGCGCGCGCCGCATGCTGGCCGCGATGCTGTGACGCGCGTTTATCCTAGTCCTGCGCCGCCTCGGTCACGAAGGCGTCGCAGAAGAACGCATCGGACGGCAGGCCGCACCGGCCGGTGAAGTCGCTGCGCGCGGCGGTGATCATCGCCGGCACGCCGCAGGCGTAGACCTCGTGGCCGGCGAGCGACGGGAAGTCCGCCATGACCGCGTGATGAACGAAGCCGGTCCGGCTTTCGCCATCGTCCTCGTCGGACAGCACCGGGATGAAGCGAAAGCCCGGATACTGCTTCGCCCATTTCTCCGGCAGCTCGCGCTGGTACAGGTCGGCCCTGCGGCGGGCGCCCCAGTACAGGGACACCGGCCGCTGCGGCGCGCCGCGCTTGAACATGTCTTCCAGGATGGACTTGATCGGCGCGAATCCGGTCCCGCTGGCGACAAACACCAGCGGCTTGCCGGCGTCGTCGCGCAGGTAGAAGTCGCCGAAGGGCATCTGCAGCCTGACGATGTCGCCGACGGCCGCGGTCGATTCCAGGTAAGCGGAAAAGCGACCGCCGGCCAGGTGCCGGATATGCAGCAGCACGCCATCGTTCTGCTGCGGCGGATTGGCCATCGAATAGCTGCGGCGGGAGCCGTCCGGCAGCAGCACCTGCAGGTACTGCCCGGCCTTGAAGCGGACGCGCTTGCCGGCCGGGAAGCGCAGCTGCAGCAGCGTCACGTCGTCCGCGCCGCGGCTCAGCTTGTAAACCTTGGCGTCGACGGTCTGGTGCGCGTTCGGGTCGAGCTTCGTAATGGACCGCGCGCCGATTTCCACGTCCGACGTCGGCCGGGCCTGGCAGAACAGCGTGTAGCCGGCCGCCCGCTCCTCCTCGCTCAGCGCTTCGCTGGCGGCCGCCATGTCGATGCTGCCGCTGACCAGGCGGCCCTTGCAGCTGCCGCAGATGCCGGTGCGGCACGAATAGGGAAGCTCGTAGCCGCTCCTGCGGGCGGCGTCGAGCACGGTCATGCCTTCGGCGCATTCGAATTCGATGTCGGACTGCGCCACGCGGATCTGGTAGTTCATGCTGGGTTCCGGGTTAGGGCCGCGCGCTGCAGCAGCGCCAGCGTTTCAGTAACGGACACCGGGTCGGCCACGCCCTGCCCGGCGATATCGAACGCGCTGCCATGGCCGACGCTGGAGAACAGCACCGGCGTGCCCACCGTCAGCGCGCTTGCGCGCAGCGGCGACAGCAGCTTGATCGGGATGTGCCCCTGGTCGTGGAACATCGCAAGATAGATGTCATGGCGACGCTGGCCCAAAAGCAGGTCGGCGCCGAGCGGGCCGTCGGCCGCGATGCCCATCTCGCGCAGGCGCCGCACCGCCGGCTTGCCGATGCGCTCGTCCTCGTCGCCGAACAGGCCGTCCTCGCCGGCATGCGGGTTGATGCCGAACACGCCCAGCGTGACCTCGCCCAGCCCCAGCGCCCGGCCCGCCTGCGCCGCGGCCAGCCCGGCTTCGACCACCAGGTCCGCATCGATCCGCGCCAGCGCGGTGCGCACGCTTTCATGCAGCGTCGCATGGACGATGCGCAGCCCGGCGGCGACCAGCATCAGGAACACCTTCCCGGGCGGCGTGCCGGTCAGTTCGGCCACCAGCTGCGGGTAGCCCGAGAACGGAATGCCGGCGCTGTTGATCGCGGTTTCGGAATGCGGGCAGCCGACCACAGCATGCACCGCGCCCGCCATGGCCAGGCGCACCGCTTCCGCCGCATAGGCGACGGTGGCGCGGCCGGCGGCCGCCGACACCGTGCCCGGCGCGAAATCCTGCGGCGCCAGCGCGTCGACCGCCGCATAGCTGAGCGCGGCCGGTCGCGCCGGATCGAAGGGCTGCAGCGCGATGCCCGCCGCATGCCGCTGCGCGTAATGCCGGATCACGTGTTCGTCGCCGACCAGCACCGCCTGCAGGCTGCCGCCGGCCGCGAGGGCCGCTGCCTTGACGGCGATTTCCGGACCGATGCCGTTGGGGTCGCCGATGGCGATGGCGATTCTGCTTTGCATGGCCGCTCCGTTAAAAGGGAATTGCCACCAGCGTGTCGAAGCTGTCGCTGTCGCACACCACGATGCGCTCGGCCAGCTTCAGCGCGCCGTCGGCATCCACGGTCACGCGGTCGACGTACTTGCCGCTGGCGAACAGGTCGGTGCGTCCGCCGCGCATGATGCGGGCGACGATGAACGGCGTTTCGGCCGACAGGCCCCGCTCGTCGCGGCCGGTAATCTGCGGCATGCCGATCAGGTGCCGGTAGCGCTGGCGCTCGAAGACATTCGCTTCCCGCAGCGCGGTGACGCGGTCGGCAAGCATGCGCCGGCTGTCCGCGTAGACCAGGCCGGCCGCCATGCCGCCGCGGTAGTTGTCGGCCGTGGTGATCTTGTACAGGCATTGCTCGGTAAAGAAGGACGGCCACTGCTCCAGCCTGTCGTCGTCGATGCAGCCGGCATAGCCGGCATTGAGCGCATTCAGGTTCTCGTAATTGATGTCGACGGCCATGATCAGATCCCCATGTAGGAACGGTACGCATGCCAGAAGCCGCGCACCGAGGTTTCGGTGGCCCGGTAGGTCGAGCTCTCGATGCCCTCGCCGCCCATCCGGATGATGCCGCGCTCGTCGGGCGCGCAGGCCACGCCGCGCTGCACGAAGCCGCCGACCGCGCCGTCTTCCATCGACACGAAGCCGGCCGGGCCGACCAGGTTGGCCTGCTTCAGCCGCATGGTCTCGAGTTCGGGCGTATCGTCCTGGAAGCCGAGGTAGGTCCAGTTCAGCTCGGTGCTTTCCTGACCCTTGGGCAGCACCTGGCGCACGGCCAGCGAGTTCTGTATCTGCTGCAGCACGAAGCCGGGGAACACCGACAGGATCTGCAGCGTGACGCCGTCGCCGAACTCGTCGACGCCGTCGAGCATGCTGGGGTCGGCCAGCGTGTAGCCGTCCTTGTCGGCGCGCAACTTCTCGGCGCTGTAGTCGGCGCTCCTGGCTTCAGCCGGGTCGATCGCGGAATAGCTGACATGGTGCGCGCCGCTCTCGCTGACGATCACGCCGCCCTTCTGCGACAGCCGGTTCAGGCGGAAGGTCGTGAAGAACACGTGCAGCAGGCTCGCATGGTAGGTGTCCTTGACGTTCTCCACGTAGAGCTTCCAGTTGTTGGGCAGCTGCTGGCGGAAGCGCCCGATCACCTTGACCGGCTTGCACAGCACCCGCTCGATGCGGCTGACGATCTCCTCGCCGAGATAGTCCTCGATCGAGGGCACGTCGTCGTCGAGGCTGCCGAACACCAGGCCGCTCAGGGTTGCGATGCGCAGCTTGCGCGGGCCGTGCTCCTCCATGCAGAACGATGCCGGCATGCCGCCCTTGCCATTCACGCCGTTCTGGAAGGCCACGCCCTTGAGGTTGCCTTCGAGGTCGTAGCGCCATGCGTGATAGACGCAGGTGAAGTCCTCCGCGTTGCCGCCGTCTTCCAGCGCGATCAGCGCGCCGCGATGCGCGCAGCGGTTCTCGAACGCATAGATTTCCTCGTCGGGGCCGCGGACCACGATCACCGGCATTTCGCCGACGAAGGTGGTGCGGAAGTCGCCTTGCGCCGGGATCTCGGCTTCCAGGCACAGGTAGTTCCAGGTCGGTCCGGCAAAGACTTTCTGCTGTTCGGCGCGGCGCACCGTGTCGTCCTGGTAGACCCAGTACGGCACCCGGGTCGTGTCCTCGGACCAGTCGGGCAAGGGCTGCGCCCGCATGTCGTGCAATATGCTGCTGCTCATTGATATGGCTCCTTGGTAGGCAAGCTGATGCGGGGGAAGTCTAGGAGTCGCGGCGGAAGCGGGTCAACGAAAGTGCCGGATTTGTTCGGAACGCGAACAAATCCGATGTCCGCCTTGCATGCCCCGCGCGCGCGGCGGCATCGCGCCGGGCATGGATGCGGCGGCATTCATCGCTGGCGCCCCGGACCTGCGCGGGATGCTTCTATCGGTTCGATTACTTGAGCTGCGGTCCGGCCACGGCGGGCATCGTGGCGCGCGCGACGTCGGGCTTGCCGCCGCGACGGTACAGCCGTCCCATCAGGAAAATGCAGCAGCCGCCGAACAGGATCATCGCGCCGCCGCCGTAGAAGATGTCGGTCGGCGTCCAGTGCGCGCTGATCAGCAGCCCGACGACCGACGGGCCGGCGATGCCGCCCAGCCGGCCTATGCCCAGCGCCCAGCCGACGCCGGTCGAGCGTATCTCGGTCGGATAGAAGACGGCGGCCAGCGCGATGATGCTTTTCTGGCCGCCGCTGACGCAGAACCCGGCCAGGAAGACCGCGACCATCAGCACCGGCAGCGAGGCCGTGAACATCGCGGCGGTGAAGGCCATGCACAGGCCGCCGAACACGTAGAGGATGCCGATGGACAGGTAGGGGCCGATGCGGTCCATCGCCGGGCCGACGACGAAGGCCGCCACGATGCCGCCGGTGGTCGGCAGCGCGGTCAGCCAGACCACGGTCTCCATCGGATACTTGAGCCCGGTCAGGATGGTCGGCAGCCAGCTCTGCATGAAGTAGAACACGGCCAGGTTGATGAAGAACACCAGCCACAGCAGCAGCGTGCCGCCGGTGCGGCCATGCCTGAAGAGTTCGGAGATGGCGGCCCGCTTCGCGTCGCCGCGCGCTTCCGCAAACACCGTGCCGCGGTCGACCTGCAGCGAGGGCGCGAGCCGGCGGACGATGGCGACCAGTTCGTCCTTGCGATGCTTGCTGCGCGCCAGGTAGGCGATGGACTCGGGAAGCATCGCCAGCAGCGCGACGCTGAGCAGGATGGGCGCGATGCCGCCGACCCACAGCAGCGAGGTCCAGCCGTAGCGCGGCAGCAGTTCGCCGGCGACGAAGCCGGCCACCACGAAGCCCAGCGAGAAGCCGCAGTAGATCGCCAGCACGAAGGTCGCGCGCAGCCGCGGCGGACTGTATTCGCCGGTCAGGCCCACCGCGCTCGGCGCGGCCGCGCCCAGGCCCACGCCGGTGATGAAGCGCAGGATCATCAGCTCGGTGATGTTGGTGGCCAGCACCGTGGCGATCGTGAATACGCCGAACAGGAAGGTCGCGACGATCATCACCCGCTTGTGGCCGTATTTGTCGGACAGCGGCGACACGAACAGATAGCCGACCATCAGTCCGACCAGCGTCGACGAAAAGATCGGACCCAGCAGCTTGGGCGCGATATGCCAGTCCCTGGCAAGCAGCGGGATGATGTAGCTGATGGCTTGCGTGTCGAAGCCGTCGATGAAGAGCACCAGGCCGCACAGCGCGACGACCATATACTGGAACGCGCTTACCTTGCGCGACTCGATCACATCGGACACGCGTAGCGGGTCTTTATTCACAGGCAGTCTCCTTATCCTCGAAGCCGCCGCCTCTCGTGTAGCCTCTTGTCAGTGAGCGGGCGTTCGGCCTGAATCGGGTTGAATCAAGGTAGGAGACCTTAGTGAGGCGGGAGAACTGCGTCAACCAAACGAAATCGGAAGTTCGCAAAGCGAACAAAGGCAATTCACGTCGATGCGGCTGGTGCGACGGGAGCGGTGCGCTGCGCTATGCCGGAATGACCGGAAGGCAGCGCCGGCCCCGGTGGATGGCCGGCGGCGCGGACACGGGGGTCAGGCCGAAGCGCTGCCGGTGTCGTACACGGCTGCGGGCCGTTCGCCTGCCAGCGCCTGCAGCAGGCTCGTGGTGGCCAGCGCCGCCATCGCCTGCCGCGTCTCGTGCGTGGCCGAGCCTATATGCGGCAGCGCGGTGACCCGCGGATGCGTACGCAGCGGCGAGTCGAAGGGCAGCGGCTCGGTCGCGAACACGTCGAGGCCGGCCGCCTTCAGCGTGCCGCGGTCCAGCGCGTCCAGCAGCGCAGCTTCCTGGACGATTGCGCCGCGGGCGCCGTTGATGAAGATCGCGCCCGGCTTCATCAGGCCGAATTCGCGCGCGCCCATCAAGCCGCGGGTGGCGTCGGACAGCGGCAGCGTGACCACCACGATGTCGGATTCCGCCAGCAGCTGTTCCAGCGAGGCCTGCCGCGCATGGCCGTCCAGCTCCGGCGCCTCTGCCGGCCGGCGCGCATGGTAGAGGACAGGCATGCCGAAGCCCAGCGCGGCGCGGCGGGCCACGGCCTGGCCGATGCGCCCGAAGCCGACGATGCCGATGGTCTTGCCATGCACGTCCGAGCCGAACAGGTCCTCGCCGATGTTCCTGGTCCAGCCGCCGTCCCGCACCAGGTTGGCCAGCTCCACCAGCCGCCTGCTGGTCGCCATCACGAGCGCGAAGATGGTGTCGGCGGTCGTCTCCGTCAGCACGCCCGGCGTGTGGCACAGCAGGATGCCGCGGCGATGCATCTCCGCCAGCGCGTAATTGTCCACGCCGACCGAGATGCTGGAAACCACCGACAGCTGCGGCGCGCGCGCCAGCACCGCCTCGTCGATCGGAAAGCTCGCCCCTATCATGCCCTGCGCGGTGGGCAGCGCCGCGTCGAACGCGGCGCGCTGGCCGGGCTGCCTGGGATCGGCCACGGTGACGTCATGCGCCCTGGCGATGCGGTCGAGCTGGGCGGGCGGCAGTTCGCGAAACACCAGGACCTGCTTGCGTTGCGTTGGCATGTGTTCTCCTTAAAGTCCGGCTGCGTCGAGTTCGGCCCGGGTCGGCAGGCCCTCGGTGTCGCCCGGCACCTGGACCGCGCGCGCGCCTATCCAGGCGCCGCGCCGGGCCGCGTCCGGCACGCTGCGCCCTTCGAGCAGCGCGCTGATCACGCCCACCGCGAAGCCATCGCCGGCGCCGACGGTGTCGACCACCTGCGCCACCGGAAAGGCGGGCACGCTGCCGCGCACGTCGGCCCCGCCGTGGCTGCCCTCGAAATATGCGCCGTCCGCGCCCAGCTTTACGATCACCAGCCGCGCGCCGCGTTCCAGGTAAAAGCGGGCAATGCGTTCGGGCGCGTCTTCACCGGTCAGCAGCCTGCCTTCCTCAAGGCCGGGCAGCACCCAGTCGGCCTGCACCGCGAGGTGGTTGACCCAGTACCGCATCCGTTCTTCCGACTGCCACAGGCTGGGCCGCAGGTTGGTGTCGAAGGAAATCGTCCGGCCGGCCTCGCGCATCAGCGCGACCTGGCGGCAGGCGGCTTCCCGTGTCGTGTCCGACACCGCGGCGAACACGCCGGTCGCATGCAGGTGGCGCGCCGACAGCATCCAGCCGGCGTCGATGTCGCCGACGCCCATGGCGCTGGCGGCCGAGCCCTTGCGGTGGTATTCCACCGGCGGGTCGCTGCCGTCGGTGACGCGGCCCTTGAACTGGAAGCCGGTGCGCTGCGCGGCGTCGACGGCCACGTGCGAACAGTCGATGCCTTCGCGCCGCATCTCGGACAACAGGTAGCGTCCCATCGAGTCGTCGCCGAGCCGGCTGGCCCAGCCCACGCGCAGCCCCAGCCGCGACAGGCCGATCGCCACATTGGTCTCGGCGCCGGCGGTGCGCTTGCTGAAGGCCTGCACCTGCTCCAGCGGGCCGGGCTGCTGCGCCACCAGCAGCATCATCGCCTCGCCGAAGGTCACCACATCGAGCGCATGGTCGATGGTCGTCATCGCTGCGCAGGCTCCCGGGTCGCGGCCTGGCCGGCGGCCAGCGCACGCAGCGCGGCGATTTCGGCGCGGGTCACCGCTTCGAGGTCGTCGCCGGCAAGCGGGTACTCGATCGCCCACGGCACCGTGGGCGGCAAGGCCCGCAGCACCGCGCGCCAGGGCGCCGCCGACTCGGACAGCGGCACGGCGACCCAGCGCTGCGGCTGCCGCTGCACACCCTTGCAATGCACGTAGGCGACGCGCGGCGCGCAGGCCTGGGCCGCCTGCAGCGGGCATTCGCCGACCCAGTGCCAGTTTCCCATGTCGAAGGTCATGCCCGGCGCCAGGCCGCGCTCGCCGGCCTCGGCGAAAAATGCCTGCAGCGCGGCGAGCGTGCCCGCGCTGGCGGTCTGGTCGTTCTCGATCAGCAGCGCGATGCCCCGGCCCGCGAGCCTGTCCTCCAGCGACGCGATCGTCGGGGACGAAGCGCGGCCGTAGCCGCCGACCGACATCTTCAGCACGGTGGTTCCGAGCAGCGCCGTTGCCTGCAAGGCGCGGTCCAGCGCATCCGCATCGAGCGCGCCTGCGGCAGTCCACAAGCCGTCCGGGCTGGAGTAGACCAGCGAGAGCGAGCGCTTGCCGGCTTCGTCGGCGATCGCCGGCAGCTCGGACTGCGGGTCGGTCAGCAGTTCGCCGCGCACCTCGACGCCATCGGCGCCGGCATCATGGGCAAGCCCGGCGAAGAAGCGCTGGCCGTGGCGGCGCACTTCGGCCGCGCCGAAGGAGGACAGGGAAACAAGGATGGTATTGGTGGAAGTCATCACGTCATGCCCGCGCATGGTGCGAGGTCAATATCTGGCCGAGGAAATTGCGGGTCTTTTCCTGCTGCGGGTTGCTGAAGAACTGCTCGGGCGGCGCCTGTTCGACGATGCGGCCGTCGGCCATGAAAATGACGCGGTCGGCGACGCTGCGGGCGAAGCCCATCTCGTGCGTCACGCACAGCATGGTCATGCCGTCCTCGGCCAGGCCGACCATGGTGTCGAGCACTTCCTTCACCATTTCAGGGTCGAGCGCGGAGGTCGGCTCGTCGAACAGCATGATGCGCGGCGACATGCACAGCGCCCGCGCGATCGCGACCCGCTGCTGCTGGCCGCCGGAAAGCTGGCTCGGGTACTTGCTGGCCTGGTCGGGGATGCGCACCCGGGTCAGGTACCTGATCGCCGTCTCCTCGGCCTCTTCCCGGCTCATGCCGCGCGAGCGCATCGGCGCCAGCGTGCAGTTTTCCAGCACCGTCATGTGCGGAAACAGGTTGAACTGCTGGAACACCATGCCGACCTCGCGCCGCACTTCTTGGGTGTTGCGCCCGCCGGCCGTCAGGTCGATGCCATCGACGACGATGCGTCCCTTCTGCACGGTCTCCAGCCGGTTGATGCAGCGGATCAGCGTCGATTTGCCGGACCCGGACGGCCCGCAGATGACGATGCGCTCGCCCTGCTGCACCGCGAGGTCGATGTCATGCAGGACCTGGAACTGGCCATACCATTTCGAGAGGCCGTCGATCTGGATAATGGGCTCGCCGCCTGCCCGGCTTCCCTCGGCCTTTCCTTCCGCGGCCTTGCCTGTTTCAGCGTTCATCGCATGTCCCGGTCAGGTTTCCGGCAACGCCGGCAGGTCAGTGTCGAGCCACTTGCGGTAGAGCTTGCCCAGCTTGCCGTTGGCCTTGTTGCGGGCGACGAAGTCGTTGACGGTCTTCACCATCTCGTCCTGGTCGGGCCGCAGGGCCACGCCCATGAATTGCTGGCGCAGCAGGAATTTCTCCTCGTAGGTATTGGCCGGCGCGCGCTTCGCGATCTGCGCGGCGACGGTGGTCGAGCAGCCGATCGCGTCGACCTGACCCGACATCAGCGCCTGCATCGCGGACGCGTCGTCGTCGAAGCGGCGGATCTCGGTGCCCTGCGGCGCGGCCGCGGTCAGCGCGATGTCCTGCGTGCTTGCGCGGGCCACCCCGACGCGCATGCCCTTCAGCTCGGCCGCTTCCTTGATCTTCGCGTCCTTGCGGCCGTACAGCACGATGCTGGCGGCGGCATACGGCCGGGAGAACTTCACCTGCTTGGCCCGCTCCGGCGTGATCGCCAGCGAGGCGACCAGCAGGTCGACCTTGTTGGTCAGCAGGAAGGGAATGCGGTTGGGACCGGTGACCGGCACCAGCTTGAGCTTCATGCCGAGGTCTTCGGCCAGCAGGCGCGCGACATCGGCGTCATAGCCGTCCGGCTGGTTGCTGCCGTTGAGCGTGCCATAGGGCGGGAAGTCGACCAGCATGCCGACCGTCAGCTCGCCCTTCTTCTTCAGGTCGGCCAGAGACTGCGCGGCGGCCAGCGGCAGGTGGCTTGCGAGGGCGGCGCCGATGCCGGCGGCGGCGATGGCCTTCAATACGGTGCGGCGCTTGCGGAATGTCGTCATTGCGTTGTCTCCTGTGACGGGTTTCGATATTTGCTCGGTCGTGGCGTCCGGTCGCGTGGCTCAGCGGGCCGTCGCCACCGCCCTGCGCCGCTCCATGTGCGCGGCCAGCAGCGACAGCGGCCAGCACAGCATGAAATAGATTCCGGCGACCACGCCGAACACGATGACGGGCTGGAACGTCGCATTGTTGATGATCTGCCCGGAACGCGTGATTTCGACGAAGCCGATGATGGCGGCCAGCGACGTGCCCTTGATGATCTGCACCATGTAGCCGACGGTGGGCGGCAGGGCGATCTTGAATGCCTGCGGCAGGATGACGTCGCGCATGCGGTCGACGTACGACAGGCTGAGCGCTTCCGCCGCTTCCCACTGCCCGCGCGGGATGGCCTCGATGCAGCCGCGCCATATCTCGCCGAGGAAGGCGCTGCTGTTGAGGACCAGCGCGATGCCGGCCGCGAGCCAGGGGTTGATGTCGAAGCCCAGCACCGGCGCGCCGAAGAAGATCAGGAACAGCTGCAGCAGCAGCGGCGTGCCCTGGAACAGCTGGATGAAGCCGCGCGCCGCCATGCGCAGCCAGCCGACCGTCGACGTGCGGGCCAGCGCCAGCAGCAGCCCGCCGACCGCGCCGCCGGCAAAGGCGATCAGCGACAGCGCGATGGTCCATTTTGCCGCTTCTAGGATGAACAGGAAGTCGGTGAAGCCGAAGGTGCGCATTATCGACGCTCCGGGTAGTTGAGCCAGCGCTGGTAGGCCAGGCGGAACAGCAGCGAGAATCCCAGCGACAGCAGCAGGTAGATCGCGGTCACCACGATGTAGATCTCGAAGCTGCGGAAGGTCTGCGACTGCAGGTTGGCGGCCACCGACGTCAGGTCGTCCGCGGAAATGGCCGACACCACCGCCGAACTCAGCATCAGCAGGATGAACTGGCTCGACAGCGCCGGATAGATCGCGCGCAGCGCCGGCTTCAGGATGACGAAGCGGAAGATTTCATGATGCTTCAGGTTCAGCGCCAGCCCGGCCTCGATCTGCCCCTTGGGAATGGACTCGATGCCGGCGCGGATGATTTCGGTGGCATAGGCGCCGAGGTTCACGACCATCGCGGTCAGCGCGGCGGTGTACGCCGACCAGCGTACGCCCAGCGCGGGCATCGCGAAGAAAAAGAAGAACAGCTGCACAAGGAAAGGGGTATTGCGGATCAGCTCGATATACGCATTGATGACCCAGCGCAGCGGCCTGGGACCGGCGGTCTTGCCCCATGCGCAGGCGATGGCGAGCAGCAGGCCCAGCACCATGGCCGACAGCGACAGCTGGATCGTGGTCCAGGTGCCTTCGAGCAGCAGCGGCCAGGCCGCAAAGACGTCTCCAAACTGGAACTTGTAGTTCACTGTATATGCCCCGGACCGAGTAGAGAAAGCGAGGGACTGTCCGTCGAGGGACAGTGAAAGCGAGTCTAGCTGAAACCGGTTTCAAAAGGCAAGCGGGAATTTCAAATCGCGCTTCCGGAAGGCAAGCCGCAGGAAGGCGCGCAGTTGAGCATGTGCGCAGGTGAGCAGCCTTCTAGGCTGCGCCGCGCTGCGACGAGCCGCGCACGATCAGTTCGCCCGACAGCAGTATCTGGCGCGGCGGGCTGGGCGAGCCCTGCAGCCGCTCGACCAGGCAGCGCGCCGCCAGCCGGCCCAGCGCATCGGTCGGCTGGGCGATCGTGGTCAGCCCCGGTCCCACCAGCGGCGCCCAGTCCAGTTCGTCGAATCCGATGAACCCGATGTCCACGCCGAAGCGCAGCGCCTGGCGCATCACCGCGGTGGCGCAGCGCAGCGTGACGACCGCATTTCCCGACAGGATCGCGGCCCGGCTGCCGCTGCGCCCGTGCAGCGCGGCGATCGCCTGTTCCAGCGCATCGGCGCCGTCCTCGACGCTTTCGAACACATCGCCGCGCACATCGCCGTGGCTTTGCACGCAGGCATGGAAGGCCGCCTGCCGGTCGAGGCGGGAGCTGACATTCCTGACCGGCTCGGTGACGTAGAGCAGGTCCCGGTAGCCGGCGTCGACCAGGTGCGCCACCGCCATCTCGACCGCGCCGGCATTGTCCAGCGACACGAAGTCGGCGCTCATCCGGCCATGGCGGCGGTCGACCAGCACGGCCGGCTTGCCGAGCCGCTCCACCTCGGCGCGGCCCTTGCCGCCATGGTCGAACGTGTTGAGGATGAAGCCGTCGACCTGGTAGGACGACAGCGTGGCGATGGCCTCGCGCTCGCGTTCCGGCTCGTTGCCCAGGTTGAACAGCATGACCAGGTAGCCGGCGTCCTTGCAGGCCTTTTCTGCGCCGCGCAGCACGGCCACCGAATACGGGTTGGTCACATCGGCCACCACCATGCCGATCAGCCGCGACGTGCCGCGCTTGAGCGCCTGCGCCATCGGGCTGGGCCGGTAATCCAGCGCCGCTATCGCGGCCTCGACCCGCGCCGCGATGTCCGGCGTCAGCAGCGCCTCGCGATGATTGAAGAAGCGCGACACGGTGGCCTTGGACACGCCGGCCTCGCGGGCGACGTCGGCGATGGTCACGCGGGCCGGCGCGGCGCCGGCGGCAGGAGGTGTGTCGGAACGCATGGGAGAAGTCCGGAAAGTCTGTCGCCTCGGGCTGTCTCGGCCTGAAAGGCTGAAACCAGTTTCAGGATATGGTAGCAGTTGCGGCCGCCGAATGAAACGGCAGCGATGCGCGGGCCTGTCGGCCATCGGCGCAGGCAATGGACAGGCGCATGCGGGAATATGACGTGCCTCAAAAATGCAAATCGTTTTGGGACAAAAATCTTCATAGCGTCTTTCAGGGAGCAGATCGAAAAACGAATCGGTCCCACGGCCGCTTGAAAGGACACGCCATGTTGAAGACTCGAATACGCTGCATGCCGGTAATGGCAGTGGCTCTTGCATCGCTCACCGCCGCGCCAGGCGTCCGGGCCGACCACGGCGTCAGGGGCGGCATCGATTTTTTTGCCGAAATCGAACAGGTGAAACGTGGCTATGAGATTGTGCCCCGGGGAGTACATCTGAATCTCGCCGGGAAGAACCGCGTGCTGGTCGGCCTGGGGAGCTATATAGTCAATACGTCCGGATGCAACGACTGCCATACCCGCCCGTCCTACCTGCCAACCGGCGATCCCTTCAACGGTTACCCGGAGCTGGTCAATTACCAGCAATATCTGACAGGCGGCCGAACGTTCGGGCCCAAGATCACAGCGCCCAACCTTACCCCGGATGGCGAGGGCAAGCCGGCTGGCCTGACGCTTCCCGAGTTCATAGAAACCCTGCGCACCGGACATAATCCACATGATCCACCAGACAAGATCCTCCAGGTCATGCCGTGGCCGGTCTATGGCAAGAAGACCGAGCGCGAACTTGCCGCCATCTATGAATTCCTGCGCGCGCTCCCCTCCTTGCCGAACAACCGGGACGAAGGGCCCTGACCGCCAGGACTGTTCCGCTGTCGCGCAGGTCGCCTGACCGTCCCGCCCTGGGAGATGCCCCGGGGCCGCATCGCTTGCTATACTCCGGCCCGGCAATGGCGACGGAGAAGAGCGGTCCATGGGGAATCAGTCAGGCAGGAAAAAACAGAAGGCCACGGCGCCTGTCCTGTGCGCGCGGCACCGGGGCTTCGACCTCTGGTTCGAAGGTATCGGCTGGGACCTGCCGCGCACCGACCGGATGATGAAGGGCCGGGAAAACGGCCGCTACGCGGATATCTGCGGCGACGACATCGGCGCGATGGAAGGCCTGGGTTGGGAGTTCATCGCCGAGCCGATCTGCTTCACCGCCACGCATGGCGATGCGGCCGTGATCGCGAGCGCATGGGTCGCGCCGATGCGCACCGAGGAAAACGAGGTCGGATGCAACCTGACCTACGCGGTCGACGAAGCCTACGAAGGCCGCTCGCTTGCCAGGCTGCTGACCTGCCTCGCCTTCCTCGCGGCCGACCAGACCCATGCCGGCATGACCTTCGCCAACATCGAGAGCCGCACCGGCAACCTGGCGTCGCTGGCCCTTGCCAGGTCGCTCACCTTCACGCACTACCCCGACGGCGATTTCACGATGCCGGTGGCCGGCGCCGCGGAGGAAGCCGCCTTCCAGTGCCTGCGCGCCGACATGGATGCGCTGCGTCACTGTGCATACCGGACGCTGGAGGAACGCGGGCTGGGCGCATTGCTGTCGCTGATCAGGGGAGCGGCCCGGCCCGCTGCCTAGCCAGCCGGCTGCGAACGGACGCGACGGTCATCTTCGCCGCCGCGCGCGCGGACGCCGCTCAGGCCGTCCTGCGCGCGCCGTGCGCCGCGGCGTCCGCGATCAGCCGCCCGAGCCGGCTCACGCCGTCGGCTATGGTCTGGCTCCAGGGATTGGCGCAGTTGATCCGGATATGGTCGCGCAGCCTTCCGGACGCCGAGAACAGGGGTCCCGGCATGAAGGCGATGCCCTGCCTGATCGCGTCCGCATGCAGCTGCAGCGCATCGACCGCCGCCGGCAGCTGCACCCATAGCACGAAGCCGCCCCTGGGTTCGGACACGAAGCAGCCTTCCGGGAAGTCCGCCGCGATCGCATCCGACATCTGCGCGATGCGCTGGAACAGCTGGCGCCGCATGGCCCGCAGCTGCTTGTCGTAGGCGCTGCCGGCGAGGAAATCGGCGACGACCGCCTGCGGCAGATGGCTGGTCGCGCCGCTCGACACCGTCTTCAGGAATTTCACCTTCTCGGTGTATTTGCCCGCGGCCACGTAGCCGACCCGCAGCGCCGGGCTGATGGTCTTGGAATACGAGGAGCAGGACAGCACATTGCCCGAGGTATCGAACGCCTTCACCGGACGCGGCCGCTCGGCCGAGAAGCAGAGGTCGCCGTAGATGTCGTCCTCGATCAGCGCGATGTCATAGCGGGCCACGAGCCCGGCCAGCCGCTTCTTGTTTTCGTCCGGCATGATGCTGCCGGTCGGGTTGTTGACATTCGCGACGAACAGGCAGGCCTGGCACAGCCCCTCCCGCAGCGACAGTTCCAGCGCGTCGAGCGACGGGCCGGTGCGGTTGTCCATCGGTATCTCCAGGGCTTTCAGTCCCAGGCTTTCCAGCAGCTGCAGCAGCACGAAGTAGGTGGCGGACTCCACGGCCACCGTGTCGCCCGGCTTCGTCACCGCGCGCAGACAGAGGCTGATGGCCTCGGTGCAGGAGGCGGTGACGACGATTTCATCGGCGTCCAGCGTGCCCCATGCCGACGCGCGGCGCAGGATCTGCCGCACCAGCGATGGCTCGTTGATATCGAAATACCGGGCGTTCGCCAGCAGCCCGGGATTGCGCCTGGTCACTGCGGCGAGCGTGCGCCGGACCCGTTCGTTCGGCAGCATTTCCGCCGGCGGCAGCGCCGAGCCGAGCGCCGCGGCCCCATGCAGCTCATGCTCCTTCAGCACCTGCATCAGGATGTTGTTGATGCCGACATAGGCCGGCTTCTCGACGCTGCGCAGCGCGGCGACCGGGGCCAGCGCCCTGCCGCGGGCGCGGACATAGAACCCGGCCTGCGGCCGCGCATCCACCAGGCCACGGTCTTCGAGCAGCTGCATCGCATGCATCACGGTGCTGATCGACAGGCGTTTTTGCAGCGCGAGCTGGCGTATCGACGGCAGGCGCTCGCCGGCCGCGAACACGCGTTGCGCGATCAATTGCCCGAGATCGTCGGCGAGTCGTTCGTACAGGAGGGGTGTGCTTGTCATTGCAGGATTGTTACCTTGCCGGCGCCAGGCACAAAGATACAGCAGCGCTGAATTTCGAGCAGCACAGTTGCGAAAAACCCGCGCTGTGACCATCACAATTTGGCCGTGCTGCGCCTGTTACGGCCAGCGTCGAGTCCGTACGCTGGATGCCATCGATCATGGCAGGAGGTTACGATGGCAAACCAGGCGAGGAAAGCATGGGAAGCAGGGAGCGGCACCGCGCAGGCCTTGCCGGCGCTGCGGTTTTTAAGGTTCAACGATGCCGCCGGATGCCGCCTGGTCTGCGTTTCCGGGGTGCTGCTGGTCACCGTTGCCGGCGTTTCCGCGGATATCGAGCTGTACCCGGCGGACAGCTTCGTCATTCCGAACGGGGGCCTGGTGCTGGTCGAGGCGGTGCGCGAATCCAGCGTGCGCGTCGAAAAGCCGGCGGCGTTCCATCGCGCCTGGCCCGGATGGACCGGACGCGGGGCCTTGCGGGCTTGAAACTGCACATTCGGTTGACTCAACGCATGGACGACAATTCGATTCACCCATAGATTAATGCTTTGGCCGGCACAGTCCGCCTGGACAGCGGCTGCACCGCGCCTGCCATGCATTACCCACGCCAGGCGGCTGACGACCGGGCTCAAGGCCCGCGTCGGCAGCGCCTTCAAAACCTGCTTCCCTATAACGCCCGGAGAAACCCTATGGCCATTTCGAAATCAGACCAGGAAAAGAAAGACGCCGGCGCCGCCAACCCCGCGCTGCGCACGCCGACCGACCTCAAGCCGGAAGCCACCGGCCAGATCGCCAACGCGCTCAATGCGGTGCTGGCCGATGTCTTCGCCTTGTACATGAAGACCAAGAACTTCCACTGGCACATGAGCGGACCGCATTTCCGCGACTACCACCTGCTGCTGGACGACCAGGCAACCGAGCTCTTCGCAATGACCGACCCGCTGGCCGAGCGCATCCGCAAGCTGGGCGGCAAGACCCTGCGTTCGATCGGCCATGTGTCCCGGCTGCAGCGCATCCCCGACAACGACGCCGATTTCGTCGAGCCGTCGCAGATGCTCGGCGAACTGTGCGACAACAACCGCGCACTGGCGGCCAGCCTGCGCGAGGCGCACGAGGTATGCGACGACAACCGCGACATCGCCACGGCCAGCCTGATCGAGAACTGGATAGACGAGACCGAGGAACGCACCTGGTTCCTGTTCGAGGCGGTGCGCAGCCCGGACAAGACCGGGCACTGACGCAGGACCCGCAAACCCCGCCAGTCCTCAGGGCGTGATGGCGACCTTCACCACGCCATCGCGCTGGTTGGCAAACAGGTCGTACGCTTCCTCGATCTGGTCCAGGCGGAAGCGGTGCGTCACCAGCGGTTCCAGGTCCACCCGCTTCGAGCCGACGATATTCATCAGCCGGCGCATCCGGTCCTTGCCGCCGGGGCATAGCGTGGTCACGATGCGGTGGTCGCCTAGCCCGGCCGCGAAGGCGTCGAGCGGCAGCGACAGCTTTCCCGAGTAGACGCCCAGGCTGGACAGCGTGCCGCCGGGCTTCAGCGAGCGCAGGCCGCTTTCAAACGTCTGCTGCGTGCCCAGCGCCTCGATCGCGACGTCGGCGCCGCGGCCGTTCGTCAGCTTCAGGATCTCGTCGACCACATCCACCTGCTTGTAATCCAGCGCCACGTCGGCGCCGAGGCGGCGCGCCATGGCCAGCCGCTCGGGGACGGAATCCACCACGATGATCTGGCTGGCGCCCTGCAGCCGCGCGCCGGCCGTGGCGCACAGCCCGATCGGCCCCTGCGCGAACACCACGACCGTGTCGCCGATGCGAATGTTGCCGCTCTCGGCGCCGCCGAAGCCGGTGCTCATGATGTCCGGGCACATCAGCACCTGCTCGTCGGTCAGGCCGTCGGGCACCGGCGTCAGGTTGGCCATGGCGAAGGGCACCCGCAGGTATTCCGCCTGGCAGCCGTCGATGGTGTTGCCGAAGCGCCAGCCGCCGACGGCCTTGCCGCCGCACTGGGACTGGTGGCCTTCCAGGCAGGAGTCGCACTGGCCGCACGGCGTGATGGCGCCGACGATCACGCGCTGCCCCACGGTATAGCCGGTGACGCCGGCGCCGAGTTCGGCGATCACGCCCACCGGCTCGTGGCCGACGATGCGACCCGGTTCGACCGGGTACTCGCCGCGCAGGATGTGGATGTCGGTGCCGCAGATGGTCGTCGTCGTTATCTTGACCAGGGCGTCGCCCGGGCCTATCGATGGGACGGGTTTCTCGTCCAGGATGATCTTGCCGGGCCGTACAAAGACGGCCGCTTTCATTGTGCGCATCGCATTCCCCACGGTTGAAGTTCGGAAAAGGAATCGGCGCCTTGTCGGTGCGGTGTGCCATGCTGCGCCGATCCGGGCAGGGCTGCATCACCATAACGACAGCGAACCGCGACCTCCCTGACCCAGATCAAAAATGCCGGGCATCGGACGGACGGCTTTGCCGCATGGCAGCAGGGGCGGATGACGGCGCGGCATTGCGCCGTCTCCTTGCGATGCATCAGCCCCGTGGCCGGCAATGTCATGCACGCTGAAGCAAGATCAACCGCGGACCTCCACGACATGGACCACGCCGATCCGATAACCTGTCCCCCCTTCACGGCCGGGGCGATGCAATGAGCGCGCCGGTGCGGCGGATTGCCATCAGCACCGGCGGCGGCGACGCGCCCGGCCTCAACGCGGTGATCCGCGCGGTGCTGCTGTCGGCCCTCGGCCAGGGCTGGGAATGCTATGGCATCCGCGACGGCTACAACGGCCTGCTGATGCCGGAGCGCTATCCGCAAGGCGGCATGGTCCTGCTGACCCGCGAACGGGTGCGCGGCATCGCCCATATCGGCGGCACGATACTGGGCACCAGCAACCGCGGCGACCCGCTGCATTACCCGGTGCGCCAGCCCGACGGCACGCTTGCGGAAGTCGACCGCACCGACGAACTGATCGCCGGCCTTGCCGCCCACGGCATCGATGCGCTGGTCTCGGTCGGCGGCGACGGCTCGCTGCTGATCGCCAACGCGCTGCACCGCAAGGGCGTGCGCGTGGTCAGCGTGCCCAAGACCATCGACAACGACCTCGACAAGACATTCACCACCTTCGGCTTCGACACCGCGGTGTCCTTCGCCACCGAGTGCCTGGACCGGCTGCACAGCACGGCGGCCAGCCACCAGCGCGTGATCGTGGTCGAGGTCATGGGCCGCTATGCGGGATGGATCGCGCTGCACGCGGGCATGGCCGGCGGCGCGCATGGCATCCTGATCCCCGAGATTCCGTTCGATATCGACAAGCTCGCCTCCGGATTGCAGATGCGCGATGCGAGCGGCCGGCCGTATTCCATCATCATCGTCGCCGAGGGCGCCAGGCCGGCCGGCGGCGAACGGGCGCTGGCCGCGCCCGCGCAGGCCGGGCGCGCGGAGCGCCTCGGCGGCATCGGCGAACGCGTCGCCGGCGCAATCCAGGAACGCAGCGGCAAGGAAGTGCGGCTGGTGGTGCTCGGCCACCTGCTGCGCGGCGGCAGCCCGACCGCATTCGACCGGCTCGCGGCGCTTCGCTTCGGCGCCGCGGCGGTGCGGGCGCTGGCCGCGGGCCGCTCCGGCGTCATGGTCGCACTGGCCTTCCCCAATGTCGCCTATGTCGCGCTGGAGGATGTGGCCGGTCGGATGAAGGCGGTGCCGCTGGACTGCGACACGCTGCAGACGGCGCGCGACCTCGGCATCTGTTTCGGGGATTGATGCGGCTATGCAGCATCCGGTCGGCGCTGCGTTGGCGAAGGCGCATCCTCTGTCGCTTTTTTGCCGCCTGGCGCAACGCCATGCCGCACGCGATTCGATTTCGCTCAATGCATGGCCGCATTAAAGTGACGCGGACGCAGGCAACGCTATACTCGGTCGGCACAGAAAACCTCCAGGGGGAACGTGCTGGGTATGAAGCAGCTGCAGCGTGGAATGCGATACCGTCTCAAAACCATGCAGCTTCGGCTGCGGATCCAGGTAAGGCTGATGGCCCGGCACCGGAAGGCGCAGGCAGCGGCGCTGTCCTGCGAGACGGCGCCGCAGGCCGGTTCCACGCAGGACCCGCGCCGCACGGAAGAATGGACCGCCCAGCCGAGCACCACCCTTCCGCTGCCGACGCTGCGGCGGCGCAGCAGCCCGGACAACACGCAGTAACCCGATTGGCCCATCGCCGCCGGTCGATGCACTGCCTGCCTCATTGACCGCGGGCGGCCCTGCCCCGCATGCATCGATGCATGGGCATGCGGCGGAGCAGCATGTAAAGGGTGGATTACCTACCATGCAAAATATTCAACAGCCTTAATCGCGCACCTAAAACGGTGCGGATGGAAGCGCCGCGCCGTCCTGGAGGCAAGCATTCCCTTCGCGGGCCCATCGAATGGCACGATGCATGCATCAGTGCGCAGATGACTGGAACATTCCCCTCGAATCCGCATCCTGCCACGCGCACCGTAGCCGCTGGCCGCGATGCGGTAGACCGCTTCTACCAACATGCGCCCGATGCCGCACTGGCTACGCAATAGCCTGCTGGCGCTGGCGGCGCTGGCCGTTGCCGGGCTTGCGCTCAGCTGGCGGCCGTCGATCGATGCGGCCGCGCCGCCCGGGCGCCAGGCGTTTGCGCCCGGATTGATCGAGCAGGGCGCGCGCCTGGCCGCCGTCGGCAATTGCGTTAGCTGCCATACCGCGTCGCCATCGTCGCCGTTTGCCGGCGGGCGGCCGATGGAGACGCCGTTCGGCACCGTCTACAGCACCAACATCACGCCGGATGCGGCGACCGGCATCGGCGCCTGGCCCGAGGCGGCATTTGCACGTGCGCTCAGGGAAGGCGTGGCGCGCGACGGCAGCCACCTTTACCCGGCCTTTCCCTACGATCATTACACCCGGCTGACCGACCGGGACATCCATGCGCTGTATGCCTATGTGATGACCCGCGAGCCGGTGACGGCGCCCGGCCGGGCAAACCGGCTGGTGTTCCCATTGAACTTCCGGCCGCTGCTGGCCGGGTGGAAGCTGCTCTTCCTGGACCGCACGCCGTGGACGCCGGTCGCAGGCCATGACGACAGCTGGAACCGCGGCGCCTACCTGTCGGACGCGCTGGGCCATTGCAGCGCCTGCCACAGCCCGCGCAACGCGCTGGGCGCGGAGGACCGCAAGCGCTACCTGGACGGCGGCGATGCGGAAGGCTGGCATGCGACCGCGCTCAATGCGTCTTCGCCATCGCCGCTGCCGTGGACCGTAGACAAGCTGGCTGTTTACCTGCGCACCGGCATCGCGCCCGGCCACGCGATCGCCGGCGGCCCGATGCAGGAAGTCGTCGCCGGCCTGGCCCATGCCGACGATGCCGACGTGCGCGCCATCGCAAGCTACATCCATGCAACGCTCGGCGCGGACACGCCGGAGCGCCAGGCGCGGGCCGAGAAAAGCAGCCGCATGGCGCAGCAGCCGCTGGCTGCGAGCGCAGCGGCCGGCACGGTGCCGGGCGCGCCGGCCGACCCGGCGCCGGCCACGCAGATGGCGCAAATGGCGCTGGGTGCGCAGGTCTACGCCGGCGCCTGCGCGCGCTGCCACGATGCCGGCCGCGAGATCGGCTCCGCCGGCGCGCTGCCGATGCCGCTTGCCATCGCCAACCATGTGCCGGATGCGCGCAACCTGCTGCGCATCGTGCGCGACGGCGTCCATCCCGGCCCGAATGCGCCCGGCCGCTGGATGCCGGCCTTCGGCGACACGCTCACCGACGAACAGCTGACCGCGCTGGCGGCCTGGCTGCGCCGCCAGGCCGCCGGCGCGCCGCCGTGGCCGGACCTCGCGGACACCGTACGAAAGACCCGAACGCCATGACCAGACTGGACCTCAGCATCAACGGACGCACGCGGCAGGTGGATGCCGACCCTTCCACCCCGCTGCTCTACGTGCTGCGCGACGACCTTGCGCTCAACGGCGCCAAGTTCGGCTGCGGCCTGGGCCAGTGCGGCGCCTGCACCGTCATGGTCGGCAAGGAGGCGGCGCTGTCCTGCCTGCTGCCGGTCGGTCTGGTCGGCGCGCGCCCGGTCACCACCGTGGAAGGCCTGGGCAGCGCCGACAAACCGGGCGTGCTGCAGCAGGCATTCATCGCCGAGCAGGCGGCGCAATGCGGCTACTGCATTGCCGGCATGATCATGCGGGCGCAGGCGCTGCTGGAGAAAACGCCGTCGCCCGGCGATGCCGACATCCGGCGCGCGATGGCGCTTAACCTGTGCCGCTGCGGCACGCACATGCGCATCCTGCGCGCGGTCCGGCGCGCGGCCGATGCGCTGAAGCAGGGGCCGCAGGCATGAGCGCGCCGAACCTGCCCGATCCCGGCCGGCGCTGTTTCCTGGCCGGCGGCGCACTGGTCGTCAGCTTCGCCGTCATGCCGGCGCTGGCCGCCGGCGCGGACGGGCCGCCGCTGCCCGGCAGCCTCAGGACCGAGCCGATGCTGGACGGCTGGATCCGGCTGGGCGCCGACGGCCGCATCACCGTCATGACCGGCAAGGCCGAGCTCGGCCAGGGCATCAAGACCGCGCTGATCCAGCTGGCCGCCGAAGAGCTGGTGGTCGCGCCGGCCAGGATCACGCTGGTCACCGCCGACACCGCGCGCACGCCGGACGAAGGCTATACCGCCGGCAGCCACTCGATGCAGGACAGCGGCACGGCGATCCGGCATGCGGCCGCGCAGGTGCGGGCGACGCTGCTCGACCTGGCCGCAGTGCGGCTGGGCACGCCGCCTGCCGCCCTCGGCATCGCCGACGGCGTCATCAGCGCCGGCGACCGGCGGGTCGCTTACGGCGACCTGGTGCGGGGCGATGAACTGCATCTGCGCGCCAACGCCGCGGCGCCCTTGCGCGATCCGGCGCTGCACCAGGTCTCGGGCAAGCCGATGGCCCGCGTCGACATACCCGCCAAGGTCAGCGGCGGCGCGGCCTACCTGCAGGACATGCGACCGGCCGGCATGGTGCATGCGCGCATCGTGCGTCCGCCCAGCCCGCATGCGCAGCTCGACGGCCTGGATGTCGCCGCGGCGGCGGCCATGCCGGGCGTGGTGAAGGTGGTGCGCGACGGCCGCTTCCTCGCCGTCATCGCGCAGCGCGAATACCAGGCCATCGTCGCGGCGCAGGTGCTGGCGCGGTCCACGCGCTGGCGGGAAGCGCCCAGCCTTCCGGACCCGGCCGGACTTTACCAGTCGCTGCTGTCGGCGCCGTCGCGCGACGACGTGATACTGGCGCGCGGCAGCATGGCGGGCGCCGAAGGCCGCCGACTCGACGCGACCTATCGCCGCCCCTACCAGATGCATGCATCGATCGGCCCGTCCTGCGCGATCGCGCAGCAGGACGGCGGCAGCTACACGGTCTGGACCCACAGCCAGGGCGTCTATCCGCTGCGGGATGCGCTGGCCGAGCTGCTGGAGGTGTCCGTCGACAAGGTGCGCTGCATCCATGTCGAGGGATCGGGCTGCTACGGGCACAACGGGGCCGATGACGTCGCCGCCGACGCCGCGCTGCTGGCGCGCGCGATGCCGGGCAAGCCGGTGCGGGTGCAGTGGATGCGCGAGGACGAGCATGCATGGGAGCCGTACGGGCCGCCGATGGTGGCCAGCGCGAGCGCGGTGCTGGGCAGCGACGGCACGATCCGCCAATGGCAATACGGCGTGTGGAGCAATACCCATTCGACCCGTCCCGGCAAGGCGGGCGACCTGCTCGCCGCGACCCACCTGGCCAGGCCGTTCGCGCCGACGCCGCCCAAACCGCTGCCGCAGCCGGAAGGCGGCGGCGACCGCAACGCGATCCCGCTGTACCGGCTGGACAACGCGCGCGTGACCCATCATTTCCTGCCCGCGATGCCGCTGCGGGTCTCGGCGCTGCGTTCGCTGGGCGCGTACACCAACGTGTTCGCGATCGAAAGCTTCATGGACGAGCTGGCGCGGGCCGCCGGCGCCGACCCGGTCGCGTTCCGGCTGCGCCACCTCGACGAGCCGCGCGCACGGGAAGTGATACAGGCCGCGGCGGCG
Source organism: Noviherbaspirillum suwonense (assembly GCF_900182955.1). Classification (GTDB taxonomy): domain Bacteria; phylum Pseudomonadota; class Gammaproteobacteria; order Burkholderiales; family Burkholderiaceae_D; genus Noviherbaspirillum_A; species Noviherbaspirillum_A suwonense. The sequence continues at coordinate 109,325 of NZ_FXUL01000009.1, read as the reverse complement.
CGCTTCGACTGGAACGGCTACCGCCGCACGGCGATGCGCGGCCGGGGCTTCGCGTTCGCGCGCTACAAGAACCTGGGCGCCTACGCGGCCATCGCGATGGAAGTGGAAGTCGCACGTGACACCGGGCTGGCGCGCGTGGTGCGGGTGGTCGCCGCGGTGGACTCGGGCGAAGCGGTGAACCCGGACGGCATACGCAACCAGATCGAAGGCGGCATCATCCAGTCGTCCAGCTGGACGCTGTGCGAGGAAGTCCCGTTCGACCGCACGCGGCCGCTGGCCCGCGACTGGGGCGGCTACCCGATCCTGCGCTTCCCGCAAGTGCCCGACAGCATCGAGGTCGTGGTGATGGAGCGGCCCGGCATGCCTTTCCTCGGCACCGGCGAGGCGGCGCAGGGACCTACCGCGGCGGCGATCGCCAATGCGCTGGCCGACGCCACCGGCGTGCGCATGCGCGACCTGCCTCTGAGCCGCGCACGCGTCAGCGCCGCGCTCGGCGCATGAAGCGGCACATGACCAGCCCCGCGACCCGGCGCGCCGGATCCCGAACGCAGCGTCCATTCCAGGGAGCGGCCGGCGCCTCCTTCCCTGCCATCGTTGCACAACCCCGCGAACCATCGCAAACCATCTGAAAGAGAAAAAACATGAGCGGCACAGTAGGCGATTTCTTTGTGGAGCGGCTCCATGCATGGGGCGTTCGCCGCATCTATGGCTATCCGGGCGACGGCATCAACGGCGTGCTCGGCGCGCTGAACCGGGCCAAGGGCAAGATCGAATTCATCCAGGTCCGGCATGAGGAAATGGCCGCCTTCATGGCGGCCGCCCATGCCAAGTTCACCGGCGAGATCGGCGTCTGCCTGTCCACCGGCGGGCCGGGCGCATCGCACCTGATCACCGGCCTGTACGACGCGAAGATGGACCATGTGCCGGTCCTCGCCATCACCGGCCAGGCGGCCCGCACCTCGCGCGGCGCGCACTACCAGCAGGAGCTGAACCTGGACCGCATGTTCGCGGACGTCGCCGACTATGTGCAGGAAGCCTCGGTGCCGTCCCAGCTGCGGCACATGGTGGACCGCGGCATGCGCACCGCGATTGCGAACAACGGCATCGCGGTGCTGATCCTGCCGAACGACCTGCAGGAACTGCCGTGGGAAGACCCGCCGCACAGCCACGGCTCGGTAATGTCCGGCATCGGCTACACCAAGCCCAGGGTCGTCGCCTATGACGAGGACCTGCGGCGCGCCGCCGACGTCCTCAATGCCGGCAGCAAGGTGGCGATCCTGGTGGGCGCGGGCGCGCTCGGCGCATCGGCCGAAGTGACCGCGGTGGCGGCGCGGCTGGGCGCCGGCGTCGCCAAGGCGCTGCTGGGCAAGGCCGTGCTGCCGGACGACCTGCGGTGGGTCACCGGCAGCATCGGCATCCTCGGCACCGAACCCAGCTACGACATGATGATGCATTGCGATACGCTGCTGATGATAGGCACCGGCTTTCCGTATGCCGAGTTCCTGCCCAAGGAAGGCCAGGCCCGCGCGGTGCAGATCGACATCGATCCGTCCATGCTTTCGATACGCTATCCGGCCGAGGTCAACCTGCATGGCGATGCGGCGGAAACGCTGCGCGCGCTGCTGCCGCTGTTGCAGCAGAACGGTGACGCCAGCTGGCGCGAGCGCATCGCCGGCAACATGGAGAAATGGTGGAAGACGCTGGAAGAGCGCGCGATGCAGCCGGCAAACCCGGTCAATCCGCAGCGCGTGGTCTGGGAGCTGTCGCCGCGCCTGCCGGACCGAGCCATCGTCTCGAGCGATTCCGGCTCCTGCGCCAACTGGTTTGCGCGCGACCTCAGGATCCGCGAAGGGCAGATGTGCTCGCTGTCCGGCGGCCTGGCGTCGATGGGCGCGGCCGTGCCCTATGCGATCGCCGCCAAGTTCGCCCACCCGGACCGGCCGGTGATTGCGCTGGTCGGCGATGGCGCGATGCAGATGAATAACATGGCCGAACTGATCACGGTGTCGAAGTACTGGCAGCGCTGGGCCGATCCGCGCTGGATCGTCTGCGTGTTCAATAACCAGGACCTGAACCAGGTGACATGGGAGCAGCGGGTCATGGAAGGCGACCCGAAGTTCGCGGCGTCGCAGGATTTGCCGGACGTGCCCTACCACCGCTTCGCCGAACTGATCGGGCTCAAGGGCATCTTCTGCGACCGCGCGGATGGCGTGGCCGCCGCCTGGGAGGAAGCGCTCGCCGCGGACCGCCCGGTGGTTCTGGAATTCAAGACCGATCCCGAAGTGCCGCCGCTGCCTTCGCACATTACCTTCAAGGATGCGAAGAACCTGATGAGCAGCATGCTGCAGGGCGACCCGGACCGCGCAAAAAGCCTGATCGGCGCGGCCAGGCAGGTGCTGAGCGCCATCCTTCCGGGCAATAAGAAATAAAAGGAAGCTGCACCGCCTGAAACGGGGCGGGACCACTGTCCGGGCCGGCGCCGCGCCGGCCCGCTCGCGTGCCTAGCTCGCCGCGCCGTCGCTGCCGGACTGGCCGGCCGCGCCGGACTGCGACTCGTTCGACGCATTACGCCCGGAAGCGCCCATGACCAGCTGCTCGGGCGCGCCGGTAAACCAGCCGGGCCGGCGGCCGAGGCCGGACCAGGTCTTGTCCGAATTCGGGTCCTTGTATTTCGCCGCGCGCTTGCCGTTGCCATTGCCCTGCTTCGCAGCGCCTGCCCGGACCGGCTTGCGGCCTTTTGCGTCGCTGACCTGCGCCGACGCCAGCGTGCTGCGCTCGGCCAGCTTGCGGCCGCGCTTGGACGTGATGCCGGCCGCGGGCGCAGCCGCTTTCGACGGCGCCGCGCCTTGCGCATTCCTGGGTTTGCGGCCGCGCTTCGGCTTGCCTTCGGCCGCGCCAGGCGCTTCCAGCGCCGGCGTGCGCGCCGTTCCCTGGTACTGGACGCGCAATGCATTGCGCGAGGTGCTGACCGCGTCGATCTGTTCCAGCGCCTTCTCAAGTTCCTCGACCTGCTTGGTCCAGAGGCTTAATACACTCCGTGCATGATCCAGGTCAGCCTGTATCAAGGACCGCGCTGTAATTAAATTGCTGGCCATACGTTCTCCTGGTTGGCATTAATCAAAACCTTCTGGAACCGGCATCCTGCGGCTTGCATTGCCCGACGCTGCGGCGTCAGGCGAAGGATAGCAAAATCGGCCCTATTAAATAGTCTATTTTAATGAGGCGATTTAATATTATTTCCACCGGCGGAAAGACTTGTGTGCAATTAATCCGTCCCGCGGCTGCCTTAAAGAAATCGCCTGCCGAAACAGCAGGCAGTTTAATGGATTAAAAAAGCATCTTTATAACGATCAGCGCCCTCCTGAATTAAAATTCGACGTGTACCGCGGAGGTGCCATCGTCGCGCTCGCGCCTGGCCGACCGACAATTCAAATAAAAGGAGCGCCTGACGTGCGTGAAACAACTGGGCAACGCTGGTATTTCGGATGGACGATCGTCGCGGCCGCGACCCTGCTGACGCTGCTGACCGTCGGCATGCGCCTGGGCATAGGCCCGTTTTTCCTGCCGATGGTGAACGACCTCGGCTTCAGCCGCAGCCTGCTGGCCGGCATCGTCGCCGTCGGCATGCTGTGCTACGGGCTGGCGATGCCGCTCGCCGGTTACCTGGTCGGCAAATACAATACCCGGCTGGTGCTGCTGCTGGGCACGGCCATCGTCGTGCTGTCCACCGTCGCCACGGTGACGGTGCGCAGCCCGGTGGCCTTCCTGCTTGCATTCGGCGTATTCCTGTCCGCCGGCCTGGCGTTCACCAGCCCGGTTGCGCTGACGCCGGTCATCAGCCGATGGTTCACGCGGCAGCGCGGCATGGCCCTGTTTTTCCTGTCCACCGGTTCCATGGCCGGCATGGCGATCATGACGCCGCTGCTGACGATGGCCATCGAATCCTTCGGCTGGCGTCATACGATGCTGGGCTTCGCAGCGGTGTTCGCGGCCGTCACCGTGCCTTCCGCGCTGTTCGTCATCCGCGACGAGGCGCCGCCGCATACCGACCTGCTGCCCGACCAGATCGCCGCGCTGCCGGCGCAGCCGGCGAACGCATTGCCGGGCCTGCGTTTTTCCGAGGCCGTGCGCACCGCGCCTTTCTGGCAGATATTCGGCGGCCTGTTCGCCTGCGGCTTCAGCATGAACCTGCTGGGCACGCACGGGATGCCGATGCTGATGGACCATGGCTTCGACGCGATGACCAGCTCGCTGGGCATCGGACTGATAGGACTCGTCGCCATTGTCGGCACGCAGGTGCTCGGCCGGGTCGCGGACAAGCTGCAGCGCCGGAATATCCTGGCGATGATCTATGCGATCCGCGGCCTCGGCTTCTTCGCTCTGCTGCTGGTCGGCACCCACTGGGAGCTGTACGGGACGGCGACGATAGGCGGCCTGGTCTGGGCCGGCAGCATTGCCTTGTCTTCCGCCATCCTGGCCGATGTGTATGGCGTGCGCCTGGTCGGCGTGCTGTATGGCTGGGCCTATCTCGGGCACCAGATCGGCGCGATGGTCAGTTCCTGGCTCGGCGGCTGGGGCTACGAGGCGACGGGCAGCCACTGGCTTGCGTTCGGAAGCGCCGGCGTGCTGCTGCTGGTCGCCGCCGGCGTCTCGCTGCAACTCCCGCTGAGGGGCGCCGCGGCGCTGCGCGAGCGCCCGGCCGCCTGAAGCAGGCGACGCGCCGTCAGCCGCAGGCGCTGCGCCGTCAGGCGTCCTGCTTCAGCATGTCCCGGTATTCAGGATGGCCGTCGATGTAGCGCGCGATGAATTCGCAGCGGGCCACGACCTTGCGCTTGCTGTTCCTGACATCGTCCAGCGCGCCGCGCGCGAGCCGCGAGCCGTAGCCCTTGCCCTCTTCCTCGGGATTGACGGCCGTGTGGGTGAAGATCACGGCATCCTCCCCGTCGATGTGGTAGCTGGCGATTCCCAGCACGGTCTGGCCGCTGCGCAGTTCGTAGCGCTGCTCGGCCGGGTTATCGGCGACGACGGGGGAAGGCTGGTTCATCTGTGCTCCTGCTGTTGGAAGGTGGGCGCGCCATGCGGCGGCGGTGACTGTTCTGACGCCGGGCGGCGCCGAATGTTCCTTGGCCCCGCAGGACGGGCCGGCACGCGTTCATGCATGCTCGACGAAAAGCGATTTTCTGCCGAGCAGCGCGCCGGCCTGTTCGGCGGGCAGCGGCCGGGATATGTAATAGCCCTGCACCTCGTCGCATGCGTAATGCTGCAGCGCCTGCAGCTGCTCCGCGGTCTCCACGCCCTCGGCCACGATGCGCATGCCGAACGTGCGCGCGATCGACACGATGGCGGTGAACAATGCGCGGTCGTCCGGCCCGTTCAGCAGCCGCGACGTGAACGCGCGATCGATCTTCAGGCCGTCCATCCGCAGCCGCTTCAATTCGGCCAGGCAGGAATAGCCGGTGCCGAAATCGTCGACATACAGGTCGATGCCCAGCGCCTGGATGTCGGCCAGCGCCGCCAGCGCCGTGGAGCCCTCGCCCATCGTGGCCGACTCGGTGATCTCCACCTCGATCAGCCCCGCGTCCAGGCCATGCCGCTGCAGCGCCGCCGCCAGCAGCCGGCTGACGTCGCCGGTGCAGATCTGGCAAGCCGACACGTTGACCGAGACCGGCACGACCGCCAGGCCCTGCTTTTTCCAGAGCGCCAGCCGCGCGCAGGCCATTTCGATCACCTGTCCGCCCAATGCGACGATGCTGCCGTTCTCCTCGGCCAGCGGGATGAACTCGCCCGGCGACAGCAGGCCGTGGACCGGGTGCAGCCAGCGCACCAGCGCTTCCATGCTGGTCATCTCGCCCGTCGCCGCATTCACCCTGGGCTGGTAGTGCAGCACCAGCTGCTCGTGCCCGATCGCATGCCGGAGTTCGGCCTCGCGCCGCAGCTTGGCCAGCCGCCGCTGGTACAGCGCGGGCTCGAAATAACGGTAGGTGCCCTTGCCGGCGGTCTTGACCGCATGCATCGCGATGTCGGCATGGCGCAGCAGGGCGTCGCCGTCGGCGCCGTCGCGCGGATACATGCTGATGCCGATCGACGCGCGGACCGCATGCGTCTGGCCGCACTGGTCGAGGCGGAACGGTTCGAGCAGCGTGGCGATGATGCGCTCGGCCACCGCGGTGACATCGTCCTGGCTGGCCGCGCCTTCCATGATGACGGTGAATTCGTCGCCGCCCAGCCGCGCCACCTTGTCCTGCGGCCGGACCACGGCGCCCAGCCGGAGGCCGGCCGCCTTCAGCAGCGCGTCGCCGGCCGCATGTCCGACCGTGTCGTTGATGTTCTTGAAGTCGTCGAGGTCGCAGAACAGCACCGCCAGCATCGTGCCGTCGCGCTCCGCCTTCGCCACGGCCGCCGGCAGGTAGGCGGTGAGCCAGTGCCGGTTGGGCAGCAGCGTCACCGGGTCGGTGTCGGCCTGCCGCATCAGCGCCTGCTCGTGGTTCTTGCTGTCGGTGATGTCCCGCAGCGTCACGGCCAGGCAGCTGCCGGTGCGGATCAGCCGCCGGTGCAGCCATTGCGCGGGCCGGGCGTCGCGCGGCGGCACATACATTTCGTCCTCGTGCAGGCCGTTCGCCATCGCCTTGCGGCAGGCCGGGAACATGTCCTTGGCGAACATGACGGGCAGCACCGCGGAAAGCGTGCTGCCGATCAGCGCCAGCCGGGGAATGCCGCGGTAGGCCGCGCCGCGCTCGTTGCAATCCTCGATCCGGAAGTCGACGATCTTCTCGTCCGGCCCCGACAGCGCGCGCAGCATGTAGAAACCTTCCCGCGCGTTCTCCGTCGCCAGCCGATACGCATGGTGCACTTCGCGGGAGTAATGCTGGTCCCGCAGCCTGCGTGCGGCGCGGCTCGCCCCGATGACGGCGGCCAGCAGCAGCGCCAGCGTGCCGCCGGCGGCGAACAGCATCATGTCGCGCTCGCCTGCGCCCTGCGCGGCAAACCTGCCCGACCCGGACAGGCCGACCATCGACACGACCGGGTAAGTACGGGCGCCATGCCATGCCAGCACGCGCTCCTTGCCGTCGGCGAAGCGGTCGCCGGCGGCAATCATGCTGCCGACCGGCGCCGCGGAAATGGCGTCGCTGCCGAAGATCGGCGTGGACAGCAGCGGCGCGCCGGCCTGCCGGGCGGCGAAGAACACGCCGTCCTTCCGGCGCACGGCGATGAAGTCGTCGCTTCCCAGGCCGGTGTCGTCGTACAGGGACAGCAGGTAACGCGGTTCGAACGCCACCACGACAACGCCGGCGAATGCGCCGTCGGGCGTGTCCAGCCGCCGCGACGCGAAGATCACGTGCCGGTGAAGGATGCTCGTCATCGGCTCCGATATCGTCAGGCCGAGCTGCGGGTCCGCCGCATGCGCGCTGAAGTACTGCCGGTGGGCGATGCTGCCGGTCCGGCGTTTCCCGAGCACCGTGCTGGTCACCGGCATGCCGTAGCTGTCGAAAATCGTCACGCTCAGGTCGGTTGATTTCGGCACCAGCCCGGCACGCACCTGCTCCTCGAGATCCACCGTGCCGCCGGATTTCTGCCAGTGATACTTCAAGCTCAGCATCAGGTAATCGATCTGGCCGATCGAGCGCTCGATCTGCTCGCTGCTGGCCCTGGCATGCGCCGCGGCGCTCTGGAAGAGCCGTTCGCGCAGCGCCGCCTTTTCATGCACGACCACCCAGGCGACCCAGGTCCAGAGTATCGCCGTGAGCACGACGAAGGCCAGCGGCCACAGCGCCAGCGCGCCGGCATTCTGCAGCATGAAGCGCACGTGGCGCAGGACCGTCTTGCATTGCACGCGGCGCATCGTTGAACCAGGGATCATCACGCGCATAGGCTGGATGCGGGCAGTCACTCCGAATGTGACATGCGGTACGCATTTCCTTTTTCACATTGACTGGCTCGATCATACTGGGCGGCCCTCTGCGCCCCGGTTCCGTTTGCACAAAAACATTGCGCGGAATTAAGAGGTCCGCCAGGAAATTATCATTTGGAAAGGAAAGCCGGTGCCGGCACGGCAGCTGCGCAGCGTCCGCGGCCGCGGTCAGCCCGGATAGAGATGGCGTTTTTGCAGCATCAGCAGGACGTCGGACGCCGGGACCGGCGGCGAGATGTAGTAGCCCTGCATTTCGTCGCAGCCCAGTCCCTGCAGCAGCGCGAGCTGCTCCGCCGATTCCACGCCCTCGGCGACGACCTGCATGTCGATCGCATGCGCCATCGACACGATCGCCCTGAACAGCGCCAGGTCCTGCGGACCGTCGGTGAGCTGCGCCGTAAAGGAGCGGTCGACCTTGATGCCGTGCATGTCCAGGCGCCGCAGCTGGGACAGCGACGAATAGCCGGTGCCGAAATCATCGACGTAGAGCCGGCTCCCCATGGTCTGCAGCGTCGCAAGTTCGGCCGACGCGACAACGCTTTCGCCCACCGTGGCCGACTCGGTGATCTCGACCTCGATCAGGTCGGGCGCGATGCCGCACCGTTCGAGCGCGGCGGCGATGACGGCGCTGACGCTGCCGCTGTTGATCTGCCGGGCCGACACGTTGACCGAGACCGGGACCAGCGGCACGCCTTCGGCACGCCATTGCACCAGCTGGTCGCAAACCTTGTTGATGACCTGTTCGCCGAGGGGGATGATGAGCCCGGTCTCCTCGGCGACCGGGATGAAGTCATCGGGCTGCATCACGCCGCAGGACGGATGGCGCCAGCGCGCCAGCGCTTCGAGGCTGGTCAGTTCGCCGGTCCGTCCGCAGACCCGCGGCTGGTAATACACGACGAGTTCGTCCTGTTCGAGCGCCTGCTTCAGCTGCGCCTGGCGGGTGAGCTTGCTGACCAGCTGCTCGGACAGGTTCTCGTGGAAGAAGCGGTAGTTGCCCTTGCCGCTGGTCTTGGCCGCATACATCGCGATGTCGGCATTCTTCAGCAGCGTGTCGCTGTCCTCGCCATCCTGCGGATAGACGCTGATGCCGATGGACGCATGGACCACGTGCCGGTGCCCGCCGGCCACGACGAATGGCTCGTGCAGCGTGTCCACGATGCGTTCGGCCACGGTGACGATATCGCGGTCGCTGCCGATGGACTCCAGGACCATCGTGAATTCGTCGCCGCCGAGCCGGGCGACGCTGTCCTGCGGCCGCAGCACTTCCTTCAGGCGCAATGCGGCCGCCTTCAGCAACTCGTCGCCGGCGGCGTGTCCCAGCGTGTCGTTGAGGTTCTTGAAATCGTCCAGGTCGACGAACAGCACGCCCAGCGACTTTCGGGTGACCCTGGCCTTTTCGATCGCCACCAGCAGGTAGTTGGTCAGCCAGTGGCGGTTCGGCAGCGACGTGAGCGCGTCCGAGTTGGCGAGCTGGTGCAGCTTATCCGCATGCGCCTTTTCGGCGGTGACATCCCTGACCATCACGGCCAGCCCGCGCCCGGAGCGCAGCAGCCGGCGCTTGCGCCATTGCGCGGGACGCTTGCCGTGCGCGGGCATGAACGCTTCTTCCTCGTGGAATCCCTGCGCCATCGCGATACGCCCGATCGACAGCAGCTGGTCGCGGAACGTGGCCGACATATGCGACGACATCCGGGTGTTGAGCAGTTTTTCCTTTCTCGCGCCGAAGTTGATCGCACCCTGCTCGTTGCAGTCCTCGATCGCGAAGTCGATGATTTCATCGTTTTCGTCATGGATGGGCCGCATCATGTAAAACGCGTCCTGCGCATTTTCGGTGGCGAGCCGGTAGGCCGCGGTTACCTCTTTCGCATCGCGCAGCTTCTGGCCGCGCCAGGTCGAAAAGACGGTCGCGCCGACGCCGAGCAAAAACAGCACCGCGCTGACCAGCAGCGCGACGAAGCGCATTTCATGTTCGCGTTCGCGATACTTCGCCAGCCTGTCCTCGACGGACACCCCGACCACAGACACGACCGGATAATTCTTTGCCTTTTGCCAGGCCACGACCCTGGGCCTGGCGTCCATGAAATGCTGTCCGGGCGCGCTGGCGATGCCTGCGTCATTGGGAAACTGGGGCGCAGACCGGTACTGGGTGCTCCCGGACGCCGCGTTTGCCAGCGACTTTTCGGCGAAGAACGTGCCGTCCATCTTTCTTACCTCGATGAAGTCGCCGCCATGGATCGTCGTCGGGTCGCTGAAGGCCAGCAGGTAACCGGGTTCGACCGACACGGCGATCACGCCGTCGAACGCGCCGCTCGCCGTTTCGAGCCGGCGGCTCAGGATGATCTGCGGGCGCTTCGAGCGCAGGCCGATCACCGGCTCGGAAATTGAGAGCCCGCGGACGGTGCCATTCTGGTGTTCCCTGAAATAGGCCCGGCTCGAAAAGCCGCTGAAGTCCTTGCGGAACGGACGCGTGCTCGTGACCGCCTTGCCGGCGCGGTCCGTGATGGTGACGACGAAATCGCTGTTCGACGAGACCAGCCCGGCATCCAGCTGCTTTTCCAGCCGGATCCTGCCGCCGGTTTCCTCCCAGTAATGCTTCATGCTCAGCATGATGTAGTCGATCTGGGCCAGCGACCGGTCGAGCTGGTCGGCATAGGCCCTGGCCTGCGAACTGGCGGACTGGCGCGCATCGAGCACGACGGCTTCCCTTTCGCGGGCGATCTCGCTGTAAGCCCACATCCAGAATGCGCTGCTCAGCGCGGCGGCGGCCAGCAGCCACAGGGCGAGGACACGGATATTGCGTCGGGCAAATTGCAAATTCCTGAAAAAACCTGTTTGTCTCAGCCTATGGAGCATATTCGGATCTGTTCAACACGCTCACCTCCGTCGCGGGAAAGCCGGGTGTCCACGCTCTCTGTTCGAAAGCCTATGATACTGGCATAAAGAAACATCCTATATCGAAAAGCCAGTTTCGGATTTCCAGCTTGCCAACGAATTCGCGGGCGCGGGGCGCCTTCCCCGTCCCGACAATGAACGCATTTACGCGAATCGCCGTCGCGGACGCGCGGAAATTGCAATTCCCGGAAACGAAAGGCAAGCCATTTGCATAATCGCCGGCGATAGGATGCGCGGGGCGGCGCACGCGTTTCCGGGACATTCCGGCGGACACATCCGGCTGCGTTTCCCCGCCGCTGTCCGCTGCTCCGGCTGGACGTCCGGCCCCCGCATTTTCGTCGTTGCAAGCGGCGGCACACCTGGACGGTCATGCCGCGGCGGTTGATTGTTGCCGAAATGGCCCGACATGGGAACAAGACCGTCCACCATAATGAAAGGCAATTGCATCGCCATGTTCAAGAAATCGAAAAGCGGTTCCAGCTTCAAGGGGAGCGCCGTGTCGTCCGGTGCAGCCGGCCAGCGGGAAATACTGGAGGGCGTCGGTTATGCATTCGACAGCGTGACCAAGAAATCCGGCTGGTCATGGAGTACGACCGACACCCGTTCCGACGAGAATCAGCCGAGCGAGAGCGACGCCATCGCGGACGCCTGGCGCGACGCCGGCGAACGGACCCGGCAAGCGCTGAACATTCCTGCAGACACCTGGGAGCGCATGGGTGTCAAGGAACAAGGCGAACTGGTGCAGGACGCCTTGTCCGTTTAGCGGGCATCGCGATGCCTGCGTGCGTCAATCCGGGCGCGTCGCGTCCGCCTTCCGCCGCGGCTTGAACAGCGTCCGGGCGACACCGTCCACCGCGCGCAGCCGGTTCGGCCAGGTGCGGGCGCCGGCACGGCGCACCTGCAGCTCGTATGCACGATACAGCAGCGCCGGAATGCTGAGGCTTGCCACCACGGCTGCCATGAACGCCAGTTCGGCCGGGTAGCTGAAGTGCATCCCGATCCGCCAGCTGACAGGCTCGAGGAAGGCCACCAGCAGCACGTGGAAGCAGTAGACCTGCAGGCCGTACTTGCCTATGAAACGGAGCCACGGCAATCCCCTGTCTTTCGGCAGGAACTGGACAAGCTTGCAGAAGACGACGACCTGGCAAAAAATGTTGGCGAGCCGCAGCGCGCGCATGTCGGACTTTTCGACATAGAACTCCATCTGGCCGGGCATGTTGAGCACATCCTGCTTTGCCAGCATGAAGCCGACGACGGCGATCCCCGCAAGCCAGAAGGACATCGGCGAGTGAAACAGCGCAGTGCGCTTTTCCACGCCATGAACGAAACCGATGTACAGGCCGGACACCCACAGCACCTGCCAGGCAAGCAGGTTGAAGTCGCCGGCGAGCGCGCCGCTGCCGCTGGCCGCGACCAGCCATTCCAGCGGATCGTAAAACTGGCCCCAGGCCCACAGCGAAAGGCTGAGCACGAGCACAGGCAGGTGCAGGCCGCGGTGAAAGGCCAGCAGCACCAGCGGACTCAGCAGCGTGAATATGAGGTACATCGGCAGCAGGTGCATCAGCGTGGGCTGGTGCAGCAGCACCGCGCCGTAGAGCATCGATGCCATCGGCCCGATATTCCCTGGCAAGAACTGGTGCGCCAGGTAGCCGCGGTGGAGCGGACTGACCAGGATCAGCAGCAGGAGAAGCGCAAAGACGAGAACGTGGTAGCGATAGAGCTTGGCCGCGCGCACCAGGGATTGCCGCCACAGGGACGGCCCGAGCGGCTGCTTGGTCGATGCGGTGTAGGCATACAGGTAGGCCGACAGCATCACGAAGCCGGCCGCCGCCGAAACGAAACCGAACGGCTCGTAGGTAAATGCAGTCACTTTCCCGCCGATATGGTCGACCGTCATCAGGACGAGGAAAATTCCCCGAAAAGTGTCGAGCCGGACGTCGCGTGTCGTCATAAAAACCTCTCAATTTGCATCTGTACTGGCAAGATCCATTCCAGAAAACATGTCTGTTAAATAATAACTTTTGGAAATTATACATTCATCCGGCGAGACGCCTCGCGAACGGTGCTGCTGCTGGCGCACGGATGACCGCTTGGGTAGGGGCGGTTACGGAAGTCCGGTAATAGAACATCGAGTCGAAAATCTACGTTTGCCGGGTGCAGAAACCGGGTCGGGCAACGGGTGTGCGACGGCCGGCGACGGGCTGGCGCGGGCGACGCGGGGACAGCGACCGGCAAGCCGCCGCGGCGTTCTGCATGAAACCGCCGCCTGTTTTTCGTGACTCAGGCGTCGCTTCGGGGACAGCGCACTTTTCAGGTGCTTGCCGATGCCCGATCCTGGTGTTTCACGCACACTTCACGTTTTCAAAAATTCACAGATTCACGGCTTCTCGGCTTCCCCGGCTTCCCCGGCTTCCCCGGCTTCCCCGGCTTCCCAGCTTCAAGTTTTCCCAGCTTCGTCAGGCTGCTTTCCCGGAACGCAGCCTTATGGGCAAGAACGGCTTTCTGTCACACGCATTCGTTCAATACATCGCCCGGCTGTTTCGCCGGACGCTGTCGCAACTTGTCGCATGCCGGGGTACCGGTTCGCCGCCACGGTTGCCAGTTCGCGGTCCCACTACGGTCCGGTCCGTCCCGGCCTGCCTGTGGATTTTCAGCTTCAGAAGCATATGCGCTGTCCCCTGTAGCCAATCCTGTCCGCCGCCTTGCACTGCACTCACTGGAGCCAGCATGCCCGTCGCCTCATTTGCCCACGCGGAGCGCCCCGCCCGGCCTCCCGTAGTGCGCTGCGCTGCCTACCGGCGGGCGTGCGGCTGGTGCTGCCGCATGCTGGCCGCCGCGCTACTGAGCGTCGTAGCAGCGAGCGCGCCGGCTGCATCCGGCGTCGTGATCAGCCAGGTGTATGGCGGCGGCGGCAACGCCGGCGCGTACTACCGCAACGACTTCGTCGAGCTGTTCAACCGCGGCGCGGCGCCGGTCGGCCTGAAAGGCTGGAGCGTGCAATATGCGCCGTCGTCCGGCGGCAGCTGGTCCGTGACGGCGCTGCCCGCCGTGACGCTGCAACCCGGCCAGTACCTGCTGGTGCAGGGCGCCGCCGGCGCGGGCGGGACGGCCGCGCTGCCCGCCGCGGACGTTACCGGCACGCTGGCGCTGGCCGCGACGGCCGGCCGGGTGCTCCTGGCGAATACGGCAGCCGCCGTGGCCGGTCCCGGCGCGCCCAGCGTGGTCGACCTGGTCGGCTTCGGCCCGGCAGGCACGGCACACGAAGGCGCCGGCCCGGCGGTTGCTCCGTCCAACACGATGGCCATCCTGCGCGCCCGCGACGGCTGTGCCGATACCGACGACAACAGGGCCGACTTCGCGGCAGCCATGCCCGCTCCACGCAACGGCGCCAGCGCATTCAACCTCTGCGCGGCAGGCAATGCACCCATCATCGCCCTGTGTCCGGAACGCTATGCGACGCCTGCCGGGACAGCCGGGAGCACGATGCTGTCCGCCAGCGATGCCGATGGCGTCGTAAAGGCCGCGACCATTGTCGCGGGCGCGACGCCCGGCATCGGCGTGGCTGCCGCCGGAGCGGTAGTGCAGCTAGCGGGCGGCGCGGCATTCCGGCTGGATATCGCGCCCACCGTCCCGCCCGGCGCTTACCCGCTGACGGTCGGCTTCGCCAACGACCAGGGCCAGGCCGGCTTGTGCGCAATCGTGGTCGACGTGCAGCCAGCGTCGGCCGGCATGCATGCGATCCCGCAGATCCAGGGCAGCGGCGCCGTCAGTCCCTACGCCGGCACCATGCAGACCACCGAAGGCGTGGTCACGCTGCTGGCGCCGAATGGCTTCTACCTGCAGGACCCGGTAGGCGACGGCGATCCGGCCACATCGGACGGCCTGTTCGTCTTCACCGGCGGCGTGCCGCCGAGGCGGATTGCAGTCGGCGACCGGATCAGGCTGACGGCTACCGTGACGGAATTCAATGCCGGAGACGCCAGCCGCACCGTGACCCGGCTGACCGGCGTCTCCGTGATCGACGTGATCAGCCGCGACAACCCATTATTGCCGACCGACATTGCCCTGCCGCTTGCCTCGGCCGACGACTTCGAGCGGCTGGAAGGCATGCTGGTGCGCATCGTCAATCCGCTGACGGTCAGCCAGAATGCGTTCCAGGGACGCTACGGCCAGGTGACGCTGTCGGCGGGCCGGCTGGAGAAGCCGACCAACCGGCATGCGCCGCGTTCGGCGCAGGCGCTGGCGGCGGCGGCAGCCAATGCGGCCGCCATGATCGTGCTGGACGATGGCCGGTCCAGCCAGTATCCGGACCCCGTCCCCTATCTCGGCGCCGACCGGACGCTGCGCGCCGGCGACAGCGCGACCGGGCTGGTCGGGACGATAGACTTCGGGCTGATCGGCGCGTCCAGTTCAGGGCCAGCCGGCTACAAGCTGCAGCCCGCCGCCGCGCCGGTGTTCTCGCGCGACAACCCGCGCCCGTCTGCCCCGTCGCTTCCCGCCGGCAACGTGAAGGTCGCCAGCTTCAATGTCCTCAATTTCTTCACGACCTTTGCCGACGGCACGACCGCCTCGGGCCAGGTAGGCCAGGGCTGCGCGCTGGGCGCGTCGGTGTCGCGCGCTAACTGCCGCGGCGCCGGCGACCTGGCGGCCTTCCAGCGGCAGCGCGCGAAGATCGTCGCCGCCGTCGTCGCCCTCGATGCCGACGTGCTGGGCCTGATGGAGGTGCAGAACAATGGCGACGCCGCGGTTGCGAACCTGGTCGACGGGCTCAATGCGGTCGCAGGCAGCGGCGCCTATGCGGTGGTGCCCAAGCCGACCGTCACCGGCGACGATGCGATCCGGGTCGCGATGATCTACAAGCCATCGCGGCTGACGCTGGTCGGCGGCGCGCTGGCGGACGCCGACCCGGCCAACCGCCGTCCGCCGATGGCGCAGACTTTCGCCGCGGCCAACGGGCAGACCTTCTCGCTGGTCGTCGCGCATCTGAAGTCCAAGGGCGGCTGTCCGGCGGCCGGGCATCCCGATGCGGACGCCGGCGACGGCCAGGGCTGCTGGAATGCGACCCGGGTCCGGCAGGCGCGGCGGCTGGCGTCGGTGTTCATTCCCCGGGTGCAGGCGGCGGCCGGCGACCCAGATGTGCTGGTCATCGGCGACATGAATGCCTATGCGATGGAAGACCCGGTCGCCGCGCTGATCGATGCCGGCCTGCACAACCAGGTCGAGCGTTTCCTGCGGCGCAGCGGCATGCCGTATTCCTATGTCTTCGACAGCGAAGCCGGCTATATCGACCACGTCCTGGCGACGCCAACGCTCGGCCGCCAGGTGCTGGGCGTCGCGGAATGGCATATCAATGCGGACGAGCCATCGTTCATCGACTACCGAACGGCGTTCAAGCCGCAGGATCTCTACGCGCCCTCACCTTACCGGTCATCCGACCATGATCCCGTCGTGGTCAGCCTCAGGCTGGAAGCGGCTACCGCCGATCCATGATGCCGTCGTGGTCAGACCTGGTCCGAGGCGGCGTCTGCCGGCGCCAATGCGCGGCCCGCCGCTGCCGCGCACGCCGCGCCCCGATCTGCGAAAGCGCCGATATGCTGAAGTATCGATCTACAAAAGTACCGGCGCTACCCAAGCTCCGATCCACCGAAGCGCCGTTTTACCGAAGCCCGGGCCTGCCCCGACACGGCGAACTACCGTTCCAGCCCATGCCCGGCGGCTACCCAGGCGTCGATCCCGCCGGTCAGCGGGCGCACCCGCTTGTAGCCCTTGTTCATCAGCAGCTTCGCCACTTTCGCCGCGGACGCTTCATTCGGGCAGGCGCAGTAGACGATGACCTCGCTGTCCGCCGGCATGTCGAACACCGCCCGGCTGATCTCGTCCACCGGGATCGCCAGCGCGCCGGGTATTTTTCCTTCGCTCTGCGCATGGGCCGGGCGCACGTCGACGACGACCGGCTCCGAGCCGAGCAGGTGCAGGTCGTGCAGCTCGGCCACGGAAATGCGCGCCATGCGCAGCGACCGGATGAACTGCCGGCGCTGCCACCACCTGTTAAGGATGAACAGCAGCAGCGCGGACGCAATCAGCAGCAGGCCCCACTTGCCCAGGCTTTCCAGCACGCTGAGCAGATCGCCGACCGTGCTGCGAAACAGCATGCCCAGCCACAGCGCCGAGCCGGCCCAGATGCCCGCGCCGAGGCAGTCGAACAGCAGGAAGACCGGCGCCCTCGTGCCCAGCGCGCCGGCCATCGCGCTGGCGATGGAGGCGAAGCCGGGAATGAACTTGGCCACCAGCAGCGACGGCGCGCCCCAGCGGTGAAACAGCGATTCGGTTTGCCGCACGCAGGAATCGGGCGACAGCGAGATCCGGCACAGCAGCGCCAGCACCCGCCTGCCGTAGCGCTTGCCGGCCGCATACCAGGCCAGGTCGGCGATCATCGCGGCCACGACCGCGGTAAGCAGCAGGTCGCGAAATGACGTAGGCTCGTTGCTCATCAGCGCGCTGGCGATCACCAGCGTCGGATAGGCCGGGATCGGCGCGCCGAGCTGTTCGATCAATACATTCATGAACACGGCGAGAATGCCGAACTGCTCGATAAATTGCACTAGATAAGACATCGCCGCCTTTGCTTCAGCGCCAGCCCGGGGAAGGCTGGCCAGGACGAAACTTTTCGCCGAATGGCAAGTCTGCCATCAATGCAGCCTTGCACTGTTGTGCATAACGAACTTTCCACCGGGAGATTCCATGGAAGCAAGCACTGTCCAATACCGCGGCTTCGAGATTGCAGTGACCCCGTTCACCGACCATGACGACCTCTGGGATTTCCGCTACCAGATCACCAGGGCCGGCGACCCGGAGAAGGCGGTGATCAGGCATTCGGTCACGCGACAGCAGACCATGGATGGCCATACCACCGAGAGCGCCGCCCGCGAGGCCGGCACCCTGCTGGCGAAAGTCGACGTCGACAATTTCCTCGCGCTCGGCAAATAGGGAAGGCAGCACGACGGGCAACCCTGCTTCAGGAAGCCAGCACCGAATGCAGCGCCTGTATCGCCGCCGCGCCCTCGCCGACCGCGGTCGCCACCCGCTTCACCGACCCGCTGCGCACATCGCCGACCGCGAAAATGCCGGGACGGCTGGTCTCCAGGAAATAGGGACTGCGCGGCAGCGGCCATTGTCCTGCCGGCAGGTCGGGACCGGTCAGCACGAAACCCTTGCCGTCGAGCGCAATGCAGTCGTTCAGCCAGCCGGTGTTCGGCGCCGCGCCCAGGAAAAGGAACACGTGTTCGATGGGATAGTCGCGCACCGCTTCCTCGGCGCGCTGGCAACGCACCCTTTGCAGAGCCTCCTCGCCGACCAGTTCGACGATGCTGGTCTCGGGGTGGATTGTGACATTGTGCGCGGCATGCAGCCGCTGTATCAGGTAATGCGACATGCTGGCCGCCAGTCCCTTGCCGCGCACCATCACATGCACGTGGCTGGCGTGGGCGGCAAGGAAAACGGCAGCCTGCCCGGCGGAATTGCCGCCGCCCACGACGATGACTTCCTTGCGGGCGCACAGCGTCGCCTCCATGAAGGACGCGCCGTAATACACCCCGCGGCCCTCGTAGCGCTCCAGGCCCGGCAGGTCGGGCTTGCGGTAGCGGGCGCCGGTGGCGATGATCAGCGCCCGGGTGCGGATATGTTCGCCATTGTCCATCTGCAGGCGCAAATGCGCGGCGTCCTCGGTGTTCTCCGGCGCCTCGTCACATTCCAGCCGCATGACTTCCACCGGGACCGCGACCTCCGCGCCGAACTTGCGCGCCTGGGAAAGGCCCCTGCCCGCCAGCGCCTGGCCCGAGATGCCGGTCGGGAAGCCGAAGTAATTTTCGATCTTCGAACTGGTCCCGGCCTGGCCGCCGGGCGCTTTCAGGTCCAGCACCGCCACGCTCAGTCCTTCCGATGCCGCATAGACCGCGGCAGCCAGTCCCGCCGGACCGGCGCCGGCGACGACCACGTCATAGCGCTTGCCGTCCATGCGGTCCGGGCTCAGGCCCACCGCATCGGCGGCGGCGCGGTTGCTAGGGTTCCGGTAGACCGCGCCGCTGGACGAGATCAGCACCGGGATATCGGTGGCGGCCGCGCCGAAACGCTGCAGCAGCATCTCGCCGCCCTCGTGCAGGTCGAGGTCGAAATAGGCGACGGGCTGGCCGTTGCGGCCCAGGAATTCCCGTAGCCGCAGCGTGTCGCTGCTGTGGGACGACCCGATCAGGATGGTGCCGCCGCACTTGTCCTCGATTAAGGCCACGCGGCGCAGGATGAAGGCGCGCATGATCAGTTCGCTCAGGTCCGCTTCCGCCACCACCAGCTGGCGCAGCGCCTCCTCGTCGATCGCGATGACCTCGGTGTCCTCGACCGCCCTGGCGGTGGCGATTGCGCCGCGCCCGGCCAGCGTGCCGACTTCCCCGGTGAACGCGCCCGGGCCATGCGTGGCGAGCTGGTGCGGCCCGGCGATGGTGTTGCGCTCGACGGCGACGCGCCCGGACCGCAGCACGAACATCGGCACATGCCGGTCGCCTTCGCGGAAGAGCAGTTCATCGGCCTTGTACGACCGGCGCTGGCCATAGCTGCTCAGGATGGCGAACTGGGCATCGTTCAGCACCGGGAACGCCTGGTGTCGCCTGTCGTTCAGGCCAGGGCCGGACTCAGGCGCTGGCGGAAGCATGATGTCGCTCATGGATGGACCTCGACGGAATGGACCGCGCCGGTCGGCGCGGAGCATCACCGGATACTAAGGCATGGCAGCGGATGCTGTCTTGCGGTCGGGCAGGCAGCGCACCGGGGATCGCCATCTGCATTGCCTGCCGGCAGCGGATGTTGTCCGGCACCGCACGCTGCGCGGCGAAACATGCCGGTTTTCTTACAAGGACAAGGCCGCTCGTCTTATTTACGCGGCGCGCCTGCTGGCC
The DNA here is from genome assembly GCF_900182955.1 of Noviherbaspirillum suwonense. GTDB lineage: Bacteria > Pseudomonadota > Gammaproteobacteria > Burkholderiales > Burkholderiaceae_D > Noviherbaspirillum_A > Noviherbaspirillum_A suwonense. The sequence continues at coordinate 89,579 of NZ_FXUL01000009.1, read as the reverse complement.
TAACGTCGACAAATCACGGAACGCGGCATGCATGCCGCTGCGTCATTCCGCAACGAAGAAACCCCAAGGAGACCCTTATGACCGACCTCGACCGGCATGCGCCCCTCGTCACCGGGCTGTTCCCGGACCTGGCTTCCGCGGAGCAGGCCTACCAGGAACTTTCCGCACGCGGCTACAGCAATAGCGACATCAACGTCGTCATGGCCGACGAGACCCGCAAGCGCTATTTCCCGGACGGCGACAGCGCCGGGACCGGGCTCGGCACCAAGGCGGCCGACGGCGCCAGGATCGGCGCGGGCATCGGCGGAACGCTGGGCGCGATCGTGGCGGCCGTGGCGGCGGTCGGCACATCGCTGGTGCTGCCGGGCGTCGGCCTGGTCATCGCCGGCCCGCTGGCCGCGGCGCTGCTGGGCGCCGGCGCCGGCGGCGCAGCCGGCGGACTGATGGGCGGACTGGTCGGCTGGGGCATACCTGCAAAAACCGTGGAGCGCTACGAGCAGGGCATCAGGGAGGGCGGCATCCTGATCGCTTTCAGGCCGCGAAACGAGGACGACGCGCGGTATTTCAGCAGCCGCTGGAGGAACACGGCCGAAGCGGCCGCCCCGCGTGGAGTGGAGGAGCGGGTCGAAGCGCCGCCGGTTGCGGGACCGTCGCCCGCCGCGATGCCTGCGCCGGCTGCAGCTCCGTCGACCGTTGCAAGACCCGCGGCGGTTGCGCCAATTTCGCCGGCGGCGACGCCTGCGCCGGTTGAAAGGGTTGCGCCAGTTGCATCTGCTATATCTGCTGCACCGTCTGCAACGCCCGCACAGGTTGCAGCGCGCACGCCAGTTGCACCTCGGTCACCGCTCCCACCCGCTACCCATGCTGCAACGTCCTCGCCGGCTGGAACTGCGCCGCCCCCCCTTGCGGACTCTTCACCAGCCACAACGCCTTCAACGGTTCCAAGAACTTCATCCACCATGACGTCCGTGCCGGCCTCGCCGCCTGCCGCCATCGGCAGCATGGGCGTGGCCCCATCCGTAGAAATTCCCGCGATCGGTAACCAGGCGAAACCCGCAACTGGCCAGGCCGGCCTGGATGCCGCGCCTGGTTTGTCCGGTGCCGGCAAGCCTCCTGCCGGCGAAGGCGCGACATCGCGGCCGCAACAGGAAAGCAGCGCGCCCCGGACCGCCGCGCAGGCCGCGGCGGAATCCGCCTACCCGGCATTCACGGAACAAATCTTCGAAGTGCGGCAGATGGCGGAAAAGGCGGTGATCGGCAAGACCGTGCGCGTCGTCGAGGAAGTAATCATCGGCAAGACTGCGACCGTGGCGACCCGGCAGATCAGCGGAACGGTCCGCAAGACCGTGATTGAAACGGAGCAGGCAGGGCGGGAGCCGTCCGCCACGGACTTCCGCGGCGACTTCCAGGCGCGCTTTGCCGGTTCCGGCCGCGCCTACGAGGACATCGCGCCTGCTTACCGCTATGGCGCGGCGTTAGGCTCCGACCCGCGACACCGCGGCCGGACCTGGGACGAGATCGAGTCCGGCGCGCGCAGCGGCTGGCAGGCGCGCTATCCGGGCAGCGCCTGGCAGGACATGAAGGCCGCGATCCGCCATGGCTGGGACAGCATGCGGGGCAGCCGCTAGCCGGCGTCGGAAGCGTCGTCCCTGCCAGCGCGGTCGAGCTTTTTCGCGACCGGGCTGGGGCGCAGCCGGAAGGCGTCCGGCATGCCGGAACCGAGCAGCGGGCGCAGGTAGAGCCGGAACGCGTCGGTGATCCCGGTGCCGGCTTCGTCGATGAATTCGTCTTCCATCACCCGGGTCTTGCCGGCGACGGCATCGAGCGGCAGCAGGTCGTAGTCGACCGAGTAGAAGCCGGTGCGCCGGATCGCCACCGAGCCGTCGCTTGCGCCCCACATGCCGAACTGCACCGCTTTCTCACCCACTTCGCGCGCCTCGCGCTGGTCGACATCCGACACGCAGCCGATGAACGAGCGCTGCAGGTAGCCGAAGGTGTCGCCGCGCACCCGCCTGATCTTCAGCTTGGACTTGATTTCCTCGCACAGCAGGTCGGCCAGCGCGCCGGTGCCGGACAATTGCACATTGCCATGCGCATCATGTTCGAGGTCCTTTGCGAGCAGGCTGGCGATCGGCGCGCCGGAGGCGTCGTGTATGCCCTCGGATACCGCGATCACGCAGCGCCCGTATTTTTCGTACGCGGCCTTGACGTCGGCCAGGAAACGGTCGAGCACAAAGGTGCGTTCCGGGAGGTAGATCAGGTGCGGGCCGTCGTCCGGAAACTTCTTGCCCAGCGCCGAAGCGGCGGTCAGGAAACCGGCATGGCGGCCCATCACCACGCCGACATAGATGCCGGGCAATGCCGCATTGTCCAGGTTGGCCCCGGCGAATGCCTGTGCGACGAAACGGGCGGCCGACGGGAAGCCGGGCGTATGGTCGTTGCCGACCAGGTCGTTGTCGATGGTTTTCGGGACATGGATGCAGCGCAGCGGGTAGCCGGCCTTCTGCGCTTCCAGGCTGACGATGCGCACCGTGTCCGATGAATCGTTGCCGCCGATGTAGAAGAAATGCCCGATGGCATGCGCGCGCAGCACCTGGAAGATTTCCTGGCAATACCTGAGGTCGGGCTTGTCGCGAGTCGAGCCGAGCGCCGAGGACGGCGTCGCGGCGACCAGCTCGAGGTTGTGGCTGGTTTCCTGCGACAGGTCGACGAAGTCCTCGTCGACAATGCCGCGCACCCCGTGCCGGGCGCCATAGACCCGTTCGATGCCGTGGAAGCGCCGGGCCTCGAGCGCGACGCCGACCATGGACTGGTTGATCACCGCGGTCGGACCGCCCCCTTGCGCGACCAGAATTTTTCCGGAACTCATAGGTCAGCTTCCCGTGCGTGGTTGGACACCCAGCCATCATCTGCCAAAAGCCACGATCCGTCCACGATGCGGCAATGCAAGCCAGTCCGCCGGTCACCGCCAGCCGCGGCCGCCGGAAAGCAGTAATCCAGTGTGCTCCCGATGCGCCCGGGCCGTGGTGCGGCCGCGGGCCGGGATTAGCCTTACTTGGCTGCGGTGGACTCGCACTTCTTCATGAACGATGCCTTGGCAGCGCCGGCCAGCGGCTTGCCGTCCTTGCTGACAGCCTTGGTTTCGCAGCTGGCCGCCGCGCTGGCGCCGCCTTCGCATTTCTTGATGAACGAGGCCTTGGCCGCTCCGCTCAGCGGCTTGCCGCTTTTCGACACCGCCTGCGCTTCGCAGCTGCTGGCGGCAGGCGCGGCAGTTGCGGCCTTGGCCGGTGCGGCGGCCGGCGCGGCTGCCTGCGCATGGGCCAGGGATATGGAAAAAAGGGTGGCGCCGAGTACCGCAACGATCTGTTTCATCATGATATTTGTTCTCCTGAAGGTAGTTGACGGGTTCAAGCCCATCCGATTAACGCACAAGAGATTTATTAGTTGACAACAGACACCTCGGGCTGCCCCGACGCTTGACGCCCGGTGCCTGCCACTTGCCACTTGCCACTTGCCACTTGCCACTTGCCACCTGATGCCTGTGCGTCAGCGCGCCAGGCCTGCCCTACAGGGCCCGCGCAATGACTTCCTTCATGATTTCATTGGCGCCGCCATAGATGCGCTGTATCCGGGCGTCGACATACATCCGCCCGATCAGGTACTCGTTCATGTAGCCGTAGCCGCCGAACAATTGCAGGCAGTCGTCGATGACCCGGTTCTGCAGGTCGCTGGTCCAGTACTTGACCATGGACGCGGACGCCGTATCGAGCCTGCCGGCCACCAGGTCCTCGACGCAGCGGTCGACGAACACCCGCGCCACCTTCACGCTGGTGGCGATTTCGGCGAGCTTGAAGCGGGTGTTCTGGAAGTCGGCCAGCGGCTGGCCGAATGCCTCGCGCTCGCGGGTGTAGCGCAGCGTCGCCTCATACGCGCCTTCCATCGCGGCCACGGCGCTGACGCCTATCATGGTCCGCTCGTACGGCAGGTCGCCCATCAGCTGGTAGAAGCCGCGGCCCTCGTCGCCGCCCAGCACCGCGTCCGGCCCAAGCTGCACATTGTCGAAGAACAGCTCGGTGGTGTCCTGCGCCTTCATGCCTATCTTGTCGAGCAGGCGGCCGACGCTGTAGCCCGGCCGCTCCGCGGTCTCGACGATCATGATGGACATGCCCTTCGCCTTTTGCGCCGGGTCGGTACGGGCCACGACCAGCACCAGGCCGGCCAGGTAGCCGTTGGTGATGAAGGTCTTGGCGCCGTTGAGCAGGTAGCCTGCGTCGTTGCGCGCGGCGGTCGTGCGTATGCCCTGCAGGTCGGAGCCTGCGCCCGGCTCCGTCATCGCGATGGCGCCGACCAGTTCGCCCCGCGCCATCGGCGGCAAATAGCGCTGCTTCTGCGCCTCGGTGCCGTGGTTCAGCAGGTAATGCGCGACGATGCTGTGCACCGACGCATTCATGCCGGTCAGGCTGCGGCGCGCCATTTCCTCGTAGAACACCGCCTCGTGCCGGAAATCCCCGCCGCCGCCGCCGTACTGCTCGGGAATGTCGGCGCACAGCAGGCCGAGTTCGCCGGCCCGGCGCCAGAGCGCGTGGCCGACATGGCCACGCTTGCGGGCCGCCTCGTCCTGCGGCGCCATCTCGCTGTCGATGAAGCGGATCGCGGTGTCGCGCACCAGCGCCAGTTCCTCGTTCATCCACGACGGGCTGAAGTCGATCGCCATGCTTGCTGTCTCCTGATTTTCTTGTGTTCTTATGGTGGCCGGGACGCGCCGCCGTCACAGCAGCGCGTCGATAGGCAGCAAGGATAGCAGCCAGACCAGGAAACGCTGCCAGCCCGTGGTGCCCGGTTCGGTCGCATATTGCAGCGGCGGCCCTGCCGGCTGCTTTTCGGTCCAGAGCAGCCTGCCGCCGCTGCCCAGCGTCACCCGGTAGGCATCGTCCGGCACGCGCTGCTCGAAGGTGTCATGCACCCTCCGCGCCAGCGTCGGGCTGTCGATCACGAAGCCCATCTCGGTGTTCAGCGTGGCCGAGCGCGGGTCGAAATTGAAGGAGCCGACGAACACCCGGGCATCGTCGACCGCGAAGGTCTTTGCATGCAGGCTGGACGCCGACGAACTCCCCATGCTGAAACGCGGCTGCTCGTTCCAGATGCCGGGTGCGAGCCGCCGCAGCTCGTACAGCGTCACGCCGGCATCCAGCAGCTCGACCCTGCGCTTCGCGTAGCCCGCATGCACGGCGGCGACGTCGGTCGCTTCCAGCGAATTGGTCAGGATCTCGACCCGCATGCCCTGCTCGGCCCAGCCGGCCAGCATGTCGACCGCCTCGGCCGACGGCACGAAGTACGGCGACACCAGGCTGACGCGGGTCGACGGCTCGCCGACCACGGCCTTCAGCATTTCCTTCACCAGCGACTGCGGCGGCGCCTGGCCGAGGCCCTTGGCCGGATCGTCGCTGACCATCCGCGTCGGCGCCCATTCGACCGGCAGCCTGGCTTCCATCAGCTGGTGCACGAACGGCGAATCGCGCAGCGCGCGGGTGTAGGCATTGGCCGCGTCCTGCTGCATCATCGCCTGGTGCTCGATCGCGAGCCCGGCCAGCACGCCGGGGTCGCCGGGGGGCAGCAGCAGGCGCACCGGGTAGGACGACTGGCTGCGCCAGTACTGGTCGAAGCTGGCGGAAACGTCGCGCACCACCGGTCCCGCGGCCATCACGTCGACGTCGGTAAACAAGACGCCGTTGGCCGCGCCGAAATACTCGTCGCCGACGTTGCGCCCGCCGACGATGGTGACCTGGTTGTCCGCGGTGAAGGACTTGTTGTGCATGCGCCGGTTGGCGCGGCTGAAGTCGGTCAGGTAGCCCAGCCAGCGCGGCGACCGCAGCACGAAGGGGTTGAACAGCCGCACCTCGATATTGGGATGGCCGTCGAGCGCCGCCAGCACCGGGTCCAGCCCGGAGGTATTGTTATCGTCCAGCAGCAGCCGCACCCGCACGCCGCGGTCGGCCGCGGTGCGCAGCATGTCGAACAGCAGCGTGCCGGTCAGGTCCTTGTGCCAGATGTAGTACTGGACGTCGAGGCTGCGCTGGGCGACCTGCGCCAGGTGCGCGCGCGCGGCGAACGCGTCGCGCGCGTCGAGCAGCGGATAGACCGCGGACTGGCCCGGGTGCTCGGCCGTCATCGGCTCCAGCACCTTGCCCAGCGCGGTGTCCCGGGTGTCGACGAAGGCGCTCGACACGCTGCGGCCCTGCAGCGGCGGCAGGGTGGTGCAGGCCGCGGAAAGCAGCATGCAGCATGGCAGGAGGCAGCGCGCCAGGCGATGCAGGTGACGTAGGAAGCCGGCCATGTCGGGCGCGGCCTCTCGGGCCGCGCATCAAGTCGGAAGGATGGTCAGCCTATCACGGCTTGGCGGTTTCGAGCGCCGGCTTGTCCGCGCCGGACACCGACTGCGGCGCGGCGGTGGAATTGGCGGCGCCGGCCATGCAGGTCTTCAGGAACGCCTTGCGCTCGGCGCGCTTGATGCCCTGCGCCTTGGCCTCGCTGTTGCAGCGAGCGGTCAGTTTCGGGTCGGGCGTCCCGCCGGTTCCGCTCGTGCCGGCGGTGGCCGGCGCGGCGGTATGGGCGGCGGCGAGGACGGCGCCGCTGCTCAGTGCAGCCAGCAGCATCACGGTCGACCTGATCATTGATTTTTTCATCGGTGATTCCTTTCGTTTGCGCAGCCTGGAGGCTGCCGGAACCCCAGCCTTACGGTAACCGGGTCCCGTGTCAAGCCGATCGGCCAGTTCGACTGAGGCCGGGCAATGCCCGGCCTGTTTTCCGTTGGATACTGCTGTTTTGCAGTGCCGGGCCGATGCTGGCCAACCATGCGCGAAGACGGCCCGTCCTCCGGTCAAGGGTGCCGAATCTCAACGAAGTGATGAACGCCGGACTCCCAGCCGACCTGGATAGCATGCCCGCCGGATAAGGTTGCCGGACGCCGCGACAGTGAACGGCGCGCCGGACAAATGATGCGCCGGACGCGGCGCCAGGGTGCATGATGGCGGGCATTGTAAAAGTCCGGCGGCTGGCCGACACTTCGTCCACCGGCCAGCCAGGCCGCGCCATGCCTTCATCGTCATAATGAAGTAATAAACAAGTGATTAAACAGGAGACCTGCATGAACACCACCGACCGCTATCCCGTCGCCGAACTGGACAACCTGCCGGACGACATCCGCGCGCAGATCCTGGAAGTCCAGGAAAAGTCCGGCTTCGTGCCCAACGTCTTCATCAAGCTGGCGCGCCGCCCGGATGAATACCGCGCTTTCTTCGCCTACCATGACGCGCTGATGCTGCGCGAAGGTGGCCTCAGCAAGGGGGAAAAGGAAATGATCGTGGTCGCCACCAGCGCGGCCAGCCAGTGCCTGTACTGCGTTGTGGCGCACGGCGCGCTGCTGCGCATCTTCGAGAAAAACCCGCTGATCGCCGACCAGGTGGCGACCAACTACCGGAAGGCGGCGATCACGCCGCGCCAGCGCGCGATGCTGGACTTTGCGCTGAAGGTGTCCGGCGCGTCGCACACGGTGGACGACAGCGACTTCGCCGCGCTGCACGAGCATGGCTTCAATGACGAGGACATCTGGGACATCGGCGCGATCGCCGCGTTCTTTGCCTTGTCGAACCGGATGGCGAACATGGCCGGGATGGCGCCAAACCCGGAGTTCTACCTGATGGGCCGCATCCCGCGCGAGAAGAAGCCGGGATGAGCCGCGCCGACGCTGCGCCGGCCGATCCGTGGCCTTCGCTTATTTCGCCCGGTCCGGCAGCATCGCGGCGACGCGCTCGGCGGTGATGACGCCGGAATAGGCGCGCACCTGCCCGCTGCCGTCGAACCAGTAGCTGCGCGGCATTTCGCCGCGCCATTTCGGGTCGATCGCGTGACGCAGCTGGTCGGCCGGCGCCGGGCCGAACGCCCAGGTTTCCGCCTGCAGGCCGGACTTCGCCAGCTTGCGCCCGATCAGCGCCGTCGCCTCGGCGTCGTCCGCCGGGTCGGTCGCGATGGTAACCACTTTCGCGCCGCGCCGCTGGGCCTGCTTCAGCGCCTCGAAGCTCGGCTCGCAATAGCTGCAATCCAGCGACCAGACCATGACGACCTGCGGCTTGCCCCGGGCGCCGGCCGCGATCTGCGCGAAGCTGTCGGGGCCGAACGACTTGATCGCGGTGTCGGCTGCGCCGGCCAGCGGGGCGAGCAATGCCGCGGCCAAGCAGAACGCGGCGCGCTTCATGCCTTGTCCCCGCTTATTGGCGACACGCGTATGCCCTCGTTGGCCGTGCGCCATGCGAGCAGGATGCCGGACGGCGCATCGATCAGGTAGGGCTTGCCGGAATCGCCGTCGGTGCGGGCCAGCGCCAGTTCGCGCCATGTCGCGCCGCCGTCGCCGGAAAGCCGGCCCAGCACCGCGGTCGCCGTGCCGTCGAACTGTTTCCATGCGACGGCGACCTGCCTGCCGCGCACCGCGATGTCGGCCTGCGCCGCCTGGGCATTGCCGAGTGGCACGGGGGCAGGCCGCGAGCCGTCCGGGGCGAACGCGGCATACTGGACACCGCCGCCGACGCCTTCCTTGCCATTGAACCAGACCTGGTGCCGCGTGCCGTCGGCCGCATACGCATGCGCCGGTCCCTGGTGCGGGCAGGCGTCGATGCGCCAGTCGTCGAAGCTGGCGCGCACCAGCGGCGAGGCGCTGCCGCCCGCGCCCAGCACCGATAGTGCATGGTCGCGGATGTTGGGCGCGAACACGTGCCGCCACAGGGCCACCGGCCTGCCCTGCCGGTCCAGCGCCAGGCCGATCCGGCAGCATTCGCAGGAATGGTCGGCCACCTTGTAGTCGCCCTTGAAATGTGCGCCGGCGTCGTCCGACACCGCGTAGTAGACGGCCGAGCCGGCATAGCGTTCGCCCCGCGCCTTCGCGGCGTCGGCGTCGCGGCCGTCGATCCACGCGATGAAGATGCGGCCGTCGCCGTCGACGATCATCGACTCGAAGCTGTGCGTGGTCACTGCGCGGTGCGCATGGACGGTGACGGGCGCGGAAAACGTGCGGCCGCCGTCGGTGGAGCGGATGAAGCGGATGTCGCCGACGTGGGGCCTGGCGATCGGCTTGGTGTAGGCAATGAAGATCTCGCCCTGGCGTCCGAACGCGATCTTGGGACGGGACTCGCCGCTGGCGGTGATTGCCTCGGACGACAGCTGCCGCGCCGCCGACCAGCTGCGCCCGTTGTCGCTGGAAGACTGCAGCGCGAGGAAGGCGCCCTCGCCGGCGCCCTGGCGGGACGCGACCCAGATCGTGCCGGCCGCATCGACCGCCGCCGAGATGCCGAGTTCGGCGCGCTTGCCGCCGCCGTGCTGGTGCTGTGCCCAGGTCGGCAGCGCCGTCGCGGCCACGCCGGCCGCCGCCGCGAGCAGCAGGCGGCGCCGGCCTGGCCGGGCTTGGTCGCTGTGCATGATGAATTCCTTATCCAGTTCGAAATTGCTTGGTAAGGATGAATTGTATAGGCCATTCCGGCGGCATGTGGCGGCGGGCCGGTCGCCGGGGCGCTATGCCACGCTGCCGGCGCGCTTCTGGCGCAGGATTTCCTCCTCGACGTCGCGCAGCTTGTCCTTGCCGAAGTACAGTTCGTCGCCCACCAGGAAGCTCGGCGAGCCGAACGCGCCCTGCTCGAAGGCGCGCTGCGTATTGGCGAGCAGTTCCGCCTTGACCGCGGGGTCCTGGGCCATCGCCATCAGCGCCGCGGCATCCAGCCCGGCGGACGTCAGCGCGGCCGAAATCACCTCGGGCTCGTCCATCTTCAGGCCCTGCTCCCACATCGCCGAGAACACCGCATCGACATAGCGCTCGAACACGTCGAGTCGCCTGGCGGCCACCGCGCCGCGCATGATCTGCAGCGTGTTGACGGGAAAGAAGGGATTGCGGCGATACGCTTCCAGCCCGTGCCGCTGCACGAAGCGCCGCAGTTCCAGCGCCTCGTATTCCGGCTTGTTGCTGATGCCGGCCATCGACTCCGCCGGCGAACGGTTGTTGGCCAGCTTGAACAGGCCGCCCAGCAGCACCGGCACATAGTCGACGTCGACGCCGCAGCGCTGCGCAATGCCGGGCAATACCTTGTGGCTGAGATAGGCGTTCGGACTGCCGAAGTCGAACAGGAATTGCAGGTGGGGTTCGCTCATGATCGCTCCAGGAAAAAATGCTGCCGGTGTGCACGCAACGCGTGCATTGCGCGCCGGGCCGCCCGGCGCGCTCCTCCAACCTCTCCGTTCATGCGCCGCGTCCGGCCTGCGCCTCGACCGTGCGGACCAGGTCCAGCAGCAGCGGCCGGATTTCAGACAGCATCTTTTCCGCCGGATACAGGTCCGCCACGCCGGCGACGCTGACCACCATGCGCGGCGCTGCCGAACCCAGCGCCAGCGGCGCGGCGATGCCGTTGATCTGGCCGACCCAGCTGCCCATGGCCGAGCAGCACCCGGTCGCCGCGTATTCGGCCAGCGCCGCCTCGATCCCGGGCTCGATGGTGAGCCAGGCATGTTCGTCCAGGTTGCGGATGCGTTCCAGCAGCCCGGCCCGCTCGCTGGCCGGCATGCCGGCCAGGCAGGCGCGGCCGCCAGCGGTGGTCGCCAGCGGAATGCGCGAGCCGATTCCGAGGTTCAGCGTCACCAGCGACTGGCCGCGAAAGGTTTCCAGGTAAAGGATCGAGAGCTGGTCGCGGATCGCAAGCGCGACCTGCGCGCCGGTTTCGGCAGCCAGCGTCCGCATCAGCGGCCGGGCGATGTCGCGCGCGTCGCCCTGCTCGTTCGGCGCCGCGTTCAAGGCCAGCATCGACGGCCCCAGCCGGTATTTTCCATTGTCCCGGCTGTATTTCAGGTAATCCAGCGTGCTCAGGGTATGGATCAGGCGGGTCACGGTCGATTTTGGCAGGCCGGACATCTGGGCCACCTCGCCCGCACCCAGCGCCGCCTGACTGCGGCTGAAGCAGCGCAGCACGTCCAGCCCGCGCGCCAGCGCCGTCACGAAATCGCGGTCCACGGGTTCGGCGCCCGGAGCATCGCGGTCGACCGGCTCTTCAGGTGGGTCGGCGGGTGCGTCGGCGTCGCGTAGTGCGGTTTTCACTGTCATGTTCAGGGATGCGGGCTGATCTTGCCGTATGTGGATATGCGGTTCAATGTACCGCCAAGCGGTAACTCGGTCAAGTAGAGGATCGGATTTTCGATTGACTTCCGAGTTGATCGCGGACTAGCATTGCATTATTGCGGTTTTCTAATCCGCTATGCGGTTCAACATATTGACGGAGGCAACATGGACGGAAAAAAAACGGTCCTCGTGATCGGCGCGGGCGATGCCACCGGCGGCGAGATCGCCAGGCGATTTGCCCGCGAGGGTTACATTGCCTGCGTTACCCGGCGCGACGAGGAAAAGCTCAAGCCGCTGGTCGACCAGATCCGGGCCGAGGGCGGCGAAGCCTACGGCTTCGGCTCGGACGCCCGCAAGGAAGACGCGATGGTTGCGCTCTTCGCGCACATCGAAAAGGAAATCGCGCCCATCCACGTCGCGATATTCAATATCGGCGCCAATGTGCGCTTCGACATCACCGACACGACCGCCCGCGTCTACTTCAAGGTCTGGGAAATGGCCTGCTTCGCCGGTTTCCTGATGGGGCGCGAGGCCGCCCGCGTGATGCTGCCGCGCGGCCACGGCTCGATCTTCTTTACCGGCGCGACCGCCAGCCTGCGCGGCCGTGCCGGCTTTGCCGCCTTCTCCGGCGCCAAGCACGCGCTGCGGGCGCTGGCGCAGTCGATGGCGCGCGAACTCGGCCCGAAGGGGATCCACGTAGCCCATCCGATCATCGACGGCGCAATCGACACCGCATTCATCCGCGAAAACTTCCCGGAACGCTACGCGTTGAAGGACCAGGACGGCATCGTCGACCCCAGGCACATCGCCGATACCTACTGGATGCTGCACCAGCAGCCGCGTTCCGCCTGGACGCACGAACTCGACATCCGGCCCTGGATGGAAGCATGGTGATGCCGGGACAAAGCTGATAATGTTGGCGGCCAGCCATCGCTGCCAGCGATGCAGGCTGCACCGGGCGAGGCGCCGGCGCATCGACAGACCCTCTACAAGAAGGCAGGACAACATGAAAACCAGAATCACCGAATTGTTCGGCATCGAACGTCCGATCATCCAGGGCGGCATGCATTACGTCGGCTTTGCCGAACTCGCCGCCGCCGTGTCGAATGCCGGCGGCCTCGGCATCATCACCGCGCTGACCCAGCCCAGCCCGGCGCGCCTGGCCGCGGAAATCGCGAAGGCGCACACGATGACCAGCAAGCCGTTCGGCGTCAACCTGACCTTCCTGCCGGCCGTCAACTCGCCGGACTATCCCGGCTACATCGACGCGATCATCGAAGGCGGCGTCAAGATCGTCGAGACCGCCGGCAACAATCCGCAGAAATGGATGCCGAGGCTGAAGGAAAACGGCATCAAGGTGATCCACAAGTGCACCGCGGTCCGGCATGCGCTGAAGGCGGAGTCGATCGGCTGTGACGCGGTCAGCGTCGACGGCTTCGAATGCGGCGGGCATCCGGGCGAGGATGACGTGCCCAACATGATCCTGCTGCCGCGCGCGGCCGAGGCGCTGACCATACCGTTCGTGGCCTCCGGCGGCATGGCCGACGGCCGCTCGCTGGTGGCGGCGCTCGCGCTGGGCGCCGAGGGCATGAACATGGGCACCCGCTTCATCGCGACCAAGGAGGCGCCGGTCCACCAGAACGTCAAGGACGCGATCGTCAAGGCCAGCGAACTCGACACCCGGCTGATCATGCGCTCGCTGCGCAATACCGAGCGCGTGCTGGCGAATGCCGGCGTGGAGCGCGTGCTGGAAAAGGAACGCGCGCTGGGCGCCGCGCTGACGTTCGAGGACATCCGCGCCGAGGTGGCCGGAATCTACCCGCGGGTGATGCAGCAGGGCGAGGCCGAACTGGGCGCGTGGAGCTGCGGCATGGTCGCCGGCCTGATCAACGACGTGCCGACCGTGCAGGAGCTGATGGACCGGATCATGGCGGAAGCCGAAACGCTGATCAGGCAGCGGCTGATGGGCCTGCTGGGCTGAGCGACACGGGCGGCGGGAATGCGGCACGCAGGGGCGCGCTAAAGTAATCGGCAAAGCCGCCGTAATTGCAGGGTCAGCGGCGACCATGCCGCCATATCCACCCTTCCCGCCCTGGTGCCCATGCTCAAAGCCCCGATTCCTGCCGATGAAGAAACACGCCTGGCGGCGCTGCGTGCGCTGCTGATCCTGGACACGCCGCCCGAGGAACGCTTCGACCGCATCGTCAGCTTCATGGCGACCGAGTTCGACGTTCCGATCGCGCTGATCACGCTGGTCGACCGCGACCGGGTCTGGTTCAAGTCGAAATTCGGCCTGACCGCCTGCGACGCGCCGCGGGACACGTCATTCTGCGGCCACGCCATCGTCGTGCCCGACCTGTTCGTGGTGCCGGACATGCTGAAGGACAGCCGTTTTTCCGACCACCCGATGGTGGCCGGCGAGCCGGGCCTGCGCACCTATGCGGGCGCGCCGCTGCGCCTGGCCTGCGGGCACGTGGCCGGCATGCTGTGCATGAACGACACCCGCGTGCGCGACTTCGACGCACTCGACCATGCGATCCTGTTCACGCTGCGGGACCTTGTGGTGGCCGAACTGGAAGGAGAACCTGCAGAAGCGGCAATGGAGCAGCGTCGTGCACAGGACTAATGCGCATCCGGGGCGCGGCGCGCAGCGCTTCCTGCTGGTCGAACAGTCGCTGGTGATGCGCCAGACCATCGCGCTGACCGCGGGCTCGCTGCGGATCGGCGAAGTCCACCAGTCGGGGTCGGTGGCGCTGGCCCTGCCGATGCTGGAAAGCACGCCGTTCGACGGCATCGTGATCGCGGTCGACCAGGATGGCGACGAGAAAGCCCGCGCCTTCGATTACGGCGTGCTGGAGCAGATCCGCGCCGGGCGCACCGCCAGCAAGGCGAACCTGCCGGTCATCGTGCTGACGTCGGCCTGCGATGCGACCTTCGTCACCGCCATGCGCGCGCTGCGCGTCGAGCGCATCCTGGTCAAGCCCTTCCGCGCGCGCACGCTGCTGGAAGCGCTGGCGGGGCTGACGGCGGGATGACGGGTTTCGCCGGCCGGCCGGCGCGAATGCCGGCCGGCCGCAAGGGTCGTCCCTTGCTCAACCGCTCACTTTCCCCAGCGCCCGCAGGATCTTCTCCGGCGTGAACGGCTGCGAGAACACCGCCGCATCCAGCGGCGCGAGCGCATCGTTGATCGCATTCATCAGCGCCGCCGGCGCGCCCGCGGTGCCCGCTTCGCCCGCGCCCTTCGCGCCCAGCGTCGAACTGGCCGTCGGCGTCTCGACGTGGGCGACGATAATGTCCGGCATCTCGCCCGACATCGGCACCAGGTAGTCGGCCATGCTGCCGTTCTGCATCTGGCCGCCGGCGTCGTACAGGCATTCCTCGTACAGCGCGCCGCCGATGCCCTGCACGATCGCGCCGCGCATCTGCTCGTCGACCAGCATCGGGTTCAGGATGCGGCCGCAGTCCTCGACCACCCAGTGCTTGAGCAGTTTGACGAAGCCGGTGTCGGTGTCGATCTCGACATAGGACGCTTGCACGCCGTTGGTGAAGATGAACGGAAAGTCGCGCTGCGCATAATGCCGGGTCACCATCAGCTCGGCGGCAAAGCCGGGCGGCAGCGTGTCCGGCCGGAAGTAGGCGATCCGGCCCAGTTCATGCAGCGGCATCAGGCTTTCCATCGTGTGGCTGTCGATGATCTCGTCGCGCCGCACGGCCAGGTCGCCCGGATCGCGCTGCAGGATCTGGCCGGCGGCGGCAAGGATGTTTTCCCGCAGCGCCATCGACGCCTGCAGGATCGCTTCGCCGCCGATGCCGGCGCCGCGAGAGGCCCAGGTGCCGCCGCCATACGGCGTCACGTCGGTGTCGCCGGTGATGATGCGCACCCGGTCGACGCTGACTCCGACCGCATCCGCCGCGATCTGGGTAAACACGCCCTCGGTGCCCTGCCCCTGCTCGCCGACGCCGACCATCACGGTCACGGTGCCGGTCGGCTCCAGGCGCACGGTCGCGCCGTCCTGCGCCGAGATGCGGGCGCCGCCGACGCCGTAGAATGCGGAACCGGGATTGGTCAGCTCGATCACCGTCGCAAAACCGATGCCGCGGTAGATGCCCCGCTCGCGCAATGCCGCCTGTTCGGCGCGCAGGGCCGGGTAGTCGATCAGCAGCTCGATCTTGCGCAGGCATTCCTCGTGCGACAGCACTTCCAGCCGGATGCCGGAGGCGCCGTTGCACGGGTAGGCGTCGTCGGGGATCACGTTGCGCTTGCGGATTTCCAGCGGGTCCATGCCGAGCTTCTTCGCGGCCAGGTCCACCAGGCCCTCGGTCACCGCGCAGGCGATCGGATGGCCGACGCCGCGGTACTGGCAGGTCGGCGTCTTGTTCTGGAACACCACGTCGAGATGGGCGCGGTAGTTCTGGTGCCGGTACGGGCCGCCCACCAGGTTGACCACCTGGTTGCCCTCGATCGCGCTGGTGCGCGGAAACATCGAGTACGGGCCGATGCCGGTCAGGTCGTCGATCTCGAACGCCGTGATCATGCCGCCGCGGTTGGCCGCAATGCGCGCCCTGACCCGGTGCTCGCGGGCATGGATGTCGCTGGTGAAGGATTCGAGCCGGTCGGCCACGAACTTCACCGGGCGCTTGAGCAGGATGGCCATGGCCACCGTCGCGAAGTCGTCCGGGTACGCATGCACCTTGATGCCGAAGGAGCCGCCGACGTCCTTGCAGATCACCCGCACCGACGACTCCGGCAGGTCGAACTGGCGCGCATACAGGTCCTGCATCATGTGCGGCGCCTGCTGCGAATGGTAGACCGTCAGCCGCCGGTCGCCCGGGTTCCAGTCGGCCACCTGGGAGCGCGGCTCCAGCGGCACGCCGGTATGGCGGCCGAAGTGGAACACCGCCTCGGCGACGACATCGGCGTCGGCGAATGCCTGGTCGACATTGCCGACATCGAGGCTGCGGGTGAAGCACAGGTTGTCGCCCAGCTCCGGGTGAATGACCGGCGTGGCCGCGTCGAGCGCGCTTTCCATCTGCACCACCGCCGGCAGCTCTTCCCACTCGACCTGCAGGTACTGCAGCGCATCCTCGGCCTGCGACCGGGTCTCGGCGACGACCGCGACCACCGGCTCGCCCTGCCAGCAGGCGCGCTCCACCGCCAGCGGGTATTGCGGCGCCGACTTCATGCCGGCGAGGTGGCCGAGGGTGGCGACCCAGGGCTTGCACAGGGTCGCCATCTGCTTGCCGTCGACCACGGCCAGCACGCCGGGCATCATCCGTGCATAGCTGCCGTCGACCGAGAGGATGCGCGCATGCGCGACCGGCGAACGCCAGAACACCACGTGGGCCATGCGTCCGAAGCGCAGGTCGTCGACATAGGCGCCGCGGCCCTCGGTCAGGCGGCGCGCGCCGCTGCGCGGCACGCTCTGGCCGATGTAGCGCGGGTCGTCGGTCAGCGGCGACAGGCCGGTCGGGATTTTTTCGGGCGCGTTCATGCGGCGACTCCCTTGTCATCGCGGACACCCGCATCGCGGCGGTCGGCCAGCACGTCGCAGATCGCGTCGACGATGGCCTGGTAGCCGGTGCAGCGGCAATAATTTCCCGAGATCCACTGGCGCACCTGCTCGCGGCTGGCGTCCGGCTGGGTGTCGATCAGTTCCGACGCCGCCATCAGCATGCCCGAGGTGCAATAGCCGCATTGCAGCGCATTGCGGTTCAGGAAAGCCTGCTGCAGGTCGCGCATCGCGCCGGACTCCGACAGCCCCTCGATGGTCTGGACCGACTTGCCGTCCGCCTGCACCGCGAGCACCAGGCAGCCGCGCACGATCGCGCCGTCCAGCTTCACGGTGCAGGCGCCGCAGACGCCGTGCTCGCAGCCGAGGTGCGAGCCGGTCAGGTCCAGCTCCTCGCGCAGGAAATCCACCAGGTGCTGGCGTGGCCGCACCTCGTGCCGCCGGTACTGGCCGTTCACGGTGAGATGTATGGTCTTGGTGTCCGACATGGTTGCGTCCTCTTGGTCTGCCGGGCTAAGCGGCGATGAAGGATGTCAGCGCGCGCCGCAGCAGCACGGTGGCAAGATGGCGCTTGGTGGCGCTCGAATTGGTAAGGTCGGCGACCGGCGCCAGCGGGCCGTCCAGTTCCTCGGCCAGCAGGCTTGCCGCCTCGCCGGCCGCGGACGCGTCCAGCGCCCGGCCTTCGAGCAGGGCCTCGGTGCGCCGCGCCCGCACCGGCGTGCTGGAGATGCCCATCAGCGCGATGCGGGCCTGCCGCATCAGTCCCTGCTCGACGCGGCCTGCAAGCGCCAGACCAGCGATCGCATAGTCGCCATGCCGGCGCGCAAGCTCGTCGAAGTGAAAGCGCGCGCCGGGGGCGGCGAGCGGAAACTCGCAGGCCAGCACCAGCTCGCCGGGCTGCAGCGCGGTGGTGTACAGGTCGAGGAAGAATTCCGCTGCCGGGATGCGGCGGGCGCCGCCGGCGCCGGCGCAGACGATGACGGCGTCCAGCGCCAGCGCGCAGGTGGGCCACTCGGCCGCCGGGTCCGCATAGGCGATCGAACCGCCCAGCGTGCCGAGGTTGCGGATCGCCCGGTGCGCGATATGCGGCGCAGCCATCGCCAGCAGCGGCGCATGTTGCGCCACCAGCGCCGAGGTCTCGATCTGCGTATGCGTGGCCAGCGCGCCGATGCGCAGCGCGCCGTCCTGTACCGCGATGCCGCGCAGCGCGTCGATGCCGGTGATGTCGATCAGCAGCGCCGGCTCGGACAGCCGCATGTTGAGCGTCGCCATCAGCGTCTGGCCGCCGGCCAGCAGCCGCGCCTCGTCGCCATATTCGGCGAGCAGGGAAAATACCTCGTCAAGCGTACGCGGCTTGGAATAGTCGAAATCCGGTGCTTTCATCGCAACCTCGTCTGGTCAGGCTTCATGGGGGCTTGCGCGGTCAGCGTGTCAGCTGCACGGCGAGCCAGACGCCGAAGCCGGTCGACAGCGCGCCCAGGCAGAACCAGAGCGCGCGCACGCCCTCGGCCATCAGCGGGCTCGACGCCGGAGCGACGGTCCTGGTCGCGGAGACCGGCTGATATGGCGGCGGTGACGGCGGCAGCGGCGCTGCCTGCGATGCGGGCTGCGGCGCTGGCTGCTCCGGCACGGGCGGGGCCGTCACCGGCGTGTCCGCCGGGAATCCCGCCCCGATCGTTGGCGCGCCGGCCAGCTGCGCCTGCAGCGCGCTGAAGAATTGTTCGGCCATCTGCTTGGCAGATGCATCGATCATGCGCCCGCCGATCTGCCCGAGCTTGCCGCCGACGGATGCGTTGGCGCTGTATTGAAGGCGGGTCGACTCGCCTTCGCTCCCCTCGCTCTCCAGCGTCACCACCGACTTGCCGCGCGCAAATCCGGCCGCGCCGCCCGAACCCTGGAAGTCCAGCGTGCAGCCTTCCGCGGGACGGATGTCGCTCATGAAGATCTTGCCGACGAAACGCGCCCGCACCGGCCCCATCTTCAATAGCACGCGGGTATGGGTCTCGGTGGCCGAGATCTGCTGGACTTCCTCGCAGCCGGGAATGCAATGCACCAGCACGTTCGGGTCGTTCAGCGCCTGCCAGACCTTCTCGCGCGGCGCGGCCATCAGCATGGCGCCGGTCAGTTCCATCTTGTCTCCTCCGGATTGATCGGGAATCCCGAATTCTTGGATCTTGTAAGGCGCAAGCGCCGCAGCGCGTCACGCCATTCTCCGAACCTGGCTGCGGGCCGCGGCATGGACAACGGTCGTGAAACACGCGTTGCATGCCCCCATCCGCCATAGCCTGCGCCCGCTTTTTCCAGGTTCGTTTTTTATTTACCAGCTGCTGAATTATATGCCACAATACTTAACGCTTGGTAAATACCGACATGAGAAAAAAAACCGCAACCGCGAATCAGGAGACCGAAGCAGCAGGGGAACAAGCCGTTCCCTCGCGCAAGCGCCTGTCCGTCGAGGAACGCGAGAAACAGATACTTGCCAGCGCCATCCAGTTTTTTTCGGAACACGGCCTGAACGGCCAGATGCGGGTGCTGGCGCAGCAGATGGGCATCACGCACACGCTGTTCTACCATTACTTCCCGACCAAGCAGGCGCTGCTCGACCGGGTCTATTACGAGCTGTTCGAAGGCCGGTGGAAACCCGAATGGCAGACGCTGCTCGACGACTCTGCGCTCGACCCGGAGGAAAAGCTGGTGCGCTTCTATTGCGACTATGCGCAGACCATCCTGACCCGGGACTTCGTGCGCATCTTCATCTATTCCGGGCTGTCCGACCATTACATTCCCGACCGCTTCTTCGCGCTGCTGCGCACCAAGCTGTTCCCCCGGCTGGTGCGCGAGACCCGCAGGTATCGCGGCATCACGTCCCGCGCCAGGCCCAGCGTCCGGGAAATTGAATTGCTGATGGGGCTGCACGGCGGCATCTTCTACACCGGCGTGCGGCGCTGGATTTATGGCCAGGAAATCCCGTCGAGCGCCAGGGACCCGGACGGCATAGCGCTGATCACCGATCGCGTGCGATCCTATCTACTTTCCGCGCCGGCCGTCCTTGACGGCGACAAGGCCGCGGCCACCAAAACCCGCAAATCCCGGCAAAAGGAGACCTGACATGGCGCTCGCGTTGAATCACTATTCGATCCGCACCACCAACCTCGATGCCTGCCGTAATTTCTACGAGAAGGTGCTCGGCCTCACCGTCGGCCCCCGTCCCGAGTTCCCGTTCCCCGGCCTCTGGATGTACTGCGGCGACCATGCGCAGTATTCGAATGCGGTGGTCCACATCATCGGCATCGACCGCCAGGCGCCGGGCGGCCTGGACCAGTACCTGGGCGGACGCGACGAGAAGGCGCTTTCCGGCACCGGCGTCATCGACCACGTGGCGTTCTTCGCCGACGGGCTGGCCGGCATGCTGCAGCACCTGGCCGGGCTGGGCATCGAATGCCGGCAGCGGCTGGTGCCCGGCCTCGGCCTCTACCAGCTGTTCCTGGACGACCCGGACGGCGTGGTCATCGAGCTGAATTACCCGGCGCACGAGAAGGCCGCGCTCGACGCGTCGCCGCAGGGCGTCTGAGATGGCCCGCGTGCTGGTGGCAGGAGGGTCGTTGGGCGGGCTGTTCGCCGCCAACATCCTCGCCAGGGAAGGCCATGACGTGACGGTGCTGGAAAAGGCCGCGGGCACGCTGGACGGCCGCGGCGCCGGCATCGTCACCCATGCGCCGCTGCTCGACGGCCTGCGCCGCGCCGGCATTCCGGTGGACGACACGCTGGGCGTGCAGGTGCGCTCGCGCGTGGCCCTCAATGCGGACGGCTCGGTGGCCGCGGTCAACACCCTGCCGCAGCTGCTGACATCATGGGGCCGGCTTTACCACCTGCTGCGCCAGGCCATGCCGCCGGAACGCTATCTTCATGGCGTCACGGCCCGCAGCGTCACCCAGGACGGCAGCGGCGTCCATGTGCAGTGCGCCGACGGCAGCACGTTCAGCGGCGACATGCTGGTTGCGTCCGACGGGCTTCGTTCGGCCGTGCGGGCGCAGTTCGCGCCGGACGCGCAGCCCTTCTATGCCGGCTATGTCGCCTGGCGCGGCGTCTGCGACGAGGCCGCGCTGTCGCGCCATGCGCTGGACACGGTGTTCCCGCACTTTGCGTTCGGCCTGCCGGCAGGCGAACAATTCCTCGGCTACCCGGTGGCCGGCTCGGGCAACACCACCGCAGTCGGCTTGCGCCGCTTCAACTTCGTCTGGTACCGGCCAGCGCCGCAGGACGGCACGCTGGCCTCGCTGATGACGGACGACGAGGGCCAGACCTATCCGCTGGGCATCCCGCCCAACAAGGTGTCGCACCGGCATATCGCCGACATGCGGGCCGCGGCGGCAGGCCTGCTCGCGCCCCAGTTCGCCGAGATCATCGCGAAGACGGTCCAGCCTTTCCTGCAGCCCATCTATGACGTCAGCTCGGAGCAGATCGCGTTCGACCGCGTCGTGCTGATGGGCGATGCGTCCTTCGTCGCCCGGCCGCACGTGGGCATGGGCGTAACCAAGGCGGCGCAGGATGCAATGGCGCTGGCCGACTGCATCGCACGCCACGGCGCCGGCCCGGACGCGGCGCAGGCCTACCAGGCGCTGCGCCTGCAGCCGGGCCAGGCCGTGGTGCAGCGCAGCCGCGAACTCGGCGCCTACATGCAGGCGCAGTCCGGCCCGGAAGCGGCGTCGGCCAGCCGCAGTGCGGACAACGTGCTGCGGCTGACCGCCGTGGACCCGGAGAGCGCAAGCCAAGGGGGCCAGCCCAGATAACAAGCCAGCACGCCTGAATTGGCAGAAGTCGACAACAACCATCATCGTTCATCGCAAGCAATGAGGAGACAAGCATGACCCAGCCCGCCCCAGACAAACGCCGCCGCCAGCTGATCGGCGCCGGCATCGCCGCCGCCAGCTCGCCGCTGTGGTTCAACATCGCCCGGGCGCAGAACAGCGCGCCGATCAAGATAGGTTTCCCGACGCCGCTCACCGGCGCGTTTTCCGCGGAAGCCCAGGACCAGAAGCGCGCCGCCGAACTGGCGGTGAAGGAATTCAACGAGAGCGGCGGCTTCAACGGCCGCATGGCCGAACTGCTGGTGCGCGACGACAAGCTCAATCCGGGCGAAGCGGCGACCCGCACGCTGGAGCTGATCGAGAAGGACAAGGTCGACTTCGTGGTAGGCTCGCTGTCGGCCGCCACGCAGCTGTCGATCAACGCGGTCTGCAAGGAACGCAAGATCCTGTTCAACTCCATCAGCCAGTCGGACGCGATCAACGAAGCCAAGGACTGGAGCCTCTACACCTTCCACGAGGCGCTCAATCCGCATATCACCGCCGGCGCCGTCGCCCGCTATGCGTTTCCGAAATTCGGCAAGAAGGTGGTCTACCTGACCGCCGACTATGCGTACGGCCACGAGATGGTGCGCGGCTTCCAGCGCGCCGGCGCGCCGCTGGGCGTGCAGACGCTGGCCGACATCCGCCACCCGATCGGCGCGTCCGACTACTCGGCCTTCCTGCCGCGCATACAGGCGCTGAAGCCCGACGTGCTGGTGCTGTGCAACTTCGGCCGCGACCTGGTCAACTCGGCCAAGCAGGCCACCGACTTCGGCCTCAAGTCCGGCACCAAGATCATCACGCCGGTGCTGCTCTACACGTCGCGGCTGGCCGGCGGCGCCGACGCGTTCGACGGCATCATCGGCGGGACGTCCTATTACTGGGGCATGGAAGACACGGTGCCGTCGGCGAAGCAGTTCAACGACAAGTTCCGCAAGGCCTTCGGCGGCGCGGTGCCGTCGGACTACGGCGCGCTCGGCTATGCCGGCGTGCGCAGCGTGCTGCAGGCGGTGCGCAATGCGAAGTCGACCGAGTCGCTGGCCGTCAGCATCGCGCTGCGCCAGCTGAAATACGACTGGTACAAGGGCGAGCAGTTCTATCGCAAGTGCGACCACCAGTCGGTGCAGTCGGTGATCATCGTCGAGTCGAAGTCCAAGAACATGAAGGACAAGAACGACGTGTTCAACGTGCTCGCGATCGAGAAGCCGAACGAGCAGCTGCTGCGCACATGCGACGAGTTGGGCCACAAGGTCACGACCTGATAACCATAATAAGTACGAGGACTTGACTCATGGGTGAAATAACACCCCAGCTGCTTGCCGTGCAGCTGGTGACCGGGATCGCGCTCGGCGCGGTATATGCGCTGCTTGCCATAGGCCTTTCGCTGATCTTCGGCATGCTAACGGTGGTCAACTTCGCCCATGGGGCTTTCTACATGGTGGGCGCCTTCCTCGGCGTCTATTTCCTGAGCCTGACCGGCAATTTCTGGCTCAGCCTGGTGCTGACGCCGCTGGCCGTCGGCGCGCTGGGCCTGCTGACCGAGCGCTTCCTGGTGCGCCCGCTCTACGGCCGCGGCATCGACTATCCGCTGCTGCTGACCTTCGGCCTGTCCTATGTGCTGATCGAGGCAATGCGGGTCGCATTCGGCATCGAGGGGCTGCCGTCCACCACGCCGGAATCGCTGCGCGGCGCGGTGAACCTCGGCATCGGCTATTTCCCGAAGTACCGGCTGTTCCTGATCGCGGCCACCGCGGTCATCGTGCTCGCGCTGTGGCTGTTCATCGAGAAGACCCGTTACGGCCTGATCATCCGCGCCGGCTCGCGCGACCCGGAAATCGTCCGCGTGCTGGGCGTGGACGTGTCGAAGATCTGGCTGATGGTGTTCGGCATCGGCACCGCGATCGCCGGACTGTCCGGCATCCTGGCGTCGCCGACGCGCGCGGTGAATCCCGAGATGGGCATACCGATCCTGGCCGAGTCCTTCGTCGTCACCGTGGTCGGCGGCATGGGCTCGCTACCCGGCGCGGTGGTGGCCGGCCTGCTGGTCGGCGTGGTGTTCAGCATCACCGCGCTGCTCGCGCCCGATTACGCGGAGCTTTCCATCTTCGTGCTGATGGCGGTGGTGCTGCTGATCCGCCCGCAGGGTTTCTTTGGCAAAGCCGGACTGATGAGCTGATGATGACGCTTCCACAAAAACTCTATTTCATGGTGGTGCGCCACCGCGTCGCCGCCGTGCTGCTGTTCCTGCTGGTATTCCCGCTGCTGATGCCCTACGAGGCATTGGCGGTCAACATCCTGATCTACGGCCTGTATGCGGTCGGCTACAACCTGCTGTTCGGCTACACCGGCATGCTGTCCTTCGGCCATGCGGCCTTCTTCGGCGTCGGCAGCTATATCACCGGCATCGCCATTGTCCATTTCGGCCTGCACTGGCTGATCGCCATCGTCGCCGGCGTTGCCGCGGCCGCCTTCGTCGGGCTCATCATCGGCTACCTGGCCATACGCACCCGCGGCATCTACTTCGCGATGGTGACGCTCGCGCTCGGGCAGATCGTCTACTACCTGTTCTACAAGGCCGAGCGCTGGACCGGCGGCGAGAACGGGCTGCGCGGCATCACCGTGGCGCCGTTCGAGGTGTTCGGCTTCACCGTCGACTTTCTCAACCCGATGACCAAGTACTACCTGATCTTCCTGTTCGTCGCCGCCGCGCTGTGGTTCGTCTCGCGGGTGCTGAACTCCCCGTTCGGCGCGGTTATCGAGGCCGTGCGCGAGAACGAGAAGCGCACCGCGGCCTGCGGCTTCGACGTGGCCCGCACCCGGCTGCTGGTGTTCGTGCTGTCGGCCACCCTCTGCGGCCTGGCCGGCACGCTGCGCGCGCTGCACCTGTCCATCGTGCCGATCGACTCGCTGCATTACCTGCAGTCCGGCCAGGGCGTGATGATGTGCCTGCTGGGCGGCATGGGCACCTTCTTCGGCCCCTTCGTCGGCGCCGCGGTCTTCCTCTACCTGGAAGACATCGTCACCACGATGACCAAGCACTGGATGGCCGTGGTCGGCGTCATCTTCATCATCTTCGTGCTGTTCTTCCCGCGCGGCATATGGGGTTCCCTGGTGCGCTGGCTGCAGCGCAGCCTGTTCCGTGAGGCGACGGCAAAATGACGACACCGATACTCGAAGTCCGCGGCGTCTCGCAACGCTTCGGCAAATTCCAGGCGCTCAGCAATGTCAGCGTCGCCTTCCAGCCGGGACGGCTTACCGCCATCATCGGCCCCAACGGCGCCGGCAAGAGCACCTTCTTCAACGTCGTCAGCGGCGCATTCCCGCCGACCGAGGGCAGCATCCATTTCCTCGGCAATGACATCACCGGCCTGCCGCAGCACGAGTTCGCGCGCATCGGCATCGCCAAGAGCTT
Source organism: Noviherbaspirillum suwonense (assembly GCF_900182955.1). Lineage (GTDB taxonomy): Bacteria > Pseudomonadota > Gammaproteobacteria > Burkholderiales > Burkholderiaceae_D > Noviherbaspirillum_A > Noviherbaspirillum_A suwonense. Next base: position 64,664 of record NZ_FXUL01000009.1, on the reverse strand, counting down.
CCAGATCACCAACGTGTTCAAGCAGCTCTCGGCGCACGAGAACGTGCGGGTCGCCGCGCAGATGCGGCATGCGCGGTTCGCGCTGCTGCGTCCGCGCGCGTCGATGCGCGAGCTGATCGACCTGGCCGACCACTTGCTCGAGCGGGTCGGCCTGCAGCCGGTGCGCGACAAGCCGGCCGCCGACCTTGCGCACGGCCAGCAGCGGGCGCTGGAGATCGCGATGGCGCTTGCCTGCGAGCCGAAGCTGCTGCTGATGGACGAACCCACCGCCGGCATGTCGCCGGAGGAAACCACGACGATGATGAAGCTGATCGCGTCGCTGGCGACCGAGCGCACCGTGATCCTGGTCGAGCACAAGATGAAGCTGGTGATGGGCCTGTGCGAGCGGCTCATCGTCCTGCATCACGGCGAATTCCTGGCCGAGGGCACGCCGGACGAGATCCGCAGCAATGCCGAGGTCAAGCGCGTCTATCTCGGCCAACATTAAGGATTGAGCATGCTGAAAGTCACCGGGCTCAATGCCTACTACGACCGCAGCCACGTGGTGCAGGACATCGCATTCGACGTCGCGCAAGGCGAGATCGTCACGCTGATGGGCCGCAACGGCGCGGGCAAGACGACCACGCTGCGCACGCTGATGGGCCTGCTGGGCAAGCGCAGCGGCAGCATGGTGTTCGACGGCCACGAATGCCTGATGCAGCCGCCGCACACCCGCTTCCACATGGGCCTGGCCTATGTCCCCGAGGACAGGCGCATCGTCCCCGGCCTGACCGTCAGGGAAAACCTGGAACTCGGGCTGATCGCCAGCAAGGACCGCGGACGCATGACCGAGATGGTCGACGAGATCGCGGAGACCTTTCCGCGCCTCAAGGAGCGGCTGCACCAGGAAGGCACCTCGATGTCCGGCGGCGAGCAGCAGATGCTGGCGATCGCGCGGGCCATGATGGCGCGGCCGAAGATGATCCTGCTCGACGAGCCGTCGGAAGGCATCATGCCGATTCTCGTCGACGAGATGTTCGAACTGTTCCTGCGCCTGAAGCAGCGCGGCACGACCATCCTGCTGGTCGAGCAGAATGTCGAGCGGGCATTGTCGATTTCCGACCGGGCCTACATCCTCGACCAGGGCGAGATCGTGCATACCGGCACTGCCGCCGAATTGCTTGCGGACCAGGAAATACAGGAGCGCTATTGCGCGGTCTAGGTCCGGGCCGCTAGAAGGCGACCCTGCGCAAGGCCGTACGCTGTTTTGCCGCAAGCCTGCGCGCATTGCGAGGAACTACGCGTGTCGCTGCTGTCCAAACCGATACCGCAAACCTCGGCATCCCGCCTGGGCGGATGATGTGACGATATGGACAAGCAAGCACCGTTGGAGCCTGGACAGGCCGCACCGGTCGGCCCTGACGCCGGCCGCAGGCGCAAGCTGCGCCAGCATGCATGGAGCCTGGCGACGGGCGTGGCAGTGTTCGCCGTGTCGATCGGACTGATGCAATCGCTCCGGCCGGCGCCTGTCGGCGCACCGGTCGTAACGATATCAGCGTCGCAACGCCCGGCCGACGGCCCACGCGCGGCCGCAGCCAGCGGCGGCTCCGGCACCGGCGCCACGGCGGGCGGCGGCGAGGAAGACGAACCCGGTCCGGCGCCGGCGCCCGCCCAAGTCGCGGCCGCCGCTCCCGCGACGCCCGCGGCTGCGACGCCGGACCCGTCCATGGCGGCCCAGATCATGGGCATGCCTTCCGTCTACATCCATGTGCTCGACGAAAACGCCCGCGAACAGGCGCGGCGGCTCGCGCCGGAGCTGGAGAAGCAGGGCATCGCGCTGGCCGGCATCAAGGTGGTCAGCGCCGGCCCGCGTTCTTCCGACCTGCGATATTTCCGGCCGTCCGAGAAGGAAGAAGCGATGAAGGTGCAGGCGACGCTGCTGGCGCTGGGGCTGCCCGCGCAGCGCCTGAAGAGCATCGGCGGTTTCGAGACCAGCGCGGTTCCGCGGCAGTACGAGCTCTGGCTGGCGTCGGACTACAAGGGTTGAGCAGCCGGGGGACTGGCCGCGCCGCCCGGCGCCCCCCGCCCTCGGATCAGCGCAGCGCGGCCGTGTCGGCCGGCGCCACCGCCGCGCCTTCGATGCGGTGCCGGGCCAGCGCCTGCGCAACGAAGCCCGATGCCTTCATTTCCTCGACGAACGCATTCAGGTAGCGCTCGCCCGCCGGTCGCCCGAGCGGCATCGCCATCGCCTGGTTGATCACCATGAACCGGCCGTCGAGCATGCGCAGTCCGGGCAGGCGCCGGGCATCGGCCTCCAGCTGCTGCCGGACGCCGGCCGCCACCTCCATGCGCTGCTCCAGCAGCGTGTCGACCACGCGCGGCGAGGTCGGCGCGCGCACCAGCTGCGCATTCCTGATTTCACGCGTCAGGTAAAGGTCGTAGGCGCTTCCGGCGCCGACCACGATGCGCGTGCCCTGGCGATCGACATCGGCATTGGTCCTGATCGGCGATGCCTGCGGCACCAGGTAAGCGCCCTCGATGACGACGTAGGGCGTGGTTTGGGCCATGTCCGCGCCGCGCTTGGGATCGATCGCCACGAAGGCGACATCCCATTCATTCGACTTCGCGCCTTCGACGACCTTGCCGGCTGCGCCGTATGTCACCAGCTGCACCGGCACGCCCAGCCGTTTCCCCAGCTCCCGTGCGATGTCGACCGATACGCCGCGCGCTTCGCCGGTCGCATCATCCCTGGCGGCGAGTATCGGGTTGCCGAAGTTGATAGCCGCTCGCAGCGTGCCGGACGGCGCCAGCTCCTTGCGCGCCGCGTTGTCCGAGCCGGGCGGGGCCTTGGCGGCGGGACCGGATGCGCATGCGGCAAGCGCGGCCAGGGCGAGCATGCCCAGCACGAAGGTCACGGGCCGCAGCGCGGTTCGTTTCGCCGGTCCGGCGGATTTGCGTAGTCGCGGCGTCGGGTGAAGCATGGTCGGTCTCCTCGTTCTTGTTGTCGGGCTGTCGGGACAGGATGTGCGCCGGCCGGTGACGGCCGGGCTACCCGGCACAATATCCGATAGTATGATTTCCTGTCATGCGCTTGCGACGCCTATATAAGAATGCCTACGGAGACACCGTGAAAAACCCGATGATGAAACAAGCCCGGCCGTCGCGCCTGCTCGCCTCCGTGCTGCTGGCAAGCCTGTCCCTTGCGCCGTTGGCTGCGGCGCGGGCGGCGGACATGCGGCTCTACGCCGCCGCAGGCGTGAAGGCGCCGCTCGAGGAACTCGCCCGCGATTATGAATCGGCAACCGGGCGGCGCGTGGCGCTGGTTTTCGACACCGCCGGCGCGGCCGAGCAGCGCTTTGTCGCCGACCAGGGCGCCACTTTCCTGGTCACGACCGACGCCCGGCTTCGCGCGGCGGAAACGGCCGGCCGTCTGCGCGATGGCGTCACGACAGCGGTCGGCGCGACCGTCGGCGGCCTGGCGGTCCGGCCCGGCGGCATGCGGCCGGACATCTCGACGCCGGACGCGCTGCGCCAGGCGCTGCTCGCCGCGCCGCGTATCGCTTTCTCCGACCCGGCCCGCGGCGCGACGGTAGGCCGCCACTTCCTGCAGGTGATCGAGACGCTGGGCATCCGCGACGAGGTGATGAAGAAAGCCACCCTCGCCGCCGACGGCATCGAAACCATGCACCTTGTCATGGATGGCAAGGCAGACCTGGGCGTGACCCAGATCAGCGAGATCATGCAGGCCGATCCTGCCGCATTGCTGGGGCCGTTCCCGGGCCGCTTCGACCTCGCCAGCAGTTACGCGCTATGGGTTCGCGCCGACGCCCCGCCGGAAGCCCGGGCATTTGCCGCGCTGGTCGCAAGCCCGGACGAACGCCATCGCCTGCGCAAGCACGGCCTGCGGCCCCCGGAATAGCCGGCGCAGCCCGCGTGGCGCCACCCCGGCGGCCGCCTGGCTTCGCATTTGCCGGCACGGGCAGGACGGCAGCCCGGACTAGCGCGGAACCGGCAGATTTCCTTACCGCCGGTTTTTTTTGTAAATCTTAGTATTTCACCATCTTTAAACTTTTTTCCCGTCCGTAATACCTTTGGTCGGCAACACGCGGCTTTTGCCGCGCGTGGCGACCCAACGGCACGGGAGCGCAGATGAGCACGGTAGGAAACGAGATCAACGAACGGGCAGCCCTTACTTCAACCAACAAGTTCGAGCTGATGCTGTTCCGGCTCGGGAAATGCGGCGGCGCGGGTCGCAGCGAGTTGTACGGCATCAATGTATTCAAGCTGCGCGAACTGATGGCGATGCCGGAGATTACGGCCATCGCCGGCGCTTCACCATGCCTGCTCGGCGTGGTCAATATCCGCGGCCAGATCGTGCCGGTCATCGACCTGCCGGCGCTGCTCGGCTGCCAGCCGGAAAACGGCCTGAAGATCCTGATGGTCACCGAGTTCGCCCGCACCACGCAGGCGTTCGCGGTCGAGGACGTGGACGAGATCGTCCGCCTGAACTGGTCGCAGGTCCGGCCCGCGGACGGCGCGGCGGCCGGCAACGGCACGGTCACCAGTATTGCCCAGCTCGACAACGCGGTGCACGGCACCCAGCTCGCCCAGATCCTCGACGTCGAGCAGATCCTGCGCAACGTGTTCCCGCCGAGAACCGACGACATCGCGACGGCCGACGTGGCATTCGAGCCGGCGGTGTCGGCGCCGGCCAGGCTGCTGGTCGCGGACGACTCGTCGTCGGCCCGCATGATCATCGGCCAGGGTCTGGACGCAATGGGTCTGAAATACACGATGACCAAGACCGGCAGGGAGGCATGGGACGCGCTGGAATCCATGTCCGCCGATGCGCTGGCCGAGGGCGGCACGCTCGCCGACAAGGTCACGATGGTGCTCACCGACCTTGAAATGCCGGAGATGGACGGCTTCATGCTGACCCGCCGGATACGGGCAGACGCCCGCTTCAAGGCGCTGCCCGTGGTCATCCATTCGTCGCTGACCGGGCAGACCAACGAGGCGCACGTGAAGAGCGCGGGCGCCGACGGCTATGTCGCCAAGTTCAAGGTCGAGGACCTTGCGAAGACGATACGGACCGTGCTCCAGAGCCGGCAGGCCTGACCATTTTCAGCTTCCGGGCTGGGAGCTGGCCGCGCCAACCGGCGAAGATCAGCCCGCCCATTTTTTATCGCGACAGGATCATGAACATCAAGAATCTGAATATCGGCACCCGGCTGGCCATTGCCTTCGCCGCCGTGCTGGGCCTCACCGGGGCCATGACCGGCGCCGGCATCTGGGAACTGTCCCGCGTGGCCGACGCCAAGCTTGAAATGAAACAGACCGCCCACAAGCAGGTGCTGGCAGGCAAATGGCTGGAGAACATCGCCACCAACTCGGTGCGCACGCTTGCCAAGGCGAAAAGCGAGAAGGCGGAAGACCAGGCCTATTTCGACGCCGAGATGAAAGCGGTCAGCAAGCGCATTACCGACATCAGCAAGGACCTCGAGCCGACGATCGGCAGCGACGAAGGCAAGCGGCTGCTCTCTGAAATCATCGCCAGGCGCAAGACCTACACGGAAATACGCGACCGGTTCTTCACGCTGAAAACGAGCGGCGAGTCGAACGATGCCGAACTCAAGGCGCAAATCGACGGCAAGCTGCTTCCGGCGATGAACGCCTACGTGGCCTCGGTGCAGACGCTCGCGAACTACCAGCAGTCGCTGTTCGACAAGGCAAACACCAGAATAGACGAGGTGTCCGCGCAGGCCAGCATGCTGCTTGCCTCGATGGGCCTCGCCGCATTCGCCATCGGCGCGGCGCTGGCGTGGGCACTGTCGCGCAGCATCACGGTGCCGCTGGGCCGCGCGGTGCGGGTGGCCCAGACCGTCGCCGCCGGCGACCTCACGAGCCGGATCGAACCCGGCTCGAAGGACGAAGTCGGCCAGCTGCTGGACGCCCTGAAGTCGATGAACGCGAACCTGCTGCAGACCGTCACCGAAGTGCGCACCAGCACCGACACGATCGCCACCGCATCGCGGCAGATCGCCGCCGGCAACCTCGACCTGTCGTCCCGCACCGAGGAGCAGGCAGGTTCGCTGGAAGAGACCGCGTCGTCGATGGAGGAACTCAACGCGACGGTCAGGCAGAATGCCGACAGCGCACGCCAGGCCAGCGCAATGGCCGAGGCCGCGTCCGGCGTCGCAGCCCGGGGCGGCGTGGTGATCGGGCAGGTGGTCGGCACGATGGGCGAAATCAATGCGTCGTCGCGGCAGATCGCGGACATCATCGGCGTGATCAACGGCATAGCGTTCCAGACCAACATCCTTGCGCTCAATGCGGCGGTGGAAGCGGCCCGCGCAGGCGAACAGGGCCGCGGCTTTGCCGTGGTCGCCACCGAAGTGCGCAGCCTGGCGCAGCGCTCGGCGGCGGCCGCCCAGGATATCAAGGCGCTGATCGACAGTTCGGTCCAGCGGGTCGAGGCAGGCAGCCGCCTGGTCACCGAAGCGGGCACGACGATGCAGGAAATCGTCGACAGCGTCAGCCGTGTCACCGGCATCATCAGCGAGATCAGCGCGGCCGGCCAGGAACAGACGGCCGGGATCGACCAGATCAACCAGGCAATTAGCCAGATGGACCAGGTGACGCAGCAGAATGCCGCGCTGGTCGAGGAAGCGGCTGCCGCATCCGAGTCCCTGCAGGACCAGGCCGTCCGCCTGGCGAATGTCGTCGGCACGTTCAGGATCGATGGCGGTGCGCCATTGCCGGCGGCGGCAGCGGCAATCGCAGCGCCGGCGCCAGTCGCGCAGCCCCTGCGCAAGCCGCCGGCGCCCGTCCGTGCGCCGGCCATGGCCCCGCTCAGGCGCCCAGCAACCCCGGCGATGGTCGCCGCCAAGCCGGCGCGACGGGTCGTCGCGGCGCAGGACGGCGGCGACTGGGAAGAGTTCTGATACCAATCCCAGGTCATCGCGTAACGGATGGGAACGATGTTTCCGCTTCGTCAGCGTGGGACGTCGGCTCGTAGGGTGTAATAAGCAACGCGCATTACACCAATCGTTGCGTATAGCCGGCGGTAGTTGATTGGCCAGTGGTGTAATGCGCTATCGCTCATTACACCCTACGAAGCTTCATCGAGCCTTGCGAACCGGGGATTTCTACAGGACGCGCAGGGCGGTAGCGAGACTGGCGGATGCTTCACAATCCAAGGCCGGATACGGCGCTTGTCCTGCCTGGCGGGTAAGGTGTGCCTTGGTGCACAGGCCAATGCCAGGTCGGCGATGCCCGGAGCCGTCACTGCGCCATTGAACGTAAGTCTCCGATGCCGGCCCTGCGGATCCGGCCGGCCATTGGGAAACGCGGCACCCAGCCGCTATCGATAAAAGCGCGAGCCGTTCCGGTAGCCTGAAGAACGCCTGTCGCCGCTCGTCCGCGCGGACGGCGCCGGGAACCCGGTCAGCTTGCGAGCGACTGCTCGCAGAACTGCGAAAGCCAGTCGCACTGGATCTGGAACAGCATGTGCACGACTTCCTCATGGCTTGGCACCAGCGCCACTTCGAATGACGTCAGCAACGAGCGCTGCTTGAGGTTTTCCTTCAGGGCGCGGGCCAACACGGCCTGTGCATCCCCGATGACATTCTGGTGGACATATTCGATGGTGTCGAGCAGGGACAGTCCTTCCGGCGTGCGGGTGGTCTTTCCCCGTATTCCGGCCAGCACCGTCTGCCAGCCCGATGCGATGACCCCGGCCAGCGGCTCGATGAATCCCGCCTGGGCCAGGCAATCCTTGAGGTCGCCGGGACGCACCTCATATCTGGGGCTGGTCTGTGCGAGGCAGCTGGCAATGAGCATGCCGATCAGGTCGCCCCCGAACTGCGCCGCCGCCTTGGCGGCCAGTTCGGCGAGGCCGCCGAGCTGCGACTTCACCAGCGGCACCCGCCTGGCGATGGCCTTGTCGCTGATGCCGGCCTGGCGATAGACGTCGAGCACCCTTTCGGCCGCATTGCCCACGGCCAGCTGGCTCACCGCGCTGATGCAATAGATCAGGCGGTGCTGCTCCAGGCGGTCCCTTTTCCCCTTTGCCGCTTCCAGCGCCCATGCGCGCGCCGGCGTCAGGATCGACGCCAGCTCGCGCGCGCATGCGGCCAGCATGCCCTGGCTGCGCAGCCAGCCCTGTACCCCCTGGACGTCGCCGTTCGGCGAAATCGACCCGCTCAAGCCATGGAAGAATGCCAGCGGGTTGCCTTGAGAAGGAAAACCGCAAAAGTTGCCCTGCGCCGATGCAAGGTCGCTGACCGTCACGCTGAACACCGACTGCGACGCGGAGAGGGAGGCGGGCCGGGTGTCGAGCGCGCTTAATTTCGCTCCCCGGTCGAGAAAGAGTTCGACGATGCCCGCGTGCTCGGCGACGATGGCAGCGCTCAGCGCGGTATGGCCCAGCGCATCCGCCGGCGCCATGCTGGCGCCGGCATTCAGCAGCGCCTGCACGACCTCGAACCGTTTTCCGGCGGCGGCCAGGATCAGCGCCGTGTCGCCAAGCTGATTTGCTGCATTCAGCTCGATGCCCGGCACTTTCAGCAGGATGTCGACGACACGGACCAGGCCGTAATCCGCCGCCAGCAGCAGCGCGGTGTAGCCGCGCCGCCGGTTGGCGACGTTGGCCTGGGCGCCGTGCTGGAGCAGCATGCTCACGACGTCGGTCCAGTCGCCGGAAGCGGCCAGCATCAGCGCGGTGTCGCCATTCCTGTTGGCCCTGTCCAGTGCGATGCCCGGCGTGCGCAGCAGCACCCCGATGACGTCGATATGGCCAAGACTCGCTGCAAGTATCAGCGCATTGTCGCCGGTCCTGGCATGGGCGCAGTTGACGTCCACCCCGGCCACCAGCAAATTTTCGACAATGTCGCATTGCCCCTCCCATGCCGAGGCAATCAGCGCGGCGGCGCCAGCGGCATCGCCGGCCTGGATATCGATGCCGCGTTCCCGCAGGAACGCCCGTGCGGCTTCGACGGAATTTTCAGGCGCGTCGAACTGCGTCACGCTGTCGTCGAAGGAGTCGCCGCTTGAATTGGTTTCATCGCTATCCTCGAACGAGCAGATCTCCATCGGGTCGCTGGCCCGGCCGGAAGTTGAGAGTAACGCAACCCGGTTGTGCGTTGCTCCCTGCACGGGGAAGGAGCACTGCTTTGTATCCCTGTCAACTTCGGTGGGCATACCGTCCTGCTTTGCGCCCGCCCTTGTGTAGACTGGGCAGCTTGAATGGGCCGGGAACGCCGGACGGTCGCCGCCATGCATCGGAACGTGCGTGAAAAATCGGGACGACCCCCGGTGCTGCTCTTCGAGCGCGCCACCTGGCAGCCGTGCGATCGGCGGATTCGCTGTTTCGCTCGGTTTTGGTTGTTCCTGGGCGCTGGCAAAGAGCCCTGAGTTGATTGATTGCATGGGGTAGTCCAATTAGAAAATCGAACATGAAGACCAGGAGTTACCGCTCTTCAGTACGCTGTAAAAACGCAGGGCGGTGGGTCTCAGGTAAATGCTTTGAGTTCCCTAGTTGTAAATGAAATGCAGTGCAGAATCGATCGTAGCGCCATGCATCAGCCTGATGGACATGCGCACGGGTTGCGCGCGGCGCGACGCCTCCGGTGCGCCGGCCCATGCGTCAGCGAGCGCTGAACGGTGAATGCTTGAATTATGCCGCGGCTGGCGGTGAACGCCGGCTGCGGAGGACGCGGCTGCCCGTGGCCAGACGCTGCCGATCAACGAACCCCGCACAGTAATGTGGTAATCGGTTAACGACGGATCGCCCCGGCAGCCTTCCAGGCCGGGGCGACCCAGGGCACGGCGCGCGTTCAGCCCGGGGAATCAGTCTCCGGCATGCCATATCCTCCCCCGCCCGGCGTCTCGACCACGAACACATCGCCCGCCTGCATCTGGGTCTTGTCGACATGCTTGAGCATCTGCGTGCTGCCATCCGCCCGCTCGACGCGGTTGATGCCGAGCGCGCCCGGTTCGCCGCCGGCCATGCCGAACGGCGCATGGATGCGGTTGTTCGACAGGATGGACGCCGTCATCGGCTCCAGGAAACGGACCTTGCGTATGCCGCCGTTCCCGCCGTGCCACTTCCCTTTTCCGCCGGTGCCCGGCCGGATCTCGTAGCTCTCCAGCCGCACTGGAAAACGGAACTCGAGTATCTCGGGGTCGGTCAGCCGCGAGTTGGTCATGTTGGTCTGGACCACGTCGGTGCCATTGAAGCCATCGCCCGCGCCCGAGCCGCCGGAGATGGTCTCGTAGTACTGGTAGCGCTCGTTGCCGAAGGTGAAGTTGTTCATGGTGCCCTGCGCTGCGGCCATCACGCCGAGCGCGCCGTACAGCGCATTGGTGATGCAGGTCGAGGTCTCGACATTACCGGAGACGACCGATGCCGGGTAACGCGGCTTGAGCATCGAGCCTTCCGGGATGATCACGTTCAGCGGCTTCAGGCAGCCGGCATTGAGCGGGATCTCGTCGTCGACCAGCGTGCGGAACACGTACAGCACCGCCGCCATGCAGACCGCCGACGGCGCATTGAAGTTGTTGACGAGCTGCGGCGAGGTGCCGGTGAAGTCGATGTCGGCGCGGCGTTCTGCATGGTTCACGCGGATCGCGACATTGATCACCGCGCCATTGTCGAGCCGGTATTCATAGGCGCCATCCTTCAGCGCGGTGATCACGCGTCGCACCGCTTCCTCGGCATTGTCCTGCACATGGCCCATGTACGCCTGCACCACGTCGAGGCCGAAGTGGGCGACCATCTTGCCCAGCTCTTCCACGCCCTTCTGGTTGGCGGCGACCTGTGCGCGCAGGTCGCCCAGGTTCTGGTCTGGATTGCGGGCCGGATAGCGCGCGCCGGCCAGCAGCGCCCTCGTCTCCGCCTCGCGCAGCCGGCCTTGCTCCACCAGCTTGAAGTTATTGATCAGCACGCCCTCTTCCTCCACCACCGTGGAGTCGGGCGGCATCGAACCGGGCGTGGTGCCGCCGATGTCGGCATGGTGGCCGCGCGAGCCGACATAGAACAGGATGTCCGCGCCCGCCTCGTCGAACACCGGCGTGATGACGGTGACGTCGGGCAGATGCGTGCCGCCGTTGTACGGGTCATTGAGCATGAACACGTCGCCGGGACGCATCTTCCCGCTGTTCTCCGCGATCACGGTCTTGATGCTCTCGCCCATCGAGCCCAGGTGCACCGGCATGTGCGGCGCGTTGGCGATCAGATGGCCGTGCGCATCGAAGATGGCGCAGCTGAAATCCAGCCTTTCCTTGATGTTGACCGAGTAGGCGGTGTTCTGCAGCCGCAGCCCCATCTGCTCGGCGATCGACATGAACAGGTTGTTGAAGATTTCCAGCATCACCGGGTCGGCGCTGGTGCCCATCGCGCGGCGCTCCGGGCGCGCCTCGACACGGGTCAGGACCAGGTGGTCCAGCGGCGTGACTTCGGCCTGCCAGCCAGGTTCGACCACGGTGGTCGCATTGGCTTCGGCGACGATGGCCGGGCCGCGTATCAGGTCGCCCGGGCGCGTGTCCTCGCGCTTGTAGAGGCCGGCGTCATGCCATGCGCGGTGCGAGTAAAAGCGCACCGTCTCGGCCGGCTGCAGCGCACCGCTGCGCGGCGGCCGCGTCGGCGCGGTTTCCTGCGGCGCGTCCGACGGACCGATCGCCTCGACCGACACCGCCTCGACGACCAGCGGCTTGCCCGCCATCAGGAACGAGTAGCGCTTGCGATAGGCTGCCTCGAAAGCGGCCTGCATCGCCGCCATCTCGCCGGCCGGAACGATCAGCGCAGAGTCCGTGCCTTCATAGCGCAGATGCACGCGCCGGATGTCGACGATGCGTTCGGCCGGCACGCCCTGCCTGCGCAGCTCGGCGCGCGCGGCGTCGGCCAGCTGCGCCAGCCGTTCCTGCAGCACCGGCATCGCCTGCGCTTCCAGCTGCAGTTCGACCGCGGCCTCGCGCATGGTCGTCTGGTCCGCCAGGCCCATGCCGTAAGCCGACAGCACGCCGCCCAGCGGATGGCAGAACACGCGCGTCATGCCCAGCGCGTCGGCCACCAGGCATGCATGCTGGCCGCCGGCGCCGCCGAAGGTCGCCAGCACATAGTCCATCACGTCATGGCCGCGCTGCACCGAGATCTGCTTGATCGCGTTGGCCATGTTGCCGACCGCGATATCGATGAAGCCCTCGGCCACTTCCTCGGGCAGGGTCGCCCTGCCGGTCGCCTGCGCGATGTCGGCGGCCATGCGGGCGAGGCCGTCGAGCGCCGGGCCGCGGTCCAGGTGCTGGTCCGCATCCGGGCCGAACACCCTGGGGAAATGCGACGGCTGTATCTTCCCGAGCAGCACGTTGCAGTCGGTGACCGTCAGCGGCCCGCCGCGCCGGTAGCTGGCCGGCCCCGGGTTGGCGCCGGCGCTGTCCGGCCCGACCCGGTAGCGCGAGCCGTCGAAGTGCAGCACCGAGCCGCCGCCGGCCGCAACCGTATGGATGCTCATCATCGGCGCGCGCATCCGCACGCCGGCCACCTGGGTCTCGAACACCCGCTCGAACTCGCCCGAGTAATGCGAGACGTCGGTCGAGGTGCCGCCCATGTCGAAGCCGATCACCTTGTCGAAGCCGGCCAGCTTGCTGGTGCGGGCCATGCCGACGATGCCGCCGGCCGGGCCGGACAGGATCGAGTCCTTGCCGTGGAACGCATGGGCATCGGTCAGGCCGCCGCTGGACTGCATGAACTGCAGGTTCACGCCCGGCATCTCGTCGGCGACCTGGTCGACGTAGCGGCGCAGGATGGGCGACAGGTAGGCGTCGACCACGGTGGTGTCGCCGCGCGAGACCAGCTTCTGCATCGGGCTGGTCGCGTGGGACGCTGAGACCTGGGTGTAGCCGATGCGGCGCGCGATGCGCTCGACCGCGGCCTCGTGGTCGGTGTAGCGGTAGCCGTGCATGAAGACGATGGCCAGCGCCCGGTAGCCGCTGTCATAGGCGTCGCGCAGCGCGCGCTCGGCGGCGTCCTCGTCCAGCGGCTGCACCAGGTCGCCATGGGCGCCGACGCGCTCGTCGATCTCGATCACGCGCTCGTACAGCAGTTCGGGCAGCACGATGTGGCGGTCGAACAGGCGCGGCCGGTTCTGGTAGGCGATCCGCAGCGCATCGCGGAAGCCGCGGGTCGTCGCCAGCACGGTCGGCTCGCCCTTGCGTTCGAGCAGCGCATTGGTCGCCACCGTGGTGCCCATCTTCACCGCCTCGACCAGCTCCAGCGGTATGCGTTCGTCGGGCTTCAGTCCGAGCAGGTGACGGATGCCGGCGACGGCCGCGTCGCGGTACTGGTCGGGGCTCTCGGACAGCAGCTTGTGGGTAAGCAGCGCGCCATCCGGGCGCTTTGCGACGATGTCGGTGAAGGTGCCGCCTCGGTCTACCCAGAATTGCCAGCGCTGCATGGAAGCCTGCCTTTCAGTGATGTCGTGATTGCTGTTTTATGGTGCAGTCACCGCGTGGATTGCACCGTCGTCGATCGAAAGCGATCCGACATGATAGCCGCCAAAACCCGATATGGCATTCCCGCCTATCTTTCGCCGCGGGATGTCTCCTTTCTCTTGAGAAAACCGGCGCTACAGGCTACTCTTCCTGTCAGATTTTCCATTCCACTTCGATTCCCTTTTTGAAAGGCCCGTCATGCGTCTGAGTAAGCTTGCCTTCACCCTCCCCCTGATTGCCTTTGCCGCAGCCGCCCACGCGCAAGTGAAGTGGGACATGCCGACCGCCTATCCCTCGAACAACTTCCATACCGAGAACGTCCAGCAGTTCGCCGCCGACGTCGACGCCGCCACCGGCGGCAAGCTGAAGATCACCGTCCACTCGAATGCGTCGCTGTTCAAGGCGCCCGAGATCAAGCGCGCGGTCCAGGGCGGGCAGGCGCAGATCGGCGAGATCCTGCTGGCGAACTTCGAGAACGAGAACCCGCTGTATGGCGTCGACGGCATTCCCTTCCTGGCCACGTCCTATGCGGACTCGCTGCGCCTGTACAAGGCGTCGAAGAAAGCGCAGAACGACCTGCTGGCCAAGCAGGGCATGATGATGCTGTTCGCGGTGGCCTGGCCGCCGCAGGGCATCTATTCGAAGAAGACGATCGAGAGCGCGGCCGAGATGAAGGGCCTGAAATGGCGCGCCTACAGCCCGTCGACCAGCCGCATCGCCGAACTGGTCGGCGCGCAGCCGGTCACGGTGCAGGCGTCCGAACTGTCGCAGGCGCTGGCCACCGGCGTCGTCGAGTCCTTCATGACGTCCGGCTCGACCGGCTACGACTCCAAGGTCTACGAGCAGGTCAAGAACTTCTACGACACCCAGGCCTGGCTGCCGAAGAATGCGGTGATCGTCAACAAGAAAGCCTTCGATGCGCTGGACAAGCCCAGCCAGGACGCGCTGATGAAGGCAGCCGAGACCGCCGAAACCCGCGGCTGGAAACTCTCGGAAGAAAAGAACCAGTGGTACCTGAACGCGCTGAAGGAAAAGGGCATGAACATCCTGAAGCCGTCGGACAAGCTGCAGGCGGACCTGAAGCAGGTGGGGCAGACGATGCAGGCGGACTGGGTGAAGAAGGCCGGCGCCGAAGGCCAGGCCATCATCGACGCCTACAACAAGAAGTAAGCAGCGCTACGCAATGCTTACTCCACTTCCAGGCGACGGGATCCCATGCGCGGTTTTCTAGACAGGCTGTATAACGCCGCCGGCTATGCGGCGGCTTTCTTCATGGTGGTCACGCTGCTGATGGTGGTCGCCGGCATCGCGGACCGGGCGCTGGCGTTCGGCTGGCGCGGCACCGACATGTATGCCGGCTACGCGATGGCCGCCTGCGGTTTCCTGGCGCTTGCGCACACCTTCAAGCGGGGCGAGCATATCCGCGTGACGCTGCTGCTGCAGGCATCGTCCGCCCGGGTCAAGCGGCTGCTGGAAATCTGGTCGCTGTTCGCGGCGACCATGCTGTCGGGCGCACTGGCTTTCTATGCGATCCGGCTGACCTACCAGTCCTGGGACTTCCACGACATTTCGACCGGCAATGACGCGACGCCGCTGTGGATACCGCAGATCGGCATGGCCATCGGCGCCACCGTGCTCTTCATTGCGCTGCTCGACGACCTGGTGCTCGAACTCCGGGGCAAGCGGGTGGTGCACAGTTCAGGCGAGATGCTCCGCAATGAATGACCGTCGTGTAATTTACAGGAGTGCCCCGCAATGGATGTGCTGATTACCCTGCTGCTGGTTGCAGTGCTGTTCGCCATACTCGGCTCCGGCGTCTGGATCGGCCTTGCGCTGTCCGGCGTCGCATGGATCTCGATGGCGATGTTCTCGGCCCGGCCAGCCGGAGACGCGATGGCGGTCACCATCTGGGGCGCCTCGTCGTCATGGACCCTGACCGCGCTGCCGCTGTTCGTCTGGATGGGCGAGATCCTGTTCCGCACGCGGCTGTCCGAAGACATGTTCAAGGGCCTGGCGCCCTGGCTTGAAAACGTGCCGGGACGCCTGCTGCATACCAATGTGATCGGCTGCGCGATCTTCGCGGCCGTGTCCGGCTCGTCCGCCGCGACCTGCGCGACCATCGGCAAGATGACGATACCCGAGCTCACCCGGCGCGGCTATCCGGAAGACAAGGTCATCGGCACGCTGGCAGGCGCCGGCACGCTGGGCCTGCTGATACCGCCGTCCATCATCATGATCGTCTACGGCGTATCGGCCAACGTGTCGATCGCCCAGCTGTTCATCGCAGGCATCATCCCGGGCATCCTGCTGGCGACGCTGTTCTCCGGCTATATCGTGGTCTGGGCGCTGGCCAATCCCGGCTTGATTCCGCCGGCGACCGAGAAGCTGAGCTTCAAGGAAAAGCTGTACCGCTCGCGCCACTTGCTGCAGGTCGGCCTGCTGATCGTGCTGGTGCTGGGCGCGGTCTACTCGCCGTGGGTCACGCCCACCGAGGCGGCGGCGGTCGGCGTGCTCGGCGCGCTGGTGCTGTCGGCCGCGCAGGGATCGCTGACCCGGCGCACCTTCATCGACAGCCTGATGGGCGCGACCCGCCTGTTCTGCATGATCGCGCTGATCCTGAGCGGCGCGCAGTTCCTGACGCTGGCGATGGGTTACCTCGGGCTGCCGCGCCACCTCGCCGAATGGATAGGTTCGCTCGGCCTGTCCAACGTGATGCTGATCGCGGTGCTGACCGTGTTCTACATCGTGCTGGGCTGCTTCCTAGACGGCATTTCAATGGTGGTGCTGACCATGGGCGTCATCATGCCGACCGTGGAAAAGGCCGGCATCGACCTGATCTGGTTCGGCATCTTCATCGTGCTGGTGGTGGAGATGGCGCAGATCACGCCGCCGGTGGGCTTCAACCTGTTCGTGCTGCAGGGGATGACCAACAAGCAGGTGCCGTGGATCGCCAGGGTGACGCTGCCGATGTTCTTCCTGATCGTCGCCGCGCTCGCTTTGATCTACACATTCCCCGACCTGGTGATGTGGCTGCCGCGCTCGATGAAGGGCACCGGCTAGGCAGCAGGGCCGGCGCCGCATCGGCGCCAGGCCCCAAGGTGGGAATAGCGAGGGCGCATAGATTTATGCGCCCTTGTTTTTCGCATCTTGTTTTGCCTGCGGCTCCTGCTCGCGACGCTGCGTATCGCACGCGACCCGCGCCCTGACCAGGCGCCGTATCAATACCCGCCGCAAGCCGGCAAGGCCGCGCAAAAACCTTGCACAATTCCAAAGTGCTTATTATTATGTCTTTATGACGAATGCAACGCCGGTCTTCCAGAACAGCCGCGTGCCGCTCTATCTGCAGGTCGCCAAGCTGATGCGGCACCGGATCGAGAACGGCGAGTGGCCCTATGGCGCGCAGATCCCGACGCTGGACGAGCTGGAACGCGAGTACAAGGTCTCCCGCATCACGCTGCGCGGTGCGCTCGACCAGCTCGAAGCGCTGGGCATCGTGCGCCGCACCCGCGGGCTGGGGACCTTCGTCGCCAAGGACCTGTCCGAGCAGCGCTGGTTCAAGCTGCCGGGCACGCTGGAGGAACTGGTTGCCGCGGTATCCGGCCTGAA
The DNA here is from genome assembly GCF_900182955.1 of Noviherbaspirillum suwonense. Classification (GTDB taxonomy): domain Bacteria; phylum Pseudomonadota; class Gammaproteobacteria; order Burkholderiales; family Burkholderiaceae_D; genus Noviherbaspirillum_A; species Noviherbaspirillum_A suwonense. The sequence goes on along the minus strand of NZ_FXUL01000009.1, from coordinate 47,591 downwards.
GATCAGGCTGCTGACCATCGACGGCGACCCGGCGGCGCCGCTGACGCCGGCATTCGCATTCGGCACGGTGGGGCCGGCCTACCAGCGGCTGCGGCGCGTGCACTATCACAAGGACGAGCCTTACTGCCTGATCGAGATTTACCTGGACCGGCGCATTTTCGACAGCGACCCCGAGGGCTTCAGCAATGCGCCCATCGTGCCGCAGCTGGCTGCGCGGGACGACGTGAAGATCGCGCATGCGAAGCAGGTGATGCGCATCACCGTGTCGGACGAGGACACGGCCACGCACCTGAATATCGGCGTCGGCGACCCGATCGCCGACGTCTGCCGCGCCTTCCTGGACGAGGCGACGCAGATCATCTACTACGCGCACATCCAGTATCCGGCGCAGATGATACAGATCGAGACCGACCTGCTGAAGTGAAGCGCAGGCGACAACAAGCTTGGAGACGACGATGCAAAAACGCAGTGCGGGCAGTGCGCGCAGGAGCATGTTCAGCGACTTTGGCTGGGCGCTCCTCCCCTTCGTATTTCTGGTCAGCTTCTGGGTGCTGCTGCGGGAGTCGGGACTGATCAATCCGACGCTGCTGCCATCGCCGCTGGCCGTCTCCAAGGTGTTCTGGGCCAACCTGACCGAGGGCGAGCTGCTCGCCAACATCCGCATGTCGGTGCAGCGCGTGGTGCTCGGCCTGCTGCTGGGCATGCTGGTCGCGGTGCCGGTCGGCTTCCTGGTCGGCTGGTACAAGCCGGTGCGCCGCTTCGTCGACCCGCTGATCAACTTCTTCCGGGCGCTGCCGCCGATCGCATTGATCCCGCTGGTCATCGTCTACCTCGGCATCGGCGAAGTCGCCAAGATCGCCATCCTGTTCTATGCATCCTTCTTCGCCGCGGTGATCGTGATGTATGAAGGGATGACGCAGATCAGCCCGGTCTACATCCGCGTGGCGCGCACGCTGGGCGCGACCGATTTCGAGATCTTCACCAAGGTGATGCTGCCGATGACGGTGCCGCACATGCTCACCGCGCTGCGGGTGGCGCTGGGCGTGGCCTGGGCGACGCTGGTGGCGTCGGAGCTGGTGGCCGCGCAGCAGGGACTGGGCGCGATGATACAGAACGCGTCCGCCTTCTTCGACCTCGGCACCATCTATCTCGGCATCATCTGCATCGGCGCGCTGGCGCTGGGCATGGACCTGCTGCTGCGGCGCATCTCGAAGCGCCTGGTGGCCTGGCAAGACAAGGTGGAGGGCTGAACCATGCAGGAAGCACGCGAACGCATCCGATTCCAGAACGTGTCGATGCAGTTTCCCACGGCCGGCGGTCCGCTGGACGTGGTCAGCGACATGACCTTCGCGATCAGTCAGGGCGAGTTCGTCGCGCTGGTCGGCCCGTCCGGCTGCGGCAAGACCACGCTGATGAACATGGCGGCCGGCTTCGTCAGGCCGACCTCGGGACGGGTCACGCTGGACGGCAAGGAGATCACCGGCCCCGGCCCGGACCGCGGCGTGATGTTCCAGGAATACGGCGTCTTCCCGTGGCTGACGGTCGAGCAGAACATCGCGTTCGGGCTGGAGCTCAAGGCCAGCAGGGTCGCCGCCGGCGAACGCGCGGCCATCGTCGAGCGCTACCTGAAGCTGATGGGGCTGACCGACTTCCGCAAGGCCTATCCGAAGACGCTGTCGGGCGGCATGCGGCAGCGGCTGGCGCTGGCCAGGGCCTACGCGGTGCACCCGGAATTCGTGCTGATGGACGAGCCTTTCGGCGCGCTCGACGCGCAGACCCGCAGCGCGATGCACGACCTGCTGCTGGAGATCCTGCATGCCGAAGGCAAGACCGTGATGCTGATCACGCACTCGGTGGAGGAAGCGGTCTACCTCGCCAGCAAGGTGCTGGTGATTTCTGCCCGGCCTTCCCGGATACGCGAAGTCGTCGACATCCCGTTCCCCTATCCGCGCGAGCGCGCGCTGCAGGAGACGCCCGAATTCAATGCGCTGCGCGCCCGCATCCACGGCTCGGTGATGCGCGAATATGCGGCGCAGGAAGCGCAGGCCCGCAGCAAGGCGCAAGGCTGACGCGCCGCCAGTTTCATACCAACAAGGAGACAACACCATGAAGCGCCGCACCTTCCTGCATCTCGCCGCCGGCTCCGCACTGGCGGCCACCCAGCCGCTGGCATTTTCCCAGTCGACCAAGGTCCGCGTCGGCTACCTGCACACGCTGGCGGTCGATGGCCAGATGTGGCTGGCCGACTCGATGGGCCTGTGGAAGAAGGAAGGGCTGGACATGGAGTTCATCAAGTTCCAGACCGGGCTCGAACTGTTCCAGGCCATGAGCGGCGGCAGCATCGACGTGCTGACCACCGGCGCGGTGCTGTCCAACTTCCCGGCGCGCGGCCAGGGCAAGGTGTTCCTGATCAACGACGTCGAGTTCGCCACCGCGCAGCTATGGGTGCACCCGGACATGGGCATCGAGAAGATCGCCGACCTCAAGGGCAAGAAGGTGTCGACCACGACCGGCACCACCGCCCACGTCTTCCTCGACAATGCGCTGCGGGCCAACGGCGTCGACCCGAAGGAAGTCCAGCTGGTGAACCAGCGCATGCCCGACGCGGTGACGGCCTTCATCTCCAAGGCCGTGCCGGCGGTGGCGCTGTGGGTGCCGTTCAATGTCTCGGTGCGCAGCCGCGTGCCGACGGCGAAGATGCTGGTCGATGCATCCGCCTACTATCCGAAGACGGCCATCGTCGGCGGCTGGGCGGCGCGCAACGAGTTCTACGACAAGAACCGCGAGGTGCTGGCGCGCATCGTCAAGGTATGGGCGGTGGCCAACGACGTGATGATCAAGCAGCCGGAACAGTCGCTCGACACGCTGCAAAAGAACTACTACAAGGACGTCCCGCTGGCCGACCTGAAGGAACAGCTCGGCGCGCAGAAGATGTTCACGTCGGCTGAATGGTCGAAGATGTATGCGGACGGCACGGTCACCAAGTGGCTGCAGCAGGTGACCGACTTCTTCAGCGGCTTCGCCAGCATCCCGAATGCGCTGCCGGCCAGCCAGTACTTCGATCCGAAACTTTACCTGGACACGGTGAAGGCATGAGCGGCGCCAGCGGCGCGCCGGCGCGCGCCTACGACTACATCATCGTCGGCGCCGGCTCGGCCGGCTGCGTGCTGGCCAATCGGCTGTCGGCCGACCCGGCGACGCAGGTCCTGCTGCTGGAGGCCGGCAACGGCAATCGCAATTTCTGGCTGCACCTGCCGGTGGGTTACTTCAAGACCATATACGACACGCGCTTTTCCCGCCTGTTCGACACCGAGCCGTGCGAAGGCACGGATGGCCGCGCCATCGTCTGGCCGCGCGGCCGGGTGCTCGGCGGGTCCAGCTCGATCAATGGCCTGCTGTATATCCGCGGCCAGCATGCGGACTACGACGACTGGGCGAAACAGGGCGCGGCTGGCTGGGACTACCGCTCGGTGCTGCCCTTCTTCCGGCGCTCGGAATGCTACAGCGGCGGCGCGAACGAATACCATGGCGGCGGCGGCGAACTCGGCGTGTCCGACCTGCGCAACGACCATCCGTACTGCCGCGCCTGGCTGGAAGCCGGCCAGCAGTACGGCCTGCCCTTCAACCCGGACTTCAACGGCGCGACCGAGTACGGCGTCGGCGCCTACCAGCTGACGCTGAAGAACGGCTGGCGCTCCAGCGCCGCGGTCGCCTTCCTGCGCCCGGCGCAGCACCGGCCCAACCTGACGGTCGTCACCGGCGCCCATACCAGCCGCGTGCTGTTCGATGGCGGCATTGCGACCGGCGTCGAATGGCGGCTCGGCGATGCGGTGCACCGCACGCTCGCCGGACGCGAAGTCATCCTGTCCGCCGGCGCCATCCAGTCGCCGCAACTGCTGCAGCTGTCGGGCGTTGGCCCGGCCTCGTTGCTGCGGCAGCATGGCATCCCGGTGGTGGTGGATGCGCCGGAAGTCGGCGAGAACCTGAAGGACCATTACCAGGCGCGCACCATCGTCCGGCTGAAGAAGAAGCTGTCGCTCAACAATGACGTGCGCAATCCGCTGCGGCTCGCATCGATGGGATTGGAATGGCTGTTCCGCCGTTCCGGCCCGCTCACCGTCGGCGCCGGCCAGGTCGGCGGCTTTGCCTGCACTGAGCATGCGCGCGACGGCCGCGCCGACATCCAGTTCAACGTGATGCCGCTGTCGGTCGACAAGCCGGGCACGCCGCTGCACGACTACCCCGGCTTCACCGCCTCGGCCTGCCAGTGCCGGCCCGCGTCGCGCGGCCGGCTGCAGATCCGCTCGACCGACCCGCTGGCGCCGCCGCGCATCGAGACCCATTACCTGTCCGAGCAGCTGGACCGCGACGTGCTGAGCGCAGGCATCGACATGCTGCGCGACATCTACCGGCAGGACGCCTTCCGCGGCCTGGTCGACGCCGAGGTGCTGCCAGGCGCGGCCAGCAGCAGCCGCGCAGACCTGCTCCGGTTCGCGCAGCAGGCCGGCGGCACGGTGTTCCACCCGGTCGGCACCTGCCGCATGGGCAGCGACCCGCAATCCGTGGTCGACCCGTCGCTGCGGGTGCGCGGCGTGGAGAGGCTGCGGGTGATCGACGCCTCGGTGATGCCGGACATGGTCTCGGCCAATACGAACGCAGCGGCCATCATGATCGGTGAGAAAGGCGCGGCGCTGGTGCTGTCGGGCCTTGCCGCCGACATGCGCCGCCAGCCGCTGGAAGCAACCCATTAAGAACAGTTTCAAGGAATCGGCAATGGCTGTCCAAGGCAGTGAAAACATCGTCAGCAGGCAGCCGGGTGGACCGGCGCCGTCGCCGCTCAGGCTGGCCAAGGTAGAGGCCATCGTGCTGCGCGCGCCGGTCGAGACCCCGGTGCAGACCTCGTTCGGCATCATGTATGACCGGCCAGCCGTGCTGGTGCGCATCGAGGATCGCGACGGCATGGTGGGCTGGGGGGAAATATGGTGCAACTTCCCCGGCGTCGGCGCCGAGCACCGGGCCCGCGTGCTGGCGTCCTGCGTCGCGCCGATACTGCTCGAACAGGAATGGGACCATCCGCAGCAGGCCTTCGAGCTGCTGAGCCGCCGGCTGCACGTGCTGGGGATACAGAGCGGCGAGCCGGGCACCATGGCGCAGGCCATTGCCGGCGCCGACATCGCGCTGTGGGACCTGGCGGCGCGCCGTGCCGGCCAGCCGCTATGGCAGCTGCTGGGTCGGCGCGACGCGAGCCCGCGCGTGCCGGCCTACGCGTCCGGCCTGAGCCCGACGCGGCCCGAGGAACTCGCCGCCGCGATGCGCGCGGAAGGCTTCCGCGCCTTCAAGCTCAAGGTCGGCTTCGGCGTCGAGCGCGACCTCGCCAACATGGCGTCGCTGCGCGCGCTGCTCGGCGCGCAGGCGCCGCTGATGGTGGACGCCAACCAGGCATGGACACCGCCGGAAGCCGTCGCCATGAGCCGCCGGCTGGCGGAATTCAACCCGGCATGGCTAGAAGAACCGATCGCCGCCGACGCGTCGATGGCCGAGTGGCAGGCGCTGGCGAAGGCAATCGCCCTTCCGCTGGCCGCCGGTGAAAACATGCGCGGCGCGGCGATGTTCTCGGAGGCCATCGCCAGCGGCGCCTTTGCCGTGATCCAGCCCGACCTGGGCAAATGGGGCGGCTTCTCCGGCTGCCTGCCGGTGGCGCGGGAAGCGCTTTTCCATGGACGCCTTTTCTGCCCGCACTGGCTGGGCGGCGGCATCGGTTTAATCGCCTCGATTCACCTGAAGGCCGCGGCCGGCGGCCCCGGCTACGTGGAGGTCGACTCCAACCCGAACCCGCTGCGCACGCTGCTGGCGACGCCGATGCCGGCGCTGCGGGATGGCGCGTACACCCTGACCGACGGCGCCGGGCTGGGCGCCGCGCCCGACATGGACGTGGTGCGCGAATACCTGCGCCGGCATGACTGATCTCCGCCGCTAGCGTGACAGGCCGCGTACGGCCCGTCTTTATCGGGCCACCGAAGCGGGGAGCGTCCAGTACAATTCCCCGCGGCCGCCAGCCGGAGAGTGCCACCCTGCGGCGACCCGGCTGGCCAGGCCCGCGAACCTACTCACGCAAGCAGTACCCTTGGAGATTCACAGATGCAAAACTATGCTTTACGCATAAGCCTGATCGCTGCCCTGATGGCCAGCGCCTCGATCGCCAGCGCCCAGACCGGCACGCCGGCGGAAGCCGCCCGCACCGAAATCGCGCAGCTGACCAAACAGACCGAGTCCATGCTGCTGGCATGGCGGCGCGACATCCACGCGCACCCGGAACTCGGCAATAGCGAGACGCGCACGTCCAAGCTGGTCGCCGACCACCTGCGCAGCCTGGGCATCGAAGTCAGGACCGGCGTCGCGCGGACCGGCGTGGTCGGCGTCCTCAAGGGCGCGTTGCCAGGGCCTACCGTCGCGCTGCGCGCCGACATGGATGCATTGCCGGTCAAGGAAACCGCGGACCTGCCATTCGCCTCGAAGGCGAAGGGAAAATACCTGGGCAAGGAAGTCGACCTGATGCATGCCTGCGGCCATGACACGCATACCGCGATCCTGATGGCAACGGCGAAGATCCTGGCATCGATGCGCGAGCGGCTGCCGGGCACGGTGGTGTTCTACTTCCAGCCGGCCGAGGAAGGTCCTGGCGACTTCATTCCGGATGGAAAAAACATCTGGGGCGCGAAGATGATGGTGCAGGAAGGCGCGATGAAGTCGCCCAAGCCCGACGCGGTTTTCGGCCTGCATTCATGGGCCGGCCTGCCCGCCGGCCGCATCGCCTACCGCGCCGGTCCGACGCTGGCAAGCTCGGACGACCTGCGCATCAAGATCATCGGCAAGCAGACCCATGCCGGCAGCCCGTGGAACGGCATCGACCCGATCACGGTCAGCGCCGAGACCATCGTCGGCCTGCAGACCATCATCAGCCGCCGCACCAATATCTCGTCCACGCCATCGGTGGTCAGCATCGGCACCATCAACGGCGGCACCCGCTACAACATCATCCCGGAATTCGTCGAGATGGCCGGCACGATCCGTTCGTACGACTATGACGTGCGGAAAAAACTGCATGCCGACGTGCGCCAGAAAATCGAGAAGATCGCCGAGAGCGGCAATGCGAAGGCGGAAGTCACCATCCTGGAAAAGTACGACCCCACGATCAACGACCCGGCATTGACTGAAAAGATGCTGCCGACGCTGCGCTGGGCCGCCAACAATGACGTGGTGCAGACGCCGCTGGTCGGCGGCGCCGAGGACTTTTCCTTCTTCGCCAAGGAAGTGCCGGGCGTGTTCGTATTCCTCGGCGTGACGCCGCCGTCGCAGGACATGGCCACGGCCGCGCCGAACCATAACCCGGGCTTCTTCGTCGACGAGGCGGCGCTGGTCACCGGCGTCAGGACCATGGCCTCGCTGGCGACCGATTACCTTCACGCCGGCGCAAGCCGCTGACGCTGGCATTGACGCCGGCAGGCTGCATCCTGCCGCGCCGGCGCAAGATGCCTGTCATGACTAGCACTCGCAAGCAGTCCTGAGCGAGGCGCTTTTCCGCCTGGGACTGTCACCCGTCCAGGTGACGGTCCCTTATTTCTTTACGCCGAGAATCCAGGCGACCAGTTTTCTGGCATCCGCTTCCTTGATCAATATCGCATTGGGCGGCATCACGGTTCCGCTGACCTTGTTTTCCCAGTGGTTGCCATACACCGTACCCCCGCCCATCACCACCTTCAGCAGCGTTTCCCTTGCGTTCGGGTTGCCGCGGTAGTGTTCGGCGATGTCCTGCCAGGAAGGCGCAATCGGTTCCATGCCCGCCGGTCCGGCCGGGACCGACTTCAGGCTATGGCACATCGTGCAGCCGTTGCTGTAGGCAAGCTGCGTCATCTGTTCATCCAGCTTCGCATCGGCTACCGCAGCCTGGACAAGGACGATTGCCGATAACGAAATAAGGCCCTGCAGGAATGTTTTCACTTGCGCCTCGCGAGTTGGGGAAACGGGACGAACAGGGCATCAGCAGCGGCCTCTGGAAATCCATCCGGTCCATGCCCGTTCCAAGCGCCGGCTTTCCAATCGGCCGGGTTTACCTTCGACAATGACAGCGCCGGCATGCAGGCCATGCGAGCCGTCGCGGCCGCATCCTGACCCGATTGTGATATCCGGCAAATTCATCAAATTTGACCTAAGTCAGGGGCCGGGGCGTTTCGCTCGCCGAGACTATAACGGTCGGCAGCAGCGCTCCGAAGCAGCCGGGCCGACACTGATACCTGGAAAGGCTGGCTTGCATGGCCGCTCTCGCAATCAGCGCGCGCAACCTGGTGAAATGGTTTGGCGAAGGTCCGGCAAGGACGACAGCCGTCGATGACACCAACCTGGATGCGTATTTCGGCGAGATCCTTTATATCGTCGGCCCATCGGGCAGCGGAAAGACGACGCTGCTGAGCATCGTCTCGGGCATCCTGCGCCCGGATCGGGGTCACGTTATCGTGAAAGGCAAGGATATCTGGCAGCTGGACAAGGATGCGCTGGCCGACTTCCGGCTCGCCAACATCGGCTTCGTCTTCCAGGATTACCACCTGTTCCCGCGCCTGAGCACCGCTGAAAATGTCGCCATCCCGCTGATCCTGCAGAAGCACAAATGGCCGGATGCCATGGCCGAGGCCGGCAGGTACCTGGAGATCGTCGGGCTCAGGGAACGGGCCGAGCTGCCGCCGGTCAAGTTGAGCGGCGGGGAACAGCAGCGGGTAGCGATTGCGCGGGCAATGATCAGCCAGCCGGACATTTTGGTGCTCGATGAGCCCACCGCCTCGCTCGATGGCGACACCGGCAGGAAAATCATCCTGTTCGTGCGCGGGCAGATACTCAATGCGCATCGCTGCATCCTGATCGTCACCCACGATGCGCGGATATTCGAATATGCCGACCGCATCCTTCACATGGAGGATGGGAAGATCGCCGGCGTCGAAGGAAAAGTCCGATGAGAAACCGGCTGATCTTCATCCTGTCGGCAATCGGGCTGCTGCTCGGGCTGGCCAGCGCCTACCTGTTCAGCGCGAAGTCCACGGCCCAGCCGCCCGTGTTCACGCCGGCCTCGAACCCCTATGAAAAGGGCATCTATGCAAATGGCATCGTCGAGAGTTACCAGGCGAGCGGCCAGAACATCAATATCTACCCGGAGGTGTCCGGCACGGTGGTCGAGCTTACTGTCCACGAGGGCGAGTCGGTCCAGGCCGGAATGCCGCTGCTGAGAATCGACGACACGGTGCAGCGGGCCGCCGTCGGGCAGCCGAAGGCGCAGGCGGAAGCCGCGCTGGCGTCGTTGCAGGCACTGAAGGCGCAGCCGCGCAAGGAAACCCTGGCGGTGGCACAGGCGCAGGTGCAGCTGGCCGCCGCCAGCCTGAAAGCGTCGCAGAACCAGTACGACAAGCAGAAGCGCTCGTATGACATCGAGCCGCGCTCGGTCAGCCGGGAAGCGATCGACAATGCGCGCAATGCGCTGAACACGGCCGCGGCCAGCCTTGAAGTCGCGCGCCGGCAGTATGCGCTGACCAAAGCGGGCGCGTGGCGCTACGACATCGACAATGCGCAGCGCCAGGCCGACGCCACGGCCAGCGGCTATGAAGGCGCGAACGCGCTGCTCCAGAAATACACGGTCAAGGCCCCGGTCGATGGCGTCGTGTTGTCCGTCAACACCGCGGTCGGAAGCTATGTGTCGCCGCAGGGTCTCTACGGCACCTATACGCAGGCGGCGACGCCGGCGATCACGATGGGCGGGAAGCAGGATTATTTCAGCGTGCGCTGCTATATCGACGAGATCCTGATCAGCCGCCTGCCGCCTGCCGACAGGATTGCCGCGCAAATGTCGATCCGCGGCACCGACACGCGGATACCGCTGGAATTCGTCCGGGTGCAGCCCTATGTGTCGCCGAAGATTGCATTGTCGGACCAGCGCCAGGAACGCGTCGACCTGCGCGTGCTGCCCATCATCTTCCGCTTCCCGCAGACGGATCGCATCAGGATCTATCCGGGCCAGCTGGTGGATGTGTACGTCGGCCAGAAGACGCCGCCATGACAGCCATGGATGCGCAGACGACGATGCCGGCCGACGCCGGACCGGGGGCGCAAAGGCCCGCTGGCCGGGCCTGCCTCGCTGCCGCGCTGCTCGTGCTGGCCGGATGCGCGGCCGGCCCCGACTTCAGGCGGCCGGCGGCACCCGCGGTCGGCAGCTATGCCGCCGGCGGAATGCCAACTGCGGCAGTCGCCGCCCGGCATGGGAGCCAGACCTTCCATCCGGGCGATGCGGTCCCGGCAAACTGGTGGCGCATGTTCGGTTCGGCGGAGATGGACGCGACAGTCGGGCAGGCAATCGCCAATAACGCGACGCTGCAGTCGGCGCAGGCAAGCCTGCGGCAGAGCCAGGAAAACCTCCGCGCCGGCCATGGCGTGTTCTACCCGTCGGTCGACGCCGGCTTCTCCGCAGTCAGGCAGCGAGCATCGCCGCTGCGCCTTGGCGTCGGCGGCGCGGGCGGCCTGTTCAATCTCTTCACGCTCAGCGCAACGGTCAGTTACGCGCTCGATGTCTTCGGCGGAGAGCGCCGCACCGTCGAGGCGCTCGCGGCGCAAGCCGACTACCAGCGCCATGCGGCGCTTGCCGCCTACCTGACGCTGACGGGCAACGTGGTCAATGCGCTGATTGCCCGGGCCGGCTACCAGGCGCAGATCCGGGCCACCGAGACGCTGGTCCTGCGCCAGAAGGAACAGCTGGCGATCGCGCAGGCACAGGCGTCCGCCGGCGCCGTGCCTGCGAGCGTGCTGGGCATCGCCAGCCAGCTTGCGTCCAGCCAGGCGGCCATTCCGCCGCTGCGCCAGAAGGCCGACCAGGCGGCGCATCTGCTTGCGTCGCTGAGCGGGAAGCTGCCGGCCGAATGGCAGCCGGCCACGGTGGAGATCGAAACGCTGGTCCTGCCGCGCGACCTGCCGCTGAGCCTGCCTTCGGAGCTGGTGCGCCAGCGCCCGGACATCCTGGAAGCGGAAGCGCTGCTGCAACTGGCCAGCGCCAATATCGGCATCGCCGCCGCCGCGATGTTTCCGAGCTTCCGTCTCGATGGAAGCTACGGCAGGAACAGCAATACCGTGGGCGGCCTGGGCGCCGGCGATGCGGCATTCTGGCAGCTAGGACCGTCGGCCAGCATGCCGCTGTTCCATGGCGGAAGCCTGCTGCATCGGCGGCAGGCCGCGGTCGAGGGGTATCGGAAGTCGATGGAGGATTATCGCCAGGCCGTGCTGGATGCCTTTGCGCAAGTGGCCGATGTCCTCACCGCGCTCGGGCATGACGCCCAGGCGCTGCAGGCGCAGGACGAGGCGCTGGAAAGCGCGCGGCGGGCGCTCGAACTGGTGCAGGCGAATTTCCAGGCGGGGCTGGTGAATTACCTCGACGTGCTGACCGCGGACACGCAGTTTTACCGCGCGCAGATCGGCCAGCTGCAGGCGCTTGCGCAGCGCTACCAGGACACGACCGCCCTGTTCATTGCGCTGGGCGGCGGATGGCAGAGCGCGCCCGCCCATGCCGTCAGCGGCGTCGAGCCGAAGGAGGGCCGGGAATGACGTTGCCGGGCACGCTGCGCATTGCCTACAAGCTGCTGACGAACGACCGGGGCAAGTTTTCCGCGCTGCTGGTCGGCATTACGTTCGCGGTGTTCCTGATGGTGCAGATGACATCGATCTTCGCGGGCATACTTGGCCGTTCTTCCGCGACGGTGACCAATATCGGCGCCAGCGTCTGGATCATGGACCCGGCCGTGAACACGGTGGCAAACACGATTCCGTTGCCCGACTACCTGCTCGATGGCGTGCGCAGCATACCCGGCGTCCGCTACGCGGTGCCGCTCTATTCGGGCGGCGCGCTGGTCAAGCTGCGCAGTGGCGCTTACCAGGCAGTGAGCGTGATCGGCCTCGACGACGCCACGCTGTTCGGCCGACCCTTGCTGGAACAGGGGAATATCCAGGACATCTATGCGGAGAACGGCTTCATCGTCGTGCACGACGCCGAATTCAGGAAGCTGGGCAGCCCGGGCATCGGCACCGAGTTCGAGCTGAATGACCATCGCGGCCATATCGTCGGCATCGCAAAGGTGTCCTCGGGCGGCCTGTTCGGCGTGCCCACGCTCTATACGACCCGTAGCCGCGCGATCCAGTACATACCGTCGACCCGGTACACGACCTCCTACATCCTGGTCGAGCCGAAGAACGAGGCGGCAATAGCCGCCGTGAAGCGCGAAGTCGCCCGACTGGGCTACCTGGCATTGACCAGGGAAGAGTTCATCCGGAAAATCAGCGACTTCTACAAGTACCAGACCGGCATCGGCACCAACATCCTGCTGATGACGGTCATCAGCTTCATCGTCGGCCTGTCCATCTCGGGGCAAACCTTCTACACCTTCATCCTGGAAAATCTTGAAAAGTTCGGCGCGCTCAAGGCGATCGGCGCGAAGGGAAGCGAGCTGGTGTCGATGATCCTGTTCCAGGCGGTCTTCACCGCGCTCACCGGGTATGGAATCGGCGTGGGGCTGTGCACCGCGCTGATCTTCGTGGCCAAGATGCGGCTGCCCGATTATGCGTCCCTGATCACGTTCGGCAATCTCGGACTCGCGCTCGGCATGGTGATCCGGATCGCGGGCATATCGAGCTACATCGGCATCCGCAAGGTGCTCAGGATCGAGCCATTCGACATCTTCCGCGGCTAGCCCTTCGCCTGCGGATGAAGCGAAAGCGATAAAGGGAGTACGAAATCCGGCCCTGCTTGCTGCGTCTCAAAGAAAATTCACAATTTCACAATGGCCCGTCCGCGCGGGTTAGGCTTAGCTGGCTATTCGCCATGAGACGCCCAAAACGCAAAGGAGACAGGATGAACGCACTCGGACATCTAATAAAAACGGCGGTACCCGTCGCGGCTTTTCTTGCCGCTGCGGCGTCGATGCCGGCTTACGGTCAGCAATCCCAGCAGTCGTGCTTCCCTTCCAGATTCGGTCCGGAGGACCAGGCGGGCAATTTGAACCACATCACCCCGGAGAAAACACGAAGGGCAAGCAGGCTGATCAAGCAGGGTAAAAGTTATGCGTTGGGGATAGAGACAAACAAGAATACCCCCGCCTACGCGCCCCGTACATTCGAGATCAAGGTGGTCCAGCCAGGACAGGAGAAAGGCCCCATCGGACCGAGCAAGACGACCTATAACGACGACATCATCAATGGATGGGTAGGCATCGGCTCACAGCTGGACGGCCTCGGCCACCTGGGCATCGATGGCGTCTATTACAACTGCAACAAGGGCGCCGACTTTGCCAAGCCGGACGGCCTGCAGAAGCTCGGAATGGAAAAGGTGCCGCCGATCGCCACCCGCGCAGTGCTGCTGGACATGGCAAGCTATTTCAACGCGAACCCGGTGAAAGAAGGGACGCCATTCAACCGTCGCGAAATCGAAGGTGCGATGAAGCGGCAGGGCGTCAAGGCGATCGAGAAGGGCGACGTGGTTCTCTTCTATACGGGCTGGTCGGCATTGATAGGGAAGGACAACGATAGATTCAACAAGGGTGAGCCTGGACTCGGCGTCGACGGCGCCCGCTATCTCGCTTCCCTGGGCGTTGCGATGGTGGGCGCCGACAACTGGGCGGTCGAAGTGCTGCCGGGGGAACCCAACGCAGGCGCATTCGAAGTCCACCAGATCCTGCTCGCGCAGAACGGCATCTACATCCTCGAGAACATGAATACCGAAGCGATGGTGAAAGACAAGGCGTGGGAGTCGTTTTTCACTCTCGGCCCTTCGAGGATAACCGGCGCCGTGCAGGCAATCATCAATCCCATTGCCATCAGATAGGAAATGCCGGTAACGGTCCTGGCCGGAACTGAAGCAGGTAGCGTCGCTTCATGCTGCAGGCGCCGGGGTCCAGCCGTGACCGTTGTCGCCATCGGCCGTGATCCGGCCGATGGCGGCCAGCGGCCGGACGGGTCTAGTTCCAGCCGCCCAGGTTGGAACGATAGATATCGTCCTGGCAAACGGGCTGCGGTGTGACACTGGCCATTGCGCGCTCTGCCCTGTTCCTGGCAGCCGTCATCAAATGGTCGGCGATTAAAGTCATTAATTTCAGCATTTCGTCATTCCTGTCATCCGGGTTACGCGCGATCGCATCGGACAACGGTCGGCTGGCATGCCCCGAGCGGATGAAGCGCGGACAAGGTCCGGCATTTCCGGGGGAAACAGGAAAGCGGGGGTCCGGAGCAGCATCACTCGGTTCCCCACCCTCGCCATTAGCCGACGCGGTCTCTTGCTCGCTACAGGAGAGATGAGGTCGACCCGGCAGAAGGCCAATTCCAAATGGCAATATCACATATAGGCAGGACGAATGTCCGCAGGGGGCTTCAGCGGACGACTAATCGAAATGGCGGGTCAGCCAGGTCTTGACGCCGCCTATCGAGCGGAACTCGGCGACTGCCCGACATTCGATTTGAGGATGCCTTGCATGCAGCATGCGTGACAACGCGGCGCCCGGGCCGAGTTCAAGCGCCACGGTCACGCCCGCTTCCGCGCAGGCATCCATGCAGTCTGCCCAGCGTATCGGTTCCGCGATCTGGCGTGACAGATGCGAAATCGCCTTGTCGGCCCTGAAGACCTGTTCTGCTGAAATGCCCGACAGGACCGGGATCGCCGGATCGGCCAGGCGATGACGCCCGAGCGCCTCGGCGAACGGCGCCACGGCAGGCGCCATGCAGGGGGTATGGGAGGCGACCGCCACCGGGAGAACGGTCAGATGTCCGCCGGACCCGGGGATCAGGCGCTGCAGTTCCACCAGCAGCCGGGCAGAACCGCCGGCGATGAATGTGTCCTCGCCAGTCGCAATCGCCAGGTGGAAGCCGCACTGCTGCAGCACGGGAGCGGCTGCGCGGTAGGAAAGGCCGGAAATGGCCACGAGCGCCTGTTCCGGCATGGTCTTCATGCAGCCGTCCATCAGGCGCGCGCGCGATACGGCCAATGCGACTGTATCGACAGCGGCAAGCGCGCCGGCGACGCCGTAGGCCGCCACTTCGCCGATGCTGTAGCCGGCCACCAAGGCCGGGGCGGGGACGTCGTGGCGGATGGCTTCCCACGTCGCCATCGCTGCCGCGACGATCAACGGCTGCGCCATGCGGTTGGAAAACAGGAGGTCGTTGTCCGCCAAAATTTCCTGGAGCGGGATGCCGAGCCGGGCCACGGACAGGCAATTGTCCAGCAGCGCGCTGGCTTGCGGGTCGGTGCGGGCAAGATCGAACATCGCCGGATGCTGCCCGCCCTGGCCAGGGCATAGTATGGCAAGGCGCGTGCTCATCGGCGACCCGGTCGAGTCATGTTTCCTGGACCAGCGCCGGCGTTGCCAGGCCCGTGGTGGCCTGGTGCACGAGCCAGGTGGCGGCCAGCAGGTCCGCCGCCCCGCCGGGGGACAGGCGCCGTTCCATGAACAAGCGATGGCACCCGAGCGCCGTCTGCTCCCAGCCCGGGTGCGCAGTGCCGCCGGCGTCGAGGAACGCCCGGGCGGACGTCCTGACGGTGTGCGCGCCCGCTGCGCCGCCGCGGTGGTAGACATTGGTGTCATTGATGTGCGCCATCAGTGCGAAAAAGGCGTCGACACGGGCCGCTCGCCCGCCGCGGCCCGCATCCAGCGTGCGCTGCAGCGCCGGCAGCGCGATCTCGAACACTGATGGCAATCCCAGCGCGACTTCCTCGCGCGCGCCGCTGACGGCATGCGCCTCCGCCACGCATCGGCCATGCGTGCCTGGCGGTCCGCCCCTGGTATGGTCATCCAGCGCTTGCCCCCATTGCGTCAGCAGGATGGCGCGTATGGCCTGGGGCGACGGCGGCGTGCGCTGCGCCCGGCAACGACCGAGCGCGGCGCACAGTATGCCCAGGCAAAAGATCGCGCCCCGGTGGGTGTTGATTCCGGAAGTGGCCTGCATCATCCGCGCTTCCGCGTCGATACCCAGCCGCTTGAGCATGCCGAACGGCGCATCATGCAGGCCGGCGATCGCGATGCGGACAAAATAATGGCGCAGCGCAAACAGGCTGCGCAGGAAGGTGCGTGCGTCCATGTCGTCATGGCTGCCATTGTCGACCATCGACACCAGGCCAGGCTTGGGATAGAGCGCCAGCTCGGCGTACAGGCTGCGCACTGCCAGCCGGCCGACCAGCCTGCAGAACTTGATGTCTTCCCGCCTGTTCCAGAGGATGGTGCGCCAGTGCGTCGGCCTGTCCAGGAAGTACGCCGTATCGCGGCGCGGCGCGCTTATGCTCAGCTGACGCATGCAGCCTCCCCGAGTTCGGCCTGCAATTCGGCCACGGAGCACAGGCGCACTCCGTCGATCTGCTTCACCAGCACCCTGTTGCGGCTATCCTGCAAGGCCGTTTGACACCACTCCTTCCATGCAACGGCCCGGCCCGACGGAAAGATGATTTCGCCATCCAGCGGCAGGCCGCCAGGGCAACCGGCAAAAAGCGCAGCGCCGGCGCGCAGCTGTTCGGGGCTGGCCGGGAAGAACAGGAGATCGATGTCGGATCTGTCGGTGAGATAAGGCCGGCCAGTCAGCACTTCCATGGCCAGTGAACCGTAGACCCGAACGTCGAGCCCCGCCTCTTCGACGACGCTTCGCCATGCCTGCCAGGCCCGCGCCCATTGCGGAAATATCGCGGCATCCGCAGCGTCCAGGCGAAGCGGCCGGATGGCGCGCCGGATGTGCGCCTGCAGGCAGCGTAGCGAGACACGGGTGCGGGCGCCGGCCGCGCTGTCGCGCGGCAGCGTGATCCCAAGGCACACTTCGCCGGGGCTGCAGCCGGTGTCCTGCCTGCGCACCGTGGCAGGCCAGTCGGCGCCGCGCCACTGGTCCATTGCCTGCTGCGCCAGCGAGTCAGGCGCCGTCCGGCGCACATGCCGCCACCCGTCGTCGCAAAGCCAGACCAGGTCATGCCGGGCCAGCATGCTGCCTCCTGACCGCTTCCGCCACCGGCTGCGCAAACTTGCGCCCGCCCCGCGCCAGGCCAAGTTCCCTGCGCCGGTCGCTGGCGTCGACATTTGCCAGCGCAGCGGACAGCGCCTGCGCCAGTTCGTCCTTCCAGATTTCCTGGATGCCGCCCATGCGCCAGTAATTGACCGGGCCCGGCGCAAAGACCGGGTTGGATTTCGCCAGTTCGACCAGGGTTGCTTCCGGCACCTTGGTGATGCGCGCCATGGCCGGCAGTCCCATGACACGGATGGTCGCATCCGGAAGCGCGTAGCAGGCATCCGCGATCAGGCCGCTCGTGATGAAGCCGCCCGACAAGGCCTGGTCGTACACAAGCCCGATGACCGCGTGGCCCTCGCGGCGCGCCAGGTCTATGCATTTGCCCAGGTGCGCCATATAGCTGTTAATGCCCAGCATTTCGTCACGGTGACGCAAGCGCTGTCCCTGCGTGTCGACCAGGATCAGGATCGGCCGCCGCGGGAATGCGCGCACGGTCTGCAGTACTGCTCTGGCCTGTGCCAGGGCGATCTCGATGCCGATGGGCGTGTGGTCGGTCGTGCCGATGACCGCAACCGGCCTGCCATCGACCGTCCCGGTGCCTGAAAGAAAATTGTCCTGCTCGACGATGTCATGTCCGCCGGGAAAAAGCTGTGAAGCCAGGGTGTGCCAGTTCATTGTTCTTCTCCTGCGCGATGTCCGGCGGCGAGACGAACGAACTCGTCCGCTTCCAGCATCGGGATCGTGTGCGGCTCGGCAAACCCGAGCCGCCGCCATATCTGCAGCGGCTCGCTTTCGCCGCCGTGGTCGTGCAGGCGACGTTCCAGCGTCGCCTGTTCCGCTTCGAGGTCAGGCAGCGTCAGCCCGATGGTACGCTGGCGGCTCGCGGACAGCGCCTGCATCGCTGCCTGCCGGAATGCCGCAATGTCGTCCGCCACCAGGGCCTGGCAGTCCCCCAGCAGATAGCGATGCTTGCCGCCGGTAGTGCGCCAGACCAGGGCGCGATCGCGGGAATCGAATTCCTCGACGCCGTGGGTCGTTTCAATGACTTCCGGGCCGGACATCCCGAGGCGGCCTTCCTCGGACATCACGATCGCGTTCGTGCATCGCGCGGCGATGCCCATTCCGCCAAAGCAGCCGTTGGCGCCGCCGATGAGAGCCACCACAGGAATGCCGGCGGCGCGCGTATCGAGGATGGCCCGCATCACTTCCGAAACGGCGATCAGGCCGGCGTTGGCTTCATGCAGGCGCACGCCGCCTGATTCCACCAGCAGCAGCACGCCGTATGCCTGCTCGTCGACCGCCCGCTGCAGCAGGCCGACCAGCTTGGCCCCATGCACTTCCCCGACCGCGCCGCCCAGGAAGCCGCCTTCCTGCGCAGCGCCGAACACCGGCCTGCCGTCCATCGTGCCGCGGCCGACGATCACGCCGTCGTCGAAGGACACCGCCAGGTCCAGCTGGGCCAGATGCGGGCTGATGACGCGTTCCGCCGGCGGCATGAATTCCCTGAAGGTGCCTTCGTCGAACAGGCGCCGGATGCGTTCGCGCGCCGTCAATTCAAGGTAGCTGCTCATGGGGTGCCTCCCGTCATCGTTTCCACCGCCTGATCAAGCCGCAGGCTGACCACCGCCGGCGTGGCGCCCATGTCGTTGATGGCGATGCGGGTATCCGCCAGTTGCCAGCGTGCGTGAAAATCCGCCATCACGGCCTGCCACGTCGCCTCGAAACCCACGGCCGCGGTCTTCACGTCGATTTCGCAGGCGCCGCCGAGCGGCACGGGTTCGATCAGCACCTCGAGATTGCCGGAGCCGACGACGCCTACCAGCTGGGGAGGCGCCGCGATCCGCCGTGTCCCGTCCTCAAAGCGAAAGTGTAGTGTTTCCATATCGGCTCCTACCAGTTTCTGAATCGTTTGGGCGGGTCGTACAAGCCGCCGGATGCGCGCACCAGGTCCTTCATGTTCCTCGCGGCGAGCAGGTCGCGGGTGGCGAGGCGCTTGTCGATCCCCAGGTCTTCTGCACGAAGGATGACCTTGCGGTCGCGCAGGTTTTCGACCATGCGCCTGTCCCGCGCCATGCCCACCGGGGAATAGCCGGCAACGCCCCGGATCGCCTGCTCCCGCTCCTCGGGGGTGCGGCACAGCAGCAGGTTGGCGATGCCTTCCTCGGTCAGGATATGCGTGACATCATCGCCGTAAATCATCACCGGCGGAATGGCCATGCCCGCCTGCTCGGCCACCTGCCATGCATCGAGCGTTTCGACGAACGCGGGCGCCATATGTTCGCGGAACGTCTCCACCATCTGCACGACCAGCTTGCGCCCGCGCGGCATGACGTTCCTGCCTTCGTCCGCCTGCCGTCCCGCTTTCAGCCAGGCCGGGCTGTCGTGGCGCCGGCCGCGCGCATCCGCGCCCATGTTGGGAGCGCCGCCGAAACCGGAAATGCGGCCCAGGGTGGCGGTCGACGAATTGCCCTGCAGGTCGATTTGCAGCGTGGAGCCGATGAACATGTCGCAGGCATAGTGCCCGGCGGCCTGGCAAAAGGCCCGGTTGCTGCGCATCGAGCCGTCGGGACCGACAAAGAAGATATCCGGCCGCGCGCGGATGTAGTCTTCCATGCCGAGCTCGGAACCGAACGAGTGCACGGACTCGACGAAGCCGGCCTCGATCGCCGGGATCAGCGCCGGATGCGGATTCAGGGCCCAGTGCCTGGCAATCTTGCCCCTGAGGCCCAGGCTCTGCGCATACGTCGGCAGGATCAGTTCGATCGCCGCAGTATCGAAGCCAATGCCGTGATTCAGGCGATTGATCTCGTATTCTGCGTAAATGCCCTTGATCGCCATCATCGCCATCAGCACCTGGACCTCCGAAATCTGCGCAGGGTCGCGCGTGAACAGGGGCTCGATGTAATAGGGCGCGGGCGACTGGACCACGAAATCCACCCAGTCCGCCGGCACGTCGACGCGCGGCAGGGTATCGACGATCCGGTTGACCTGTGCAATCACGATGCCGCTCTTGAATGCGGTCGCCTCCACGATGGCCGGGGTGTCCTCGGTGTTCGGACCCGTATAGAGATTGCCTGCCCGATCCGCCGCCTCCGCCGCGATCAGCGACACACGCGGCGTCAGGTCGACGAAGTACCGGCCAAACAGCTCAAGGTAAGTGTGGATCGCGCCGATATTCAGTTGCCCGGCCATGACCAGCCGGGCCAGCCTTGCCGCCTGCGGTCCGGAAAAGGAAAAGTCGAGGCGGGACGCAACGCCTTTTTCAAAGACGTCCAGGTGCTCCGGCAACGCAATCACCGACAGCAGCATGTGCAGGCCGTTGATGCGCGCCGGATCGAGCTGCGCCAGCGCTTTCCCCAGGAAATTCGCCTGCTTCTGGTTATTGCCTTCCAGGCAGACGCGGTCGCCGCACTCGATGACCTGGTGCAGCAGATCGGCGATCCGGTTCGCCGGCAGGATCTTGCCGGAGAGCGCCGTCCCCAGCGCCTCCCCTGCCCGTTCGAGACGCGCGCGGCGATTGCTTTGCTGGTGATTCCAGACGCGGTCAGGTCCGCCCATTTTTATTCTCCACAAAGATTGACAGACGCATCGCTCAAAGCACGATGAACAGCAGCCACACAAGGACCGGGGCCGCGACGGTGACGATGGCGCCATAAATCATCAGCTGGCGCAGGAAGACATCGCGATCCACGCCTTGCGCATTCGCCAGCACCAGGGCCCCGTTGGTGGAGAATGGGCTGACATCGACAATGGTGGAGGACACGGCCATCGCGGCGATAAAGCCGATCGCATCGACGCCCGTGCCTTGCTGCAGGAATGGCACGGCCAGGGGAATCAGTGAGCCGAGCACGGCCGTCGACGAAGCAAATGCCGACACCACGGCGCCGACGAAGCACAGCAGCAGCGCTGCCACCATCGGCGAGGTCAGGCCGGCCACGCTGTTCCCGACAAAGGAAATCGTCCCCATCTTTTCCATCACGCCGACGTAGGTGCTGACGCCGACGATCAGCATGATTTCGGGCCAGGATACCTGCGAGATGGCGCGTTTCTGGACGTTGGGCGCCATCATCGAGAGCACCAGGCCGATGGTGATGGCGACAAAGCCGATATCGAGCTTGTAGACGAGCGTCAGGATCGCAAGCGCGATGAGTCCCGCAATGGTGGCCAGTTGATGGACGTTCAAATTGTCGGACACTGAAGCATCCGCGGCCGGCGTGGCGGCCGCGGCAGCGGCACCGCCACCGGTGCTTCCGCCGGTAGCGGGGTCGACTTGCGCCGAACGCGCCATGGCCGGTGTTTCTTCGGTCAGCGCTTCGCCTTCTGCGTCGTTGACAATCCGCTGCGCCTGGGCCGGCACGACCTTGGGCATCGCAAACGCCGCCATCGCCAGTCCTGCGCCGGTGTGCCGCGGCACGGTCCTTGCAGGCCGCATCAGGCGGAAGCCGCCGAACAGGAAAAACAGCAGGAGCGCCACGGCAAAGTTGACGCCGAAGCTGGCAAAGGCGGTTGTCAGCGGGCTCAGCGGCAAGCCGGCCTGCTGGACGATCTTGTTGGTGATGCCGCCATAGATACTGATCGGCGAGAAGCCGCCGGCTTGCGCGCCGTGTATCACCAGCAGGCCCATCATCAAGGGATTGATGCCATGCTTGGCTGCGAAGCCAAGGGCGATCGGGGCAATGATGGCAACGGCTGCGGGACTGACCGCGCCGACCGCGGTCAGCATGGCCGCGATGCCGAACATGATCCACGGAATCGCCGCGACACGTCCCCCGACCGCGCGCAGCGCAAGCCGCACCAGGCCGTCGATCGTGCCGTTGTTCTGGGCCTGCGCAAATAGAAACGTAATGCCGACGAGCGTGAGGAAGAGCTCGGCAGGAAACCCGGCCATGATTCCCTTCGTCTGCATGCCGGCAACCAGCGTGCCTACCAGGAACGCGCCGACAAACGCGAGAACACCCATGTTGATGGGCAGGATGGTGGCAATGATAAACATTGCCACCAGCGCATAAATTGAAATCATATGGGAAGACACGATTCTCTCCTTCGAAAAGCAGCGCTGGCACTGCGCCCGTCACCCGATGCCGGGCGACGCGCTAGAACACGGATTGTTTCCAGTGCGAACAGGTTTTACGACGATGCAATGGGCGCGTTCATTCGCGCGGCGCCGATGGGTGCAGGGAGCGTAACGACAAGGAATTCTCAAGTGTGTCCACGGGCATGGCTGTCTCCTTTTAATGGGGGTTGCGCAATGGCGATCGTTATTTTTTTGATGACCCACCTTATCCGTGCCGCAAAACGAAATCAATTAAGCGCAGGAGCGAACGTTTACTGTCAGAGTAAATATCGGAAGCGCGACAAGCGCTGATGCCGCGCCAGCAATGCGGCGGCAGGACGGCGGGTTGGGAACCCGCCCTCGCCAGCTGTCCTGTTACACCCGGCTGGAACAACTGGTAAGATAAAAATACAACAAGCCCAGGCCATGACCGGCGACGAGACAGCATGCCAGAACTGAATGAATGTTTTTTTACTCCCGACGCCCTGCGAGACGCAGGTGTCGATGCGCCCATGCATCCACCCATGGCGCAACGCGGATGAGCGCCATCGACCCCGACGCCCTCAGGTTCAGCGCCTATCCGCTGGCCCGTCCACCAGACCGCCAGCGTACAGTCCACGCCAGCGGCATTGCGCTGGCAGTCTACGAATGGGGCGCGATCGACGCGCCGCCGCTGCTGCTGGTGCATGGCGCATTCGACTTCGCGCGCACCTTCGACGTCTTCGCGCCGCTGCTGGCCGACGCCGGCTACCGGGTCGTGTCCTACGACCAGCGCGGCCACGGCGACTCGGAACATGCGGCGCTGTACAGCTGGGTAGCGGACGAGCGGGACATGCTGGCCGTGGCCGATTCGATCACGCGCGCGCCCATGGTCGCTGTCGGCCACAGCAAGGGCGGCTCGCTGCTGGTGCACACGATACAGGCGCTGCCGCACCGCTTCACCCGCTTCGTCTCCATCGACGGCCTGCCCTTCCGCAGCCCGCACCCGGACAGCGCGATGCATGAGCGCAAGTCGATGACGGCCGACATCATCACCGACTGGCTCGACGACCGGCGCAGCGTGGCGGGCCGCGTCCGCAAGCCGGGCACGCTGGAAGACCTTGCGCGCCGCCGGGCGAAGATGAACCCGCGGCTGTCGCATGAATGGCTGTGCTACCTGGTGACCAGGGGCGCGCAGCACGATGCCGAAGGCTGGCGCTGGAAAATCGACCCGGCATTGCGGCCCGGCGGTTTCGGCCCGTTCCGATCGCGCTGGATGACGGACAGGCTGCCGGGCTTTCCGGTGCCGATGCTGGCGCTGTTCGGCACGCTGCGCGAACCGATGGGCTGGGATGCGAACCCGGACAAGCTGGCGCCCTACTTCCCGCCGTCGACCCAGGTCGAGGTGATGCAGGACACCGGGCATTTCATCCATATCGAGCGGCCCCGCGAAACCGCAGCGCTGATCGTCGACTTCCTGCGCAGATGACCGAATTCATTTATCACAACCGCGTCAGGCTGGCGCTGCACAAGCTCAGCGACGGCGCGGGCCATCCGCTGCTGCTGCTGCACGGCCTGGGCGAACATTCGCCGGCGACGCTGCCGCTGCCTTTCGCAGGCTGGCCCGGACCGGTCCATGCGCTCGACTTCACCGGGCATGGCGCATCCGACATACCGCCGGGCGGGGGCTACAGCTGCGAGTTCCTGATGGCTGACGCCGACAGCGCGCTCGCGCATCTCGGCGCGGCCACCGTGGCTGGCCGCGACCTGGGCGCCTACGTCGGCCTGCTGCTGGCCGGCGCCCGCCCGCGGCAGGTGCGCGGCATGATCCTGCTGGACGGCCCCGGTCTGGCGGGCGGCGGCACGCCGGCAAAGAATCCCTACATCCCGGTGGTCGACGCCACCTGGCGCGGGCCGCCCGACCCGTATGCGATCGCCGACCTGGCGACTGACGCGCGTCCGCCCGAATATGCGAGCAATTACGCGATGCTGGCGGCCCAGAACTCGGACCTGGAGCGGCCGATCGCCGTCTGCACCCGCGAGGTGCCGGAGTGGCTGCAGGCAACGATGGACCTGCTGTCGCTCGAACGCATCGGCGTCGACGAAGCGCTGCAGGATTACGCAACCCCGCCGTCCTGAATTCAACCCAGCGGCATATCGAATCACTTCGCGCATAGAAGGGCATCGCGGCATGCCACGGCCCGACCCGATCCAGCGGCGCCAGGACAAAAGGAGACAGCATGGAAGCCAGGACATACCCGGAGTTCAGCACCCATTACCCGCTGCTGCTGACCACTTTCATGAAGCGGCCGGTCAGCCTGTATCCGGACCAGGTCGGCGTGGTCTACCGCAACCACCTGAGCGGCGACTATGCGCGCTTCACCTGGAAGCAGTGGCATCGGCGCACGTCGCAGCTCGCCCATGCGCTGCAGGCGACGCTGGGCGTGAAGGCCGGCAGCCCCGGCGAGCCGGGCGACCGCATCGGCACGATGGCGCTCAATACCCATCGCCACCTGGAACTGTATTACGCGGTGCCCTGCATCGGCGCGACGCTGCACCCGATCAACGTGCGGCTCGCGCCCGAGCACGTGATCTATACCATCAACCATGCGCAGGACAAGGTCATCTTCGTGGACGACACGGTGCTGCCGCTGCTGGAGGCGATCTACGACCGCATCAAGGACACGGTGGAGACCTTCGTCTACATGTCCGACCGTCCCGGCCTGCCGGACACCCGCATCGCCGGCATGGTGTCGTACGAAAGCCTGCTGGCCGACCAGCCGGATGAGTTTGACTGGCCCTACCTGCACGAGGACACCAACGCCACGCTGTGCTACACCACCGGCACCACCGGCCAGCCCAAGGGCGCAACCTTCACCCACCGCCAGCTCTACCTGATGACGCTGCACATCATGGCGATGCCGGGCATCACCAACATTCCCGGCCACGATATCGCCGCCGGCCTCGGCGTCAAGCCGGGCGAGAACGCGGTGCCGCTGCTGAACACGCCGATGTTCCATATCCATGGCTGGGGCGCGCCCTTCCTTCATGTGTTCAGCGCACAGAAGATCGTGCTGCCCGGCGCTTTCACTGTGCAGGGATTCTGCGAACTGGTGGAGCGCGAAAAGGTCACCAGCGTCGGCATCGTGCCGACCGTGGCCGCGATGCTGCTCGAATACGAAGACCTGCCGAAATACGACCTGAGCAGCCTGGAGCGCATCGGCGTCGGCGGCGGCGCGCTGCCGCTGGGGCTGAAGACCAAGCTGGAAAGGATGATGCCGGGCTTTCGCGTCAGTTCGGGCTATGGCATGACCGAGACCGCGCCGACCACCATCGTTTCCTTCGTCAAGAAGCACATGGTCGGCTGGGAGCGCCAGCGGCTGGACGAAGTGATGGTCAAGACCGGCCTGCCGGTGCCCGGCCTGGAAGTGCGGGTGGTCGACGAGGAGGGCCAGCCGGTGCCGCATGACGACCGGACCGTGGGCGAGATCCTGATACGCGGGCCATGGGTCACCGAGCGGTATTTCCGCGAGCCCGAGCGCAGCGCCGAAGCCTGGCAGGGCGGCTGGTTCCATACCGGCGACATCGCGAAGATCGACGCCGACGGCTATATCGTCATCGCCGACCGGCTCAAGGACGTAATACGCAGCGGCGCCGAGATGGTGCCGACCGTGCTGCTGGAAAACCTGATCTCGATGGCCGACTTCGTGTCCGAGGCCATGGTGGTCGGCGTGCCTGACCCGGTCTGGGGCGAAAAGCCGCTGGCGCTGGTCAGCCTGCGTCCGGGCCACCAGGCCTGCGCGCAGGACGTGATCGACTTCCTGGTCGAGCATGGCGTCGCCACCGGCAAGATCACGCGCTGGATGCTGCCCAGACTGGTCGCCATCACCCGCGACATACCCAAGACCAGCGTCGGCAAGTACAACAAGAAGGCCGTGCGCGACCAGCTCGACCGTTACCTCGCCATTGCCACGAACGTGTCATCGGACGCATAGCGGCTGAACGTCCATCAACCACCCAAACCCGGAGAAAACCTTATGGCTGCAATCAATCCCGTCACCGACCTCGTCATCGAGGACGGCATCGCCGTCGTCACCCTGAATTCGCCGCCGGTCAATGCGCTGTCGGTCGCGGTGCGCGACGGCATCTACCAGGGCATAGGCGAGGCGCTGGACAATGACGCGGTGCAGGCGGTCGTGCTGATCTGCGCCGGCAAGACCTTTATCGCGGGCGCCGACATCGCCGAGTTCGACAAGCCGCGCAGCGGCCTGACGCTGCCGCAGGTGCAGCAGCGCATCGAGGACGCCGGCAAGCCGGTGATTGCCGCCATCCACGGCACCGCGCTCGGCGGCGGGCTGGAAGTCGCGCTGGTCTGCCATTACCGGGTCGCGGTGCCCTCGGCGAAATGCGGGCTGCCGGAGGTGAACATCGGCCTGCTGCCAGGCGCAGGCGGCACCCAGCGGCTGCCGCGCATCGTCGGCGCCGAGAAGGCGCTGGAGATGGTGACGTCCGGCATGCATGTGCGCGCGAAGGATGCGCTGGCCATGGGCCTGGTCGATGAACTGACGCCGGAGGACGGCCTGCGCGCCGGCGCCATTGCCTTCGCGCGCAAGGTCGTCGCCGAAGGCCGGCCGCTGCGCAAGGTGCGGGACATGAACGAGAAGGTGGAAGCGGCGCGCGGCCGGCCCGAGCTGTTCGCCGAATTCCGGCGCGGGAATGCCCGCAAGTTCCGCGGCTTCCAGGCGCCGGAAGCGAATATCCGCTGCATCGAGGCAGCGGTGAACATGCCTTTCGACGAAGGCCTGGCCTTCGAGCACAAGTTGTTCGAGGAACTAATGGCTGGCACACAGTCGGCAGCGCAGCGCTACTATTTCTTTGCCTCGCGCAAGGCCTGGAACGTGCCGGACGTGCCGGCCGACACGCCGACCATACCGGTCAACACGGTGGGCATCATCGGCGCCGGCACCATGGGCGGCGGCATTGCGATGAACTTCCTCAACGCCGGCATCCCGGTCACCATCGTCGAGACGAAGCAGGAAGCGCTGGACCGCGGCCTCGCGACCATACGCCGCAATTACGAGAACACCGCCAGCAAGGGCCGCATCAGCATGGACGATGTGGAAAAGCGCATGGCGCAGCTGAAAGGCTCGCTGGCGCTGGACGACCTGGCGCAGTGCGACCTCGTGATCGAGGCGATCTTCGAGAACATGGACGTGAAGAAAGAGATGTTCGGCAAGCTCGACCGCATCGTCAGGCAGGGCGCCATCCTCGCCTCCAACACCTCGGCGCTGGACCTGAACGAAATCGCCAGCGCCACCAGCCGGCCGCAGGACGTCATCGGCCTGCACTTCTTCTCGCCGGCCAACGTGATGAAACTGCTGGAAGTGGTGCGCGGCGAAAAGACCTCGAAGCCGGTGATTGCGACCTGCATGCAGCTTGCCCGCCGCATCGGCAAGGTCGCCGCGCTGGTCGGCGTCTGCCCGGGCTTCGTCGGCAACCGCATCCTTGCGCAACGCCAGCGCGAGGCCGGCAAGCTGGTGCTGGAAGGCGCGATGCCGTGGGACGTGGACCGCGTGCTGGTCGACTTCGGCCTGCCGATGGGACCGTTTGCGATGAGCGACCTAGCCGGCCTCGACCTCGGGTGGCGGCGCGAAAACTCCACTGGCTCGACACTGCGCGAGATCCTGTGCGAGATGGACCGGCGCGGCCAGAAGACCGGGGCCGGCTTTTATGATTACGATGACAAGCGCCAGGCCCGGCCGTCGCCGGTGGTCGAGAACATCATCCGCGATTTCGCCGCATCGAAAGGCATCACGCCGCGTGTGGTCTCCGAACAGGAAATCCTTGAACGCTGCATCTACCCGATGATCAACGAAGGCGCAAGGATCCTGGAAGAAGGCATCGCCATCCGGGCTTCGGACATTGACGTCGTGTGGGTCAACGGCTATGGCTGGCCGGTGTATCGCGGGGGGCCGATGCGGTACGGCGACAGCGTCGGGCTCGATAAAGTGCTGGCGAAGATGCAGGACTTCGAGGCGCGGTTCGGGGATGACTTCAAGCCTGCGAAGCTGCTGGTGGATATGGTGGCGCAGAGGAAGTCGTTCAAGGACTTGTAGCGCAGGCGGTAGGGTTGCCGCGAACTAGACCTTCTAGCACCCTTCGCGGCTTCCACTCCCGGGCTTCCTTCGTCAGCGCAACCTGCGGGCCTTGTCGGACCGGAAGGCCTGGCGGCATCCTGGTGCAGTCATAGCGGCTCAACCTTCGCCCGTGATGTTCTCGAAATCGACACTGCTGGCGTGCAGTTGGAAGCGGCTCTCGGCGCTTGCCAGTCGTTCGAGCAGAGCATATTCGGGATGAACGACAGGTACGCGCAAGATCAGACGCTCGAGGACTTGATTTGCCTGGAACATCTCCCTAATTTGTTCTGTGAGCGGAAACATATTCGACATAGGGTGAAAACCAATTTCCAGTTGTCTGAGCTTGGTGTTCGCCGCCAGCTTGTTGACGATCAGATTGAAGTCCGCTCCCATGCAGCCTGCGTTCGACAAGGTCAGCCATTCCAGCGATCCATCCGACAACAGCGATTCGACGACTGCGGCATCTCCCTGCACCCCGTAATCGACGATCTGCAGCAGCCTTACTTGTCTGCTCAAGGCCAGCGAGGAAAGAAAGCGTTGTCGAAACTTCGGAAGGAAACCCATTGTGGACAGCCAGCAATCAGGATAATTGGCCATATAGGCGACGTATAGTTCGGCCTCGGCATTCTTTATGCACCACGCGAGTACGGCGCTGAAATCGGAAACCGGATCGACGGAGTCATATCCGACAAACGCCTGCAGTTCACGCAAATCAATCTCGTCATAATCGACTTGCTTATTCATGAAGCTTGCCAGGTGGCTCTGATCGGGAGCGAATTTTTTCTCAAGTAACAGAAGCCGTTTATGGATGTTCGGGAATTTCTTGTGCCCGCCTACGTAATCGCTGATAACCTGCTTTCGCGAAATCTGCTTACCGCCCGCTTCGTTCAGGCGCTCCGCCAGGATCCTGAAGGTAGAAGCGTCTTTACTCAGCCAGTGAACAAGCGCATCTGCCAGGAAAACGCTCTCCTTGATCCGGGGTATGACGTCTCCTGCAAAATCCGGCTTCCTGGTCAAGATCATCCCAAGAAGATGAACCATGTTTTTTACGGCAGCGTTATGATCGGCCGGCGGTGTCTCGAGTACCAGTTTCAGTTGGGCGGCAGACTCATTGCGAAGAACTGCTTGTGCCCAGTCGTTGCTCGCACTGTTGACGCAAGCCAGCGCTCTGCTAGCGGCAAGCAGACGCTTATCGCCGAGGTATTTCTGGACCGTCGGCGCCACATCAACCGGTATATCCTTTGTGACGAGAAAGCCGGATATTGCGCCGAGCAAGTAGGATGACGAACACGCATATTTTTGAAAGCAGGCGTTGCGCGCACTGATGGTCTTTAATGTTTCGGCCGCTTTGCTATCTGTTCCGGAGATGCCTGTGACAAAGAGGTTTGACAGGCTTATATTCTTGGCTACGTTGTCCAGGAACGCCAGTATCGTGTCCGGAAGAATGTCTGGTTGATGCCCACAATCGACGCCTCGAACTCGACGAAATTCGACTTCCAGTTTTTCAAGGGCCCGGTTATGTTTTATCCCCCTACCTAACGGGAGCAAATCAATCCGGGATTCCTCTGGAAAAATCAAGGTGAGCGAATTGAGCGTGGTGTTGTTCGTCAACAGGCTCTCGATAAAGGTCTGGCCTTCTTCGGAATCTTCTTCAACATTGACATATGCGCCGATGTCGTCGGCGTTCCAACGGTGAAGGTCCAGTATCAGCTCCCTTGCGGAACAATGGTTGTTCTTGAAGATTGTCAGAAGCGGGAAGAGGCTGTGTTCCTTTGTTGTACTGGCCGGCAAGACACTATTTAATACAGATAAATGCAAAGTTTCGAGCGAACGATTATTCTTGAGACCCTCGATCAGCGACGGCGGGAAGAACGGGTCCACCATATCGATGCTCAAGCTCGTTATCGTATGGTTAGACTCCACAAATTTGCCAATGAGCTCATGCTCCCATGCTGTTGTAGCCGCGATGTGGAGAACTTCAAGTTGCGTTTGCTGCTTTAGACACTGCAACAGCATCTGGTACACGTCTTTCGCATCAGACGTCCAGGCTTTCTGCACAAGGCGCCCGAGTTCGAACGTATGGACTGTTGTGCATGCCTTCATGAAATGCACGAGGTGTCGAAGGTAGGAATCAGGTACTGGAAAAACGCCTCCGATGATGGAAGCTTTCGGCTTCATCGTTTGGGAAAGTGCATCGAACAATTTTTTTTTAAGACGTTCTTCAGGATCCCTCGTTGATGAGCCGTTATCGATAATCCTTATTGCATTAAACCCCCGATCCAGTTCGATCAAGCTCACCACGTTGTCAATGACGGCGTTCACGTCAAAGTAAAGGACGAATTGCAGCTGAAGACAAACGTCTTTAAAAATCGTGGTTGACGCCAGGTTGGCTGCGTCGAGAAATGCCTGTAAAGACTGGTCTGCTTTGGGCGCAAAAACAAAGTTTCCGAGCTTGAGCAACGCGAGATGTAATTTTGGTTCATCGACGCCCATGACTAGCTCCGCGACGTCGCTTCGGCGCGACCGGTCGTCCGGAAGGCGGCCTTTAGTCAGGAAAGTCACCGCGTCCTTGCCGGTTACCGTCATCGCCTTTAGCAGGCGCCGATCTTCGTAAGCGTAATCCGAGTCCTCAGTTGTCGGATCACCCTCCGAAAATTCTTGACTATTTGTCAGGTCATCGATTAGATCCAGCAGTGCGGCCAAGGTATAGTTTTCCAGCAGGTGGACTAATCCTTCCTGTTTATTCCCCTCTGGCGTCGTGTGGTTAACACTGTCAGGCAGTAAAGGTCGGAACGTATATGAAAGGTCAGTGGAGTCCTGCGAAGAAATCGGTCGTTTCATATTTGGGCCTTTTCAAACCCGCATTCGTAACACCTGAGACAATCGGTTCCATGACTGCATCCCGCAATCCTGCGGCGCTGCAGGCGATAGGGTTCCGTTCTTCCGACTGTCGTAGAACCTGCCCGGTGCCTTGCACACGCGGGCATACTGCTATTGGCTCAGCCCTCCGCGATCTGGTGATTCGACATCATCTCCACCGCCCTGCACAGCGCCGAATGATCCAGCCCTGCCATGCCATGCGCGGCGCAGGAATTCATCAACTCCTGCGTCGCCGCCGTGTTGGGCAGCGAGATGCCCAGCGCCTTCGCGCCCTGCAAGGCGAGGTTCAGGTCCTTCTGGTGCAGCTCGATCCGGAAGCCGGGATTGAACGTGCGCTTAACCATGCGCTCGCCGTGCACTTCTAGGATGCGGGACGATGCGAAGCCGCCCATCAGCGCCTCGCGCACCTTGGCCGGGTCGGCGCCCGCGCGCGAAGCGAACAGCAGCGCCTCGGCCACCGCCTGAATGTTGAGCGCGACGATGATCTGGTTGGCGACCTTGGTGGTCTGGCCGTCGCCGTTGCCGCCGACCAGCGTGATGTTCTTGCCCATCAGCTCGAACAGCGGCTTGACGATGCCGAACGCTTCCTTCGAGCCGCCGACCATGATGGTCAGCGAGGCTGCCTTGGCGCCGACTTCGCCGCCCGACACCGGCGCGTCGAGGTATTCGCAGTTCAGCGCGTTGATGCGCTGGGCGAAGGTCTTGGTCGCGATCGGCGAGATCGAGCTCATGTCGACCACGATCTTGCCGGATGTCAGGCCGTCGGCCACGCCGTCCTCCTCGAACAGCACCGCTTCCACGTGCGGCGTGTCCGGCACCATCACGATGATGACATCCGCCCGCTTCGCCACTTCGGCGCCGGTGGTGCATACCGTCGCGCCACCTTCGATCAGTGCCGCCGGCGGGTTCTTGCGGTCATGCAGGTACAGCTTGTGCCCGCCCGCCTGCAGGTTTGCCGCCATCGGCGCGCCCATGATGCCCAGTCCGATAAAGCCAATTTTTGCCATGCCAGTCTCCACGATTCAAGTTGATGATGTTCGGTGCGGCGGCGATTACACGCCGTGTGCGGCGCGCCAGCCCAGGCCTTCGACGGTGCCTGCCTTGGGCTTGTATTCACAGCCCACCCAGCCGTCGTATCCCATCGCATCCAGTTGCGCCAGCACGACCCGATAGTTGATCTCGCCGGTGCCGGGTTCGAAACGGCCCGGGTTGTCGGCCAGCTGTATGTGCCGGATGGAAGGCAGGTTGGCCTCGATGGTTCGAAGCAGCTCGCCTTCCATGCGCTGCATGTGATAGATGTCGTACTGCAGGAAGAGATTGTCCGAGCCGGTCTCCTTGATCAGCGCCAGCGCCTGGGCGGTGCGCGACAGGAAGAAGCCGGGAATGTCGAAGGTGTTGACCGGCTCGATCAGCAGCCGTATGCCGGCCTCTTTCAGTTTCGCCCCGGCGAAGGTCAGGTTCGAGACGATGGTTTCGTGCGCCGCCTCGCGATGCACGCCGTGCGGGACAATGCCGGCCAGGCAGTTCACCTGCTTTACGCCCAGGGCGCGCCCGTACATGATGGCTTCGTCCACCCCCTCCCTGAACTCGCTGACGCGGCCCGGATGGCAGGCGATGCCGCGCTCGCCGGCGTCCCAGTCGCCCGAGGGCACGTTATGCAGGACCAGCTCGAGCTGGTAGAGGCTGAGCCTGTCGGCGAGCTGGTCGACATGATAGGAGTACGGCGACAGGAATTCCACGCCGCGAAAGCCGGCCTTCGCCGCCGCCTCGAAACGGTCGAGGAAGGGATGCTCGTTGAAGAGCATCGTGAGATTGGCTGCAAGTCTTGTCATGATTCTTATCCTTTATGCGCCTGCTTAATCGAGCAGCACCGCCGAGGTCGGCGCATGCTGCCGCTCCGTTGCCAGCGCTTCGAACTCGTTGATGTTGTTGATCTCGGTGCCCATCGCGATATTGGTGACCCGCTCGAGAATGACCTCGACCACGACCGGCACCCTGAACTCTTCCATCCAGGCCTTGGCCTGGGCGAAGGCGGCGGGAATGTCGTCCGGGTTAATGACGCGGATCGCCTTGCAGCCCAGCCCTTCCACCACGGCCACGTGGTCGACGCCGTAGCCGTTCAGCTCGGGCGCATTGATGTTCTCGAAGGACAGCTGCACGCAGAAGTCCATGTCGAAGCCACGCTGCGACTGCCGGATCAGGCCGAGGTAGGAGTTGTTTACCACCACGTGCAGGTAAGGCAGCTTGAACTGCGCGCCGACCGCCAGCTCTTCGATCATGAACTGGAAGTCATAGTCGCCGGAAATGGCAACCACCTGCCGCGACGGGTCGGCGGCGCAGACGCCGAGCGCTGCCGGTATGGTCCAGCCCAGCGGGCCGGCCTGGCCGCAGTTGATCCAGTGGCGCGGCTTGTACACGTGCAGGAACTGCGCCGCGGCGATCTGCGACAGGCCGATCGTGCTGACGTAGCAGGTGTCGCGGCCGAAGGCCTTGTTCATCTCTTCGTAGACGCGCTGCGGCTTGACCGGCGTTTCCTCGAAGTGGGTGCGACGCTGCATGGTGCGCTTGCGCTGCTGGCATTGCTCGACCCAGGCGCTGCGGTCGCGCAGCTTGCCGGCGGCTTTCCATTCGGTGGCGACCTCGATGAACAGGTCGAGCGCCGCGCCGGCGTCGGAGACGATGCCGAAGTCCGGCCCGAACACGCGGCCTATCTGGGTTGGCTCGATGTCGACGTGGACGAACTTGCGGTCCTTGGTGAACACCTCGACCGAGCCGGTGTGCCGGTTGGCCCAGCGGTTGCCGATGCCGAGCACGAAGTCGGACGCGAGCATCGTCGCATTGCCGTAGCGGTGGCTGGTCTGCAGCCCCACCATGCCGGCCATCAGCTTGTGGTCGTCGGGGATCACGCCCCAGCCCATCAGCGTCGGGATGACCGGGATGCCGGTCAGCTCGGCGAATTCCACCAGCTTCGGCGACGCGTTGGCATTGATGATGCCGCCGCCTGCCGTGATCAGTGGACGCTCGGCGTCATTGAGCATGCCCAGCGCCTTCTCGATCTGCGCGCGGCTGGCGCGCGGCTTGTAGACCTCGAGCGGCGCATAGGTATCCGGGTCGAACTCGATCTCGCCCATCTGCACGTCGAAGGGCAGGTCGATCAGCACCGGGCCGGGCCGGCCCGAACGCATGATGTGGAAGGCCTGCTGGAACACATACGGCACCAGCGCCGGCTCGCGCACCGTGACGGCCCACTTCGTGACCGGCTTGGCGATGGATTCGATATCGACCGCCTGGAAGTCTTCCTTGTGCAGCCGTGCGCGCGGCGCCTGGCCGGTAATGCAGAGTATAGGTATCGAATCTGCCTGCGCCGAATACAGGCCGGTGATCATGTCGGTGCCGGCCGGGCCGGACGTGCCGACGCAGACGCCGATGTTGCCGGCCACTGCCCGGGTATAGCCCTCGGCCATGTGCGACGCGCCTTCGACATGGCGCGCGAGGCTGTGCCCGATCGAGCCCTGCTTCTTTAATGCCGCATAGAATGGGTTGATCGCCGCGCCTGGCACGCCGAACACCTGCCGTACGCCTTCCTTTTCAAGTACCCAGGCTGCTGCCTGTGCTGCCGTCATCCTTGCCATGATGCTGTCTCCGGTAGTTTGCTTGATGGTGAAATGGTGATCCGACTAAAACCATGGTATCGGCAAAGACTGGCCGTGATAAGACGAGGAAACGTCGCTTTACTCGATACTCTGGGTATGGAACAATCGACTGTCATGGACAAGCTCAAACAGATCGAGACCTTTATCGAAGTCGCTGAAAAAGGCAGCCTGGCCCGCGCGGGCCTGTCGCAGAAAATCAGCCCGGCGATGCTGGGGCGTCGCATCGACGCGCTGGAGAAAAGACTGGGCGTCAAGCTGATGCACCGAACCACGCGGCACCTGACGCTGACCGAGGAAGGCGTCGCCTATCTCGACCATTGCACGCGTCTTCTCGGCGAGCTCGACAAGGCCGAGCAGCAGATCGGCGAAGGCCGGCACCGGGCCACCGGCCACCTGGTGGTGTCGGCCCCGGCGGCATTCGGCCGCAAGCATGTCGCCTCGCATGCGCCCGGCTTTGTCAGGGTCAACCCGGAAGTCAGGCTGTCATTCAACCTGACCGACCAGGTGGTCGACCTGGTGCGCGAGGGATACGACCTCGGCATACGGATAGGCGGCACGATCGACCCGAGCTTCGTCGCGGTCAAGCTTGCCAGCAACCGGCGCGTGGTCTGCGGCACCCCCGACTACTTTGCGCGCCACGGCGTGCCGCAGACGCTGGAAGACCTGGCCCGCCATAACTGCCTGGCCTTCAACCTGCAGGGCGGGCAGCAGCGCGGCTGGTATTTCCAGAAAGGCGGCAAACCGGTCACGATCAAGGTCGCCGGCAACCTGGACTGCAATGACGGCGAGCTGCTGCACAGCTGGGGCAGCGAGGGGCTGGGGCTGGCCTGGCGTTCTACCTGGGAAATACAGCCGCAGCTGGCGTCGGGCGAGCTGATCACGGTGCTCGACGAATTCGCGCTGCCGGACTACGACATCATGGCGGTGTATCCGCAGCAGCGGCATTTGCCGGTGCGGGTACGGCTGTTCATCGACATGCTGAAGGAAATGTATGCGCGGCCGGGATACTGGCTGGAAGCGTGAAGTCCGGCAGGACTGACAAACGAAGCGGATGACGGCGCCCGCTCATCGGCGCGACGCCTGAACGGCGGCATGGCCGGGGCATGCATTCCGCCGCATCAACCCTTTGCCGGGAACACCTGCGCGGCCGACAGGAACGGGTACTCGGTTTCGGGGTCCTGCAGGTGCAGCGCCTGCATCGCCAGCCAGCCGGGCAAGGCCAGCTCGCAGGCCGGCGCGATGCGAAGCCGGTAGGCAACGTCGCCGTGCGCATCGAGCTGCTCGATGTTCGCGGCGCCCTCGCTGCGCACCCGGTAGCGCAGTCCGCTGGCGCCGCCGACCAGCATGAAGCAGCCGCTCTCGCGCAGGCTCTGCCGCTGCCGCGGGCTCAGCACCCGCAGCAGCACGGCCAATGCTTCGCGGCTCGCCCGCAGTTGACTGTCCCGGCGCGGCTGCTGCATGCCGGCCGCGGGCTTGCTCAACAATGCGCCCACCCAGCTGCGCAGCAGGCTGCCGGCCTCGTCGATCGATGCAGTCCATGCGGCGGCATCGCAATCTTCCCAGCCCGTGGCCGGCCCCGGCACCAGCATCAGCTGCGTGCTGGCCGCGTCGAAATGGAGGATGCAGCGCGCAGGCCGGGTGGGGCCGATGGCGAAGGCGCGGTAGCCATGACTGCACAGGCGGTCGAACATGCTGCGCGCCTGCGCCGCCGCGACCTGGTCGCCGGGACGCCAGCGGACCTTGCCGGCAGCGCCGGCATTTCCCAGGATCCACAGCGTGCCGCCCGGCGAGCGGGCGGCGCGCGCCAGTACTGCGCGCTGCGCGGCGAAGTGACCTGCTGCCATCGCCTGCATCGGGCCGGTCCGCCTACGCCGCCTTTTGCAGCTTGACCACGCCGCTCTCTTCCGCGACGGTACGGTCCAGCAGCTTGACCAGCGCATACACGGTATCGATATGTGGCGTCGGCGTATCGGTAAGCCGGCCCAGCTCGACCACCGCGCCGACCAGCGCATCGACTTCCGAGCCGCGGCCGGCTTCGATATCCTGCAGCATCGAGGTCTTGTGCTTGCCGACCTTTTCCGCGCCAGCAATGCGCTTGTCCAGCGTCACGCGGAACTCGATGCCGAGCCGGTTGGCGACAGCCTGCGCTTCCTCCATCATCTGCACCGCAAGCACGCGGGTCAGCGGATACTGGCAGATATCGACCAGCGTCGAATGGCTGAGTGCGCTGATCGGGTTGAACGTCAGATTGCCCCACAGCTTCAGCCAGATCTCGCTGCGGATGTTGTCCAGTACCGGCGCCTTGAAGCCGGCATTGGTCATGCAGGCCGCCACCCGGTTGACCCGTTCGCTCGATGTGCCGTCCAGCTCGCCCAGCGGGAAGCGGTCGCCCTCGATATGGCGCACCACGCCCGGCGCGATCAGCTCGGACGCCGGGTAGACCACGCAGCCGATGACCTTGTCGACCGCTATCTTGCGCGCCAGTTCGCCGGTCGGGTCGACCGACACCACCTGCCGCCCCTCCAGTTCGCCGCCATGCTTGTGGAAGTACCAGTACGGTATGCCGTTCTGCATGGTGACGATCACGGTGTCGGGTCCGACCAGCTTGCCGATGTTGTCCGCGACCGCATCCAGCTGGTGCGCCTTGAGCGCGACGATGACCACGTCCTGGACGCCGGCGTCGTCATAGCTATCTGTTGCCCTGACGTTCGATGCGACATGCTCGGTCCCGTCCTGCATGACCAGCTTCATGCCTGCGCTGCGTATGGCCCGCAGGTTGGCGCCGCGCACGATGAACGTCAGGTCTTCCCCTGCAAGCGCAAGCTTGACCCCGACGTAGCCGCCGATGGCGCCCGCTCCGATGATTGCGATTTTCATGTTGCTACCCTCATGGTTTACTCGAATCGGTTGCGCAGCTTTCCTATGCCGCCTATCTCCACTTCGACGATGCTGTTCGGCTTCATCGAGCCGACGCCGACCGAGGTGCCGCACAGGATCATGTCGCCGGGGTGGAGCGTCATGTCGCGCGAGATCAGGCTCACCAGTTTCTGCACCGGGAACACCATGTCATTGATCGGGTAATCCTGTCGCACTTCCTCATTCAGCATGGTCCGCACGACCAGCATCGCGGGATCGAGCCCGGTGGCAATCACAGGCCCGAAGGGCAGGAAGGTGTCGAAGCCCTTGGCCCTGACCCACTGCGGGAAAGTCGGATCGCGCTGGATGATGTCGGCGACGGTGACATCGTTGGCACAGGTATAGCCGAAGACATGCGACAGCGCATCTTCCTCGGCCACGTTGGTGCAGGTGCGGCCGATCACGACGCCGAGCTCGCCCTCGTACACGACCTTGCCGTCGCACAGCGGCTTGCGTATGGTCTCCAGCGGGTTCAGGTAGGAATTGGGCGCCTTGAGCAGGTAGAGCGGCTCCGGCGGCGGCTCCAGCCCCAGCTTGCGCCCCAGCGCATGGAAATTGTTCCAGAGCGCCAGCACCTTGCCCGGCACCACCGGGATCAGCAGCTTCACTTCGCCGAGCGTGGCGCACTGGTCGGTGGGCCGGGGGTCGACCAGCATGTCGCCCTCGTAGATGCGTATCTTGTTTCCTTCCAGCGTGCCGAAACAGGTCTTGCCGAGGTGATTGAAGCGTAGCCAGCGTTGGATCATGTCGTCTCTTCCTTGTTTCGGCGTCGCTGCCTGGCGCATTCGCAGCCGGGGCGGCGATGCTGGCAAGCTTTATCGTGTTTGCTGCATGGCGCAGCCTGCAAGCGCATGTTCCGGTAACGGCCTGCGCGGCACATTGACCACGGTTAAGTTTCAAAAAATTCCGCATGCGAAGGCCGCGCAGGCATTGCGGCGGCCGCCGCTATGCGCCAAGCTGCGCCTGCTGGAACTCGGCCCAGTTGACATGGCGACGCGTGCCGGTCTGCAGCAGCGCGTCATACCAGCGCGCCTTGGTGGTCTCGATTGCGGCGACCAGGAAGTCGGCGTCATAAGCGCTGAGCAGATGCGTCTGGTGCGTCTTCAGGTAGCCGAGCAGCCGTTCACGCTCCTGGTGGTCGGACAGCACGTTCTCATAGACCGATTCGTCCCAGTGCCATTTCAGGCCAAGCTCGTAGAACGCAGCGTTATAGGCGTCGCGATGGAAATCGGCGGGATTGCTTTCAGCATGCGTGGCAGCCTGGTAGTAGGACATGTAAGCCTCCTTGGTGTTCGAGAGTGGATGATCCGCCGGCGTGTTTGCTTGCGGTGTGGAGGCATACTAGGTTCGTTGATCGATAAATGACACTTAAACTTTTTAATCAAAACCATTCATTATGATTTATGCTTGATGCATTCCTCCTCTGACGTCCACGTTGCCGGATTGAACACGCCATCATGAAAAATGCCACGCTTCGCCAGTTGAAAGTCTTTGAAACCGTGGCCCGTCACCTCAGCTTTTCGCGCGCCGCCGAGGAACTGCACCTGACGCAGCCGGCAGTGTCGACGCAGGTGAAGACCCTGCAGGGCCATGTCGGCCTGGTGCTGTTCGAGCAGCTGGGCAAACGGGTCTACCTGACGCCGGCCGGCGAGGAACTGCTGCGCTACAGCCGGCTGATCATCCAGCAGTTCGATGAAGCCGAAGAAGCGCTGACGCAGTTCAAGAGCGTCGAGGGCGGCAGGCTCAATGTCGCGGTGATCAGCGCCGGCGATTATTTCTTTCCGCGGCTGCTGGTGGAATTCGCGCGG
This sequence comes from Noviherbaspirillum suwonense, assembly GCF_900182955.1. GTDB lineage: Bacteria > Pseudomonadota > Gammaproteobacteria > Burkholderiales > Burkholderiaceae_D > Noviherbaspirillum_A > Noviherbaspirillum_A suwonense. The sequence goes on along the minus strand of NZ_FXUL01000009.1, from coordinate 8,119 downwards.
CGCCACGCGGGCGTGACGCTCAATCTCGCTGTCCACAATCGCGAAAAGCTGCTTGGCGAAATCGCCGGCAACATGACGGATCTTGCGATCATGGTGCGGCCGCCGCATGACATGGACACCGTCAACGAAGCCTTCGCGCCGCATCCCTACGTGATCGTGGCGGCGGCCGACCATCCGTATGCGAAGCGCAAGAAGATCCCGCTGGCAACCATCAAGCGGGAGCGCTTCGTGGTCAGGGAAAAAGGGTCCGACACCTGGAACTCGATGGAGGAAAGCTTCGGCAGGCACATCGCCGACCTCAACATCGCGATGGAGATCAAGAGCACCGAGACCATCAAGCAGGCGGTCATCGCCGGCATGGGCATCAGCTTTCTTTCGGCCCATACCATCAGCCTCGAATTGCAGGCCGGCAGCCTGGTCGTGCTCGACGTGCAGGGCTTTCCGATGATGCTGAACTGGTATGTCGTATATCGCAACGGCAAGCGCCTGCCGCCGGTGGCCGAGGCCTTCCGGACCTTCCTGATGAGCGACGGCGCTGCGCTGATCCAGAAGTTCACCGGCTACGTGCCGCAGGCCTGAGGGTCATACAAGGCTCACGAGGGCTTGCGACGGCCGATAAGGGCCGTGCTTCGCCTTGCGCGGCAGACGCGGCGGAGATGCCAGGCCGGGCAGCACGACATCGTGCTGCCTGAGCTGACGCATGAGATCGACAGCCCTTCCCGCATGGTCCAGCGCCATGCAACGAACAATGCTTCAAGCCAAGATCCTGATGCCCGCATTACTGCGCGGCATGAATGAATGCCCTTTTATTCATCTTTTGAAAATTGACCCCGGTCAATGAGGAAAAACAGGCCCCATCGCTATGATGCCGCTACTTCGTCCCCGCCCGTAGCGGTTAAAAACGGGATCAGGACATGGCTTCTGCATGCATATGCCATGTCCTGATCCCCGCCGCCGCCCTTGGATGTCAACGCGCCCTACCCGGCGGCGCACCTATAAGCCGGAACCCACAGGAGCAAGCATGTCTTCAATCTTGAAACCAGTTCAGATCGATGAAACCACGTCGCTGGCCCAGCAGGAGCCGCTGCCTGCCAGTGCGGAACAGACCGACGGCTTTCACCTGGTCATCGACGCGCTCAAAGCAAACGACGTCGACACCATCTATGGCCTGGTCGGCATTCCCATCACGGACCTGGCGCGCATGGCGCAAGCCGAGGGCCTGCGCTTCATCGGCTTCCGGCACGAGGCCAATGCGGTCAATGCCGCAGCCATCGCCGGCTACCTGACCAAGAAGCCCGGTATCGCGATGACCGTCTCGGCCCCCGGATTTCTCAATGGCCTGGTCGCGCTGGCCAATGCCACCGTCAACTGCTTCCCGATGATCATGATCTCCGGCTCCTCCGAGCGCGAGATCGTCGACCTGGCGCAGGGCGACTACGAGGAACTCGACCAGCTCAACGCCGCAAAGCCCTATGTCAAGGCGGCCTACCGGATCAACCATGTCGAGGACATCGGCATCGGCATGGCCCGCGCGATCCGCGCCGCGGTCTCCGGCCGTCCCGGTGGCGTCTACCTTGACGTGCCCGCCAAGCTGCTCGGCCAGGCGATGGACGCCGCCGCCGGCAAGAAGTCCATCGTCAAGGTGGTCGATCCGGCGCCCGCGCAGGTCCCGGCGCCGGAAGCCATCACCCGCGCGCTGGACGTGCTGAAGAATGCGAAGCGCCCGGTCATCATGCTGGGCAAGGGCGCCTCGTATGCGCAGGCCGACGCCGACATCCGCGCCTTCGTCGAGAAGACCGGCATCCCCTACCTGGCCATGTCCATGGCCAAGGGCCTGCTGCCCGACAACCATCCGCAGGCCGCGATCGCCGCGCGTTCGTATGCGCTGAAGGAAGCCGACTGCGTGATGCTGATCGGCGCCCGCCTGAACTGGCTGCTCTCGCATGGCAAGGGCCCGACCTGGGGCGGCAAGGACCACAAGGACTGGGCCGACAAGAAGTTCGTGCAGATCGACATCTCGGCGCAGGAAATGGACTCGAACGTGCCGATCGACGCGCCGCTGGCGGGCGACATCGGCTCGACCGTGGCCGCGCTGCTGAAGGAAATCGAGAAGTCCGGCTTCAACAAGCCCGATGCTTCCTGGACCGGCTCGATCAAGGAGAAAAGCGACGCCAACGTCGCGAAGATGGCCAAGACCCTGTCGGCCAAGACGTCGCCGATGAATTTCATGACCGCATTGTCGGCCATGCGCGACGTGCTCAAGACCCGTCCGGACATCTGCCTGGTCAACGAGGGCGCCAACACGCTGGACCTGGCCCGCTCCGTGATCGACATGTACGAGCCGCGCAAGCGGCTGGACTCCGGCACCTGGGGCGTGATGGGCATCGGCATGGGCTATGCGATCGGCGCGGCCGTGACCACGGGCAAGCCGGTGGTCGCGCTGGAAGGGGACTCGGCCTTTGGCTTCTCGGGCATGGAAGTCGAGACCATCTGCCGCTACAACCTGCCGGTCACCGTCGTCATCTTCAACAACAACGGCGTCTACAAGGGCAATGACGTCAACCCGACCGGCGGCGCAGACCCGGCGCCGACCGTGTTCGTCAAGGGCTCGCGCTACGACATGCTGATGCAGGCCTTCGGCGGCGTCGGCGTCACCGCCAACACGCCGGAGGAATTGTCCAAGGCGCTGACCGAAGGCATCGCTTCGGGCAAGCCGACGCTGATCAATGTCGTCATCGACGAGAACGCCGGCACCGAGAGCGGGCGCATCTCGCACCTCAACCCGCAAAGCGCAGCAAAGAAGAAGTAATCGACCGCGATATAAACAAGGAGATACCATGAACAAACCACTGCAAGGCATCAAGATCATCGACTTCACCCATGTGCAGGCAGGTCCCGCCTGCACCCAGATGCTGGCCTGGTTCGGCGCGGATGTGATCAAGGTCGAGCGTCCGGGCGCGGGCGACGTCACCCGCAGCCAGCTGCGCGACATCCCCGATGCCGATGCGCTGTACTTCACGATGCTTAACTCGAACAAGCGCTCGCTGACGCTGGACACGAAACAGAAGGAAGGCAAGGAGGTGCTGGAGAAGCTGATCAAGGAATCCGACGTGATGGTCGAGAACTTTGGCCCGGGCGCGCTGGACCGCATGGGCTTCACCTGGGAGCGCATCCAGGAGCTGAATCCGAAGATGATCCTGGCCTCGGTCAAGGGCTTTTCCGAAGGTCACCACTATGAGGACCTGAAGGTCTACGAGAACGTCGCGCAATGCGCGGGCGGCGCGGCCTCGACCACCGGCTGGTGGAAGGGCGAGAATTCCGAGCCGACCATCTCGGCTGCGGCGCTGGGCGACTCCAACACCGGCATGCACCTTGCTATCGGCATCCTGACCGCCTATATCGGTCGCCAGCAGACCGGCAAGGGCCAGAAGGTCGCGGTGTCGATGCAGGACGCGGTGCTGAACCTGTGCCGCGTGAAGATGCGCGACCAGCAGCGCCTGGAGCGCGTCGGCTACCTGGAAGAATATCCACAGTATCCGCACGAGATGGAGGCATTCAAGGACAAGGTCACGCCGCGCGGCGGCAATGCGGGCGGCGGCGGCCAGCCAGGCTGGATCCTGAAGTGCAAGGGCTGGGAGACCGACCCGAACGCGTACATCTACTTCACGGTCCAGGGCCATGCCTGGGCGCCGATCTGCGACGCATTGGGCAAACCGGAGTGGAAGACCGATCCGGCCTACATGACGCCGCAGGCGCGCCAGCCGCACATCACCGAGATCTTTGCAACGATCGAGGACTTCATCAAGGACAAGACCAAGTACGAAGCGGTCAACATCTTCCGCAAGTTCGACATCCCCTGCTCGCCGGTGCTGTCGATGAAGGAACTGCTGGTCGACGAGTCGCTGCGCAAGTCGGGCTCCATCGTCGAAGTCCAGCATCCGGTGCGCGGTTCCTACTTCACCATCGGCAGCCCGATCAAGTTCTCGGACCTGAAGCCGGAAGTAACCGCGTCCCCGCTGCTGGGCCAGCATACCGACGAGGTGCTGGAAGAGCTGGGCTACAGCTCGCAGCAGATCCAGGCAATGCACGAGGCCAAGGCGGTCTAGACGCCCGCTGATCCGTCCCTTGCGATGGCATTCGTACCCGTGCGGTCCGGATGCCATTTTTTTTTACAATCGTATCGAGCAACAGGAGCGACATCATGGATGCGCAGATTGACTACAAGCAGCTGCTGACGGCTATCGGCGACGGCGTCGTCGTGGCGGACGCCAGCGGCGCCATCATTTTCTGGAACCCGGCGGCGGAGCGTATCTTCGGTTTCACCGAGAGCGAGGCATTGGGCAAGTCGCTGGATATCATCGTTCCCGAGCGGCAGCGGCAGCGCCACTGGGAAGGCTATGAGAAGACCATGCACACCGGGCAGACGCGCTACGGCAACGACCTGCTGCGGGTGCCGGCGCTGCACAAGGAAGGCCATCCGCTGTCGATCGCCTTCACCGTCGCCATGCTTTACACGCCGGACGGCAAGGTCTCGTCCATCGTTGCAATCGTTCGCGACGAGACGAAGCGCTGGGGCGAGGAAAGGGACATGCGCCGCCGTATCGCCGAACTCGAGGCGAAGTCGGCAGCCCACTGAATCTCTTGCGGGGATGGCGCGCGACGCATTGCGCAGTTCGTCCCCGCAGCCCGGCCCGCAGGGATCAGCAATGGAGGCGGTGCGTTTGGGTGCAGCGGTATGCCGGGTGCTGCGGTGAAAGTACAGCGCGGCCCAGGTTCAACCCGCGCCGGCGCGCAAGGGCGCGTCCTGCACCGGCGCCGGCTTCAGGCTCCCAGCCATCTGTCCCAGGTTCTTTTCATACAGGGTCGCGATCATGTCCGACTGGGTCATGATGCCGACCAGGCGTCCGTCGTCGTCGACGACCGGCAGCGAGTGCAGGCCCGCGTCCGACATCAGCGGTACCAGCTCCACTACCGGCTGGTCATGGCGAACCGTGCGCACATGCTTGTTCATGATCTGCCCCACCACTTCCGGCTTGATCGAATGGGTCTGCCGCACCGGTTCCAGGAGCCGCTTCATCGCCTCTCCCAGTCCCTTGTAGCTCTGCGACCGCGCATGCTTGATGAAGTCGGCCTTGGTGATGATGCCGACCACGTGATCGCCGCGCCCCACCACCGGCAGCGCCGTCAGCCTGTGCTCGTGCAGCGCGTCCCATGCTTCCTGCAAAGGCGTGCCGAACAGTACGCGCACCACGTCGCGGGACATCACGTCGCTGCAGCGGGTGACGCCGAACCGGCGCTGGTGGGAACGCATCTCGGTTTCCAGCAGGATGGCCTGCAGGTCTTCACGGCTGATGTCCAGCACCTGGTTGTAACGGGCCAGCGCAGCGTCGAGGTCGTCGCTCGTGATGCCCAGGCGGGCGGTCGGCGCCGCGTCGCCGGTGTCATGCTTTTCGGCGGGCTCGGCCTGCACCCGGTGCGGGTAGCGCCGGCCGGTCGCATTGTTGTAGAACAGGGCGGCGGCCAGCAGCAGCAGTGAATTGAGCATGACCGGCGTTGCGACGAAGCCATAACCCATCGCATGGATGGCCGGTCCGCCAAGCACGGCGGTCAGCGCCACCGCGCCGCTGGGCGGATGCAGGCAACGCAGCATGAACATTGCGCCTATCGCCACCGCGCCGGCAATCGCCGCGGCGAGCATCGGATCGCCGATCAGCTTGCCGCATGTCACGCCGACCAGGCTGGCGATCAGGTTGCCGCCCAGGATGGACCAGGGCTGCGCCAGCGGGCTGGCGGGCACGGCGAACAGCAGCACGGCGGACGCGCCCATCGGCGCAATCAGCATGACCGCGTTGCGGGTATCGGGGAGGAAGAAGGCGCTGCAGATGCCGGTGAGCACGAGGCCGAACAGCGCGCCGGCGCAGGCCCGCATCTTCTCGAAGCGGTCGATACGATCGCGTCCGGGGATGAGCTTGTGACTGAGCTTCTGAAACAGGTCGTGCAGGATGGACAGCTTCAATAGGGACTCCGTGTTGCCGGGAACTGCGCGGCCTTTCCCGGCAATTGCGCAGGCATGAATAATTGCCGGGTCCGGCCGCGATCAGGCGCGGCGCCGTCGCGGGCGTGTCAGCAATGGACCACGCCGGACCCGTCGCACCGGGAACAGGGTTCGGTGCCCACGCCGTGGCACGACGGGCAACGCTCATTCTCGTGGCCGGGAACGGCGCCGGTGGTGAGGTTCACCGCGATATCCTTGTCCAGCAACGGCGCCTTGCCGGTTCCCTTGCAGCGATGGCACTGAAGTATGCCACTGCCATTACATTTCGGACATGCTGCCATGATCAGTCTCCTTGTACGGCCCGCGATAACACCATGTTAATCGACACAGGCCTTTATTGTTAAGCCGCGCGCATCAGCGCGCCGACATGCTCCGCGGTGCCGGACGCGAGGCCTTCCATGCTGTATCCCCCTTCCAGGACGGAGACGATGCGTCCGCCGCAGCATTCGTCGGCGATCGCCATCAACTGCTCGGTGATCCAGCGGAAGTCGCTGTCCTGGAGTTCGAGCGCCGCCAGCGGGTCGAGATGGTGGGCATCGAAGCCGGCCGATATGATCAGGAATTCCGGCTTGAATGCGCGCAGCGCCGGCAGGATCTCCTGTTCGCAGCCCTCGCGGAAGCGGGCCGAATCGCAGCCCCGCGCCAGCGGCACATTGACGATGTTATGGCTGACGCCGGTCTCGGACCTGCTGCCGGTGCCGGGGTAGAACGGCGACTGGTGGCTGGACGCATAGAACAAGCCCGGGTTGCCGTAGAACGCCGCCTGCGTGCCGTTGCCATGATGGACATCGAAGTCCACTACCGCGACCCGCTCCAGCCCATATTGCTGGGCTGCATAGGCGGCGGCGATGGCAGCCTGGTTGAAGATGCAGAAGCCCATCGCCCGGTCCGGCTCCGCATGGTGGCCGCAGGGACGGGTCGCGCAAAAGACATTGTCGGCCGTGCCCGCCATGACCGCATCGACGCCCGCGCAGGCAGCGCCGACGCAGCGCATCACCGCTTCCAGCGAGCCGGGCGACATCACCGTGTCGCCGCCGTCGAGCACCACGGTGCCCTGGCGCGGCGCGTTGTCGACGACCAGCTCGATGAAGTCCGGGTCGTGGATCAGCGCGACCTGCTCCATCGTGCCCTTGGGCGCGTCCTGCCACTGCAGCGCCTCGAAGCCCGGCGAACGCAAGGCCGACAGCACTGCCGCCAGCCGCGCCGGCGACTCGGGATGCCCCGGCCCGGGGCGGTGCTCCATGCATGCCGAATGGGTATAGATCAGGGTCGTCATGGTCGTGTCGCCTGGTTCGACTGCAGCGTATCGAGTCCGACCCGCCGCATTTCCACCGGCGTGGCGCCTGCATTGAGCATGGCCTGCCCGCCGCCATAGCTGCTCTGCTCGGCCACCTCGCCGCCCAGCGTGACCTGGATCGCGCAGTACTTGAACTCCGGGATCTTCGCGAACGGGTCCAGCGCCGCATTCGTCAGCCGGTTGATCGCCGCCTCGTAATAGCAGAACGGCACGAACACCGCGCCCCGCGGCGTGCCCTCGTCGGCCCGCGCATACAGCGCCACCTCGCCCCGCCGCGACGCAATCGTGATCACGTCCCCCGGCTTGCCGCCCAGACCCGTCAGGTCCAGCGGATGCACCAGCGCTACCGGGTCCGGTTCCAGCGCGTCCAGCACCGCCGCCCGCCGCGTCATGCTGCCGGTATGCCAGTGCTCCAGCTGCCGGCCCGTGATCAGCACCATCGGGTACTCGGTATCGGGCCGCTCCGCCGCCGGGATGATGTCCGCCGGCACGAACCGCGCCAGCCCGCTCTCGGTCGGGAAGGCGTCCACGAACACCACCGGCTCGCCGGCATCGCCTTCCTTCATGCACGGATACGTCACCGCATTGTCCCGCTCCATCCGGTCCCAGCTGATGCCGGCAATGCTCGGCATGCTGTGCCGCATCTCGTCGAACACTTCCGACACGTGGCCATAGTTCCAGTCCAGCCCCAGCTGCTGCGCGAGCTGCTGGATGATCCACAGGTCCGGCTTGGCCTGGCCCGGCGGGTCGATCGCCTGCCGCCCCAG
>NZ_FXUL01000008.1 GCF_900182955.1 Noviherbaspirillum suwonense | reverse complement strand
GTGGCGGGCAGCGTGACGAGCGGCTGCGTGCGGGCCAGCGTGGTGGACGCGATGTCGCTGGGTTTCCGGCCGCTGGTGGTGGAAGACTGCGTCGGTGACAGGGCGCTGGGTCCGCACGAAGCCAACCTGTTCGACATGCGGCAGAAGTATGCGGCGGTGATGCCGCTGGCGCAGGCGCTGGCGGCAACGGCCTGAATGGCCGCGCTTTGCTAGAATCCGGGCTCGACGATCCGGAACGACGAGAAAGAAACGCAGATGGCGAAGGCAAGGCTGGCGGAAGTGGAAGCGCCGAAGCGCGGCAGGATAGGGCGGCCGGAAGGCGCGACCGGCAACGTGCGCGAAACCATGCTGGACGCCGCCGAGGTCACGTTCGCCGACCTCGGCTATGCCGGCACCACGCTGCGCGAGGTGTCCCAGAAGGCCAATGTGACGCAGGCGCTGATCAGTTATTACTTCGGCTCCAAGTTCGGGCTGTTCGAGGAAGTGTTCCTGCGCCGCAGCCGCAAGATCTCGGACGCCCGGCTCGACAACCTGGCGGCGCTGATGGCGCAGGCCGAGCCGCCGACCGTGCGCGACATCGTGCTGGCCTTCCTGAAGCCGACCCTGGCGCTGCGGGCCACGCCCGAGGGGCGGGCGTTCATCCGGCTGCAGTCGCGGCTGCACACCGAACCGCCGGAAATTTCCTACCAGCTGCGCAACGAAGCCTATGACGTGTCGACCCGCGCCTATGTCGACGCGCTGCGCAAGGCGCTGCCGCACCTGCCGGAGAAGGACATCTACTGGCGGGTGACGCTGATGGTCGGCGCCTACATGTATGCCTTCTCGGACACGCACCGGCTCGAACAGCTTGCCAGCGATGTCTGCAATCCGGACGACCCCGATGAAATCCTCGAGCAGATCACGACCTTCGTGAGCGGCGGGCTGGAAGCGCCGGTCACGCCGTCCGGCAAGTAGCCGCGCGGCCGCGACTGTAGTCGCCTCCGCCGTTTCCCTTTTGCCTACTTGTTGCGGCGGTCCGGCACGTCGCCGGCCAGGTAGTAGCGGCGCTTGTCCGCATACATCTCGCTGTCCGCCCGCTGCACGACCGACTCCAGCCTCTCGCCCGGCCCGGTGGTCGCCGCGCCGATCGACAGGCTGAGCGTGACGCCCGAGTAGTACTGGTTGTTCAATTCGATGAGCTTCTGTATGCGCTCGACGACGACGGCGCCGGCGCGCTCGTCGGTGTTGGGCAGCAGGATGGAAAACTCGTCGCCGCCGACCCGGGACGCATAGCAGGGCGCCTCCACCGCCTCGCCCAGCACCTCGCCGACCCGCCGCAGCAGCGCGTCGCCGGCCGCATGGCCCAGTTCGTCGTTGATGGTCTTCAGGTTGTTGAGGTCGGTGACGATCACGGTCACCGGGAAGGGCTGCCTGCGCTCCAGGCGGTTCAGTTCGTCGACATAGAACGCGCGGTTCTTCAGCTTGGTCAGAACGTCATGCTTGCCCAGGTATTCGAGATAGGCTTCCGCCTTCTTGCGCGCGGTGATGTCGATCAGCGCGACCTGCACCTTGGACCAGTCTTGCTCATGGCCGGGCAGCACCGAGAACTGCAGGTACACATGCAGCTTGTCGCCGGCCAGCGTGTAGTTCACCACCTCGCGCTGCTGGAACAGCTTGCCGTTCCATAGCTCGATCAGCTGCTCGCGGAAATGGTGCCGCATCTCGTCGCGGAACACCGCGTCGGTCTGCCTCAGCAGCGTCGCCTTGTCGGGCGCGGCGAACATCTGCAGCGTCTGGCGGTTGACATCCATCACGCGGATGTTTTCCATGCAGCGGTCCACGAATTCCGGGTGCACGTCGGTGAAGACGCGGAAGTCGTCGATGCCCTGCGCGCGCACTTCCTCGATCAGCCCGCGGATGACGCTGAAGTCCTCGACCCACAGCGACACCGGCGAATGCTCGAAGAGCGCCCGCGCATAGTTCTCGCTGCGGTCCAGCCTGCGCCGCGCCGCCTCGCGCGGCGTGACATCCTCGATGGCGACCAGTACGCGCGCCAGCGTGCCTTCATGGCCGGGCAATACGGTCGCGTTGAGCTGGATGTCGAGCCGCTTCCCGGTCAGCGTGTAGTTGACCGCGTTGCTGGTGAAGCCGGGCTTGCCGTCCCAGAGCTGCACCAGTTCCTCGACATGGGTTTCGAGCATGTCGTCCCTGAATACCCGCGCCAGGTTTGCGATGAGCTGCTCGCTGCTGCCGGCTTCGAACAGGCTGAGGGTCTTGCGGTTCACGCGCAGCACCCGGATCTGGCTGCTGCAGCGCTGCACCCGCGACAGGTCGGCCAGCAGGAAGGCGCGCAGGTCGGTGACGCCCTCGTCCTGCCATTCCTGCAACTGGCGCCGGACGCCGCTGTAATCCTCCAGCCAGAGGGACACCGGTGCGATGTCGAACATGCTGGCGTCTTCGTCATGTTGGGTGAAAGTGCCTTCCGGCTGCTGAAAGGGGTCTGTCATGGTTCGCTGATTTTTCTTCGGGATCGGGGACCGGGAGCTTGCGGGTTCCCGTAATTTTACTAGCCGGCGCGGCCAGGCGTCGCCGGCCCGACTGTGTCGGACCTGACTGTCGGGTCCGGCCCGACATCATTGCGCGCTTTCCGGGGACTTCCTGCGCCATCCGGCCGCTCCATGCCCTGAATGCAGGGGTAAACCGTCGTCTGCGGCCTGCCAGCGGCCGGTGGCACGCTCCGTGCAATACCGCTTCCGTCCAGCATCAAGTAGCGGCGCGGCAATTGCAGTACGGGTCATTGCCTTTACCGCCGCCATTGCCATCGGAGACAACCGAGCCATCGAAGTCATCGAAGTCATCGGGCTCATCCTTATTAATTAGTGAGGTCCATCATGTTCCTGTTCGAGCAATTCATGTTGTGGTGGGAAGTGCTGCTTTGGGAAGGCATACGGTCGTGGCGCGAGTACCGGAAGGGCAGCGGGGCGGAGGACGGGGCCGCGTGACGGACCGTCCCGTCAACCCCTTCGACCACGCGGTGATAAGATCGGCAGCGCCGTAAAAATCCGACAACACCCACGAAGGAGATCCACCATGAATTCCGTCAGCGAAAAGACCGCATTGCAACTTCGTTCCCTGGTAAAGAACACCGGCGAACTCGAACTTTCGCTGGTCAGCGTGCCTGTCCCGACACCTGCCGACAACGAGGTGCTGGTCCGCATCGAAGCGTCGCCGATCAACCCATCCGACATCGGCCTGCTGTTCGGCGCCGCCGACATGAGCACGGTGACCGTGACGCAGGGCGAGCACGGCCCGGTCGCCACCGCGCGCATCCCGGAGAAGGGCATGAAGGCAATGGCTGCCAGGCTGGACATGTCGATGCCGGTCGGTAACGAAGGCGCGGGCGTGGTGGTCGCCGCCGGCGCGTCGGAAGCCGCGCAGAAGCTGATGGGCAAGACGGTCGCCGTGCTTGGCGGCGCGATGTATTCGCAATACCGGGCGGTGCCGGTCGAGCAGTGCCTGCTGCTGCCGGAAGGCGCGACGCCGGCCGACGGCGCCTCCTCCTTCGTCAACCCGCTGACCGCGCTGGGCATGGTCGAGACCATGCGCCGCGAAGGCCACAAGGCGCTGGTGCACACCGCCGCCGCGTCCAACCTCGGCCAGATGCTCAACCGCATCTGCCAGAAGGACGGCGTCGCGCTGGTCAACATCGTCCGCTCGAAGGAGCAGGAAGAACTGCTGCGCAAGGACGGCGCGAAATATGTCGTCGACAGCACGTCGGACAGCTTCATCGAGGACCTGACCAATGCGCTGGTCGAGACCGGCGCCACGATTGCATTCGACGCGATCGGCGGCGGCCGGCTGGCCGGGCAGATCCTCAGCTGCATGGAAGCCGCGGCCAACCGCACCGCGAAGGAATACAGCCGCTACGGCTCGACCACGTTCAAGCAGGTCTACATCTATGGCGGCCTCGACACGCGTCCGACCGAACTGGTGCGCGACTTCGGCATGACCTGGAGCATGGGCGGATGGCTGCTCTTCCCCTTCCTGCAAAAGATCGAGCCGGCCAGGGTGCAGCAGCTCAAGCAGCGCGTCGCCGATGAACTCAAGACGACATTCGCCAGCCATTACACCAAGGTCGTGTCGCTCGCGGAAGCATTGCAGGCCGACGCGCTGGCCGCCTACGGCAAGCGGGCCACCGGCACCAAGTACCTGATCAATCCCGCCAAGGGCTAGCTGCAAAGGGCCGGCCGCCAGGCGGCGCCTTTACTTCCCAACCACGTCCGGCTTCATCGGGCCGAGCAGCTTCTGCAGCTCGGCCTTGTCGGCGTCGGCCACGCCGTGCGCGCTCAGCTCTTCGGCGAGATAAGCATCCATGATGTCGAATTCTTCCGACGTGATGGCCAGGCCAGCGTGCGCCTTGGCCATCGATGCGCCTTCATACTTGCAGGGCCCCCCGGACAGTTCGCACAGGTGCTGGGCCACGCTTTCCTTCACCGCGGCAAGCTTGATGCCTTCGAAACTACGCTTCGTGCGGGGATCGCTGGACGTGCGGTCTATGGTCTTGCTGACAATGTCGTTAATTTGCCGCATGCCGCCGAGGCGGTCGTAGAGCGGTTTGTCGGATGCGGCAAGAGCAGGCAGAACGGATGCGCCGAACAGGGCGCCGATGAAAAAACTTCTTAGGTACATGGCTTGGACAGGTGAACGGATGCGCCTATTTTAGCCCCCGCAGTTTATTTAACGCCACATTGTCCAGCGACCATTGCAGGTCGTTGATTGCGCTCAATTGATTTTTACAACAGCTTGTTGTGCACACTTTTAGGCGGCGGGATAATTTTTATGCATTAAAAAACTAAAACCAGAATGGAGACCGCAATGAAAAATCGATCCCGCATGCCCGGACGGTTCCGGCATGCATTCCTTTCCATATTCGTCATTGCCGGGCTGGCCGGCTGCGGCGGCAGCAGCAACGACAACAGCGCCGGCAACAATGCCGGCAACAACGGCGGCAGCCAGACGCCTTCCACGCAGGCGGTGGCAAGCGGCATCACAAAGATCGTGTTGGACGCAGCGAGCAGCGAGGCAGTCACGTTCGGCGGCAAGGCCTTCGGCGCGGTCGGCGCCTACCAGAAGATACGCGGCACCGCCACCGGCCAGCTCGACCCGAACGACCCGAGGAACAAGGTCATCGCCGATATCGCGCTGGCGCCTAAAAATGCCAATGGCATGGTCGAATATTCAATGGACTTCTACCTGCTCAAGCCGGTCGACGCATCCAAAGGAAACAGGAAGCTGTTCTTCGAAGTCAACAACCGCGGGACCAAGCAGTTCGGCTCCTTCAACCAGTCGGCCGGCGGGAATAATCCAAGCACTGCCGCCGATGCGGGCGCCGGCTTCCTGATGAACCAGGGCTACACGCTGGCCTGGGCCGGCTGGGACGGGGAGGTCGCCAACGACACCACGGCCGACAGCCTGAAAATCACGCTGCCGGTCGCCAAAAACCCGGATGGTTCGGCCATCACCGGTCCCAGCTACGAATACATCGTGATCGACAATGCGACCACGAAGTCCTTCACCACCTATTACAAGACCGCGACCACCGACACCACCAGGGCGACGCTCACGAAGCGGCACTACACGACCGACACGCCGACCGTGGTGCCGCCGACCGACTGGTCATGGACCGGCCCCAACACGATTGCGCTGGCCGGCGGCGCCGCATTCCAGCAAAGCTGGATCTACGAGCTGAACTTCACCGCCGTCGACCCGTATGTCGCCGGCATCGGCTTCGCGGCGCAGCGCGACTTCGTTTCCTTCCTGCGCAGCGCCCGGGCCGACAGCCTGGGCACACCCAATCCCGTCGCCGGCAGCGTCGACCGCGTGCTGTCCTGGTCGCTGTCGCAGCCGGCGCGTTTCATGAACGACTTCATCTGGCTCGGCTTCAACCAGGACGGCAATGGCCGGAAAGTGTTTGACGGCGTCTTCAACTGGATAGGCGGCGGCAACGGGCTGGGCCTGAACTACCGTTTCGCCCAGGCCGGCCGCACCGAGCGCAACCGCCAGAACCACCTGAACGCGGAAGGCGTGTTCCCGTTTTCCTATACGACCACGACCGACCCGCTGTCGGGCAAGACAGACGGCCGCAATGTGCGCTGCACCGCGACCGGCACCTGCCCGGTCGTCATCAATGTCATCTCCGGCAATGAATACTGGGTCAAGGGCGGATCGCTGCTGACGACCGATCCCGCGACAGGGGCCGACGTGCGCGAGCCGGCCAACGTGCGCAACTATTACATTGCGGGATCGCAGCATGGCAATGCGTCGCCGACCACCGCGGCGCCCACCACCTGCACCCAGTTCGGCAGCGGCGTGGACCCGAACCCGGCGCTGCGCGCGCTGTTCGTCGCACTCGACCAATGGGTGGATGGCACGCAGCCGCCGCCGAGCGCCGTGCCCAGCACCGCGGCCGGGACGGCGGTGTTCGCAAGCACCGGACCGTTCTCCAGCATCGGCATAGGCACCGTGCCGCAGGCGGCGCTGGGCTTCCCTACCATCCCGAAAGCGCTGTATTCCGGCCTGGTCACGGTGCGGAACCAGTTCAACTTCGGCAGCCGGTTCGACGCCGGCATCCTCGACATTTATCCGCCGCAGCCGACCGGCAGGTATTACCCGAACGCCGTGTCCAAAGTCGACGCCGACGGCAATGACGTCGCCGGCATCCGCCTGCCCGAAGTGGTGGCGCCGGTGGCGACCAATACCGGCTGGAACCTGCGCTCGGCCGCCTTCGGCGGCAAGGCCGACGGCACCGACGGCTGCGAGGCGGCCGGCTCGTCCTTCGTGTTCGCGCCGACCGCCGCGGTCAGGCAGGCGGCGGGCGACCCGCGGCCTTCGCTGGAGGAGCGCTACGGCGACCGTGCCGGCCTGGTCGCGGCGCGCACTGCCGCGGCGAATGCGCTGAAGGCGCAGCGGCTGCTGCTGCAGGCGGACGTGGATGCCTATATCAGCAAGGCGGCGCAGCCCGTCACCATCGTCGGCAGCCCGACCTACGGGGCCTATACCTGGTGACTGCGGGGCCGGCGCAGGACCGGCCCTTCTTTACACGCATGTCGATGCATGCGCCGGCTTGTTGCTTTTACACGCTTGCGCACAAGCCCTGCGCGACGATTTTTGGTACGCTGCATGCCTTTCAGGCCAGGGTGTCGGGCGTTGCATGGGCAATATCATCACAGCAGGTCCGGCGCAGCCGAAACCGGCGCGCGCGGTGCAGATCGACGCCGCGCGCGGCGTCGCCGTGTTTGGCATCCTGCTGGTCAACGTCTGGTCCTTCGTGTGGGGTTTCGGCGCGCTGCGTTATGGCGTGATGCCGGACCCGTCCTGGGCCGACCGCGCCGCCGTATTCCTCGTGGCTTTCCTGGCCGAGCAAAAGTTCTACCCCATCTTCGCTTTCCTGTTCGGCGCGGGTTTCGCGCTGCAGACCGCGGCGCTGAGGAAGCGCCTTCCCGACTGGCGCAGCGTGCGCGACAGCTATCGCGGCCGGCTGACGTGGCTGCTCGGCGTCGGCCTGCTGCACGGCATGCTGATCTGGGCCGGCGACATCCTGACTGTCTACGGCCTGACCGGTTTCCTTATCCTGAACATGGCCGGCGCCCGCCTGTCACGCGTGCGCTTCGGCGCCTGGTCGTGGCTGGCTGCCTGGCTGCTGCTGGTCGCGGTCAACGTGATGGTCGCCTGGCCAGGCGCGGACGACGGCGCGCTGGAGCAGGACGCGATCAGCTACGTGGACGACGCGCTTGCCGCGCATGCAGTCTACCTGTCCGCCGCATCCGACGAGGTGATCGCGCAGCGTGTCGGCGACTATGCGTCGATCACCCTGGGCTCGGTCTTCCTTGCGCCGCACCTGCTCGCGCTGTTCCTGCTGGGGATGCTGTCCGTCCGGCTCGGCTGGCTGACCAGGCCGCACCGGCACCTGGACCTGTGGCGGCGGGTGCGCACCGTGGGACTGTGCATCGGGCTGCCTTTCAACCTGGTCTGGGCAGCCATGGCGCTGGCGCAGGCGATCAATCCGGTGCACCCGCAACCGTGGAACGACCTGGTGTTCGCGCTGCTGCCGGTCGGCGGCTCGGTGCTGGCCGCGGCCTACCTGGCGTCCGTGATGCTGGCGCGCGGCGGCGCCCGCCGGCTGCTGTTCGACTGGCTCGCGCCGGTTGGACGGATGTCGCTGACGAATTACCTGGGCCAGTCGCTGCTGGGCCTGCTGCTGCTGCAGGGCGCCGGACTCGGCCTGGGCGCGCTGGCCGAACGCAGGCCAGCGCTGCTGCTGGCGCTCGCGGCCGCCATCATGGTGCTGCAGGTGCTGCTGAGCCGCTGGTGGCTGGCGCGGCATGCGCAGGGGCCGATCGAGGCGATCTACGGGCGGCGCAGCGCCGTGCGCCTCGATAGCCTGCGCCGCTAGCGCATGGCCTTGCCCGACGTGCTGCGCCGGCGCCGTGCCGCGACGAGCGCGCCGACGCTGATCGCAAGCAGCGCAAGGGCAGGCGGTTCGGGCACCTGGCCGGTCGCGGTGGGGGTCAGGAAGCCGCGTATTTCGCCGCCCGGAAATGCCGTCGTATGGACGTTCAGATAGCTGGTGCCCGCGGCCAGCCCGGCCGCGAATGCGGCTTCCGCGCCTGCCGCCGTGCCGCCATTGGCCGCCACGAAGGGCGTGTTCCAGCTTGTGATATCCAGCGTGTCGAAGGTGCGGCTGTAACTTCCGCTCGTCACACCCAGCGGGAAAGCATTGAATGTCGGAACCTGGGTCGCGACCGGAGCCGTTCCGGAGGGCGCAATGCAGCAGTGTATGTGGGACGCAGTCGTCGTCCCTGTCAGGCCGCTGAAACTCATGTCGATGCTGAAGACATGGGTCGCCGTGTCGAAGTTGACGATGGCGCTTCCGGTGCCCGCCGAGGTATTGGGAGGCGCTTCCGCCGGACCCGATAACTGCGTCGTGTAAATGGCTGCCTGGCTGGCGCCGCTCGCGCAAAGCGCCAGTCCTATCAGCAGATCGCGTGTGCGTGGTTTCATGTCGTTTCCTCCAATGGTCCCACCGGTAAGCGTCGTGCCTGGAACGAAGCAAGCTTCGCGCCTGTAATTAAAAACTCAAGGAAATCAGTTTGTTACCGGCAGTGCGGTTGGGTCGACCGAAAGTCATGTAAAAAAATCCGGCAATTGACCGGCGGAATGGACGCCGGCGTGGCCAGAGTTTCCATTTGGTTTCGCTTTCATTCCTTTATGAATACGTCAACGTTTTAATAAATCCGGTAATGGCATGGCGGCGATCCTGCGCAAGTTTTTGAATTGAATGTCGTCATTGCATTGTTTGCTCTGCTGCAAGGCGGGTTACACTAGCGCTCTTTTTTCGCCGATTTAACAATTCGATTTGGAAACAGATTCAGCCCGTACTCGCATCGCCAATATTTTAATTTGTGCAACCCAATAGGTTCAGCGCGGAATGGCATTACCCATTTCCAGCCGAGACGATCGATCGCACGTTTTCCCGATCCCGTATTCTTTGAACCCGGTGCTCATGGCACGGACAAGTCAGCCGGTCCTGTCGCGTAACCTTTTTATGCCTGATGGAACCCATTTCAACAACCGGCCCCGTCGGGCAGCATTACAGGAATTCCCGCTGGCCGCTCATTGCCGCGGTCGGCATGCTGCTTTCCATTCTGGCGGCAGCCACCACGGCCATTCTCGCCGCCAGTTACCGCGACACATTGAACCAGGAAGCGACCAATCTCCGGAACATCGCCACCGCCTTCGCAGCCCACACGTTCACGTCGACCAAGGCGGTCGACGGGATTCTGACCCGTATCCAGCAGCAGTCTGCCAGCGGCGCCGGCGTCGCACCCGAATCGATGCTGCAGTCGGCAATGCAGCTTGTCACTCTGGAAGACTTTTTCATGGGCGGCTACCTGTTCAATGCCGACGGGGTGCTGGTTGCGCGAAGCCTGGCGGCCAATCCCGCCAATAAGGAACAAGGCAATCGGAAATTACCGGCTTATCCTTCGGCGGCATCGCCGACCGGGCTGACTGTCGAATTAAGCGATGTGGATGCCGGCACCGGCCAGGCCACGGTGAATTTCAGCCGCCAGTTGATGGATGAGCGGCATCGGAAAACCGGCGCCGCGCTGGTCCAGGCCGGCACCGGATTCTTCCAGAATATCTACAATTCGGTAGATCTCGGGAAAGGCGGCTCGGTAACCCTGATGGGTCATGACGGCGTCATGCTGGTCCGGGGGCCTACACTGGTCAATGCGATAGGCCAGTCGTTTTCGAAATCGCCATTGTTCGAAAGATATCTGCGCTCTGAAAAGCGGGGTACTTTCATCGCGCAAAGTCCGGTCGATGGCGTCGAGCGTATTTATGGCTATGCGTCGGTCGATCCTTTTCCGCTGCTTGTCATCGTCGGACGGGACAAATCGGTCGCGCTGGCATTCTGGAAAGAAGAAATGCGGGCTGCCGTATTCTTCCTGGTCCTGATTTCCGCCATCGCAGTTTTTCTCGCCTGGCGAGTGGGGCGCGATGCCGGGCGCCGCAATGCGCTCATCGGACAGCTTGAAAGCAGCGAACGGCGCCTGACCAGGAACGCCAATTACGTCAGGACGATTCTGGATACGCTGGCGACGCCGGTATGGGTGGTCGATGAATTCCGCAAGATTGTGCTGATCAACAAGGCGTTCGCGGATTTCGTCGGCCGCGGCCAGAAAGAATTGATCGGCGCTCCCGAAACCGATGCACTGCCTTCCGGGATAAACACGAGGATGCATGACGGACACGACGACCCGACACACCCGGGCCGGATGGTCGTCGCCGAAGCCGAAATGCAGAACGGGGCAGGGATCCCGCGCACGGTCATTCATGCGAGCAGCAAGCTTGACGGCGAAAATGACCACAAGCAGCGGGTCAATGTGCTGACCGATATTACCGAATGGAAGCAGGCGGAAATGCGCGTCGCCTACCTGGTCGATTTCGATCCGGAGACCGCATTGCCGAACCAGAACCAGTTCAACCGGATCGTTTCCGAGCGGACGTCCGCCACGTTGCCCGGCAACGGTTTTGCCATCCTGGTCATTTCGCTCGAACGGGTCCAGGAAATCATTGACCTCGCGGGGCACGCGGCCTGCGAGGAAGCCATCCGCCAGGCTGCGGCCTTATTGCGTTCATTTCTTCCGGGCGAAATCTGCATTGCCCGCACGAAGAGCAATGAATTTTCGCTGATGGCGCCGCATGGCGAAATCGATTCATCGATCGGGCATTTCGCAGCGAATGTGCACGAGCGGCTTTGCGCGCCGGTCCTGATCGGGCAGCAGGAGTTTTACTTTGGCCCGGTGATCGGCATTGCCATTTTTCCGCAGGATGGACGCAATGCAGACGAATTGCTGCGTCTTGCCGATATTGCCAAGCACAATGCCCGCACCGAGGCGGCCGAGCCGATTCATTATGTTTCCGAGAGCGGGCATTCCCCGCTCCTGGTGAATCTGAATATTGAAACGCACCTCAGGCGGGCGCTGTCCCGCAATGAATTGCGCATCGTCTACCAGCCGAAAGTCAGCATCGACACCGGGAAGATCGTTGGATTCGAAGCGCTATTGCGCTGGAAGAATCCGGTGCTTGGCGATGTATCGCCGGCACAATTCATTCCGATCGCGGAGACTACCGGGCTGATCGTGCCGATCGGCGCCTGGGTGCTGGAACAAGCCTGCCGGCAGCTCGCCGCCTGGAACCGGCAGCTTGGCCTGCCGTTGAAGATAGCGGTCAATTTATCGCTGAGACAATTTCGCCAGAAAGACCTGCTGTCCATGATCGAGCGCTGCCTTGCATTGAGCAGCGCCGATCCGCTCAACCTCGAACTGGAAATCACCGAGAGCACGGCAATGAGCCATGCGGAAGATGTTGAAATGGTTCTGCAGAAAATCAGGCAACTGGGCATCAGTTTATCGATCGACGATTTCGGCACCGGGTATTCGAGCCTCGCGTATCTGAAGCGCTTCCCCGTTCAGGCGTTGAAAATAGACCGCGCTTTCGTCCGCGATCTCGGCGCCGAATCCGGCAGCGAAGCCATTGTTCAATCCATCCTCAGTCTGGCGCATGGCCTCGGACTCAGGGTGATTGCGGAGGGCGTCGAAACCGAAGCGCAGCTTCAGTTCCTGCGACAACTTGCGTGCGACGAATTCCAGGGCTTCCTGTTCAGCAAGCCCATTGAAGCGGGGGACGTGCCGGGTTTCTGTGTCGCCGCTGAAAATGCCGACCGCCTCGAATAAACAGCGCATGCGATCGGCCTGAACCAGGCGCAAAGCCAGGCGGCCGGATTTGCAGTCCCATTGCTGCCATACAACAATCCCGACTATTTCAGCTGGTCTTATGTCTTATATAAGACTGATTGCGGTACAATGGTGCGCGAAATGGAAAACGTTTGATTTCCGCTTCCCGACTTTCTTCCACACCCTATCCGAAGAGCACATTCATGCTAGCTGCGTACCGCTCCCACGTCGCCGAACGCGCGTCCCTGGGCATTCCTCCGCTTCCGCTGTCTGCACCGCAGACCGCCGACCTGGTGGCGCTCCTGAAAAACCCGCCTGCCGGCGAAGAATCCTTCCTGGTCGAACTGATCAGCCACCGTGTTCCCGCCGGCGTGGACGACGCCGCCCGCGTCAAGAGCACTTTCCTGGAGCAGGTCGCCAAGGGCACCGAGTCCAGCCCGCTGATTTCGCGCGAACTGGCTACCCGCCTGCTGGGCACCATGCTGGGCGGCTTCAACATCAAGCCCATGATCGACCTGCTGGACGACCCGGCAGTCGGCGAGGTCGCCGCCGAGGGCCTGAAGAAGACGCTGCTGATGTTCGACTACTTCCATGACGTCAAGGACCTGGCTGACAAGGGCAGCGCGAATGCGAAGGCCGTGCTGCAGTCGTGGGCCGACGCCGAGTGGTTCACCTCGCGTCCTGAAGTTCCGCAAAGCATGACGCTGACCGTGTTCAAGGTCACCGGCGAAACCAATACCGACGACCTGTCGCCGGCGCCGGACGCCACCACCCGCCCGGACATCCCGATGCATGCGCTGGCGATGCTGAAAAACGCGCGCCCCGGCATCTACCCTGACGAAGCGGGCAAGATCGGCCCGATCCGCCAGATCGACGCGCTGAAGGCCAAGGGCAACCTGGTCGCCTATGTCGGCGACGTGGTCGGCACCGGCTCCTCGCGCAAGTCGGCGACCAACTCGGTGCTGTGGTTCACCGGCGAAGACATCCCCTTCATCCCGAACAAGCGCTTTGGCGGCGTCTGTCTGGGCAACAAGATCGCGCCGATCTTCTACAACACGATGGAAGACGCCGGCGCGCTGCCGATCGAACTCGACGTGTCGAAGATGGACATGGGCGACGTGATCGAACTGCGTCCGTACGAAGGCCGCGCATTGAAGAATGGTGAAGTGATCGCCGAATTCACGGTCAAGTCCGACGTGCTGTTCGACGAAGTGCGCGCCGGCGGCCGCATTCCGCTGATCGTCGGCCGCGGCCTCACCGCAAAGGCGCGCGAGGCGCTGGGCCTGCCGGCCTCGACGCTGTTCCGCCTGCCGCAGAACCCGGCCGCATCGGCCAAGGGCTACTCGCTGGCGCAGAAGATGGTCGGCCGCGCCTGCGGCCTGCCGGAAGGCGAGGGCGTTCGTCCCGGCACCTATTGCGAACCGAAGATGACCACGGTCGGCTCGCAGGACACCACCGGCCCGATGACCCGCGACGAGCTGAAAGACCTGGCCTGCCTCGGCTTCTCGGCCGACCTGGTGATGCAGTCCTTCTGCCATACCTCGGCCTACCCGAAAGTGGTGGACGTGAAGATGCACAAGGAACTGCCTGCCTTCATGTCCAACCGCGGCGGCGTTGCGCTGCGCCCCGGCGACGGCGTGATCCACTCCTGGCTCAACCGCCTGCTGCTGCCCGACACCGTCGGCACCGGCGGCGACTCGCACACCCGCTTCCCGATCGGCATTTCCTTCCCGGCCGGCTCCGGCCTGGTCGCGTTCGCCGCCGCCACCGGCGTGATGCCGCTGGACATGCCCGAGTCGGTGCTGGTGCGCTTCAAGGGCGAGATGCAGCCTGGCGTCACGCTGCGCGACCTGGTCAATGCAATTCCGCTGTACGCGATCCGCTCCGGCCTGCTGACCGTGGAGAAGAAGGGCAAGAAGAACATCTTCTCCGGCCGCATCCTCGAAATCGAGGGCCTGCCCAAGCTGAAGGTCGAGCAGGCGTTCGAGCTGTCGGACGCATCGGCCGAGCGTTCCGCCGCCGGCTGCACGGTGCATTTGGACAAGGAGCCGATCATGGAATACATGACCTCCAACGTCACGCTGATGAAGTGGATGATCGCCAACGGCTACCAGGACAAGCGCACGCTGGAGCGCCGCATCCGCGCAATGGAAGCCTGGCTCGCGAAGCCGGACCTGCTGGCGCCGGATGCCGACGCCGAGTATGCGGCCGTCATCGAGATCGACCTGGCCGATATCCATGAACCCATCGTCGCCTGCCCGAACGACCCGGACGACGTGAAGACTCTGGCTGACGTCGCCGGCGACAAGATCGACGAAGTCTTCGTCGGTTCCTGCATGACCAACATCGGCCACTTCCGCGCAGCTTCCAAGCTGCTGGAAGGGAAGTCCGACATCCCGGTCAAGCTGTGGATCGCGCCGCCGACCAAGATGGACGCGCAGGTGCTGACCTCGGAAGGCCACTACGGCAACCTGGGCCGCACCGGCGCCCGCATGGAAACGCCGGGCTGCTCGCTGTGCATGGGCAACCAGGCGCAGGTCCGCAAGGGTGCAACCGTGATGTCGACCTCGACCCGCAACTTCCCGAACCGCCTGGGCGTCGATACCCGCGTCTACCTCGGTTCCGCTGAACTGGCCGCGGTCTGCTCGATACTGGGCCGGATTCCGACCAAGGAAGAGTACATGGCCAACACCGGCGCGCTGGAGGGAAATGAGGCGGACATCTATCGCTACATGAACTTCGACAAGCTGGAGGAATTCAGCAAGGTCGCGGACACGGTGCAGATGTAAGCAGCATGCATTAAGTTAAGCAGCAAGGACCGCGCAAGTGCGGTCTGACGAAGACAAGGGCCAACCGCGACGGTTGGCCTTTTTTTGTTCTTCACCGATTGGCGAGGGGAGGCGGCGCGGATTTTCTAGTAAAGGTAATTGTCGTCGTGCTGCCCGCAAGGCAGTTGCCTGGCAGCCTTGATCCGGGTGTTGATCTCTTCTGCCGTATTGGCGCCCAATTTCCGCCGTGTGATACAGGACTCCGGCAAGGTATGGCTTCAGGTGCCGGGCG
The DNA here is from genome assembly GCF_900182955.1 of Noviherbaspirillum suwonense. GTDB lineage: Bacteria > Pseudomonadota > Gammaproteobacteria > Burkholderiales > Burkholderiaceae_D > Noviherbaspirillum_A > Noviherbaspirillum_A suwonense. Next base: position 185,009 of record NZ_FXUL01000008.1, on the reverse strand, counting down.
AATCGACACGGCGGCCCAGTTCGGCTGCTGATGGAACAGATGACGTCCGGTTCGAGCGAGACGTCGGATACAGGCAGATCGCGTACAGGTCGTGCACACCGGTCGCGCACTAAAATGGACATTGCGACCGCAGCCAATGCGGTAGTAACGACTAATTGTGTTCGGGACAAGCTGCATGACGCGGTAACGCTGCCCGTTGGCTGTTTTTTGGCGGCTCTTTGGCAATAGATCTCGATCCCAACAGTGGAGCTGAGTTTTCGTAATGAGTCATGCCGACTTCTTACTTTATATTCAGCGTTTGGATTGCGTCATAGGCTAAGGCTTTTTAGGCAGAACTTTTGCTGCATTTAATGAAGGTCCGGTTTCGGCCAACAGCAGACGGTCGCCTTTACTCTATAGCGGAAGCGACTCTTGGCTAGTCCGTGTGGGGTTCCTCCACCGTTTCCCAATGTCGTGCATCGTCAATGGAGTGCAGGTCAATGCTTGTGGTGGAGAGCATGCATCGCTGTTGGGCAGAAAAGGCACCGATAATCTAGTCCCGAATCCGGTAACTATATCTAAGCCATGGCCGCCCCTTTTTTGAGTAGCAATCCACTTTTGATCAAAACCCTATCAGCGCTCCATTTGTGGACGAGACGGCCTTGCATACGACTTGAAGTTCGGTTGCCGGAGTCGACGTCGTAAGCAAACGCAAATAGACAAGCCAGGACTAATCGCCTGACCATTCATTAATCCGCATAGCCGGGCATGTCGCGATCTAACACCCGCATCATGGCCGCGAAATAGAGCGCTTCGCGCTCTTCCTGCGAATGACTGTTGCGCGGATTTGGGCGGCTCACCTTCTCTACAGTTGCCTCGTCAAGTACCGCTAACGGCCGGCCGGTAGACATTGCCAGTATTTGCGCGCGGCAAACGCGCTCTAGCTTGTACAGGCGTCGGTAAGCCTGCGCGATCGTTTCGCCGATCACGAGAACGCCGTGGTTTTTCATAAAAACAATTTGCTTGGTGCCTAGAATGGCAGCAAGTCGTTCGCCTTCGCTCAGCGAGTCAGCAAGGCCTGCGTAGCCGTCGTCGTAAGCAATGTGCGGCGTGAGGAAAGCTGCGGTCTGACTCCCAGGGAGCAGGCGGTTGTCTTCCATCATGTTCAGCGCTAGGGCCCACGTCTGATGTGTGTGCAGGACCACATTCGCACCGGTGATTCGATGAAGAGGAGCGTGAATGCTCAGTGCGCTGAGTTCCAGAGTTCCATCCCCTTCGAGAACATCGCCGGCTTCGTTGAATACGATCAGGTCGCTCGCCTTTGCTTCGGACCAGTGCCGGCCGAACGGGAGTACCAAATACCGATCTTCCTTGCCCGGAACGCGCACTGTGAAGTGGTTATCGATACCTTCTTCTAGGTCGTCGTACACCGCCAGTCGGTTCGCGGCTGCCAAATGAACGCGGATTCTCCAAACCTCATCGTTTTCGTGATTCATTCAAACAGTCCTTGCTCATGCAATGTCGAAGTGGGCTGTGTACGTCATCGGGCCCGCCAATCATGGTGCAAAACCGTTGGGGCTGATCGGGCTGATGAACGAATTCTTAGCCTAAGCGTTTCTTGAGTAGCAGGCTCCACTGTATCATCGTATGGTAGAAAGCGGTTTCGAAGAGCCGGAACAGCTTGTGAAATAGTAGCGTAGTCCTAATGACCCGGTTGGGTGACGGCTTCGGGTCGATCTTACCCGTTCAGGCCTTGGCTTTATTCGGCCAGTGCCGGACCATCAGAGGAACTGCTTACTGATCCGAAGCGGACTTAAAAAAACGACTGGCTCCAGTCAATCCGTACGTCCGCGAACGATGTCCCTGATTCCTCGATCAAGAAAAACCCGAGACAAGATCTGCCGAGTTTCTTCGCCTCCCGTATACGTGGGATGCCGCAAATCATAAAGCCAGGTATACTATATTTCCAAATGGAAATGTCTGCACTCTGTCTGCATAGCCGGTGGCAATTCTGAATGCGATGGCGTACCTAATTCGCTTTAGCCCGCCGCTCAGCTTAAAACTTGAGGTCCACAGGGCATATCACCATGACTCACACCTTGGCCATTTCACTTCTTTTCGCTTCCGTTCTCGTGGCATGCAGCAGCCCGCCGCAGCAGACGTATGGCGTCGGTTCTGAAGTCGAGCTGTCCGGCGTTGCGGCTGAAGCCACCTTAATTAAAAATGGGTTGGTGAAGCCGACGTGGGCGCCCGGAAATTCCTTGGATAAGGAAATGCGCCTGCTGCGCGCTCCGATGCCAAGGATGCCCGACGAAGCTATCAGGGCCGATCTCAGGGATCACGTCATAGTAGATATTCTGTTCAATGAGGCAGGCGAGGTCGAAAGCGTCGTGCCAAAAAATTACAAGTATCCAGTTCTTCTTGATGCTGTCCTGGCAGTGGCACGTGACTGGAAAATTGAGCCTCCCATTGAGGCCGGTAGACGCGTCAAGACCACGGTGCGGCAGGCGTTCCGATTCGAATTGCAGTGAGTCCTGACCCTTCCATCGGGGCGCTCTTTGCGGCGTCATTCATTCCAAGGTTACGAGTACGTTCGCTTCCGGGCAATCTTCTTCGGCTGCTTCGGGTCGCATCTGGTCCGTCAAAAGCCGCGGGCCAAACCCGGCGCTGCGGCGTGACGCAGGAAAATGCAAAGAGAAAGGTCAACGCATGCAAATTCACGTCCGTCCTGCAATCGAATATGATGCGGCCGCTGCGAGCAAAGTGCTTTGCCGCTCTATCACAGAATGCTGCTTCGAAGACCATCGGAGCGACCCCAAGCTCATTGCTGCGTGGGTTCAGAACAAGACGCCTGAGACGTTGAGAAGCTGGATAGTAGACGAAAGCCTTTTCTCGGCAGTCGCAGTCAAGGGCAGCGAAGTGGTGGGCTATGCTATGTCGTCTAGATCAGGTGAAGTGTTGCTTTGCTACGTGGTTCCCGAAGCCCGCTTTACTGGGAGCGGCAAAGCTATGCTTGCTACCATAGAACATTGGGCATCCAGTTCCGGCATTCAATCGCTATACCTCAACAGTACCCTTACAGCGCATTCGTTCTACACCAGGAATGGTTTTGAAATGAACGGTGAACCAGTTTTTTGGTTTGATATGAAAAGCATACCGATGGCAAAACGCCTGAACGCCTGAACGCCGTTACAAACCGTCCTTCGATTTAAAAGCGGAATTCGGCCAGAAGCGGACAGTTCGACATTGTTGCCTCTGCACTTTATATAGATTCCGATCGTCGTCGAGGTCCGATAGCACCAGCAGCAAATATGTCTATAATGAATCTTTTTTCGACAGGGAAAAATGAGTCTCTGGGTTAGGTTATTGGTGATTGTGCCGTTCCTGCTGTTCGCTGGAATCGCTCTTCTCTTTGTGATGCAAGGCGAATATAAAGCGGCTGCGGGCGGGTTCGTAATAGCGGCATTAATTTCTCCGCTGCTGATTGAGGTAATCTGGCCGGGCAAATACGTATTGCGAAAGCCAGATGGCGAGGTATCGGACAATCTCCTCAATCGACTAAGGCAGTTTCGCATTGACCATCCAGGTGCGGACGGCATGTGCTTCCTGGTGATATTCGCGCTTCTTGGCGCCGCTCTGTTCGCCGGTACTCTTGTTCGGCTCGCTCATTCATTCGGTATCCGATAGCTATTATTCTGCCGTCGGAGGGTTCGAAGCCGGACATCGATAGGCCAGCCCTGAGCGGCTTTTACGCATCTCGGCTGCATCCGTAGCTGACCGTAAGCACATTTTCAATTAGCCGGGCAGCGCTGATTTTGCAGGCAAAGCCCAAGTTGCCGCCATTTTTTGCTCTCCCATAAATCACTTCCAGCTTGACTTTCTTTCAAGAATATTCTCTAATTTCTGTATTGACAGAAATTAGAGAAATGCGGATATGGAACTTAGTCCAACAATGCAGAAATACATCCTCCATTGGGGCGAAATGGGTACCCGCTGGGGCGTCAATCGTACGGTGGCTCAGATACATGCGTTGCTGTTCTTGGCAAACGCGCCGTTGACAGCGGAGGAGATTGCCGACACCTTGGTCTTGGCGCGCTCCAATGTCAGCAATAGCCTGAAGGAACTGCAAAGCTGGCGCTTGATACGCTCGACGCACCTGGCCGGCGATCGACGTGATCACTTTGTTGCGCAACAGGATGTCTGGGAAATTTTCCGCATCGTGATGGAAGAGCGCAAGCGGCGCGAGATCGATCCGACGCTGACGGTCCTGCGTGAATGCATGCTGGATGCAGATGGCGATCCCGCACTCGACCAGGCGGCGCGTATGAAGATGGAGCAGGTGCTCGACTTCGTCGAGATGCTGACATCGACCTACGAAGACTATAAACATTTGCCGCCAGCGACGTTGCAGAAGTTTCTGAAAATGGGCGGCAAGGTCGCACGTTTTATCGGCTCCGACGACAAGGAATCCCCCACATGAAAACAGCTGACCTGACGCTTTACTTCGATGGGCAATGCCCGTTTTGCCTGGCAGAGATCACACGGTTACGCGGCTGGAACCAGGCCGGGCGACTGGCCTTTGTCGATATCGCGGAGCCGGGTTTCGATCCAACGTTTCTAGGTGTCGACATGACGGCACTGGACCGTGAACTGCATGGCAGCACTGCTGCCGGCGACGTGCTGGTCGGTATCGACAGCATGCTGGCCGCATACACGCTGGTAGGCAAAGGCTGGTTCGTGCTGCCGCTGCGGGTATCTTTTCTACGCCCGCCGCTGGCTTACCTGTATCGCAAGTTTGCCCGCAATCGTTACCGCATTTCTGCGCTGATGGGCTATGAGCCTGTGCCGACCTGTAAGGATGGCGTGTGCAGCGCCCGACATCCGTTTTAAACATTGAAGTGTCGATAGGAGGGATCTTCAAGCGTCGGTCGATTGCATCTCAACTTTTCGGAAGCTCGTATGAACAACCACAAGAATGACCGGGGCAGGGGCTGGGTGGTGATGTGGATGTATGGTGTTGTGACAGTACATTTGATTTCCGGGATTCTGCTGCCTTGGATAGGTTCACTGCCTATGCTGGACGTATATCACCGGATTATCGAAGCGGCCTTCTGGCCGGACACGGCACCGTTGGCCGCACGACAGCAGCAGGCCTGGTGGCTCAGCCTGTTCGGCCCGACGATCCAAAGCATGTCCTTGTGGATGGGCGTGCTCGTCTACATTGGCGACCGCCAGCGCAGCGCTATGGCCTGGGCATGGCTTGCGATCGGGATCATGGTATGGGGGCCGCAGGACATGCTGATCTCTTTGCGTGCTGACGCCTGGATTCACGTCTGGATCGATTGCTTTGCCATCGCGACCATGCTGCCGCCCCTGATTTGGCTATGGCTGCATGACCGGCGTGCAGTACCTTCTTCTGATCGGACCGCACAGGTGATGGCGTGAGCGCAAACTTCGATTTCGACGGCGAGGTTGCCGAGGATGAAACGAACGAGATGTTCGCAGGATCGAATTGGTTATGGCCCGGTAGCGCAGAATTGGCCGCACTATGAACACGCATGTACTGGCACTGCAATTGATGGCGGCGCAAGGGCTCCTCGGTGCTTTCGATACGGTCTATCACCACGAGTTGACGGAGGCGTTGCCCAACCGTTCGACCGCACGCACCGAGCTGGCGATCCACGCGACACGGGCTGCAATCTACGGCGTTTTGTTCGTCGGGCTGTCGAACTGGCAGTGGCATGGCATGTTTGCCATCGCACTGATCGCATTCTTTGCGGTGGAAATTGTTTTAACGCTCTGGGACTTTGTAATTGAAGACCAGACCCGGTTGCTGCCGGCTTCCGAGCGTGTCACCCATACCGTGCTGGCAATTAACGGCGGCGCTTTCATCACCCTCCTGGCATTGAACGTGCCGGCATGGCTGGAGGAACCGACGGCGCTGGTCTGGCATTCCCAAGGCTGGCTGGGTATCTTTCTCGCACTCTGCGGAATCGGCGTCGGACTTTCCGGCATTCGCGATGCGTTCGCGAGCCGGGCGACAGGGATTGACAACGCCAGAGAGCGCACGGTGTCACCAGTCCGTTTTCACGATCAGCCACAACATGTGCTGGTAACCGGTGCGACCGGCTTTGTCGGACAGGTGCTGGTGCGTGCATTGCTCGCAGACGGCCATACAGTGACTGCATTAGCACGCAATCCGAAGAAGGCAGCGTGGACATTCAACGGGGCGGTGCGTTGCATCGCGCGCCTGGATGAGATCGCACCGATAGAGCGGGTCGACGTGGTCATCAATCTGGCTGGCGCACGCATCCTCGGACAGCGCTGGACCGCTGCGCGTCAGCAGGTGTTGCGTAATAGTCGCGTGGCATACACGGAAAAGTTGGTCGACTGGATGGGACGCATGAAGCACAAGCCGCGCTTGATGCTATCGGCCTCAGCGGTTGGTTATTACGGCGTACAGCCGCCGGATGATGGGACTGCATTCAATGAGGACGCGCCGCCGCAGCCGATCTTTATGTCGCAGTTATGTCAGGACTGGGAGCGTGCGACCCAGGGGGCGCGCCGTTTTGGCGTCGAAGCAGTTTGCATGCGTTTCGGGTTGGTGCTTGGCAAGGGCGGCGCATTTCCGATGATGGCATTGCCAATCAGGCTTGGGCTGGGCGGCCCCCTCGGCGGAGGACGGCAAACCATGTCCTGGATCCATGTGCGCGACCTAGTGCGTGCCATTGCCCATCTGATGAATCGGCCAGAAGCAAATAGCGGGCAACTAAGCTACAACTTCACCGCCCCGGAACAGCCAACGCAGGCGCAGTTTACCCAGGCGATTGCGCACCGGCTGGGCCGGCCATTGTTTTTATCGATGCCTGCCATGCCGGTGCGTTTTCTGTTGGGTGAACAGGCCGGTTTGTTGCTGGAAGGCCAGCGCGTGGCGCCGCGCGCATTACTTAAAGAAGGGTTTGCATTCGACTATCCGACGAGTGATAAGGCAATCATGTCCCTGGTGTAAAGATCCCTGCATCATGCGGCACTTTGATTTGCCGGATCAGTTTTAGGCTGGACGAATCGTCCGCTTCACGCCCTGAGGTAGTCCGTCAAGTGATTTAGGACGATGGGGTCAGTAGCGTAAACAGAGATGATTGACGTCGTCGCAGAGCGTCGAGGTACCGTGCTTCATCGTAAGGCGTCCTGGTTTGCCAGCATCGGTAGAGGATCCGGATCCACTTGAATGCCAAGGCGCGAACAGCCGCCTGGTAAGTGCTGCCCTTGGCACGTTGGTGACGATAGTAAGCGCCCGCCCAAGTGGACTTATTGATGGTCTGGCCTGCCCATTCCACGAAGGTTTGTCGCAGAAACGTTGGGCACTGCCAGCGCCAATGCACCCAGCACTTCTTGCCACTGCGCTCGGTAACCGGTGCTACACCCGAATAGCGCTGGAGTTCACCGGCATTTGCAAATCGTTCACGTTGCTCGCCAAAGGCAACCAGCAATCGAGGTGCCAAGGAAGGACCAGCACCAGGCAATTCACTGAACAATGCATAGTCTGCGAGCGTTGGCGCGACCAAGGCGATTTCCTTATCAAAGCGATCGATGGCTTGCAAGGTAATGCGCAACTGATCAATCAACACCAGTGCCTGCAGGCGATAAGGCGAAACGACAGCCTTGTCCGAGGTTAGGGACATTGCCGAGTTGATCGACGCAATACGCGTCTCAACAATCTTGGCACGCCGCGCATTGTGCTTGTTGAAGAATGCCTTTACGGTGCTCGTCCGGGCGCGCTTGGCATCCATCAGGGTTGGCCAGCGGCTAATGAAGTCACAGAACAAAGCGGTATCGCGTTGTTCGAACCACTCAAGCGCTTGTGGATAGTATTGCTTCAACGTATTGCATAGCCGGTTGGTAAATCGGGTCTTGTCGCCAATTAGTTCTCGCCGCTGCTCGACCAAGGTCAGCAGCGTGCGCATGGCCACACTTTGTGGCTTGAGAGGCCGGAACCGATCGGCATGCCGTAACAGCAGATCCAGGGCAAGCTCTGCATCGCTGGGATCGTCTTTGGCACGGCTGGGTTTAAAAGCTTCCCGATACTTCGCGAGGGTGGATGGATTGATTGGAAAGAGCACGAAGAAATCATATTTCTGCAGAGCATAGACAATAGGCCCTTTGGCCAGCTCAAGCGCAATGGCGATCGTGCCGCCGAAACGACGGTGCATCTCCGATGCCCATTCTTCAATGCGGTTGGTCTGGTGGGGAAAGGAGGCGAATTCGCGCTGGTCACTATTGGCCCCCTGCACACAGACATCATGCTTTGTGTCTGCCCAATCGATGCCAACGAAAGCAGTAAATGGGCTGCCAGAATCAGAGAGAGGGTTCATCAAACACCTCCTGAAGTGATAGATTATTGGAACGGGGCGTGCGAGCTTGCGTTCTGCGAAGGCAATATAGTGAGCCGGTCGGACGGCGAACCCTGAGTATTCGTTTAAGAGCGCAAGCACACCCGCGGACTCGAAACTAAAGCGGCGAACATCACATGTTTGGGTCGATTTATTCGTAGTCCGCGGGTGCATGTCCCGCCTTGACTGGAAATTGCCTGCCAGCCGTTCCCAGTATCACCGAAAGCGAGACGGAGTATCTATATTGGGTCGATTCTCCCAGTCCCGGCCACGAAAACGGGTAGCCAAAACCCGTCCCTTTTCTCCCTCCTCCATTCAACTATTGATTTGATAAAAAATTAATGGCAGGCTGAAACATTACCTTGCGCAGGATGAGGGATCATGTACACGATCTACGGGGATGTGAATTCGGGCAACTGCTACAAAGTAAAGCTTCTAGCCGAGCAATTGGCGTTGCCGTACACATGGGTTGGAATCGATACCCTGAAAAAAGAGACTCGATCAATCCAGTTTTTGAACAAAAACCCGAATGGCAAGATTCCATTGCTTGAAACAGAGGATGGCAAGTGCCTTCCGGAATCGAATGCGATACTCCACTTTCTCGCTGAAGGAACGGCGCTCCTGCCCACCGACCGCTTCGAGCATGCACATGTATTGCAATGGTTGTTCTTCGAGCAGTACAGCCACGAACCCTATATCGCAACCGCTCGCTATATCGTGCGTTACCTCCGACGGCCGCCCGAACTGGAAGCACAACTACAGACAAAAATGATTCCAGGCTATAAGGCTTTACAAGTCATGGAGTCGCATCTGAGTAGCCAGCCATTCTTTGTCGGCGGGCGCTATACGATAGCTGATATCGGACTATTTGCTTATACGCATGTGGCGGAAGAGGGTGGTTTCGAGCTCGCGAACTTTTCCGCAATTCGGCAATGGCTCGAAAGGGTCCGTGCGCAGCCCGGTTTTATAGGAATTGGCTAAACATCATGAAACTACACATACAGCTAGATGACTCCGTTAATGAAGTTGAAGTCATGGATCTTTACAGAAAAAACAACTGGTCCGCAGCAGAGAAGCCAGCGCAACTCATGGCGGCATTGGCGAATTCCCATTGTCTGGTGACTGCAAGGCTGGAAAAGCAGCTGGTTGGAATCGGCAATGCGATATCTGATGAGCATCTAGTTGTGTACTATCCGCACATGCTTGTTCATCCGGCGTTCCATCGCAAAGGAATCGGCAAGGAGATGATGAGAGCAATGCAAACAAAATATTCCGGATTTCACCAGCAGATATTGGTCGCGGACGGGGATGCCATTGAGTTTTACCGTTCGCTTGGTTTTGCACTAGCAGGGAGAACGCAGTCCATGTGGATTTATGCTGGATCAGATCACTGATGCATTGAGAGCGCGATGTCTCTTATTTGTGTGAAAGAATGAGATCACTTTAGGGGCGAATCTTCACGTTCTGGCTAAGCCAACAGCGAGATAGGAGAAAACCTTTCATTCTATTGTCGGACTTGGATCGCGTTATCGATTTCACCGGCAATTTATCCGGACCTTCGTAATCTTCGTCCCATCAGGAACTACAGTACGCTACGGGAGCGACAATCAGAAATTGATGCCAGCAGCGAAAAAATCGTGGGTTCTGTCACAACCTGATGCAGCCGTTCGTCTAAGAGGTGTAGAAAGCGTATATCGCGCTATCACTTATTGAAGAAGGGAAAATCATGTCGAACACTGCTCGCGTTCCGTTTTTTACGCTTGCGCCAAAGCCGCTGCATGCAATGATCAACCTGTCGAAAGCGGTAAGCCAAAGCTCCATTGGAGAACGACTTTTTGAGCTGGTCAATCTGCGCGTCTCTCAGGTGAATGGGTGCGGTGTCTGCGTCGATATGCATTGGCGCTCCCTGCTAAAGCAAGGCGCTGATCCACGCCACCTAAATGCGATCGCCGGGTGGCGCGAGGCGCCGTTTTTCAGTCAACGCGAGCGTGCTGCCTTGGCATGGGCTGATGCAGTCAACGCGCTTCCAGCGCGCGACGACACCGACGCCGCTTACCCGGAACTGCGCGAGCATTTCAACGAAACTGAAATTGCCGAACTTAGTTACGGCATAGCAGCGATTCGTGGATGGAACGTCCTGAACTTGTCGCTGCGGAATCAGATTCCGGAGCAGCCTGCACCGGGTTTCTGACCATCCACCGGCTGCTGATCATGACCAATGACGCCAACTCTTCGACTGAAGAAATCTTCAGCACACTCCGCCCGAGGCTATTCTCGATTGCCTACAGGATGCTGGGCATCCGGGCTGATGCGGAAGACGTTGTGCAGGATGCCTGGCTTCGCTGGCATAGCACTGCCAAGGACCAGATCCAGTCGCTGGAAGCATGGCTCGTCACGGTAACGACCAGGCTATCGATAGATCGGCTGCGCGCAAGCAAGGCCGACCGTGAGACTTATATTGGCTGGTGGCTGCCCGAACCATTGGTCGAAGTGGACAACTCCACGCCGGAAAGCGCCGTCGAACTGACCAGCGATGTTTCCGTTGCCTTCATGTGGATGCTTGAGCGACTGTCGCCGGATGAGCGTGCCGCATTCCTGATGCGGCAGGTGTTCGATTCGGACTACGCCGAAATAGCGCAGGTAGTCAACAAATCGGAAGCCGCCTGCCGCCAGCTCTTCCACCGGGCTGTAGCGCGCATCCAGGAGCAGCGACCGCGATTTTCGGTTTCCAAGAGTGCGCATCGAGAACTGCTTGCGACCTTTACCCAAGCCGCCCGTCAAGGCGATATAGCTGCCATGCGGGCCCTAATGTCCGCGGACGTACAACTTGTCGCGGACGGCGGCGGGAAAGTCAGCTCTTTCCTGCATATTCTAAAAGGAGCGGGAAGGGTGGCCGGGGTATTTTGGTCTCTGGAGCATAAACATCCCTTGCAGGTGGACTACCGTCCTGCCCTCATCAATGGCGAGCCGGGCTTGCTGCGCTATGTGGAAGGAAAGCTCGAATCTGCGCAGTCTTTCATTATCGATGCTGGGCTAATCGTAGCCGTCTTCATCATCCGAAACCCGGAAAAGCTGGCATCGATACCCCAAACGCTCAACGGTTAGCAAATCGCGTTGCATCCAACCTTGTTCGAGGAAAGCATTAGCACAATACCGCCAGCGGTCTGGTGAAGTGCTCCCGCCGCTCTGCCTATTACAAATCCAAGTCATGGCGTAACGGATGAGATCGATCGGCCCCGATTTGTCTGCCTAGCTCGTAGGCTCGTAGGATGTAATAAGCCCAGCGCATTACACCACTGACCAATCAATCACCGTCGCCTGTCCGCAACCAATGGCGTAATGCGCTTGCGCTTATTACACCCTACGGGGTTTCATGGCACCTTGTGAACCGGGGCTGGCACTAGTGACTCAATTGCGAAAACATAGCGTTGCATTCGGACGCTATTGGTAATTCAGATTGCTCCGGCTCGCGATTGAATATTGATGCGACGGTGTTTCTCGCCTTGCTTTTCATAATGAAAAACCTCTCTGGATCATTCATACCAAAAGCTTACCGAACCTTCTGCCGCCCAACCGTGAGATCTATCGAAACGATATTAAAAAAATGTCGTTCTTTATTTCAGGATTACCAGACCCGAAATGGGTGGTTCTACTTTGACCGCGTCTTCCTGAGACGTAGCCAAAGACTTGTCGTGAACATACGAATAAATTGCCGTAAATTGACGCTGCCATTTGACAGTACGCAAGACCATTCAGATAAATTGACACTGCCGTGATTTATGATCAGAGCACTTTAATGGAGAATGCATGCGCGCTTTTAATTCGTCCGTACGGTTGGTTGTCATTGCTGTTTCAGCATTCGGCTTTTTTTATCCCCCGCAGGCCGTCGCAGCGCCAGCGCAGGAAGATGTCAAGGGCGGGCGTGATCATCCACTGATCCAACGATTCAGTGGTTCATGGATGGTCGGTTACAAATCCAATGATTGGGATCAGGCTCAGTTCCCGACGGGAATGGCCGTTAAAGGCGACAAATGGGTGGATCCGCTGACCACCGAAGGTCGTCTGACAAAGGTCATCTATATCTCTCCCATCGGCAAGTCGCCGCTCGAGGTTTTCCGCAACTATGAGCAAGCGCTCGTCAGTGCCGGCTTCCAGCGACGCTTCTCCTGCGAGAGCCAGTGCGCGCCGCTTTATTTTCACATGCGCAGCAACGACAACTATACGTCGGGAATGCAATGGGCCAAGGGCTCGGTCACTACTCCGGGGGGAAGCAGATACAGCCTGGACGCAGGCGTTGTCACCGGTTCCGAAGGGCGCCTTTGGTATGGCACGCTGCCGCGTAATGGTCAGGAAATTCATGTCATGGTCTACACAGCCATTGCGAGCGTTGTATCGACTAATATGGCGGCCACTTACCTGCAGATCGTCGAGCCCAAAGCAATGCCTACCGGGCAAGTCAAGGTTGATGCCAAGGCATTGGAGCAGGGCCTGAAAGCCGAAGGCAAGATCGCGCTTTATGGGCTGTATTTCGACTCCGGCAAGGCAGAGATCAAGCCGGAATCCAAGGAGCAGCTGGCCGGGATGGCCAAGTTGATGCAGGCTCAGCCTACGCTGCGCGTCTACATCGTCGGACACACCGACAACCAGGGCACGCTGGAGTCCAACATGACGCTGTCGCAGCAACGGGCACAGGCGGCGGTAAGCGCGCTGGTGACGGGCTACAAAATTGACGCCAAGCGCATGGCTGGGCGTGGCGTCGGCAGTCTTGCGCCGCTAGCCAGCAATGCTGCGGAAGAAGGTCGCGCCAAGAACCGCAGGGTCGAATTGGTATTGCAATAGTTAACACGGGCGTGGGTTTCTCGCTCTCCTGAGCCGCATCGACGCGAAGTAGCAAGTTATTTGGGCGTCGTCCGATGTCGACATCGCTATGGCCGGCGTTCCGACTTGATTCACAGCGGACGTCGTCCTGGGTACAGTCATCGGGAATGCCAGCGTCCACGGATCCAGAGAAGCGACTTAGCTTATTGTTATCCCTTCTATCGTCTGACAGCGTCCCGCCACGCCGGCTTTCCCAAGCATTGCTGCAGACGCTACGCAGCAGCGGCCGGTCATCATTTTCAACGGCATTGGTCCTGTCACCAGTGAGACTGCAGGTCAAACACCTATCACAGCGAACTGCCGGCTTGCGGAGGCTATCCTTGCCTCGACAAGGCTCAACGTCACTGCGGCTGCTTGGTATCGATTGCTGTGGCGCCGGCATAATGCACAAGCCATAACCGCTTCACCTGTCAGTGATTAATTTCGAGGGTGCGATATAAGCCATGTAGTAGCGAAGAATTTGTGCGCTCAAGGCTACGGTTGAGGCAGCATTGGGCCATGAGCAAACCTTAGGCCACGGTTGCCGCGGTCCCGATGTCGTGCCAAGATTCGGGTTTCATAGTTGGATTGCGCGATCGAGAGGGAGAAAAAGATGAACGGTCATTGCCTGTGCGGAATGGTTAGCTTTACATCTCCAGATGCGAGAGAAATCGGAGCCTGCCATTGTGGCTTTTGCCGCAGGTGGGGCGGAGGGCCTTTGCTTGCGGTCCACTGTGGGCCAAATGTCAAGTTCAGCGGAACTGATCAGATTGCTACCTATGCGTCATCAGACTGGGCAGAACGGGCTTTTTGCAAACGATGCGGAACTCACCTCTACTACAAGGTCTTAGCGACCGGGGAATACTTCGTCCCTGCGGGCGCATTCGATTCGACTGATTTCGACCTGGCCAGTCAGATTTACGTGGACAAGAAGCCAGCGTATTACTCTTTTGCAAATCGAACACCTATGCTTACAGAGCAACAGGTAATAGAGCAGTACTCACCTCCAAATGATCAGGCAATCTAGCCTGAATGCCTGCGCGGCACTTCTGCCGCGCAGGTTTCTCGTTCGCGAGTGCCAATTTCTGCTTCGTGTCGAACCGCGTCATACCTGATCTGACATGCTCGGTCAGATCAGGCCCAAGCCACTGCAACTCAGGCGAACCAGAGCTTCACCGTGTCGATCAGGCGAGCGAAAAATCCTGCCTGCGAGACTTCCTCAAGCGCCACGACCGGGATCTCTGCCAGCGGCTTGCCGTTGTAGCTGACCTTGGCGACACCGATCTTCGTGCCCTTGGCAAGCGGCGCCATCAGCTTGTCTTGCATGACCACTTCGGTTTTCATCTTGTCGCCAGTTCCCTTGGCGACTGTCTCGTATCGGTCATCGGCATAGCCGGCCTTGACGCTTTTTTGCATACCTTTCCAGACAACCGGCGTGCCGACCACCGCATCCTTGCCGGCCAGCTTCACGCTTTCGAAGTTCGCGTAACCCCAGCTCAGCAGCTTTTCTGCGTCGGCGGCACGCGATTTGGCTGAGGCCGAACCGGTGACGACGGCGATAAGACGGTAGTCGCCGGCTCCGCTTGGACGCTTTGCCGACGCGATAAGGTTGTAGCCACTTTCCTTGACGTGGCCGGTCTTCATGCCGTCCACCGTCGGATCGGTGTACAGCAGCAGGTTGCGATTGCCCTGGTTGATCTTGTTGTATGCCCAATTCTTGATCGCATAGATCTTGTAATCCTCGGGATAGTCCTTGATCACCCGCGCCGCGAGCACGGCCAGGTCTTCCGACGTGGAGTAATGCTGTGCGCCGGGCAGGCCAGACGCATTTTCGAAGTGCGACGCCTTCATGCCAAGTTCGGCCGCTTTCTTGTTCATGACCGAGGCGAATGCTTCCTCCGTTCCCGAAACGGCTTCAGCCAGCTGGACCGCCGCATCGTTGCCGCTCTGGATGATCAGACCGTAAAGCAAGTCCTTGATGGAGACTGGGACTTTTGGGTCGATGTACATCTTGGAACTGGATTTATCGACCCGGTATGCATTTAACGAGACGTTTACCATCTGGTCGGGATTCAGTTTCTTGTCGCGAAGGGCTTCGGAAACAATATATCCGGTCAAGACTTTGGTGAGCGAGGCCGGGATGATGCGTTTCTCCGCTTCATAAGCGGCGAGCATCTTGCCCGCAGCCGGGTCGTACAACGCCCAGGTCTGAGCCTGCACCGGCGGCAAGGCCGACGCAGGGGCCGCAGCTGGCGCGGCGGGCGCGGCAGGCTGCGCGGCCGTCGGTGCTGCGGTTGCGGGAAGTGTCAGAACTAAAAGAGTGCTGGCAAAAGCAGAAGCGGTAAGGCGGGTCAGGCTGGAGGGCAGCATAGGATATCTACAGGGAAGGGAATGATAGGAACGCGAGAGATTCTACCCGCAAACTTTCCGTGCCCGCCGTCGATACGAGACGAGATTCGCGACTACGCTGAATTCACGAAATTTTTTAGGCAAACAACCGGCAATATAAATGGCAAAAACCCAATTCTTAATTAAATGCTATCGAATTAATTTCTCATGGTAAATATTGGTTGCATTGGTGTTACTACTTAGCAACGGTTTTGCAGGGCTTATTCATCTGAAACCTGAAACTATTGGAGAAAAGTATTTAACACGTTCAATATGCAGGAAGGAGCAACACGAGGCGCTAGTGGGAACTAGGAAATCGCGTTGCGCTGAAACGTGCGTGGTTTATCTCAAAGTCCTACTCAGCCCCGTAATTGAACGACATGAAAACGTTTTCTGCATTGCTGTTCTTTTTAGTCCCAGTTTCTGTATTCGCCGGCGTCGATCAATGCGAAAGCAGTAATCAGCAGTCAATTCCCTCTGCATCGGTTCGCCCTCCAGTTCGTCTCAAGCATAAAGTCGCGGCTGCTCCTGTAATCGGGCCGAAATTACATCTCACGCCCTATATCCCGGTAAGGCCGTTTGCGACGCCAGCTCGCATTAAGCTCAGCACGGCATCCAGGCATGATTGTCTGGCGCCTATGAGTATGCCTCCAGGGGCTATCCGCATTGGCTATAGCGTTCCTTATGTTGGACCGCGGCCGGAATGGGGCACGCCGACACCGGCGTACCTCGCAACTGGTCCACTTCCTGTATATCCAGGTTCTCCCGACGACTTCCGGCCAACCGCTTACGCTCCGCCTGGTTTCGTTCCGCCCGGGCCAAATGAATTGCCGGAACCGCCGACCATTATCCTGATGCTTTTCGGGGTTTTTCTGCTATGGAAAAAATACCGGACAGCGAATTAAAGCATCGTGAACCCTGCAAAAATTTCCTGAATAAAGAAGCTCGACCTTTGCCTGCCTTTGCAGACAAAGATCCCGGCGTTCATCATGCGGATTACAGAACGTTCTCGCTCCTACCCTACGGCGACAATAAGGTCCGTTACGCCTGGTAAATCTCAGTATCGGTTAAACGTCGAAACGTGCCGTGAAACGCATTCAGGGTCTCACATCGAATATCAAAAGATAAAAATATCAGTTACGTCAGTAAGTTTAGGATGATTTTGTATTAAAGCATTGCAAACATTTCAGCATCAATATTCATGGGGGAATAAAATTGCAAGCTACTAAATATGCAGATTTAGCTGCTTGGCAATAAAGCAAGACTTTTGTACATTCAATGCGTAGTTACTTACAACGGAAAACGTTAAGAATGCTACAGAGCAAGGCTTGAGTTTGGCGGCCGATTGATATCGGCAAAAGTGGTTGCACTGGCACGCATCATTAATGACCGCCAGCTTGCATGGAAATCGCCTTGTCATTTGAGATTCGCCAACCTTATGGCGATACGGGCTTTCAGCAACCGGATGGACGCCTAATGTCAAAGCGGGGCGCTCGATATGCAGCCATTGCCTCGCACTTTAGCGACAATCGATGAGGTGCCATCGTGGAACACGGTTTTACGCTGCGGGTTTCAAGCACCGTGCTGACAATAATGGCCACGAGAAAAATACGCGCCGCAGCGATTGCAACTCCTGCTCTAGCGGGAACGCTAGCGCCGATGCGTTCAGCGACAGCGCGGTCGCAGACCTACACGCCTGAAATTGGAAAAGCTTGCACTTTCCCCCTCACCAACACGATCGTGGAGCAGCAGCCGATCTTCAAAAAAATATTTCCCGACAAAAAAGGCAATCTGATTCGCTACTTGTTCGCTGGCAAGACCACGAGCAATACATTTATCAATGAGCAGACTGGTGCAGGCATTACGTTTGAACCGAACGTCGGTTCTATAACGAGAGGTTTCGTTAATGACAATGGAACGATCCCATTTGTCGCAGCTGTCTTCAAGACCATTGCATGGTATCCAACCGATGTGCCCTCAGGTCCGCCAACCACCGTATGCATGGGCAGGGTCGTCTCCCCGGTTCGCGCCAACAAAGCCCATGCGCCGGATCGGCATTGCTTGCAGGGCGGCAGCATAGGCACGGATAGACGGCGCGCTTATCAATAGCAACTCACTATTTGAGAGATGAGCATGAATATTCAGAATCGCAACATCATACGTACCGTGGGTATCGGATGCATGCTGGGCGTGATGCTCTCAACTGTCCATGCGGAACATGGCGACATGCATGCGCATCCTGGCAAGCCTCCCGAGGCGCTTGGCCAAGTCAATTTCAATGTGCAATGCAATGCTGCCGCCCAGAAGGTATTCAACCGTGCAATGGCCTTGTTCCACTCTTTCTGGTTTGAGCCAGCGAAGCAGTCATTCACGGAGGTGCTTCAGCAAGACCCCGCATGCGGGATGGCCCATTGGGGCATAGCGCTAATGTCCCTGGGTAATCCCTTCGCCTGGCCTGCCAACCCGGCAGCAATGAAAGCAGCTGCGGCTGCGGCAACTAATGCGCAAAGCGTCGGCGCAAAAACCCAGCGCGAGCGTGACTATATCGATGCGCTGCAAGCCCTTTTTCTGAACTGGGAAACGACGGAACATCGGCCGCGCGTTGTGGCATTTGAAAAAGCAATGGGTGAGGTCGCAGCACGTAATCCGGGAGACGATGAAGCGAAAATTTTGCACGCATTGCTACTTGATGCGACCGCGCTTGCGGCAGACAAGACGTGCACAAATCAACTGAGGGCCGCAGCAATACTTGAGCCGTTGCTGAAAAGGTATCCCGACCATCCTGGCGTTGCGCATTATTTGATACACACCTATGACTACACTGAACTTGCCGGAAAAGGCCTTCCTGCAGCGCGTCTTTACTCCAGCATTGCACCATCGGTGCCCCATGCTCTACACATGCCATCCCATATTTTTTCTCGGGTTGGAAGCTGGAAGGAGATGGTCGAGGGCAATCGCGCTTCCTACCAGGCCGCCAAGAACGAATTGTCCGAGAAGACGCTGAGCATCGGAACCTATGACGCGCTCCATGCGATGGATTACTTGGTATTCGGTGAATTGCAGCAGGCGCGGGATAAGTCTGCGAAGGCAGTCGTCGATGAAGTCGCCAAGATAAAGACCGTAAATGTCGAAAACTTTGTAGCAGCGTATGCGCTGGCTGCTATTCCGGCCCGCTACGCCGTGGAACGCAATGATTGGAAAGGGGCATCCGCGCTGCAGCTTAGTCCGCCCGACTTGGCATGGCAGAAATTTCCCCAAGCAGAAGCGGTGCTCGTATCCGTGCGCGGTTTGGCGTCGGCTCGAACCGGCGCCGTGCCTGCTGCACGAAAAGATCTCGTGCGCCTGGCAGATTTAAAGGAAGCCATGACGACGGCTAAGATTGCTTACTGGCCGGGACAGACCGATTTTCAGATGAAAGCCATCGAAGCCTGGATCGCACTCGAGGAAAAACAGCCGGAGCGGGCATTGCAACTCATGCGCAGTGCGGCTGAAGCAGAAGAGGCGAGCGATAAGCACCCGGTCACGCCAGGGAGCATTGTGCCAATGCGGGAATTGCTGGCTGAGATGTTGCTGCGAATTGACCAGCCTGCAGCCGCCTTGACTGAGTTTGAAGGCTCGCTTGCGCGGGAGCCGAATCGTTTCCGCAGCGTCTATGGGGCTGCTGTTGCAGCCGAAGCGGCAAAGAACAGTGCGGCTGCAAAGACCTATTACGAAAAGCTCCGTAGCTTGGCGTCCGAAGCGGACACCAAACGACAAGAGGTGAAGCGGGCCAACGTGTTTTTGGCAGCGAACTGATAAGGGATCATGCTTTGCCGTATGAACTTTGCACGCAGCCTGCTGGAAGGATGGGCTCGCAGGCTGCGTTTACATCCACCACCCGTAGTGGCGCACTGTTCCTATATCGCTGATGATCAGCACGATATCCGCTGACATTGCGCCGGGTAAAAGCATTTTCCTGCGCGCCATGGTCATGCAGCACAAGACACGTGGTCCCGTGCGGTTCGCGCTGGCTGAGCGAACACGACAGCCGGTCGCTATTTGTTCATCTGCCAGACAAACACCGTTTTATGAAATGGTGCTGCCGACACATTTACAAAGGATTGCGTTGGACACGCGCAGCTTTCGAGAAGTGCTGCGGACCGCCAAGTGCCTGAGTCACCACGTTGAGTTCAACGGTAAGTAAGGGTTCAGGGTCAGCTCGAAGTCGAACGTACCCATTCTCCGCCTTGAGAAACTGTCCAGGTTGGCTGTCAACCCTTCCGGCAGGCGCACAGGATTTTTGCGTCGCAGACTGTGGGCGGCACGAGGACCTTCCGTGCCGCCGCAGCCGATCAGGTTTGGTCGTACGTCGTTCCATCCTTGTGCGCAAAGGTCCACCCGCCTTCCGCCCGCATGGCGACCAGGTCGTCACGCGGATAGCTGACGCTGTCGCCTGCCTGGCGATCGCCCACTTCCAGGTAGGTCGCTTCGGCCTGCGACCGATTCACGAGCTGGTGCGCGCTGCCGTTTTTGGGAAAGCCGGCGCACATTCCCGCGGTGAGCACCGCCTCGCCGCCGTCATGCACCAGCGTGATTTCCCCACTCAGCATGGTGACCCATTCATCCTGAACCGAATGGCGGTGAAATAGCGCGGAGATGGCGCCGGCGGGCAGGGTGACATGATTGACGCCAAAACTTTGCAGGCCGAACAGGTCGCCCAGCGGCCGCTTGACGCGCCCGCTCATCGTCGACGCGAACGGCTCGGGATAATTGGAAGGCTTGGTGCGGGCTGGCGCTTCGGCGGCAATGACTGCGATGGGTCGATCAGGATGATGTGGCAAGCGTATTCCCTTCTTGTGGAGTTGCGTCGAGTTGCGTCGAGCGTGAAATGGGCAGGGCGGGCAGTGCCCGGGCAGGCGTCAGGGACCGCTGCCATAAGGCCGGGTGATGATTTCGAGAACGTGTCCATCGGGGTCGTCGAAGTAGACGCCCCGGCCGCCGTCGTTCCAATTGATTTCACCGGCGCGGCGCTTGCCGGGATCGGCCCAGTATGGCAATCCACGGCCGCGGATACGGTCGAAGATCTGGTCGAACTCTTCCTCGCTGATCAGAAAAGCATAGTGCTGCGCTGAAATGTCGCCTTCCTTCTCGTAGAAGTCGAGCGAGACGCCATTGTCGAGATTGACGACCAGCATCGGTCCGAACCGGACGGCGGGCCGCCGAGCGAAGACTTCCGTAAAGAATGTTGAGGAAGTCTGCTTGTCCCGGCACCAGATGATCGTATGGTTAAGCTGCACGCTCATGTCGCAACTCCTTGTTCAGGGTCCCTTTCCAATGTGTCTCCACGGTAGCGCAGCCGGACGGAAAAAGAGGATGCCCGCCATCCATCGCCGGGGATGACCGCCGTCTCCGGGACAAGCCGATGCCGTCCTTGCCAAGGCCGGACGGCCTGGACCGGGTCCATTTTAAAGAAGGGTTTCCATGCCTGCTCTCTTTGAATTCGATGCCTACTCACCCCGGGAGATTGCGGAGCGGGTCGAGACAGTGGGTGTGGCAAAAGCACGATTGCCATTGCTGTCCATGCTAGTCCTGGGTGTGCTGGCGGGCGCCTTCATCGGGCTCGGCGCGCTGTACTTCGTGGTGGTGCGCTCCGATCCGACGCTCGGCTTTGCGTCCAGGCAGGTGCTCGGCGGCATTGCGTTCGCGCTGGGGCTGATCCTGGTCGTGGTCGCGGGCGCCGAACTCTTCACCGGAAATAATCTGCTGGTGATGGCATGGGCGGACCGGAAGATCTCCACCGCCGAGCTGCTGCGAAGCTGGTTCATCGTCTGTGCCGGCAACTTTATCGGCGCGGTCGGGCTGGCATTGCTGGTGTTCCTGTCCCGGCATGCGGAACTCAACAATGGCGCCATAGGCCAGGAATACCTGAAGATCGCCGCGGCAAAGATCGCCATGCCATTCTGGACCGCCTTCTTCAGGGGCGTCCTCTGCAATGCGCTTGTCTGCCTCGCGGTATGGATGGCGCTGGCGGGCCGCAGCGTGGTCGACAAGGTCGTCGCCATTGTCGTCCCGATCTCGGCGTTCGTTGCGGCCGGCTTCGAGCATAGCGTCGCGAACATGTACCTGATTCCAATGGCGATGCTATTGCAGCAGGTTGCCGACGCCGGCGGTCCCGCAATCACCTGGACCGGTTTTTTCAGCAGGCTGTTGCCGGTATTATTGGGAAATATCGTCGGCGGAAGCGTGCTGGTGGGCCTGGTCTACCGCCTCGTCTACCGCCGCTTCCCGGATCATTGAGTCGACCAGGCGCACCAGGTCGATCAAACCCAGCGTCGCGCCCACCGGATCGAACCCGACCTATGGCCAAAGCAGCTAGCAACGAGGATCCTTCCACGGTCGATGCTGCAGGCATCGCAAAGGCGCTCGGGACGGACCTCGATCGCGGACTCGCCGCGGCCGAGGCCGCACGCCGGCTCGCGGAAGATGGTCCCAACGAGATCCGCGCCGCGCCGCGTGCGGCGGCCTGGAGACGGCTGGCGGCCCATTTCCGCGATCCTCTCATCTACCTGCTGCTGGCCGCGATCCTGATTGCGACGGCCGCCTGGCTGCTCGAAGGCCGGGTCGGCTGGCCGGTGGATGCGATCGTCATCGCCGTCATCGTGGTCCTGAACGCCGTGCTGGGCTTCGTGCAGGAAGCCAGGGCGGAGAACGCGGTGGCTGCGCTCGGCCGCCTGACGGCCGTGACATCGTCTGTCATCCGCGACGGCCATGCGATGCGCATCCCGAGCGCGCAACTGGTGCTCGGCGATCTGCTCGTGCTTGGGGAAGGCGATGCCGTGGGGGCCGATGCGCGGCTGGTACAGGTGTCGACGCTGCGGGTGCAGGAAGCCTCGCTGACCGGCGAAAGCGAGGCGGTGCTGAAGGACACGGCCACGCTGGGCACCTTGTCGGCGCTCGCCGACAAGGTCAACATGGTGTTCAAGGGAACGGCGGTTGCGCAGGGCACAGCCCGCGCGGTCGTCACGGCGACCGGTGCGGACACCGAAATGGGCGCGATCGCCGAAATGCTCGAGGCCACCCGCGAACAACCGACCCCGCTGCAAAGGGAAGTCGGCCAGATCGGGCGCATGCTGGGCACGGCTGTCGTGGTCATCGCGCTTATCGTGGTGGCCACCATCCTGCTGGTCCAGGACGTTCGCGGCACGCGCGATATCACCACGGTGCTGCTGCTGGGCGTGTCGCTGGCGGTGGCCGCCGTGCCGGAAGGCCTGCCGGCCATCCTGTCGGTCGTGCTGGCGATGGGCGTGCAGCGGATGGCGCGCCGCAATGCGATCGTCAAACGGCTGTCGTCGGTGGAGACGCTGGGTTCGGCGTCGGTGATCGCGTCCGACAAGACCGGCACGCTGACCCGCTCCGAGATGACCATCGAACGCGTGATGACGGCCTCCGGCAGCACCCGCGCCACCGGCATCGGGTATGCGCCGCACGGACGCATCGAGCACCAGGGCGACGAACTGAGCGCCGGGCCGGTGTTCACCGAGAACATCGTCGTGCTTGGCGGCGGCAGCCTGGCGAGCAATGCGGAATTGCGCAAGACGGCGGAAGGCGTCTGGGAAATACAGGGCGATCCGACCGAGGCGGCGTTCCTCGTCGCCGAACAGAAACTGGGCACCGCCGAGCGGCGCAAGCGGCGCTTCCTGCGCGTGCAGGAAATACCGTTTACATCCGAACGCAAGATGATGTCCTCGATCGAACTGGACCATGAACACGATGACCAGCCCGTCGTCATGAGCAAGGGCGCGCCGGACGTGCTGCTGCAGTGGTGCAACCGCGTGCGTGTCGGCGACGACGTCATTGCGCTCGACGATGCCATTCGTCACCGCATCCTGGCCGACGTCAACACCCTGTCCGACGCGGCGCTGCGCACCCTGTCCGTCGCGTACAGACCGCTCGAGCCTGGCGAACAGGCGCAGGACGGCGAAGCGCTCGAGCATGACCTGATCTTTGTCGGGACGGTCGGCATCATCGACCCGCCGCGCGAGGAAGCGGGGCTGGCGATCCGCGAGGCGCAGCGGGCAGGCATCCGGGTCATCATGATCACCGGGGACCATCCGCGCACCGCCGCCCGCATCGCCGCCGACCTCGGCATCGTCGCGCCAGGCACGCCGGCATTGACCGGGCTGGACCTGGACGCGCTCGATGAGCCCGCATTCATGGACGCGGTCCGGGCCACGTCGGTGTACGCGCGGGTCGCGCCCCAGCACAAGCTGCGGATCGTCGATGCGCTGCAGGCCGACGGCAACGTGGTGGCGATGACGGGCGACGGCATCAACGACGCGCCGGCGCTGAAGGCGGCCGACATCGGCATAGCGATGGGCCGCACCGGCACCGAGGTCACGAAGGAGGCGGCCAGGATGATCCTCGCCGACGACAATTTCGCCACCATCGTCCAGGCGGTGCGGGAAGGGCGGGCAATCTTCGACAATATCCGCAAGTCGCTGCGTTATCTGCTGTCGTCGAACATGGGCGAAGTGTTGACGGTCTTCCTGGGCGTGGTGCTGGCGGGCGTGATCGGGCTGACCGATCCGACAGGCGCCGTCGTGCTGCCGCTGCTCGCGACGCAGATCCTGTGGATCAACCTGCTGACCGACTCGGGACCGGCGCTGGCCATGGGTGTCGACCCCGAGACCGACGATGTCATGGCCCGGCCGCCGCGCGGCCCGAACGAGCGCGCAATTGACAGCCGCATGTGGATGAATGTGGCGGGCGTCGGCGCCGTGATGGCCATGGCGACGCTGCTCACGCTGGACATGTATCTGCCGGGAGGACTGATCGCGGGCACGCACGACCTGGACAATGCGCGCACCGCGGCTTTCACGGTGCTGGTCTTCGCGCAACTGTTCAACAGCTTCAACGCGCGCTCCGCCACGACCAGCGCATTTCGCGGCGTCTTTTCCAACAAGTGGCTGTGGTGCGCGATCGGCTTCTCGGTCGTGCTGCAAGTCGCCGTCGTCCACGTCCCGTTTCTCAACCTCGCCTTCGGCACCGCGCCCCTTGCGCTCGACCAGTGGCTGTCCTGCGTCGCGATGGCGAGCATCGTGCTGTGGTTCAGCGAGCTGTGGAAGATCACGGGCCGTTTCATCAGCGGGCAGGGGGCGGGCAGGAAGGCGGTACCGGCCCCAACGGCCGTTGATTGATGCTTCGGGCATGTTGCCTGCATTCCTTGCCGGTTCGAGCCATCGCCGGGCGCTGCAGCCGATAGCGCCCGGCCGGTCAGGCGGCGCCGCCCGACGATGGCGGTGCATGCTTCGGCTTTCCCAGGCCCCTATTCATCGATGCCGATAAATTCTTGGTAAGCATGCAGCAGCGCCGGGTCCTTCAGCAGATCGAGCGAACCGAAACGCTCTATCGTCGTGCCGTGGCGGCCGCTCTTGATCAGGGCAAGCACATCGCCACGGCTTCCGAAGGCAAAGAAAGCGCCGCGATAGCCCAGGGTGTTCGGCACGATGCCTTCCCCAACCAGCGATGCGCCTTCGACCCGCAGCGGCTTTTCGTCGACCAGCGAGGACTTGAAGCCGTCGTAGCGGGCTCCCAGCACCCGTTGCAGCGTCGGCGCGAGGAGCGCCGACACTTGCTTGTCGTGCAGCCGTTGACCGGCAAGCGCCTGCAATTGCGGCCAGCGCAATGCATGCCGGACGCCGATACTTGCCGCAGGCGGATTACCTATGCCCGCTGCAGCCGGCGCCTCAGCGTCGGCCTGCGCCGTGCTGCACATGCATGCAAGCGCAAGCGCCGCAGCGACCAGGATGCCGCCCGCCGGTACCCGGCCTACTTGCAGCCGGCCCTGGATATCAGAAGCCATAAGCCTGCTTCATTGCCGGATTGTCGACCTGGCGGAAGCCATTGGCGTCGAGAACGTAGGCGTCGAAGTATTGCCTGGGCACGACCAGCGCGACATTGCTGGAGGCGAGATAGCCGGTAAGGGTCGCATCGTTGAACGGCGCGGTATTCCCTTGCGGGAAAGGCGCATAGAAACTGCCCAGGTGATTGGGCACGAAGGCCTTGGGCTTCAGCACCGGCAGGGTGAGTGAGGCGACAGGCTGGCCGCCTGCGCCTATCCACAGGTCGACCGCGCTGAGTCCCGCATTGGCCATTGCGGTCTTCAGGCTGTCGATCGGCTTGCCGTAGTTGACGCCATCGGTGATGTTGTCCGTCACCAGGTCTTGCGGCGCACCGGAGTTGGTCACGAAGAAGGTCAGCTGGCCGTTGGCGGCGGTCCTGACGGTGAACAGGTAGCCCCGGTTGCCGCCGCCATTGGGAAAGTCCTCGGCCACGCCGCCGCGCAGGTTGCCGTTCCCGTCCGGCTTGGGCACTGCCTGCAGCTCCACCGGATCGTGCTGCTCCGGGTTGAGCTCATGGGTGCCGCTGTGATTCCAGCGCACGACCCGCATCGTGACGTAATCATTGAGGACGATGGTCTCGCCGCCGTTGACCGTCGTGCATTGCTGGGCCGGGACGCCCAATGCCTGGACCTGGAAACAGGTGGTCTTCGAGCCGACGATCGGCGCCTTGGTGAGCTGCGCCCAGTACGGCGTGTCGAAGCTGTGATCGAAATGGCTATGGCCCGTGAGGAGCAGGTTGATCGGACTGCCGGTGCTGCTGCTGAGCACGCCGTTGACCTTGTCCACGGACGCCCTGTCGATTGGCCATGCCGCCTTGGTAAACGCCAGGCCGCCCCCGCCGCCCGAGAAATAGTCCTGCGGGATGCGCGACATGTAACCGTCCATCATGATGTTCAGGTCGCCGATTTTAAAGGTCCAGTTGGATACGCCAAACCAGGTCATGCGCACTTCGGTCGGCGCCACCTTGCCGGAGGCAGGGACCAGCACAGTGGCCGATGCCGCGCCGCCATTACCGGCGTTGTCGTCATTATCGCTACCGCCGCAGCCGTAAATGCCGACAGCGACAAGCGCGGCGACGGCGGTGGCATTCAGGATTTGTTTCCCTACGATAGAAACGGGTTTTGAATTGCGCATGATTTGTCTCCGGGATCGATTTATTTTACGGATGAGCTCATCGTCAGTTTGCTTCATGCATGCAATAGATCCTGAACCCAATTGCGTATTTCAAATTATCCGCCAATAATTTTGATCATGCTGACGATGCATAAATGCCGGCAGAACCGGTGTTAATTCAGGGATAAATGCGTGGCCCGTTTTGGATTCCAATCACGTTGAAATGCGAAACGAACCCTGTCTGTCGTTCCTTCGCCTGCACGAGAAATAGCTTATTTTTGAAGCGCGTAATCGGCGTAATCATTGCCCATGCAAACGGGCAGGGCCTTATCTGACGCGCCTAGTCCGGCTGCCGCGCAAAGCCGATGAAGAGAGCCGGGCTTTATGTACGTGCTGCTCGCGCGGAAAAGAAATTGCGGCCTGCCTGCAGGATCAAAAACATTGCAATGACGGCGGCAGCGGGCCATACGACGATATAGCTGGCAATCGATCCCCACCAGACCAGCGTCATCTGCCAGGTGGACGACGCTTTGGACGGAAGATTAATGGAAAGGCGCGTTCCGATGTGCGCAAGCGCTGGCACATCATGCAACACCTGCGCGTTGAACAGGTATCGCCCCGGCTTTACCCGGAAGCCGCCCACTTTGCGGTCGACTTCCGCGGCCGACCAGGCGATTGCTCCGAAAGTATCGTTTTCGCCGGAAGCCGCGATCGAACCGTCATGCAGTTTCTTCAGTGACCACCGGACAGGCACCCTGACTCCCGAAGGAATTGGCTGCCCATCCCTGTACGCCCAGTCTCCCAGCAGCGTCTTCAATTCCTGGAATGGCAGGCTGGCCCGTTCGAATACGAGGTTAATTTCGTAATGCTCCGGAATGGCGACTTCGATCTCCCTGTTTATCGTGCCGGAAGGGGACAGCGTGATTGCATCGTCCAGGGGTTTTGCGGTAACCCGGTGCACCCAGGCCGGAAAGAGCGAAAGCCAAAGCATGGTCAGGATCAAAAGGGCAAGAAGCTTTTTTTGCCGGCGAAGGTAATGCACGAGATTTTGCATGGGTATGACAGTTGAGAAATCCCGCGCAGGATGACCCGATTAAAAAATGATGAAAGGCAATTTTAATTGGAAATGACGGTGCAGGTGAATCATCGCCTGCAGCAGCCATCGAATTGGATGGATTGATCACAAGCCGGAAGGGCATTTTTTCCAAATGTTTGATCCGAACGAATCGAACATCAATGTGCAGCTAATTACAATATTATTTTCATAAATGGAAGGCTGGCATGCCATTTCGTTCATGTAGTTCGATCGTGATCCTTGCTGCATTGTGCGCAGCTGTCGCAGGCTGTTCCAAAACCGACCCCACTGCTGCCGCAACTGCGACGAGCGCGCCGGTCGCAGCGTCCTTGCCAGCCACCAAAGCGGACGCTCAGGTTTCCTATGAGGTGGTTACGGTCGAACGTCCCGAGTCCGTCGCCGACTTTCACAAGCTGTACAAGGCGCGCTACGACATGTGCGCCGGAGTGAGGGAAGCCAAAAAACTTCCTCCGCCGCCAGCAATGAAGGAGCCGCCGGCCGACTTCATCTCGAAGCGGACAACCTTTGCCAGCGACGGCAAGGCCTATCTTGTAAAAAACGAGTATTTCCAATACGACGTGTCCATGACAATGCCGGCTCCCACTTGCGAAACGAGCGAGCAGAAAGTTTCTGACACGGAGTTGGTGCGCGACGGGAAGATGTACTACGCCGCGATCGATAATGCGGGCAAGCGCGTCAGTGAACCGCCGGGAGAATGGGCCATGCCGCGCAAGAATAAAGAACATGTTTTCACAGAACCAAAGGTGGTCAAGGGCTTTGCCGTCAAGTGCATGCCGATGCTGCCGAATTCGGACAAGCTGCTCACCGAGCTGTGCATCGCGGATCTGAAGCCCGGCACGCTGACGCACGTTGGTGGTGAACCGATCATTCTTTCTTCCCGCGTGACCATCATCCAGAAAATGTCGGGGGCAGTCTTAACCGAACCGGTATCGGTCAAGGTGGGGCGGAAGATCGACACAGCGATGTTCGACGCCGCCGCCGCGCCCTGATGCCTGCGCATGCCCTTAAGCCTTGGTTGAAACCGCGCGCCGAATGAAACCTGGGAACAGGAACGCGTCGCCACGGGCCGGATCGAAGCCGGCTGCGGACGGCCTCCCGGGCCGTTCCGCCGGGATCGCCATTGTCAGGTCACGGCGCCCGGCACATGTAATTCAAAGCCATTCTTTCCGGCGCGCTTCGTGATGTACAGTGCCGCGTCCGCCTTCCTGAGCAATGCATCGGGGTCGTCGCCGTCATCCGAAACCGCTATGCCCACGCTGGTGGTGACGATGCGGGGAGGGCCATCGATGTCGAAGGGAACGCCCATCGCATCGACGATCTTCTCGGCGGCGCGCATTGCTTCATCGGGTTCGTGGATTCCTTCCAGCACGATCACGAACTCGTCGCCGGCAAGCCGCGCCACCAGGTCCGCTTCCCGCACGCTGCGCTGAAGGCGGGCGCCGAACTGGCAGAGAACCTGGTCGCCTGCGGCATGCCCGAGCGTGTCGTTGATCGATTTGAAATTATCGATGTCCAGGTAAAGGCAACCCACCTGCAGTCCGCAGCGTCGTGCGCGTGTAAGCGCCTCGGCCAATCGGTCATGAAGCTGGTTTCGATTAGGCAGCCCGGTAAGGGCGTCGATGCGCGTCATCTCCATCAGCCGGGCCTGGATAAGCTTCATGTCCGATATGTCGGTCACCATCGTATAAAAGCCGACGACCTTGCCTGCGGCATCGAAGTCCGGCGTGTACTGGAATTTCAGGTGGCGTTCAATGCCGTGGACGGACATGGTGCGCTCGAACGACACCCGCTTGCCGCCCAATGCCGCATCGACTTCGGTTTTGATCGACAGGTACATTGCATCGCCAAACATTTCCCGCATGGTTCGCCCGACCATGGCCGGCAGGTCCGCGCCAAAGACGTGACGGTAATAGGAATTATGGAAAACATAGCGTTCCTCCGCATCGATATAGGACACCAGCGCCGGCAGGCTGTCGGCGATCATGCGCAGGCGCTTCTCGCCGCGCGTCAGGTCGGCCTGCAGGGAACGCAGATCCTGATTCAGGCTTTTCTGGCCGGCCTCGCTTTCCTCGAGGCGACGGAAGCTGTGCAGCGCGAAGCGGCCGCTGAAAACCATTACCGCGAGGATGACGGCGAACACCGCGGCGGCTGCAGTCAGGCCTTCCTCGATGCCGTTCGTCCATGCTTCGCTCGCGATGCCTACCGATAGCGCAAGGGGGAGGCGGTCGAGGGTCTGGAACGAGTAGATGCGCTGCTGGCCGTCGATCAGGCTCTGGTGTTCGTAGCTGCCGTTCGGCGAGATTTTGACATGCCGGTAGAATTCCGTTTCGGTGATCACCGCGGCAAAGGACTCCTTGAAACGCGGCTCGCGCGCAATGATCTTTCCATCCGTATGGATCAGGGTGATCGACAGGCTGGGCTGGAATAAGGCATTCCGAAACACGCGCGCAAATACGCTGGCGTCGATCGATGCGACGACAATGCCGATGAGCTTTCCGCCCGGCGTCATGACCCGCCGGCTCAGAAAAAACAAGGGCCTTTTCGAGATCCGGCCGACTTCCGGCGCGTCGACGAACAGTCCGCGTTCTTCAGGCCCAAGGTGGGCGACGAAGTAGGGCCGGTCCGCATAGGAAATGCCCTGGATGGGCAGATTCGTCGAGGACGTCACGCCCATGCCCTGCGCATCGATGAACGCCATCCAGAAATTGTCGTCCGGCGCGCCATTGGACGGCGCCAGGATGCCCCGTATCGACGCCGCGGAAGGCGTCTTCTCCTCCCCAAGCTTTGCAATGGCTTCCGTCGCGTGCAGCAGCGCCGAATCAACGACAGCAATCTGGCTGCTGACGTGTGCGCCCATTGCCTGGGAAAAGCTCTTGGTCTGCCAGAGCGCCGTATTGCGATCGTTCTGATAATCAGAATGGATTTTCCAGCCCATGAGCGCGAGCAGCAGCAGCACGAGAAAGCTGAATCCCAGCAGCAGCCGCAGCCGGAAATTAGCATAGGAAGAGCGCTGCAGGGACGCGAGTGAAGTTGTCATCTGGCTGAAATTCCTTACACCGACGTTCGAAGTCGCAGGCATGCGCGCTGGAGACCTGGCAGTTCGCACGCCTCGCCCCTGGTAGTGAAAGGCGAAAAATGCGTGGGCGACAAAGCCACGGAGGGTACCATGAACTTTGTTAAACCAAGAGTTCCTCCATAAGTCAAAATCTCCGTCGGCAAAGGCATGGGCCCGCCGCTAACGGCGACACGTTCCTGCCTGTCGCCGTGGACGGAATAATGGACATCGCAGCTCAGGCGGGACGGCGTATCGGCAGGGACCAGGGATCCGGGTCGACGGCTGCAACGGCCAGTCGAAACATCGGGTTCTATCATCCGGCATCGTCGCGTTCCAGCAAGCGGCAGGCCTTTCATTGAGACCGATGCCGGAACATCGCTAATGGCGCCCTGACGCTTTGATTGAAACTCGCCAGATGCATTAATTATGGTTTAATCTAAAATGCTGCATCACTGCAATTCACGGTTTCGGATCCTGACTTGACGTATACGCGAACTGCACGCTGTCGCGAAATAGTTGGTTGCGATGATCCATGGGGGTCCAGCGATTTTCTCAAATTACGGCTGGTCTCCAACCTGAATGCACATGCGCACTTTTATCCAAACCGCCCCTGACTTCACAGCGATCTTTGCCGCAACCGCAAGCGGGTACCTGATCCTCGATACCGCGCTCATGATCGTTGACGTGAATGGCGCTTACCTGGAATTGACGCGGCGGAACAGGGAAAGCGTTCTTGGCAGATACCTGTTCGATGCATTTCCCGCCAATCCGCTGGAGCCTGAAGCCGATGGCGTGAAGACCTTGCATGAATCGCTGGAACGCGTCCTGCAAACCGGCGTTGCCGACCGGCTCGCCGTGTTGAAGTACGACATTCCCACCGGGACAGGGGACGACGGCGCATTCGAGGAGCGCTACTGGAGTCCGATCAATACGCCGGTATTCGACGATCAGCGCCGGCTCACGCACATCATTCACCATGCGGTGGATATTACCGAGCAGGTGCTGTCCGAAAATGCGCTGCGCGAAAGTGAAAGACGATTCCGGGCCCTGACCAACGCGACGACGGACGTGATCTACCGGATGAGCCCGAACTGGACGCACATGCATCAGCTCGACGGACGCGGCTTCCTGAAAGACACGACAGCGTTCAGCGAATACCGGCTTGCCGATTATGTTCCGCCTGAAGATCTGGAATTTGTCCGGACGGCCATTGAGCGAGCCGTTCGCAATAAATCGACGTTCGAACTGGAGCACCGCGTCTTGCGCACCGACGGAAATCGTGGGTGGACCTATTCGAAGGCCGTGCCCATCCTCGACGCCGGAGGTGAAATCCGTGAATGGATCGGTTCCGCGAGCGACATTACCGTGCGCAAGCTTGCAGAGGAACAGCTGACAAGCGCCAGCCGCCGGAAAGATGAGTTCCTCGCGATGCTGGCGCATGAGTTGCGGAACCCGCTGGCGCCGATCAGCGCGGCGGCGGACCTGCTTCAGTTGGCGAAGCTGGACGACCCGCGCATCAGGCAGACCAGCGAGATCATTGCGCGCCAGGTCAGGCATATGACCGGCCTGGTCGACGATCTGCTCGATGTTTCCCGAGTGACCCGGGGGCTGATCACGCTGCAGCGCAAGGCGCTCGACGTCAAGCGCGTTGTGTCGGATGCCGTTGAACAGGTCGGCTCGCTCATCGAGGCGCGGCGGCATCGCCTGACGGTGCATCTGCCGCCCGAGTCCGCCTGTGTTTCCGGCGACGCCGAGCGGCTGGTGCAAGTCATCACGAACCTGCTTAACAATGCAGCCAGGTACACGCCGGAAGGCGGGACGATAGACCTGCGGGTCGATCTGAGCAGCGACATCGTCGCAATCGTGGTAAAGGACAATGGCATCGGCATTGCGCCGGATTTTCTGACGGGCGTGTTCGACATGTTCAGCCAGGCGCAGAGGACGGCAGACCGCTCCCAAGGCGGACTGGGCATCGGCCTGGCATTGGTCAAGAGCCTGGTCGAGCTGCACCAGGGAAGCGTCGCGGTGCATAGCGGGGGACTGGGCGAGGGCAGCGAATTCACGGTCCAGCTGCCGCGCCTCGCTGCGCCCGGAAACAGGACGCCGCAGGCGGAGAACCGCATGGAGCAGGCCGGCGCGGCCGGCCTGCGGCTCATGGTCGTCGATGACAATGTCGATGCCGCCAGCATGCTGGCAATGTTCCTCGAAGCCGCAGGCCATCGCGTGATCGTGGAAAACGACTCGCGCTGCGCACTGCAGCGCGCATGCACCGACTGTCCGGATGTCTTCCTGCTCGACATCGGCCTGCCCGATATGGACGGCAACGAGCTGGCGCGGCGACTGCGCGCGCAGCCAGGGTCAGCGTCGTCGATGCTGATCGCGGTGACCGGCTACGGGCTGGAGCAGGACAGGAAAAACACGGCGGCGGCCGGATTCGATCATCACTTCGTCAAGCCGGTGGACATGGCGAAACTGACCGTGCTGCTTGGGGAGCTTGCCGCTTCGAAGGCCGGGCGTGCAATGCGGGATGGGCCGTGAGACCCGGGTGCAGGCGGTGAGCCGCAGGTAGCGCTGCTGGCGGCGCATGGCCCTCGCTTGCGCGGGAAAATCGCGGCAGGGCATGGTCGGCGCAGTGCGTGGACCTCGCGCGTGCCGGATGGCGTGCGCAAAGCTGCAATCAAGCTGCTGTCAGGCTTGCCGCCGTTGAGCGGTACAGGCAATGCTCGCGCAGCGGGTGCCCCACGGGAAGCGACGGATGCTCGAACGTGGCCGCGTCCCTGCGCATGCCGAGACGCCGCATCACCGCTTCTGACCGGGCATTCCGCACGGAAGTAAATGAGACGACCTCCTCAAGCGACAGCGACATGAAAGCGAATTGCAGCGCCGCCCTGGCGCCTTCCGTGGCGAGTCCCTTGCCCCACCAGGCCCGCGCCAGCCGCCAGCCAATCTCCACGCATGGCGAAAATGGAAGCTCGACCGCCGGGACATGCAGCCCGATGAACCCCATGAACGTTCCGGACGCCTTGTCTTCCGCAGCCCAGAAGCCCCAGCCGCGGCCGGCGATGAGGTCCGCGCACCGTTGCGCCATTGCCCGGCTCTCTTCCTGGCTCAGGGTCGAAGGGAAGAACTGCATGACTTCTTCGTCGGACGTCAGTTGCGCGAAGGCCGGGAAATCCGTGGATTTCCATTGGCGAAGCAGGAGCCGCTCGGTTTCGATTTCCTGGATGGCTGGCATGGCATGGTTAATCGGGATGCTGGAATCGCAATCTAGCACGTGGCACGGCGGGCGCTGGTTTCCCGGTCTCCGTCCAGATGAGCGGCGCAAGGTCAGCGCCCGAAAACGCCTAGGCAAGGCGGCAGAGCGGGTCGACGCCTACGGGGATCGGTCAGGCTGTCGGCCGTACTCGACGTGCGCCGCGTCGGCGGCGTCGGGCGACCGAGCCGCGCTGGAAGACAGTCCGCCAATCTGAGGCCGGGCGCCGGGGAGGTACCGGGAGTGGGCTGGTCAATTCTTCAGTCCGCGACTACCAGCCTTCCCGGCGCAGGCAACCGCCGTCGGCGCGCGGCGATCTCCCACACGCCATCCCGAACCGCATTGAGTACAATCGGATGCCGCCCTGGCCAACCTCACAACCTTCTGGATCGCCACCCGATGCAAACATTGCCGCTGCGACTTCGTCCAGGACAGGACTTGCGGGCCTCGCTCGAATCGGTGCTGGCCGACCATCGAATGTCCGCCGCTTTTGTGCTGCAGGGAATAGGCAGCCTGAGCGCCGCCCAGGTCCGTTTCGCCAGCGTGTCCGGGACGACCGCAATGCACGGCAGCCTGGAGATACTGACGCTCGCCGGGTCGCTGGCGCCGGACGGCGCGCATCTGCATATTGCGCTGTCGGACGCGCAGGGACGCGTGTTCGGCGGACATGCCGGGTATGGATGCATTGTCCGCACTACCGCTGAAATCCTGATTGCGCTGCTGCCGGATGTCCAGTTCAGTCGGCTTCCCGATGCGGAATCGGGCTACAGGGAACTGGCGATTCGAGCTGTTCGTCCTCCAGGCGGTGCCTGAACCGTTCGTAGGACGCATCGACCCGGCAAACCACCGGATTGCGCGAGTCGCGGCTCCATTCGCACCATCCGCCGTCATACAGGCTGATCCGCTCCCACTTCATCAGCCATGCATAGAAAAAGGCCAGCGACGCACGCCAGCCGGTGCCGCAGTAGAACACCGTGCGCCGGTCGGGGCCTATGCCCTTTTCCTTCCACATGCGGCGGATGTCGGAAGCGGCCAGCATCCTGCCCTGCGCATCATGGAACTCGCTCATGCTGCTGACATCGTCATCGCCGCCCGAGCGGCCCCACAGCGAACCCGCAATGTCGCCCTTGGCCGGTATATAGCTGTAGCCCGATGTCCTGCCGATGTATTCGTTCCATGTACGTATGCTTGCCAGGCAGGCATCGGGCCGGGCCAGCAGGCTCCTGACCTCGTCGATATCGACCAGGTACTCCGGGTGCGCCGGGCAGGGGCAGCCGAAATCGCCGGCGGCCGGCAGGCGCGGCATGTGCCCTTGTTCGAGCGGCAGATGCAGCCGGGTCCACGCGGCAAAGCCGCCGTCCAGGAAGCGCACGTCCTCGACGCCGGCATACAGCATCAGGTGCGCTGCGCGGGCTGCCGCCAGCGGGTCCCGTGCATACAGCACCACGGTGGTGTCGCGGCGTATCCCGCAGTCCAGCAGCAGGGCGATCAGTTCCGTGTCCGCGACCCTGTTCCACAATGGCCCGCGCTCGAATTCACAGGTGTCGACGTAGTTTGCGCCGGGAATATGGCCCTGCAGGTAGGCCTCCTCCGCATTGAAGCCGATTTCCAGCAGGCGCCAGTCGCTGGCCGGGGCTGCCGCAACCTGCCGGCCGGCGGCAAGGCCTGCAAGCCATTGCGCGGATACCAGGTGCTGCCACCTGGGCAGGTCATGGCGAAATCCGGAGGCAGGGGTCGTATCGTTATCGGTCATCCGCGGTCAATGCGTCTCTACAAAGTCGTCCAGCCTTGCCGCGACAGGGAAGCAGCGTGTATTCCCGGCATGGCATCTGTCCGGCCGGGACGAGCGTCCAGGCTGAAGGAGGGAGATTGTACCGGCCGGCGGCAGCGACCGGCATTTTCCGCGAAAGCGGAGAGAGAGGAGAGTCGGAATGCAGGCGTCGGCGACGATGCATCGCCTGAGAGGCAAGCGATGCAAAACAGCCAGTGCAATTCGCCGGGGCTTGCGCCCGGCTGCGCCTATTGCTTCAGCGTCTTGCTGAAGAAGCCGACCACGTCGGCATTGAACTGCTCGTGAAACGCGCCGCGGTCGAAGCCTTCCGGGCTCCTGCATATCTGCGGCGCGACCGCGGCCAGTTTCTCGGTGCAGGGCGCGAGGAATTCGTAGTGTTCCGCTTTCGGCACGACGTGGTACTCGGGCTTTACCGGCAAGCCATTCCATACCGCTTCCGCATACCAGGGATGGGGCAGCACGGTGTCGCTTTCCGCGCGCCACAACTGGACAGGTATCCGCACGTCGCGCAATCCCTCTTCGGTAAAGGTGAAGCCAAGGGCCGGGGCGGCGACGACGGCGGACCGGATGCGCTTGTCGCCGAGGTCCCTGGCGGAAACCGCCGCGGCCTGGGCTTGCGGCGGCGGCCCATTCTGCTTCGACAGCAGCATGCAAGCGAAATCGCCTGGATGCTTCGCGCAATGCGGCGCGATCAGGCTGAGATCGGGCTTGCCGCCTGCATCGACCAGTGCGGTGAAGCCGCCGGCCGAAAAACCGAAGATGCCGACCCGCTTCGCATCGATGCGGTCGTGGCCGGGCCATTCGGCCAGCATGTAGTCGACCGTGCGCATCATGTGCCTGGGCCGGTCCAGGACGGAGACGGACTTGCTCTGGTCCGCATAGTTGTCGCCGGGATGCGTGACGGCCGCGACCACGAAGCCGGCGCGCGCCAATGCCAGCGCGGTATCCAGGTGGCTGAAGCCGGATCCGCCGGTGCCATGGGAAACGATGACCAGCGGCAGCGATGCGCCGTCGATTGCGCCGCCAGCCGCCACCTCCTGAGAGGCCAGGCCCATGCTCGTCGCCGCGGTGGGCGCGGCGCTTGGGTACCAGATCGCAAGCTGCATTGGCGTGTCGCCGACGCCCTTGATAGTCACGACCTGGAAGCCGGCCGCCTGGACGCGCACCAGCGACGAAGCGAGTAACAGCATGACGAGCAATAGTAGACGTTGCATGGTGGTCGGCCTGTTGGTTGGGGTGACCGAAGTATCCGCCCGGCCTGGCATGTTCATTGAACGCCTTGCGACGGAACGAAGGTATCGTGCCGTGAACGGTAGGCTTTTGTCGCTGAATCGCATTGGCGAACCGCAGCACCGGGAAGAAAAAGCTCCCGCTCCATGCCGGGCGGAAAGGGATGCCGTCTCTCCCGCCTTGTTCGAGCGCCGCCGCTGCCGTGGGCGCCGCGCCGCCCGGGAACTGGCGCCGATTATTGCCGGACGATGCGATACACGCTGCCCTCGGCCGTCAGCAGGTAAAGCTCGCGCAGGCTGTCTTCGCCAAAAGACAGGATCGTTCCCGCGCCCGTTATCCGGAAATCCACCTGGCCGGTAGCTGCGCCATTCTGGTAGCGGAATCCCTTGAGCCAGCCTGCGCACAGGTCCGAGTAAAGATAGGTGCCGCGCAGTTCCGGGATCGCGGCGCCGCGGTAAGTGAAGCCGCCAATGATCGAGCATGCATTGCCGCTGGCCGCGTCGTGCGCATAGTCGAGGGCCGGAAGCACACTGCCCTGGCTCGTGCAGGGGCCGCCGGCAGTGCAGACGCTGCCTTCCATCCGGTTCCAGCCATAGTTCGCGCCGGCCTGGTCGACGCCGACCACGTTCACTTCTTCCCGCGCCGACTGCCCGACATCGGCGACGTACAACAGCTTGTCGGTCGCATCGAAGGCATACCGCCAGGGATTGCGCAGGCCGTATGCCCAGATTTCGGCGCGTCTGCCGCCGTGGTTGACGAAGGGATTCGATGCGGGGATCGAATACGGCTGGCTCGCGGTCGAGCGCGAGACGTCGATGCGCAGCAGCTTGCCCAGCAGAACACCGAGGTTCTGCGCATTCCCGCCCGGGTCGAATGCGCCGCCGCCATCGCCGGTGCCGATGTAGAGGAAACCGTCCGGGCCGAAGCTGACCAGGCCGCCGTTATGATTCGAAAATGCAGGATGCGGTATCGAGATGATGCGCAGTCGCGACGAAGGGTCGGCCACATCCGGGTCCGTGGCCGAAACACGGTAGCGTTCGATCGCGATGTCACCGTTCAGGTCGGTGAAATACAGGTAGAAGAAGCCGTTCGCCTGGTACTGCGGATCGAAGGCCATCGACAGCAGGCCGCGTTCGCCGTCGGTGGTGGTGCTTCTTCGAATATCGAGAAATGGCGTGGGCAGGAGCGCCCCGTCGCGCAAGACCCGGATGCTGCCGCCCCGCTCGACGACGAACAGGCGCGGGTCGTCTTTCGGCGCGATCAGCAACAAGGGGCTCGACAGGCCGGTGGCAACGCGCTGCAGGCCCAGAACCGGCACGGTAGTGGCAGCAGGGGCAGCAGGGGAAGCAGGGGCCGGCTGCGCCGCTTCCTGGCTGGCGCCGCTGGTATCGGCAGCGCCCGTACCGCCTCCGCCCGACCCGCCGCCGCATCCGGCGAGGACAAGCAGGGAAAGCGCCAACTGCAGCTTCAGCACGTGCAACGCGGTCGTGGTCATCGCAGGCCCCCGTTCAATACGCTGCCGCCGGGACGCGGCAGCTGCATTATTGTAATCATTTCATCAACGAACGGGAGCGTGGCGTCCGCTATCAAACGTCGATCTCGTTCATGGACTCCTCCTGGGTTGGGCTTTACACTTGGTTGAAACTGTAAGAATCCCCACAGCTTTACACATTGTGTAAAGTGTAAGCTGGCAGGCCGTCGCGCCTGCATCCATAAAATAGCCGGGATGGACCCGAAAGAAACAACGATCGTCGACGCCGCATTCGAACTGTTTTATCGCCATGGCTACCGCAAGGTCAGCATGAGCGACATCGCCGAAGCGTGCCGGATGTCCCGGCCGACGCTGTAAGCATCGTTTGCTAACAAGGAGGCCATCTTTTCCGCGCTGGTGCGTCGGCAATGCGAACGCAATGAATCGGCGACCGCGCAACACCTGCCGGGCGCAGCTGGCCTTTTTGCAAAGCTGGCCTGCCTGTTCGACATCTGGGTCGTGGAGCCGGTGGCGTCGGTCGTCGACTCGCCGAACGGCATCGACATGATGGCGAATTGCGGCAGCTACGCGCCGGACGCGCTGGACGAGATTTATGCGCACCTCGAGACGCACCTCGAAGCGGTGCTGGCGCCAGCCATGCAGGACGCGAGCGCCATGAGCGCCGGAGAAATCGCCTACATCCTGCGCGTGGCGACGACCGGCGTGAAAGCTTCCGCCGGCAATCTGCCTGCGTTGCGGAAGGTCGTCGACGGCATGATCAAGATGGCGGTTGCGACGGTGGAGGCGGGCAGGCCCGCCTGACTGCCCGCGATGCTTCGGCTGCGGATGGAACATCAGCGGGTTGCTGATCCTGCCAGGGGGTAGCCGGGAGAATGCAGGTCAGGCCTAGGCGGCGTGCCGGTTCACGGGTACGACCCGCCTACATCCAGTGAGCCTGGCGTTGATGTCCTGCATCGGACAACGAAAGCCGTTTTCGGCAAACCTTTTAATTCCGCCAATCTATTTCATGAATTGCAACCAGAAATTACGGACTGCTCAAGCTGTTGCCAATATGGCAGCTTAATTCGATAAAAAACCCCGTTGCGAAATATTAAAGAATGCTGCGGCTATCGTGCATCTGAAACTTGAATTCATCCGCTTTCAGCCAGCACGTCTGTTCCAAAGGAATTTTTATACTATTGGTTAATTAATTAACCACAAAACAGTGTTCTATGGAAATGAACTTCGATCACTTTGATTCAGTCAACCGGCCGCTTTCCACGTTTTTTCTTCATTAATATTTTATTTAGTGGCCAATTTTACAATGCGTAAATTTACTCCAGCATCTTCCTCCACGAAGGTTTTTATTATAATGGCAACTGCGATCATCGGCATCGCAGGTAGTGCCGATGTTGCGGCTCAGACCTCTACAATGCAAACCCGTGCGCGGCCTGCGCTGCCAATTCCCGTTCCAATGGTGGGAGTGACGACTGACAGCATTTCGAATGTATCGGCGATAGTCGCAAGCTTGAACAGCATTAATGCGGTTCCCACCACGCGCATCGTTTTTGATGAAAATATTCCAGCAGCGGATTATCGCGACGCCACAGTCAAGATACGCAACGTGAGCTATGTCATGGGGGAAATCCTCGATTCGTTTTATGTCAAAACCTATTCGGTACAGGATTACTTAAACCGTACGAGCGAATATCTGTCGGAATTGGGCGATGTTGTCGATATTTGGGAGGTAGGGAATGAAATTAATGGGGAATGGCTGGGAAATAACCAGGACGTGGTAGCGAAAATGACCGGCGCATACGACCTGGTAAAAGCTCAGGGCAAGACCGCCGAATTGACGCTCTACTACAACCAGGACTGCTGGTCGCGTCCGCAAAATGAAATGTTTACGTGGGCAAATCAGAACGTTCCACCTCGGATGAAACAAGGGCTGGACTACGTTCTTATAAGTTATTACGAAGACGATTGCAATGGGCTGCAACCAGACTGGCCACAAGTCTTCAAAAAACTTTCAGTAATGTTCCCTAATTCGAAAATTGGTTTTGGAGAAGTAGGAACACGGAAAAAAGGCAAGAAAGCTGAATATATTAACCGCTACTACAGCACCCGGATTAACGTTCCAAATTACGTTGGCGGATATTTCTGGTGGTATTTCAAGCAGGACATGGTGCCTAATACCAAAACCTTGCTGCAGACGCTGAATTCAGCGATCGTCAAGCCCTGATCAGGCGATTGCGGAACGTGCCGGCCGGGCCGCGGCGCCCAGCCACGCCGTTCCAGCCGTCGCGCAAGATCCGGGCAGGCCTGCCATGCTATGCGAAGAAATGGAATCATTCCGTTGGCCGCGTTTTCGATCAGGCGGTTTCGCCATGCTTCCCATACAGCGCGGCAAACGCGGCGGCGTCGAGCGGCCTGCTGAAAAAATAGCCCTGGATCTCGTCGCAGCCGCGGCTGCGCAGGTAGTCGAACTGGCTGGCCGTCTCGACACCTTCGGCGACGACCTTCAGTTTCAGGTTGTGCGCCAGGTCGATGATGGACAGGACGATCATCCGGCTGTCGTCATCCTTTTCAATGTCGCGGACGAATGACTGGTCCACCTTCAGCACGCTGATCGGAAACCGCTTCAGGTAGGCGAGGCTGGAAAATCCGGTCCCGAAATCGTCGATCGACAGGAGCACGCCCAGGTCGCGCAATGCGGTCATCACGCCGATCGCATTGCCGACATCCTCCATCACCATGCTCTCGGTAAGCTCGATTTCCAGGCCGTCGGCCGGCAGCCCGGTCTCGCGCAGTATCGACGAGACGGTCTCGACAAAATCCGGCCTGGCGAACTGCCGCGCCGAGACGTTCACCGCGATGCGCAGCGGGCCGATGCCGGCCTGCCGCCAGGCCATGTTCTGGAGGCAGGCGGTGCGCATCACCCAGGCGCCGAGGGGGACGATCAGGCCGGTTTCCTCGGCAAGCGAGATGAAGCTGAGCGGCGGCACCATGCCCTTTTGCGGATGGCGCCAGCGAACCAGCGCTTCGGCGCTGGCGATGCGGCCGGTGTGCAGATCGACCTTGGGCTGGTACTGGAGCACGAACTCCTCGCGCTCCAGCGCCAGCCGGATGTCGGCCTCCATCTGCAGCCGCGCCTGCCCTTCCGCGTTGAGCTGCGCGTCGTAGAACTGGAAATTGTTGCGTCCGAGCTGCTTGGCGCGGTACACCGCGATGTCGGCGCGCTCGATGATCGTGTGCCCATCCTCGACATCCGACGGATGCTGCGCGATGCCGATGCTGCAGGTCATCTGCAGCACCTGCGAGCCGATGTGGAAGGGCAAGGCCAGCGCGGCCAGCAGCGCCTGCGCGCTGCTGTCGATCGTCATGCTTGCGCCATCGTCGGGCACGAGCAGCAGGAATTCGTCGCCGCCGAGGCGGGCCGCGACGCCGTCCGGGACGGCGTGCCGGAGGCGGACCGCGATATCCTTCAGGAGTTCGTCGCCTGCCTTGTGTCCCATCGTGTCGTTGACCATCTTGAAGCGGTCGATGTCGACAAAGAAGATCGCCCACCTTGCATCGGACGCGGCGGCGGCCTCGATCTTTTCCTCGAATCCGCGCCTGTTGAGCAGCCCGGTCAGGCTGTCGAAGCGGGCTTGGTACAGCAGCCGCTGCTCGCGCTGGTTCAGCTTGATGACGATGGCGATCCGGTTAGCCAGCTCGCCAAGTTCCTCTTCGACATGCCGGCCCGCCACTTCCGACGCCGGCCATTCGACCAGCAGGATGCCGAATTGCCGCCCCTGCCACATCAGTCCGGAGCGCCAGCCGTGCGTGCCCGCTTCCCTGGGCGGCAGGAACAGCGGACGCGCATCGCGACTGTCGATGGCGTCGCCGTCAGGGACGTCGCCCTGGAGGATGGCGATGTCGGATGGGGAAAGCTCGATGCGCCTTTCCTCGATGCGCCGGTGCTGCGGCGCCTGCATGTACAGGTAGCCGACGCTGTTGCTGTCTTCCGAGCAGTGCGCAATCAGCAGCCTTGCCCCGGGCGTTATCGCCCGCATCGCGTCGCCCACCATGGCGAATACCTTGTGCAGCGATAGCTGCCGCAGCATCTCGTCGTCGATGGCGGTGAGCGTCTGCAGCGCGGTCAGCTGTCCCTTGATCCGGGTCGACATCGTATTGACCGCCGTCGCGAGTTCGCCGAATTCGTCCTGCGAGCGCACGTCGACGGCGCTGAAGTCGCCGGCCGCGATCCGGCGCGCGCCGGCGATGAGCCGTTCCAGCGGCACCATCGTGCGGCGGATCTGCATCAGGCTGAGCAGGGTGATCAGCAGCACGCTCGATGCGGCGACGGCGATGAAGACGTCGAGGAAGGCGGACAGGTCCGCTGCCCTGGCCAAGAACCGGCGGCTTGCGACGAAGGTCCATTCGCCGTTGCCGAACTCGGGCTTCAGGAAAAGCCGCCACGAACCGCCGGCGTCGCCGCGATCCTCCGGGGGCGCCGACGCCTCGTCGGGATAGCCGCAATGCAGCCGCATCCCGTCCGACGCATAGACGCAGATATTGAAAGCGGCGCTGATGTCATCCTGGTTTCCCCACAAGTACAGCGGCTGGAGCCCGACCAGGAAAGGCAGGCGACCGGCGGACGGTTTCAGGATGGCCAGGGAAACGGACGGCGCTGCGCCGGGTGTCGCGGGCGGCCGCACCAGCAGCTGTGGCGGTGCGATGGACTTGCGGCCGCTGGCCGGCGCCAGCTGGGGGATTGCGGCATTCCCGGCATTGACGCCAGGCGCAGCCGTGGTTTTAACGCTGGTCGCCTGTGTGAACATCATGCCTGGCGCAACTGGGCCGGGCGGCGGTCCGTCGGTAGCCTCGCCGGCGCCTTCCGCGATGGAACGGGCAAGCAGCAGGCGACCGAACACGGCAAGCGCATAACTTCGGCTGGCCTCGACGAGTTCCTTCTGCTGCTGCTGCAGGATCGAGCGATGTACGGCGCGATAGGTCAGCGTGCCGAGTA
Source organism: Noviherbaspirillum suwonense (assembly GCF_900182955.1). Classification (GTDB taxonomy): domain Bacteria; phylum Pseudomonadota; class Gammaproteobacteria; order Burkholderiales; family Burkholderiaceae_D; genus Noviherbaspirillum_A; species Noviherbaspirillum_A suwonense. The sequence goes on along the minus strand of NZ_FXUL01000008.1, from coordinate 141,493 downwards.
TCAGGGCCGGCACCAGCGCGGCTACCAGGAACAGACCGACGATGCGCAGCGATACGCGGCTGTGCAGCAGTTTCCATTCGACGCGCATGTTCTAGAACTTCGACGCCAGGTCCACGAAACGGCCGTCGTTCGCGCGCAGCACGTCGTCGAGGCTGTCTTTCTGTGAAATGGGCTTCTTCGTCAGGCCATCCTTGCCGATGCTGTAGAGGTCGAAGTCCGAATTCAGGGGATTGAGGCTGCGGTCGCGACGCGCCATCCCGTTGCCGTTTCCAGTCGTCAGGTCGACATACACATAGGCCCGGCCCCAGGGGTCGAGCGAAATCGCGCCGATGTCGCCGATGGCGGATGGATAACGCATCCACTCCGTGTAGTACTGCTCGATGCGCACTGAAAGCGCGACGATGTCGCCCTTGGCCTGGGCGACGCGCGCGCGCTCCATGTATCCCGCATAACTCGAAATCGCGACGGAACTGAGAATTGCGACTACCGCCACGGCAATCATCAGTTCGACGAGCGTAAACCCCGAATGACGGATTGTCCGGATGGCCCGCGCCGGGAAAGCGGAGCCGTGAGGATTGCGACACATGGCAAAACCTGACTCGTGGAAAAGGTCATTATGCGTCGCCGCCGGAAATAATGCCAAGTAGAAATATTGTTTCTTGCGGATGTGTTATTGCCGCCACAAATTTTTCCAGGCTCGCGCGCGGCTTCATCCCGCGACGCCCATCGATCCACTATTGACGGATTCGTAGTCAGCCTGTTTTTCCTGTGCAGATGGCCAGGAATACATCTCAAGAAAGCCCCCCACCTGCCGTAGTACATCCACCGCGGCAGTATTCACGGGAATCATTTGCGTCCTTGCAGCGTCCCCACAACCATCAGATTCAGGACCCCCATGAATAAAACTTCCGCTTCCGGGCTCACCATCAAGGCGCGCATCGGCCTCGGCTTTGCGGCGATTCTGCTGGTGATGCTCGCGGTAACCGGCATCGGCACCGGCCGCGTGGTCGCCATTGCGGACAGCCTCGCCGCGATAGGCGACGTCAATAGCGTCAAGCAGCGTTACGCGATCAACTTCCGCGGCAGCGTCCACGACCGGGCCATCAGCCTGCGCGACGTGACCCTGGTGGCCGACGGGGAATTGAAGCCGGTGCTCGCGGGGATCGAGAAACTGTCGTCGGATTATGAAAAGTCCGCGGTGCTGCTCGACAAGATGATGAATGAACGCGCCGACAGCGGCGCGGAAGAAAAGAAGATCCTGGCCGGCATCAAGGAAACGGAAGGCCGCACGCTGCCGATGATCAGGAAGGTGATCGAACTGCGCCAGGGCGGCAACATCGACCAGGCCAGGGAAATGATGCTCAAAGACGCGCGGCCGGCATTCGTCGAGTGGCTGGGCAGGATCAACCAGTTCATCGACCTGCAGGAGAAAGTCAACCAGGCCGAGTCCACTGCCGCCAGGGAACTGGCCAGCGGCTTCGCCGTGCTGATGCTGGCCATGTGCGCCGGAGCGCTCGCCGTCGGCGTGGCGGTGGCCTTCATCGTCAGCCGCGGCATATCCAGGGCGCTGGGCGGCGAGCCCAGCGAGGCCAGCGCGATTGCCCGGAGCATTGCCGCCGGCGACCTCGCGGTCAACATCGCGACTGCCGACGGCGACCGTTCCAGCGTGCTGTTCGCGATGAAGGAAATGCGCGACAGCCTGGTCGGCATCGTTGCCGACGTGCGCGGCAGCACGTCCACGATTGCCATCGCGTCGGAGCATATCGCGGCCGGCAACAAGGACCTGTCGGCGCGCACCGAGGCGCAGGCATCGTCGCTGGAGCAGACGGCGTCGTCGATGGAGGAACTGACGGCCACGGTCCAGCAGAATGCGGACAATGCCCGCCAGGCCAACCAGATGGCCGTGTCGGCGTCGGACGTTGCGGTCAAGGGCGGGGAGGTGGTGTCCCAGGTGGTCGATACGATGGATTCCATCAACGACTCGTCCAAAAAGATCGTCGACATCATCAGCGTCATCGACGGCATCGCCTTCCAGACCAATATCCTGGCGCTGAACGCGGCGGTGGAAGCCGCCCGCGCCGGCGAACAGGGCCGCGGTTTTGCGGTGGTGGCGACCGAGGTGCGCAGCCTCGCGCAGCGTTCCGCGGCGGCGGCGCGTGAAATCAAGGCGCTGATCGGCGACTCGGTGGACAAGGTTGCGGCCGGCAGCAAGCTGGTGTCCGAAGCCGGCATGACCATGACCGAGATCGTGACCAGCGTGAAGCGGGTCACGGACATCATGGCTGACATCATGTCCGCCAGCCAGGAGCAGAGCACGGGCATCGGCCAGGTCAACCAGGCGGTCAGCGCGATGGACCAGGCGACGCAGCAGAATGCGGCGCTGGTCGAGCAGGCCGCCACCGCGTCGGGTTCGCTGCAGGAACAGGCGGTCCGGCTTGCGGGCCTGGTGTCGGTGTTCAAGCTGGGCGACGGTTACCGGCACCTTCAGGCGCAAGTCCCGGCCCTGGCCCCGGCGCAGCCGGCAGCCAGGCCGATGGCCAAACTTGCAGCCCGGCCTGTCGCATCGTCCATCGCCTCCCGGCAAGCGGCGCCGTCAACCCGGCAGATCGCCGCCGCGCCTGCAAGCCAGGGTGACTGGGAGGAGTTCTGAACGACGGCCGGCCATTGGACAGCGCCGCGCATCCCGATGCGTCGCGCTGCGACGAAACCGCCCGTTGCAGCCTTGCTGCCTGCTTCGTGATCGATTCATTAATTTTCCTGCTTATTCATGGATTTAATCCCGTCCCGGATGCCGGTTTCACGCAGCGCCCGGGGTCGGCGGCGCTTACCGGCGGTTTAAGGTTGGGTTAAACTGCGGCGCAGACACAGAATTATTTTGAATCGGAATCAGCGGTAATTTATTGTCAATATGAAGCCTGTCAGTAACCCGATGGTGGCGGTAGCGGATCTCAGCAATTGCGACCAGGAGCCGATACATATCCCCGGCTCGATACAACCCCACGGCGCCCTGCTGGCTTTCACCGCTGACGGCATCCTCGCCGTGCGCAGCCGGAACGCGGGCGCGCTGCTCGGGGCGCTTCCCGAGATCGGCGAGGCGCTCGACGCCCGGCACCTGAATGCGGCATTGAGGGAAGAGATCGGCAGCGCGCTGGACTGCTTCGAGGACGTGCTGGGAGCGATGACGGACTCGCTCGACGGGCACCTGGTCGATGTGATCATGCACCAGTCCGACGGACTGCTGGTGGTCGAATTCGAGTTTCGCCCCGACGGGCAGACCAGCCTGGAAGTGTTCGCGCTGCAGGCGCAGAAGGCGATCGTCTTCATCCAGCGCCAGCGCGATATCCACCAGGTGCTGACGGTAGCGGTCGAGAAGATTGCCGCGCTCACCGGTTTCGACCGGGTCATGGCCTACCGCTTCCTGCATGACGAAAGCGGCGAGGTCGTCGCCGAGCATCGACGCGCCGGGCTGGCGCCCTTCCTCGGGCAGCGTTATCCGGCATCGGACATCCCGCAGCAGGCGCGTCGGCTGTACGTGCTCAATCCCATCAGGCTGATCGTCGACGCCGGCTATGCGCCGGTCGCGCTCGAGCCGGCGGCCCTGACGGCGCCGGGCATCGCGCAGTGGCGTACGCTCGACCTGAGTCATAGCGCGCTGCGCAGCGTTTCGCCGATCCATATCGAGTACCTGCAGAACATGGGCGTGGCGGCCTCGATGAGCATATCGATCGTCGTCGACGGCAAGCTGTGGGGCCTGTTCGCCTGCCATCACATGACGCCTTACCTGGTGCCGCATGCGGTACGCATGGCCTGCCAGGTGCTGGCCCAGAGCGTGAGCATGATCGTCGACCGCCACCTGGCGTCGGACCGCACCGTAAGCCTGACCCAGGCGGCCAGCGCCCGCAACGCCATCATCGGCCTGTTTGAAAACCATGACAGCCTGGTGTCCGCGGTGGCGGCCAATCCGACGCCGTTCTTCACGCTGATCAAGTGCGACTGCGTCGCCGCGTCCTTCGAGGCGGAAGCGCATGCGCAGCAGGCCTGCATCAGCCGCCAGGCCATCGCCGAACTGGTGAAATGGCTGGGAAAAAGCGCGGCGCCCGATGTCTTTCATTCCGATCACCTGCGCCGCGACGTGCCGCAGGCGGTGGCCGACCTGTTCGGGCCGGTATCGGGCGTGCTGGCGATCCGCTACAACCGCGAGCAGAACGGCTACCTGTTCTGGCTGCGCAACGAGCAGGTGCAGAACGTCCGCTGGGGCGGCCCGCCGGACAAGAACGTGACGGTCGGCCCGCTCGGCCGGCGCCTGACGCCGCGCGGCTCGTTCGAGGAATGGAAGCAGACCGTGCGCGGACAGAGCGTGCCGTGGGAAGCTACCGACCTGGAGATCGCCTCATCGCTGCGGGTGGACCTGCAGGACATCTCGCTGTCCAAGTCTCATGCGGCCAGCAAGACCCGCGAGATGTTCATGGCCACGCTGGGGCACGACCTGCGCGACCCGCTGCAGGCTATCAAGATGGCGTCGGAAATGCTCAGCATCAGCGACGGCAGCAACCGGTTCTCGCACCGCATCACGTCGTCGAGCAACCGGATGCAGCGTCTGATCGACCAGCTGTCCGACCTGTCGACCATACAGCATCACCAGACGCTGCCGATGCACGGCCGCAGCGTCGAACTCAATGCGCTGCTGGAGGAACTGGCGGACGAGCTGAAGGCCGCGCACCCGGGCGCCGACATCCAGACCTGCTTCGACCCGGTGGGCGTGGTGTGGCTCGACCCGGACCGGCTGAGCCAGGTCGTGGCCAACCTGGTCGGCAACGCCTGCAAGCACGGGATGGTCGGGTCGCCGGTGCAGATATCGGCCAGGAAGACCGGCGACATCGTGGCCTTCCAGGTGCGCAACCAGGCCGAGCACCTGTCGCAGGACCTGCTGAAGGGCCTGTTCGACCCGTTCAAGGCGAGCTCGCTGAACAAGGGCCGCAATCCGAAAGGGCAGGGGCTGGGACTGTATATCAGTTCGGAGATCATCAAGGCGCACGGCGGGCGGATCGAGGTGCGCATGGATGACGGCTGGATCGAGGTCGAGGCGTGGCTGCCCGCGACGCCGCGGACGGCCTGACGGTCCGGCGCGCCGTCGCCTGACCTGCCGGCCGCCATGACGGATCGGCGCCGCGATCACATCGGCGACTACATCGGCGATTAGGCCAGCGCTTCTTCCAGCGCCGCCTCGCAGACCACCTGGTTCCTGCCGCGTTCCTTGGCCCGGTAGAGCGCCGCGTCCGCGCGCTGCATCAGGTCGTGGAAGCTGTCGGACATGCGCAGCTCGGCCACGCCCATGCTCAGCGTGTAGTCGCGCGCGCCGGCGGCGTGGCCTTGCGGCTGCACGGACGCCCGGTCTTCCGCCAGTCCGATGCGCAGGCGTTCGGCCGCTGCCGCGGCGCCTTCGAGGCTGGTGTCGGGCATCAGCACCGCGAATTCCTCGCCGCCGATGCGGCCGAAGTAGTCGATGCTGCGCATTCGCCGTTCGACCGCGAGCACCATGTCCTTCAGCACCTCGTCGCCCTCGGCATGGCCGTAGGTGTCGTTGATGCGTTTGAAGTGGTCGACGTCGATGGTCAGCAGCGTCAGGCCCCGGCCCACGCGCCGGGCGCGCTCGATCTCGCGCGCGGCCGCTTCCCAGAACGCGCGGCGCGACAGCGCGCCGGTCAGGAAGTCGCGGTTGGCCGCATATTCATACTTGGCGATCATCTTGCTGTGGACGATCATCAGCGGCCCCAGCGTCAGCACCGGCATCACGAAGGTGCTGGCCGACAGCGCGGTCAGGCTCCAGGCCGATGGCTCCAGCAGCGAGGCCGGCGCGGACGGCAGCACGGCCTGGGCGACGCCCCGGGCCGCATGGCCGAAGGCGACGACGAAGGCCATCGTGCCGGAGAACAGGTAGGCGTAGCGCGACGTCCACGCGGCCCGCGCCCGGAATACGGTCAGGCCGATCGCGATGCAGCAGGTCGCGTAGAAGGCCGAGACGATCAGGGTGCGCAGCATGAAGGACGGGTAAACATAATGGTAGACCGTGACGCCGGCCAGCGCGCAGAGCACGCTCGCGGAGGTCAGTCCGAGGCGGAGCGGATAACCAAAGAAATGACGATAGCCGACCAGGACGGCGGCGACCGAGCCGAGGCAGGCGCCGTTCGCGAGTTCATAGCTGAGGACGGGCGGCAGCTGGCGCCCAAAGGCGTACAGCGTGAAGGCGATCATGCTCAGCCCGTTTGCGACGCACCATGCCTTCACGCCCGGCGCGCCGGTCCTGCATAACGACAGCAGCACCAGCAGCAGGATGAAGCAAAGCACGGCGCCGGACAGCATGATGAATAAAGTGCTGAGCATCGTTCTCTCGTACTGCAACGTCATAAAAGTTGCGTACAGGATACTACACAATCCGTCAATCCTCGATAATGATGCCGGTTAGACATGTTGTCGGATTGCACCGCCTTTCCGTGCCTGCCTGCGGGTCAGGTCCCGGGCGTGCAGCCCATGCAATCGTCCGGCATCGCCATCACGGGCCGCAGCCGTTTTTCCAGGTCGCGCAGCGCGGTCCGCAGCCCTTCCTCGACGGTCGGATGGTAGAACGGGCTGGCGAGCATCTGCAGCACGGTCTGGTGCTGCTGCAGCGCCCAGGCCAGCAAGTGGCCGATGTGTTCCGCCGCCGGGCCGATCATCTCGGCGCCGAGGAAGCGCCCGGTGCCGGCTTCGCCGTAGACCGCGAGCCGGCCGCGGTTCTGCGCCATGACCCGGCTGCGGCCCTGGTCCTCGAAATCGACGAAGCCGGTTTCGAAGCGCACGCCCTGGTCGGTCAGCGCGGCATGGCCGACGCCGACCATGGCGATCTGCGGGTCGGTGAACATGATGCCCAGCGGCGCCCGGCGCGGGTGCGGCTGCACCTGCGGATAGCGGCCCGCATTGTCGCCAGCCAGGTAGCCCTCGTCGGCCGCCTCATGCAGCAGCGGCGTGTCGGTGCCGGCGTCGCCCGCCATGAAGACGTGGCTCTCGCCGATGCGGCCGGTCTGGCGGTCAACCCGCGGCACGCCCACTTCGTCCAGGCCCAGCCCGGCATTCTGCAGGTCGAGGTCGTGCAGGTTGGCGCGGCGTCCGGCCGCGACCAGCATGAAGTCGACATGCTCGGAATACTGGATGCCGTTCTCGGTGTAGTCGACACGCACGCCGTTGTCTTCCCGCTTCGCCTGCACCTGCGTCGTGTCCGGGGAAAAGCCGAGTTCGCCGGTGAAGACGGCGTGCGCCGCTTCCATCACCGCCGGATCGGTCAGCGGGCCGATGCGGCCGTTGCGCCCCAGCAGCCGCACCTGCACGCCCAGCCGGGACAAGGCCTGCGAGAGTTCGAGGCCGATCACGCCGGCCCCGGTCACGGCGACCGAGCGCGGCAGGTCCTGCCAGGAAAACACGTCGTCGTTGACGATCAGCCGGTCGCCGAGACGTTCGCGCCAGCCGGGCGGCAGCACCGGGCTGGAGCCGGTGGCGATGACGACGCGCGCCGCCTCCACCTCGGTATGGTCGCCCACCTGCAGCCGGTGCGGCGCGACGAACCGGGCGCGGCCGTGCAGCTTGTGCCGGGCCGGCCAGCTTTCCACCGCGTCCACCACGAAGCGGACGAAGCGGTCGCGCTCGTCGCGCACCCTGCGCATGACCGCCTTGCCGTCGACCGCGTAGCCGTCCACCCGGATGCCGAACAGGCCCGCCCCGGCCACCGCATGCGCCGCGTCGGCCGCCGCGATCAGCAGCTTGCTGGGCATGCAGCCGACCCGCGCGCAGGTGGTGCCGTAGTCGCCGGACTCGATCACCACGACCTTGTCGGTATGCGCAAGCGCTGCGCGGTAGGCTGTCATGCCGGCGCTGCCGGCGCCGATGATTGCAACATCGACGGCGAGACGTTTCATTGCGTTTCCTTTCCCTGTTCAAACCTGTGTAGCGGTTTTGCCTGCGCGCCGCCGCGGTAGGGCAGGCGGCCGCCTTTGGCGTCAAGCCGTCCACCCAGTACATCGTGCGCTACCCGACCACACTATATATCGTCAGCCGCCTTGATCGGGCACAGACCGACCTTGGACGCCGCGCCTATGGTGTGTTGACGACAGGGAGGCAAGGGGCGGGTTTCGGGTGCAAGGAGAAAATCATGACGACGCAGGAGAACAAGCAGCTGGCGATCAACGGCTACCAGATGTTCCTGAAGGGCGACATCCAGGGCGTGCTGGACATGTGTTCGGACGACATTGAATGGACCAGCGCCGACCTGCCCAGCATTCCGTTTGCGGGCGCATTCCACGGCAAGGCCGGCGTGTCGGACTTTTTCCAGAAGCTGGCGGCAACGGTCGAGTTCCTCGACTACCAGCCCCAGTCCTTCATTGCCGACGAGGACAAGGTCGCGGTGGCGGGCGTTTCCACGGTCCGGGTGCGCGCCACCGGGGCGACCTATGACGATATCTGGGTGCATATTTTCACCATGAAAAATGGAAAAACGGTGCGCTTCGAGCAATTCCACAACACGGCTGCCGCCGTCGCCGCCTTCAGCGCCATGGCCGCATCGACGGCTGCACAGCCGCAGCAATCTGCCCGCCACTGAATGCGTTGCCGGCCTTCCGGCGCCGGTTCGCAAGGGCAACGTTTGAAAAAAAGCAAGCTTGTGCGGTTGCCGCTCAGGCTGGCTGCCGCTATGCTGGCCCATTTCCCCGGCACATTACTCAGGAAGGACGACCATGGAAGCAGGCAAGCTGGCATCGCTGCTCGATTACCCTTACCCATCCCAGCGCATGCCGCTGCTCGCGGCGAACGTGGTCAGCACCTCGCAGCCGCTGGCGTCGTCCGCCGGGCTGCAGATGTTCGCCCGCGGCGGCAACGCGGTGGATGCGGCGCTGGCCACCGCGATCACGCTGGCCGTGGTGGAGCCGTGCATGAACGGCATCGGCGGCGACGCCTTCGCGATCCTGTGGGACGGGAAAAAGCTGCACGGCCTGAATGCGTCCGGCCGGGCGCCGGCCGCATGGACGCCGGACCATTTCGCCGGCCGCAGCGGCATGCCGCTGCGCGGCTGGGACTCGGTGACCGTGCCGGGCACGGTCTCGGCCTGGCGCGCGCTGTCCGACAAGTTCGGCCGGCTGCCTTTCGGCGACCTGTTCGAGCCGGCGCTGCGTTATGCGCGCGACGGCTACCTGGTGTCGCCGACCGTGCACCGGCAATGGCAGGCGCAGGTGGAAGACCTGCTGCCGTACCCGGGATACCGGGAGGCATTCGCGCCGCAGGGACGCGCGCCGCTGCCTGGCGAACGTTTCATCTGCCCCGGCCAGGCGCGCACGCTGGAACGCATCGCCGCCAGCAAGGGCGACGACTTCTACCACGGTGAATTGGCCGCCAGCATCGCGGCCCATGCGCGCAACACCGGCGGCGCGATGACCGAGGCCGACCTGGCCGCCCATCGCGCCGACTGGGTCGACCCGATCAGCGTCCGATACCGCGACCTCGAGCTGTTCGAGATCGGGCCGAGCGGGCAGGGCATCGGCGCGCTGATGGCGCTCGGCATGCTCGACCATTTCGATCTGCGCGCGCGCGGCCTCGACACCGCCGCCACCGTCCACCTGCAGGTCGAGGCGATGAAACTGGCGTTCGCCGACATGCAGGAATACGTGGCCGACCCCGACGCGATGCAGGCGGTGCAGGCGACGCACCTGCTGGACGCGGATTACCTGCGCCGCCGCGCCAGGCTGATCGACCCGGAGCGCGCCGCCGTCGCCCGGCCCGGCTCGCCGCACACCGGCGGCACGGTCTACCTGACCGCCGCCGACGAGAGCGGCATGATGGTCTCCTTCATCCAGTCCAACTTCAAGGGCTTCGGCTCGGGCGTGGTGGTGCCGGACACCGGCATCGCGCTGCATAACCGCGGCTGGGGCTTCTCGCTCGCGCCCGGCCATGCGAACCAGGTCGGGCCGGGCAAGCGGCCGTTCCACACCATCATCCCCGGCTTCCTGATGCGCGACGGCGCGCCGCTGGCGAGCTTCGGCGTGATGGGCGGCTCGATGCAGGCGCAGGGGCACCTGCAGATGACGGCCCGCATCGCCGACCACGGCCAGAATCCGCAGGCCGCCAGCGACGCGCCGCGCTGGCGCGTGATGGACGACAACGCGACCATCGCGGTCGAATGGAATTTCCCGGCCGAGGCCATCGCGGGCCTGAAGTCGCGCGGCCACCAGGTACAAATCGCGCCGCGCTTCGACACCGAGTTCGGCTGCGCGCAGATGGCCATGCGCATAGACGGCGGCTACATCGCCGCGTCGGACCACCGGAAGGACGGGTATCCGGTCGGCATGTAGACGGTTTTTGGCGGGCCGGGCGATTGTGTCCGGGACTTTTACGGAGGAATTCCTATACTGGTCCTACGAAGTCCCTTCGTGAAGGAGACCATCATGAGACATCGCCTGTATTACCTGCTGCCGGACGTGGCCGCCGCCCGCGCCGCCATGGACGAACTGCTGCTGGCGCGCATCGAGGCGCGGCACATCCGGTTCATGACCGCCGGGCCGTCGCTGCCGCCCGACCTGCCCGAAGCCAGCCTGCTGCAGAGGACGGACGTGGTGCGCGGCGCCGAAATGGGCATGGCCGCCGGCGCGGCGCTCGGGCTGCTGGCCGGCATCGGCCTGCTGTACTACTTCGACCTCGACCGGGCCGGCGTCAAGGCCGCCGTGGTCGTCATCGCGGCGCTGCTGGGCATGCTGTTCGGCGCATGGGCGTCGAGCATGCAGGGCGCGTCGCTGCCCAACTCGCGGCTCGCGGCCTTTGCGCCCGAGCTCGAGGCCGGCAATATCCTGCTGATCGCCGACGTGCCCGCCGGCAGCATCGAAAAGGTGGAAACGATAATGGCCGAGCGCCATCCGGAGATGCGGTTCAAGGGAGAGGAGTCGCACATACCGACCTTCCCGTAGCGGCCCTGACGCCGCGCGCCCCGCGACCGACCGATCGCCGCCGGTGCGACCGGGCTATTGATCCATGTCAGGCATGCCCGGCGTGCGCGTCCTAGACTTGCGGGATGGTTGGAGCAAGCAAGCCGATTCGAGGATGCCATGGCAACGATAGTGCGTATCGATGACAAGGTCGTCACCACCGACGACTTTGTCAGGACGCTGAAGCTGGGCGGCCAGTTCGACGGACTGCTGGAGCAGCTCGTCAGGGACCGGGTGGCCGTCCTGGCGGCGCGGCAGCAGGGCGTGGTCGTGCAGGCCGAGGAAATCCAGGAGCGGGCGGACCAGTTCCGCCGCGTCAGGGGCCTGCACCGGGCCGCCGACATGAACAGCTATCTCGACGCCATCGGCGTGAGCCTGGATGAATTCGAGGAATTCATCACCGACACGCTGTACCAGGAGAAGGTGCTGGAGACGGTCTGCGACGCGCGCCGCGTCGACGACTACTTCAAGCTCAACTCGCCGCGCTTCGACGCCATCGAGATCAGCCATATCGTGGTCGACAGCGAAGGCAAGGCGCGCGAGCTGATGGCCTACCTGTCCGACGACCCCGACAGCTTCGCCGAGATGGCCGCCGAGCACTCGATGGCCGAGACGCGCGCTACCGGCGGCGTCATCGGCCGCGTGCTGCGCGGTTCGCTGCGCAGCGACGTCGAGGCCAAGGTGTTCAATGCGGCCCCGGGCGACCTGCTGGGCCCGTTCCAGTCGGCCGAGCGCGGCTGCTTCGAGATCTTCGCGGTCAACCGCAGGCATCCGGCGACGCTGGACGAGGACACCGCCGCCGAGATCCGCCGCCTGCTGCGCGAGGACTGGCTGCTGGCGCGGGCGCAGGAACACATTATCGAGGCGCGCTAGCGCTGCAAGCGGCGCGTGGCGGGGGAGGCCGACCGCAATGAACACACCATGAGCACACCGTCCGCCGGGCAGTCATTGGCCGGCTTCCTGGCGACGGTGGAAATCCTGTCGCCGCTGTCGCCGGACGAAATGGAGCGCCTTGCCGCCGACGCGCAGTCGCGTTTCTATGCGTTCGGCGACACGGTCTGCAGCGCCGGCGAGCCGGCGGCGGGGCTGTTCATCGTCAAGTCCGGCTCGGTGCGGGTCTTCACCGAGGAAAACGGCAAGGAAATCAGCATGGGCGTCAGGAAGCCCGGCGAGGTCTTTGCCGAGATCGCGATGCTGCGCGAGCACCTGCACGAGTCGTCGGTGCGGGCGTCGGGCAAGACCGAACTGCTGGTGCTGCCGCGCGAGGCGATCGCGCCTGTCGTGGCCGGCAACATGGCCGCGCGCGACTTCGTCACCAGCTATGTCGCCATCAGCTCCGCCGGCGGCTTCGTCACGAAGCTGTTCGACCTGCGCGGCAAGGTCAGCAAGCCGGAGCTGGAGGAACTGGTGCGCAGCGTCGGCGTCAAGCGCATCGGCGCCGGGCGCGAAATCCTGAAGCAGGACAGCCGCGAGGACCGGCGGCTCTACGTGATACGGCGCGGCGAGGTCAGGCTGGCGCGCACCGAGGCTGGGGCCGAGTACCCGCTGGCCACCCTGGGCCAGGGCGAGCTGTTCGGCGAGAAGGCCTGCATGCTGCGCCAGGAGCAGATGGCCTCGGTCACCGCCGTCACCGACGTCACGCTGCTCGTTATCCCCGAAAAGACCGTGCACCAGGTGCTGGAGCGCAATCCCAAGCTGCGCGAGGTGCTGGAAGACCGCATCCGTTTCGTCGAGCGCGAACTCGACCGGCAGAAGCGGCTGGCTGAACGCCGCAAGCGCCCGGTGGTGCTGGACCTGCAGTCGCGCGCCGACGGCTACGAGAAGCTGATCCGGCGTTTCGCGCTGGTCGAGCAGGCCGAGGAAATGGATTGCGGCGCGGCCTGCCTGGCCATGCTGTGCCGGCACTACGGCATCTCGATCACGCTCGGCAAGCTGCGCGAGCTGGCCAACGTGACGACCCAGGGCGCGACCCTGGAAAGCCTGGCGAAGGTCGGCGAGACGCTGGGCTTCTCCACGCGCGGCATGCAATGCACGTACGACTCGCTGCTGGGCTTCGAGCTGCCCTTCATCGTGCACTGGGAGGGCTATCACTACGTCGTGGTCTACGGCATCAGCGCCGACCGGGTCTGGGTGGCCGACCCCGCGCTGGGCTTCCGCAAGATGAGCGTGAAGGAGTTCGAGCGCGGCTGGAGCGGCACCTGCCTGGTGTTCACGCCCGGCCAGGAGCAGGCCGAGCTGGGCGCGGCCCGCTCGCCGTGGATACGTTTCGTCGGCTACCTGAAGCCGTACAAGAAACTGCTGCTGCACCTGTTCATCGCCACCTTCGTGATCCAGATGCTGGGCGTGGTGCCGCCGCTGATCATCCAGAACATCCTGGACGGCGTGATCGTGCACCAGAACCTGAGCCTGCTGCACCTGCTGATCCTGGGCCTGATCATCTCCAGTGTCTTCACCCAGGTGATGACGACCATACGCGCCTACCTTGCCAACTTCATGGTGCGCAACATGGACTTCACGATGATGTCGCAGTTCTTCAAGCACACGATGTCGCTGCCGTTCTCCTTCTTCGCCAAGCGCAAGACCGGCGACATCCTCGCGCGCTTCCAGGAGAACCAGACCATACGCGCGTTCCTGACCGAGTCCACGGTCACCACGCTGCTGAACCTGCTGATGGTGTTCATCTACTTCACCATCATGTTCATGTACAACGTCAAGCTGACGCTGCTGCTGATGGCCTTCGTCGTGCCCATCGTCGGGCTGACCGTGGTCGCCACCCCGCGCATCAAGGCCTATGCCCGCGACGTGTTCACCGCGTCGACCGACGCCCAGGCTTTCCTGATGGAAGCGCTGGGCGGCGTGGAGACCATCAAGGGCATGGGCATGGAGCGGCCGGTGCGGCTGAAGTGGGAAAAGAAATACGTGAAGGCGCTGGAGACCCAGTACCGCGCGCAGACCTTCCATATCTGGGTGGGCCTGGCCAGCCAGCTGCTCAATGCCGCGGTCACCATCGCCATCCTGTGGGTCGGGGCCAACCTGGTGCTGAGCCGCGAGCTGACCATCGGGCAGCTGATCGCGTTCAATGCGCTGATGGGCAGCGTGCTGGGGCCGCTGATGGGGCTGGTGGGCCTGTGGAACCTGCTCAACGACGCCGGCGTCGCGATGGAACGGCTGGGCGACGTGCTCGACATCGAGCCCGAGCAGAAGCCCGGCGACGTCGCTTCGCGCGTGGTGCTGCCGGACCTGCAGGGCGAGGTGCGGCTGGAGAATGTCTATTTCCGCTATGGCGGCAACGAGACCGCCTACGTGCTGGAAAACATCAGCCTCGACATCCGCCCCGGCGAGCTGGTCGCCATCGTCGGCCGCAGCGGTTCGGGCAAGACCACGCTGGCCAAGCTGCTGGTCGGCTTCTATCCGCCGACCGAGGGCAAGATCATGGTCGACGGCTACGAGATGAGCGTGATCGACAAGGATTACTACCGGGCGCAGGTCGGCTATGTCATGCAGAGCAACCTGCTGTTCTCCGGCACCATCGCCGCCAACATCGCCAGCGGCGACGAGAGCATGGACCGCCGCCGCATCGAGGAGGTGGCAAAGATGGCCGACGCGCATGCGTTCATCGCCAAGCTGCCGCTGGGCTACGAGCAGGTGGTGGGCGAGCGCGGCATGGGCCTGTCCGGCGGCCAGGTGCAGCGGCTGTGCATCGCCCGCGCGCTGTACCACGACCCGCGGCTGCTGGTGTTCGACGAAGCCACGTCCGCGCTCGACACGCAGTCGGAGAGCAACATCATCGGCAACATGAACGAGATCCTGAAGGGACGCACCGCGGTCATCATCGCGCACCGGCTCAGCACCATCATGCGGGCCGACAAGATCCTCGTGCTGTACGAAGGCGCCGTGGTCGAGCAGGGCCGGCATGACGAGCTGGTCGAGCGTCGCGGCATGTACTACCAGCTGGTGCAAAAACAGTTGAGCGCCCAATGACCCTACTGAACCAGGACCTGGCCGAACCGTCCAGCCTTTCCACCGTGTCCACCGCGGGCCTGCTGGAAAAGATCGAGATCCTGCGCTCGGCGCTGCGCTGGGCCAGCCGGCTCGAACGGGCCGACATCGAGAAGCTGCTGCGCCAGGCCAATGCGCTGCGCGACGAGGTGATGCAGCTGTCGACCAAGGAGCGCTTCGTGGCGGCAGCGGCCGGCGCCGGCGCCGCGGCGCGGCCGCTGCCGGCCGGCGAGCGCCGCCGCGCGCTGCTGGCGCGCAGCTTCGTGTTCGAGGGCACCTTCGGCGACAATCCCGACCTGCTCGATGCGCTGGAAGTCGCGGAGAAGGCGGCGCCGACCGACCTGCCGGTGCTGATCGACGGCGAGAGCGGCACCGGCAAGGAGCTGATGGCCAAGGTGATCCATGCCAACGGCTCGCGCGCCGACCGGCCGTATATCTCGGTCAACTGCGGCGCGATCCCGGAGAACCTGCTGGAGTCCGAACTGTTCGGCCACAGGAAGGGCGCATTCACCGGCGCGGCCAACGACCGCAAGGGCAAGTTCGAGAGCGCGCACCGCGGCACCATCTTCCTCGACGAGATCGGCGAGCTGCCGCTGCCGGGCCAGGTGAAGCTGCTGCGGGTGCTGCAGTCGCACGAGATCCAGCGCGTGGGCTCGGACGAGACCATCTCGGTCGACACCCGCATCGTCGCCGCGACCAACAAGAACCTGCGGCAGCTGATCGTCGACGGCACGTTCCGCGAGGACCTGTTCTACCGGCTCAGCGTGATCCATGTCACGCTGCCGCCGCTGCGCGCCCGCAAGGACGAGATACCGCTGCTGTTCGCCTACTTCGGCGCGGAAGCCGCGGAAAGCCTGAAGCGCCAGCCGCTGCGGATGACGCCGCGGCTGCGCGACTTCCTGCTGGCCTACGAATATCCGGGCAACATCCGCGAACTGCGCAACCTGATCTACCGCCTGTCCTGCCTCGCCGGCGACACCGCCGACCTGGCGCACCTGCCGGCAGACATCCGGCCGCGCTCCGCGCCGGTACAGGCCCAGCCCGACCAGCCGCCGGTGGCGATGTCGGCCGGCGCGCTCGGCGAGGCCAGGCGCGCGGCCAGCGACGAGGCCGAGCGGCTGTTCCTGGAAAGGGGATTGCGCGAGGTGGGCGGCACGGTGGCCGAACTGGCGCGGCGCTGCGAGATGAACCGGCCGCACCTGCAGATGCTGCTGAAGAAGCACGGCATCCGCTCCCGCGACTTCCGGCCGACCGGCAACGGCGCGGCCTAGCCCCGGTCCAGCGCCGGGTTGATGGCCGTCATCTCGTCATGCGCGGGGTCGACCGCCATGACCACGACCACCGTGATATTGTCGCGCCCGCCATGCGCCAGCGCTTCCTCCACCAGCCGCTGCGCGGCCAGCCGGCAGTCATGCGGCGCCAGGAGCGCTGCGATCTGCGGCGCATCGACTTCATTGCTCAGGCCGTCGCTGCACAGTACGAACATGTCGCCGTCCTGGACCTCGGTGTCGGTCTCCTCGAGTTCGAGCAGGTCGGCCACGCCGATCGCGCGGGTGATCAGGTTGTGGCCGGGATGGCGGCTCGCCTCGTCCGGCGTCAGCAGCCCGCGGGACACCAGGTCCTCGACATGGCTGTGGTCGCGGGTGAGCTGCTGCAGCATGCCGTCGCGGTAGCGGTAGATGCGGCTGTCGCCGGCCCAGATGCAGGTGCAGCGGCCGTCGGCGGCCATCAGCACGACCGCGGTGCTGCCGATGAGCTGGACGTCGCGCATCGCCGCTTCCTTCATCA
Source organism: Noviherbaspirillum suwonense (assembly GCF_900182955.1). Classification (GTDB taxonomy): domain Bacteria; phylum Pseudomonadota; class Gammaproteobacteria; order Burkholderiales; family Burkholderiaceae_D; genus Noviherbaspirillum_A; species Noviherbaspirillum_A suwonense. Next base: position 124,712 of record NZ_FXUL01000008.1, on the reverse strand, counting down.
GCCGCTGGTTGACCTCGCTCAGGCAGAGGCGGATGTCGCTGGCGGTGACGTCGGGCAGGCGGGCCAGCGCGTCGACCACCATCCGGCTTGCGACATCGCCCAGCGTGTGTCCGCCCATGCCGTCGGCCACTGCCCACAGGCCGCGTTCAGGCTGGTCGAGCAGGGAGTCTTCATTGATCCTGCGTATCCTGCCGACATGCGAGCAGGATGCGGACTGCCAACGGAATGGGCAAGCTTGCGCCATCTGAGCCTCCGGAAAGCACGCTGGGTTGCGATGCGAAGGACCAGTATAAGGGCGCGAATTTGCGGCCGGCGCAAGGCTACCCGACCAATGTTTGACCCCGGCTCAAGTTTGCGCGCGGCGCTTACTGTTTCTGCGTGATGCCGACGGTGGTGGGCATCACGTTGATGTTGGCAGCGGCGCCGGTGTTGTTCACGCCGACCTGCAGGAACTGGTTGGTCATCTGCTCGGCCATAAAGATCGTGTTGTTCTGCACAAAATTTACTGCCGCCGAACTGGCGCGGCCTGCCAGCGGATTGAATGCCGCGATCCATCCATACACCCAGCGGGCGCCATCGCCGCCGCGGATGGTGGACATCGCCTGGCTGCCCAGGACGCGGCTCGTTTCAAGGTCGCTGATGCGTAATGTGCTCATGTCGGTCTCCGTCGTGGTCGGTGGGCGCTGCCGGGAGCGGTGTCGCCGCTCCCGGCCCGTCGCCTGCTTACAGAATGGCGCCTTGCAGGCCGCCGAAGTTTTGCAGCATGGTGTTATGCGTATAGGACGTCGCGTCGACCTGGGTCACCGGCGCGATCACCGCCGACGGGCTGGCGAAGCCGCCGCTCTTGGCGTAGTTCACGTTGTGGACGTTGTAGTTGCTGCCGCCGCGGACAGTCGACATTTCTTCGGCGCCGAGTTGCTTGGTGACGGCCAGGTCCTTGATCATCAGTGCTTTCATGGTAGTTCTCCTAAGTTGAGTGGTTTGGTTGGTTGGCGAGCTTTCGTTGGGCTCGCAGTACCTATCGCATCAACCGTGCCAGCGCGCCGGGGCGGGGAAAACGGGGGAAAACATGTTGGAAGGACATCAAAAACCGGGGTTTTGGTGCCAGGCTGACCACATACGGGCGCGGCGGGCGTATGGCGCGGGCGAACATCTTTTGGACAACTGTCTGGTCTCGACAACCGACCCGAGCCGCACACGCTTCCTCTTCCGTCGGCCTGGTTGCATCTGTACGAATACGGATCGGGAGACGTTCCGGAGATGCCCGAAGCACAGACTGATTTTCGGCCGATACAGGCCGTCTGCTCGCCAACAACCATCACGCAAAAAAAATCCACCCGAAGGTGGATGTGTCGGCAACCTGCCGCTTTATTTCCTGCTGGCTGGCACGGGGGTGCGCGGCTTGAAGCCTGGCGGGTAGTCGACGATGCGTCTGTCTTTGAACACCTCGGCGATGGCCTGCCACGGCTGGCTGCCGCCGCGTGCGCCGCCGACGATGGCGCGCATGGCCTCGCGGTCCAGTTCGGTGCTGTCGCTCAGGTCTTTAATGTGTATGGTCGCCATGGTTGCTACCTCCATCAATGTGGGTCGGTCGCCGGAAGCGGCGCAAGGAGTAACGCGCTGTCGCTTCCAGTATAGGCGCCGCGCCAGTCCCTGCGGGACGGCGCGGCGATGGATATTGATGTGCATCTGCCGGGAGCCGCATTGCAGCGCCCGGCTCCGCCATCCGGATTAAAACAGGCCGGCAAACTGTTCGCCGCCGAAGTTCTGCAGCACATTGTTCGTGGTGTGGGAAGTCGCATCCACCTGCGTGACGGGCGCGATCACCGCCGACGGGCTGGCGAAGCCGCCGCTCTTGGCATAGTTCACGTTGTGGACGTTGTAGTTGCTGCCGCCGCGCACAGCCGACATTTCTTCAGCGCCGAGTTGCTTGGTGACGGCCAGATCCTTGATCATCAGTGCTTTCATGGTAGTTCTCCTAAGTTGAGTGGTTTGGTTGGTTGGCGAGCTTTCGTTGGGCTCGCAGCACATATCGCATCAACCGTGCCAGCGCACCGGAAAGCCATGAAACGCGCAAAACGATATCGGGATGGCATCGAAACCGCGGTTTTGATACAAGGGCGGCAAGATTTTGGCGGTGGCCGTGTCCGATTTCGCCGGACATGTTTTTGACAACTGTCGGCAACCGCCATCGTTATGCTTGCCAAGCCGGTCTTCGTGCGCGCCTGAAAACCGTTGCCGCCTAGGGCCACGCCGGCTCGTCGCCTTCGCCTTTCATCCACTCGATCTTCCTGTCCATGTAGGCAAGCAGGCGCTGCAATTCAAGCAGTCGTTGATGAAGCCGCTCGCGATGCATTTCCATTACATCGATCCCTTTTCCAGCGGAGCGGGGACCCGAGCGTCGTTCGACGATAAAACGCTTGATCTCGGCCAGGGACAGGCCGAGCGCCTGGCCTGTCCGGATCCCGGCCGCAATGCGTAATTCGTCGGGACCGAACTCCCGGTAGCCGCCGGCGCCGCCTTTACTGCTGCGTTTCGGGGTCAGTAATCCCTGCCGCAGATAGAACCGCACGGTGTCTATGCTCAACCCCGAAGCGCTCGCAAATTCAGAAATCAACATGCCTTCTTCCAATGAATTGTGTTGCACCCCTTGACCATGGAGCGCACTCCAGACTTAGTGTAGAGCCAGTTTAACTCTCTGGAAACGAGCGATGAATCAACCTATTCCCTTACTTTTACTTCCAGGTCTCATGAACGACGCCCGCGTCTGGCAGCCTGTCATTGCCGCGATGAACGAGCATCAATGTCAGGTCGCGGACTGCTCCGGCCACGCGTCCGTCGCCGCGCTGGCCGCCACGGCGCTTGCCAGTGCGCCGCCCGGCCCGTTTGCGCTGGCGGCATTTTCACTCGGCGGCTACGTGGCGTTCGAGATACTGCGTCGCGCGCCGGAGCGCGTGGCGGCCCTGGCATTAATCGCCACCAGCGCCCGCCCGGACTTGCCGGAATCGATCATCGGCAGGGAACGCATGATTGCCGCGCTGGTAAATGCGCGCAGCGGCGCAGCCGGCTTCGATGCGCTGGCGGCTGCCTTCCTGCCGCGGTTGGTCCATGCGTCGCGGGTCAACGATGCGGCGCTTGGCGATCTCCTGCTGTCGATGGCCCGCAGCGTCGGCCCGGACGGATTCGTACGGCAGCAGCGGGCGGCGATAGGTCGGCCGGACAGCCGGCCCTTGCTCAAAGATATACGCTGCAAGACCCTGGTCCTGTGCGGACGCGAAGACCAGGTCACGCCCCTGGATTGCAGCGAGGAGATGGCATCCGGGATTCGTGAAGCGGAAATGCTGGTGCTGGAGCGTTGCGGCCACATGGCGCCGCTTGAACAGCCTGACGCCGTCATCAGGGCAATGTCGCGCTGGATCGACGCCGTTTAAAAACCCGCAGCGCATCCTAAAAGCCGATTAAGCAGCCAATCGCAACCGTCGTTAACCGCCGGCCCGCCCTTAGCCCGCCTTGACCAGCTGCGCCAGGCGCACGCCCTGGACGATGTCGATCTTCGAGTCCACCGCAAAGCGGCGCGCCGTGTCGCTGACTTCGCCGAGCGCGATGTAAATGCAGTCCTGCGCGCCGCGGCTGTCGGCGGCGGCCTGCAGCTCGCGGAACGGCTCGATGCCATGCCGCGCGGCCTTCCAGCGCTTGCAGGCAATCAATGCGATGCGGCCGGCCTTGTCGGCTTCGAAGTCGGCGCCGCGGCCCGCGTAGGGCTTGACCGTGTAGCCCTGCCGGCGGAAGCCCTCGCTGACCGCGGCCATGAACGCCGCCGACGGCATCTGCGATGCGGCATCCAGCGCGGCGGTCACCTTGGTGGCGCTGGGCGTGCGCCACTGCCGCCATGCGGCCATGCATCCGATGATGAAGAACGGTCCCCCGGAAAAAATCGCGAGTGCCCGGTATTCCAGCGGCATCGCCAGCATCGCGACCACGCCAATGATCGCGGAGACCAGGAAGCTGATCCACCAGGGCGAGCGCAGCAGGACTGCGAACAGGGAATTTTCTTTCATCTTCAAACGCATAAGCCGGCCCTCTCACTGGATTTGGACGCCATTCTAGTCCAAGTGCGTTGCGATTCCCGCAAAGGCAGGCGCACGCGGCAACGTTTATGAATGGACCAGCGCGACGGCAGGCATTTCCGCCGGCGCGGCGCACCGCGACCAGCCAGCGCTGCCGGGTCGCATCGGTAAAGCAAGATGTTCCCTATAGTTAATTTGTGTGATGCCAACACGGCAGGCGGCATGCTAAGCTTGATGTTGAAGCTTTGACAAGCTATCGAGCCGCATTCAAACGATAAAAACAGCGTTGCTGCAGCATGAATATGACAAGAATACCTGGCGGCGTAAAAGATACCTTCAGAAAAGCGCTCCGGTATTCCGACCCGCCCGTGAAGGGCGAGCGCATGTCCTTCGCCACGCTGGCATGCGCATTCCTCATCCTTTTCATCGTGTCCCTCGTCATGCTGGCGATCGGCGACAAGCTCAATGCCAAGGACATGGTGCTGACCCGCTTCATGGCCAGGGCGCAGGCGACGTTAACGGCGCAGGTCGGCTACCCGACCGCGATGCGGGACCGGATCACCGTCGTGATGTACGACCAGCAGTTCCTGAAGCACACGGACAGCGCCTGGCCGATCAGCTACCAGGACCATGCGGACTGGCTGCTGCGCCTGGCCGGCGACCCGAATGCCCGGCCCAAGGCAATCATGCTGGACATTACCTTCGGCCAGAACCGCAAGGACCCAACCCTGCCGGCGCTGCGGCAGGCGCTGTGCACGGTGCGGAACGAATACAAGGTGCCGGTGTTCCTGGCCGCCTTGCCGTCGCCGGAAACCGGAAAGCTGGCGGTGCGCAACGGCCTTGGCCCGGATCCGTCATCGACCGAAGCGCCGTGCTACACGCTGGTCGGCGTCGACTACCTGCCGGACACGCTGGACGGCCTGGCCTGGGACTACCGGCTCACGCGCCACCGCGCCGAGAGCGGCTGGAAGGACGGGACGGGAGAACCTTCCGCCGCCGCGACCCCGCCTGCCTACCGCAGCGCCGCGATGACCATTGCGCAGGATGTCGCGCATATCGAGCTGGGCAGGGAAACCGCGCCGCTCGCGCTGGTGTGGGGCCTCAAGTCCGCGCCGCAGCGCGAGCGGCCCGACAGCCTGTCGTACTGCAAGCCGGGCGCCTACGACGCGGCGCGATATGTGCCGGGCATCATCCGGCAATTCTTCCAGAACCCGTCTTCCCCGGTTTGCCCGTATCACAACACGCTTTCCATGGCCCAGCTGGGGGAATTGCCCGAAGACGTGCTGGCGCCATTCCTCAAGGACCGCTACCTGCTGGTGGGCGCGAATGTCCCCGGCTACAACGACTTCGCGAACTCCCCGGTCCACGGCCTGATTCCCGGCGTGCACCTGCATGCGATGGCGCTCGACAACCTGCTGACCTACCAGGGCAACTACAAGCAGAGCACCGGCTGGGAGCCGGAGCATTTCCCCAACCTGATCAAGCCTGCGCTGCTGGCCGTACTGGCCGTGTTCCTGGTGAATGTCGGCTGGCGCAAGGTCTCGCAAAAATTCGGCTTCGTTAAAAAACCTAAAGCGCACAACGCCGGCGCTGCGGCGGAGGACGCCAGGCGGATCACGCCGCGAAAGATCGGCCGCGCAGCGCTAGGCGTGCTGGCCTGGCTGCTCAAGATGACGCTCAAAACCGTGGCCGCCATGGCGCTGATTGCCATCCTGCAGACCTTGTTCCGCATCGGCATGCTGCCCGTGGTCGAGCTGGTCACCATGACGCTGCTGGCGGAAGGATTCAACTACATGAAGAAGCTGGGAGCGCTGGTGCCCGACGAAACCAGAGCGACAGCGCCTCCCGCACCGGCTCCAACATCCCCCGTGTAAAACCGCAAAGGAAACCCATGAAACGCCTCTCTCCCATGCTGTTCGGCCTGCTCGCACTGGCCGCGTCGTCGGCCATCGCGCAAGACAAGGTCGTCAGCCTCAGCCCGGCCAACGCCTCGGTGCTGGACCTCTACGAGCAGCCGGCCGCGCCCGAAGCCGCGCGCCAGATCAGCGTGGCCGAGGCGGGCCTGCCGTTGCCGATACAGGCGCGGCAAGCCGGTTTCTACCAGGTGGCGATAGGCGGGAAGGACTACTGGGTCCGGGGTTCCAAGGTGCGTGTCAGCCGCGACACCACGGCCAGCTGCGGCACCGTGGCGCTGGGTTCCGGCGGACTGACCGCCGCCACGCCGGGAGCAGGTAAAGATGCCTGCAAATAAGCGCCGCCTGCGCTCCACGTTCCGTTTGCCGGCGCTTGCAATGGCGCTGGCGCTGCTGCCCCTGGCCGGCTGCGAAACCATGCCAAAAAGCATGGCCGACATAACGTCCATCGTCAAGGACGGCAAGCCCCCGGCCAGCCCCGTGGGCAACCTCGCGCCGCCGGTGCCGCGCACCTGGCCCAACGAAGCGCAGGACGTGCTCAACCAGCGCGCCCGCGGCTTTGGCCTGGTCAATGCGCCGGACGTGCAGCGCTACCTGAACGGCCTGTATGCGCGCATCAAGAAGCAGGCCGGGGTGCCGGACTGGCCCGGCTCCGTGCATATCGTGGCGAACGAGGCGCTGCATGCCTACGCGACCGGCGCCGGCCATATCTATGTCTCGCTGCCCTGGCTGGAATCGGTCGAGAGCGAAGACGAAATGGTGGCGCTGCTCAGCCATGAATTCGGCCATATCTATTTGCACTATCACCAGCTCGAAGGCGCGGTCGAGGACGCCAACACGGCCGCCGGGGTCGTGACCCTGACCGTGGCGATTGCCAAGAAGACCGGCCAGGCCACCGGCTGGACGCAGGTCGACAGCCTGGCCACCGCCTACATGCTGGGACGCGGCCTCGCCACCACCATCTACGGCCGCACGCAGGAAAGCGCCGCCGACAACTTCGGCCTCAACCTCTCCGTCAAGCTCGGGTATTCCTACGAGCACGGCATGAAGGCCTTCCTGGAACGCATCGCGACCTGGGAAGACCGCAACGAGGAACGCGACAAGGCCCGGCAGGAACAGCTGCTCAAGGCGCTGCGGCAGCAGTCGATGGACAAGGCGATGCAGGCCAGCGCCAGGCAGCCCGCCAACCAGCTGGGCCAGGCGCTCGGACAGGCAAGCGGCGAGATCAGCGGCGGCCTCGGCGCGGCGCTGCAGCAGCTCAGCTTCGAGATCAATAAGGCGTCCGACAAGATCAAGAGCAACCACCCGGAAACTACCGCCCGGATCGATGCGCTCGCGCTGGCAGTCGACCCGTTCCCGGAACTCCAGACCGGCGCGGAACCCATCGTGCGGCCGCTGAAGACCGCGCTGCAGGACAAGCGCACCGCCGCCATCCTCAAGAACTATTCGCTGGCCTTCAAGGCCATCAATGCGCCGAACGACCCCGGCGCACTCGACAAGGCAAGAAGCGCCGTCACAGCGCCCACCGCAACCCACGCGGTGCCGCTGTTCGCGCTCTACACCGTAACGAACGTGCAGCCAGGCGCTGCCGGCAGGCGCGTCGACCCCGGCCTGATACTCGAAGCGAACTTCAAGTCCGAACCCGACCGCGCCTGGAAAACCTACGAGGAACGCAGCACGCGGCTGAAGGAAGGCAACCAGACCGCCGCCGCAAAGAAGGTTCTCGAATCAGGACTGGCGTATTTCCAGAACGCGGAAGACGTCTGGCCGTATGCGGTGAAGTTTTACGGGGAAACGCAGGGCTGGGACGAGGCGAAGCGGGTAGCGGCAACGTGCAGCAAGAACTTCCGCAGGGTGTCGACGCAATGCATGCAGGCGGCGGCCAGCCCGGCGGAACTGGCCGAGGCGGAGCGGAAGAGCAAGGTGAAGGCGGAGCAGATTGTGGACAAGATAATGAAGAAGAGGTGAGGGGAGGAGTGGGGATTAGGAGGGGATCAAGAGGGTAGAAGTAATTGCGTTTTAGATGAGAGAATGTTTAGCAATGCTTCTAAGGCGATAGGTCGACTGCGGAGAACGTAGAAGTGGCGTTCTCCGCCAAGAATTGCAAACCGACCGGCGAACTTTTTTGACTTTCTGTTCGAACCCGCATTAGTTAATTTCTTTTATCTGTCCAAGATATAGGCTTTTCATTGCTCATTCGTCCGCTTTAGACGGTAAGCGGACATTTCCACTATTGCAATAGTAGGAAGTTTTGGTGACGAGCGGACGAGTTAGATGCCTTGCGCGATCTTTACAAATTTTTTTAATTGCGAGGCGATCAATCTTTCTGTTAGCATTGCATTTAGGAAACTAAATAGAGAGAATTATGCGGGACATTTGGATTGGCGAAAATTACTTATCTGCAGAACGGAGCGTGCTAGTCTTGGGTGAGTCATGGTATGGAGAGACGCAAGATCTGCCGGAATTCATTCGTGGTTGGGCTTCGCGCAAAGTCCGCGACATGAGCTTTAGCAAGATCTTTAACACCGGCTCGGGAATGCATACAACTAAATCGACACCGGAGGACCGCCTGAGGTTTTGGAATCAAATCGCCTTTTACAATTTCGTGCCGGGGTCTATTGCAGAAGGCAGAGAAAGTCGATCAAAAAACGAGCATTTTGAAGCCGCGTGCGAACCGTTTAAGAGTGTTCTCAAGCAGATCGAACCCCACGGCGTCTGGATTCTTGGCATTGGACAGGCGAAGTATTCACAGCCGATTGTAGAAGCGGCAGGCATTGCGCATGAAGTGGCGCCCTATCCAACCACACGCGGACTTACTCGCGAGGTTCTGCAAAGTTCTTGGCATGCGCTGATGGGGCAAATTCGCTAGCAAGAATCGAGACGCTTTGATCTCTCCAGTAAATTAGGCGGTTGCGACGGCGCAGAGTTAGAAAAGATTACGTATTTTACGATTGTTTATCTGTGCCATCCGGCAGGCCTAGTCCCTTAATTGAACGGCATCGCTCGCCAAGCCGGGTGAAGTCTGTCCTGCCGATCTTAGCAAACATTAGATTTTTGGGCGAAACGAAAATGGACAATCCAGCAAACATCGTTAAGTCGATTCCGAAGGAAGCTTGGGCTCAACTTGCAAAAACAGCATGTGCCACATTCGAGAAACTGATCTATCCATTAACTGCCACTACGGAAGGCATCGGCCGTTTAATAGAACTGCGATTCTCGAAACTAGAAGACGAACAGAAGATTATCGCCGCGAAATGCTTTGAAGAAGCACACAAAAAAATCCAAGAATCGATAACCGGACTGAAACCTGATGTTATCGTTAAGCCTGGAGTTGTCTATGAAGCACTCGAAAATACCGACAATCAAACTGACACCACGATTAGAGGTTTGTGGGCGAACTTATTAGCAAATGAATTTATTGACGGCAGCGTTCATCCAGAAATAGCAAAATTACTTTCAAGATTGACATCACGCGATGCGGTTTTGCTCCTAAAGATAGCTCAACAAGATGAAGCGACTCCGCTCACCATTAAGATTCTTAAAGCATTAGCGTCGCGTACGACACTAGGACTGCTCAACGAACGAAAAACATTCAACCATGTTCATTTAGCAAAACTCGGATTAATAACCGAGTTAGACCGAGTATGGATCCTCACTACCGTCGGTAGAGAGCTTATGAGAGTGGTTAGTGATCCATCTTAATGGACGCCGCTTTACCATCAACCGACCTAATTGCCGGTCCGTTAAGTTACTTTTAAATGCATATCAAAATCCGCTTTTTTGTTCTGGCAACGTTCAGATGGATTGGGCTTATGCCGTTGGCCCAGCCAGCGTCAACGGCAGTTTCCCGAAGCGTCATACATACTGGAAGCGGACTTTTTCTAATGATCGGTAGAAAAAAATTGGTAAAGCAGCCATCAACTTAGAAATGGAGCCAAAATACGGCAACACTTTAATGGTCCAGCCTTGAACAAATTTCGAGTTAATGCGATACGTTATATAATGATAGTTTGAAAAAATAAAATCGCTGGATCAGAAATAGAGGAGAAAACGGTTGGCAAACGCTGCGAATATTTCCATAGAGGAAACTATTAGATTGCTCGAAAACGAGTTCAAAGAATTTGCTACTGGATTTGAAACTGGCATGTATGCCTTGTGGCTGGGCTCAGCAATATCTCGAGAACGAGTCGTCGGCCTCGATGGAGTTTTGGCGAAGCTCCTAGAATCCCTACGACAAAGGATAAGCAACGCCGTAGATTGCCCGCACTACCAGGCGCTCTCCGAAATCCTAGATCTTGCCGATCTTACTCGAGCTGATCGAGTGGGAGTCGACTTTAATATCGCTGCATCTAACTGGCCCTGCCTAACGACTGTAATAGATCGTCTATGGAACAAGTATTCAAAAGTTTTGGGCATAGAAGTGCAGGGCCAAAAACTCGATTACTTATTGTGGGACGTATTAGATTTTAAAAACACATTCTCATCCCAGGTGCCTGATGCTGAACATCTGGCTGTTGGAATGCTGGTGTTAGAAGGAGTTGTCTCGGAATTAGCCACTGCCAACTGGGATGCGCTTCTAGAAGCAGCGATGGTTGAGTTAGGACAGCCCGCAGATTTTTATCGAGTGGCAGTTAGGGGTGACGATTTAAAGGGACCAGTTGCAACTGCTACGCTTTACAAATTTCATGGTTGCGCCAATCGCGCGATTGCAGCTGAAAACCAATACCGGGATCTACTTGTCGCACGTGAAGCCACTATTAACCAGTGGTCTAGCAACCAAAATTTCAATGAGATACGCATTCAATTAAACGCCCTTGTCTCTCGAACAAGAACTTTGATGATAGGTCTGTCCGCGCAAGATTCTAATATCCAGTTGATGTTTGGTTCAAAAGGATGGAAGTGGAACAATAAACCCGTACCAATTATTTTTTCGGCGCAAAGTTTAACCGCGGGACAAAAATCTATTCTCGAGGGCGCATATCATCCTGAATATGAGGCAAATCGTGACCAGATTTGCGCCGATGCAAAGTTGCCGGCATTTTCCAAACAGTTACTTTTGGCTTTGCTGTTGCAAAATATTTCCCGGAAGATCGAAACACTTGTGGACAGGGTTAATGCGCCAAGTATCGACGTTGCAGGGAGACAAATGCTCATTGAAGGCGTTAAAAAGCTCCGGGACAAGGCAGCTAAGCATGGCAATGCGGATAGATACGGGCTCGCTATTACAATTTCACGTTTAATGGGACGCTTTACAGAGCAATTTTTAGGCGGGAGGAGTGAAGTCGGGCAACGGCCTTACGCTCCGGTGCACTCTAAGCCCACACATCAAATGGCGGCAGATACCACCTTGCCATATACAGGGCAGATAGAGGTTGCTACTACCCTTGGTGTAATTGGGCTTGAAATGCACGATTCCGGTTGGGAGGTTACTGTCGATGATCCGACCGAAATAACTTCAGGGGCACTGCGTATTTGTGTACAAGGGGTCGATGCACGCATATTCTTTGCATCTAGTGACGATAAGATTAACGGACTAATTAAGTCTGGTGCATTCGATCCAGATGACCAAGATGTTGTGGTCGTCTGCTCGCGCACCGTTAGCCAGCGGCAGCAACGAAGCCCATCTGCAAATCTTCGAAATGGGCGGTTAACACCTAGATATATTGGTGTCGAGGATTTGCTTGGAAGCAGCACCTCGCTGGCTGATTTTCGTCAACGTTTTGTAGCAGAGGTTGGTCTATGACTACAACTGATCGCGTATTCGAGATACTAACTACAGAAGGACATTACAAATCACTTCAAAAGCCGATAAAAATAGGGTCTCAAGAATTCGACTTTACCCATATTCTATCTGCCACAGACAAAGGAAATGATCTTGTTCTCGTCGTTGAGTTGACTGGTGCCACTGACAACACTTCTGTAGCGAGGTCTATTCTTGCGTTTACACGCGCCCTCGATGTCTTTGGATCTCGACGATCTGTTACGGTTGTGCTGACCTCAGGCCAAGCGGACAAGGAACTGATGAACGCTATAAATAGGGTATGCCGAGTCCTTCCAATTGGAGCTCCTTCTGGAGCAAATGCGACCCAGCATGTGCGGGACTGGCTTGCCGTATTGCTTCCGATAAAGAGCCCACCACCTGTGGAACATCTTGCTAACTGGCGTTCAGCGCTTGAGGAAAACCTAAGTCAGGTTATGCCTCAAGCGTTAATCACACAATTCATTCTACAAGCCCAAAACGGAAAGGATGCTGTCGAACAAGCTCTTGCGGAAGATATAGCGTCGCGCGCAGACCGAACGTTGGAAGACGGGGAGACAGACCAGTGAGTCCCAAACTTAAGTCGCTAACGATCAAAAACTTCCGTAGCATACACGGCCAGATAGTTGTACCGCTCGATGCCCAAGTAATCTTGGTGCACGGAGCCAATGGTATGGGTAAGACGAGCATTCTTTCAGCATTGGAACTCGGTCTTACTGGCAGGATTGCTCATCTTGAAAATAAGTCGAGTTATAGAGACTTCCTTACAAATTTTGCGGCTCATTCAGGCTCTATCGAGTTAGTGGCCGAGCACTTGCCGCAATACCAGGGCAATGGCAAAGGGAGCCTGACTTTTTCTCCTGAAGTCTTTGAATCAAACCCCGTACTCTCTAGTTCCTATGCGTCCTTCTTCTCCGAGCGCTGTTTTCTCCCACAAGGAGTGCTGGGACGCTTGCTTGAGATCTATGATGAACAAAGCAGTAACACCAATTCCAGGCTTACGCAGTTTGTAAAGGAATTACTGCGTCTAGATCCATTGGACGCATTGGCGGAGGGCCTTAGCCACGCTTTCAATATCACGCGGGTCAGAAAAATAGCACCTGCATACAAACAACTTGAGGCTCTTCTAGAGAATTACGAGAGCCAGGCAAGTCGCCTTCAAGAAAATATAGATAGTGCTTTTGGGGCTATAAACACAAGACTTACTCGCCTTAATGACATGCTGTCTAGCCTTACTGGTCAGCCATCGAAGCTTGAAATGGGTTTGTCCGTTATTACCCTAAGGAAGCAGTTGGCCGACGGCCAGAGTGATGAAAAAAAACTCTCAGAGGCAGTTCAGAATAAATCCCAAGTCGCTTCTTTGATAACTCGACTCACCAAATTAGGAGAGGAAAGCGCTGATGCCGATATCGCAGAGAAAGAGAGAGCCGAAGCCCAACTTTCCGCCGAATTCGAATCTTGGTTTAACGGGCCCGGTTCTCAGATTGGTCAGGCAGTTACAGATCTAAGGCCTTATAACTCCGAGCTTTCCACTTCGGATAGTGACCTAGCGACTGTGATGGATGAGGCGCTCCATTGGTGTAAAAGCGAAATAAGTCGATGTAATAGAGTATTGGAACAACATACCGACTCGAACGAAAAGCTTATTACCGCTCAAGGTGTGGTGCAACGTGCTTCCACGCGAATAAGAGAGATAAACGAACTCTTAGCCGCCGGAGCAATAGATGCTAGAACTCTTGCGAATGCTTTGGCTGGTATTGCGCCTCATGTGGAGGCTAACCTGTGTCCCGTCTGTAGCCGGGATTATAGTGAAGTGCACACACAGCCTCTAACTACCCATATTGCTGCAACAATCGCTAATCTGACCAGTGAAGCTGGCCGTCTGCAATCATTAGCTGCTGAACGTGCAGCTGAAAATGAAAGGCTAACTATTGCGCAGCGCGATTTGGTCGTAGCTGAGCGCGGCACTCTGGACTCTGATTCCGTTCTTGTATGGAGGCAACGCCTCTCTACTGTAACCTCCATAAATGGAAGGCTAGCCGAACTTCAGATCGAATCGATTAAAGGCCGACAGATTGGGACCGCGTTAGCTAATGCGAGACGGGAAGTCAGCGAAATTCGTAAGGCAATTCACTCCTCCGCTACATTGCTTCCAGAAATTCAGATGATTGTTGAAAGGATTACCAAACTACCGACAACGAATTTTCCCACATTGCAAGAAGGGCTTAGGGAAGCAGAAGTCATAATTCTAAATCGCATTTCGGAAATTGAGGCGCGCTTAACTCTTCGCGTTTCGCTAGCCTCGGAACTCGACCAGTATGAACGTGAACTCGAACTGCATACAAACCGGAAGGAACAGCAGCAGAAAGTTAGAAGTAAGTCGGATGTCATTAAGAAAACCATGAGGGAAGTTGGAGAGGTTCGTGATACTGCGAAGCTTGTGGCAGCAGCAGCTTCAGGGGTGCGTTCGGGCATTGTCCGTGACGTTTTCAGCGGCTCTCTCAACACAATTTGGCGCGACCTATTCGTGCGATTGGCGCCGAGTGAGCAGTTTATTCCTCAATTTCAGCTCCCGCCTCATGATGATGGCAAGGTCGAGGCTGTATTGGAGACTTTGCATAAATCCGGATTAGCCGGTGGTGCTCCTGGGACAATGCTGAGCCAAGGCAATCTGAATACGGCAGCACTAACCTTATTTCTGGCCTTAAATCTTTCTGTACCGTCACAGCTCCCCTGGTTGGTGCTGGATGACCCTGTTCAGTCAATGGACGACCTGCACGTGGCTCAATTTGCAGCCTTGCTTCGGACCCTTTCGAAAGGTCTCGGCAAACAACTTATCGTGGCTGTACATGAGCGCGCACTATTTGACTATCTAACATTGGAACTAAGTCCTGCATTTGCCGGCGATAGCCTCGTGACTGTTGAAATCAGCCGAAATTTTCAAGGTGAAACAATAGCCGATCCGCGTTTTTTTGAATTTGAAGTGGATAAGGCGGTTGTAACCTAGATCAGCTTGCTTTCCTATCATTTGCAATTCCTAATTCGTCTATTGATCGCTTATGTCCGCTTCCGCTGCGAAGCAGTCATTGGCCGTGACCCGTTAATTTTCTGCTACGGGTCGATTGTTTGCTTTCGCCAACCAGCTACTAAGGTCCACTTTCGCCGTACCGCGGACGTAACTTCGTCTGCACTTTTCTCGACTCAAAACTTTTTTGACTGTAGCTCGTCAGTTGGTCCGTTTTAGAAATTTTGCAATAGGTTTTAAGTTTTTTGACCATGCTACGCCTCCCATACGGAGCTTCACTGCTGTTACCTAAATCAAGTATCCACTGCCAAATAGCCGAACCCGATTGAAACCGACTCCAGATCGGTCAACCTCACCTCTCAACCGCCGATGCTTCCCCAGCCATACGAAAATCCTCCCCAGCCCCCATTCCCACCAAAATTCATCCAATTGTCACGAAACCGACAATCCCGCACGCAAACCAGTGCTAGTCTTCTCCAAACTTTTACGTTGACGTAAACGTAAATCCAAACCCACGTGGACCACGTGAACATAACGGAGACGAGATCGATGAAGATGAAACAACTATCCCTGGCTGCAGCCATCCTGGTTGCCGGACTGAATTCCGCTGTTGCGCAGGTGAGCAACGACGTCGTCAAGATAGGCGTGATCACCGATATGTCGGGCCTGTATTCCGACCTGTCCGGGCAGGGGTCGATCGTGGCTGCGCGCATGGCGATCGACGACTTCGGCAAGACCGTGCTGGGCAAGCCGATCGAGATGGTCAGCGCGGATAGCCAGAACAAGGCGGACGTGGCAGCGGCCCGGGCGCGCGAATGGATCGACCAGCAGAATGTCGACGTGCTGATGGACCTGGTGCCGACCAACGTTGCGCTCGCTGTCATGGACATTGCGCAGCAGAAGAACAAGCTGGCGATCGTCGTGGGTTCCGCATCCAGCGCGATCTCGAATGAAAAGTGCACGGCCACGAGCGCGCACTGGATGTACGACACTTATTCGAGTTCGGTGGGCACGGGCAAGGCGCTGGTCAAGCGCGGCGGCGACAGCTGGTACTTCCTGACCGCGGATTATGCGTTCGGCAAGTCGCTCGAGAAAGACGTGACCGATGTCGTCACCGCGGCGGGCGGCAAGGTCGCCGGCTCCGTCAAGCATCCGCTGAACAGCAGCGACTTCTCGTCCTTCCTGCTGCAGGCGCAGGCGTCCAAGGCGAAGGTCATCGGCCTGGCGAATGCCGGCGGCGATACCGTCAATGCGGTCAAGCAGGCCGGCGAATTCGGCATTGCCGGCAAGGGCCAGCTGGTTGCGCCGCTGCTGATGTTCATCAGCGACGTCCATGCGATCGGCCTCAAGTATGCGCAGGACATGTACCTGACCGAGGGCTTCTACTGGGACTACAACGATGCGACGCGCGCCTGGTCCAAGCGTTTCTTTGCGATCCAGAAGAAGATGCCGACCATGGCGCAGGCAGGCATGTATTCCGCAGTCACGCATTACCTGAAGGCGGTGAAGGCGGCGGGCACCGACGAGACCGGCGCGGTGATGAAGAAGATGCAGGAAATGCCGATCAGCGACGTCGTCATCCCGAAGGGCACCCTGCGCGCCGACGGCCGCGTGGTGCATGACATGCTGCTGCTCCAGGTGAAAAAGCCGAGCGAGTCGAAGGCGCCGTGGGATTACTACAAGGTGGCGGACGTGGTCCCGGCCAGCGAGGCTTTCCGGCCGCTGGCGCAATCGGGCTGCCCGCTGGTGAAGAAGTAAGCGGTCTCGCCGGCAGGGGCGTATCCGGTGCAAGGCGGCTTGGGCTGCCTGCACCAGAGCCAAGCCGTGCGGCTTGATTAAGGCGTATCCACGTTTGCATGGCGGATGTTGCCTGTGGCGCGCGTCGGCCGCCACCACGAAGCCGGCATCCCACGTCTGGCGCTTCCGCTGGGCAAGCGAAGCATTCGGCTGGTGGGCACCGTCCCGGTCGGCGGACTGCTCGCTGCTTCCAGGCATCCGCGAGGACTGCACCGCTCGGCACGGCATCTGCGGCGGCTCGCTCCGTTAACCCGTTCTATAGGGCCGTTTTTTAGGCGGCCTTCATTCTGCGTTGCGACGCCTGCAACGCGGGTCAATGCCGTCCCGCTGTGTGCCTCCCTGCCGCCCGACAGCGAGAACATGAAAGAGCAGGGTCGCGATCGGCTCATCCGCACGCTTCCAATAAAACGCCCCCGCAAGGCGAGGGCGTTAACACAGCCATGGACGTTCAGGAACAGGTGTAGCTCGACGCCAGGTTCGGGTCGCCACTGGTATAGACGGCCTTTTGCGGATAAACGCAAAGCGGGCGCGTCTTCTGGCCGAAAGTGGCCGTGGCTGGCGCTGTGGCAGTCAGCGCCGCTGGCGCCGTTCCCTTTTCAACCCAGTCGGTCAACGCGGCATAGAGCTGGTCCAGCGTCGGCAATGGCGGATTGGCGGCGGGGTTGGCGGTGCCGTTTGAAAACCCGTGGGCCATGCCGGGCACCAGGTAGAAGCGGTAGAAGCCCTGTATGGACTGGATGCCGCCCATCTGCACAGCCACGCGGTTGTAGTAGTTGATCGAGCCCTGCGGCGGGATAAGCGTATCGGCCAGGCCGTGGTACATGATCATCTTGCCGCCGCGAGCGCGGAAGGCGGAGAGGTCCGGGTCGTCCGTGTTGATGTCGGCAAACCGCGGTTGCAGCGCCACGCCACGGTCGGACGCGTTGGCCAGGTCCGCATAGCCCAGGCCCTTCCATCCATCCGCGCCGTTGCCGGTCGCGTTCAGGAATGCGGGGGTTGCGAGCCTGGGGTTTTGCAGTTCGAGCGCAACCATGTCGGTCGCGATCGGAAACGGACTTGCGCCGGCCAGGCCCAGCATGCTGGTGCCCCGGGTCAGGCCATACCATTTCTGGTTGGGCGCCGGGCTGACGCCGTGGCCATTGTCGGATGCAGGGTCGGGCGCGCTGCCATCGCCAGTCTGGCCGTACCAGATCTTGTTCATGGCCGCGGCCTGCGCGAGATTGACGCAGTCCGCCGACGTGCTCGCGCCGGTGACGCCGATGCCCGCCTGTCCTGGGCACAGCACCGCGACGTCCCGGCGGGGATCGTAGATGCACTGGGCCGGGTCGGGAATGTAGCCCAGCTTTACGCCGCCGACACTGCCGCAGGCGTCGATCGCGCCGTTGGACATCAGGTTGAGCTGGCCGGTGGTCAGGTTGACGCCTGCCAGGTTGCGCTGGAACACCGTCTGCGGGTAGAGTTCGCCGGTGATGAACTTTGTCCAGTTGAAGGCTGGCGCGCCGGCCAGGATGCCGTCGAAGTCCGCCGGGTTTGCCTGCGCTTCCTTGTGGCCCTGGCGGCCGCCGGTGGAGAAGCCGTCCCAGTAGGCGTAACGCGCGTCGCGGCCGTAATAGGCCCTGGTGAGCGCCTTGGTCTTGACGGCCATTTCGTGGATGCCGCGCTCGGAGAAGTCGCGCCACAGGACGGTATTGATGGTGCCGTCGGGATTCATCGCAAAGGCGCCGCTTCCGACAGCGTGCCCGGTATCGGTGCTGGCCGACACCGCGCCTTCCGTCATTGCCACGCCCGCAGCGGTCGTGGTGTTCGTTCCGGCGCTGGCCACCGCGGTCGCAAGGGCATGCGTGCCGCCGGCCCACCCGCCGCCGCCCTTGACGCGAATGCGGTTGTTCCAGTTGGCTGCCGTCGGCAGCCATACCTCGATGCCGATGCCCGCCGATGTGGACGGCGCGCCGGCGGGGCCGGCGTTGCCTGGCCCGACGTTGAGCTTGACGAAGCAGACATCGTTCGTCGCGACGGGCGTCGTCGCCGTTGCGGCGCCGGACAGCAGAAGAGCATCGCCCTTCCTGAACGACTTGACGGTCAGCACGGCAGTGTCCGTATCGGGCTTGAATGCCGTCTTTATGCTGTCGTCGCACACCAGTGCGGATTGCGCTGCCTGCTGTGGGGGCTGGGAAGCATCGTCATCGTTATTACTGCCGCAGCCGGTCAGGCCGATTAACGCGCCGCCGGCCAGGACGCCGAAAATCAGGCGTCGCATGGATGAGTTCTTGTCAGGTTTATTCACAAGTGTCTCCGTAAGTTTAATTTTTCGCGCTGGATTTCGGGCGTCCCCAGGTGGCGTTAACACAGACGAGCGCAACATGAAACATAGTGCATTAATGGCGGCATTAAACAAAAGTATTCTGCATCTTTGCCGCCGATGTAATCTAGCGCTTAATTCCATGAGAAGGCAACGACTAAATATATTGCACATTTAATGAAAGAAAAAATGCACTATATTTTTTAACGGCTCTCAGGATCGAATAGAGAAATCACCGTTAAATCCCCTGCGCTTTACGCTTTTGTTGCCTCGCAGCGCGCCAGGGACTAGCGGCATCCAGCCCTTGCGCTTGACAGGCTCAGGAAGCCTGATTCACCGTCCAAGCCGGCTGCCGGAACGAGTCGACGAGGAAGTCGATCAGGGACCGCAGCTTCAGGGGCAGGTGCTCGCGGGAGGTGTAGACCGCATAGATGCCGAGTTCGGCGGTCTGGTACTGCGGCAGCAGCTGTACCAGCAGGCCGTCCCTCAGCGGCTGATGCACCAGGAAGTCGGGTTGCAGGACGATGCCCTGGGCCTGCAGCGCGGCGGCGACGCAGGTGTCGCCGCTATTGGCATGCAGCCGCGGCCGGGTCATGACGGTCTCGATCTTTCCGGTCGGCAGCGTGAATTCCCATTCGTCTTTCGACGACCAGTAGGTGTAGGAAATAACGTTATGGTCGGCGATGTCCTGCGGGTGTTCCGGCGTGCCATGCCGTTCGAGGTAGGCAGGGGAAGCGCAGAGCACCATCGTGGTCGACGCCAGCCTGCGAGCGATATAGGTCGGGTGCGGGGCGCGTGAAATGCGAACGGCCAGGTCGAATCCGTCTTCCACTAGGTCAACGGTGTGGTCCGACAGCGTCACTTCCATGGAAATCTTCGGGTGCTGCTGCAGGAACTTCCCCCATAGCGGCGCGAGGTACGATATCCCGAAGGTGACCGGCGCACTGATGCGCAGGCGCCCCGAGGGCGTTCCCCGCCGCAGGCTGAGTTCGGACTCGGCTTCTTCCAGGCCATTGAGCAGGTCGGTGCAGCGCAGGTGGAATAGCTGGCCCTCGTCGGTCATGGAAAGCCTGCGCGTCGTCCTGTTGAGCAGCCTGATTCCCAGCCGGTGCTCCAGGTCGGCCACCTGGCGTGAGATCGCCGCCTTGGAGGTGCCGAGCGCCTCCGCCGCGCGGACGAAGCTGCCCTGGTCGACGACCGCGACGAACGCCTGCATTTCCTGGAACTTGTCCATTGTGTCGAAAAGTGAAACAAATAGTCTTGGTGAAGACTGTTTATCCCATCGCGCTCAACAAGTAAAGTGTTTCTATCGGCAATCGGCCGGGTTTCTATCGCAGGCAGGATGCCAGCGGAGAGCGCCGGATCAGCCAACACGCTTACATCAGGAGAACGGCCATGACACGCTTACCCGCCTTATTCATTTCCCACGGATCGCCGATGCTGGCGATCCAGGAAAGCCCCGCGCATCGATTCCTGCTGGAGCTGGGCAGGAGCCTGCCGAAGCCTAAGGCGATACTGGTGGCGTCGGCGCACTGGGAATCGGCGGGGAGGCCCGCATTGTCCTTCGCTTCCGAGCCCGAGACCATCCATGACTTCGGCGGCTTCCCGCGCGCCCTGTTCGACATCACGTATCCGGCGCCCGGCGCACCGGACCTTGCCGCCCGCGCCGCGGCCCTGCTGGAGCAAGAAGGCATCGCGGTCGCGAAAAGCGACAGCCGCGGGCTGGATCATGGCGCATGGGTGCCATTGCGCCTGATGTATCCGGACGCCGACATTCCAACCGCCCAGATCTCGGTGGTCCGTGGCGCGACGCCTGCGGAACACTGGCGTATCGGCCGCGCATTGAGCAGCCTTCGGGATGAAGGCGTTCTGGTGATCGGCTCCGGGTCGCTGACGCACAATCTTTCTGAGTTCCGCGGGCAGGGCATCGACGCCCCGGTTCCCGCCTGGGTCAGCGACTTCGGCCTGTGGATGAAGGAGCGGCTGCACGGTAATGACGAACAGGCATTGCTCGACTACAGGGAAGCGGCGCCGTTCGCCGTGCGCAACCACCCGACGGAAGAGCATCTCTTGCCCCTGTTCGTCGCAATGGGCGCCGGCGGCGATGGCACCGGCATCGAGCGGGTGCACGGCAGCTATGAGTACGGCGTGCTGGCCATGGACATCTATGCGTTCGGGTAGGGAAGCCATGCCGCATGGCTTGCGTGCATCGGGCGTTCATTCGCACCGGCCGTTATTCCGGCGCATCCGTGCATGGCGGTCCGGCCAGCTTCGCTGCGCATCGTGCCTGCCGCTGCCGCATTGGACAGGCGCCAGCAAACTGGCGAGGCATCGTGACGATTACCGGGCGCGACAATCCGTCTCTTCGCGCCAGGTGCTTATTCATTTCTGCAATGCGCGGACGCGGCCGACATGACGCTCGGACGCTTTCGCGCCGTCGGCAAACGTGTCGAAAATGACGTCACGCAGCCATTGGCTGGCCGGGTCCTTGTGGAACTTGGCATGCCAGAAGACATTGATATCGACTTCGGGAAGGGCAACCGGGTGCTTCGCATACTTGAGTCCGAAGGGGACGGCGCACTCCATTGCATAACGCTCGGGGACAGTCGCGATCAGGTTGCTGGTCGAGAGGATATGGCCTACCGCGACGAAGTGCGGCACCGTCAGCCGGATATTGCGCCTGATTCCCGCGCGTTCGATCGACTCTTCCACGATCGCATGCCCGGTACCGCCCGAAATCACGGTGACATGGTCGGCCTTCGCGAATTCTTCGGCGGTCAGGCCCGGCTTGTCCAGCTCGTGCCCCTTGCGGAACATGCATACATAACACTGCTTGAAAAGGCGGCGCTGGAAGTAGCCCGATTTGAGCTGGGGAAGCAGGCCGATCGCGAGATCGACGCGCCCGGCTTCGATCTCATCCTGCAGATTGGCCGTGGTATTGCGCACCGTGCTGATCGATACGCTGGAGGCGCGCAGCGCCAGCGCTTCCATCAGCTTCGGCAACAGGTGTATTTCGCCGATGTCGCTCATGCCCAGCGTGAATTTCCGGGTGCTGCTTGCCGGATCGAACCTGGCGACATCGTTCAGCGAGCTGTGTATCGTCCTCAGCGCATTGCCGATCGGTTCCGCCAACCGGCTTGCGTACGGCGTCGGCTCCATGCCGCGCGACGTGCGCAGGAACAGCTCGTCTCCCAGCAGCAGCCGCAAGCGCCTGAGGGCATTGCTCACGCCCGGCTGCGTCATTCCCAGCTTGTCCGCAACGACAGAGACGCGCCGCTCCAGCAGCAGGTGATGGAAGATCAGCAGCAGGTTCAAGTCGACATCGTTCAGTTCCATGACGGCAGCAATATTCCTGGGAGTGATGGGATACATTCACGAGATGCTATTTCCTTATATTAGATTAGTTTTTATCCTTATCCACATCGGAAATCGATGCGCCGGATAAGCGTTCCCCGCAAGGAGGTTCGCCGGGCAAGCCCGGCACGCATCTTGTCCGCGATGAACGAAGCTTCACGGCATAGATAATGAAAGCCTGCGGCGCCGGTAGAGCAGCCTGATACCGCGGCAGCCGGACAAGCGGCATCCAATTAAAAGAGGCAAAGGAGTGAGACCCATGCAGGCGCAAGCCATCCCGAAGGACGTTAGCGAACAGCGCCGGCAATACTACGAAGCGATCAGCCATCACAACCTGACGCCACTGTGGGAAGTGCTGGGCGCGCTCGTTCCACGGACGCCGACCAGCCCGGCGGCTCCCGCGCTGTGGCGGTATGCGGAAATCCGCGAACAGGTGCTGGAGGCCGGACGATTGATCTCGGCTGCCGAGGCGGAGCGCCGCGTGCTGATACTTGAAAACCCGGCATTGCGCGGCCAGTCCTCGATCACGCAGTCGCTGTACGCAGGGCTGCAGCTGATCCTGCCCGGCGAGGTCGCGCCGGCGCACCGGCACACCCAGTCGGCGCTGCGCATGGTGCTGGACGGCGAGGGCGCCTACACCGCCGTCGACGGCGAACGGACCACGATGCGGCGCGGCGACTTCATCATCACGCCTTCCTGGACCTGGCATGATCACGGCAACCTGGGCGACGAGCCGGTGATCTGGCTCGACGGGCTGGATATCCCGACGGTGCGCTTCCTGGACGCCGGCTTTGCCGAACATGGCGAACGCGCGTCCCAAGCCGCGGTCCGTCCGGAAGGCGATGCGCTCGCGCGCTACGGCAACAACATGCTGCCGGTCGACTATCACCAGGCATCCTGGGAGCCGACCAAGGTGTTCGTCTATCCCTACGCCAAGACCCGCGAGTCCCTGCTCGGGATCGCGCGGGGCGCGGCCGACGCCCACTTCGGACACAAATTGCGCTTCGTGAATCCGGCGACCGGCGCGTCGCCGATGCCGACCATCGGCGCGTTCGCCCAGCGGCTTGAAGCCGGCTTCGTTACGCGTCCCTATCGCAGCACGGACGGAACGGTGTACGTGTGCCTCGAAGGCGAGGGCGTCGTGGAGATCGGCGAAGCGCAGTATGACTTCACCGAAAACGATGTGTTCGTCGTGCCGTCGTGGAAAACGATGCGGCTGCGTGCAAGGCAGGACACGACGCTGTTCAGCTACTCGGATCGGCCTATCCAGCAGGCGCTGGGCCTGTGGCGCGAAGATAGAATCTAGCCGGGTGCCTCCAGGACATGCCCGACGGCGTGAACGCGGTCGAGCGCGGCGATGTGCGCAAGGGCGCAATCGCCGGCCTAGGAGAAATCACCGTTACAGTGGCATCCTGAACCCGCATTTGCGAGGAGACAAAACATGGACAACGCATCCACCGTATTTCCGCATAAGATACATTGGGAGTCCGACGGCACCAGCCGCATCCCGTTCATGGCCTACACCGGGGCCGACCAGCATCGCAAGGAGCTCGAACGCTTCTTCTACCGCAAGCACTGGTGCTACGTGGGCCTGGAAGCCGAGATCCCGAATCCGGGCGACTTCAAGCGCACGGTGGTCGGCGAGCGCTCGGTCATCATGGTGCGCGACGCCGACGGCGGCATCAACGTGGTCGAGAACGTGTGCGCCCACCGCGGCATGCAGTTCTGCCGCGAACGCCACGGCAACCGCAAGGACAGCGGCTTTACCTGCCCTTACCACCAGTGGAATTACTCGCTCCAGGGCGACCTGCAGGGCGTTCCGTTCCGGCGCGGCGTCAGGCAGGACGGCAAGGTCAACGGCGGCATGCCGGCCGATTTCAAGACCGCGGAGCACGGGCTGACCAGGCTGAGGGTCGCAGCGCGGGGCGGCGTGGTGTTCGCCTCGTTCGACCCGGACATCGAGTCGCTCGAGGACTTCATGGGACCGACCATCCTCGGCTATTTCGACCGCCTGTTCAACGGCCGCAAGCTGACGATACTCGGCTATAACCGCCAGCGCATTCCCGGCAACTGGAAGCTGATGCAGGAAAACATCAAGGATCCGTACCACCCGGGCTTATTGCACACTTGGTTCGTGACCTTTGGGCTCTGGCGCGCCGACAACAAGTCCGAACTGAAGATGGATGCGCACCATCGCCATGCCGCGATGATTTCCACGCGCGGCGCCAGCGGCAAGGCCGGGCAGGTCACGCAGGTGTCGAGCTTCAAGGAAAGCATGCAGCTCAACGACCCGCGCTTTCTCGACATCATGCCCGAACCCTGGTGGGGCGGGCCGACCGCGGTGATGATGACGCTGTTCCCCAGCGTGATCCTGCAGCAGCAGGTCAACAGCGTCTCGACCCGGCATATCCAGCCGAACGGCAACGGCTCGTTCGACTTCGTCTGGACGCATTTCGGCTTCGAGGACGACACCGGGGAAATGACGCAGCGCCGGCTGCGCCAGGCAAACCTGTTCGGGCCGGCGGGCTTCGTCTCGGCCGATGACGGCGAGGTGATCGAGCTGTCGCAGAAGGGTTTCGAGCAGAAGCCTTACCACCGCACGCTCGCGGAACTGGGCGGGCGCGAGGTGGGCGACACCGACCACATGGTGACCGAGACGCTGATCCGCGGCATGTACGAATACTGGCGCCGCGAAATGGAGGACTGATCATGGATTTCCAGGACTATTTCGAGCTCACGCAGCTCTACGCCGACTATGCGAGCGCCGTCAGTTCCGGGCAGTGGGAACTGTGGCCGGAGTTCTTCACCGAGGAATGCAGCTACCGGCTGCAGCCGCGGGAAAACTACGACCGCGGTTTCCCGCTGGCGACCCTGTCCTTCGAGAGCAAGGGCATGCTGAAGGACCGTGTCTACGGCATCCGCGAGACGCTGTTCCACGACCCGTATTACCAGCGGCATGTCGTCGGCGCGCCGGTGGTGCGCAAGGCCGAGGGCGAGCGCTTCGAATGCGAGGCGAACTACGCGGTGTTCCGCACCAAGCTCTCCGAGCTGTCCTCGGTATTCAACGTCGGTCGCTATATCGATGTCGTGGTGCGCACGCCCGAGGGACTGAAGTTCAGCTCGCGTCAGGTCATCTACGACAGCGAAATGATCCCCAACTCCATCATCTACCCGATCTGAGGCCGCCATGGACAAGCAGCAATGGACAGACGCAAGCGCCGTGGACGAGGTGCCGGAAGACGACGTGATCGGCATCGTCGTCGGCGGCCGCGACATCGCGCTCTACAACGCCGGCGGCGAGTTCTACGCCACCGACAACATCTGCACCCATGGCCACGCCAGGCTGTGCGAAGGCTTCCTGGAAGGGCATGAGATCGAATGCCCGCTGCACCAGGGCAGGTTCGACATCCGTACCGGGGCGCCGCTGTGCGCGCCGGTGACGGAAGCGATCCGGAGCTACCCGATCAGGATAGAAGGCGGACGGGTCTTCCTCGCGCTCGACTGATCCGCTGACACCATAACGACAGACCGCAGCTGGCCTTGGCGCTTCGCGCCGGGGCCGGCGCGGTCACGCCTGTCCGCAGGCGAATAAATCGATTCGAAGGCAGTCAGGCCGGCTCGGCATTGGGAGCGAATGCGACGTTGATGTCCTTTTCAACCGTGCACGGGGAAAGATTCCTGCCGCCGTGATCGCCATCGCCATCAGTATGTCTTTCGCGGCGTATGGCGATATTCCTGCTTTCTTCAATCGTTTCACCCAGCGGCGCGCTTTCTTTGGGCGAAACATCAATTCGAGAAACGACTGGTCTCTGGCGGCTTGTTTGAATTATCCCCAGATGGAATCGCGAAATCCTTTATTCGAACGTCTACCGAATCTCGGCAGCAGCTTAAAAAACGCGCTGAAGCCTGCTTCACCGGAAGCGGCGTATGCAAGAATTGGGGCCGACACCGGAAATCCTAAAAACCGCGCCGGTTCGTTATCGCCTGAACAGAGGAATGACCTTTATGTATGTGCCCGCCCATTTCGACGTGACCAGCACCGAGGTGCTGCATGAGCTCATCCGCCAGCATCCGTTCGGCCTGCTGGTCACGCATGGCGCGGGCGGGCTGGACGCCAACCATATCCCGTTCGAACTGCATGCGGCGGAGGGAGAGTTGGGCATGCTGCGCGCCCATGTCGCGCGCGCCAACCCGGTGTGGCAGGATGTCGCGGACGGCGACGAGGTGATGGTGGTCTTCCGGGCGGCCGATGCGTATGTCTCGCCGAACTGGTATCCGAGCAAGCATGTGGATCACATGCAGGTGCCGACCTGGAATTACATGGTGGCACATGCGCACGGTCGCATCGCGATCCGGGACGATGAACGGTTCGTGCGTGGCGTCGTCGGGCGGCTGACGCGCACCCATGAAGCCACGCAGCCCGAGCCATGGAAAATGGCGGACAGCCCCAGGGAATTTATCGATGCGAAACTGAAGGCGATCGTCGGGCTGGAAATCGGGATCACGCGGCTGGTCGGCAAGGCGAAGCTCAGCCAGAACCGGGATGTGGCCGATATCGTCGGCGCGGGCGAAGCGCTGGTGGCGCAGGGCGATACCGCGTTGGGCGAAGCGATGTTAAGGCATGCGGGGAAGTCGGATTAATGCGTTCGCCGCCGGCGCACTCAACGGAGTGGCGACAGCCATGCGCCGGAAACCGCGTCGCGGTCTCCGGCAGTCGCCGCGTGCTTACCGCAGTCCGGCAAACTGTTCGCCGCCGAAGTTCTGGAGCAGCTGGTTGGTCGTGTGCGAGGTGACGTCCACTTGCGTGACAGGCGCGATCACGGCCGACGGGCTGGCGAAGCCGCCGCTCTTCGCATAGTTGACGTTGCCGACGTTGTAGTTGCTGCCGCCGCGAACGGCCGACATTTCTGCTGCGCCGAGTTGCTTGGTGACGGCGAGGTCCTTGATCATCAGTGCTTTCATGGTAGTTCTCCTAAGTGAAGTGGTTTGGGTTGGTTGGCGAGCTTTCGTTGGGCTCGCAGCACATATCGCATCAACCGTGCCAGCCCGCGAATCAGCTGAAAACCGGCCGAAACGCTGCCGGACGGATAACATTTCCATGGTTTCGATAGCAGGCCGGCAAGCTTGCGGCGGGCGGCGTGTTGGATGCGATCGGACACAATCCTGCCAACTGTCTGCTGCCGGCATCGCGCCGGGGCAACGCGCTCGCAACCGCGGCCCTGGGCGGCGTTTCAGCAGCTGTATTGCAGCATCACGGAACGCGCTGGCATCGCCCATGCAGTGGCGGGAGAAATGCCGCACGGCCCCGTCCATCGCCATTCAAAGCCGAATAGATCAAGGCAATCCCGGGCAATCCGTGCAAATTAGATCCATCGACGCGACCCGACGACGCATCGCCAGAAAAAGACACTATGGCCAGTCTTGCGCACGCGATACAGACATTCCAGAAGGGCGACCTGTCGCGCAATGAGTTCCTTGCGCAGGTCGACCGCGCGCTAGCCAGCGAACGCGGCAACTGGCAGCGGCTCAAGGAGCTGCTGGGCGAGGAGGACACGCGCGGGCTGCTGCCGCCGGACGTCTATGCCGAGCTGCAGCGGCGGGTCGAGCATCCGCCGCCGGAACCGCCGCCGGAGGCGGAGAACGCGGGCAATGGCGACAATGCCGAGACCCGCCTGCGGACCACGTCGGCGGTCCCGCCGCCGCGCGCCGCGTCCGGCACGCGCGGTCCGATCCAGGATGACGACCCGGACCGGATGAAGGCGGTCGGCGACACGCTCAACGGCCGCTTCGTGCTGGAGGAATGCATCGGCTTCGGCGGCATGGGAACGGTGTACCGGGCGCTCGACCTGCGCAAGCTCGAAGCCTCCGACCGCAAGCCGTATATCGCGATCAAGGTGCTCAATGTCCAGTTCCGCGGGCACCCGAAGTCGCTGATCACGCTGCAGCGCGAGGCCAAGAAAGCGCAGGCGCTGGCGCACCCGAACATCGTGACGGTCTATGACTTCGACCGAGACGGCTCGGTCGTCTACCTGACGATGGAATACCTGGTCGGGCGGCCGCTGAGCCAGATACTGCGCGCGCCCGGATTCAACGGCATGCCGTATGCGGACGTGCTGCGCATCGTCGGCGGCATCAGCCGCGCGCTCGGCTATGCGCACCAGCAGGGATTCGTCCACTGCGACCTGAAGCCCGGCAACATCTTCCTGACCGACCGGGGCGAGGTCAAGGTCATCGACTTCGGCATCGCCCGCGCCTTCCACAAGCCGGAAGACGATGTCGAGGCCACGGTGTTCGACCCCGGCAGCCTGGGCGGGCTGACGCCGGCCTACGCCAGCCCCGAGATGGTCGAGCACCGGGAGCCGGACCCGCGCGACGACATCTACGGGCTGGCCTGCATCACCTGGGAAATGCTGACGGGCCGGCATCCGTTCAACCGGCTGTCGGGCGCGGAAGCGCGCGCGGCGGGCATGAAGCTGGAGCGCCCGCGCCAGCTGGGCTACCGGCAGTGGCGCGCGCTGAAAGCGGCGCTGTCCTTCGACCGGGCCGCCCGCACGCCCAGCATCGACGCCTTCATGCAGGGGCTGCGCGGCGAAAGGCCGATGCGGGAAACGATGCTGCTGGCCGCCGGCGGGATGGCGGCATTGCTGCTCGTGGTTGCCGGGGCGGGCTATTACCTCGAATTCCGCAACGGGCCGCGCGGCAGCGGCGAGCAGGCGGCGTCCGAGCCTGCGCCGGCCGTCACCCCCGCGCCCGCCGTGCCTGCGCCGCCGCCCGCGCCTGTCCTCACGCTGTCCGCCGTGGAGTCGGCGCTGGCCGGGCTGCCCTGCACGGCGCTGGTCCCCACGGTGCGCGGCGACGCATTGGGCCTGCAGGGCTACCTGGCCGACAGCATCGGCCCGGCCCGCCTGCGAGAAAAGCTTGCCGCGGTGCCGGGCCTGAAGAACCTGGAGCTGCAGACCGAGGCGGTGGCCGAGGACAAGTGCGGCCTGCTCAATGTGCTGGGGCCGTACTGGCTCGCCAGCCGCAAGGCCGGCCGGCCCGCGACCCTCAGCGCGAAAGCGGCCAATGCGCAGCTGGTGGAGGGCGAGCCGCTGGTGGTGAACATCACCACGCCGCCGTTCGATGCATTCGTCACGCTCGACTATTTCGTGCTCGACGGCAGCGTGCTGCACATGGTGCCCGGCCCGCGCGCGCGCGCCAACCAGGCGCCGGCAAACTATTCGGCGACCATCGGCGGCCTGGGCAACTGGATCATCGCCCGGCCCTTCGGCACCGAGATGATCGCACTGGTGGTGACGCCTGCGCCATTGTTCGATGCGGCGCGGCAGGAGACCGAGCCGAAAACCGCCTACCTGAAGGCGATGGAGCAGCGGCTGTCGCAGCTGGCCGCGAAGCATGGCCGGGAAAAGATCGCGGTGGACCTGCTGCAGGTGACGACCAGGGCGCGCTGAGCCTTGCGCCGCACTGCGCTGGCCAAAGAGCATGACGCGAGAGGCTGGTGTCGGGAAGCATGGCCCGCTGCCGCAGGCCGATGCGTTCGCCGCCTTACTTCATGTCCCGCGCGACCCGGAAGCCGTTCTGCGAATGCCTGACGCTGGCGTCGTACTTGAAGCGGGTGGTGGCCGGCATGTAGCTGGCGCCGTCGCGCCAGGAGCCGCCGCGGATCACATGGACGCGGCAGAACTGCTCGCTCCATGCGCGGGCGTCGGCCGGCGCGTTCTTGTACGACGAATGCCAGCAGTCCTCGACCCATTCCCAGACGCTGCCGCTCATGTCGTGCAGGCCATAGGCATTGGCGGCGAAGGAGGCGACCGGCGCGGGGCCGTCGGCCTGCCACGGCTCGCCGCAGTCCTTGCAGTTGGCGCTGCCGCGGCGCATGTCGTCGCCCCACCAGTAGCGGCTCGACGTGCCGCCGCGGGCCGCGAATTCCCATTCGGCCTCGGTCGGCAGCCGGTATGGCTTGCCGCTGACCTTGGTCAGCCACTTGACGTACAGCTGGGCGTCGTCCCAGCTGATGTCCCGCGCCGGCGTGTTGGGCGCGCGCGGCGCGTCGGTGACCTTCGGGCAGGCGCCGGCGTCGACGCAGGCATTCCATTGCTCGACCGTGACCTCGGTGCGGCCGATGGCGAATGGCGCATCGACCGTCACCCGGTGCGGCGGCTTCTCGCTGGGGTCGCTGGTGTTGCTGCCCATGGTGAACGCGCCCGGGGCGATCACGGCGAGCACCGGGCAGGCCGGGCAGTCGCGTATGTCGGAGCCGGCCTTCTGCATCTGCGAAGGCGCGCTGGCGGTGCGCGGCGCTTCGGCCGGCGCTGCGGGCGCTGCCGGCGTCGCCACGGGCGGCGCGTCCGCCGGCCGCCTGGCTGCCGGCGCGCGGGGTTTCTCGGGAGCGGGCGCCGGGGCCGGCGCCGCTTTCGGCGTCTCGGCCTTGGGCGTCGACGCCTTCAGCCGCTCGATGCGGGCGCGCGCCAGCGCGGCGAAGCGGCCATGCGGATAGGCCTGCAGGTAGGCTTCGTAGTCGCCGGCGTGGCTGCTGTCCTTGACCGAGTCCCAGAAGGTCAGCTCGACCTGCTCGGCGCTGTCCTTGGGCAGCACGCCGCGCGGGTGCTCGATGCCTGCCGCGGCCGTCATTGCCTGGACTGGATCCGCCGCAGCCGGGCCGCTGTCCTGCCGCTCCTGTCCCTCATGCCGCGCCTGCCAATGCCGGTTGCGGCCATGCGCTGCGCGGACGGCGGGATCGGCAAGGGCCGTGGCCAGCCCGGTGTCGCGGTCGGCCATTGCCTGGAGCAGCGCGCCGGTCCATGCGCCGTGGCCCGCGCGGTCGAAGGCGACGCCGCCCGCGCCGGTCGCCTGGACGAGCAGCACGCCCGCGGCCGATGGCAGGTCGGCCGTCGCTGCGCCGAACGGATTGTCGCGGCAGGCGTCGAGCAGCACCAGGTTGGGCGCGCCATCCGTAGTCGAGCCTGCCATCGCCAGCAGCTGTTTCACGTCGACCGCGCGGGTCATCAGTGTCGCCGGCCGGGACAGGCTCGCGTCGACGCCGAGCAGCCGCGCGCTGTCGCCGGCCTGCAGTCCATGGCCGGCGAAATAGAACACATTGCCGCCGCCCGGACGCATCCGGGCGCGCCACGACTGCAGCGCCTGCAGCATGCCGTCGCGGGTCAGGTTTTCATGGAGCATGACGCGGTAGCCGCGCCGGCCGAGCGCGTCGGCCATGGCGCGGGCGTCATTGGCGGCCGAGGCCAGCGGCTGGCCGGGGTAGCCGGCATTGCCTACCACCAGCGCCGCCGGCTGCGCCTGCGGCCGGTCCGCATAGGCCGGCATGCAGAGCGCGCAGCACGCGCCCGCAATCAGAATCAGAAGTCGTCGCCACACAGGCCCTCCTTGCCATTCCCTTAACGACCTTGGCCCAGCGCGGGCCGCGTGTCCAGCGTTTATCGCGCAGACTTTGCTTTATCTCAGGTTATGCAGCGTATCGGCGAGTACCTTGGAATGCAGTTCCCGTCGCTGACGGCGAGCGCGGAGGAGGATCAACATGCGCTACCCACTGCTGCTTGCTTCGCTGGCCCTGGCCCTGACGCTTTCACTGTCTGGGCAGGCGGAAGCCCAGCGCACGCCTGCTCCCGAGAATGCCGTGGTGTACATCGTCTGGCCGCCGGACGGCGCGGTGATCAACGGCGGACGCTTCTGGCTGCGCATGGGCCTGCGCAACATGGGCGTGGCGCCCAAGGGCGTGAAGATGGCCAACGTCGGCCATCATCATGTGCTGATCGACACCGATCTGCCGGAAATGGACCAGCAGATCCCGAACGACCGCAATCACGTGCACTTCGGCGCCGGGGAAACCGAGGCCAGGCTGGAGCTGCCGCCGGGCAAGCACACGCTGCAGCTGCTGCTGGGCGACGACAACCACATCCCGCACCAGCCGCCTGTGTATTCGAGCAAGATCACGGTCACCGTGCGCTGACGCGGCTGTCGGCGGCTGGCGGCCGGGAAACGAGGCGCACCCTGGAGGAGCACCCTATGCAAAGACGTTCGTTCCTTGTGGCGGCCGCATCGTTGCTGGCCGCCGCCCGCGCCGGCGCAGGCGAGACGCCGTCGGCGCCCGGCACCTGGCTCTATATCGGCTATCCGCAGGACGGCGCGGTGGTCACCGCCAACAAGCCGTTCCGGGTCTGGTTCGGCCTGCGCAACATGGGCGTCGCGCCCAAGGGCGTGAAGTACCCGAACACCGGGCACCATCACCTGCTGATCGACGCGCCGCTGCCGCCGGAGGACCAGGAGATCCCGAGCGACCGCAACCACCTGCACTTCGGCGCCGGCGAGACCGAGACCATGATCGAGCTGCCGCCCGGGCGGCACACGCTGCAGCTGCTGATGGGCGACGACCGGCATGTGCCGCACAAGCCGCCGGTGCATTCGAAGATGATCACGGTGACGGCGAAGTAGCGCCGGGAGGACGGGACGATGGCGCATGGCTACACCGCGCAGACGCCGGCCCAGTCCGCGCCGGCTGGCGTCAGCGCCTATCTGGAACTGGCGGGCGCCGGCGACGAGAAGGCCCAGGTGTTCCCGCTGCTCGACGAGGCCGTGATCGGGCGCGGCCCGCAGGACTCGCTGGCGCTGGACCGCTTCATCCGCATTCCCAACCACACGGTGAGCCGGCGCCATGCGCGCATCCGGCGCCGCGGCGACGGCTACTTCGTCGAGGACCTGCATTCGTTCAACGGCACCTTCGTGCTCGGCGTGCGGCTGGAGCCGGGCGTCTGGCATCCGCTGCGCGACGGCGACGAGCTGTCGATCGCCGCGATCCCGCTGGTGTTCCATTCGCTGGTGACGCCGGCGGCGGCCAGCACGCCGACCATCATCACCCGCTCGGTCGCGGCCGCCGACCTGACGCGGTTTGCGCCGCCCGGCGACGACGCCGGCGTCGACATGGCGCGCACGGTGCTGAAGCTGCGGGCGATGGCGCAGGTCGGCATTGCGCTGGGCGCGGTGACGGACCGCGCGACGCTGACCGAAAAGATCATGAACTTCATCTTCCAGCTGTTCCCGCTGGCGGAACGGGCGTTCATCCTGCTGCAGAAGAAGGAAGGCGAGGCGCCGGTGCCGGTCGGGGCGCGCTGGCGCGACGGCACCGTGCTCGACCCGGCGAAGGTCGTGATGTCGCGCACCATCCTCGCCGAAGTGGTCGGCAGGAAGCACTCGGTGCTGTCGGTCGACACGCTGTCCGACCGCCATTTCGGCGCGCAGGAATCCATCGTCTCGCAGGCGATCCGCAGCGTGATGTGCGTGCCGCTGCTGCTGGAAGGCGAATGCCTGGGGCTGATACAGGTCGACACCTCGTCCGACCCGTATGCCTTCCGCGAGCAGGACCTGGAGATGCTGACCGGCGTCTGCGCCGAGGCCGCGGTCGCGCTGAAAAACTTCCAGCTCTACTCCGACATCGAAGGCCTGCTCGACGGTTTCGTGCGGGCCTCGGTGCAGGCCATCGAGGAACGCGACCCGGTCACCGCCGGCCATTCATTCCGGGTCGCCGGCTATGCGGAGCGGCTGGCCGAGGCGGTGGGCCGCAGCGGCGCCCTGCCGCCGGAACGCCGCTTCTCGCGCGAGCAGATGCGGGAGATCCGCTATGCGGCGCTGCTGCACGACTTCGGCAAGGTTGGCGTGCGGGAACACGTGCTGCGCAAGGAAAAGAAGCTGCACCGCGCCGAGATGCACGCGGTTGAGCAGCGCTTCCTGCACGTGCGCGCCTGCCTGGAGCGGGAAGCCTGGCGCGGCCTGGTCGAGCAGCATGCGGCGCACGGGCTGCCGCCCGACGACTTCCGCCAGCGCCAGCGCGACATCGGGCAGGCGCTGCGTCTGGAGTTCGACCGGCTCGACCGCTTCCTCGCGACCATACGCAGCGCCAACGAGCCGGCGATCAGCAAGAGCGAGGTCGCGCCCGAACTCGGCGACGCGATGGCATGGTGCTGCCCGCAGCCGGACGGCCCGCCGCTGAAGCTGCTGACCGAGGACGAGCATGCGGCGCTGGGCGTGATGCGCGGCTGCCTTACGCCGGACGAACGGCGGCAGATCGAGGCGCACGTGGCCGACTCGTATTCCTTCCTGATCCTGATCCCGTGGACGCGGGACCTGGCCGGGGTGCCGTCGATCGCGCATGGCCATCACGAGAAGCTGGATGGCTCCGGCTACCCGATGGGCCTGCGCGCGCCGCAGATCAGCCCGCAGACCCGCATCCTCACCATCTGCGACATCTACGACGCGCTGACCGCCGGCGACCGGCCGTACAAGAAGGCGATGCCGCCGGACCGGGCGCTCGACCTGATCGCGATGGAATGCCGCGCCGGCCACCTCGACGGGCAGCTGTTCGACGTGTTCGTCCAATCCCGCGCGTGGGAGCCGTTATGAAGCCGCTGACAAGGAATGGGTTGCATGGTTTGAATCGTCCGGGCGCCGCTGTCCCGCTGGCCCTGGCGGCGGCGCTGCTGTGCGGCTGCGCCGATGTCAGCATGCCGGCCTACCGCCGGCCCGACGCGCCGCAGAAGGCGGCGTTCTCGCAGAAGGAGGCGGCGCCGGTGTCAGCCTCGGAAACCATCGCGCCCGACTGGTGGAAGGGCTTCCGCGACCCGTATCTCGACGGCCTGGTGGCGCGGGCCATCCAGGGCAATATCGACATCCGCATCCTGGCCGCCCGCATACGCGTGGCCGACGCGCAGATCGGCGAGGCCCGCGCCGGCGCGCTGCCCACGCTGGACGCCGGCGCGGGCGCGACCTTCGAGAAGGTGACCGGGCAGAAATTCAGCAAGCAGTTCAATGTCGGCACCCAGGTCAACTGGGACATCGACATCTGGGGCAAGGTGGAAAAGGGCGTCGAGGCGCAGAAGGCTGAGTTCCGGGCGTCGGAAGCCGACTGGCGGGCCGGCTACCTGAGCATGGTGGCGGACGTGTCGAGCGCGTATTTCCAGATCCTGCAGCTCGACGAACAGTCGCTGCGCCAGCAGCAGGCGCTGGCGCGCGGCCGCCAGATCCTGTCGACCTACGAGGCGATGCATGCGAACGGGCTGCTGCCCAACACCCGTGTGCTGCAGCAGCGCGCCGAAGTCAACCGGCTTTCCAGCGACCTGCTGGAACTGCGCCGCGCGCGCGACCTTGCCGGCAATGCGCTGGCCACGCTGCTCGGCGTGCCGGCCGGCGAATTCACCGTGCCGCCCGGCCGGCTGCAGCAGACCGTGCAGCTGCCGCCGGTGCCGGCCGGGCTGCCGGCGCAGCTGCTTGAGCGCCGGCCCGACATCGTCGCGGCCGAATTCCGCGTGCTCGAAGCCTACGACCTGGTGGGCCAGGCCAAGCTGGCGCAGCTGCCGTCGATCAGCCTCACCGGCCGCGGCGGCAGCGCCAGCTTCGCGCTGACCGACCTGCTCAAGAGCTTCACCGTGGGCCTGCTGCCCAGCATCAACCTGCCCATGTTCGACCCCAGCGTCAAGGCCCGCATCAAGACCAGCCAGGCGCAGACCGAAGTGGCGGAGCAGCAGTACCGGCGCACGGTGATCGGCGCCTTCGAGGAAGTGGAGAACGCGCTGGTCAACCTCGACGCGCACCGCAAGCAGCGGGTCGAGCTGGAGCAGCAGGTCGCGCAGCTGGAGACGGTGGCGCAGCAGTTTGCCGGCCAGCTGCGCGAAGGCGTGGTGTCGCAGCTCGACGTGTTCGAGTCCGAGCGCTCGCTGCTGTCGGCGCAGCTGGCATTGCTGGCGAACCACCAGCAGCTGCTGTCGGACACGGTCACGCTGTACAAGGCGATGGGCGGCGGCTGGCCGTCCGTCATCGTCGGCGCCGAGCGCTGAGCGGGTGACTGCATGGCCGACGCTTCCACCGCCGCACAGCATGCAGGCAACGCACCGGCGGCCCCGGCGGCACCAGCGGCACCGGCGGCGCAGGCGCGCGGGCTGTCCATCGTCCTAGAGCCGATCGCGCATCCCGAGCTGGGCGAGATCGTCATCGTCGATGCGCTGTTCGCGGTGGGGCGCAACGAGGCGCCGTTCGCCGAATATCCACCGGCGCTGTCGGGCGAGCTGTCGCGGCGGCATGCCCGGCTCTTCCTCGAAGGCGGCGGCGCCTATATCGCCGACCTGGGCAGCAAGAACGGCACGTCCGTCAACGGCGTCGACATCCGCCAGAAGACCTGCGAACTGAAGGAAGGCGACATCGTCGCGCTGGGGCCCGCGCTGAGCTACCGGGTGCGGCTGCGCCGCAGCGCGCAGGCGGCGCAGGGCGCGTCGCTGGCCAGCCTGACGCTGACGCCGGAAAGCAGCGAGGGCGGGCTGCGGCCCATCGTCATCACCGCGTTTCCCTTCCTGGTCGGCAAGGCGGAGAGCGCGTTCGCGCAATACCGCGAGCTGCATCCGCGCCAGGTCGACTACCTGTCGCGGCGGCATGCGCATATCTTCCTCAAGGGCGATGCGCCCTATGTCGAGGACCTGGGCAGCACCAACGGCACGCTGGTCAACGGCAAGCGGCTCGACGAGCAGGCGCGCCGGCTGGAAGACGGCGACACGGTGGCATTCGGCGGGCTGTACTTCGTCTATGTCGCCAGCCTGCAGCGGGCCGCCGCGCCGGCGCCCGCTCCGGCGCCGCCGGCCGACCCGACCCTGACCGTGCTGGCGCGCGCGCCGGCCGATGCGGCTGCTTTGCCTGCTTCGGCTGCTTCGCCTAGTTCGGCCGCTTCGCCTTCGGCCACTGCCGCGCCGCCGCCAGCAGTCGATGCGGACCGCACCACCTTCGTCGCCGCCGCCGAATCCTTCCTCAACATCTTCTGCGCGCCGCCCGCCGCGGCCGTGGCCGACGACAGCGGCGCCGACGCCGCCGCGCCGGGGCCGGCGGCCGCCGCGAAGTCGGGCGACGCCCGCCGCAGCCGCAGCCGCGCGGCGCTGTTCCTGTCGGGCATGGCCGGCGCGCTGCGCGACGACCAGCCGAAAAAGCCCGGCCGCCTGCTGGCCGCCGGCGCGCTGGCCGTGGCGCTGGCGGTGGCTGCGTTCGCGCTGATGCTGTCGCGCGGCGGCGGCGAGACGGAGATACGCGCGCTGCTGGCGGACGGCAAACCGGCGCAGGCGGCGTCGATGGCGGCCCAGTACCTGGAGGCGCATCCCGAGAGCGAGCCGGTCCGCACCCTGCAGACCGAGGCCGCGCTGAAGGCCCGCCTGCCGGGCTGGCTGGCGCAGCTGAAGGCGCGGGACTTCGCCGGCGCGGAGGCGACGCTGGCCGCGTTGCCCGCCGCGCCCGCCAATGCCGACCTTGCCGCGCTGGCGGGCGAGCTCGGCTGGGTCGGCCGGGTCGAAAAGTTCATGGCGCCGCGGGCCGCCGCCGATACGCCGATCAAGCTGTATGCCGACGAGGACGAGATGCATGCGCTGCTGAACTGGTGGAACACCGACACCAGCGCGCACCAGCGCATGCTCGCGCGCATCGCCTCCCTGGTTCCCGACTTCCGCGATACCTATGCCGGCACGCTGAGCCACCTGCGGCGGCTGCAGGGCGACGATGCCGTCTACCTGGCCGCCATCGAACGCCTGAAGGCAGCCATTGCCGCCGAACTGAAAGCCGGCCGGCTCGACGCCATCGAGCCGCTGCTGGCGGAGAACGTGGAAAAGTATCCGCGGCTGGCCGGGCTGGAGCCGCTGCGGCGCGACCTTGCGCTGTACCGCGAGATCGACGGCGCGGCGCGCAGGCGGCAGCTGGGGCCGCTGGCCGCGCTGCTTGCGCAAGCGCGCTTCGCGACGCCGCCGTTCCAGGCCGCCTACACCGCGCTCGCCGGCAGCGGCGCGCTGCCGCCTCCCGCGCTGCTGGAGAAATATGCGCCGGTGGCCGCCGCCTGGCAGGCCGGCCAGGCGCCGCAGGCGCTGGCGCGGCTGCAGCCGCTGGCGGCCTCCGGCCCGTGGTCGGCGGAAGCGGCGGCGGAGCTAGCGCGCAAGAAGGCGGTGGCGGACACGTTCGCGTCGCTGCAGAAGTCGCGCGCCGCGCCCGGTCAGAACGAGCGGCTGCTGGCGTTCTACGGCACGCTCGACCCGCTCGACGACGCCTGGTTCATCCGCGCCGCCGAGGGCGACCTGAAGCTGGACCGCGCCGCCGCGCAGAAGGAGGCGCGCGAACAGATCGACCGCGCGGAAAGCCTCTGGCGGCAGTACCGCGACGGCGGCGGCATCGAAAGCCGGCAGCGGCTCGAGACCGTGGTGTCGGAACGTTTTCGCGGCCAGGCGCGGCTGCTGGCCGGCGCGCAGCAGGCGGTGCGCCAGGGCATGAAGATGGCGGCGCAGCTGCGCACCGACGTGCCGCCGAAGTGGGCCGCGCTGCAGCAGGAAATCCAGGCGGAGGCCGGCCTGCAGCGCCGCCTGCTGCAGGAGTCGCGCGGCGCGATCGACCCGGCGCTGGCCAGGACCAAGCAGGCACTGCTGGGAGGAACCGACGATGGCAACGCAGCAAGGACAGAAACGGCTCGCTGAAGCGCTGGAAGACCATAGCGCGGAGGGCATCGCGGTGCTGACCGCCGAGCCGTGGCGCTTCACGCGCCTGACGCTCTACACCATCCTGGCGCTGGTGCTTTCGGGCCTGCTGTGGTCCTTCTTCGGGCATGCCGACGTGATCGTCAGCACGCAGGGCGCGCTGGTGCCGGAGTCCGAGGTGCGCCGCATGTACACGCCGGTCGATGGCGAGCTGGCCAATCTCTATATCGCCGAGGGGCAGCCGGTGTCGAACGGCGACGTGGTGGCGCGCATCAATGCGCGCGGCGCGATCGAGGCGGCCACCAGCGCGCTGGACGCGCAGCTGAAGCTGGAAGCGGCCGAGCGCGAATGGCGCGAATTCCCCGAACGCAAGGCGCTGCTGGAGCGGCGCGCGGCGACGCTGAAGCAGCAGATGGAGCTGGAGGAGCACCAGCATGAGCAGCGGGTCGCGGAAGGCACCGGCAGGCTGGGCGAAAGCCAGCGGGCGCAGCTGCAGGAAGCCCGGACGAATATCGAGGACGCCCGCCGCGCCCGCGACGCCGCCCGCGACGAAGCCGAGAAGTTCGGCCGGCTGCTGGCGATGCCGGGCGGCGGCGGCGTGTCGCAGCTGCAGGTCGAGTCGAAGAGGAATGCGCTGCAGGCCGCCGAGAATGCGCTGCGGGTCGCGCAGTCGAGGCTGAACGAACTGACCGCGCGCCAGGGCATCGAGCTGAACCAGGCGCGCACGCAGCTGGAGACCAGCGGCCAGGAACTGGGCAAGCTGCGCATCCAGTACGAAGCCGCCGCGCGCGAGGTCGCCAACACCGAGGACAAGCTGAGGCTGCAGGTGCAGACCGCGCGGCTGGTGGCCGAGGCGGCGGCCCGCATCAAGTTCGAGAACATCGACAAGGACAATTTCCTGCTGATCGTCGCGCCGGTGGACGGCGTCATCACCGACGTCACCTCGACCCAGCCCGGCGACAAGCTGCAGGCCAACACGCCTCTGGGCGGCATTGCGCCCAAAGGCGCGCGGCCGGTGCTGAAGGCCGAGATCGCCGAGAGCGACCGCGGCTTCCTGCGCGAGGGGCTGGCGGTGAAGCTGAAGTTCAACGCCTTTCCGTACCAGCGCTACGGGCTGATCGACGGCACGCTGGAGTTCATCTCGCCGGCGGCGCGGCCGTCTGCCCAGACCAAGCAGCTGATCTACGAGGGGCGGATCCGGCTCGACCGCGATTATTACGAGGTGGCCGGCCGCAGGTATCCGCTGCACTACGGGATGATGGCGACCGCCGAGATCGTCGTGCGGGAGCGCCGGCTGATCGACCTGGCGATCGACCCGTTCCGGCAGGTGGGCGGATGACCGCGCCGTCTTGGCCTGCGGAAGTATTTTTGCTGATTTGCAGCACTTTTCTGCGCCTCCTGGGTCTCTAGGCTTCACGGCAGGCAAGCCCCGACGCAAGGGGACAAAAACAGACGGAGGCAGCATGGACAAATCGGCGCAGCAATTCGAGCCCGCGCAGATACTCGGCGGGCTGTACGGCGACGGCATCATCGGGCTCAAGGGCGCATTCGACCGCGACTGGGTCCAGCGCATGCGGGAGGACATCGACACCCTGTTCGATGAAGCCTGGCAGCGCCCCGGCGGCGCGCTGAACCGCGGCCCGAACCGGTTCTACGTGGAAGTCCACCCGGAGCGCATCCGCGGCTTCGCCGACCTGGCCACGCATCCGTGGGTGGTCGCGGTCTGCAGCGCGGTGCTGGGGCCGGACTATCGCATCGTCGAGGCCGGCTTCGACGTTCCCGGCCCCGGCGCGGCCAACCAGCCCTGGCACCGCGACTTCGCGACGCCGGAAGCGACGTCGATCGGCCGCCGGCTCAACTCGCTGGCCTTCAACATGACCACCGTCGACGTGACCGAGGACATGGGTCCGCTGGAAATCGCGCCGGGCACCCAGTGGGACGACCTCAGCGGCCGCTGCGACCCTAGCGGCATGTTTCCCGACAAGTCCCTGTACCCGCGCTACGAGGCGCTGGCGCAGCGCAAGCTGCCTGTCATGGGCGATATCTCGGCCCGGTCGGCGCTGACCATCCATCGCGGCACGGCCAACCGTTCGACCCTGTCGCGGCCGGTATTCGTGCTCGGCGTCGACGCGCCCGACGCCGGCAATGCTGCCCGCCATGACCTGCAGGTGACCCGCGCCTACTGGGAAACCCTGCCGCCCCAGGCCCGCGAGCACATGACCTGCCGCGTGGTCGATGCGCTGGAGCCTATCGTCCAGCTGCATACGATAGAAGGATTGAAGATGGGGGTTTGAGCGGCGCGGCGCGGGTGGATTGCGCCGGCTTGCATCGTCCGGCTGGCCGAGCGCTTGGTGGCCGGGGAGCCGAAGTTACCCTGTGGTCGCCGCGCGTTCCCGGAACCACTGCGCAGTCGCCTCGTCCGCCGGAAAGAAAGACTCGACACGCAGCTCGTGCACGGTCACGTCGCGCGGCGTTCCCAGCGTGGCGATAGTCGTGAACAGTCTCAATTCGACGCCATCCTTGCGCAATGTGACCGGCAGGAAGGGCAGCACGTGGCGCTCCACGGCCGCCTGCTCGTCGCGGGTGTCGTCCCGCGTCAATGGCAGCAGTTCGGCCAGCAGCCTGGTCGCCGGGCTGGCCGGCCCGTCGCTCATGGCTTCGCGCTGTATCCAGTGCAGCATGTCGGCGCCGACCTCGCGCCAGTTGACCAGATGCGGGCGCAGGCCGGACGGCTCGAGCATCAGGCGGATCACATTGACCGCGCCGTCGCCGGGCAGCGAATGCCCGGCCGGCAGGTCCAGCAGCCAGCCGATCAGCGACGCGGCCGGGCCGTTGCTCATGTGCAGGTTCCAGAGCCGGTCGACCACCAGCGCCGGGTAGGGCGCTTGCTGCGCCAGCATCAGTTCCAGCGCCTGGCGCACCGTGTCGAGTTCCGGGTCCGACAGCCGGCGCTCCTGGTAGGCAGGGGCGAAGCCGGCTGCCAGCAGCATGACGTTACGTTGGCGCAAGGGAATCTCCAGCAGCACGCCGAGCCTGAGGATGAGTTCGCGGCTGGGCCGGGAACGCCCGCTTTCGAGGAAGCTGATATGCCGCTGCGAGACCACGCCCAGGCTGGACAGCTCCAGCTGGCTGTAGCCGCGCTTGCGCCGCCAGTAGCGCAGCGCAGCGGAAAAATCACTGAAATACTGCTCCCGCGACAGGCTCGCCGCGCTGCTGGCCACTTGCATGCAATGTTCCCTTCCCCAGGCTGGTCGCGTGGCTCGGCACTCAGGCCGGCTGCGCCTGCGCAGTGTCGAGGAAACCGGCAACGTTGTCAAAACGCCCATCGGACGTCGTCGCCACGTCGGTGCCATATGCCACCGGCTCCTGCCCGGGAATGCCCAGCGCCCACGAGAACCGGACGACCTGCTTGTACCCGTCCGGCGTGCCGCGCAGCGTGAAGCGGTGTCCCGGAAAGTGCGACTGCGCCGCGGCGATCATCGCGGCGATGCCGTCATGGCCGTGGCCCTCCATCAGCGGGTCCTGGTAGCTGGCCGCCGGCGAAAAGGTTTGCTCGACCAGTTGCCGGCGCCGCGCGTCGTCGGTCTCGTTCCACGCGGCCAGGTATTGATTTGCGAATTCTGCAGCGGATTTCATCATGTTCTCCATCTGGTTGACGTCGGATTGACGGAACCATTCTGGCGATGGTGCGGACGCGTGGCGATTACCTGGCGGGTAATCCGGATGGATAGTCGGGACGGATGGTCGAGGCGGATGGTCGAGGCGGATAGTCGGGACGGCTAATCGGGACGGCTAGTCGGGGGAGGGAATTTACGCCGAATAATTGGAAACGAGGGAAGGAACGCAGGGGGAAACAACGAGAGATGTCAGGACGCAGCCGCGAAATAGGCGGGAAGCAGTTCAAAGACGCCTGGGGTAGGGCGGGGCAAGCTGGGGGCGAGCAGGAAGGGAAATAAAATAGAAAGAGAAAAGGGGAGGAAGGATGACAGGAGATGGCGGCGCGTGCAGCAATCGGCATGTCAGCACTTGACGCTGCCATGCGCATGCAAGCCGGCAGCAGGCGAAGCTGCCTGCATCCGTCGCATCCACCGGAACCGCCGCATCCGCCGCATCCGCCGCATCCGCCGGAACCGCCGCATCCGCCGGAACCGCCGCATCCGCCGGAACCGCCGGAACCGCTTGCCGCCCGTCAGAACGGCCGGCTGGCGCGCATCCATAACGTGGGCGCCTTGCTTGCGCCGGGCGGCACCGAAAGCGGTTCGCCACCGACGGTGCGCCATGCAAGCGAGGCGCGCAGGTCGGTCCCGGCGATGACCGCGTTGAAGCCCAGGCCCGCGCCGGCCAGCGTCCGACGGTTAGGCGCGCTGAGGTCGTAAGCGGTGTGGTTGAGCTTGACCGAGCCGGCGTCGTAGAACACCGTGCCCTGCAGCGCGTCGGTGAAGTTGTGCCGCAGTTCGACGGTGGCCAGGTAGCCGTCGTCGCCGATGCCCTCGCCCTGCGGATAGGCACGGACCCCGCTGGCGCCGCCAAGCAGGAATTTTTCCGACGAATCCAGGTTCTTCTGCGCCCACTGGGCCGAAACGGCGAGCCACAACTGGTCCTGTTCGGTCAGCCGCTGCAGCCGGTTGCCCGCGAAGTAGATCTTGCGATAGGAACCGCTGGTGCGCACCGTCGCGTCGTCGAACGCCAGCGCGGACGGCGACTCGATCTCCAGCCGGCCGAAGCTGGCCGAAAGCTCGGCGCTGCTGGCCGCGCCGCCGCCGAGCGCATCCTGGAAATTGCCGGCGAGGCCGAGGTTGAGCACGCGCACCCGTTTCTCGTTGATGGTCTCGGTCGCGCCGATGCGGTCGGTCAGGCGCTTGCTCTCCAGGCCCAGCGAGCCGCTGAGCAATGCGCGCTGGCGGCGGATGAACGGATAGGCCAGCGTCAGGCCGAAGCTGTTGGCCCGGCCATGCGCGTCCAGCGCGGCGAATTCGCGGGCTAGCTGGTAGGTGGTCGACGAAACGGCCACCGCCGCGCGCATGCCGTCGCTGCCCACCGGCAGCGAATAGGCCACGCGGCCATATCCCAGCTTGTGATTGCTTAGCAGCCCGGACGCGGTCAGCTGGTCGCCGATGCCGCTCAGGTTGTTCAGCGCGACCGACCCGGACATCCTGGCGGCGCCGGTGTAGCGGTTCCCGTGGTTGTCGAGCGCCACGTAGCCGGCATAGCGCGGCCCCGGGTCGATTTCCAGCAGCAGGTCGGACGCGCCGACCGCCGCGCCGGGCTGCAGCGTCGCCCGCACCGCGCCGACGCCCGGCACGTCGTTGAGCAGCAGCAGGCCGCGGTCGACCTGGTCGGAACGTATCACCGCACCCGCGGCGGCTTCCTTGAAAAAGGCAATTGCCCGATCGTCGGACAGGCTCGATGCATTGCGCAGCTCGACCTTGCCGATATTGCCCTCCAGGATGCTGATCGACACCTTGCCGCCCTTGATGTCCTGCGCCGGCAGATACGCCCGCGCCACCGGGTAGCCGCGTTCCCGGTACAGCGCGGTAAGGCGCGCCGCGGCGTTCTTCAGGTCGCTCAGGCCGAGCCGCTGGCCCAGCTGGTCGGTCAGCCGTTCCTGCAATTCGTCGCTGGAAATCACGGTGTTGCCACTGATGACGAATTCCGTGATGACGATCTTTATCTCGTTCACCGGCACTTCCACCGCGCTGTCCGGCGGCGTGGCGGCTGGCTGCGGCAGCATGCCGGGCGCGGCCGGCTGCTGGAGTTCACGCAGTATCTGGCCGGCGTTCGGAATGACTTGCGCGTGGACTGCCAGCGAATGGCCGATGAGCAAGGCAAGGGCGGCAACCAGGCGGGGACGAGCGCCGCGCATCCGGCGGGAAGACGAGTTTTTTATCATGGTGTCTGGGCAGGGTGGAACAGCAGGGACAGCGACTGGGGTTCCGGCGCAATGGGGGCGAATGGGGCGAATAAAGCGGATGGGGCAGATCGGG
The DNA here is from genome assembly GCF_900182955.1 of Noviherbaspirillum suwonense. Taxonomy (GTDB): domain Bacteria; phylum Pseudomonadota; class Gammaproteobacteria; order Burkholderiales; family Burkholderiaceae_D; genus Noviherbaspirillum_A; species Noviherbaspirillum_A suwonense. Next base: position 80,022 of record NZ_FXUL01000008.1, on the reverse strand, counting down.
CGGCAGCGAAAGCGTGGAACCCGCGGAGGAGGGCCGGGCATGGAAGAGGGGTGAGGCGGGTTCGCGGACTGGGAATTGCATCGTGGGGGATGGCGCTGAGCCGCTTTGAATGGAACGAAGTGTTAAGTAGAAAAAGCATCGAGCAAGTTCCAGTTAGACAAGTGTTCGCTTCCGATTCACACCCTGCTGCGGATCCGACCCCGTCCGCGGACCGGGCCAGGCTCGCCGCCGACTTTATTCGGATGGCTGCTCATCGGACTGGCAGCCGCCAGTCAGCATGTTTTCCGGCATCCGGAGGCCGCAGTCGGTAACGCGCAACGGGTCGGCGCGGCCGGCATGCACCGCGGGCAGCGGCATCGTCCGATGTATTTCGGCGGCGGCGAGGCTGGCGTTCGACAGTGCAGTGGGCAGCGACGGCGCTGAAGGCGCCGGGGGTGTCACGGGTACCGGCGGCGCAGGCTGCAGGGTCAGCATGCCGTCCACAAATGTCAGCGCATAGTTAACGCTGCTCAGCCCGCCCGGGGTGATGCGGTAGCTGCCTTGCCGGACCGCGCCCTGGGCAGTTCCGCCGTACTGCAATCGCCCGCCCAGCACTGCGGCGGTTTCGCCGGGCAGGAAGCCGGCGTAGCTGACGCCGTTGCCGCCCTGGTAGGGCGGGCCGCCGGCATTCCGGACGTCCGGGTTCGCGCTGATCACGAGCCCGAGCGGCGATATGCTCGCGCTGGCCGTTGCGCTTGCGTTCGCCTGGTAATTCCCGGCGTCGGCGCCGTCGAGGGCGATGCCCGAGACAGTGACGGTCTTCAGGCGACCGGCATTCTTGTCGACGAAGCCCGCGCTCGCGAAGGTGGGGTTGACCGCATCGCCGGCCAGCCGGTTGTCCGCAAGCGCGGCGGACGCCCGGGTCGTGCCGTCGTAGGCCTTGTCGGCGGCCGTCGCCGTGATGGCAAGCGCTCGGCGCGCGATGCCGGCCGTGGCCTGCAAGGTCTGCGCCGCGTAGCGATAGTTGGCCGCATCGGCGCCAGTCACCGCGATGCCGGACACGGTTACCTTTTTCCCTTCACCGGCATTCTTGTCGCTGAAGCGCGCCACCTGATCGATGACCAGCGCATCGCCGGCGATGCGGTTGTCCTTCACAACCGCGACTGCGGAAGCAGTGCCGTCGTAGACCTTGTCGGCGGCTGTTGCGCTCAGCTCGAGCAGGCGCGGCCTGATGCCGGCCGTCGTCGTGCCGGGCTGGATATACGTGTAATTGCCGGCATCCGCGCCGCCGAGCTGCAGGCCCGTCACCCTGACCGTTTTCCCGACGCCGGCATTCCTGTCGTCGAAGCGCGCGGTCGCCTTGATGGACAGGTCGTCCGTGCGGATCTGGTTGCCCGAAACCGACGCGGCCGCGGTCGTCGTGCCGTCGTAGTCCTTGTCCGCCGCGCTGAACGTCAATGCCAGTCCGCGCGGCGTGATGTTGCCCTTTGCGTCCACCGCCGACCGGTAGCGGTAATTAGCGGCATCTTTGCCGGCGAGCCTGATGCCGCCGACAGACACGTTCTTTCCATTCCCGACATTCTTGTTGTCGAAGTCGGCCGAGGTGTGGTCGATGGTGAAATTGTCATCGGCTACCCGGTTGTCCGTAAAAGTGGCTGTCGCGGTCGTCGTGCCGTCATAGACCTTCGTCCCGATCGACGCGCCGATGTCGAGCGGCTTCGGCGTGATGACCAGTTCGCCGTTGCTGATGTCGTATCCCTGCTGGTCGGATACGGGCCGGTAGGTGCCGGCATCGCGCCCGGAGGCAGCCGTGCCGCTGCGGCCGGCTTCGGTGGGGACGTCGGGGTTCTTCTGGACCTTCCCCGAATATTCGACGGTGCTTGCCGGGGCCAGCGCGAGCGGCGCAAGGAAGCTGCGCAGCAGCGGCATGCCGTCGCCTTCGTAGATGCGCCAGACCTTGCCTGCGCCACCCGTGGCGGCGAGGTTCCAGTTGCTGAATGTCGCGGCCTGGCGCATCTGCGCGCCGGTCCTGCCTTCGCCGACGCCCGGCGCCTTCTGGTCGGTGCCGCCGTCGGCAATGCTGTCGCTATTCCAATAACTGTCGGATACCGTGCCGGCAGTGGCGGTCCCGACCAGGCCATGGGTCGTGGCGGCGTCCGCGCCTGTGACCGCGCCGGTAGCATAGGAATTTTGCAGGGTCGAACCGGATGCCGACGCGCCGACCAGGCCGCCGACCGATGACTGCCCGTTTACGCTCCCCTGCGCATAACTGTCGCGGATGCCGCCGGTGTTTGCTCCGACCAGTCCACCGATGATTTCGGTGCCGGCCACGGCCGCACGTGAATACACGTTGGCCAGGCTGCCTGCGTTGATGCCGACAAGTCCACCGGCCTGGCGCCGCCCGCTGATTTTTCCTGTCACATAGACGTTGCGGATCGTCCCCGCGCTGTTCCCGGCCACGGCGCCGACAGCGTCGCCGCCGCTAATCGATACGTTTGTCATGCCCAGGTTGCGGACCGCCGCGCCCGCGCCAAGGCTGGTGAACAGCCCCTGCGTTGAATTCGACGGCCGGTTGATCGTGAGGTCGGTGATCTTGTGTCCCAATCCGTCGAATACGCCATTCAACTGTCCGAGCGGCCTGAAACCGGCGTTTCCGTCCCAGCCTTTCGTCGCGCTGGCATCGATATCCGTGCCAAGCACGTAATAGCCCGTGGCGGTCGTGGGAAGTGCGCCCTGCAGGTTGCCGGGAGACGGGCTGCTGGCATCCGGGCCCAGGCTGGAGATGATGTCGTAGTGCCGGAGGTTGGCGCGATTGCTGCCTTTCTGCGTCATGAAGAAGCCGTTGGCGTCATCGATGGAGGGATACAGGTCGACCTTGGCGCCATTGTTCAGGTTATAGTCCGCGCCGCCGCCTTCGGCGCTGGCCTGGCCATAATTGAGAATTAGCTTATTTCCTTTCATCGACGCGTTCAGGTTGATGTTCTGGTCCGCCTGCAAGACCAGGCGGTTGCCAAACCAGGCGACTTCGCCATTCACATTGAGGTCACCCGGGCTGGCGCGGGCGGTGTCGGCTGTCGAAATGACAGACACGTTGCCGGTGCCCAGCGCTGCGGCCAGTGCCGGGGCGGAGATCGACGAGCCGGTTCCCTCCGGGAGCGCCGCTTGAGGCGCGATGATGTCGACGTCGTTCGCGTCAATCGCCAGCGCGCCGGGCTGGCCGCCTGCAGCCATGCTGATACGCGCGCTGTCGGCGATGTTGACCCGAGCCCCGCTGATCGAGATGGCTCCGCCATCTCCGCCGCCCGGGGCGGAGGCGTCGAGCGTTCCGGTCAACAGCACGTCGCCCACGATCCGGTCGCCGACCAGCCTGATGCTGCCCGCGCTGCCTTCGAGCGTCTGCGCCTCGATTACGCCGAGCTGGTTGACGGCGGCCTTGCTGAGGGCGTCTTCCGCCCTGCTTTCCAGCACCACCCGTCCGCCGCTGGCGCTGATGAAGCCCCGCGGCGTGTTCTCGATCAGCGCCGCCGCGGTGCCGACGTCCACGCTGTAGCCAAGCAGGCTGCCGCCATCGATACGCAGCGTGACCTTGTTGCCGGACGCGAGCAGCACATCGCCCTTGCGGGCCGAGATGAAAGCGTCGTTCGTCACTCTCTCGGCAACAAGGGCCACGTAGCCGCCGTCGCTGGCCTTGAGCATGCCCTGGTTGACGATCTTGCCGGAGCTTGGTGGCTGCAGCATGTTTATGCCGCCCAGGAAAGCGGTGTTGTCGATGTCGAGCGTCGAGGCGAGCAGGCCGCGCACATTGACCTGCGCGCCGGCACCGAAAAAGATGCCGTTCGGGTTGAGGATGAATACCTGGCCATTGGCGGTGAGGCTGCCCAGCAACTGGCTGGGGCTGGCGCCGGTGATGCGGTTCAGCGCAATCGCCGCCGCGTTGGGCTGCTGGAATACGATGGATTCGCCAGCCGTCGAAGAAAAGCCGTTCCAGTCGATGATCATGCGGGCGGGCTGCTGGGCGGTGGTCTGGGTGATGATGGTGGTGTTGCCCTGCTGGGCGATGCTGCCTGTGCCAGCCTTGATGACGCCGCCATCCGGCGCGGCGCGCGCCGGCAGCGGCGAAAGCAGTGATCCGGCGGCAATGGTCAGGAATATCAGCGCATATGCGGCGTGGCGGCTGCGGCTGCTGCGACCGCTGGCGATTCGGCCTCCGTGGCGGTGGATCCGGTTCATGCGTTGATGGCCTTTCCTGGAAAAAATGGAAATCGGCGGTATCTGTGGCTGCTGCCAACCCGCCAGTTACGGCATGACAAAACCTGCAAGTCGAATGGGCTAACTAAGTAAATGAAACCTAATAATGGTTCCAGGCCGACCAAAATACTTGGCCCCGCAGTCCTTTTATCGATTGTCCGGAACTGGAAGCCGGATCCTTTACTGCCAGCCGAGACTCGGTGTGAACCACAGCCGGGCCGCCGGCCATGCAGCGCTCCGTCCCTGACCGGCCTAACGCGGGAGATAGGCCATGAAATTGCCTCTGATCAACGAATTCTCGCCGGGCATTTTTGCTACCCTTGCCGGAATTCACGTACGGATACCGAATGCCCCGTCTCCAATTCCTCCCGTCACGCCTCTCTGAGAGCAGCCCGATGTCCCTGGCCCGCTCGCTGACCCTGCTGATCATCCTGGTCTGCGTCGCACTGGTCGTTTCAACCGCGCTGCTTGGGTGGAGCGCGCGCCGCCAGTGGCTGGAAAACGACCGGAAGGCGATGGAAAACCTGGCGTATTCGCTGGCCCAGCAGGCCGATGCGACCTTCAGCCAGACCGACACCGTGGTGCTGGACATCGTGGAGCGCATCGAAGACGCATGGCCGGTGGTTGTTGCGCCCAGCCGTTTGCGTGGCGTTCTGCTCCAGAAAGTGGCGCAGCAAAAACAGCTGGACAGCCTGCTGGTGTTCGATGCCCATGGGAGCGAAGTGGCCAACTCGTCGGCGCCGGGCCGCCTCGATCCGGCATCGCGGAGCGCCTTCCTCTATCACAGGGACCGGGCCGGCCGGGTTGCGCATGTCGGTCCACCCGAGCAGAGCCGGGCAGCGGGGGACTGGGTCATCCCGCTTTCGCGCCGTATTCAAACAGCCGACGGCCGTTTCGGCGGCGTGGTGGTGGCGAACATCAGGATCACCCATTTCAGTCTCTACCATCAACAATTCAGCGTGGGCGAGCGCGGCCTGATCGGCATGAACCTGATGTCCGGCGAACTGGTGGCGCGCCGCCCGGACGTCTCGCGGCTGATCGGCAGCAGCCTTGCCGAGACCGAGTTGTTCCGCACCTATCTGGCACGATTTTCCAATGGCACGGTCACGGAGGTGTCGCCCCTCGATGGCATCGAGCGTCAGTACGCGTATCGGCGGCTGGCGGGCTATCCGCTGGTGGTGCTCGCCGCGGTTCCGGTAACGGACTCCCTGGCCGGATGGCGGATGCGGATGATGGTCCAGGCCGGGTTCGTGTTCGGGCTGATCTGCCTGGTCGCGTTGGGCGGCGCGACGCTGGTGCGCCAGGTGCGCGCGCAGACGAGGGCGAAAAAGCAGCTGAAGGAGTCGTATGCGAAGGTGAAGAACCTGGAGCTTGCGCTCGACGAGCATGCGATCCTGGCGATCACCGACACGGATCACAAGATCGTCTATGTCAATGACCGCTTCTGCAGCATATCCCGCTACAGCCGCGCCGAACTGCTTGGACAGGACGCGGGCATCGTGGCGTCGGGCTTCCATTCGCCGGACTTCATGCAGAACATCCGCGACACGATCGCCGCCGGCCAGGTCTGGCGCGGCGACACCTGCAACCGGGCAAAGGGCGGCAGCCTGTACTGGACCAGTTCCACCGTGGTGCCTTTCCTCGACGCCGACGGCAGGCCGTACCAGTATGTCGCGATACGCACCGACATTACCGTCCAGAAGGAAGCCGAACAACATTTGCGGAATGCGAAGACCGTACTCCAGGAAAGCAACGCGCAACTGCTCGCGCTCAGCGGCCAGGATGCACTGACCGGCGTCGCGAACCGTCGCCGTTTCGACCAGGCGCTGGCGCAGGAAAGCGCGCGGCTGGTACGCGGCGGCATGGCGCTTTCACTGCTGATGATCGATGTCGATTACTTCAAGAGCTACAACGACCGTTATGGCCATCCCGCCGGAGACGAATGCCTGCGCCAGGTTGCGCGCCTGCTGCAGCGCCATGCCAAACGTCCGGGCGACCTGGTGGCGCGCTATGGCGGCGAGGAATTCGCGATCCTGCTCGGGAATACCGGTTATGCCGGCGCACGGATGCTGGCCGAGGAAGTGCGCGCGGCGCTGGTCGCCACTGCGCTGCCGCACCAGGGCAATCCGGCCGGGGTGGTAACCGTCAGCATCGGCCTGCATGCGATGGACGCGGACGACAGGCAGCCGGTCGGCGCCAGTTTGGTCGGGCGTGCCGACCAGGCCCTGTACGCCGCCAAGGCGGGCGGGCGCAACATGGTTTGCGACGCGCAGGAAATCGACCTGGCCGTCAGCGCCTGAACGCTGGCCGTGGGTCCTTGGAACGCGATTGCCTGCCGTGACCTCTTTCCATCGTCCCTCGCCATGATTGCGCCGGGCGTCAGGAGCGGGGCAGGGTGGAATACTTGACGAAGCCGCTGTCCACCAGCATGAACTCGCCGGTGGTCTTGCGGGCGCCGGCGCAGAGCCAGTAAGCGGCGTCGGCCACATCTTCCGGCTGTATGGTTTCTGCCAGCGGCGTCGCGGACCGGTAAGCCTGCCGCCTTGCGTCATATTGCTCGGCCCCGAGACCGTTCTGCAGCCATGGCGTTTCCACCATGCCGGGGCCGATCGCATTGACCCGGATCTCCGGGCCCAGCGCACGGGCGAGGCCAAATGTCATTGCATTGAGCGCGCCTTTCGACGCCATGTACGCGACGCTGGAGCCGACGCCCATCACCGCGGCAACGGACGAGATATTGACGATGCCCGCGCCGGGATTCTTCTTCATCAGCGGCGCCAGCGCGCGAATCATCTGGTAGGCGCCGACCACGTTGACCGAGTAGATATCGTGGAAATCCTGCCCGGAGAGGCCCTCGAGATTACCGGCAGCGACAAATTTCGTGGTGCCGGCATTGTTGACGAGCGCATCGCAGCGTCCCCATTTTTCCTCCACCGCCTGCGCCAGCGCGCGGCACTGCGCATCGTCCGCGACGTTGGCCTGGATCACCAGCACATCGGCGCCAAGCGCACGGCATTCGTCGGCAACCGCATTCGCCGGATCTGGATTGCGGGAATAATTGATCACGACGTTATAGCCATTCCCGGCAAACAGCCTGACCGTTGCCGCCCCGATTCCCGAGGATGAGCCTGTGACGACTGCGACTTTGCGTTCCATTTCTTGTTCCTTTTTGTAATTACACCGTGAACCGGCGTCCTGCCGTTGTCGAAGGAGGTTTTCCCGTGGCGATTATAGCCAAGGCGAGCCGCGCGAGGAGAGGAGGGCAGGACACAAAGGCCGGCACAGTAAAGCCAGTACTTAAAGGCCAGTACCAGCTTCCCTAATTGAACTGACTTGAACCGCCGCCTGAACGTAAGGCCAAAGCACAAATTTCGTACTAACGGCAAACGCCGTTATTTTCTGGAGGTTGTCTTTGTCCATTTTTGTGTACGACGTGTGTCGGTATCTGTGAACGAGCCAATTTTTTGAAGATTGAATGGCTTCTAATTTGTTGGCATCAAAGTTCGAGTTCGTTGCGCAGTTTAGTAAGAGGATTTCCTTTGCCCGCGGGATCGTAACGTCGTTTGGCGTTAATTCGGATTGTGGGTTTAGATCGGGTTAGGGGATGTTGGGCGTCGAAAACTGCGTGGCGGTCTTAGGGGAAATGACGAATGGTTCAAGCCTGGGGCTTTGGAACGATGCAGGCAGCTTCACTTTGGTTAGGGCTACGCGTTCTTGAACTACCGAAATTGGTCGGATGGAAATGGGAATGCGTCGGCGGCGGCAGCCTGACGAGAGGGAAGCGGGGCTTGTTGCCTGCCCCGTATGGAAATGGTGTTGGCCGCGAGATTAAGTGTGGAGGGTGCTGGGTTTTCCCCGGAATGCAGCGATCGCCTTAATCCCGCGGTATTTCGGGCGCCGGAATTCCCGGGCCCAGGGTGAAATTAATTTTTCCGGTTTCGTAGTCGACGGAATTTACCGTGCCGCCGTCCGCGTAGATGTCGTCCACCAGTTTCTGCGTTGTCGCCCTCCTGCTCGGTTTGATCCCGCAGAAGGGCACCGAGGCTGGGCCGCCATCGCCGGCTGATACTGCGTCCATATCGTCCTCGGTCAGCAGGGCGGCTGGCGGCGTTACGGGTGGGAGTGCCGGTTGCGTTGCCTGCTCGTCATTCGTAGTTGCCATCTTGCCAGCTCCTTTAATTGATCATGGTCGGCGGCCGGCGCAGTATTAAACCGGCCGGCGGCGTTTAAGAGAATCAGTTGCATGGCTTGCGTTACCGTGCCGAGGCAATGGTTCCTTGAAGGGCGATGTCATGGCCGGTGCCGGGCAACGCAATCCTCCCGGCGCAACCGCCCGGCTATTGCACTTTGGGCCGCGTGTTCACCAGCAAACAGAACACGCCGGTGACGAGCGCCAGCATCGCATGCAGGCTGTAGAGCGTCGTGAAGTCTGCGCGGACCACGCTTTCCTGGCCGATCAGCACCACCGTCAGCGCGACCCCGAGCACCGAGCCGATCTGCCTGACGGCCTGGTTGACCGCACTGCCGACGCCATACTGGTTTTGCGGCAGACGCGCGGTTGCGGCGCCGGACAGCGACGGCAGCACCATGCCGACGCCTATGCCGCTGAGCAGCAGCCCGGGAAACCACTGCGTCCAGTAGGCGGGCGCGGTTCCCGGCACCAGCGCCAGCCACAGTCCGCTTGATGCGTAGACGATAGACCCGATCACCAAGCCGGGGCGATGGCCGATGCGTGCTGCGATGCGCCCGCTGATGATCGCGGTCGGCACCACCAGCAGCGGACCGGGCGTGACCGCTATGCCGGCAAGCGGCAGGCTGTAGCCCCAGATGATGGTCATGTACGAAAAGAACGCAAAAAACATCATCGAAAACGCTATCGCGAAGCTCAGCGTCGCCAGGTTGACCGCGCTGTAAGTCGGACTGCGGAATAGATTCAGGTCGACCAGCGGGTGCCGCGCGTTCGCAGCCCAGGCGATGAAGGCGATCAGGCACAGCGCGGCGGTTCCCGCGATGAGTTGTATGGTCTGGCGCGACCAGTCCGGCGATTCGGATTGGGTCAGTGCCAGCGCCGCGGCGCCGACGCTGATCACCAGCAGCAGCATGCCGACCAGGTCGACATGCTGCACCTTGCCCGCGATACGGGATTCCTGCAGCCGGACATATCCGAGTATCAGCGACACGGCGCCGATCGGCAGGTTGATGTAGAACGCCCAGCGCCAGCCCATGCTGTCGACGATGAGCGAGCCGAGGCTCGGACCGATCGCCGCCGCCATGCCGCCGACCGCGCCCCACAGGCTGACCGCTACCGCGCGCTTGTTCTGGGGGAAGGCGTCGAGGATCAGCGACAGGGAAGCGGGCGTCAGCAGGGCGGCGCCGGCGGCCTGCACGACCCGGGCCGCGATCAGCAGGCCGATCGAGCCGGCCGCGCCGCAGGCAGCCGAGCCGGCGATGAAGATGGCGGCGCCGAGCAAGAACATGCGCTTGCGGCCGTGGACGTCCGCCAGTCCGCCAGCGGGAATCAGCATCGCCGCATAGGTCACCGTGTAGGCGTTGAGCACCCAGGACAGGTCGGCTGCCGATCCGTCGGGAAAGCCTTGCCGCAGTGCTCCGAACGCCGCATACAGCACCGTGGTGTCGATCGACACCAGCAGCACGGCGATGCTGGCGATCCAGAACGTGGGCCAGGGGGAGGTTTGCGGAAGGTCGGCTGCGGTGACGGCGGCTTGCGTGCTCATGGTTGCTCCAGAAAGATCCCGTGCGCCTCGGCGGCAAGGGGTGGGTTTGAAATATGATGATCGTCATATTTCTAATCGTCGAAGCCCGTTGGCAAGTTGGCTTCGGGGTCTTCAGGCCGGCTCGCGCCGTCGATCAATCGTACCGTTCGCTCAGCAGGCGGCGATTCGCGGCGAGCAGCGCCTCGCCTTCCGCGCTTCCCAACGCACGTGCGAGCTGCAGCGCACCGACCATCGTGCTGGCGACATGCGCGGCTAGATCGCTGCCGGCGCCCGCGGGGAGCACCGACTCGACCAGGCGGATCAGCGCGCTTACCCTCTGGTTCGCCGCCTGCCGTACTTCTTCCGCCTGGCGCGGTATCTCCGACCCCAGCGCGGCGACGACGCAGCCGGTTTCCAGCGCGGCCATGTGGGCTGGCGACAAATAGGATTCCACCAGCGCCCGGAACGGCGACTGGCCTTTTTTCTCCAGCACCGCCATGCTTTGCTTCAGGTTCTGCGCGCTCTGCGCTCCGGCGTAGGCGATCGCGCTGGCGACCATTTTTTCACGCGAGTCGAAATGAGCATAGAAGCCGCCGTGCGTCAGGCCGGCTTCCTTCATCACCTCCGACACGCTGGCGCCGGTGTGGCCGGCGCGACGAATGGCGCGGGATGCGGCGTCGAGTATGCGTTCGTGCGTCAGTTCCCGCTTGCTGGGGCTCGATGCGGCAGGCATGGCGTCCATCCATTAAATATGATGACCATCATATTATTGGCGAAAACGCAGGTTTGTCAACCGCGTTTTCCCCGGGTCTCAGCCGCCCATGTTGGGCACCGCGTCGGGCGATGTCACGACATGGTCGATGTCGGCGTCCCGCACTCGCAGCCCAAGCCGGTCGATGACATTCGCCGCCGTGTCGCTGCCCATGTCGGGCCGGCTGGCGAGCAGCCTGGCGATCAGTTCCTCGCGGGATGACCAGGCCGTCCTGTCGACATCGTCATTGCCATACTCGACGCCGGTGACGTCCGTATAGCCGGCAAGGTGCGCGAGCAGTGCACGGGCCTGGTCGGCGCCGATCTGAAGCGCCGCGGAAAGCGCGCCGGCTTTTTCCTCGAATTGGGCAGGGTCGGCGAAGGGGGTGCGCATCGGATGTCCTTTCGATCAGTGGGGTTGGGTCTATACCCAACATAAGGGATCGGCGCAAGGCCCACCGAATTTTTCAGGGCGGACTTGAATTCGCGCAAGCTTCGGCCTCCGAGCGGGAATGCAGCAGCAATCGGATGCGGTTGCAGCGGAACAAAGCGGCCGGTTCATTGCCAAACCGGCATCGGCTTTTTCCATCCGGGATTTTCATGTCAGGCATCGTGCCGCGCACACCAGGCTTTCCTTCCACCGGCGCACGGGCCGCTATCGTCTGCACGATAACGTCGCCTGTCCCGACGCCAGGCCGCGGGTATCTCAGCCTGTGCAAGGCGCTGCCGCGCGGCATGCCGGACAAGCTGGAAGTCAGCATCATCCGGTATGGCCACGGCGTGGAACGCAGCACGGCGGCCTATTACGGCGGCCGCGCCTACCTGATCCATATAACAATGGCGCCGGGAACGGACTGACGCCGGGACATCCCGGCCCCGCCCCGCGCCTGATTCACTGAACGGAATACCCATGTGCGTCAATTACCTGCCGGTGTCGCGAAAGACCCTGGTCAACACCTTTCATGCGCCGCCGGCGACCGATGCATCCTGGCCGGACGAAGCCTACCAGGACTATCTTGCGCCCCTGATCCGGCACGATGAAGAGGGCCAGCGGGAGTCGCTGGTCGCCTCCTACGGCATGGTGCCGAAGCAGCATATGCCGGAAGGCGTAAAGCGCTTCTCGACGCTCAATGCGCGCGCCGAAACGGTCGGCCAACTGCGCAGCTACTCCGGCGCGTGGAAGCGCGGGCAGCTTTGCCTGCTGCCGATGGAAGCGTTCTACGAGCCGAACTGGGAAACCGGCAAGCACATTCGCTATCGCATCGGCATGGCGGACAAGTCGCCGTTCGCGGTGGCCGGCCTTTACCGCCAATGGCAGGAGGCCGACGGCCAGGCGTCGTTTTCATTCACGCAGCTGACGGTGAATGCGGACGTGCATCCGCTGATGAAACGGATGCACCGCCCGGATGACGAGAAACGGTCGCTGGTCATCGTCCCGGCCGACGACTACGACGACTGGCTGGCCTGCCGCGACCCGGAAGCGGCGCGCTCCTTCCTGCGGCTGTTCCCGGCGGATCTGATGGAGGCAAGGCCGGAGCCGAAGCCGGCTGCGCGCAAGAAAGCCAGCGCCGCGGACGGCCCGGCGACGGGCGAGCTGTTCTAGTCCGCTGGCCTGCATCCCGGCCGACCGGGGCGCCGCCTAGGGCGACGGCGGCTTGCCGCTCACGCGCCTGCCGTCGCGATCGATCACGACTTCCCCGTCTTCCTTCGCAAACGGGCCGCGCTGCGGCAGCGGGAGGATATCCAGCACCGCTTCCGACGGCCGGCACAGCCGCACGCCACGCGGCGTGACGACGAAGGGCCGGTTGATCAGCACCGGCTGCGCAAGCATCGCGTCGAGCAATGCCTCGTCGTCCAGCGCCGGGTTGTCCAGGCCAAGCTCGGCATAGGGCGTGCCTTTCTCGCGGATGGCCTGGCGCACGGTCAGCCCCGCCTTGGCAATCATGTCCTTCAGCTCGTCCCGGCTGGGCGGCGTTTTCAGGTACTCGATCACTTGCGGCTCGACGCCGGTGTTGCGGATCAGCGCCAGCGTGTTGCGCGACGTGCCGCAGTTCGGGTTGTGGTAGATGCGGATGTCCATCGGTAAGTCTCCATGTCGGGAAGATAAGCCTGGCGCCGGCTCAGTTCAATAATGTCCTGGCCATCTCGAAACGCTGAGACCAGTACAGCGTCGTCAGCTTCTCGACGCGCACCTGCCCGCGCGAGTTGGGTGCATGGACGAACTCACCGTTGCCCAAGTAAATGCCGACATGCGAGAACGGCCGGCCCAGCGTGTTGAAGAATACCAGGTCGCCGGTTCTCAACTGGTCGACCGCCACCTCGCGCCCCTCCCTCGCCAGCGATGCCGCGTTGCCCGCCAGGCGCATGTCGGCGGCCTCGCGGTAGACATGCGTGACCAGGCCCGAGCAGTCCAGGCCGGCGGAAGGATTCTTGCCGCCGAACTGGTAGCCGGTCCGGAGCATCATCAGCGAATACATGCCGACCTCGCGCGCGGCCGGCGAAGCGATCTGCTCCGCCCGGAAGGACGTCGCCGAGATCCGGCCGGATGGCGCGGGCGGCATGCTGCTGCAGCCGACAAGGGCGGCAAGGGCGGCAGGCAGCAGGGCAGTGAGGAGTCGATGTCGCATGCGGTCGGGGATGTTGGAAATCGGTGAAGCCGGGTGCAGCTTATTGCGGCTGGCCGGCTTCGGATGCACGTAGCATGCCCCGAATTGCCCTGCGCCGTCAAACCTGCACGGTTTGCGCCGCCGGGCCCTACAATACCCGTCTCGCGGTAGGAACGGTTTCCAACGAAGGAGCTGCAAATGGCGATCCTGATACTCGGCCTGGTGATTTTTCTCGGTGTCCACTCCATCCGCATCTTCGCCGACGACTGGCGAAGCGCGCAGATCGGCAAGCATGGCGAACTGGCCTGGAAAATCGGCTACGCCGTGCTGTCGATCGCCGGCTTCGTGCTGCTGCTCCGTGGCTTCGGCCAGGCCCGGCTCGACACCACCGCGCTGTGGAATCCGCCAGCCGCGCTACGCCACCTGTCCGCCCTGCTTATCCTTGCGGCCTTCGTGCTGCTGGCCGCGACCTATGTGCCGCGCAACAGCTTCAAGGCGCGGCTGCATCATCCGATGGTGATCGGCGTGGCGCTGTGGGCGCTCGCACATCTGCTGGCCAACAGGACGCTCGCGGACGCGCTTCTCTTCGGCGGCTTTCTCGCATGGTCCGTCGCGTCGCTGATGGCTGCGCGGCGCAGGGACCGCATCGCCGGCACCCGCTATCCGGCAGGCGCCATGGGCGGCACGCTGGCAGCCGTCGCGATCGGTATCGTGGCCTGGGCCGCATTCGCCTTCTGGCTGCACGAGCGCTGGATAGGCGTGCGGCCTTTCGGATAAAAAACAGATTATAAAAAGCCGCGCGCATCAGCCGGCAGCATGCAGGGAGTCGGGCAATGCCCGGCGGGAGTCCAATAAAACAACGCAACCCAGGAGACAATCAATGCAACACCCTTTATCCGGCAGCATCAAGCTGCCGCGACATCTTTCGGCCTTGACGCTGGCCCTGCTGGCGGGCTGCGGCAGCAGCAATTCGGACAACAACAACGGCAACGGCGGCACGCCGGCGCAGGCGTCGCTCAAGGTGACCAGCGTGTCGTCGCCGCAAGGCATGGCGAGCGGCGGCGACAGCCTGATACAGGTCAGCGATGCGGCCGGCGGCACGGTCGACAAGGTGCTGGTGCGCCTGAACGGCGCCGACGTGACGACGGCCTTCAAGAAAGCGCCGAACGGCAACGCGCTGCTCGGCACGGTCACCGGCATGAATACCGGTGAAAACAGGATCGAGGTCGTGGACGCGGCCAACCCGTCCCTCGTGCGGGCCAGCCTGACGCTGACGAACTACCCGCTGCAGGGACCGATCCTGTACGCGCCGCAGGAGCAGCCGCTGGCCTGCGAATCCCACAACTTCGTCATTTATCCGGGCGGCCCCAGGCTGTCCGATGCGCCGGTGACGAATGCCGACTGCACGGTGCCGACCCGCGTCGACTGGGTCTACCACGACGCCGGCAAGGCGGGCACCGCGGTCTGGCAGCGCTATGACCCGGCCAGCCCGCCGGCCAGCGTCGAGCAGGCCACGCTGGCCGACGGCTCCAGGGTGCCGTATATCGTCCGGCTCGAAACCGGCGTGATCAACCGCGGCATCTACCAGACCGCGGTGCTGGGCGACCCGGTCGCGAATCCCAACCCGACGCCGCTGACGCCGGCCAAGTCCTGGAACGGCAAGCTCGTCTACCCGTTCGGCCAGAGCTGCGGCGGCGGCTGGTATGCGCAGGGCACGGCGATGGGCCCGGTGGGCGGGTCGACCGCCTCGGCCAACGGCGCGTCGGGCGACTATAACGTGCTGAACGACCTCGTGCTTCGCAAGGGCTACGCGGTTGCCAATTCGACGCTGAACTACTTCGGCCAGAACTGCAATCACATCATCTCGGCCGAGACGATGATGATGGTGAAGGAGCGGGTCGTTGAAAACTATGGACCGGTCCTCTACACGATGGGCTGGGGCAATTCCGGTTCGGCCATGCAGCAGAGCATGATCGCCGACGTCTACCCCGGCCTGCTCGACGGCGTCGTCATGCTCAACGGCTTCCCGGACAACACCAATATCGCCAGCCTCGAAGGCCGGCTGTTCTACAACTTCCAGCTCAATCACACCCGGGGCGGCACGACCGAGAACGGCACCTTCGCGCCGGTGCCGAATTCGGCGTACGACCCGACCTACGACAATGCGACCGCTGCGCGGCGCGCCGCCGACGCCAGCCTGCTCGACTGGAGCAACAGCGACATCGCGGCCGTCTCGGGCTTCACGACCTATCACAGCGTGCGCCAGCAGGCGAGCTTCTGGGCCGGACGGCTGGACTCGGTGCAGCGCGTGCCGAACGCCGGCGACCGAGACAATGTCACCGCGGGCGCCGGCAACAGCTCGGTGTTCCGCGCCGTGATCGGCAACGCACGCAAGTACAGCCCGGCCAATGCGGTCACCAGCGCGCCGATGGGCACGATGCCGACCGCCGGCTTCACCCCGCCGCCGGTCACGGCCCTGCCGGCGAATCCGGCCGGGCTCCGGCCGAACGTCTCCGACCATAACAAGAGCACGCTCGGCACCGACCCGGCCACCGGCTTCGGCCGCAGCTACAACGCCAACGTCGGCGTCCAGTACGGGCTGAACGCGCTCAATAACGGCCAGATCACGATGGCCCAGTTCATCAACCTGAACGACAAGATCGGCGGCGTCGACATCGACGGCAGCCATACCGCGGCGCGCATCCAGCCGGACCTCGAAGGACTGAGGAACGCGTACCGCTCGGGCATGATCATGTACGGCGGCGGCGGCCTGGCGCAGACCGCGATGCTGGACATGGACGGCCTGAACAATGAAGCCAGCGGCGGCGGCGACCTGCACCTGAAGTTCTTCCATTACATGGTGCGCGCAAGGCTGAAGGCGGCCAATGGGCATTTCGACAATCACGTGATGTGGAATGGCCAGGCCAACGTGCCGGCCTTCGTCCAGGATGCGCATGCGAATGCGGCCAGCCCGGTCCTGCCGCCGCGTCCGGCCTACAGCGGCCGCCGCGATATCGTGATGGAGAGGGCGCTCGATGGCATGGACCGCTGGCTGACCGCGACGGTGAATGACAAGACCTCCACCACGCGCGCGGCCGCCGTGCTGCGCAACAAGCCGGCCGACATGGTCGACGGCTGCTTCGGCGCGAGCACGCCGGGTGCGGCGAACGACTTCATCGCCGAGCCGCAGACCTTCGGCGGCTTCAACACCGTGTTCCTGAAAGGGAATGGCACAACTCAGCCGGCCGGCACGGTCGGCGCGGGCGCGACGCCGTCGCGCTGCAATGCGATGTTCCCGGCGTCGTCCTATCCGCGCTTCGAGGCTGGCGAACCGCTGACGGGCCGGGTCGTCCAATGCCAGCTGAAGCCGGTGAACCCGGCCGACTATGCCGGCTATGCGGCGCTCAACACGGCCTGGACCGGCGCCGCGCGCGATGCCGATCTCGCGAAGCTGAAGCAGGTCTTCACCGGCGGCGTCTGCGATTACAGCAAGCCGGGCGTGGCCGAGCAGCCGCTGGCCGGCACCTGGCTGAAGGTCACCGGCCAGGGCCAGATCGTGGCAGGCCAGCCGCTGGGGCAATAAGGGGAAAAGGATGCGCCGGCGACACCGGCGCATCCCTGAAGATGGCTACCCGGTCCAGTACCGGTACGCGCTCACGAGGTGCCATCGAAGTCCGTAGGGTGTAATAAGCGCAAGCGCATCACACCCTGCGAATTCGAGCCATCGATGTCATCCGGTCGCGATGACTCGATTGGCTCAAGGGGAGTAATGCGCTTGCCGCATTACCCCTGCCGGTCTAGCCGCCCAGGCCCAGGACCGGATGACTTCGAACGCTAGCTGACCAGTCCTTCGGCCTTCAGCGTTTCCTGCACTTTCGGACGGCTGCCGACGCGCGCCATGTAGGCCTGGATATTGGGCCACTTCGAGACATCGACCTTCAGCGGCTTGGTCCAGTTCAGCACGGTGAACAGGTAGGCGTCGGCGGCGGTGAACGCGTCGCCGGCGATGAAGCTTTTACCGGCGAGCATCTGCTCCAGAGTGTCCAGCCTGCGGCCGATGGTGCCGAGCTGGACTTCCCGCATTTCCGGCGTCATCTTCGGGTTGAACAGCGCGCCAAGCTGCTTGTGGACTTCGGACGACGCGAAATTCAGCGCGGCCATCTGCTCGTAGCGCGCCATGCCGCCGAATGCCGGCACCAGGCCCGACTGCGGCGCCTGGTCGGCCAGGTACTGGCAGATCACGCCGACCTCGGTCAGCACGCTGCCGTCGTCGAGTTGCAGCGCCGGCACGTAGCCCTTGGCATTGACCTGCCAGAAGTCGCCGCCGTCCTCGGTTTTCTTGTTCGGGATGTCGACCTTGACGAGGTCGATCGGAATGCCAGCCTCCCGTGCCACGATGTGCGGCGCCATCGAACAGGCGCCAGGAGAGTAATAGAGTTTCATGGATTCCCTGCTAAGAAGTTGACGGGATGTCATCGTAGCAGAAGCTTCGGAAGTCTTCCGGATGAGCCTGATTAGCTAAACGTGACGCCATGCTGGACACGCGGGCCCGCCCGCCAAACGGCGGAAATCGCCTCAGGCCAAGCTTGTCCATAATGCAGGCCGCGTTCGGCAAAGCCGGCAAAGTCTGCCGGTCGCGGCTAAAATGACGCGCCATCAGGACAGCAAACGGGGATGCGGTGCAGGGAATCAAAAGAAAACTGGTGTACGTTTGTATTTTCGAGACCATCGCCATCGCCATCTGCACGGTCGGTTTCGCATTGCAATCCGGAAAGAGCCTGGCGCATGCCGGCGCGCTGTCGGTGGCCAACTCGGTCATCGCGGTGTTGTGGAACCTGCTCTTTACCAGCCTGTTCGAGGCGTGGGAAGCGCGGCAGCAGGTCGGCGGGCGCAGCGTCCGGCGGCGGATCGCGCATGCGACCTTCTTCGAGGCCGGGCTGCTTCTGCTGCTGGTGCCGCTGAGCGCGGTGTGGCTCGACATCACGCTGCCGCATGCGCTGCTGATGAACATCGGCTTCGCCGCCTTTTTCCTGGTCTATACCTTCCTTTTCAACTGGGGCTTCGACCGGGTTTTCGGGCTGCCGGCATCCGCGCGGAAGTAGGCCGGCGTGGGCAGGCAGAGCCGGACCGCCTTGGCCTTTCTCGCCCGGCGACCCGGCCGGGTTTGTTTTCAATCAACATTCTTGCGAAATCGCCATCGAGGACAGGATAGTCTGTCAACGGCAGCCGGTTGCTGGTCGTTGGGCAACAGCAGGCTTTCCTGCTTACAAACTGGAGACAGCAAAATGATTAAACCACTCGTGATCGCAATTTCCGCATTGGCATTTTCCTCGGCTGCTTTTGCCGCTGCCCACACCGCAGCGCCAAGCACCAAGCCCAGCAAGGAAGAAAAGACGGCCGCCCAGCCTGCAGGCAGCGCGACCAAGGACGCAACCGGCAAGACCGAAGCCAACCGCGAAAACAAGATGAGCCCGACTGGCCAGAACGAAACCACCAGCGCAGGCACGTCAAAGAAGGAAGCCGCATCGTCCGGCGGCTCGATGAAAGCCAAGTAATCCCGCGACGCCGGGACGCCAGTCCCGGAATGCATTACTGCAACACGGCGGCCTGCATCCACGATGCGGGCCGTTTTGCTTTCATCGGCCCGCCAGCCAGGCATTTCAAATGATGCGGCACTAAATCAGTGCTTCCACAGTCAGACCGGCTACAACACACACACATACACACATACACACATTGAGCGACGGGATACGAGATGACTGACTTTGTACTGCGCATGTACGACACGCTGGAACATGCCGAAGTGGCGCGTACTGCCCTGCTCGCGGCGGGTTACGGCGCCGACCAGGTACAGGTCGAGGCCATGAACAGCGAAGCCGGGCCGGTGGCGGGCAGCTTCGCCGTCGGCAACAGCAGCGACCATTCCGACCATTCGGGCATCGGCGACAGCGGCGACTACGACGAGAATTTCAAGGACGTTCGCCAGGGCGCCATCATCAAGCTGACTGTCGCCGTCGAAAGCGACACTGCCCATGCGCAGGTAAGCGACGTGCTCGACCGGGTCGAGGTATCGCAGAGCTGAGCCCGCCCCGCGCGCCTTGCCGGCCGCGGCGACGCTAGCCGAGGAATACCCCCTGCCGCAGCAGCGCCTGCTGCAGTCCGCCGGGGTCGACTTCGTGGACCGAGCCGTTCCCGCCCAGCGCCAGCGCGGCGGCGGTCCCGGCCGCCTCGCCCATCACGAAGCAGGCGCCGCTGACGCGCGCGGCGGACTGGCCCTCGTGTGTCATGCCGGCGCAGCGGCCCGCGACCAGCAGGTTGGACGGACCGCCGGGCGCGCGGCGCGGCAGCAGCATCCGGTAGGGCAGCTGGTTGTAGCCGCAGGACGCCGGGATCGGCGGCCATTCCCAGACGACGTTGCCGGCCACGTGCTTTTCCAGTGGCCAGCCGTTGACGCCGATGCTGTCGTCGAAGCGGGCGCATTGCAGCACGTCTTCCGCGCCCAGCATGTATTCGGCGACCAGCCGCCGGGTCTCGCGTATACCGAGCTGCGGCGGAATGTCGAGCAGGTAGGCGTCGCCGAAACCGGGGATCTGCTCGCGCAGGAAGCGCAGGTAGTCGACCGCCTGGCGCCTGCCCTCGATCTCGCCGGCGCTGAGCGCGCGCGCATCGGTGCCGTCGACGGCGCCGCCGTCGGCCGCGGCCAGCTGGGTCACGTTGACCCGCCATTCGTACGCATTCTTCATCGGCCTGACGATTGCGCCCTGGCGCGGAAACCGGTATTCGCCGCTGGCCTGCGCGGCCAGCATTTTTTCGGGGATGCTGCGCCATGCGTCTCCGGCAGCCGCCGCGTCGACGTTGCCGACCTTGAACATCAGCGTCGGATACATCATCTCGCCCGCGCCCATGCCTTTTTCGTAATCGACGCCGGTCCAGTGGACCAGGTCGCCGTCGCCGGAACAGTCGATGAAGACCCGCGCCAGCACCGCGACCCGGCCCGACCGGGTCTCCAGCAGCAGCGATTCGATATTCCCCTCCGCGTCCCTGGTCGCGCCGGCGGCGAGCGCATGGAACAGCAGCGCGACGCCGGCGTCGAGCAGCAGCGCATCGGCCGCGCATTTCAGCGCCGGCATGTCATAGGCCTGCGCCCAGATCTTCCCCAGCACCAGGTGCGGCGCGTTCAATCCGTCCAGCGCGCGCATCCGCGCCAGCAGGTCGTCTGCGACGCCATGCACGACCTGCCGGATGTCGCCGAACACGTTCGCATGCAGGCCGCAGAAATTCGTCACGCCGGCGGCCGTGCCCATGCCGCCCAGGAAGCCGTAGCGCTCGACCAGCAGCACGCTGGCGCCGTTGCGGGCGGCGCTGGCCGCGGCGGCGATTCCCGCCGGCCCGCCGCCCAGCACCACGACGTCGTAGGCGCCGAACACCGGTATGCTGCGGGCCGGCTCCCGTACGTCGGCACGCGGAGCCGGAGTCGTCATGTCGAATGAGTCCATGGTGTCGTTGTGTGCGTCAGTCCAGCGCGATGCCGTTCTTCCGGATGACCGGCTGCCAGCGCGCCAGGTCCGACTGCAGCGTCGCGCGGAACTCGGCCGCCGTGCCGCCGACCGGCTCCATCAGCTGCGCCTGCAGCTTCTGCCTGATCTCGTCCGACTTCACGATCTGACTGATGTCGCCCTGCAGCCGGACCAGGATCGCCTCGGGCGTCCCGGCCGGCGCGATGAAGCCCATCCATGCATCGGCCTGGATATCCGGCAGGCCGGATTCCGCCAGCGTCGGCAAGTCGGGGAGGATCGCGGAGCGTTTCGCGGTGGCCACCGCGAGCGCCTTGAGCTTGCCGGCGCGCACGTGCGGCATGACCGCCGCCGCCGGCAGCACGGCCACCTGCGTGTCGCCGGCAAGCAGCGAGGTCACCGCCTGGCCGGAGCCCGGATAAGGCACGTGCACGATGTCCGCGCCGCTGCGGGCGGCGACCGCGGCCATGGCCAGGTGGGAAATGCTGCCGGTGCCCATCGACGCATAGTTGAACCTGCCCTGGTTGCCGCGCAGCCTGGCGAGCAGTGCGGGCATGTCGGCTGCGCCCATGGCCGGCGACACCACCAGCACGCTGGGCTGGGTGGCGGCGATGGTCAGCGGCGCGATATCGGTCTGCGGGTCGTACGGCAGGCGCTTGAAGAGCAGGGTGTTGGCGGCCAGCGGCCCGGAGATCGTCACGCCCAGCGTGTAGCCGTCGGGCGCGGCCTTGGCGACCGCGTCGGTGCCGATGTTCCCGGACGCGCCAGGCTTGTTATCGACGATGACGGGCTTGCCGAGCCGCTGCGCCAGCCTTTCCGACACCATCCGCGCGAGCAGGTCGGGGGTCGAGCCCGGCGCGAAGGCGACGATGACATGGACCGGCCTGGCAGGCCAGTCGTCGGCGCGGGCGGATGGCGCCGACGCGATCGCCGACAGGGCGAGCAGGCAGCCCAGGATTTTCTGAGGAATCATGCGTATCTCCGGAAACCAGATTCATTGCGGTCCGAGATGGTAAGGCAAATCCGGCGCCGAATGCCATTTCCGTGGTCCGCAGCGCAGTTCTAGCGCGGCACCGGCTCCGGCGAACCGGTTTCTTCCTCTTTCTTCCGGTCATCGGAAATGGACAGCGCGATCGCGGCGGCCTGCTCGGCCGGCAGGCCCTCGGTGCGCCGCTCGTACTCGGCTTCGGCATGCGCATCCTTCTGCAGCTTTTCGACCGTTTCCAGGTCGGGCGATTCGCCCGGCAGCGACACCCGCAACTCGTCGATGACCATGAATATGGTCGCCGCCATCGGCAGGGCCAGCAGCGCGCCCATGATGCCGTACAGCGTGCCGCCGACCAGCAGCGCGAAGAACACCACCGACGAAGGCAGGCGCAGCGCGCGGCCATAGACCATCGGGATCAGGGCCCGGCTCTCGAATTCCTCGTACGCCAGCAGCATCGCGAACACCACGATGGCGGTGGTCTGGCTCTTGACCAGCGCGGCCAGCACCGCGGGCACCATGGTCAGCACGATGCCGAGGAACGGCAGCACGTCGGCGATCGCGCCGAAGGCGGCGAAGGCCAGCGCGTTCGGCACGCTGCAGGCGGTCAGCAGGATGAAGATGAACAGCCCCATGAACAGGCAGGTCAGCGCCTGGCCGCGCAGGTAGCCGCCGACGATGGTCTGCAGGTTGAGCAGGATGCGCGACAGCTGTATATGGTAGGCCCGGGGCACGACGGCGAACAGCGCGCCGCGCAGCCGGTCGCCGTCGATCATGATGTAGAGCGCCAGGAAGAATGCGGCCGCGCCATAGGCCACGATCTCGATCAGGTGCTTCGACGCGCTCAGCAGCTCGTTGCGCGACTCCTTGAGCAGCTCGGTGTAATGGATATTGCGCAGGCCGTCGGCCAGCGGCGCGGTGAAACGGTAGTTGGCGAAATAGGCGGCAAGCTGTTCGCGCAGCACGCTTTCGTGCTCGATCACGTCGGTGACCTGCGAGATCAGCGCCGGCACCGTCAGCAGCAGCACCGCGGCCACCAGCAGCAGCAGCGTCACGAACACCATCGCGATGCCCTTGCCCCGGCCGATGCCGCGCCGCTCCAGCGCCTGCACCAGCGGGTTCACGGTGCCCACCACCATCAACGCGCAGATCAGCACCAGCAGCACCGGGATCAGCTGGCCCAGCATCCACACCGCGCCGGCGAGGAACAGCGCAAACAGCATGGTGGCCGGGGCGATCTCGATGCGTACCGTCGACCTGGCGACCGGATGCCCCGGTTCGGAGGCGGCGGGGAGGGGCGGCTTGGTGCTCATGTCGGGGAGGTCCATTACGGGTGACGGTGCCGCGATCCGCGGCCTGCCGTACGGCGATGGTGACACCAAACGGCTGCGCCGGCACGCGGCGCCTCCGGCCGGGACGTGATTGCATTGAGGTCGCGCAAGCTTTGTTTCCAGTCGGCATGCAGGGCGGCCGTTTTCCCGCTTGCTCCCAGCGTCATTGCGATGTATTCCCGCCATCCGGCGGGGCCGAATGCCACCGGGGATCAGCCCGCCTCGCGCGCGCGCCTGCGCGAGCGTCGCCGGTAGATCAGCCCGACCAGCGCCGACGCGAATCCCGCCGCGGCGCCCACGCCCAGCGCCCAGCGCGGCCCGAAGGTGTCGGCCACCCAGCCGACCGCCGGCGCGCCCAGCGGCGTCGCGCCCATCAGGATCGCCAGCAGGATCGCCATCACACGGCCACGCATCGCCGGCTCGGTCGACAGCTGGACCACCGTGTTGATCGACGTGGTGAAGGTCTGCGCCGCGATGCCGATGAACACCAGCACCACGCCGAACAGGCCATAGCTGGGCGTGATGGCCGCGAGGGCGCAGCCCAGCCCGAAGATCAGCGACGCGTTGACCAGCCGCGCAATATGCGGCTGCGCCCGGGACGCGGTGAACAGCGCGCCGGCCACCGAGCCGACCGCCATCGCCGACGTCAGGCCGCCGTAGTGGCCGGCGCCGGCCTGGAACGGGCCGACCGCCATGGTCGAGATGAAGATGGGGAAGTTGAGCCCGAAGGTGCCGAGCAGGAAGAGCATGAACAGCACGGCCTTCAGGTCGGGCCGGCTCCAGACATAGCGCAGGCCCGCCAGCAGCCCGCCCTCGGCGCGCGGCGCCTTGCCGCGGCGGTGAAGGTCGGCCACACGGAGCATCGCCAGCGACAGCAGCACGCCCAGGTAGGACAGCGCATTGATCACGAACACCCAGCCGGTGCCGGCCGACGCGATCAGCAGGCCGGCCACCGCCGGCCCCACCATGCGGGCGGCATTGAACGAGGTCGAGTTCAGCGCCACCGCATTGGTCAGGTCTTCCTCGCCGACCAGTTCGGAGACGAAGGTCTGGCGCGCCGGCGCATCGAAGGCGGTGACGCAGCCGAGCAGGAAGGCGAACAGGTAGACATGCCACAGCTGCACCGCGCCCGACAGGGTCAGCAGCCCGAGTCCCAGCGCCAGCAGGCCCATCGCGCTCTGCGTCGCCTGCAGGACCCTGCGCCGGTCGAACCGGTCCGCGACGTAGCCGGTCAGCGGCAGCAGCAGCAGCGACGGCCCGAACTGCAGCGACATCACGATGCCGACCGCGGTCGCATTCTTGTCGGTCAGCTCGGTCAGCACCAGCCAGTCCTGGGCGGTGCGCTGCATCCAGGTGCCGACATTCGATACCAGCGCGCCGGCGGCCCACACCCGGTAATTGACGCTGCGCAGCGACCGGAATGTCTTCCTCACCCGGCCTGCCCGTCGACGCGCGCGGCGGATGGCGCCGGCACCGAAAGAGCCGGTGCGATGACTGCGGCGCTGTGGATTCGTGAACCTTGCGGAAAGCGGGAAAGTGGCATGGCCGTCTGGTCAGCATTGCGCCGATGCGGCGTATAACAGGCATTATCCGTAATTCCCGGGCCAGCCTGTTGACGGGTTCCACACCCGGGAACCGGCGCCGGGGCCGCTTCGGCCTGCGGCGCGCCGCCAAGGCCGCCCGCATGTCATCGCACGGTCACGACAATAATTTAAAAGCATGGCATCCAACCTGGAGAGACAAACAATGAAGACAATCCATTCGACCCTGACGATCGCGGTAGCGGTGGCCGCATCGCTGTCCGCCTGCGGCGGCGGCAACGACAACGCGGCGGCGCCGCTGCCGACGCTGGACGGAAGCGTCGCGGCCGTCATCGCGCATCGCGGCCTGCCGGGCCTGTACCCGGAAGAGACCCGGCCTGCCTACCTGGCTGCGGCCGACGCCGGCGCCGACTCGCTGGAGGAAGACCTGCACCTGACGAAGGACTGCGTGCTGGTCGCCCGGCACAACCCGTGGCTCAGCGATAACACCAACATCGCCGAGGTGGCGAAGACGAATGCGGCGGTCGCGGCCCGCAAGCGCAACACGCCGGGCGTGAAGGTCGACGTTGCCTATTCGCTGGCGACCTATGGCGGCCCGGCGCAGTACCTGAGCGACCTGACCGACCCGGCCGACCCGAAATCCGTCCTCAAGTCGCTGGTGGTCGATGGCGAGGACCATACCGGCGACTGGTCCATCTCCGACTTCACCGTCGCCGAACTCAAGCAGTGGCTGGGCGGCACGACCTATGACGCGCGGGACGAGCGGCCGACCGACCTCAACGGCAAGACGCCCATCCTGACGATGCAGGAAATCATCGACATCGCGAAGGCGAAAAGCGCGGCGTCGGGCCGGACCATCACGGTCTACCCGGAAGTGAAGAATCCGTACTGGAACAATGCGCAGGCCAGGGCCAACGGCTGCGGCGCGGGCAGCCATCCGTTCGAGGACGCGATCCTGAAGCTGTTGAAGGACAACGACCTCAACAGCAAGACCGCGCCGGTCCTGGTGCAGGGCTTCGATCCGGCCAGCCTCAAGTACCTGCGTTCGGCCGGGCTCGCCACCCGCGTGGTGCAGCTGGTCGACGGCAACGACGTGAACTACCGGACCGGCGAGATGATCTACAGGACCGACGACGCCTACACCTTCGTCGACGGCCGCCCTTACAGCTGGACATTGGCCGGCGACGGCCGTTATTTCGGCGAGATGCTGACGCCGGCCGGGCTGGCCGAGATCAAGACCTATGCGGATGGCATCGGTCCGTGGAAGCCGCAGGTGATGTCGCTGAAAATCGTGCCGTTCAAGCAGGCGAATGCAGACGGCAGCCCGTATGTCGGCTCGCTGGCCGACGTGAACAGCGTGACGCCCACCAGCCTGGTCGCCGATGCGCACAAGGCCGGGCTGTTCGTCCATACCTTCACGTTCCGCAACGAGAAGAAGTACCTGGCCGGCCTCTACCAGGGCGATCCGGCGCAGGAATACCTCGCCTTCTTCCGGGCCGGCGTCGACGGTGTTTTCACCGACTTCACGCCGACCGCGGTGGCGGCGCGCAGCGCGTATCTGAAGGAAACCGGGCGATAGCGCCGGGAGGCTCTGCGGCGGCTGGCGCGGTGACGCGGGAAGATTGTGCGGACTTTGCTACGCGTACGTTAGAATCCCTGCGTTTCACCGACGCCAGCCACCCAGCATCCACAGGAGCAAGACCCTATGTCCGGCCACGCATTTCACGTACACGGTCCACACGATCATGAAGTCGAGCATGTCGCGCAGCACGGAGGCGACAGCTTCACCTCCCGCGTCGCGGTGCTGACCGCCGTCATCTCGACGGTCGGCGCCATCTTCGGCTACATGGGCGGGCATTCCCAGAATGCCGCGCTGCTCTACAAGAACGAGGCGGCGATACAGAAAACGTCGGCGTCCAACCAGTGGAATTATTACCAGGCCAAGAGCAACAAGCAGAACCTGGCCGAATTGTCGGTCACCCTGACTAGCGGCGACTCGCAGAAAAACTTCGTGCAGGCGGTCGAGCGCTACAAGCAGGAAAAGGAAGAAATCAAGGTGGCCGCCGAGGCGCTGGAGGAAAAGGCCAAGGCCGCGGACCAGAAGAGCGACCTCGAAATGCACGTGCATGAACGCTGGGCGCTGGCAACCACGCTGATGCAGGTCGCCATCGCGCTTTCCGCGATCACGCTGCTGACCCGCAAGCGCTGGATGCTGGCCGGCGTCTACGGCGCCACCGCCATCGGCGCCGGCTTCGGCCTGATGGGCTACCTGCATCTGTAAGCGCTTCATGCCTGACTTCAAGCCAGCCCGCCGGCTGCGGCCGCTGCCTTCGCTGCTTCCGCTGATTGCCTGCGCACTGGCCGCCGGCCTGGCGCACGCGGAAGCGCCGTGCCGGGTCGCCTACGACATCGGCTCGTCCGGCATCCGCGCCGGCGCCTCCAACAGCGCGATGACGACGCGGGCCGGCATCGATTACCTCGCCGCGCTGCGCGAACACGGCAGCCTCGAGACCAGCATCGCGCCAACCATCGCCGCGCTCGACGAGCCGTTCCGCAAGCGGCTGTTCGACACACGCTGCGCGCGTGCCGGCGGCGGGTTCTCGGCCTGGCGGCTGGCGCTGCAGCAGGATGTGGGCAAGTTGATGCCCGCGCTCACGGCGATCCGCGCGGCGACCGGCGTCGCCGTCATCGTGGTGCCGCAGAATGTCGAAGGCGCCTACGGCTACCGGGGCGCGCGCCGGCTGCTGGGCAACCGGCTTGCGACCAGCCATGTGCTGGACATCGGCGGCGGCAGCCTGCAGATCGCCGGCGAACGAAGCACCTTCGGCGACGCGATCGGACAGAAGCTCTGGCACCAGCAGGTGTGCCAGGCCCTGGGCCGGCCGGGCGGCCTGCCATGCGGCCTGTCGCCGATGACGAATAACGAGCTGGCCGCCGTCCGCGCCCTGCTGGCCACACGGCTGGCGTCGGTCCGCGCCAGCCTCGGCGGCCCGGTGACGCTGACGGCAATCAGCCGGCCGGTGACGCACGGCGTCGCACCCGCGGTCGAGCGGCTGCTGGGCAAGCCGGCCGGGCAGGGCAGGCTGTCGCAAGCCGAACTCGGCAGCGCGATTGCGCAGCTGGCCGGCATGACGCTGGCGGACACGGCGACGCGCCTCGGCATCGCGCCCGCCTATGCCGCGTACCTGCTGTCGGACATGCTGCTGGTCGACGGCCTGATGACGGCCAGCGGCGTGTCGGACCTGCAGGTCGCCGAAGTCGACCTGACCAACATACCGGGGCTGCTGTCGGACGACACGGCCTATCGCTGGGCGGACAACTATGGCTGCTACCTGGCGCGCCTGGCGAAGGACGGGCTGGCGGCCTATGCAAGCGACACGGCGAGCTGTTACGGCCGGACGCCCGCCGGGCCGCAGCCGCGCTGAAGCAGGCAGCGCCCGGACCCGACGCCCCGCCGCCCCAACACCGATAAAAAAAACCCGCCGAGATGGCCGCAGCCACCTGGCGGGCATGCGGGCCCGGCCGGGATCAGGCCTTGCTGAGCCTCGTCTGCATCAGGTCGGCGGTCAGGTAGCCGACCGCTGCGCCGAAGTTGTCCCTGTAGTTCGCCTTCACCAGCGGATCGAGCGTGGACTTCACGACGCCGTGGATGCTGCCCCAGTCGCCGGCATGCTGGAAATTGCTCATGATGTAGGTCCAGCCATTGATCTCGTCGACCGCATGCAGGCCGGTCGACTCGGCGCCGGCGGGCAGGGACATGATGCGCGACAGCGCCTTGGTGTCCACGTTGTACGCCCACAGGAAGTTGTTGACATGCTGGCCGCTATCCTCGCCGATGAACAGCGTGCGCATCTTTTCAGAGAACTTCAGGTTGTCGGGGTTGGCGATCCGGTTCGGGTTGGCGGTATTGCCGAGGCTGTCGGCGGCGATGTCCTCGCCGGTGATCAGCGCCTTCGTGTCCGCCGGCATCCAATCGCTGTTGATCGCCGCGCCGGTCGTGTCCCGCAACCCGCCCTTCAGGTTCAGGGCCATCACGGCGCCGGCGTCCAGCGCCTTCGGTATCGACACGCCATTGCCGGGCACATTCAGCGCATTGCCGGCCACCATCGAGCCCTGGCAGTTCTGCAGCGCCGAATAGGCGATCTTGTCCTTCGCGTTGACCGTCGTGCCTTCCATCTTGGTGAAGCCCATCGACGCGCCAATCAGGCTCGCATAGCGGTGGGTCTCCAGGAATGCGGCGGCCTTCTCCATGCCCGGCACCAGCCTGATCCATTCGATCTTGCCGTTGGCGGCGACGCGGGTGTAGCTCGCGTCGAGCGGGTCGGTGGTCTTCACGCTCATGATGTCGGTCGGCTTCAGCGTCGCCGCCAGCCGGCTGATCTCGGCGCTGGTCGCCGAGCCGAGCTTGATCCAGCTCAGCGGGGCGGCCGCGGCCGCCGGGTCCAGCGTGAAGCCGGCGCCCACTCTCGCGACATACAGCGTGCCGGCGGACAGGTCGGCCTCGCGGTCGGCGACGAACACGAAGTAGCCGCTGTTGGTCGCATCGTCGCCCATCAGCACGGTGCGCCTGTCCGGCATCACCTGCACCAGTTCATGCGAGATGCGGCCAAGGCAATAGTGTTTCTTGATGGATGCGGTGCCGTCCGGGTTGACGGTGACTTCCGGGAGGTGGCCGTAGTTGTACGGATTCGCGGCGGTCTCACTGCCGTACAGGTTCTGGCTGAATGCCTTGAACTGCGCGTCGCCGGCGGCGGTGAACGCGTTCGGCTCGTATTCCTCGCTCGACAGGTGCGTGCCCCACGGCGACAGGCTGGCGCCGCAGGTGATCCACAGGCCATTGGCCGGCGAGGTGTCGACGTTATGGTACTTGACCAGCGACAGCTTGCCGGTGGCCGGGTCCTGGTCCAGCGTCAGCACGGCGATCGGCGACGGCAGGCGGCCGTACATGCCGGTCTTGCCATCCTGCGCCAGCGTCGTGTACTCGAACTGCACCACGGCGAACATCGCATTGCCCTTGACGCCGTCGACCTTGGCATTGGGCACCGTCAGCAGCGAGGTGCCGTCGGGCGAATCGGAAAAGAACTGGCGCGGCCTGGTCGGCGCCGTGTTGTCGATGATGGGCTGATTGGCGATGTTGTAGTAGCCGCCGGCGACGACCTTGCCGCCCTTGCCGTCGGCGACCAGGTCGCCGGTGATGAAGAAGGGCTGGTAGGCCAGCTTGAAGTCCAGCTTGCTGGCGTCGCTGAAGGTGGCCGTCATTACCGACGCGGCGGTGGTCGTCGCCATCGCCGCGGGTGTCGCCAGGGTCGGCGCCGGCATCGAACTGAAGGTGACGCCGGACAGCGCGACCGCGCCGCTGCCGGCCAGCGCAGCGCCATTGCCGTTATCGCCGTCGCCGCCGCCGCATCCGGAGAGCAGCGCGCTGGCGCCGGCAAGCGAGGTCAGGGGCAGCAGGGGCGCGCCGGCAAGCATTTGCAACAGGCGGCGGCGGGACATTTCAGGCTGAGTCATTCGTTGGGCTCCACGGTTGAGGTAAGCGGTAGGCCGCCGGCAGCAGGACGATGCCGTGCGGTTATCGGAAACGGATGGTAATGGAGCGGTATTTCAGCTTGATGACAGGAAGACACAAGTAGCGATCACCGATCACCGATTTGCGGCGACGACGCGCCGGGCCGCACGGTGGTATTGCGTGCGATAGGTTGATTCCTGAAGGGGGGTTATCGATTTCTAGTATGCGTGTCTTCGCCAGCTGCGACCACTTGGCGATGTCGTTCCTGATATAGGCGCCGAATTCCTCCGGCGTCATCGGCATGGTTTCCAGCGCCTCGCCGGAGAGCTTCTCCACGAGCGACGAGCAGCTGAAAGCCAAGTTCAACGACCAGGGCGAACCCATCATCGGCCGGGACAAGGCCGAGCAGGCCTGGTCGGCGGCGATGCGCTTCGCCGAGAGCGCCAACGCCGGCGAACTGCTGGCCGCGGCTGCGGCAAGCTAAGTCGCCGGCATCGCCGGACGTGCTGGCATCGCCTGCTGCCAGCACGCGTATGAAGAAGCCCGTGTCGCCGCGGCGGCCGAAATGAAAGTCGACCGCGGCGGCGGCAGGGTGTAGCGCTTGAGCCGCGTCAGCAATGAACGATGCGCTGTCCGACGCGGCAGGCATCCGGCTGCGGCAATGCCCGTTCACGCACGGACGCCTCAGCGGCGCGCTAGCAGCGCAGTCTGCTGGAAAAGGAACGTCGAACGCCGGCCGAAGCCTGCTGGATGCGCCGACCGCCGGACAGGCGTCAGTCGGTGGGCCCGGGTGGCTTTAGCCGGCCATTCGGGCGCCGGGAAGGTCCGGCGGCGACGACACCTTGAAGTCATCATTCTGCAGATTCGAGGGAGCAGCGAGCATCGCGACGACGATGCTGAGCGCTACGCAACTGACAACGGCCAGCAGTGAAGTGAGAATGATACGTTTCATGGGGCAATTGTGAACAGGACGGGTATGCGTATTATGACGTTTGGTCTTGATTTTTGGAAATGCTTTCGCACTTGTCGTCAACGAGTGTTGGAATAAGGCCAATTTGCAACGCCGGCCGCGCGCCCGATCCGCTTCGGTACAATGCGCAGCGCCGGCCACGGACGACGCGGCACCAAGGTCAACCACAAAAAGGAAAAAATTGGCACTCCCCGACACCAACGCCCTCGGCCACGAATGGGCCATCCTGCAGAACAATCATGAGCGCTACGAAAACGCCGGCCTGCTGATCAAGCTGACCGGCGTCGTGCTGTTTGTCGCCTGCCTGGCGCTGTCGCTGGACGTGATCATCGCGATGCTGCTGATGCTGGTCCTGTGGGTGCAGGAAGCAATGGTGCGGACCAGCCAGTCGCGGCTGGGCCAGCGCATCGTGCGGATTGAGCAGGCGCTGGCATCGGGCACGCCCGTGCAGGCCGCGCCCTACCAGTTGCACTCCGAGTGGCTGGCGACGCGTCCCGGCCTTGGCGGCCTGCTGGCCGAGTATGGCCGGAACATGCTGCGGCCGACCATCGCCTTTCCCTATGCGGCGCTGATGGCAATAACCGTGTTGTGGTTCCTGTTCGCCTGAACGGCGCGCCGCGATCGGCAGATTAAAGACTTGCGGAATTCAATCGTTAACGATGGACGGCGGCCAATCCAGCCGTCGATCATCAAACGCAAGGAGCAATGTCATGGATGTCACGAGCATCGCGAAGCTGTCGACCACGTTATCCGAGACCCGGCAAAGCCAGGAGATCGGGACGACCATGCTGAAGAAAACGCTGGACCTGGCATCGTCCAGCGCGGCCGCGCTGATTGCCAGCGTGCCAGCTGCTCCCGGGCTGCCATCGCACCTGGGAAACAGCGTCAATACCACCGCCTGACGACCGGCGCCAGGGGTGCGCCGGCAATGAAGCCGGTAGAACTTACTTCTTCTCGCGCGTCACTTTTTCGCTGGCTTCGACCTGCGCATCCGCCACGTCTTTCTTCGCAGCCAGGATCTTCTTCTCGGCTTTCGCTTGCGCGCCGGCCTTGGTCTTGGCGGCTTTCGCATCGGCCTTCGTGCTGGTCACCGCGGCGTCGGCGGCAG
This sequence comes from Noviherbaspirillum suwonense, assembly GCF_900182955.1. GTDB lineage: Bacteria > Pseudomonadota > Gammaproteobacteria > Burkholderiales > Burkholderiaceae_D > Noviherbaspirillum_A > Noviherbaspirillum_A suwonense. Next base: position 47,767 of record NZ_FXUL01000008.1, on the reverse strand, counting down.
CCTTCTCGATTTTTTCATTCGCCTTGATCTCCGCCTTTTCGACCTTGGCCGCAGCCTTGATGTCGCCCTTGGTTGCCGGCTCGACCGTCGTGCCTTCCGGGGTGGTCGTGGCCTTCATGGGGGCTTGGGCGTAAACAACGCCGGAAATCAGGGCCATTGCGATGAGTGCGGATAATTTTTTCATGGGAAACCTCAGGTTAGTTTTAAAAGCGGAGGAACAGTACAACAAGTTGCCCGTAGCTAAGTCGAGAAACTGACGCACTATTGATGAAATAGGGATGAGACGAGGGACCTGCGGCCGGCGAAACGGTTGCGGCCTGTTCGCCGACGCAGCCCGGCAGTCGGGCCACTCGTCAAAACATCAGGGAACCACGTCGCACTTGCTTATCCGGTCTGAACAACCTTCATCGGCGTCAGGAACACGGGCAGCAGATAGGCCTCCCTGCCGGAAGAAAGCCTTGTCAACAGGAAGACGTACCATCCGAACAGGCTTATCGCGATCAATTCGCCGCCGTCTTCGATTACCCCCAGAACCAGCTCGATCCTGGGACTGCCAATGAACGTTGCGTGAACCATGTCCACGCCGACGGCAAATGCCAGGAGCAAGGCCAGGAACAATAACAAGTCATGGAAAATCTTCCGGACTGAAGGCGGACCGAAGTAGTACGTCGCCAGGAACGACGGAAGCAGGATCAGGCCAGCCATCGCCGAAACGAGCAATTCGCCCAGATCTTGCGTACGCAGCCGGAAAGGCGGCTGGTAGGGAATCCTCTCGGCAATCCAGGCGCCCAGTTCTTCGTGCAGCTGCCAGGCGTCGTCTGCCAGAAAATAAGCAAACAGCAGTATCCACGGCAGAAATGACAAGCGCTTCCTTTTAACGCAGAGGCAAGAAAGCAGAACCATGATGCCGACATATTTCAGGTACTGGTACCTCTCGGCATAGCCGTTATCCGCTTCAAGATTAAATAATGGATTCGCAAAGTAAGGCGTCAGGCCATGAAAAAGGTAAATCGCCAGGAACGTCAAGTCAGCCAGTAAAAGCGTCAAAAGAAGAAGCGATGCATTTCGATCGTAGAATGCATTAAATCGAGTTTTCATAGGTTCACCAGCCGTCGAATTATCGTCCTGATTATTATTGAATTCCGGCAGTCGCCTCATAATTACGATCAAGCCAAGTTGATGACGGCTGAATGGTCCGGCATCTAGCCCCCCAGTTCCTCCGTGTGCCTGCATTGGAATGCTTGACGATTCCGACCATGAGTGAAAGGGTGCGGCATCACATGAAACGGCGAAAATGAACGATTTATGCAAATGGAAAATGCAGCCGTCTGGGGTGCCTGTTCCCATTGCGGAATTAATTATTTATGGATGTGCATAGATAGGGGTGATGGCACTGGGACACAAAACCGAGGCTGACTTCATCTTGGTCGTTATATCCCCGTACCGTGATCGCATAAATCGAGTATTGCTTTTCGAACATTCCAATGGGAGCATGCTGCCATGTCTGTCTTCATGTAAGAGGGGTATGTTGAATACGCAGCCAGTTCAAACTTCGGTATGAAACCATCCGTTCGTCAAATCATCTGGACGGACTGGCCGGCGCTGGCGGCCGCTTGGGGCATTCCGCTGTCCCTGATCGCATCTTTGGGCGTGCCCTACGTTTATGCATTCAGGGGCTCGCGACCCTATGAGCCGCTTCCACTGTTCGTACCCATTGCCGCGATGACCCTGCTGGCCGGCATTCTGCTTTGGCGAATCGACCGGATACGCTATTTTTTCCAGCAGGGTCAGGCGACGAAGGGGATCATCACCGGGATATGGATCGTGAAGGACCGGGGAAGGCTGGAATACGCTTACGAATTCAATGGCCGCCGATGGGATGCCTGGAGTTACGTGCATAAGAATTCGGCGGTCCTGTCGCTGGCTGAAAATCAAATCGTCGATGTGCTTGTCGACAGACTCCGGCCGTCTCACGCGATCGTCAGGGACCTTTATGCAAATCGCCAAGGCACCCGATTGTCATAACCTTCGCGAAACGCATCGGTCCGTTTTGCATCGAGCCCATTCCCCCGGCAGGCCATGAGCCAAGAAGGAACAGGCTGCTTGCGCCTGGCATATTCTCGCCGCCATAGGGACAACTGCGACGAGTCTAGCAGTCGACGCCAGGCAGCGACCGTACCCCGGCGACCGATCCGATTTCCGAAAGCGTTGCTGTCACGATAAAACCTCCACGCTGATGCATGTATCCTCACGCTCAAAAACTTGGCCGCAGCGGGCAGCAGCCATCATCGTCTGCATCGCGCTGTTTGCCGTCCTTTACGCAGGCTGGCAATACTGGCTCTATAGCGGCGGCATTTTCCGGACGTCCGGTTTCAATGAGGCGGCATGGAAGAAGCTGAACCTGCGGACTGGCGACGTCTCCTGTTATCGGGGAGGCATGGCGGCAGACATGCGGGTCAATATCCTCCGCGTCGGTCTGCCGAAATCGCGTGTCGAGGCATTGCTGGGCGCTCCCGACATTAAACGAATGCATGTGTATGGATACGCGCTCGGCATGTGCAGTGGTCTGCGTATCGATCTGGACAGCCTGGATGTGCATTTCGATGCGGAGGACAGGATTGAAAGAGTGCTCTTGGTGCAGCACTGAGTGATTACGGAACTTTTAACCGGAATGCCAATGGCAATCCGTTTCGGTCCCGGGCGCCGGGCTTTTAAAAAACCGTTGATGCTTCGATGCGTGGGAGCAGTGGAGTGGCGAGCGGGGTGGCGAATCAACCGTGCCCGGTTTCACCGGGCCGCTGCCTGCCCCCACCCGCCATTCCTGCCGATCCCCGGCGACCGGCGTTGGCTGAAGATTTCAGTTCGGCCGGCCTGCCCGGAACGCAATCCAGGCGCCCCAGAACAAGCTGGAAAAGAATCGCTGCGGCGCTTCGAATCCGCTATCGCTCAACAAAGCGAACACGGCTGCTTCGGAATGCGGCGGATCGGCGCCCTGCAGGATCCTGCCGAGCTTGGCCTTCACCTCGTCCGCTGTCGCGCCCTGCATGCGCCAGCGTTCGCCCCAGGCCTTCAACATCAGCGGCTCGCTGGCGTAAGCGCGATGATTGCCAGCCAGGATCAGCGGCGCGCCGGGCTTGAGACGGGACGAGATCGCCTGGAGTATTCCGCGCTTTGGTTCACTGCCCGGCAAGTGGTGGAGAACGCCGACCAGGGTCGCCGCGTCAAACGCGGGCCCATCGGGCAAGTCTTCGACCCTGCCCAGGATGAGCTGCGTGCGCTCCGCCATCCCCGCGCCGGCAACCCGGGCACGGGCGATTTCCAGCATAGGCTCGGACGGGTCGACGGCCGTAAAGCGCCAGTCCGGCTGCAGCAAGCCGGCCTTCGTGATCTCCTGCGCCGGACCGCCGGCACCGACAACCAGCACGTTCGCAGCGCCTTGCGTTCCAAGGTGCGCAGAGAGCATGCAGGCGCTCAGTTCGTGGCATGCGTCATAGCCGGCAAGGGCAATGCGGCTTTGCAGCTCGTATTCGCCTGCGCGTGAAAGATCGAACTTGCTCGCGCTGTCATTGGTCGTTGCTGCCATAAGCTGCTCCTGTCAATCGGTTTGAACATCTTGCCGGCAACAGCTTATCCGTGGCTTTATGCTATTACAATATGACAACTTATCCTGGTATAAAAGCCACCAGTTCACCATCAGGCAGACCCATCAATGACCAGCGAACTTGGCGTATTCGTTCGCGTTCACCGCGAGCGAATTACCCCGGATTCCATCGGACTTCCGGCCGGCGAACGTCGCCGAACACCCGGGCTGAGGCGTGAAGAACTCGCAGTTCTCTGCGGCGTAAGCGCGACCTGGATTACCTGGCTGGAGCAGGGTCGGCCCGTATCGGCGTCGGCAAAGACGCTTGCCCGCCTCGCCACCGCGCTCCGGCTGTCGGAAGCCGAGCGCAGTTATCTCTTCGGACTCGCCGACAAGCTCGATCCGGCTGCGCGTGTGAAAACCCTGGCAGATGCAAAGGCCGGAGAAATTTCAACGCTCGTCGGCGTGATAGCGGCGCCGGCATACGTGCTGGACCGCCAGTGGAATGCCGTCGCATGGAATGACCAGGCGGCTCAGCTGTTCGCGGTCTGGCTCGGACATGATGTCCCCGACGCCACCCGCAATCTGCTGCAATTCATGTTCCTGCAGGATTCCGCCAAAACATTCGTCATGGACTGGCACGAACGCGCAAGGCGGCTGGTCGCCGAATTCCGGGCGGAATGCGGAAAGGGAAAAGATGACCCGCCTGTCAGGGACCTGATCGCCATGCTGCAGCGAACGAGCGAAGAGTTCTCGCAGTTCTGGAATGCGCAGGAGGTAGTAGCCAGAGAAGGCGGCATCAGGGCCTTCATGCATCCAACCGCGGGACGCGTGGTGTACGAGCAGATAACGCTCCAGCTCCAGGGCCGACCCGATCTCAAGCTGACGATACTGCCGCCGGTATCCGATCGAAACACGAGCCCGGCAGGCGCGATTGAGCTAACGCCGGAGTGACGTTTCAGACGGAAATAGATATTGAAAAAATCCTTCAGGCTGAAATTCCGGCAGTGCTGGAATCAACACGCGCGCTGTCCAGCAGCGTCAGGCACGCATCCACCAGGTCACCGAAATGGCGCAGGAGTATGTCCGGCGCGAGTTGAATGGCGGGAATTTCCGAATAGCCGAAGTCAACCAGGATGAGGGGAATTCCTGCGGCACGTGCGGCGCCTGCATCCGGCCCGGCATCGCCCACCATGATCGCCCTGTTTAAATTTCCGCCTACGGCCCGGACAGCTTCAATCAGGTGTGCTGCATCCGGCTTTGCCGCCGTCACGGCGTCAATGCCCAGGATGTCATCGAACATGTCGACCATGCCAAGCTTGGTCAGCAGGCTGCGCGAAAGGGCGGTCGGTTTGTTGGTGCAAACGACGAGCTTCGCGCCTGCTGCCTTCAGAACAGCTAGCGCGGCAATCACACCGGCAAACGGATGGCTGTTATCCGCTATATGGGCGCTGTAATAGACAATAAAGCGCTCGAAAAGCGTTGCTGCGAAAGTCGCCGGCACTGGCATAGCGGCTCTCGCGATACTCCACTCCAACAACCACCAGGCGCCACGGCTAATAAATGGCCGGGCTTCTTCGAGTAGTAACGGTTTCAGTTCTTCTGCAATAAGGACCGAGTTTAGCGCTGCGATCAAATCCGGAGCTGACTCCACCAAGGTTCCGTCTAGATCGAAAAGGATGCTTGCTCCTTTGAGCGCGGTGAAATCCGTCACAATAAAGCACACCTCTAAATAAGCTGATTCCGAGAATTAATTGATTGGCGTTCTGGGTCGATTATCTTGTTGCCGGAAAAATAATACAAGCCTACACTTCATCGCTTACGTGGAGTTGAAAAGGCTGCAGAATGCGCTGGGTCGTTATCTTTGAAGATTTACCTGTTATGACCAAGGTCCGGCTAGATTATGAGGCGCATCATTTCGCCTACCTCAGGGAAAACCAGGCCGAAATCCTGCTTGCAGGCGGACTGCGTGAAAGTCCTGATTCACCATTCGGTGGCGGCCTGTGGATATTGGCGCCCATGCCGAGAGAATGTGCAATCCGGCTAGTGGAGCAGGATCCGTATTTCGTGCATAGCAAACGAAATTACAAGCTTCTCCAATGGGGAAAAGCGTTGCCGGAAATTTCAGTGACGCTGTGAGCGTTCGGTTTTATTGCCCCGATTATTGTTTTTTCGCTTCAAATGCACCTTCTCCAAATCACAGATCTTGGCAGCGCAGATGTGTGCGAAATCTGGAATATTGCAAAGACTCAGCCAAAGACTATGACCGGCACGGTCGCGTGGTCTTTCCAGGGTCATGGCATCCGCACGCGTACGACGTTTATCCAGGCATTCCGTGATCTCGGCCTGGCATTCACGGAGTTGCCGAACCTTTTGAAAACAAACGAGCGGACTGCTGACCTCGCCGGATATCTTGACGACTTCTATGATCTCTATGTCATCCGCGAGTCGGACCATGAGCGCCTGACAGAATTTGCGGCCTCGACGAGGCGACCGGTCATCAACGCGATGTCGAGTCGAGGGCATCCTTGCGAGGTGCTGACAGATGCCTACTATGTCGAAACGAAGCTGCGTCCGATTGCAAGTGCGAAAGTATGTCTCTGGGGACCGCCAACGAATGTATTTCATTCCTGGCACGAACTCGCGGACGTGCTCGATTTTTGCGTCGTCCACGTCCGTGATCGGCAATTTCACCAGAAAAAGCGGAACGTCCGATTCACGGAAGCATTGCCGACTGCGATAGATATCGTTATCACCGATAACGGTCCCGCTGCGGGAGACGCTCCATCCCGCCCATTGACCGAGGACGCTCTCGCCCACATGGGCTATCCCAGGCTTTTACCAACGCCGCCTTTCTTAATTGGCCGAGAACTTTCTTTCGACCCGCTTTCCTATCCAAACTTTGTCGGATACCAGCAGAAGAACCTTCTTTTGCCTGTGCAAAGGGCAATCGTGCAATATGCATTGGGAAGCTAGCCGGGTCTGGAATCTTCCAACGGACGGCGATTATTTGCAGCCTTGTTTGAACACGACATACATTTCCGGCTTTGGAAAGCGCCCCGGCAATTTTGGGAAACGGCTTTCGATGGCAAGATGTCACATTCGATCAATTGGGGAAATTCGATGATTCTTGAGGTCGCAGTACTCGATGTGCGGACTGGTCGGGAGGCGTCTTTCGAGGCTGCCTTCGAACAAGCATCGGCAATCATTTCGTCGATGAACGGTTATGTCTCGCACCAGCTTCAGCGATGCCTGGAAAAAAGGAATCGATATATATTGCTCGTGAATTGGCAGACGCTGGAGGATCACACGCTCGGCTTCCGAGGCTCTGAAGAATACCAGGAGTGGAAGAAACTTCTTCATCACTTTTACGATCCGTTTCCAACAGTCGAGCACTACGAAGTCGTCTGAATGTTTTATTTGGATTTTCGTTCTGGTCCAAGCCGAAGAACCAGCAGATGACGCCGGACGATTCCGCCAGCGAAGCCGGAGCCTTAATTCCTGGCGTGAGCGTGCCGGCTGATTAACCCGCCTTCATACAAAAATGAAGGAAAGAAACCGCCGCCACAGCGCGGTCCTTCCTTCATGCAGGAATCCCGACGGAGCGGGCCAACTCACAGTCAGCCGACGAACTCCCTGATCGCCTCCAGGAACTGTTCCGGTTCCTGCAGCTGCGGCACATGCGCGCAGCCGGGGAGGACGACCAGCTTAGCGTCGGGCAGGCCGGCCGCGAGCTCGGTCGACATGGCGGGCGGCGTCGCCTCGTCATGCTCGCCGACCAGCACCAGCGCCGGCACGGCCACCTTTGCCAGTTGATCCCGCACGTCGAGCGTCGACAATGCGGCGCAGGCGGCGTGGAAGGTCTGGGGATCGACGGCGACGAAGCGTGCGCGCCGTTCCTCGATCAGCTCGGGGTGCGCGGCCTGGTAGGACGGCGCGAACAGGCGGCGCATTGCCAAATCGGATATGCCGGCCAGCCCCTTTTCCTTCGCGCCCGCCGACATGCCGCGGAAAGCGGCCCGGCCCGGCTCGGAAAAGGCGGCGCCGCAGTCGGCCAGCACCAGCTTCGACGCCAGGCCGGGATGGCGGATCGCCGTCATCAGCGCGACGAAGCCGCCGTAGCCATTGCCCAGGAAGACAGGCGGCTGTTCCAGATCCATTGCCCTGATCGCCGCGGCGACGCGGTCGGCCACCGCTTCCAGCCCGCCGTCGACCCGGTCGGATGCGCCGAAGCCGGGCAGGTTCAGGATGAAGAGCTTGTGCGTCCGGGCCAGCGCGGGCGCGACCCGGTCGAAGCTCGTGTCGTCGGCCAGCAGCGAATGGAACAGCACCATCGGCGCGCCTTCGCCGCCGCTTCGGGCGGCCACGACGCCGCCATCCGCCTGCAGGCGCATCTCGGTAAATTGGGGGGTGGAGGCATTCATCACAGCGCTCATTTCAGGCCTTTCTCAATGCGACATTGTTGATCGGTTGTTGTTCGATTGCTTACAGGCTGCGTTTGCCCGGCTTGACGCGCGGGAAGGCATGGCCGCGACCATCGGCGGCGGCGTGCCGATTGCCCTGGCCGGTACCCATTCCGTGCATACGGCGCCATGAAAATCCGTACGGTGTAATAGGCGCAAGCGCATTACACCGTACGCTGCAGACAGGCGATGGTGGCGGATTGGCGAGTGGTGTAATGCGCTGCGCTTATTACACTCCACGAGATCGGAACCATCGGCGTCGTTCGTTGCGCGATGACTTGGCATGGATTGAGTCATCGTCGCAGCGGGCGGGTCAGTTCAGACGCGGCTGGCTGGCGGTGTCCTTGTACCAGTCGAACGGCGTGTCATCCAGGCGCACCATCACGCTCTTGGTCTCGAAATGCTGGTCGAAGGACTCGGTGCCGCATTCGCGGCCGATGCCCGAATCCTTGACGCCGCCCCAGGGCGACGCAGGGTCCAGCCGGTGATGGTCGTTGATCCAGACGATGCCGCATTTCAGCTTGGCCGCGACGCGGTGGGCGCGGACGATGTTGTTGGTGCGGATCGCGCCGGCCAGGCCGAACGGCGAGTTGTTGGCCAGCGCGATGCCTTCCGCCTCGGTGCCGAACTTCGTCACCGACACGAAGGGGCCGAACACTTCTTCCTGGAAGATGCGCATGTCGGGGCCGACATCGGCGAACACGGTCGGCTCGACGAAGAAGCCGTTCTTCAGCGCCGGGTCGGCCGGCACGCGGCCGCCCGCGACCAGGCGCGCGCCGTCTTCCTCCAGGCCGATGCGGATGTAGTTCAGCACCCGCTGCTGCTGGCGCGCCGACACCACCGGCCCGAGCTGCACGGACGGGTCGATCGGGTTGCCGATGCGGATGGACTTGGCCTTGGCCGCGAGCTTCTCGACGAATTCGTCATAGACCTTTTCCTGGACGATCTGGCGGCTGCCGCAGATGCAGGTCTGACCGGCGCCGATGAAGCCGCCGAAGGCCGCATAGTTGACTGCCTGGTCGACGTCGAAATCGTCGAACACCAGCACCGGCGTCTTGCCGCCCAGTTCCAGGGTCTGGTGCGCGAAGTTGTTGCCGGCCAGCGCGCCGGTGATGCGGCCGGCCTCGGTGCCGCCGGTCAGCACCCATTTGGCCAGGCCCGGATGCTCGGCCAGCGCGCGGCCGGTGGTCGGGCCGAGGCCGGTGATCACGTTGAACACGCCCGGCGGCAGGCCGGCTTCGACAAACAGCTGGGCCAGGCGCAGCGTGGTCAGCGGCGTGTATTCGGACGGCTTGACGACCGTGGTGCAGCCGGACGCCAGCGTCGGCCCCAGGCTCTTGATCATGATCATCAGCGGATGGTTGAACGGCGTCGAATTGCCGACCACGCCGACCGGCGTGCGTATCGTGTAGTTCAGGTAGTTGCCGTCGACCGGGATCACGTCGTCGCGGCGGGCAATCGCCAGGCCGGCGTTGTAGCGTAGGAAGTCCGGCAGCCGCGACACCTGGGCCCGGGTCTCGTTGAGCGAGCGGCCGTTGTTCAGGGTCTCCAGATGGTAGATCTCCTCGAGGTTAGCCTCGAACACGTCGGCCAGCTTGTTGACCAGCCGGGCGCGGGTGCGGTTGGAAATGCCCGACCATTCCGGGCTCTCGAACGCCGCCGCGGCGCTCTTCACCGCGCGGTCGACGTCCTCGTCGCTGGCGTGGCCGATCTGCGCCAGCAGTTCGCCGGTGGCCGGATTGAGCACGTCCAGCACATCGGGCCGGCTGGCCGGCACTTCACGGCCATCGATGAACAGCCCGCGCAGGCGGACGTCGGTTTTGTTATTGACCTCTGACATGGTGTCTCCTTTTATAGTGAAGTTGGATGCCGCGGCCGGCTTGCGCTAGGCGGCGATGATGCTTCTTGAAATGGCTTCGGTGACCCGCTTGCCGGCGGCGGCGATATGCTGCTCGGCCTGCCGCTCGGCGCGCTTGGCCTGCCGCTGCTGCAGCGAATCGATCATCCTGCTGTGTTCCTCGACCAGGCCGCTGGTGTTGCCGCTGCCCTGCGTGGCCCGGTTCACGCTCATCAGCACCGCGCGCTCCATCTGGTCGATCAGGTTGTTCAACTGGTCGCGCATCCGCGGGTTGCCGGCGATTTCCGCCAGCTTGCGGTGGAAGGCGCGGTTGTACTCGATGAAGCCGGCGCTCCAGTCGTCGCGCTCGAAGCGGCGGAACGGCTCCAGCGACGCCAGCTGCTCGTCGCTGGCCTGGCGCACGATGCGCTCCATGCAGGCGCGCTCCAGCGCAATGCGCAGGTGGAACATGTCCTGCACGTCGGACAGCGACACCGGCGCGACCCGATAGCCCTGGCGCGGCAGCGTGATGACCAGGTTCTCGCGCTCCAGCCGCATCAGCGCGTCGCGCACCGGCGACTTGCTCACTTCGAAACGCGCGGCCAGTTCCGCCTCGCGCATCTCGGCGCCGGGCGCCAGGCGCAGGCTCAGGATGTCCGCCCGTATCTGTTCATACACCGTTTCCCGCAACAGCCGCCCGGCAGCGACGGGAACCGCGACTTCTACATTGCTCATACCTATTCCTGATATATCACGAAGATCATTAATGGAACGAATAATACATCAGATGGCCGTGCGTGATACGCATTTCCGGGAGAATTTTCTCGAACGTCTCCTAGTAGACAACGGGGTTTTCCCAGCGGAACTGGCTGCCTCTCCCGAATTCTTTCGAAGTTTATTTTGATTTATTTTCTCAGTCTGATATATCATGAACAAAAAACAAACCCTCACGTGGGATATCAAGGAGACATGGAAATGACCAAGAAACTGCTGTCGCTCGGCGCACTCGCGCTTGCCGTCTCGTTCTCGCTGGCGGCCCATGCCGAAACCGGCGGGCCGATCAGGCTGGGATTCCTCACCGTCAAGTCCGGCGCGCTCGCCGCCGGCGGCAAGCAGATGGAGGAGGGGCTGCGGCTGTTCCTGAAGGAGCGCAACAACATGGTGGCCGGCCGCAAGGTCGAGCTGGTGGTGGCCGACACCGCCGGCCAGCCCGCCATCACCAAGACCCGGGCGCAGGAACTGGTGGAAAAGGACAAGGTCGACGTCATCATCGGGCCGCTCGCCGCGTTCGAGGCGCTGGCCATCGACGACTACATCCGCCGCGCGCAGGTGCCGGTGATCTCGCCGTCGGCCGCGGCCGAGGACCTCACGCAGCGCAAGCCCAACCCGTGGTTCGTGCGCGCGGTCGGCACCTCGGCCCAGCCCAGCCATGCAATGGGCGAATACGCGGCCAAGGAACTGAAGTACAAGCGGGTCGCCATCGTGGCCGACGATTTCGCCTTCGGCCACGAGATCGCGGCCGGCTTCCAGCGCACGTTCGAGGAGAACGGCGGCAAGGTGGTGCAGAAGCTGTGGTCGCCGCTGAACGTTGCCGACTACGGCAGCTACATCGGCCAGATCCGCCCCGACGTGGATGCGGTCTACGCGGTGTTCGCCGGCGGCAACGGCATCAAGTTCACCAAGCAGTACAACGAATATGGCCTGAAGGGCAAGATCCCGCTGATGGGCGCGATGACCACGGTGGACGAGGGCATCCTGAAGTCGATGGGCGACGAGGCGCTCGGCGTGGTCTCCAACGGCTGGTACACCGCCGCGCTCGACAACCCGAACAACAAGCGCTTCGTGCAGGCGATCAACAAGGAAACCAAGGACGATCCCGGCTACTACACGGTCGGCGCCTATGGCGCGGCGCTGATGATGGAGCAGGCGCTGAAGACGGTGAACGGCAAGATCGAGGACCGCAATGCCTTCATGGCCGCGCTGCGCAACGTGCAGGTGCCGAACGACCCGCGCGGCGAGTTCAAGCTCGACGCGCTGGGCAACCCGGTGATGGACGTCTACATCCGCAAGGTCGAGCGCAAGAACGGCAAGCTGGTCAACACGGTGGTGAAGACCTATCCGGCGGTCAGCCAGTTCTGGACGTACGAGAAGAAGGACTTCCTGGCCAACCCGGTGTATTCGCGCGATTACCCGGTCGCCAGGAATATCGAGAAGTGATTCCCGGCGCGCCGCCGTCCGAAGCCGGGCGGCGGCGCGCCGCCGCATTTTCCTACCAGGGTAGATTCCATGTCCTTCTGGCTTATCCAGACGCTTAACAGCCTCGCCCTCGGCGGCGTGCTGTTCACGCTCGCGGCCGGCTTCTCGCTGATCTTCGGCCTGATGCGCATCGCCAACCTGTCGCACGGCGCCTACTTCATGCTCGGCGCCTATGTCGGCCTGTCGGTCATCACCAACGGCCACGGCTTTTTCACCGCCATGCTGGCGGCCGGCGTGTCGGTGGCGCTGCTGGGCGGCATCGTCGAGCGCTTCATCCTGCGGCGGCTGGCCGGCAACCCGCTGTCGCAGGTGCTGGCGACGCTGGGCGTGGCGTTCGTCATCGCCGACTTCAGCCTGTGGTTCTGGGGCGGCGACCCGCGGCCCGTGTCCGGCCCGGATTTCCTGTCGGGCTCGGTGCGCATGTTCGGCCTCGTGTTCCCGCTCTACCGGCTGTCGATGCTGGTGATCTCCATCGTCATCGGCATCGGCCTCTGGCTGCTGCTCGACAAGACCCGGCTGGGCATGATGATCCGCGCCAGCGTCGACGACATGCAGATGGCGCGCGGCATCGGCATTCCGTCGTCGAAGCTGTTCACCATCGTGTTCTGCCTGGGCGCGGCGCTCGCCGGCGTCGGCGGCGTGCTGGCGGCGCCCATCCTGTCGGTCTATCCGGGCATGGATGCCGACATGCTGCCGCTGGCGCTGGTGGTGGTCATCCTGGGCGGGCTCGGCAGCCTGCTCGGCGCCTTCATCGGCAGCTTCGTGATCGGCCTGATCTATACCTTCGGCCAGGTGCTGTTCCCCGACCTGGCCTACATCATCCTGTTCCTGCCCATGGTGGTCATTCTCGCCATCCGGCCGCGCGGCCTGTTCGGAAGGATCTCGGCATGAAACGCATCGCCCTCGCACTTTTCGTGGCCGTGCTGGCCTGCATGCCCGCCATCGCCGGCGGCGACTATTTCATCAACGTCGCCAGCCAGGTGCTGATCGCCGCGCTGTTCGCGCTGAGCCTGAACCTGCTGGTCGGCTACGCCGGCCTGACTTCCCTTGGGCATGCCGGCTATCTCGGCCTGGCCGGCTACCTGTCGGGCTGGCTGGCGCTGAACATGCAGTGGGACCATTTCAGTTCCGGCATCGCGGCGCTGGCGCTGACCACGGTCATGGCCGCGCTGTTCGGCTTGGTCGCGCTGCGCGCCACCGGCCTCAGCTTCCTGATGATCACGCTCGCCTTCGGCCAGATCCTGTGGGGCATCGCCTACCGCTGGGCCAGCGTGACCGGCGGCGACAACGGCCTGTCCGGCCTCACGCGGCCCGCGCCGTTCGGGCTGGACCTCGGCAACGCGAGCACGTTCTACTATTTCACGCTGGCGGTGTTCCTGCTGGTCTGGGGACTGGTCGCGCTGTGGGTGCGCTCGCCGTTCGGCGCCAGCATCTGCGGCACCCGGGACCAGCCGCGCCGGATGAGCGCGCTGGGCTACAACGTCTGGCTGATCCGCTGGATCACCTTCATCGTCAGCGGTTTCCTCGGCGCCGTCGCCGGCCTGATGTATGTCTACTATCACCAGTTCATCAGCCCGCACAGCCTGTCGCTGGCGAACTCGGCGGAGATGCTGTTGATGGTGATTGCCGGCGGCCCCGGCACGCTGGTCGGGCCGGTCGTCGGCGCGGCGCTGGTGGTGCTGCTGAAGAATGTCGCCAGCGCCTATATCGACCGCTGGATCATGCTGCTGGGCTTCGTCTTCATCTTCATCGTCATGTTCGTCCCGGGCGGCCTGGTGCCCGGCTTCAGGCGCGCGGTGCAGCGCATGCGCCGGAAGCCTTCCGCGCCCGGCCAGCCTGCCGCCGCCATCAACCAGCCGGCACGTCCGCTGAAGGAGGCCCGATGAGCGCCGTTCTCGAAGTTTCCGGCCTGACCAAGGCGTTCGGCGGGCTCAAGGTCACGCGCGGCGTCGACCTGTCGGTCGCGCGCGGCGAGCGGCACCTGCTGATCGGGCCGAACGGCGCCGGCAAGACCACGCTGTTCAACCTGATCGCCGGCGACCTCCGCGCCGACGCCGGCAGCATTTCCCTGCTGGGCCAAAACGTCACCGGCCTGACCACGCACCAGCGGGCGCAGCAGGGCCTGGCGCGGACCTACCAGATCCTGACGCTGTTCAACCGCGACACGCTGCTGCACAACGTGATGCTGGCGCTGCTGGCGAAGTCGCGGCTGCGCTGGAAGCACTTCGGCGTGTTCACCGCGGAAAAGGCGCTGAAGCGGCGGGCGCAGGAAGTGCTGGCGTCGGTCGGGCTGGAGCGCAAGGGCGAACTGCCGCTGGAGCAGACTTCCTACGGCGAGAAGCGCCGGCTGGAGATCGCGATGGCGCTGGCGCAGGCGCCGGACGTGCTGCTGCTCGACGAGCCGCTGGCCGGGCTGTCGTCGGAGGAGCGCGACACCATCCTCGGCCTGCTGCAGTCGATACCGCGCAGCGTGACGATCGTGATGATCGAGCATGACATGGAAGTGGCGCTGGCCTTCGCCGACAGCGTGACGCTGCTGCATTACGGCGAGGTCATCACCGCCGGCACCCGCCAGCAGGTGGTGGACGACCCGCGCACGAAGGAGATCTACCTTGGACACTGAACTGCTGGCGGTGCGCAGGATCAACGCCTATTACGCCGACAGCCACGTGCTGCACGACGTGTCGATCAGCCTGAAGCCGGGCCGGCTGCTGACGCTGCTGGGCCGCAACGGCGCCGGCAAGTCGACCTGCATCAATGCCATCGTCGGTTTCCTGCCGCCGCGCTCGGGCAGCGTGATGCTGGACGGCGCGGCGCTGGAAAAATGCAGCCCGGAGCAGATCAGCCGCGCCGGCATCGGCCTGGTGCCGCAGGGCCGGCGCGTGTTCGGCAGCCTGACCGTGCGCGAGAACCTGGACGTCGCCGCGCGGCGGCAGACGCCGGCCGGACGCCGCGTCTGGTCGCGCGAGGACGTCAACCAGATCTTCCCGCGGCTGCACGAGCGGCGCGACCAGCTTGCCGCCAGCCTGTCCGGCGGCGAACAGCAGATGCTGGCCATCGGCCGCGCGCTGATGACCAATCCGCGGGTGCTGCTGCTGGACGAACCGTCGGAAGGCCTGGCGCCGCAGATCGTGCGCGAGCTGGGCAATGTGCTGGAGCGGCTGAAGTCGGAAATCGCCATCGTGCTGGTCGAGCAGAACCTCGGCCTGGCGATGAAGGTGGCGGACGACGTGGTGCTGCTCAATACCGGGCGCGTGGTGTTTTCCGGCAGCAGCGACGACTTCCAGGCGCAGCAGGCGCAGCTGCAGTCGCACCTCGGCGTGAGCTGAGCAACAATAACGAGGAGATCCGCTTGGACATCATGCTGAAGGACGCCGACATCGGCCGCTACACGCTGCGCTATCTCGACGTCGGCCAGGGCACGCCGGTGGTGCTGATCCACGGCCTCGCCGGCGACCACAGCGCCTGGCTGGCGCAGGTGGAGGCGCTGCGCGCCAACTACCGCGTGATCGCCTTCGACAACCGCGGCGCCGGCGCCAGCACGCAGGTCGACGAGCCGGTCAGCACCGCCGATTTGGCCGACGATACGCTGCGGCTGATGGACTGCCTCGGCGTCGAACGCGCGCACGTGGTCGGCCGCTCGATGGGCGGCGCGGTCGCGCAGCACGTGGCGCTGAAGGCGCCGGAGCGCGTGCTGTCGCTGGCGCTGTGCGCATCGTTCGCCCGGCTCGACCCGCTGGGCCGGCGGGTGCTGTCGAACATGCGCGAGGCGCTCGAATGGCGGATGTCCTGGGCCGACCATGCGCGGCACTCGGTGCAGAACTTCGTGTCGGCCGGCTTCTTCAACCGCTACCCGGAGCGGGTCGCGAAGATCGAGCAGCTGATCGGCGGCGAGACCCGGCTGCCGGCCTGCTACATCCGGCAGAACGCGGCCTGCCAGTCGCATGACACGCTGCCGGACCTGCCGGCCATCACGCAGCCGGCGCTGGTGATGGCCGGCGACAGCGACCCGATCTGCTCGCTCGCCGCGACCGCGATGCTGTCGGAGGGCTTGCCCAACGTGCGGACCGAGATCTTCAGCCAGGCCAGCCATTTCTTCCTGATGGAGCAGCCGGAAAAATTCATGGCGCTGCTCGGCGGATGGCTGGACGGGCAGGGCGGCGAGCGCCGCACAAATCAATAAGCCCGGCGGGCCTTCATTTCATCGCGCCGCCCGTCCGCAGCAGTTCGTCTGCCTCGGCATGCCGGTTGTCCGTCGCGATCTGCAGCGCGGTCTTGCCGCGGTTGTCGGCCAGCGCGCCGTCGGCGCCGCGCGCCAGCAGCAGGCGCACCGTGTCCGCGTGGCCGCCGCCCGCGGCCCACATCAGCGCCGTCAGGTCGTTTTCATAGCGGGCGTTGACATCGACGCCGGCATCGAGCAGCAGCGCGACGATGGCGGCATGGCCGGTGGCGGCCGCGTACACCATCGCGGTCTTGTGCAGCCGGTCGGCCGCGGCCGGGTCGGCGCGCCGTTCCAGCAGCATCCTCGCCGCATCGACATTGCCGGTAAAGGCGGCGGCCATCAGCGGCGTCACCTGGCTGGTGTTGGCCAGGTTGACGTCGGGCCGGCGCGCCATCAGCGCGTTCACCGCGTCCGGCGAGCCGGACTTGATGGCCGTCATCAGCAGGCTGTCGCCGAAACGGTTGCGGGTGTCGACCGACGCGCCGTGCTCCAGCAAGTCCCGTAATTTCGGCAGGTTGCCGCCGCGCACGGCGATCAGCGCCTGCCGGTTGAGTTCGCTCACGTCCGTTTCCGCGTCCGCGCCGGCCTGCGCCGCGCCGGCGGCAACGATGGACGCGAGCGCCAGGACCATGCCAGCCAGTCGTTTTTTCATGCAGCCACCCGGGTAATGAAGATAGTGATATTGGATCGCTTTCCTAGTGATACCGGTAATGACATGCGCCAAACCATCGTTTTACCGCCATCCCATTATTAAAGCTCGCCTGCCGGGGCAGCGGAATCCGCTGGGCCGGAATGAATGCTGAAAGGCGCCACAACGAGGAGGAGAGACGATGAACAGGAGCAAGCTGGTCGCGTTGACGATGATTGCCGGCGGATGCGCGCTCTGGTCGCAGCTTGCGGCCGGGCAGGAAACCCAGGCCGGCGCCGGCATCAAGCCCCGGCCGATGCCGGCCACGCTGGGAACGGCGAGCCAGCAGATGCTGGACGCGGCCTCGAAAGACAGCAGCAACTGGCTCATTTCCAACGGCGACTACGCGCAGACCCGGTATTACCCGTCGCAGCAGATCAACGTCAAGAACGTCGGCAAGCTCAGGCCGGCCTTCGTATTCCAGACCGCCGTGGTGGAGTCGATGGAAACCGCGCCCATCGTGCTCAACGGCGTGATGTTCCTGACCACCTCCTTCAATCATGTCTATGCGATCGACGCGGTCACCGGCGAGGAATTCTGGCACTACAAGCACAAGCCCGGGCCGGTGACGACCTTCTGCTGCGGGCCGAACAACCGCGGCGTCGCCATCGCCGGCGACAAGCTCTACATGGGCACGCTGGACGCCAAGCTGGTCGCGCTGGACGCGAAGACCGGCAAGAAGCTGTGGGAAACGGAAATCGCCGACCCGGAAAAAGGCTATAGCGAGACGATGGCGCCGGTGGTCGTGGACGGCAAGGTGCTGATCGGCACCAATGGCGGCGAATACGGCATCCGCGGCTTCGTGAAAGCCTTCGATGCCGAGACCGGCAAGGAAATGTGGACCTTCTACACGATACCGGAGCAGGGCCATGAAGGCGTCTGGGCCGAGAAGGATGCGACCGGGCGCGACATGCACCGCGATATCGCCGCGGAAAAGGCGGCGCTGGCCAAGAACAGCAAGTTCTACGAGACGCTGGGCGGCGGCGTCTGGATGGCGCCGGCCTTCGACCGGGCGACCAATACGCTGTTCTTCGTCGCCGGCAATCCGTCGCCCGACCTGTACGGCGCCGAGCGGCCAGGCGACAACCTGTACACGAACTCGATGATCGCGATCGACGCGACCACCGGCAAATACAAGTGGCATTCGCAATACATCGCGCATGACGTCTGGGACCTGGACGCGGTCAGCCCGCCGATCCTGGTCGACGTGAAGGATGAAAAGGGCCGGATGATCCCGGGCGTGATCCATGGCGGGAAGACCGGCCATATCTACGTGCATGACCGCAAGGACGGCCGCCTGATCCGCTTTTCCGAAGCCATGGTGCCGCAGGAAAACATGTGGACGCTGCCGACCGCAAATGGCGTGCGCATGCTGCCCGGCGCGAACGGCGGCGTCGAATGGTCGCCGATGGCGGTGCATCCGAAGGCCCGGCTGGCGTACGCGGTCAACCTGCACCAGCCGATGACCTACCAGGTCGAGGCCTCGCCTTATCCCGGCGGCAAGCTGTGGCTGGGCGGCGCGTTCAAGAACGTCCCGGGCGAGGAGCAGGCCGGCAATGTCACCGCGGTGAACATCGACACCGGCAAGATCGCCTGGCAGGCCAAGACCGAGCAGCCGATGATAGGCGGCGCGCTGGCCACCGCCGGCAACCTGGTGTTCGCCGGCGAAGGCAACGGCTGGTTCAAGGCCTATGACGCGATGAACGGCAAGATGCTGTGGAAGTACCAGTGCGGCGCGGGCGTCAATGCGCCGGCGGTGTCGTACACGGTGAAGGGAAAGCAGTACATCGCGGTGGCGGCGGGCGGCAACACCCAGCTCGACTTCAAGCGCGGCAACAGCGTGTTCGTCTTCGCGCTGTAGCCGGCAGACAGCAGGCGCGGCAAGGATGCCGCGCCTATCCACTTTCCATACCATGAAGAAAATCCCGCTTGCGCTGATGCTGTCGCTATTCCTGCCCGCTCTCTGCGCCGCCGCCGACCCGGATGCCGACGCCGGCAAGCGCAAGGCGGAAGCCTGCGTCGCCTGCCACGGCCCCGCCGGCAATTCCAGCGGCGGCGCATTCCCGACGCTGGCCGGCCAGACGTCCCGCTACCTCTACCTGCAGCTGCGCGACTTCAAGGAAGGGCGGCGCAAGGACCCGTCCATGTCGCCGGTGGCGGCCGCCCTGTCGAAGGAAGACATGCAGGACCTGGCCGCCTATTTCAGCGCCCAGAAACAGGCGGGGAACGGGTTCAAGCCCGACCCGGCCAAGGTGAAGGCCGGGGCGGCGAAGGCAAGCGAAACATTGTGCGCGATGTGCCATCTCGGCGAGCTGAAGGGACAGAACGAGATCCCGCGCCTGGCCGGGCAGCAGCCCGACTACGTGATCAAGCAGCTGAAGGATTTCCGGGAGCGCAACCGCACCAACGACGCCGGCAACATGACCAGCGTGTCGAAGAACCTGAGCGATGACGACATCGCGAACCTGGCGCACTACATCGCCAGCCTCTACTGATATGGCAGCACCCTATCCGACGCCCGGCGTCGGCGCCCGTTGCCCGGTCAGGAACCGAGCACCGTGACCACCACGCTGCGGCGCTGCGGCGCGGCGCGGTGCTCCCACAGGAACACGCCCTGCCAGGTGCCCAGCAGCAGCCGCCCGCCGCCTACCGGCAGCGTCAGCGCGGTGTCGGTCAGCACGCTGCGCGCATGCGCGGCCATGTCGTCCGGCCCTTCCAGGTCGTGCCGGTAGCCGGGATCGCCGTCGGGCGCCAGCCGCCCGACGATGGTCTCCAGGTCGCGCCGCACGTCCGGGTCGGCGTTTTCCGTGATCGTCAGCGAGCAGCTGGTGTGCTGGACGAAGACATGCGCGATGCCGCATTGCACGCCCGACCCGGCGACAGCGCAGGCAATGGCGGACGTAATGTCGCGCGTGCCGCGCCCGGTGGTGGAAATCGTCAGTACGGACTGGTGGGGCATGGGCTTTGTCCTGGGTGGGAAAGTGGATGATGGCATGCGCGGCAGGCGGCCGTCGCGCGGCCATCCCGCCTGGCCGGCCGGTCAGGCATACGCCGCCGACGCCTGCCGCAGCTTCTCGATCGCGTCTTCCTTGAATTTCGCTTCGACCTCGATCCACGGCGCCTGCTCGAAGGACGAGGGCATCACGTCGATCAGGTCGGCGTGGCCGCGGTCGTTGAAGGCGGCGCGGCCGTTGGAGATGTGGACCAGCTGCAGCGACGGGTCGGGCCAGGTCGCGCGCGCCTTCGCCAGCATCGCCGCGACGTCCGGATGCTCGTAGTCCGGCAGGCCCTCGTGGACGATGTGATGATGGGCGTCGAACACCATCGGCACGCCGGCCGCCATGCAGATCGCGTGGATCTCGTCGCCGCTGTAGGCGTATTCATCGTTCTCCAGGCCCAGCCGCAGCCGTATCGGGTCCGGCAGCCGCGCGATCGCCTCGACCAGCTGCTGGCTGCGCGCCGACTTGCCGCCGTGGATCTCGATCAGCGCCCACGGCGAACGCGGCTGGCGCAGCAGGTCCATGATGTCCGCATGCATCTGCAGGATGCCGATGCTGTTGGCCACCACCGTTTGCGAGTCCGAATTGAGGACGACGAACTGGTCCGGGTGCATGACGAGCCGGATATTCAGCTCGGTGGCGCGCGCGCCGGTCTGCCCGACCTGGTCGGCCAGCGCCGTCATCGCCTGTCGCCCGACCGGCGTGTCGTAGAACGGGAAGAGCGAGGACGGCATCCGGTACAGCGCGATGTTCCTGGCCGCGCAGTAGGCCAGCGCGGTGTCCAGGCGCGCCAGGTTGTCGCGGTACAGCGCGTCGAGCAGCGCCTGCTGCTGCGCCTCGTCGTTTTGCAAAAGGCGGGTGCGGGTGATCGTGCGGTAGCGCACTTCCTGGGAATGGGTGATGCAGACGAGTCCGAGCTGTGAGGGCATGGCGGGCAAATGGTCGCTGTAGAAGACTGTTCGACGGCAATGTTGGCGCAATGGTTCGCCCGTCACTGTTGCAATGCAGGAAATCCATCAAAATCTGCTTACAAATTTGCTGACGACGCCTGTTCAGTAACGGCGACGCATGGCGTATGCTGGTTTGCTGACCTGCTTTCTTGTCGTCCCCATCCCCGGCGACGTTTCACCATGAACAACACCGATCCACATGCAGCGCCCGCTTCCTACAAGTCCGCGCTCGAGCGCGCCGGCCGCCACGCGCTGGCGGAACACACCCGCCTCGAAGGCTGCGAAATCATCGGCCTGATCGGGGCCGGCGACTTCAGCATCGTTTATCTTGCCTACGACTATGCGCTGGCGCGGCAGGTCGCCGTGAAGGAATACCTGCCCGCCAGCATCGCGACGCGGGGCGCGAACGGCCAGGTCACGGTCCCCGCGCCGGCCGACCGCGCGCTGTTCGACCTCGGCCTGCGCAGCTTCCTCAGCGAAGCCCGGCTGCTGGCCGGATTCAATGCCGCATCGCTCGTTCGTATCCTGCGCTTCTGGCAAGCCAATGGAACCGCCTATATCTCGATGCCGTTCTATGACGGCGTCAAGCTGGAGGATGCGGTCGGCAGCGGACGTTTCGACGCCAACGAGAAGCGCGTCCGGCAGGTGCTGGCCGCGCTGTGCGACGCGGTCGAGCCGCTGCATCGCGTCCACTGCTATCACCCCGACATATCGCCGTGCAATATCCTGCTGCTGCCGGACGGCCGCCCGCTGCTGCTCGACTTCGGCGCGGCGCGGCGGGTGGTGCGCGGCCATGCCGAAGGCGCCGCGGCGGCGCTACGGCCGGGCTTCGCGCCGGTCGAGGACTACGAGGACATCCCCAATCTCAAGCGCGGCCCGTGGACCGACGTCTATGCGCTCGGCGCGGTCGGCTATTTCCTGATGACCGGCAAGGCGCCGCCGCCGGCGACGGCGCGGATGGCGGACGACCGGATGACACCAGCCCGGCAGGCCGGCGCCGCCCGCTACAGCGAGTCCTTCCTGGCCGGGCTGGACCAGGCGCTGGCCGTGATGCCGCAGCAGCGGACGCAGTCGATCGCCGACCTGCGCCGGGCGCTGGGCCTGACCGCGCAGGGCGACTGGGCCGACAACGCCGACTTTTCCACCGTGCGCGCGCCGGAAACGCAGGCGGGCCATGCGCACCATGCGCACCCGGCCCATGGCGGCGGCGTCAGTCCGTGGCGGACCAGCCGCCGGCCGGGCATGAAGACCGCGGCGCTCGGGCTGGCCGTATTCGCGCTGGTGGCGGCGGCAGGTTTCTGGGGCGTGCGCCGCGCCGAGCCGCCTGCGGCCGGCATCCAGTCCGCGGCCCCGCCGGTGGCGGCCGCCGGCAAGGCGGCGGAGATGCCTTCGCCGGCCCCGGCCCCGGCGGCAGCGCCGGCGCCATCCCCGGCGCCGGCGCCGACCGCGGGCCGCACCGCCGAACGCCCGGCCTCCGCGGCGGAAGAAAGCCGCTGGAATGTCGCATCGAGCCTGAACAACGCTTCCGCCTACGAGAACTACCTGGCCGAGTATCCGAATGGCCGCTATGCGCCCCTTGCGCGCGCGACGCTGGAAAACCTGCGCGCCGCCGCGAACCAGGGGCAATCGATCGCCGACCCGGCGCTGCAGGAAGAGTCGCTGTGGAACGCGGTGCGCAAGATCGACAAGCCGCTGGCCTATGAATCCTTCCTGAGGAAATACCCGAGCGGCCGCTATGCATCCGCGGCGCGCAGCAGCCTGGCGCGGCTGCGGCCGGCCCTGCCGGAGACGCGCCCGGCGTTCGAGCCGCCGGTGGTCGACGCCAGCCGCCGCCCCGACGTTGGCGTCCCCGCAACGCGGCAGCCGGGCCTTCCCGCCGCGGCCGCGCCGACGCCTGCGGCCACGCCGCCGGCCAGCGCGCCGGCGGCCCAGGAACGGGTGGCGGCAGCCCGGCCCCAGTCGACGCCCGCGCCCGCCGCCGCGCCGCAGGCAGCGGACGCTGCGGCGGATGTCGAGGCCGAACAGGAATCACCGAGCGCAAGCGTACCGGCGCGGGAGCGGCGCACGCTGCGGCTGGCCAACCAGGTGATGACGGGGAATTTCTCGCCGGACCCGGTGTCCGGCCTGATCTCCGGCACCGGACGCATCGTCTGGGACAACGGCGACCAGTTCGACGGCACCATGGTGCGCGGCCAGAAGGAAGGCAGGGGCGAATTCCGCTGGTCCAACGGGCAGCGCTACCAGGGAGACTGGTCCAGGGACCAGCCCAACGGCAAGGGCAGCATCCGATTCCCGAACGGCGACCGCTACACCGGCGACGTGCGCAACGGCCTGCCCAACGGCACCGGCACCCTGGTCTTCGCCAACGGCAACCGCTACCAGGGCGACGTCCGGGACGGGCAGCCGAACGGCAGCGGCGTGCTGACCTTCGGCAACGGCAACCGCTACCGGGGCGAGGTGAAGGACGGCCTGCCGAATGGCACCGGGACCAACCGCTATGCCAACGGCGACGTCTATACCGGCTCATGGCGCCGGGGCAAGAGCGAAGGCCAGGGCCGCTATACCTGGGCCAACGGCAATTACTGGGAAGGCGAGTTCCGGGACGACGCGAAGACCGCCAACGGCAGGATGTCGCTCGCGTCCGATGCGCCCAACGGCGCCGTGGACGCGCCGCGCGGCAGCACGGCCAACGGCGGCATCGACGAGGAACGCGGCGCGAGCGCCACGGCAAGGTAGCGCCGCCTGGTTAAAAGGGCGGCGCTGCCGGCGCGCATTGCGGCCGGGGCCCTGGCCGTCGGCTTGCACGCCGATTCGTGCCAGTCCCGATTCATCCCGTACCGAACGAGATCGATAGGTCCGATTCGTCACCGTGGTTCGCGGTTCGTAGTGTGTAATGCGCTTGCACTTATTAGACCCTACAGGGGTTCGTCGCACCTTATGAACCGCGTTGGAATCAAGGCCGCAAATAAAGACGCCGCGTGTCATCGGACACGCGGCGTCTCTTTATTGCATTGCCCGGCGCGACGGCCAGAAGCCGTCGCGCCGGCTCACCGCATCAGCGGACCACCATGTGCGTGAACGGCGACACGTAGGCCTGCAGCGTGATCAGCAGGCCGACCAGCACCGCCAGCGCGATCGAGTGGAAGAACACGTAGCGCAGGATGTCGCCCTCGTGCCCGTACCACTTGGTCGCGGTGGACGCCACGACGATGGACTGGGCGTCGATCATCTTGCCCATCACGCCGCCCGAACTGTTGGCGGCCGCCATCAGCACCGGCGGCAGGCCAAGCTGCTCGGCGGTCGTGCGCTGCAGGCTGCCGAACAGAACGTTGGCCGCCGTGTCCGAACCCGTCAGCGCGACGCCCAGCCAGCCCAGCAGCGTGCCGAACATCGGGTAGAACACTCCGGTGTGCGCGAATGCCAGGCCCAGCGTCGCGTCCAGCCCCGAGTACTTGGTCAGGTAGCCGACGCCGAACATGGCGCAGATGGTCAGCAGGGAATAGCGCACCAGCTTGATGGTCTCCCAATATTCCCTGATCATGCGCGGGATCGAGTAGCCCATCATCAGGCCGGCCGTGATGGCCGAGACCAGGATGCCGGTGCCGGCCATCGACAGCACGTTGAAGTTGAACACCGCGGCCTCGGGCGACGGCTTGCCGACGACCGGCGGCATCTTCACGACCATCTTGTCCAGGCCAGGCACCGCGTAGGTGAAGGCCCACAGCGCATCGAGCATCTTCTTGAACACCGGGATGCCCCAGATGAATACGAACACCGACAGGATGACCCAAGGCGCCCAGGCGCGGACCATGCTGATGCCGGCCGTGTCATTGCCGGCGGCGGCGAGCGCACCCGGCGGGATGTCGTTCATCGAGGTGTCATGGCGGTTGACCAGCGCGGTCGAGGTCCAGATTTTCTTCGGCTTCCAGACTTTCAGGAACAGGGTCAGCGAGCCCATCGAGACGATGGACGCGATCACGTCCACCAGCCACGGGCCATGGTAGTTCGACACCAGGAACTGCGGCACGGCGAAGGAGACGCCGGCCACCAGGATCGCCGGCCAGATCTCGCGCATGCCGCGGAAGCCGGCGAAGGCCCAGATCAGCCAGAACGGCACCAGCAGGGAAAAGAACGGCAGCTGGCGGCCGATCATGGCCGACAGGCTCAGCAGGTCGAGGCCGGTGACCGCGGACAGCGCAATGACCGGCGCGCCCAGCGCGCCATAGGCGACCGGCGCGGTGTTGGCGATCAGCGCCAGGCCGGATGCCGCCAGCGGCGAGAAGCCGAGGCCGATGAGGATGGCGCCGGTGACCGCGACCGGCGTGCCGAAGCCGGCGGCGCCCTCGAAGAATGCGCCGAAGCAGAAGGCGACGAGCAGCAGCTGCAGCCGGCGGTCTTCAGTGATGCCGCTGATGCTGTTCTGCAGCACCTTGAAGTAGCCGTTGAGCGTGGTCAGTCGGTGCAGGAAAATAATGTTCAGCACGATCCAGCCGATCGGGAACAGGCCGGCGGCGATACCGTAGCCCGCCGCCTTGCCGGCCATTTCCACCGGCATGCCGAAGACGAGCGAGGCGATGCCTATGCCCACCAGCAGGGCCAGGCCCGCGGCGAGGTGCGCCTTCATATGGAAGAAAGCCAGCGCGGCCAGCAGCACCGCCACCGGAATGCCGGCTGCTAGGGTCGAAAGCGCGAAGCTTCCCAATGGGTCGTACACCTGCTGCCACATGTTGTTGTCTCCTGGATTCGTCATTTACTGAGGACTGGCATTCGAAGAAGCCCGCGGCGCGCGCCGCGGCCGGGCCATGCGCATGCCGGAAAGCAGGACCGCCGCGCCGCGCCGATGGCGCGGGCACAGCCGGGCCTGCTTCCGCCGCGAAAAGCCTCTTGAATGCCAAACGCCGGGATTGTGTCCCGAACTCGAACAGGCGTAGATGATTTCTGCTAAAGGTCTTGATGAAAAATAATCACTTCCCTTTTGCAGGACCGCCCGGTCAACCGCTCAGATCGACCGCTGGTTCACGCGGCGCGACAGTTCTTCGGCGTTTTCCTTGCGTTCGCTGTAGCGGTCCACCAGGTAGGGCGCGACATCGCGGGTCAGCAGCGTGAACTTGTACAGCTCCTCCATCACGTCGACCACGCGGTCGTAGTAAGGCGACGGCTTCATCCGGTCATGCTCGTCGAACTCCATGAAGGCCTTGGCGACCGAAGACTGGTTGGGAATGGTGATCATGCGCATCCAGCGTCCCAGCACGCGCATCTGGTTGACCGCGTTGAAGGATTGCGAGCCGCCCGAGACTTCCATGACGGCCAGCGTCTTGCCCTGGGTCGGCCGGACCGCGCCGATGGCCAGCGGTATCCAGTCGATCTGCGCCTTCATGATGCCCGTCATCGCGCCATGCCGTTCCGGCGAGCACCAGACCATGCCTTCCGCCCACTGCGCGAGGCTGCGCAGCTCCTGCACCTTCGGGTGGGTGTCGGGCGCATCGTCCGGCAGCGGCAGGCCGCTCGGGTCGAAGACGCGGACTTCCCCGCCCATCGCTTCGAGCAGCCGCGCCGCCTCGTGCGTGAGCAGGCGGCTGAACGACCGCGCCCGCAGCGAGCCGTACAGCAGCAGGAAGCGCGGCGCATGCGTCGCGTTGCCAACGGCGGCGAAATCGGAACGGGTGGGAACGACAAACAGGTCGTCGACGAGATTGGGAAGGGCGTTGTCGGGCATCGCGGCAGTCATTATTGTTGGGGTTTCAGGTTGGGTTGTCTGCTTCATACCAGCGCTGCGTCCGGTTCACAACCGCGACCACCAGCAGCATCACCGGCACTTCGATCAGCACGCCGACCACGGTCGCCAGCGCCGCGCCGGACTGGAAGCCGAACAGGCTGATGGCGGTCGCCACGGCCAGTTCGAAGAAGTTGGAGGCGCCGATCAGGCTGGACGGCCCGGCCACGCAATGCGCGACGCCAAGCTTGCGGTTCAGCAGGTAGGCCAGCCCGGCGTTGAAAAACACCTGGATCAGGATGGGCACGGCCAGGATGGCGATCACCACCGGCTGGCTGGCAAGCGCCTCGCCCTGGAACGCGAACAGCAGCACCAGCGTCAGCAGCAGCGCCGAGATCGAATACGGCCCCAGCGCCGCGACCGCGCGTTCCAGCCGGCCTGCGCCGCGCGACAGCAGCCGCCTGCGCAACCCCTGTGCCAGCACGACCGGGATCACGATGTACAGCGCCACCGAGGCCATCAGCGTGTCCCACGGCACGGCGATCGCGGACAGGCCCAGCAGCAGCGCCACCAGCGGCGCGAAGGCGACGATCATGATCGCGTCATTGAGCGCGACCTGCGACAGCGTGAAATAGGGGTCGCCCTTGCAGAGCTGGCTCCAGACGAACACCATCGCGGTGCATGGCGCGGCCGCCAGCAGGATCAGGCCGGCGATATAGCTGTCGAGCTGGCCGGGAGGCAGCCAGTCCGCGAACACATGGCGGATGAAGAGCCAGCCCAGGAACGCCATGCTGAACGGCTTGACCAGCCAGTTGATGAACAGCGTGACGCCGATGCCGCGCCAGTGGCCGCCCACCTTGTTCAGCGCGCCGAAGTCTATCCTGAGCAGCATCGGGATGATCATCACCCAGATCAGAATGCCGACCGGAATATTGACCCGGGCGAATTCGACGCGGGCGAGCGCCTGGAAGGCGGCCGGATATGCCTGCCCGAGCAGGATGCCGGCGACGATGCACAGCGCGACCCAGACCGTCAGGTAGCGCTCGAAGAAGCCGATGGCCGGCGCGGCGACGGCCGGGGACGCGGCCGTCATTCGGCGCTTCCCGGCGCGCAGGCGGCCGCCGTGACGGGCGAGCACGGATTGCCGCCGCAGCAGTTTTCGGTCAGGTAGGCAATCACGCCGTTCATCGCCTCGAACCGGGCGGAATAGAAGATCTGCCGGCCCGCATGCCGCGCGTCGATCAGGCCGGCGCGCACCAGGTCTTTCAGGTGGAAGCTGAGGGAAGAGGGCGTCACCGCCAGCCGGCCAGACAGCGTGCCGGCGGTGAGGCCCTCGGGGCCGGCCTGGACCAGCTGCCGGAATACTTCCAGGCGGCTCTCGTGGGCCAGCGCATTTAGTGCCGTGACAATCGTTTTCGCATCCATGCCGCCGATTGTACGACACTTCTCATTTATTTCAACGATACTTGAAATAAAAAGCGCCTCTGATCGCCTTGGCCCCGGTTGGCGTGGATCAAGCATGCGGCCGGCCCAGGGTCAACAATGGAATGCCCGCACCAAGACCCGACCATGCGCCCGCCGGCACGGCGCGCCAGACAAGGAATCATCGTGAACACTGAGCGAACGGCATCGGCATCCATGAGGGCATGCCGGCCCGGTCCGTCGGCGCAGCGCCGTGTCCTCCGGGTGGCGGGCATGCTGGCCATCGTCATCGCGGGCAGCGCACCGGACGCGATCGCGCAGAAGGCCAGGCCGGAAGACACCCTGAAGTCGGCGACCGATACCGCCAACAAGATCCGGGAAGCGACCGGCGGCAAGCCGGCAGCCAAGCCGGTCCCGTCCGGCAACCCGTGCGCAATCCTGTCGTCCTCCGATGTGCAGAAGGCGTTTCCAGGCGCGAAGGCCGGCGAACGCAGCACGCGGCTGGAACAATATGGCATCACCGAATGTTCGTGGAAGGGACCGGCGGGGCAGGTGGTGCTGGCCGTCCAGGAGTCCATGTCCGAGGGCACGGTCAAGGATGACGTGATGGGCATGGCGATGGGTTTCACCGATCCGCTGAAAGCGAATTCGACCAGCAACGTCCGGTTCGAGTCCTTCAGCGGCCTCGGCTATCCGGCAATGGGATTCGTCGAAAAGGCGGACCCGGCGCGCAGCATACTCGGGGATGGGGCATTGCTGATCATGCGCGACGGCCAACGCACGATCTCGCTTGGATCGGCCGAACTGCCGCAGCGCGACCGCGCCGCCGCGCTGAAGGTGCTGGACGACCTCGGGAAATCCGCGGCGAAGCGGTTCAAACAGTAGCGGACTGGAGGGGTAACGCGGCGCCTGCGCTGGAACGGCGGGCGCCAGGCAGCCGCTAGAACTCTTCCCAGTCCGAGCCGGTCGCTGCCGGGACGGCGGCCTGCCTCGGACGGGATACCGCCGCCGGCACGGCCGCGGACGGTGCGCGCCGCACGGCCTGCACCAGCGCGCGCGGGATCGCGGCAGATGCCGCAGACAGCGCCGGTTCGCTGTCCACCCTGAATTCGCCGACCGCGCGCTTGAGCTGCTGCGACTGGTCCTGCATGGACTCCGACGCGGCCGCCGCTTCTTCCACCAGCGCCGCGTTCTGCTGCGTGACCTGGTCCATCTGCGCGATCGCCTGGTTGACCTGCGCGATGCCGGCGCTCTGCTCGGCGCTGGCCGCGCTGATTTCCGCGACGATATCGGTCACCCGGCGGATGCTGGCCACCACGTCGCCCATCGTCCTGCCGGCCTGGCCGACCAGCGCGGTGCCGGTGTCGACCTTGGACACCGAGTCGCCGATCAGGTCCTTGATTTCCCGCGCCGCCGCGGCCGAACGCTGGGCAAGGCTGCGCACTTCGGTTGCCACCACGGCGAAGCCGCGTCCCTGTTCGCCGGCCCGCGCAGCCTCGACCGCGGCATTGAGCGCGAGGATATTGGTCTGGAACGCAATGCCGTCGATCACCGCGATGATGTCGACGATCTTTTTCGACGACGCATCGATCTCGCCCATCGTGCTCACCGCCTGCGCCACCACTTCGCCGCCGCGCACGGCGACATCGGCCGCCGCGATGGCAAGCTGGTTGGCCTGCTGCGCATTGCTCGCATTCTGCTTCACGGTGGCGGTCAGCTCTTCCATCGAGGACGCGGTTTCCTCCAGCGAACTGGCCTGCTGCTCGGTGCGGGACGACAGGTCCTGGTTCCCGGACGCGATCTCGCCCGAGGCGGTGGCAATGGTCTCGGTGCCGGCGCGGACCTGGGAAACGATGCGCAGCAGGTTGCCGTTCATATCCCGCAGCGCATGCTGCAGGTCGCCGATTTCGTCTTTCGATGTCACGTCTATCTTGCCGGTCAGGTCGCCGTCGGCCACCCGCCGCGCCGCCGCGACAGCCCGCCGTATCGGCCCGGTGATGCTGGCGCTCAGCGCCCAGCCGCACAGGATGCTCAGCGCGAGCGCCAGGCCGGAAAGCGCGATCATCTCGACGCGGCTGGACGCCTCGACCGCGACGATCTGGCGGCCCTTGCCATCCAGGTAGTCGCGCTCAAGCTTCAGCAACTCGTTCGCCGCGGCGACGAAGCGCGCCGCGGTGGGAATGAACTTCTCTTCGAGGACCTTTGCGGCTTCCACAGTGTTGCCGGCCACCTTGAGCTTCATGACCTCGACACGCGCCGCGGTGTACAGCGCTCGCTGGTCCGCGATCTTCCGGAAAGCCGCGATCTCCTCGGCGGTGCCCATCAGCGGTTCTATCCGTTTCAGCAACTCGGCCGACTGCTTCGCCGAAGCCTCGGTATCGGCCGCAAAGAAAGTGGCCAGTGACGTGTCGCTGCTCTTCGCGATCGCAACGATGCGAACCACCGCGATGCCCATCTGGGTGGTCCAGTCGCTGATCATGCGCTCCTTGGCGATGGTCACTTCGACCATTTCATGCGACGCCTTGGACACCGCATTCAGCTTGACCAGGCCCACGGCCGTAATCAGCGCCGACAGCAGAAAAAGCGCGGCGAAACCAAGGCCCATGCGCTTTCCGATTTTTAGATTTTTGAGAGAATTCATGAAAGGTTCTTGCGGATAATTAGGCTTGCAGCAAACGATCGAACGGAAAACTTCACACAGCAGCGGCATATCCCGGAGGAATTCGCTGCACGGATTATACGCACACTTGTTTCTATGAGGAAACTAAGCGACGGGTAATGCGAGCGTTTTCGCTGTTTGCCTTCTGAAAAATACGACAGTCCGGTCCCGAGATCGCCGGCCGAAGAAGCGCGCGATCCGGGCCGACTGCCGGCATCCGGCTCTCACCGGGGCGGGGATTTTTGCTAACCTCCTTCTCCTTGCGCATCGAAGACCGCCGCGCCCAGCGCGGCGCCGCCGGCCCGGCCGGATAACAGGAACGAGGAGTAGCGGAATGAACTGGGAAAACAAGGTAGTCGTCGTGACGGGGGCCTGCGGCAACCTGGGGCAGGCGGTCGCCGCCCTGTTCAGGCAGGCCGGCGCGAGCCTGGTGCTGCTGGACCTCGACCGCCAGCGGCTGGAAGCCCAATACGGCAGCGAGGACGACCGGCAGACCTTTGCCGCGGCCGACCTGCTGGACCGCGCCGAAGTGGCGGCGGCGTTCAAGGCGGCGACGGACCGCTTCGGCCGCATCGACGTGCTGTGCAATCTCGCCGGCGGATTCCGGATGGGGCCGCCGGTGCATGAAACGACGGACCAGGACTGGAATTTCCTGTTCGACCTGAATGCCCGCAGCGTGCTGCACGCGGTGCATGCGGTCGTGCCGCAGATGATCGCAGCCGGACGCGGCGCGATCGTCAATGTCGCCGCCAGCGCGGCCTTGAAGGGCGCGGCCGGAATGGGCGCCTACTGCGCTTCCAAGGACGTGGTGATCCGGATCACCGAGGCGATGTCGGCCGAACTGAGGGACAAGGGCATCAACGTGAACTGCGTGCTGCCGAGCATTATCGACACGCCCGAGAACCGGGCGGCGATGCCGGCCTCGGACCCGTCGCGCTGGGTCGCGCCCGAAGCGCTGGCGAAGGTGATTGCGTTCCTGGCGTCCGACGACGCGGCAGCGATCCACGGCGCCGCGATCCCGGTCACCGGCTTGAGCTGAGAGGCCCCGCCTGCGCCCGGGCGGCGCGGCGTGTCGCCGTCATGCGGCGGCTTCGACCAGTCCGACCGGGTGCCAGCAGGCCAGCCGCGCCGCGCCGTCCGCGGCCATCGGCGGCTGTTCGCTGCGGCAGCGGCTGCCGGCATTGCGGCAGCGCGGGGCGAAGCTGCAGCCGGGCGGCAGGCAGGACAGGTCGGGCGGCGAGCCGGGCACCGCGGCCAGCGGCTTGCCGCGGTCGGCCGCGCCGACGGTGGCCGCCAGCAGGCCGGCGGTATAAGGATGGCGCGGACGGTGCACGATGTCGGCCACCGAGCCTTCCTCCACGATGCGCCCGCCGTACATCACCGCGACCCGGTCGGCCACTTCCACCGCCGCGCCGATGTCATGCGTGACGAAGATCAGCGCCATGCCGGTCTCGCGCTGCAGCTCGCGCAGCAGCAGCAGGATCTGGATCTGCACGGTGGCGTCGAGCGCGGTGGTCGGCTCGTCCGCCAGCAGCAGCCGCGGCTTGCAGGCCAGCGCCAGCGCAATCATCGCGCGCTGCCGCATGCCGCCGGACAGCTCGTGCGGATAGGCGTCGAAGCGGCGCCGGGCCTGCGGGATCTGCACTCGCTCCAGCATGCGCAGCGCCTCGGCCTGCGCGGCGCGGCGGTCGCTGCGCTCGTGGACGCGGATGCATTCGGTGATCTGCTGGCCTATCGTATAGACCGGGTCGAATGCCAGGCCCGGCTCCTGGAACACCATCGACGCGACCTTGCCGCGGTAGGCGTCCAGCGCCCGGCCCCTGAGCGACAGCACTTCCTGCCCGGCGACGCGGATGCTGCCGCCGATCCGGGTGGTGCGTTCCGGATGCAGCCGCAGCAGCGTGCGCAGCGTCACGCTCTTGCCGGAACCAGACTCGCCCAGAAGGCCCAGCACCTGGCCCGGCATCAGGTCGAGGTCGATGTCGTTGAGCGCGCTGGCATGCCGCGCGCCATGGAAGGCGACGCGCAGGCCGCGGATCGACAGCAGGGGTTCGCTCATGCCGCCACCCTGGCGATTGCCTGGGTATGGCCCGACAGCGGGTCGTTCATGTGGCAGGCGACCTGGTGCGCATCGCCTGCGGCGGCCTGCATCATCGTTGGCAAGATGGTTGGCAGCAGCGCCGGCTCCCTGCCGGCGCAGACGGCTTCCGCCGACGGGCAGCGCTCGCGGAAGCGGCAGCCGGGCGGCGGGTTGATCGGGTTGGGCGGGTCGCCGGACAGCGGCGACTTCTCGGTGCGGCGCGCCGGGTCCATCGACGGCACGGCGGACAGCAGCGCGCGGGTATAGGGATGCGCGGCCTGGCCGTAGATCCGCTCGACCGGCCCGATCTCGACCACCTTGCCGAGGTACATCACCATCACGTCGTCGCTCAGGTAATGGACCACGTGCAGGTCGTGGGAAATGAACAGGTAGGTCAGCGCGCGCTCGGCCTTGAGTTCCTGCAGCAGGTTCAGCACCTGCGCCTGCACCGACTTGTCGAGCGCGGCGACGGCTTCGTCCAGGATCAGCAGGCGCGGCTCGAAGGCCAGCGCGCGGGCGATATTGACGCGCTGGCGCTGGCCGCCCGACAGCTCATGCGGATAACGGCTGGCGAACTGGCCCGGCTCCAGGCCGACCCGCGCCAGCAGCGCGCGGGCGCGCGCGTCGGCGTCGGCCACGCCATGCGCCCGCGGCCCGAACGCAATCGTGTCGACGATGCTCAGGCGCGGGTTCAGCGACGCGAACGAGTCCTGGAACACCATCTGCAGTTCGCGGCGGAAGGCCTTGAGCGCCAGGCCGCCGAACTCGCCGACGCCGTCGCCATCGAAGATCATCGCGCCGCTGTCCGGCTCGACCAGCCTGGCGATGAGCCGCGCGGTGGTCGACTTGCCGCAGCCGGACTCGCCGACGATGCCCAGCGTCTTGCCCTTGGCGACCGAGAAGCTGACGCCGTCGACCGCATGGACGAATTTCTTTTCGCACTCGAACGGATGGCCGCGCACTGGAAAGCGTTTTTTCAGGTCGCGCACGGTCAGCAGCGGCTGGGCCGGGCCGCCGCGGTCCGCGGCTTGCGCGGCGGGCAGGGATGTCGTCGTCATTTGCGGATGTCCATCGCCGAACGCAGTCCGTCGGCAAGCAGGTTGAAGGCGATCGAGGTCACGAAGATCAGCAGGCCGGGCAGGGCCGCGACCAGCGGGTTGCTGTAGATGGCCGACCGCAGCGTGTTGAGCATCAGCCCCCATTCCGGCTCCGGCGGCTTGACGCCCAGGCCGAGGAAGGACAGGCCGGACCCGAGGATCATGCTGACGCTCAGCAGCCCGGTCGCGTAGACGAAGACCGGGCCGAGCACATTGCCCAGCACATGCACGCGGATGATGGCGAATGCGCTGGCGCCGCTCATTCGGGCCGCCTCGATATAGTCCAGCTTGCGCACCTGGGTGGTGACGCTCTCGGCGACCCGCACCACCTGCGGCACGAACACCAGGGTCAGCGCGATCAGGCTGTTGCTCATGCCGGGGCCGAGCGCGCCGGCGACGGCCACGGCCAGCAGCACCGATGGGAAGGCATAGAACACGTCGAGCGTGCGCATCACCAGCATGTTGATGCGGCCGCCGACATAGCCGGCGGCGACGCCGACCGTGGTGCCGACCACGAACGCGGCCAGCACCGGCACGATGCCCATCAGCAGCGACAGCCGGCCGCCGTACATCAGCCGCGTCAGCATGTCGCGGCCAAGCTCGTCGGCGCCCAGCAGGTAGCCCGGGCTGCCGACATGCAGCAGCCGGCGCAGCATGCTGGCCTTGTACGGGTCGGCCGGGGCCAGCCAGGGCGCGAAGACCGCCGCGCCGATGATGATCAGGAGGACGACGGCGCTCGCCAGCGCGACCGGTTCGCGCCCCAGCTGGCGCAGCACCGCGCCCCAGTAGCCGCGGCCGGGTTGGGACCGCGGTTGGGCGGGCAGCGTCATTTCAAGGCTTGCTGACATGGGATGGCTCTCTTCAATTCCGCCCGATGCGCGGGTCGAGGAAGGGTTGCAGGATGTCGACGGCCAGGTTCAACGTGACGAAGAACATGCAGAGCACGAGTATCGTGCCCTGCAGCAGCGGGATGTCGCGCTGGAAGATCGCGGTGTTGAGCAGGAAGCCGGTGCCGGGCCAGGCGAACACGGTTTCGACCAGGATGGAGCCGCCCATCAGGTAACCGATCTGGAGGCCGGCCACCGCCAGCACCGTCGGCGCCACGTTGCGGGCCACGTGCATGAAGATGCGGCGTCCGCCGAGGCCGCGCGCCCGCAGCGACACCACGAACTCCTGCTGCAGCATGTCGGCCACCAGCGCCCGCACCGTGCGGGTGATGATGCCCATCGGTATCACCGCCAGCGTCAGCGCCGGCAGCACCAGGTGGCGCAGGTGCGCGATGTCCCAGGCCCAGCCGGACGAGTCGCCGGGACCCGCGCCCATCGCCGGCAGCCACGCGAGCCAGGTCGAAAAGATGATCGTCAGCACCAGGCCCAGCCAGTAATGCGGCACGCTCACGCCGACCACCGACAGCATGGTGGCGATGCGGTCTATCCACCCGCCGTGCCGGTAGCCCGCCAGCGCGCCCAGCACGCAGCCGGTCAGCACGCCGAGCAGTCCGGCGGCCCCGGCCAGCAGCAGCGTGTTGCCCACCGCCTTGGTCACCTCGGCCCGGACCTCGCGGCCCGAGGCGATCGACACGCCGAGGTCGCCCTGCACCGCGCGCAGCAGCCACAGGCCGTATTGCACCGGCACCGGCTTGTCCAGGCCGTACGCGCTCTTCAGCGCGGTGATCACTTCCATCGGCGCATCGGCCGGGGCGATCGCATTGAGCGGATCGCCCGGCGCCAGGTAGACCAGCATGAAGGACACCAGCGTCACGCCGAGCGCGATCGGCACCGCGTACAGGCAGCGCCTCAGGATATACAGGAACATCGTGATTTCTCCTGGCCGGGCGCCTGACTGCGGCGCCCGGCCTTGGGCTTACATCCGGATCGTGGTCAGGTCCTGGAACCAGTGCTGCGCCTGGACGAATTCCTTGACCTTGGGCGAGATCACATGCGGGTTCACGTCATGCACGACCCACAGCATCAGCGCATCGTCGACCATCGCCTGGTGCACCGAGGCCAGCAGCCCGTCCTGCGTCTTGCTGTCGAAGCTGGTGCGGATCTTTTCCAGCGCCGCGTCCACCTTCGGGTTCGCATAGCCACCCCAGTTGACGCCGTTCGGCGCGACGTAGCGGCTGTCGGCGAAGCGGGTCAGCGCATAGAACGGGTCGGCGGTCACGTAGCCGAGGTTGATCGCGCTGATGCCCTTGCCGGCGTTCATGTCCGACTTCGCGCCGCTGCGCCAGTGCAGGTACAGGTTTTCCAGTTCGACCACCTCGAACTCGAGCTGGATGCCGATCTCGGCCAGGCTCTGCTGGATGAACTCGTTCATCGGCAGCGACAGCATCTGGCCGGTGCCGCCCTGCGCGATGATGACCTTGGCCTTGAGCGGCTTGTTCGGGCCGTAGCCGGCCTGCGTCATCAGCGCCTTGGCCGCGGCCAGGTCGTATTTCAGGTCGAAGGTGGGCTTGCCGAACCAGGGGCTGGTCGCGTCGAGCTGGCCCTTGGCCGGCGTCGCCAGGCCGTTCAGCAGCTTGACGATGGCTTCGCGGTCCACCGCGAGGTTGGCTGCCTTCCGGACCCGGATATCGGCCCACGGCGAACCCGGCTGCGTGCTGAAGTGATAGGGCCAGACATGCGGCGTCACGTTCTTCACCAGCTTGAAGCCCGAGCTCTGCAGCTGCGGCAGCACGTCGGGCGGCGGCGTCTCGATGATGTCGACCTGGCCGTTGAGCAGCGCATTGGCGCGGGTCAGCGCGTCCGGTATCGGCAGCAGCACCACGCGGTCGGTCTTGGCCAGCCGGTTCTTGTCCCAGTAGCCGGCATTCTTCACCAGCTCGGCGCGCTCGCGCGGCACCAGCTTGTCGAGCCTGAACGGACCGGTGCCCGACGGCTGGCTGGCAACCTTGTTCCAGTCGCGGCCCAGCTTTTCCCACTGCGCCGGGCTGGAGATCAGGAACCACGGAAGCTGGTAGGGGAACAGCGCATCGATGTCCTTGGTCGTGATCTCGACCGTGCTGTCGTCGACCTTGCGGTAGCTGGCGATCGACGGGATGCGCGAACGTACCTGCGCGCTCTGCTTGGCGTCGAACTGCGGCGCCTTGTCGTTCAGCACCTTGTCCAGGTTCCAGACCACCGCATCGGCGCTGAGGTCCGAGCCGTCATGGAACTTCACGCCCTTGCGCAGCGTGAACAGCCATTTCTTGTTGTCCTTCGCGTCCGGCTTCCACTCGGTGGCCAGGCCGGGCACCAGCTTGCCGGGACGGCTGCCGATATTCGCTTCCCAGGCGATCAGCGGGTCATAGATGGTATGCCCGGTGAACTGGTAGGCGCCGGCGCCGCGGTCCGGCTGGCCGGTGGTCAGCGGGATGTCCGCCATCGAGATGCCGTAACGGGCGACCGTTTCGGCCTGCGCTGCAGCCTGCAGTGAAAGCGCAAAAGGGATTGCCATCAGGCCGCGTAGCAGCGCGGTGGACGTGAGGTGCATGTATATCTCCGAGTAAGGAAAACCGCAGTCACCTCAGCACGGATCGTGCCATCCGGAATTGTTGGATGGCGCTTTTTTGCAAGTGATTGTTTACAAATGGTTTTTAATGGCAATGGCCGGATGCCGTTCGCTGCATGGAGTCCGGCCGCATGCCGCGACGGACGGCGCGCGATGTTTGACGCACCGTCGTGGAGCGCCTTCCAGCCCGAGGGCCTGAAGGAACAGGGTCGTATGGGCGCTGCATTTATCCCGGCCCCGGCAAATGGCCGTTGATACCAAAAATACCACCCGCGATCGGGCGGCGATTCCTGTTGGTTTCCAGCCATTGATTGTGAGCAATCGTCCTGCGAATTGGGAGTCCCTCCGGGAAATAAGTTTCGCGGAATCTAGTATCTTTGGAAACAAATATGAACTGCGTAAATAATCGGATAACCGGATGCGCAATACCAGCCTACGTACGCTGCAATCATTTTTCGCCACCGCGCTTGCGCTTTCCATCACCGTCGCCCTCGGCGCCGTCGTTGAGCGGACGGCGACGCGGGAACTCCAGCAACGGATCGGCGAGCATCTGGCGCAGGCGTCCGCCGAGCTGGCCGGCATGCTGGACCGGGCCATGTACGAGCGCTACCAGGACATCGCGCTGTACGCGGCATCGCTCAGCGCGTTCGACCTGACCGGGCAGCCGGCCGCGGTCCGGTCGCGGCTCGACGAGTTGTTGGCGGCCCGGGAAGGATTTGCCTGGATAGGCTATGCCGACCCGGCGGGCAGGGTGCTGGCGGCGACCGGCGGCATCCTCGAACAGCAGGACGTGTCGCAGCGCCCCTGGTTCAGCGCCGCGTCGAAGGCGGCCTTCGTCGGCGACCTGCATCGCGCGGTCATGCTGGAGCAGAAACTCAATGCGGGCAATGCGGAACCCCTGCGCTTCCTGGATATCGCGACGCCGGTGCGCGACCGTGACGGCAACTTCACCGGCGTGCTCGGCACGCACATCGACTGGCGCTGGATCACGCAGCTGGCAAGGCGCATGGTGTCCGCGCAGGCCTACGAGGCGGTGATCGTCGGCGCCGAAGACATCGCGCTGATGGGGCCGCCCGGCGTGCAGGATGCGACGCTGCCGCTCGAAAGCGTGCGCCGCGCGCGGCTCGGCGAATCCGGCTACCTGACCGAGCGCTGGCCGGACGGCCGCCATTACCTGACCGGCTATGGCCGCAGCAGCGGCTATCAAAGCTATCCCGGCCTGGCCTGGGTCGTCCTCGAACGGCAGGAAGTCGACGCCGCCTTCGCGCCGGTGACCAGCCTGCGGCGCCAGGTCTTCCTGTCCGGGGCGCTGATCGCGGGCCTGTTCATGCTGATCGGCTGGTTCGTCGCCAACCGGATTTCCCGCCCGCTCAATGCGATTACCCGAACGGCCGAGCTGATCGGCAAGGGCGAGCGTGGCCTGCGCATCCCGCTGGACCAGGGTTACCGCGAAGTCATGGTGCTGAGCCGCACGCTGGCCGGGCTGATCCACAACCTGGGCGAGCGCGAAGCGCAGCTCGAGCACCAGGCAACCCACCATGCGCTGACCGGGCTGCCCAACCGCGCGCTGGTCAGGGCGATGCTCGGCCAGCTGGCTTCGCGCTCCGGCGCGGACAGCCGCCAGCTTGCCATCCTGACCATCGACCTCGACCGCTTCAAGGTCATCAACGAGACCCTAGGCTATGCGGCAGGCGACGCAGTGCTGCGGACCATGGCGACGCGGCTAGCGTCATGCGTCGGCACGCATGGCATGCTGGGACACCTGGCCAAGGACGAATTCGTGATCGTCCTGGAAAACCAGGACCAGAAGCTGTTCCAGACCGAGACCCTGGCGGCCCAGGCCGGGCAGGCGATTGCCGAGCCGGTCGAGATCGAGAACACGCGGCTCGTGGTCACCAGCAGCATCGGCATTTCGTTTTCCCCCAGGGACGGCCGCGACGCCGACACACTGCTGGGACACAGCATGTTCGCCATGCACCAGGCCAAGGCGAAGGGCGGCAACCGGATCGAGTTCTTCCATACCGGCGCCAATGCGGCCGCGGCGGAGCGTGTCATGCTGGAGCGCGAGCTGCAGCAGGCCTGCGCGCTGCGGCAGTTCGAGCTGGTCTACCAGCCGCAGGTTGCGCTTGCCGGCGGCGCGGTAGTGGGGCTCGAAGCGCTGCTGCGCTGGCGCCATCCCAGCCGCGGGCTGGTGTCGCCGGGCCTGTTCCTTCCGGCCGCCGAGGCGAGCGGGCTGATGGGCCAGATAGGCGACTGGGTGCTGATGGAAGCCTGCAGCCAGGCCCGCCGCTGGCGGGACCAGGGACTGCCGCGGCTGCGCGTCAGCATCAATGTGTCGGCGCAGCAGTTCGACAGCGGCAACCTGGTCCACCTGGTGTCCGAAGCGCTGGCGCGCAATGCGCTGGAGCCGGACAGCATCAAGCTGGAGATCACCGAGAGCACGCTGATGACCGACGTCGAGGCCGGCATCCAGACCATGGAAGAGCTGCGGCGCCTCGGCGTGCACATTTCCATCGACGACTTCGGCACCGGCTATTCCAGCCTGAGCTACCTGAAGCAGTTCCCAATCAACGACCTGAAGATCGACCAGTCATTCACGCGCGACCTGGAAACCGACGCCGAGGACCGGGCCATCGTCCGCGGCGTCATTGCGCTGGGACACAGCCTGCACCTGAACGTGATCGCCGAAGGCGTGGAAACGGAGCAGCAGGTCGCCTTCCTGGCCCGCGCCGGTTGCGACGAGATGCAGGGCTACCTGGTGAGCCGCCCATTCGCGCCCGACCATCTGCCGGCATTCCTGCGGACGCGGCGGGGGAGCAGGGCGCCGGAGACATTCTGACCGGCTCTGCAGATTCTCCGTGCAACTGGGCGCACCGGAATGCGTCGGACGCCAGTTGAATTGCGGATTCCGTGCTCAACAGCCCGCATTTCGGGGCGCTGGCTCGAACTGGAAACCATGGCGCCGGATCAACAGCGAATCCTGGTCGGCCACCCGCTGCTTCAACCCGTCGGAATAATACGTGGCGTAGTGCGCATGCTCGCTCCTGTTTTCCGGGCGGTGCTCCATCGCGTACTGTTCCATCTCCGACGTGATCGGGACCGACGCCCTGCGTAGGAATTCGAGCAGCCCCGTACGCAGCCGTGTGGTCGGCACGACATAGACATCGTCTTCGCCCATCATTCGCCTGAATAAGAAAGTGTAGAAGCCTAGGCCGCTCCCGGAAATATCGGCAAGCTCGTCCCGCAGCAGGTCCATGCCGCGAAAGCCGGATTGCTGCGTCGGGGTATCCGGGCCACGTTGGCCATATCTTGTCGGCATGCGGGCCAAGGCGCCCTGCAGCAACGTGTCCGAAATGGACAAATCCAGGAAGCGATTGATCGTGGCGGCAAAGTCGAGTGCGCCATCGTCGGACAGATAGGAAAACAGCGCGTCCACGCCGTTCAGGGGATCGACATCGCCGGCGTCAGCACTGGCGCCTTCCCGGGTGGCGGCCGCCGGCATCGCGGCGCGGGCGCGGCGCAGCACCGTCTGCTGGAACACGTAATATGACACATAGAACTCCCACGGATTGCGGACCGTTCCAAGCACCGGCAAATGCCGGTACTGCGCAGGCAGCAGGCCGATCGGGTAGTGGTATCCAATTTCCTTCGCTGACGGGAAAAACGTTTTGATGAACATGTTGATAAATGTGCCTCCGCATTTGTGCATGTGGACAAATACGAACTTGTCGGTCACGAGCATGTGTGGTCCTCAAGCCGGTCGCGCGCTCGCGCCGCGGGAAGCGTTTGCGGGGAGGCAGCCTTCGCAGGCAAGCGACCTGTCGAGGGCGTCCTTGACTGCGCGTATCGCGTCGGAGATAGGCAATGCCTTGATCGCTTCGCTCCAGGGCTCGACCGCGACAGGCCCTGCGTAGTCTTTCTCCCGCAGCACCTGCATGAAGCCGGCGACGTCGGTGACGCCCGTTTCCAGCGGCAGGGTACGCCGGAATTCCGGCATCGAGAACAGGTCGTAGCCCGTCAGCGCATCGTTGAGTTCCACGTACAGGAAGTAGTCCGGATCGAGGTGTCGCAGGTCCAGCAGGCTGGCGCCACTGTACTGCCAGTGATGGATGTCGAGCTTGAATCCAGCATGTCCATGCAGATTTGACGCTGCGATCAGGCATCGCACGCCGTCCATCGTATGGATGAAGTCATGGCGCGCATGCCTGCGCGTTTCCGTCGGACCGATAAATTCCAGCGCGAGC
The DNA here is from genome assembly GCF_900182955.1 of Noviherbaspirillum suwonense. Classification (GTDB taxonomy): domain Bacteria; phylum Pseudomonadota; class Gammaproteobacteria; order Burkholderiales; family Burkholderiaceae_D; genus Noviherbaspirillum_A; species Noviherbaspirillum_A suwonense. Next base: position 6,065 of record NZ_FXUL01000008.1, on the reverse strand, counting down.
CGCAGGTCGTAGCATTCGAGTATCGGCTTCAGCATCGAAAGCCGTTTTGCGAGCAACTGAAAATGCTTGTCGAATCCGATGCAGTTGGAATAGGGAGGCAGGTAGGCATTCACCACGCCGCAGCCGAGCAGGCTGGCCCATTGCGCCTGTTGGGCGAAGTCGAGCAGCCCAGCCTTGAAAGCCGCGTCGCCATGCTCGCTGTAGAGCGGAACCGGCAGCCCGAACGCCGCCAGCCGCAAGCCATGATCGCGGAGAATGGACCGCCTGGTCGACGTCGACATGTGGCTGTCGGCACGGAAGTCGACATTCACCGCATCGAAACCGTGCGTTGCCGCAAGCTCGCACATCCGGGAAAAGTCATTGACCACGTGCCCGATGTGCCCGCAATGCGTCAGGTCGTCTGTCACATTCAATACCGTGTACATGGCTATGCTCCGCTGAAGATGCCCGCCTTAAGCGTAAGCGCCGCCGACATGCGATTATGCGCAGGCCCGGCTACGCTCGGAGGCGATATAGTCATCGAGCACGCTGCGCACGATGTTCAGGTCGACGCCGATCAGGTAATCGCCTTCGGGATTGAAACATGCGCCCACTTTTTCCAGCAGCACGAAGCGGATCTGCTTCCCGGTTTTCTTGTTGTCGGAGACCATTGCATCGATCAATCCGTCCGTGGTGACGCTTGCCGGAAATTCCGTCGTCACGCCCAGCTTTTCAGTAATCATGTGGTGATGCAGCGCCACGGTGTCATCCGAAATCAGGCCCAGCCTTCGACTAAGCCGCGCGGCGATACACATGCCGAAGGACACCGCCTCTCCATGTATCAGCGAGACGCCATGCTTTTTCGCCAACCACTCGATGCCATGGCCGAAGGTATGCCCATATTCCAGCACAATGCCAAATTCTCTTTCAGAAGGGTCGGCCTTCAGGATTTCGAGCTTGGACCGGATGATGTTCAGCACCAGTTCATGCAGTTCGCCGGCGCTGTAGGTTAGCTCCGGCTTCAGCTTGCCTGCAAGGTAATCGAGGAATGTCGGGTTGAAGATAAAGCCGTTCTTGATCCCCTCGACGAGGCCGCTGCGCTTCAGGCGGGCCGGCTCGCTCAGCAGGTATTTCGTATCCACCCAGATCATCAGCGGCGCATGATAAATGCCGAAGTGGTTCTTGCCCTGCCTGCTGTTGATTGCCTGCTTGTTGCTCAGGCATGAGTCGGTCTGTCCCGTCATGGTCGTCGGCACCTCGATGTGGCGGATTCCCCGGTACAGCATGCCGGCCGCCAGCCCGACCAGGTTGCAGGCGGCGCCTCCGCCCATGGCCAGCACGACCGAGCGTTTGGATGCGCCTGCGGCAATCAATTGCTCCAGCAGCGCTTCCAGCATCCAGAAGGTCTTGCAGGCTTCGCCTTGCGGCAGAACATCCAGTCTCACCTTGTCGCCAAACGCGGCGACGCAGACCGCGTGCAACTCCGCGCCATGGTGCTGCATGATGCCCTGGTCGATGTAGATGAACAGGTGATCGAAGGCATGCAGGCCCAACGCCGCTGGAAGGGAGGCGAGGATGTCGTGGCCTATCAGCAGCGGCGACGGCACCTTTAATTCGGTGCTGAGCGTCGTTACAACCCCAGGCCGAAGCTCAGAGCAGTGGGCGTGCAAGCGCATGCAAATCTCCCGGGAAGAGCATTAAGGGTAAAGAGGAATGCGTGTTTTTTTGCTGGCTGGAATAGTACTGACGTCCGCTAATCGACCTTACAGTTGTTAATAATTCTTTTAAAAAACTAACTTTTTAAAATTTCGGGAATTTTGGAAGCCGAACCGTAACTTACGCTGTTTACTTTCTGCGCCGAGTCCAATGGGCCGGCGCCGCAGCGAAATCAGTTCCACATAAAATCAACGACTTATCCTGACCCCGGTGTTCGTCCAGGCTAAATGATCATGGGCCGCAATTCCACATTGGCCTCGATCCGTCCGCCTCAGAAAGCGCGGCGCGGCGGCGTTGAAATGCCAAACCGTCAGGTTTTGCGTTACCCGGCAGGTCCTTATGGCGGCGTTGCCAGGGCAAATCCTGGTTGAACCGGCCTCGCGATTCGACGGTTTTGCACTCGTAAAGCAATCGTTTCATTCAAGGAGACAGCCATTGCTACTAATCGCTGGATTCGCTACCGGGATACTGATAGGCCTGACCGGCGTGGGCGCCGGTTCGCTGATGACGCCGCTGCTGATGCTGGTTTTCGGCGTCGCGCCCGCCACGGTCATAAGCACGGATCTATGCTTTGCGGCGCTGACGAAAATCGGCGCGATGCGCCTGCACCACCATGCCGGTCTAATCGAATGGCAGGTCCTGAAACGGCTATGGTGGGGGAGCATACCCGCCACCCTGCTCGCGCTCCTCAGCCTCGGCATGGGTCAGCATCGCTTCCAGGAAAACACCCTGAAGGCGGCAGTCGCCGCCGCTTTGCTCCTGACCACCGTGGGCATCGTGTTTCAGTCGCGGCTGCATCGTTTCATGTCGGACCGCATAGGCGGCGATATTGAGCGTTTCCTGCGTACGCAGGCATTCCTCACGGTGCTGCTCGGCGCCGCGCTGGGGCTGATGGTGACCTATACATCCATCGGCGCCGGCGCGGTCGGCGCGGTCGTGCTCGCCTGCCTTTATCCATTCAGGCTGACGCCGGCACGCCTGATCGCAACCGACATTGCCCATGCCATCCCGCTGACCGCGCTCGCAGGCGCCGGACATGTCCTGGTCGGGCACGTCGACTTCGTGCTGCTGGGCTGGCTGCTGTGCGGTTCGCTGCCGGGCGTGCTGATCGGCGCCGGCCTGTCGTCGCGCCTGCCGCAATACATCCTGCGCGTCGCACTGGCCACCGTGCTCGCCATCATCGCGCTGAGACTGCTTTACAGCCTGGGTCAGGGATGAAAATGTCGTCGCCAGCCACAGCGCTGATTGCCATGGAGGGCAAGCCGATGTCAGACAAGCATCTGGATGCGCTGGAGGCGCAGAGCATCGATATCCTGCGCGAGGCTTATGCCGAGGCGGAAAAACCGGTCATGCTGTACTCGATCGGCAAGGACAGCTCGGTCATGCTCCATCTCGCGATCAAGGCCTTCTATCCTGCTCCCTTGCCATTTCCGCTTCTGCATGTCGACACCGGATGGAAGTTCCGGGAAATGATCGCCTTTCGCGACGCCATCGCAGCCGCGCATCGGCTGCGCATGATCGTGTATTCGAATGCCGATGGCGTCGCAAGAGGGATCAATCCATTCACGCACGGTTCCAGCGTGCACACTGCCGTCATGAAGACGGAGGCGCTGAGGCAGGCGCTGGCGCTTTACAGATTCGACCTTGCTTTTGGCGGCGCGCGGCGCGATGAAGAAAAGTCGCGGGCCAAGGAACGGATTTTCTCGTTCCGCAATGCCGAGCATCGCTGGGACCCGAAGCAGCAGAGGCCAGAGTTATGGAATCTCTATAACGCCCGCAAGCACCGGGGTGAAAGCATCCGCGTCTTCCCGCTGTCGAACTGGACCGAGCTGGACATCTGGCATTACATCGGGGCGGAACGCATACCGACCGTGCCCCTGTATTTTTCAGCGCCGAGGCCGGTCGTGGAGCGTGACGGACAGCTTATCGTTGTCGACGATGAGCGCATGCCGCTGCGCCTCCACGAAGCGCCGCAGATGAAAAACGTGCGCTTCAGGACGCTGGGCTGCTATCCGCTGACCGGGGCCGTCCTGTCCGATGCAGCCACGCTGCCGGATGTCATTCATGAAATGCGCCTGGCCAGGACGTCCGAGCGGGGAGGGCGGCTCATCGACAGCGATGCGGCGGCGTCGATGGAACGGAAAAAACAGGAGGGCTATTTCTGATGAACAAGCGGATGGACGCGGTGCAGGGCGCCGCAGAAGCGCCGGAAGCGTCGGCCCATGGCGGCGGGCTGCTGCGTTTCATCACCTGCGGCAGCGTGGACGATGGCAAGAGCACCTTGCTCGGACGCCTGCTGTACGACGCATCGACATTGAAGGAGGACCAGCTCGCCGTCCTGGCGGCTGACTCGAGCCGCATCGGCACGCAGGGAAGCAGGCTGGACTTCGCGCTGCTGGTGGATGGGCTTGCGGCGGAACGGGAGCAGGGCATCACGATCGATGTCGCCTACCGATTCTTTGCCACGAAGCGCCGGACATTCATTGCGGCCGACACGCCGGGGCACGAGCAGTACACACGCAACATGATCACCGGGGCATCCACTGCGGACGCCGCCGTCGTACTGATCGACGCCACCAAGGGCATGCTGAAGCAGACGCGCCGCCATAGCTTCCTGGTGTCGCTGGTCGGCATCAGGAACATCGTTTTGGCGGTCAACAAGATGGACCTCGCCGGCTACAGTCATGAACTGTTCAGGGATATCGCCAGCCAATACGCCGGTTTCGCGGCCCATCTCGGGTTCGACAGCCTGGCAGCCATACCCCTTAGCGCGCTCGACGGCGACAATGTCCATACCCGCTCGGCTAGCATGCACTGGTATCAGGGGCCGACGCTGCTCGATTGGCTGGAGACCGTCCCGGTCCACGACGAAAGGTTGCGCATGCTGCCGCTGCGCTTTCCCGTGCAGTGGGTCAACCGGCCGTCGCCCGACTTCCGCGGCTTCGCCGGCACCGTGGCGTCCGGCTGCATGCGCCCGGGCGACCGGGTGCGCATACAGCCATCCGGCGCCGAGACGTTCATCAAACGCATCGTCAGAAAAGGCGGCGACATGCCCGCCGCATTCGCGGGCGACGCAGTGACGGTCGTATTGGGCGACGAGGTCGACGTTTCCCGCGGCGATTTCTTGAGTGCGCTGGACGCACCGGCGACGGTCGCCGACCAGTTCGAAGCCAGGGTCGTGTGGATGAGCGACGATCCCCTGTATCCGTCGCGGCCGTACTGGCTGAAGTCCGGGCGTCGCACGGTCAATGCCAGGGTTACGCGCATTAAGCACCGCATCGACATCAACACCATGGCCAGCGTCCCGGCTACCCGGCTGGAACTCAATGCGGTCGGCCTGTGCAATATCGGCACCGACCAGCCGCTGAGCTTCGACCCCTACGAAGAAAACGCGGCGACCGGCTGCTTTATCCTGATCGATCGCCTGACCAATGCTACGGTCGGGGCAGGCATGATCAGCTTCGGCCTGGGACGCGCCCAGCACGTACATCCCCAGCGCTTTACGGTCGACAAGGCCGCGAGGGCGGCCCTCAATGCGCAGAAGCCGTGCCTGCTCTGGTTCACGGGATTGTCCGGTTCGGGCAAATCGACGATCGCCAACCTGCTTGAGCAACGGCTGCACCATGAAGGCTATCGGACATACCTGCTCGACGGCGACAACCTGCGCGGAGGCCTCAATCGCGACCTCGGATTCACCGAGGCGGATCGCATCGAGAATGTCCGGCGGGTGGCGGAAGTAGGGCGGATGATGGTCGATGCCGGGCTGATCGTCATAACGACCCTAATCTCGCCGTTCCGCGCCGACCGCGACGCGGCGCGCGGCCGTTTCAGCCCGGGCGAATTCTACGAGGTCTACATCGACACCCCGCTGGAGGTCTGCGAGGCGCGCGACCCCAAGGGCCTCTACAAGAAAGCCAGGGCTGGTCAAATCCGGAATTTCACCGGGCTGGACTCGCCCTATGTGGCTCCCGAGTCACCGGACATACGCGTCGGCATGCAGGATGCATCGGTCGAGGACGCAGTGGAACGTCTGTACGCATTTGTCGTCGGACGGCAGACCGCCAGTGACAATGCCGCCGCCAAGTAAGGAGCGCAGGCGTTGCGTTCCTGACGGCGCCCGGCTGATTTGCCCGGTTGCCGTCCGATTGCTTGACTTGATTTTTTATTTTACATAACGAACATTATGGACAATTTGGCTATTACGGCAAAGTAGTAGTGTCCGCTTTTAGCAAAGTTGAAATGTCCGGTTTTCCCTGAGGCAGCGCATTCTTGCTTCTCACAGGGAGATCGCGATGAACAAAGCTGGGAGTATCACGATGACGATGCGCGCGCTGGATCAGCTTAAAGTAATTCAACAAGTAGTTGATGGT